>NZ_JBBGYT010000438.1:415713-1086357 GCF_037479575.1 Erwinia sp. MYb416
TTTCGGAGTAAATATTGTCATTACGGCTCGCAAAAAAACGGGCGAGGCATGCCTCACCCCTACGATATACCGCGATGCTGTATCGGGCGAGGCATGCCTCACCCCTACGATATACCGCGATGCTGTATCGGGCGAGGCATGCCTCACCCCTACGATATACCGCGATGCTGTATCGGGCGAGGCGTGCCTCACCCCTACGCTATGCTGCGATGTTGTCTCGGGCGAGGCGTGCGTTAAGCCGCAATAATCTGTAGGGGTCGGCCCCCCCCCCCCCGGCCGGATGTTGTTGATGATTTTTGTAGGGGTCAGGCATGCCTGACCCGTTTTATCCCGCGATCGACGCCTCTTCTAACAACCACCGCCGAAACAACTCAATCTCAGCTTCTTCTTTACGGGCGGTTTTGACCATCATCCATGTCGCGCGATCCACCTCTGCAAACCCCAGCGGAGCAATCAAAGACCCGTCACGTATCTCTTTTTTGACCAGAATCTGCGGGGTCATAATAATTCCCATTCCGTTACGTGCCGCCTGAATCGCCAGCGTCAGATTATCGAAATGACGTCCCGCCCAAAAATCGCCTCTTGCCCCGGTTTTCTTTGCCCACTCCGCCCAGGCATGCAGTTTGGTATCGGCATGTAGCAGTGGCAGAGTGGAAAAATCTGTCTCGTAGGTAAAGCGATGACTGAACTTCGGGGCGCATACCGGACCAATATAGTCGACGGTAATCAGCGTGGCGGTAATATCCTCCTGCAACGGCTGCTCGTGGCTGACAATCAGCACATCGGTATGCTCGCTGCGCACCCGCTCAATATCAACATGGGTCTGAAAGGTGAGGGCAATATCGCTGTGCCGTTCTGAGAAACGACTGATACGCGGGATCAGCCACTGTGCCAGAAAGCTGGGGGCACAGGAGATGGTCAGGCTGTGCAAATTGCGTGCGCGAATTTTCTCACAGGTCAATTCGATCTCGCGAAAGGTCTGTATGCAACACACTTTTAGCCGTTCGCCATCCGGGGTCAACTGCACCCGTCCGTTCACCCGTAAAAATAACGGTTTGCCTAGCCACTCTTCTAACTGTTTGATTTGGTGGCTAACAGCGCTGTGCGTCACGTTTAGCGATTGCGCCGCCAGGCTGAAGCTTTGATGCTGTGCTGCCTGATGAAAGTAGCGCAGGGCACGCAGTGAAGGAAGGCCAGACATAATCATACCTTGTTAGAAAAAATAACAAGGAGTGTCTGTTTATATCATTTTCAAGTCCAGCATAATTTCCCTACTCTGGCTTCCAGGTCGGGGTGCTGTCCTGTCAGCCACCAGCAAACGCCCCCTTCTGGTTTCTCTCGTTACACAGCCGTATTTTCCCCTTGTCAGCCCACGATTACATTCATCATCAATGCGAAGGAAAGGAAAATGACAAATCAGCATTCTGTAAAAACACAGCTCGTCATGTTTACCGGCGGTCGTGATAGCACCCTGGCAGCGTGTTATCTGATGTTACAGGGTATCCCTGTACACCTCTGGTCAGGAAACAGCGGATGTTCACTGCATCGTGGCATTTTGTCGCACCGTGTTGATGAATTGAAAAGCCGGTTTGGCGACTTAGTCGTCGCCCATACCATTGCCGATATCAGCGGTGCTTTCCGTTCAATTGCGATTGAACACCTGGAAAGTGACATTCTGAAATATCGTAAAAACCTGGTGCTGCTGGGAGAGAAACTGGCAATCCATGCCCATCTGGTCGATTTCTGCCACCGCAACGACATTAACACCATTAATGATGGCATCACCCATTATCAGATGGAATTCCCGGAGCAGCGTCAGGTCGCGAAAACCTTCCTGATGGAGATGATGGCGCAGTACGACATCAACTACCAGTCGCCGATTTATGAGTTTGCTCAGTCAGCGGATGACGTGAAATACCGCCTGCTGCAGCTGGGTATTTCGACCAAATCGCTGGAAGGGATCAGCATTTTCGCCGACAGCTTCTCGACGCCGAATGATGATGTGATCCTCGCTTATCTGCATGACAAAGCGCCACTGGCACACAACATCGTTCGTTTCCTGTCAGGTGAAACCCTGATGACGCCTGTGCTGAAAACCAGCGCTGCTGCCTGAATCTGAACGTCAGAGGTGGCGTAGCCTGCGGGTTACGTCACCCGGAGTCTGAGATGAAAATAATCGTTAAATGCGCGGCCATTATTATTTATCAGCGTTCGCTGTTATTGACCCGTAAACGCGGCACCGAGATTTTTATCTCCCCCGGCGGTAAGCCACATGCGGGAGAAGACCATCTGAGTTGCCTGAAGCGTGAGCTTCAGGAAGAGCTGGGTGTGCAGATTAAAGGCTTCCGGCCTTTTGGCCTGTTTCATGGTCAGGCCGAATTTGAAGCCATGGCGATAGAGAACCATGTCTACCACGTTGAAATCGACGGGCAGCCGCGCGCAGGCAACGAAATCGAAGAGATTGCCTGGGTGAATTATCGCAGGCCCCCCTGTGAAATCGCGGTTGGATCGATCTTCCGTGACAACGTTATGCCACTGCTTTTCCAGCAAGAGTTGATAAATTAATGGACGCATCCTCACTTTCCCCTCAGTTACAGCAGATCCATGGCGATCGGTTTTATAAGCGAGTTTCTATGCTGAAAGATGAACTCCGGGAAGAGTTAACCCGCATATATCAGCTGCAAGAGTACGATCTGTTTTTTGTTCAGTCGGTTCGCGTTGGACTGGTGATCTTATCGCATCTGTTTCATAAGCAGGAAACCACGCTGTGCCTGGCCAAACATGCGCACTATCAGCCCATCACTGAGCTGTTTAGCCCTCCGGCCTCACATTTTACCGAGCCTGGCAGCGTGCGT
The DNA here is from genome assembly GCF_037479575.1 of Erwinia sp. MYb416. NCBI lineage: Bacteria > Pseudomonadati > Pseudomonadota > Gammaproteobacteria > Enterobacterales > Erwiniaceae > Erwinia > Erwinia sp. MYb416. The sequence goes on from NZ_JBBGYT010000438.1 coordinate 418,569, forward strand.
ATCATTACTCACGTCAATCCGTATACCGGTGAACTCAACAGTCTAAAAAACAGTAAAGGTAAAGGCGTAGTGGATGCCTCGCACAGTTTTGCCACCAACCGCCACGGTGAGCTGATTGCGGACAGTTCCATTTTTGTCGCCCCTCTCCATAAACATGCCTCGTTAACCATCGGTCTGGCGATTATTGCCCTGCGTCCCGAGGACTTTAGTACCCTGATGCGCAGTGAGTTGCGTTTGTTTGAAGAGTCCACCTCGTCGGCAAAACCACTGGAAGAAGCACTGCAAAACATCCGTAGCACCCAATGGCAGCCGTATAACGTGGCGCAGGTTGGGCCTGTGCAGCTGAACGATGTCGCAGGTATGGATTTCACCTCAATCAGTGCACCGGATTTGCCCTTTAGCTGTTTCCCGGTACCTGCGCTCAGCGAGAGTCTGCAACAGCAGGTGAAAGCAGCAGGGGCCAGCTATTTCCCTCATGCCAAAACCCTGCGTTTGTCGTGCTGGGTAAGGGGTGACGGCAGTGAGCCTGTCGATATGACGGAACAGGTAGAAAACAAACTGAGCACCCTGTGGGAGGCAAAATGAAAAGTACCTTTGCCGTGAATGGCAATATGATTGGCATCATGGGCGGTGTGATTCTCAGTACGGATTCGGTGTTTATCCGCATGATGGGCATTGAAAATTCCTGGCTGATTGTGGCCCTGCGCGGCCTTTGCATGTGGGGTGTCTGCCTGCTGATGTGGGCCTTTTGGCGCCAGAGCCGCTCCACTCTTGGCACGCCGTGGCTGACCAAAGACAATGTGCTGTCGGCGCTGTTTTTTTGCATCGCTTCCGCCTGCTTCGTTAATGCACTGAACCGGGGCAATGTGGCCACGGTACTGGTGATTATCTCTTCAACGCCGTTTATTTCGGCCCTGATTACCCGGCTGTTCTTCAAAGTGGCTATCGATCGCAGCGTGATGCTGGCATCACTGGCGGGCATTGTTGGCGTGGTGATTGTGATGTCAGGCCGTGGTCTGGGCCATAATGGCATCGCCAATGTTTATGCGCTGGGCACGGCAGTCTCTATGGCACTGGCGTTTATCTTTACCTCACGCGTTAGTGGTGGCTCGGCGGGTTTACCGTCATTGGGGGCGGTGCTGGCATCGGTGTTGATTGTGCTGTGGCCGGACTCAAACATGGTCGATAGTCTGAAAGTGTTGTCGGCTGCGCAATATGGGTGGGTGATCGCGGAAGGGGCGTTAATTATGCCGCTGGCGATGGGGTTAATCACGTTATCCACGCGTTTTGTCTCTCCGGCCAATGCCGGGCTGTTTTTACTGCTTGAAACTGCGCTGGCGCCATTGTGGATGTTTCTATTTATGGACGAAATCCCAACAATTCAGGCAGTTATTGGTGGTGCGATTATTATCGTTGCGGTGATTTCTCAAACGCTGTATGCCCGCCGACAGGTATCGCTACAACGTTACGCGGATGCAGGATAACCGCGCCCTTCCTTGTGGATAGCGGGCCAAAATGGTATGTTCTTGCCCTCAGATAAAGTGATCAATTAAGCGATTCGCAAGGGGATTTACGCAATGCGTATTATTCTGCTCGGAGCTCCGGGTGCAGGTAAAGGGACTCAGGCTCAGTTCATTATGGAGAAATACGGTATTCCGCAGATCTCTACGGGTGACATGCTACGCGCCGCTGTTAAAGCGGGCTCGGAGTTGGGTCAGAAAGCCAAACAGATTATGGACGACGGTAAACTGGTGACTGACGAACTGGTTATCGCGCTGGTCAAAGAGCGTATTGCTCAGGAAGACTGCCGTAATGGTTTCCTGCTGGATGGCTTCCCGCGCACCATTCCTCAGGCTGATGCCATGAAGGAAGCGGGCATTAAAGTTGACAACGTGCTGGAATTCGCCGTCCCTGACGAACTGATCGTTGATCGCATCGTCGGTCGCCGTGTCCATGCGCCGTCTGGTCGTGTCTACCACGTCACCTACAATCCGCCAAAAGTGGAAGGTAAAGACGATGTGACCGGTGAAGAACTGACCATCCGTAAAGATGACCAGGAAGCGACCGTACGTAAACGTCTGGTGGAATACCATGAGATGACGGCTCCGCTGATTGCTTACTACAGCAAAGAAGCGGCCGAAGGTAACACGGCTTACCACAAGATCGACGGCACCCGTAAAGTGGCTGAAGTTAGCGCAGAGCTGGCCAAAATCCTCGGTTAGTGCTTTTTGAGCCAGGGATAACCTGGCTCAATGACAGCAATTGGTTTATCCCCCGCTTTTTTCCGCTAGAATAAGTCTCGTTTTCATCTCCGACGATGCCGTAAAAAGGAATAACAATGAGGCAAGATAAGCTTGGCGTATTACTGGTTAACTTAGGCACACCTGATGCCCCAACGACACCTGCCGTAAAACGTTATCTTAAACAGTTCCTTAGCGATAGACGAGTGGTCGATACCCCGCGCTGGTTGTGGTGGCCGATCCTGAATATTGGCATTCTGCCGCTGCGCTCTCCGCGAGTAGCAAAACTGTATGCTTCCGTCTGGATGGACGAAGGTTCTCCGCTGATGGTTTACAGTCAGCGTCAGAAAGCAGCGCTGGCCGCGCGGTTGGATATGCCGGTGGAGCTGGGGATGAGCTATGGCAATCCGAGCCTGAAAAGTGCTATCGATAGTCTGATGCAGCAAGGGGTGAATCGCCTTATTGTCCTTCCGCTCTATCCGCAGTTCTCCTGTTCGACCGTCGCGGCGGTATGGGATGGTATTACCGACGTGTTCGCCGGTTACCGCAGCCTGCCAACCGTGCAGTTTATCCGTGATTATGCGGAACATCCGGCCTATATTGCTGCCTTGAAAGCCTCGGTAGAACGCTCTTTTGCCCAGCACGGCAAGCCTGACCTGCTGGTCACCTCGTTCCACGGTATCCCGCAACGCTTCGCCGATGAAGGTGATGATTATCCCGAGCGTTGCTATGACACCTTTAACGCGCTTACGGCCTCACTGGGGCTGGGCAGCAGCGAAGCGATGCTGACGTTCCAGTCACGTTTTGGACGTGAGCCGTGGCTGATGCCTTATACCGATGAAACCATGAAATCCCTGCCCGCCAAAGGCGTGAAGCATGTGCAGATTATGAGCCCGGGCTTTTCATCTGACTGCCTGGAGACGCTGGAGGAGATTAACGGTGAGAACCGTGAGATCTTCCTCCATGCGGGGGGGACGCGTTTTGAATACATTCCGGCGCTGAATGATGATGAAGCTCATATCACCATGATGCTGGAGCTGGTCAACCAGTACCGCTAAAACAGGGGAGGCCATGTCCTCCTCTGTGATCGTCACAGAGCGCAATTGTGCTATGATTGCGCTCTGAGCCCCTTCTGTAGCCTGCAATGATGAAATTACCCGGTAAACGTAAATCCAAACATTATTTCCCCGTCAGTGCGCGTGATCCCTTACTACAGCCGGTTCAACCGGAAAACGATGCGGCCAACAGCTGGATTGTCGGTATTGATCAGATTCTCGTCGATATTGAAGCCAAAGTGGATGATGGCTTTGTGGCGCGTTATGGCCTGAGCCTTGGGCATTCGCTGGTGATTGAGGATGATGTGGCCGAGGCGCTGTATGCCGAGCTGGTTGATAATAACCTGATCACCCATCAGTTTGCCGGTGGCACAATTGGCAATACGCTGCACAACTATTCGGTACTGGCGGATGACCGCTCGGTGCTTCTGGGCGTGATGTGTAATAACGTGCAGATTGGCGGTTACGCTTACCGTTATCTGTGTAATACCTCCAGCCGAACCGATTTGAACTATTTGCAGGGTGTGGACGGGGCGATCGGCCGTTGTTTCACGCTTATCGGCGATAACGGTGAGCGTACCTTCGCCATCAGCCCGGGGATGATGAACCAGTTGCGCCCACAAAGCATTCCCGAAGAGGTGATTGCCGGAGCATCTGCACTGGTGCTGACCTCTTATCTGGTGCGCTGCAAGCCTGGCGAGCCGATGCCGGAAGCGACCATGCAGGCCATCCACTGGGCAAAGAAACATAACGTCCCGGTGGTGCTGACGTTGGGAACCAAGTATGTGATTGCCGATAATCCGCAGTTCTGGCGTGATTTCCTGCGTGATCATGTCTCTGTGGTGGCCATGAATGAAGATGAAGCTTTCGAGCTGACCGGTGAACGCGATCCGTTGCAGGCGGCGAATAGTGCCCTCGACTGGGTGGATCTGGTGCTGTGTACTGCCGGACCAAACGGCCTGTATATGGCGGCCTTTACTGAGGAATCTGGTAAGCGTACCACGCAGCATCCGCTGTTGCCGGGGGCGATCCCGGAGTTTAACCAGTATGAGTTCAGCCGCGCCATGCGCCATCAGGACTGCACCCAGCCGCTGCGTATTTTTTCCCATATCGCACCTTATATGGGCGGGCCGGAAAAGATCATGAATACCAATGGTGCCGGGGATGGCGCACTGGCGGCGCTGCTGCACGATATTACCGCCAACAACTTCCACCGTTCGAATGTGCCGAACTCCAGCAAGCATGGACGGAGTTACCTCACCTACTCCTCGCTGGCACAGGTATGTAAATACGCTAACCGGGTAAGCTATCAGGTGCTGAACCAGCATGCACCGCGCTTAACCCGTGGGTTGCCGGAGCGGGAAGACAGTCTGGAAGAGTCATACTGGGAACGATAGGGCAGGGAAAAACCAAACGGCTGAAAACGCATTTCGTCGGGTGCCAATCATCGGCAGGGGGCGACCGGAAAAAAGGGTCGCACCCGACAATACTCTGTAGGGGCCGATCTTCTACATCGATCGGCCCGTAGTATTTAAATAGGGCATTCCGCCGGGGTTTCTACCGGGCTCAACAGCAGCAAATTCAGCATACTGTTGGCAATTTCCCGCTCGCCCATCACCACACGGTCTGCGCCACGCTCCATAATATAATCCACCTCGTCGTCATAATGCGCACGGGCGATAATCTCAATATTCGGGCGCGTTTCGCGAGCAGCAATGACAATCTCTCCGGCTTCATAACCGTTAGGAATGGTCAGCAACAGCCAGCGTGCACAGTCCAGACGCGCCAGCTCCATAATATCGCCACGCGCGGCATTGCCCAGTACCGCTTTGATCCCTTGCTCACGCAACGCCTCGACGCGTGGACGGCTGTTCTCCACTACCACAATCGGAATACCGGCTTCCATCAGGCGGCTGCCCAGCAGGCTGCCTACGCGACCAAAACCGACAATCACCGCGTGATTGCACAAATCCACCGGGATCTGCTTCTCTTCTTCGATGGCTTCTTCCATCGTCTGTTCTTCAATGGTCTCAGTCTTTTTCAGGTAGCGTTCCAGCAGCACAAACAGAATCGGATTCAGCATAATCGACAGAATTGCCCCTGCCAGCACCAGATTGCGCCCGCTGTCCGGCAGCAGATTCAGGGAGATACCCAGGCCGGCAAGAATAAAGGCGAATTCACCGATCTGCGCCAGGCTGACGGAGATGGTCAGCGCGGTGCGCTTGGAGTGACCGAACAGCATCACCAGGAACAGCGCCACTAATGACTTGCCTAAGACGATAATCGCCAGCGCACCCAGCACCGCCAGTGGCTGCTGGATCAGGATCATTGGGTCAAACAACATGCCAACGGACACGAAGAACAGCACGGCGAAAGCATCACGCAGCGGCAACGTATCGTGCGCGGCCCGGTGGCTCAGCTCCGATTCGTTCAGCACCATACCGGCAAAGAAAGCCCCAAGTGCAAAGGAGACATCAAAGAACTCGACGGCACCGAAGGCAATACCCAGCGCCAGCGCCAGCACGGAAAGAGTGAACAGTTCGCGTGAACCGGTCGCAGCACTGCGCGCAAGGATCCACGGCACCACGCGTTTTCCCACCACCATCATCAGCACCATAAACGCCGCCACCTTGCCGATGGTAATCAGCAGGTCGAACAGCACCATCGTGACGCTGGCTTTACCTTCTTCAAACAGCCCGGCAATCGCAGGCAGCAGCACCAGTGCCAGCACCATCATTAGGTCTTCCACGATCAGCCAGCCGATAGCAATCTGCCCGCGCTGACTGTCAATTAACTGTCGCTCTTCCAACGCACGCAGCAGCACCACGGTACTGGCGGTTGAAAGGCAGAGTCCGAATACCAGACCCGTCATCATTGGCCACCCCAGTGCCCACGACAGCCCCATGCCTAACAGTGTGGCAGCGGCGATTTGTGCAATGGCACCCGGGATGGCGATGGACTTTACAGCCATCAGATCTTTCAGGGAGAAGTGCAGACCCACACCGAACATCAGCAGGATCACACCCAGTTCGGCCAGTTCCGGTGCCAGATTGGTATCAGCAACAAAACCTGGGGTAAAGGGCCCGGCGAGCACGCCAGCTAACAGATAACCGACAAGAGGAGAGATGCGCAGGCGATTAGCCAGCATACCGAAGAGGAAGGCCAGAACTAAGCCTCCTACAATGGTGGTGATAAGCGGGGTGGTGTGGTGCATGCCTGTCTCCTTTTGTGTGCATACTCAAGAGACTTCAAGTTGTAACGACGTTGGCAGTGCCGGCTCACAGGACTGACTATGCTCCAGGAGACCCGCAGGCTTGCCGTTTTTCAGCAACTTAAATTATCCAGAGTGTAAATGTGTCCAGTTGTAAGTTTTCAGTGTATGGCATATTACAGGATGACGCTTGTCATTATTGGTTATAACGGCAAAAAATCTGAATCATTGAGAGAAAGTTCGCACAGAGTGCGATTTTAGACAGTTATCAGTGTGCAGGTCAGACGTTACAAGCCGGTGACCCGGTGCCAATTGCATTGATTCGCACCGGGATGGGACTATTTATGTCGGTTATCAGGCAGGAAAGCCGTCAGAATTCCAAGAAGTGGCAGATAAGCGCAGATTTGATAGACCAGTTCAATGCCCTGATGATCGGCGACCACACCCAATACGGCGGCACCCAGCCCACCCATGCCAAAGGAAAAACCGAAAAATAGCCCGGAAACCATACCGATACGGCCCGGCATCAATTCCTGGGCGTAGACCATAATGGCGTAAAACGCCGACGCCAGTACAAAGCCAATCACGACTGACAGCGCACCGGTCCACCACAAGTTGGCATAAGGTAACATCAACGTGAAGGGGGCAACGCCAAGAATAGACACCCAAATCACTCTTTTTCGACCGATTTTATCGCCAATCGGGCCGCCAATGACCGTGCCCGCCGCGACGGCAAACAGGAAGATAAACAGATGTAGCTGGGCATTCTGCACGGAAAGCCCGAATTTATGCATCAGATAGAAGGTGTAGTAGCTGCTCAGGCTGGTGAGATAGAAATATTTTGAGAAAACCAGCACCAGCAAAATCGTGATGGCAAAGGCCACCTGACGACGAGGCAGCAGGCTCACTGCCGGGGCAGTCTGACTTTTGGCAACGCGGTTCTGGTTCTGATACCAGCGGCTAATCTGCAACAGTACGACAATCCCCAGCAGGGCGGCCAGCGAGAACCAGGCGACATTACCGCGACCATAAGGGGCGATAATCAATGCAGCCAGCAGCGGCCCAAGAGAACTGCCAAAGTTACCGCCTACCTGAAACAGTGACTGTGCAAGCCCATGGCGTCCACCGGAGGCCATTCTTGCCACGCGCGAAGATTCTGGATGGAACACCGAGGAGCCAGTGCCAACCAGCGCTGCTGCCACCAGGATCATCGGGAAAGTACTGGCCATCGACAGCAGCACCAGCCCACAAAGGGTGAATCCCATACCCACAGGCAACGACCAGGGTTGCGGGTGTTTATCGGTAAAGTGGCCAATCAGTGGCTGTAGCAGCGAGGCTGTCATCTGATAGGTCAGGGTGATCATACCGATCTGCACAAAACTCAGCGAAAAGTCTTCGCGTAACAGAGGATAAATCGCCAGAATCAACGACTGAATCATATCATTAAGCAAATGGGCAACGCTGATCGCGCCAAGTATGCCAAATGAGGTACGCCGGACCGGCGTCTTTGAAGAGGAAAGGGTGTGTTCGCTTGCCATTAAGTTAACCTGTCATTGTCTTGTGTTTTTATAGGGTGCAGAAAGCCCTTAGCTTGCTAATAACATAAGGTACAGTAATTATCTTTTAGCGTTAAGCCTGCGGCATAATCATACCCGTCAAATATTTTGGGTATCAGCCATTCATTTTCTGTTGTCAGAGTTGTTCAACAAGGAGGGTCACAGTGCCATTATTGAAAAGAAGTTTCGCCAGCGTTCTGACGGTGGCGTTATTAAGCACCCCATTGATGGCCCAGGCGTGGGTGAAAGACCGGACTTATAAGTTCACGGTGCTTCACACCAACGATCATCACGGGCGTTTCTGGAATAACGAACAGGGCGAATATGGCCTGGCGGCGCAAAAAACCATGATGGACCAGATCCGTTATGACGTGCAGGCGCACGGCGGTGCTGTCCTGATCCTCTCGGGCGGTGACATTAATACCGGCGTGCCGGAATCTGATTTGCAGGACGCGGAACCCGATTTTCGCGGGATGAATCTGATTGGCTATGACGCAATGGCGATTGGAAACCATGAGTTCGATAATCCGCTCTCCGTGCTGCGTCAGCAGCAGAAATGGGCTAAATTCCCGCTGCTCTCCGCCAATATTTATCAGAAAAGCACCGGAAAGCGGCTGTTCCAGCCTTACGCCCTGTTTAACCGTATGGGGCTGAAAATTGCCGTTATTGGCCTCACCACCGACGATACGGCGAAAATCGGCAACCCGGAAAACTTTACCGACATCCTGTTCCATAAACCGGCAACCGAAGCAAAAGCGGTGGTCGAACAGCTGCGGGCGAAAGAGAAGCCCGATGTGATTATCGCGGCCACACATATGGGCCATTACGACAACGGTCATCACGGATCGAATGCGCCGGGTGATGTGGAAATGGCGCGTGAACTGCCAGCCGGTTACCTCGATATGATCGTGGGAGGGCACTCGCAGGATCCGGTGTGCATGGCGAAAGAGAATGTGAAGCAGGCTGACTATGTGCCCGGAACACCCTGTACGCCCGATCGCCAGAACGGTACCTGGATTGTCCAGGCTCACGAGTGGGGGAAATACATCGGCCGTGCGGACTTCACCTTCCTGAACGGCAAGCTGACGCTGGATCACTATGAGCTGGTGCCGATTAACCTGAAGCATAAAGTGAAGAATGCTGACGGCAGCACCACCTGGGTCAATTACACCCCCGAGATCGCGAAAAACCCGGCCATGCAAAAACTGCTGACTCCGTTCCAGAAAAAGGGTGAGGCGCAACTGGGCGTGAAAATCGGCAGTGTTAACGGACGGCTGGAGGGCGATCGCAGCAAAGTGCGTTTTGTGCAGACCAGCATGGCGCGTCTGATTCTGGAAGGACAGATCGAACGGACCAAAGCTGACTTTGCCATCATGAGCGGCGGCGGTGTGCGTGACTCGATTGAGGGCGGTGCCATCACTTATAAAGATGTCCTGAAAGTGCAGCCTTTTGGTAATACGCTGGTGTATGTCGATATGAAAGGCAGCGAAGTTGAGAAGTATCTCGCAGTAGTGGCCAATAAACAGGTTGATTCAGGTGCCTATGCACAGTTTGCGCGCGTCAGCCTGACGGCAGACGGCACCGGCGTCAGTAACATCCTCATCAACGGTAAACCGCTGGAAGCGGATAAAACCTATCGCATGGCCACCCTGAGTTTTAATGCCACGGGTGGTGATGGTTATCCGCTGGTGGATAAGCTGCCTGGCTATGTGAATACCGGTTTTGTGGATGCCGAAGTGCTGAAACAGTACATCCAGAGTCACTCTCCGCTCGATGTGGCAAAGTATCAGCCTGCCGGGGAAATTGTCTATCAGAAAGCAGAAGCTAAAGCAGAAGCGAAATCAGAAGAGAAGGCACCGGAGAAAGCAGCGGAAAGTGAGAAACCGGCAGACCCTAAACAGTGGCGTCCGGCGAAACTGGATACGGCGAAGCAATAACGGTGTTACCCATGGGGTCGACTATTTTTCTGGTCGACCCCAGCAACTTTTCCGATCGACCCCAGCAACAACGCCTGCACAGTGCCATTAACCATGTTTGTTCACTGGCTGTGGCTGGTGTGAATTCACTATGCGCTCACGGACTTTGTCATAGACCCAGTTATACGCCATGGTGTAGGGCAGGAAGAACAGGAAGAAGGCGATTTCAATGATCAACGCCTGCCACAGACTGATACCCAACATCCAGGCTGCCAGTGGCAGACCGATCAGAATAAAGCCGCCCTCAAAGCCCAGTGCATGCAGAATACGTAGGCCGATACCGCGAGTCACTTTTTCGCGCGGCCACAGACGATCAAATCCGGCGTTATAAATCATGTTCCATATCATCGCTACCGTCGACAGCATGATGGCCAGCGCACCCATCTGAAACAGGGGTTTATCCATAATCCACGCGGCTAAAGGTGACACCAGTGCAATCGCCAGCACTTCGAAACCTGCGGCATGGAAAAAACGTTCTTTTAGCGTACGACCAGACATACATCCTCCTTAATTTTCTATGGACGCTATTTTCCACGTTTTATTTGCTAAGATAAAATGACTATCCATCGATAAAAGCGATACATCTTTGCGTTACTCACCGGAATCACTGGAAGCTTTTGTGCAAACCGTGGAAAGCGGATCCTTCTCGGCGGCGGCGCGTGCGCTGCGCAAAAGCCAGTCAACCATCAGTACGGCGATAGCGAATCTTGAAAACGATCTGGGCTTTACACTGTTCAGCCGTGAGCTACGTAACCCGGTATTGACTGAAAACGGGCAGCGTGCGCTGGCGCAGGTCAAAGAGATCCTCAATGCATCAGCAAAATTGGACGAGCTGGCTATTCGGCTTTCCGGCGAAATAGAGCCCTGTCTGCGGCTGGCGATCTCCGATTTCTGGCAGGCTGATTATCATGAGTCACTGCTACAACGCTTTGATAGTCGCTATCCGGATATCGAATTCGAATGCATGATTGCCGAAGATGCCGACGTAATTGATCTGTTAAACAGCCAGCGAGCCCATATCGGCGTGGTGCGGGTGCAGGAGCATTATCCGTCGGACATTTGCGTGAAACGCCTGCAAGTAGAAGCGCAGATGGCGATTTTTCTCCATCAGGATCATCCGCTGGCGCAGCAGGATAAGGTGACTGAGCAGGAGCTGAAAGGGCTGCGCCAGCTTCGGCTAAATACCTGGGTGGAGCGCACGCCTGCGCCGACCGGAAAAGTGTGGCTGGCGCAGTCTTATCTGTTGTTGCTGGAAATGGCTGAACAGGGATTCGGCTGGAGTATTCTGCCGCGCTGGCTGACCCAGCAGTTTGGTCACCAGACACTGCGTGAACTGCCGGTGGACGGCTGGCCGCAGAGTATTCAGGTTGATGTGATCTGGTCACGCCGTACGCCACCCGGCCCTGCAGGGCGCTGGATGATCGATCAGTTGCTGGCCCAGCGCTCTGCGTAAAGCCGCGTTAATCGCCGCGTTTGGCGATATCGGCAAAGCTGGCATTAAGCAGTTGCGCCAGATCCTGCGGCTTCAGTTCAATATCCAGCCCGCGCTTGCCGCCGGAGACGAAGATCGTAGCAAACGGCTGCGCAAGGTGGTCAATCACCGTTGGCAGGCGCTTTTTTTGCCCTAAAGGACTGATGCCGCCAAGTAAATAACCCGTGCTGCGCTGGGCAAACAATGGGTCAGCCATCTCGACCTTTTTCGCTCCCAGCGCTTTGGCGACTTTCTTTAAATCGAGCTGCCCGGCCACCGGCGTCACCGCCACGGCCAGCGTTTTATTATCGCCATTCAGCGCGACCAGCAGGGTTTTATACACCTGATCCGCATCGAGATTCAGCTTGCGTACTGCTTCGTCTCCGAAGTGGGTTTCGCTGCTGTCATGCTCATAAGAATGCAGCGTAAAGGCGACTTTTTGCTTTTCCAGCAGTTTTACCGCAGGTGTCATAGTCACTAACCTTCTGTCGTATTTTCCATGAACGAGTGAACAATTGATGAACAAAAATGCTGGCGAAATATTACGCTTTGAGCGACAATCTTGCCCGCGTCAGCGTAACCGCTGAGACGATAACAAAAATCATAAATATGTCCTTATTGACGGGCCGATAGAGATATCGGCCTTTTTTTTATCGCTGAATCAGCAGACCTGGCAGATTTCCCTCGCCGTAAAGGTGCAGGGCACCCACCGCAACCACATAGCGCCCGGGTGGCAGCTGGCGTAAAAACTGGCACCACTGTTGATTACGCTGATGCATTAACAGGTCATTCAGACTGCTGCTGAACGTGCTGGGCAAGGCCAGTTTTCCGATGCTGCCCGGTGGGGCTTCCAGCCACCAGCTCACCATGGTTTGCAGCAGGCGTGCATTGGTTTGCCAGTGCTGTAGCGTATCTTCGAGTAACGGCAGGCCGTTGTCCGGCAGCGATTTCAGCAGTGCCAGCTGGGTTTCCGGCCCTTCCAGCTCAATCACTTTTTTCTGCCGTTCACGCGCCGCCTGCAGCAGTTGATAGTCGATACCGCAGTCGGCGCGTAGCCCAAGACGTTGCGCCTGTTGCGCCTGAAGCATGAGCGCCACCTGCCAGGCGGGCAGCGTATCGACGCGCTCCGGGTCGATGCTTAACTCTTCACAGCGGCGTTGCAGTTGCGGCCACTGCTCCGCGGAGAGCCGTTCAGCCAGCGGCGGACAACTCTCACTTTCACTGAAGGGGGATGCCCCGCCGGTGATATCCGCTTCAACAATCAGAGCATCGGCCTGCTGTAGCCGTTCATACAGCACCGCTGGCAGGGGCATCATATTGCGGGTACCCATATGAATGCTGCCCACCAGATGCAGATGTCGCTGACCCAACGTGATATCGAGGGCCGGGTAGCGGTAACTTACCGACCACAGCCTGCGCCACAACATCTGAAATCTGTGCAAAAGATTTGCCATCGTTTTCTGCCTCATGCTGTCAATCACACTATGCTAGCGTGATAAGTCGCTGACGGACAGGGCAAAACGCAGCACTCATTAGCCGACTTACGATTGCGGCGGGCGGTAGCGGATCAGACGATTAGCATTACTCACCACGGTAATCGATGAAAGTGCCATCGCCGCGCCCGCCACCACGGGACTGAGCAGGGTCCCCGTCAGGGGATACAGCACCCCGGCCGCAATCGGGATGCCACAAGCGTTATAAATAAATGCCCCAAGCAGATTTTGTTTCATATTGCGAAGCGTCGCCTGGGAAATCGCCAGAGCATCGGCCACCGCATTCAGGTCCTGACGCATCAACGTAATCGCCGCAGTCTCGATGGCCACATCGCTGCCGCCACCCATTGCGATCCCCACATCAGCCTGCGCAAGGGCCGGAGCATCATTTATGCCATCACCAATCATCGCCACCTGCTGGCCCTGTTGTTGCAGGGCGCGGATCGCATCGGCTTTGCCTTCCGGCAACACCCCGGCAATCACACGATCGATACCGGCTTCACGCGCAATGGCATTGGCCGTAATGGCGTTATCGCCTGTCAGCATCACCAGCTGATAACCGCGTTTATGCAGTCTTTGTAGCGCACTGACGCTCTCTTTACGCAGAGGGTCACGGATGGCAAACAGGGCGACAATTTCCCCTCCGGCTGCCAGCAGTACTGGGGTAGCGCCGCTTGCTGCCTGCTGTTCCACCTGCCCGGTGATCGCCCCGGTCGCGATTTTCTGCTGCGCCATCAGCGGTGGATTACCCAGCAGCAGCGGAGTGCCAGCGAGTATGCCGCTGACCCCCAGCCCCGGTATTGTACGAAATTGCTCAATCTCGGGCAGCGTCGCCAGAGCGGCGTACTCAATGATGGCGCGTGCCAGCGGATGGCTCGAACCCTGCTCCAGGGCCGCAGCCTGACGCAGCACGGTCTGCCGGTCAGCCCCGTTAAACAGCAGGACTTCAACGACACGCGGCGCACCTTCGGTCAGGGTGCCTGTTTTATCAAAGACTAAGGTGCTCAGGGTGCTGGCACGTTGCAGGGCATCGGCATCACGCACCAGGACACCAAACTCGGCGGCACGACCAACGCCAGCAATAATCGACATCGGTGTAGCCAGCCCGAGTGCGCAAGGGCAGGCGATGATCAGTACGGTAGTGGCAATCACCAGGGTGTAGACCATCTGCGGTGCGGGGCCGACCAGATACCAGACAGCAGCGCTGAACAGGGCTATCGCCACCACCAGCGGGACAAACACCGCTGAAATTTTATCCGCCAGTTGGCCGATTTCCGGCTTACTGCTTTGCGCCTGGCGTAATAACTGAATAAACCGCGACAGGGTGGTGTTCTTGCCGATGGCGGTGGCACTGAACAGCACGCTGCCGTCCTGCAATACCGTCCCGGCATGCAGCGCATCACCCGATGACTTCTGCTGAGGGGTGGCTTCGCCGGTCAGCATGGCTTCATCCAGCCAGGCTTCGCCGCGCAGGATCGTGCCGTCGACCGGTATCCGATCGCCGGTGGTGACGCGCAGCGTCATCCCCAACTGCACGTCACTCAGCGGCAGGATCTGCTCACCGTTTTTCGTGACAACACGCGCTGTGGGCGGGGTCAGATCCAGCAATTTTTCCAGCGCTTTTGACGAGCGTTGGCGAGCGCGCTGCTCCAGCATATGGCCGAGATTAATCAGACCGATAATCATCGCACTGGCTTCGTAATAAAGATGGCGTGCCGCCATCGGAAACAGATCGGGCCACAGATTCACGGTGATGGAGTAAAGCCAGGCGGCGGCAGTACCCAGTGCGACCAGCGTATCCATGGTGGCGCTAAGGTTCAGCAGGCTGCGCCATGCGCTGCGGTAAAAATGCCCCCCGGCGATGATCATGACCAGCAGGGTCAGTACGCCCACCACCAGCCATCCACTGCGGTTGTCGGCGGTCAGCATCATATTGTCGCCGATCATTCCCCATCCCATCAGCGGGATACCCAGCGCCAGCGCCAGGATCGCCTGCCAGCGAAAACGTTTTACCGCAGACTGCGCGGTTTGCTGCTGTTTTTCCCGACGTTTCACGTCATCTTCAATGATTTCCGCACCATATCCTGCGCGGCTCACGGCCTCGATGAGTGCGGCGGGGGAAGCCGAACCCAGCACCAGCGCGCTGCGTTCGGCAAGGTTAACCCGCGCCTGGCTGACGCCAGCGACATTTTGCAGCGCACTCTGTACGCGGCTAACGCAGCTGGCGCAGCTCATGCCGTCAATCAACAGCTGGTAGCTGTCGGGATCGGAAGCGGGAGTCGTTGCCGGAAGCTCTGGCAGGGACGCTGTCAGCGCTTCCGGCTGAGGTTCTGATTCTGTCAGCGTATCAGGCTTTGGGTGAGAAGCCCCTTCTGGCAGGCTGGCGTGATAACCCACCTGTTCGATGGCGGCAATCAGCGCATCGGCGCTGGCATCACCGGTAATGCGGGCTTCCGTCACCGTGACGTCCGCCTGCTCCACGTCGTCACGCTGTTCCAGCGCTTCTTTAACCCGTTTAACACAGTGGCCGCAGGTCAGTCCGTCCAGCGCCAGTAACGTGGTGTGTGTCATGATTTTCTCCTGAGTGAATATGTCACCGAAGCTCAGGTTAAACCTTCCCGCAAGGGTAAGGTCAAGCCAGTGTAACGATATTTATCCCCAGGCCTGAGGGCATAAATAACCGGATTTACATCTGGATCTGCCTTTCCCGAGCACGTAAACTGTTTCAGCTTATTACTCAGGCGCAGCGTCACCTTTAGCCGGGTATTATCAGACAGGGAGGCGTCTGCAATGAATTTTATATTACTACCTGAAAATGCCATTTTTCTTATCACCTTCGCGTTGATCCTGTTATTTGGTCTGGTGGAAATTCTTGCCATTATATTTGGCATGAGTGTTTTCTCACATACTGATACCCTGCTGTCGCCGCATATTCATGCCGGTGAGTCTTTATTTTCTCAGGGGCTGGACTGGTTAAATATTGGCAAAGTCCCTTTATTCATTCTGTTTATTCTCTTGCTGTCCTGCTTTTCTATCAGCGGAATGGTTTTACAGTGGGCACTGCTGTACGCGCTGGGCAAACCTCTTCCTGGCGGGCTGGTGGCGTTACCAGCGGGCGTAATCTCTGTGCTTTTCGTGCGAAAAATAAGCGCCGTCCTTGCGCGTTTTTTACCACAATACGAAAGCAGCGCACTGTCTGAAGAGAGTTTTATTGGCTGTATGGCGACCGTGGTGGGAGGAACGGCCAGCATGGGGCATCCTGCCCAGTGTCGGCTGGTCGATAAGTTTCAGCAAACGCATTATTTACGCGTACAGCCAGACAGCGAGGATGACATTTTCTCCCCTGGCGAGACCATTATCATTACGGCGCGTCTCACCTCATCTTTATTCGAAGGGATGTCTCATCCCTGGTCTGAACATCGGTAACACTGCCTCACACGTCTATTTTTAACTAAGGGATTGTAATGGAAGAAGTGACAAACATTGATAGTTGGTATTTCTGGGGTGAAATTGCATTAGCCGTTTTTGTCGTCCTTATTATTGTGGGGATTATATTCTCCCGGCTGTATAAAAAAGCCTCTGCGGAACAATCCTTTGTCAGAACTGGTCTGGGAGGACTAAAAGTGGTTCTTAGCGGCGGTTCCATTGTTCTGCCGGTATTTCATGAAATTATTCTGATTAACATGAATACGCTAAAACTGGAGGTGAGCCGTTCTAAAGTGGACAGCCTGATCACCAAAGATCGTATGCGTGTTGATGTCGTTGTCGCGTTTTTTGTGCGGGTAAAACCGACGGTGGAAGGTATTTCAACCGCGGCTCAGACGCTGGGGCAACGGACTTTATCCCCTGAGGATCTGCGCATCCTGGTGGAAGATAAATTTGTTGATGCGCTGCGTTCGACCGCGTCACAGATGACGATGCAGGATTTGCAGGATACCCGTGAAAAATTTGTCCAGGGGGTACAAAACACGGTGGCGGAAGATCTGAGCAAAAATGGTCTTGAGCTGGAAAGCGTTTCTCTGACCAATTTTAACCAGACCTCGAAGGAGTTTTTCGATCCGAATAACGCCTTTGACGCCGAGGGTCTGACCAAGCTGACGCAGGAAACGGAGCGCAGACGCCGGGAACGCAACGAAGTTGAGCAGGATGTTGAAGTTGCCGTGCGTGAAAAAAACCGTGATGCCCTGGCGCGCAAGCTGGAAATTGAACAGCAGGAATCTTTCATGTCTTTAGATCAGGAACAGCAGATCAAGACACGCAGCGCCGAACAGTCCTCGAAAATTGCGACCTATGAGGCCGAACGTCGCCGTGAAGCAGAGCAGAGCCGGATCATGTCCGAACGTCAGATCCAGGAAGCGGAAATTGAAAGTAAGCAGGTGCTGAAAACCCGCGAAGTGGAAGCCAGCCGGGACGTTCAGGTCAAAGAGATTGAACAAACCCGTGTCACTGAAATTGCACAGCAGGATAAAGCCATTGCGATTGCGGCAAAATCTGAACAGCAATCTCAGGCCCAGGCGCAGGCTAACCTTGCGCTGTCAGAAGCCGTGAAAGCCGAACAAAACGTGGTGACCACCCGTGAAACCGCGGAGGCCGATCGTGCCAAACAGGTTGCCCTGATCGAGGCCACTCAGGACGCTGAAACCAAAGCGGTACAGTTAACCCTGAGTGCCCGTGCAGAGAAAGAAGCCGCAGAATTGCAGGCGGCGGCCATTATTCAGCTGGCAGAAGCAACGCGCAGAAAAGGCCTGGCGGAAGCGGAAGCCCAGCGTGCGCTGAATGATGCCGTTAATATGCTCTCCAGCGACCAGACCAGCCTGAAATTTAAACTTGCTCTGCTACAGGCGCTGCCAGCGGTTATTGAAAAATCCGTGGAGCCGATGAAAGCCATTGAAGGCATCAAAATCATCCAGGTGGATGGTTTAAATCGCACCTCAGGTGGGGCTTCCTCGGGGACTGCCACGATGGCCGGGGGAAATCTGGCGGAACAGGCGCTGTCTGCTGCACTCTCTTATCGTGCCCATGCGCCCATTCTGGACTCATTGCTGAAGGAAGTGGGGCTGGCGGGAGGATCGCTCAACGATCTGACGGCGGGACTAGTAGCGCCCCAGGCGAGTGACAGCGATCAACCCGCAGCAAACGATGAGGCACCTTCTTCGCCTGCCAGTGCGGAGGTTGCCGTTCCAGTGGCTTCCTCACCCCCCGTCGAATCACTGACATCCGCGAAATTTACCCCCCTTATCTGACCTCAATCCTCCTGGTCACCCACCAGGGGGATTGTTAACTCTGACTCATCAGTAATGCTGTCAGCCAGATGCCAATGCCAAAGGAGGTATGGGCGACCAGGCTGCGCCAGCGTACGATCCAGGGGGCAGGGGTGTTGGCCGCCGCAAAGCCGAAGCCAAACGCAGGCTGCATCAGGCAATACGGTGCGACTACGCTGACTATCCCCATCAGCAACGCGGGCAGGAATGTTGGCGCCGACAGCCATTGTGGGCCGACGAGGACAATCAGCAGCACAGAGAACATTATCCCCGTCAAGTAGTGTGCTCCCCAGCCGACGGCCACTTCACCCCTGACCGGAGTGGCTTGCAAAATGGTGCAGTGGCTAAACGTCCCATGACGCATATGCCCCAGCCAGCGCCCGACCAGCCGATAGTCCAGAGAGGGGATTTTGAATAACTGCTTTTGCAGTAATGCCCAGAGATCCATTACCAGTGTTGCGCCGGTTCCCAACAAAACAGCTTGCCCTGCCAGCATTAAACTCTCCTGCATCGTGCCGTCCTCTTCACGTGTTTATTTTGTCGACTGTCTGTGATTGGCATGCAGGATGTCAAAGTAAACGGCAGCAACCTGTACCAAAGTAGAGGGGACGAAGACCTGTTGTTTGACTGAGACAGAAAATTGGATTAGTTATGGATCCTGCTTAAGCCGCCCGGAGGAATAATGAATATCAGCGACGTGGCAAAGAAAACCGGATTAACCAGCAAAGCGATCCGTTTTTATGAAGAGAAAGGGCTGGTGACGCCGCCGCTGCGCACGGAAAATGGCTATCGCAGCTACAGTGCCAAACACCTGGAGGAGCTGACGCTGCTGCGCCAGGCCCGCCAGGTCGGATTTAATCTGGATGAGTGCCGCGAGATGGTCGGCCTGTTTAACGATCCTGAACGCCACAGCGCCGATGTGAAGGCGAGGACGCTCAGCAAAGTGCGGGAGATCGAAGTTCATATCAGTGAACTCCAGCTAATGCGCCAGAAGTTGCTCGATCTCGCCGCCAGTTGCCCGGGCGATGACAGCGCCGAGTGCCCGATCATTAATCACCTGGCCGGATGCTGTCACAGCGCTAAGCAGGGTTAAACCCCACGACGGACAACGCGTAGCGTGATCCCTTCGACCGCTACCACGGTGATCTGGGTTCCGGCGGGCAAATCTTCCTCTGCCTGGACGCGCCAGTTACCATCACCAATACGCACATGCCCGAAGCCATTGACCAGCCCGGCATCCAGCGTCAGCTGGCGGCCAATCATCTGCTGACCCCGCTGATTCAACGTCGAAGGAGGATTTCGGCGGTCGCGGTGCTTAAGCCAGCGATACCACCACAGTGCAGCGAGAATGGTCAGTACGGCAAAACTCAGCCCCTGCCACTCCCATGGCATGGGCACCAGCCATACCAGCAGGCTGACCAGCACGGCAGCAACGCCGCTCCACAGCAGATAACCACTGGCACCCAGCATCTCCGCCGCCAGCAGCAGGCCGCCGAAGGTCAGCCATAGCCACCACGGGTTAGCGAGCAGTTCATCGATCATCGGCGGTTACGCTCCGCTTTGCTTTCGCCCAGCAATTCGCTGATCCCGGCAATAGATCCCATCAGGCTGCTGGCTTCCAGCGGCATCATCACCACTTTACTGTTGCTGGAGGAGCCGATGTTTTGCAGGGCATCAGTATATTTCTGCGCTACAAAGTAGTTAATCGCCTGAATATCCCCGGCGGCAATGGCTTCAGATACCATTTTTGTTGCCTGCGCTTCGGCTTCAGCACTACGTTCGCGCGCTTCCGCAGCAAGGAATGCAGACTGACGTTCACCTTCTGCTTTCAGGATCTGCGACTGTTTTTCCCCTTCAGCACGCAGGATCGCGGCCTGGCGAACCCCTTCCGCTTCCAGAATATCGGCACGCTTGGTTCGTTCGGCTTTCATCTGGGCGTTCATCGAGGCGATCAGTTCAGCCGGTGGGCGAACATCGCGGATCTCAATACGGGTAATTTTGATGCCCCATGGGTTGGTCGCTTCATCGACAATATGCAGCAGGCGGGTATTGATGTTGTCACGTTGCGACAGCATTTCATCCAGTTCCATCGATCCCAGCACGGTACGCATGTTGGTCATCGTCAGGTTGATGATTGCCAGCTCAAGATTGCTGACCTCATAGGCGGCGCGTGCCGGGTCAACCACCTGAATAAAGCACACGGCATCAATGGTGACGCTGGCGTTATCTTTAGAGATGATCTCCTGCGAGGGGATATCCAGCACTTGTTCCATCATATTGATTTTACGGCCCACGCGATCCATAAACGGGATCACCAGATTCAGGCCGGGCTGGAGTGTATTGGTATAGCGGCCGAAGCGTTCAACGGTCCACTGAAAACCTTGTGGGACGATTTTGATACCTGACCAGACGAGGATCAGGGCCAGAATGATAATGACGGGAATCACAGCCAACATAAAAATAACCTCCAGATTGTTATTATTCATCACTTTACTGGGCGACCCTTTAGCCCGAACGCCCCTTCGACACTCGAATCCGTCCACCAGAGCACAGCGCTACCGGGTTGCACCTTATCTGATGATATTGTAACACCCATGACAGCGCCATCCTGCTGTTGTTGGTATTGTTAGCGCTTAACTCTTTTGTCTGGTGAACTGGAAAGAGAAATCAGCAATGTAGCTGCCTTCGGCCTGTGCGATCGCTTTTGACAATGCCTGGTAATAGGGCTCAAGCCCAATCGCTTCAATCTCCGCAATTTTGTCGCGAATAGGGGCGCAGAACAGGGCCGGATTGCCTGCGGCCTGGCGCTTATTGTTGACGGGCAACTCGTTGGTCACTGCTTTCATCGCGGTACGCAGTGCCTGGCGATAGCTGCCTGGCACGTTATTCACATTCTCAGATGCCGTCAAAACGTTGAGGGTGGGGAACTCATCTGCCATTACCGCAGACTTAAGCCTGTCAAAGAATTGCTGAAACAGCTGGAATGACCCCAGATCGGTGACTTTGGGTTTGGTTGATTTACCGTTGGTGTTTCCCACCGTCCTGGTGGCTTCCTGATGAGGTGAGGTTGTCTTGTGCAGTTGAAGGTCAAAAAGGTAATCCGCGTGCTTTCTGCGCTCCTGCAGATCCGGGAACTTCTCATTGAAGGCTTTGATGAACTCAGGAGCAGGCAGATCGGCCAGCGCATGATTATCCAGCCAGTCGGACCGCGCAAACAGGGCTGGCTTAATAAACCAGGCGGGGACAGGTTCAGAGAAACGTACCGACTGACCTTTGCGGTCAAATTCGACGAACTCTGCGCCTTTATCGAAGGCGAAGCAGCAATGTTTAAAACTGATAATCGTGTCATTAATGATCAGCGCATCTTTGACAAATTTTGCCACCTCGGCACTCATCACAAATGCTGTTTTTTTGTCACTATCACGAAGGACATAGTTCAAATCGGCCACTGACTTCACGCCAGGCTCAAGATCAAACTCAAAGAAAATATGTGACATATTATTAACTTCCTGTTTCCCGGGGGAAGTCATAATATCATATCTTCGAGTGTGAAAGTCAGCGGCCTGTGAGCGAAGAACAGGGCAACGCAATGCAGAGACTTTTTAACAGACTGCCTTCGTTAAAATCCGATTTTAAGGTCAATTCCGGTGCTGTCACGTTTCATCGTGAGCTTTGCATCATCCCGGGCAACAACGCTGACCACCACAGACTTCAGATCATCCATACTCAACGTCATCAGACGGGCATTCAGCAACAGAATCGTCCTTAACATTTCATCCCCGAACTCTGATGAGATGTGATCCATCATCCGGTGATGTTTCTCAACGTTTACCTTGTCTTCAATCGGCTGTGAAAATCGGGTCATTGCGTTACCCCATGGGATAATTTCGTTAATGTTGCCTGACAGGCCCGAACAGAGACCATCTGTCGTTCAAGCAATTCCGCATAATTAATCTGTTCTGCAGCAGACCCTCGCTCCAGTTTTATCGTAAGCGAGAGTGCGTGGCTCGCTGCCTGTGAAAGTTGCAGGCAGGCTGAAAGATGTTCTTTTCGATACTGTTCGCTGTCCGAGAGCGCCTTAAGCAAGATCGAACGCGCTTCTGCAATCAGCGCCAGGTGTTCCGGTATCATTTGAGTCACTCCCCATTGTCGTTTCGAAAGGGGTCAGGTGATGACCTGACCCATTGGAAAAGCCTGTGCACTTTTAATGGAAGTGCGAATGACCACCGAAACCTTCGGAGCGCGAGTTGTCATGGCCGTAACCGTGACCACCAAAAGCGGCACTGTGCGCATTATCGCCACCGCGATTGCCAGAACCACCGTGTGAAGCGTGGCCGCCCTGACCTCCGGCGTTACCTTTGCCGGTAGCGAACGTGATTTTCGAGACGGAGATGGGTTTATTTAAGATGACTGAGGGCATCGACTGGACGGGTGTTTTGACACCGATGTTCACTGCCGGGCTCAGGGGCGCCATTGGCTGGCGGGCCATTCCGGACATTTTAATGGCCTGCTGATCCCGTACTGCCTGCTGCGCATCGAAGTTAGCAATGGCGGCATCACGCGCAATCCGGGCGTGATCCACCATTTTCTGCTGCTGCATCTGTTGACCCAGTTTATCAGCAGTGGCATTGCGGTTATAGGCTGCCGCCTCTTTGGCTCTTCTGTCTGCATCAGCCTGACGGGCATCCGCCAGCGCCACTGCCATATCTGAGTTTTTCCGCTGGTTCGGGCCAATTGCCGCTAAAGAAGGGGTCAGGGTCGCCATTGGCTGGCGGGCCATTGCGCCCCGCAAACGGTCATCATGGCTGACGCGTTCCTTACTCTGGGCAACCGTATTTGCCAAGTCGGCCGCCTTAGCATCGGTTTGCTGCTGTTGTACCTGATTGCGATACGTTGTTCCGTTGACTTCTCTCTGCGCAGCCCGACGGTCGGCACGGATCTTGTCACCTTGCATTGCTAAAGAGTCATTGAAAGATCCATCGGCGTTAAAGCGACCTGTTCCATCATTGCTGTCCGTTTCGTTGTAATGTGCCAGATTGTCTTTTTCTTGCTCCTGCAACTGATGCAGAGTTGATACTGCATCATTAAAGGCGTGGGACTGATCTTCAGCAGACGTATTAAAAGAGGAGAGAAGGGCCAGGGCAGTAAGCGCGATCATCGTGCGTTTCATGATTTTTCCAGTAGATATGAAGGGTTAATAACGTTGCGATACCAGAATTCTGACACTGAACACGCAGATTTAACTGTCATTATCCTTTTGACTTTGTTGTGACTTTTTGTTCTGTGGTGCGTCACTTTTTGTGACTTCGCTATGTGAGTAATGCTAGTCTTGTTGTTGTCTCTTTTAATTGACTTTAGTCAATATTTTGACGGTATTTTTAATTTCTCATAAGTCTTTATAGTGAGTGTTTGATTTTGTTAGTCTTTGGTTAGTCTTTTTGGCGTCAGCGGTGCAGGCCATTCTTCACGGGGAAGGTGAGTCAAGGTCAGTTCATGGCAGGGTAAATAGCGTGACTCAAAAATCAGGCCCAGGTATCCGTTTTAACAGAGATATATTTTCTTTCAGACTGGATTAAGACTAATGATGGTGGGGAGTGCTACAGAGTACGAGCAGAGGAAGGGGGAGCCGGGATGTTATTGATATACAGCAGGCCGATGGGTGTGCCACCGGCCTGCTGTGTTTTAGTAGAGCAGAGAGTAGAGCTGACGACGGTATTTCGCCGCCAGCGCATCGCCGGTACCCAACGCGGCGAGAATGTCCTGCAAAATTTTACGCGCCTGACCGTTGGCCGCGGCGAGATCTTTCTTCAGATGAGAGAACAGCAGTTCCAGCGCTTCTTCGTTGCGCCCGACCTGGTGGTATTGTAATGCCAGCTGGGTAGCCAGTTCGGCATTGTCCGGATCAGCGTCGATCTGCTGTTGCAGTTGCTGGATTTCGGGTGTGTCCGCCGCCTGCTTCAGCAGCTCGATCTGTGCTACCAGACCCTGGTAGCGCGTATCCTGATCCTGCAAAGGCACCACTTTCAGTACCGCTTCGGCCTCTTCGCTGCGGGTCAGCCCGATCAGTACTTCGGCAAGCAGGAAACCGATGTCGCTGCGCTGGTTGCTCAGTGCCCACGCATCTTTCAGCAGCGGCAGAGCCTCAATCAGTTTGCCTTCGTCCATCAGCTGCATCGCCTGCTGGGCTTTCAGCTCCTCTTCTTTCGGCAGCACTTTCTCTAAAAGGGCACGCACGGCTTCTTCCGGCTGCGGCCCCTGGAAACCGTCGACCGGCTGACCATTCTGGAACAGGTAGACCGTCGGGATGGAACGCAGTCCAAACTGCTGCGCAACCGCTGGTTCCGCGTCACAGTCCAGCCTTGCCAGAACAAACTGCCCGGCATACTCCTGCGCCAGACGATCCAGCAGCGGCGTCAGATGCTGACAGTGCTGGCTGCGTTCTGACCAGAAGTAAAACAGCACCGGGATTTGCATCGACTGTTCCAGCGTCTGTTGCAGGTTGGCTTCATTAATTTCGACAATAGCAGCTTGTGGTGACATGAATTCGTCTCTTTTCACGTAAGTTTCTTACTGTATTGGGGCGAGGGGCGATGCTTCAAGGCCCGGCGACTAATTCTGGCGTAAAAACCGATCCATCATCCAGCCTGGCAGCAAACGGCGCAACAGCGTAATGACATGGGTCACCATCGTCACAGGATAGCGCAAACGTGGGTGGCGGCTCTCCAGCGCATGCCGCAGTTTCGGCAGAATCGCCTCCGGCGGCAGCGTAAAGCGGGCGGCGATCCCGGGATTTTTCACCGGTTTATCCTGCTGCGCCTGCCGGACGTTATCGGTAAAGCGGGTATGAATTGGCCCTGGTTCAATCAGGCTGACGCGCACACCGCTGCTGTGCAGCTCCATCCGCAGGGCATCAGACCAGGCCTCCAGCGCGTATTTACTGGCGGCATAGGCACCACGCCCTGGTGTTGAGATCAGTCCCATCACCGAACTGGTATTCACAATGCGCCCGCTGGCGGCGATCAGCGCAGGCAGCAGCAGTATAGTGAGCTGGTGGGTACCGAACAGATTGGTGGCGAACTGCTGTTCTAGCTGCTGACGGGAGACCGACTGCAAGGGGCCATAAACGCCGAAGCCTCCGTTATTAAACAGGCCTGCCAGGCGGCCATCACACAGCGCAAGGATCTCCCCGGCGGCATGCTCGACGCTGGTGGCGTCATCCAGGTCCAGCAAGACACCGCTAAAACCCAGTTCGTTCATGCGTTCGACATCCTGCGGTTTACGGCAGGCCGCGATAACATGGTAGCCACGGCGCAGCAGATCGTTGGCTGCCACCAGGCCAATACCGCTGGAACTGCCCGTAATAACAATACTTTTTTGCATAACTTTACCTGTCACGGCACTCAGAGCCGGGTCACTCATGCTTAACTAGGGGAGCCAGGTTTTTGGCCATCAGGTCGGCAATAAACGGTTGGGCCGCAGGGTTAGGATGAATGCCATCGTCCTGCATCCATTCCGGTTTCAGATAAACCTGTTCCATAAAGAACGGCAGCAGCGGAATGGCGTGTTCCTGAGCCAGTTTGGGGTAGATAGCCGCAAAGGATTCGGTATAACGCTTGCCGTAGTTTGGCGGTATACGTATTTGCATCAGAATCGGCTGCGCTTTGGCGGCCAGCGCCAGTTTAATCGCCTGATCCAGGTCCTGCTCCACCTGCTGTGGGGCAAAACCGCGTAATGCATCATTACCACCCAGTTCAATCAGTACCCAGCGCGGCTGATGTTGTTTCAGCAGTGCAGGAAGACGAGCCAGCCCCTGCGTCGCGGTGTCACCGCTTATGCTACCGTTAATAATGGTGGGGGATTTTTTCCATTTATCATTGAGTAACGCAGGCCATGCAGCACTGGCAGACATGCGGTAACCGGCGCTCAGACTGTCGCCGAGTACCAGCAGCGTATCTGCCGCCGTTGCGCGCAGCGTCATAAAAGCCAATAAGAACAGGAAAGGGTAATGCCAGCGGAAAACATTCTTGAAGTTCATCGTCTTAGTAAGTCCGTCGGTCAGGGTGAGCATCAGCTTTCCATCCTTACCGGAGTTGAGCTGGTTGTCAAACCGGCTGAGACCCTCGCCCTGATCGGTGAATCGGGATCGGGTAAGTCGACGCTGCTCGGAATTTTGGCCGGGCTGGACGACGGCAGCGAAGGAGAGGTGATGATGCTCGGCCAGCCGCTGCACAAGATGAACGAGGAGCAGCGGGCTGAATTACGGGCGAAGAATGTCGGCTTTGTTTTCCAGTCGTTCATGCTGGTGCCGACCCTGAATGCTCAGGAAAATGTACAACTTCCGGCGCTGTTGCGCGGTGAAAGCGATCGTCAGAGCCGTGAGCAGGCAGCCGCACTGCTGGCGCAACTTGGGCTGGGCGAGCGTCTTACCCATCTTCCCGCTCAGCTTTCTGGCGGAGAGCAGCAGCGCGTGGCGCTGGCCCGCGCCTTTAACGGTCGACCGGCCCTGCTGTTTGCCGATGAACCGACCGGTAACCTTGATCGCAAAACGGGCGATCGTATTGCCGACCTGCTGTTTACGATGAACCGTGATTATGCCACCACGCTGATCCTCGTCACTCATGATGAACAGCTGGCGGCGCGCTGCGATCGTCGGCTGCGGCTGCGTGATGGCAAGCTGTGGGAGGAAGCATGATTTGGCGCTGGTTCTGGCGTGAGTGGAAATCGCCCTCGCTGCTGATTGTCTGGCTGGCGTTAACACTGGCGGTGGCCTGCGTGCTGGCGTTGGGCTCACTCAGTGACCGTATGGAAAAAGGCTTAAGCCAGCAGAGCCGTGACTTTATGGCGGGTGACCGCACGCTGCGCAGCAGCAAAGCCGTGCCTGATGAATGGCTGGCGCAGGCGCGTGCTGACGGATTGCAGGTAGGGCGTCAGCTCAGCTTTATGACCATGACGTTTGCCGGAGAGACCCCGCAGCTGGCGTCGGTAAAGGCGGTGGACGATCTCTATCCGATGTTCGGCCAGCTGACGACCGCACCCGTCGGGCTGAAACCCGCAGCGGGTACCGTGCTGGCCGCACCACGCCTGCTGGCATTGCTGGAGCGTAAAGCCGGGGACCAACTCGACGTGGGGGATACCACTCTGCGTATTGGGGGGGAAGTGATCCAGGAGCCGGATGCGGGCTTTAACCCGTTCCAGACCGCACCGCGTCTGCTGATGAACCTGGCCGATGTGGAGAAAACCGGGGCTATCCAGCCCGGCAGCCGCATCACCTGGCGCTATAAATTCTCCGGCACTCCGGCGCAACTGGCGCGTTATGACCGTTATATCGAAGCGCGGCTGACGCCCGACCAGCGCTGGATCAGCGTGGAAAACAGTGAGGATGCGCTGGGGAAATCCATGCAGCGCGCCCAGCAATTCCTGCTGCTGTCAGCACTGCTAACGCTGATGCTGGCGATTGCCGCCGTGGCCGTGGCGATGAGCCATTACTGTCGCAGCCGCTACGATCTGGTGGCGGTACTGAAAACGCTCGGGGCTAACCGCACGGCACTGCGTAAATTGATTATCGGCCAGTGGCTGGCAGTGCTGCTGTTGGCGGCGGTGGTGGGCAGTGCCATTGGGCTGGGCTTTGAAGCACTGCTGCTGCGGATGCTGCGTCCGGTGTTGCCGGGTGAGCTTCCGGCCGCCAGTGCCTGGCCGTGGTTGTGGGCAGTGGGATCGCTGTTTGTCATCTCCCTGCTGGTCGGGTTACGCCCTTACCGCTTACTGCTGGCGACCCAACCGCTGCGCGTCCTGCGCCGCGATGCCGTGGCGAATATCTGGCCGCTGAAGCTGTATCTGCCTGCGATGGCGGTGGTAGTGATTGGCCTGCTGGCTCTGCTGGTGGGGGGCAGCAAACTGTTGTGGGCGCTGGTGGCAGGTATTGTGCTGTTGTCGCTGCTGCTGGGTGCCATTGGCTGGGGCGGCCTGCTGCTGCTGCGCCGTCTGACGTTGCGTAACCTGGCCTTTCGTCTGGCGGTGAACCGGCTGCTGCGTCAGCCCTGGACCACGCTCAGCCAGCTGGCGGCGTTTTCGCTGTCGTTTATGTTGCTGGCATTGCTGCTGGTGATGCGTGGCGATCTGCTGGATCGCTGGCAGCAGCAACTGCCGCCGGGTAGCCCGAATTACTTCCTGTTAAATATTACCGAGCCGCAGGTGCCGCAGGTGCAGGCCTTCCTGCAACAGCATCAGGTGAAGGCAGAAACCTTCTATCCGGTAGCGCGAGTACGTCTGACCGGGATCAATCAACAGCCTGCCGATCCGGCGCAGGATGAATCCCTGAACCGCGAGCTGAACCTGACCTGGCTGAAGGATCTGCCGGATCACAACCCGATGACAGCGGGAAGCTGGCCGCCAAAAAATGGGGAGGTCTCCATTGAGCAGGAGCTGGCAAATCGTCTGGGCGTGAAGCTGGGGGATACGCTGACCTTTACCGGTGATACTCAGGAGTTCAGTGCAAAAATCAGCAGTATGCGCAAAGTCGACTGGGAAAGCCTGAAGCCGAATTTCTTCTTTATTTTCCCTCCGGGCGCGCTTGATGGACAGCCGCAAACGTGGCTGACCAGCTTCCGTATGGATAATGACAACGCCACGCTGGCACAGCTTAATCGTCAGTTCCCGACGCTCAGTCTGCTGGATATTGGCAGCATTCTGAAGCAGATAGGGCAGGTGCTGGCGCAGGTCAGCCAGGCGCTGGAGATTATGGTGATCCTCGTGACCGCCTGCGGCGTGCTGCTGTTACTGGCACAAATTCAGGTGGGTATGCGTCAGCGACGTCAGGAACTGGTGGTCTACCGTACGCTGGGTGCCAGTAAAAAACTGCTGCGCGGTACGTTGTGGTGCGAGTTTGCGCTACTTGGCGTGGTGTCCGGTGTTGCAGCGGCTATTGGTGCCGAAGCGGCGCTGTGGGGGTTGCAACGCAAAGTGTTCGACTTCCCGTGGCAGCCTGATTTCGTGCTATGGCTGGTACTGCCGCTGACCGGCGCGCTGCTGCTCTCATTGTGCGGCGGCTGGTTGGGCGTGCGCTTGCTGAAAGGGAAAGCGCTGTTCAGAGGGTATTACGCAGGATAGTGAAAGGAGGCCGGTGAAAGCCGGCCTGTTTACTGTTGACCTTAGTTATTACCCTCTTTGTCAGGGAATACAGGGCGGATAAGTTTCATCTCTACGCCAAGACGGATGGCATGCTTTGCGTTGTTAACGCCTAATTTTTTCACGGCGTTGGCAATATGATATTTCACTGTTGTCAGTTTTACCCCGGTAATAATCGCTATTTCTTGATAGGATTTCCCTACGCTGACCCAATATATGATCTCATTTTCACGATGGGAAAATATATTTCTGTTATTCATCTTTTCGAAATCACTATCAATCTGTTGTTTCTGATACAGGTATGTTGTTTTCTCATGGGTTAACATCAACAGAAGCTGAAGTTTACTTTTGTTATTCAGGATAATCTCTTCGATGTCATTGTTATATTCATTCTCTGAGAAAAGCGAAAGCATAACCAGGTTATTGTATTGATCGTGGAGTACAAAAGTGTAGCCATTAATAATGTCATGATTTCGGGCCATGTCAAAAAAGCTGAGTGACTTGATGCCCTGACTGAGTAGGAAGTTTTCATCCCATGAAAAAGGTGTAATGCGGTGTAATGCCGTGATGACAACCGGATCAATAAACTGAAAGTTGTTTTTTTTGTAGATGCGGAACCATTCCTGCCGATTGGAAATAATAGAAACATCGGCAGGATTGCTTTTGCTCATGATCGCGTAAACATATTTTATTTTAGTGAAGCTCGATAGCTCTTTTTCAAGATGGCGCTTTATAATGGAATTGATAGTGGTGTTGCTAAAGAAGTTATCACGCATATGCTACTCTCCCTGTACGATTATTCATCCTTAATCTATTGTAAAGACATTACCATGGCCGTTGTTATTTGGCTAATTTTGGCGTGGCGAAGAGTGAGTGTTTCATTAAATGTGGGAAATAAATAAAAATAAAGGGAACCCTGTAAATGGGTTCCCTGGTGTGGATGAAGTATACGGCTAAATACTGAAAAGGGACTGGTATGTATTATTTTTGTAGCAGGGAGAATAGACCATAAGCGCCGGGAATGTAGCTGTACTTTAGTACAGTCAGGCACTCGCCATTTTCAGGATTTAGCATTTATTGATGGGACAGGCGGGTGCAAGGGCTGACCTTCTGTTTCAGTCAGCCCGTAAGGCAAAGGGATTAATCCAGCTTCTCAACCGCCCAGGCAATCCCGCTGGCGTACTCTTCCGGCAGCAGCGGCACCAGCGCGTTCAGCGCATGGCTGAGGGCCTGCGGGTTGACGTCGGACAGATTCAGGTGGCCCACTTTACGCCCGGCACGCACTTCCTTCTCATACCAGTGCAGGTGCACCAGCGGCTGCTCAAGCCACGCCAGATTGACGTCGGTGCCAATCAGGTTGACCATCACCGACGGCGTGCTGACGACAGGCGTT
Organism: Erwinia sp. MYb416; assembly: GCF_037479575.1. NCBI lineage: Bacteria > Pseudomonadati > Pseudomonadota > Gammaproteobacteria > Enterobacterales > Erwiniaceae > Erwinia > Erwinia sp. MYb416. The sequence continues at coordinate 449,349 of NZ_JBBGYT010000438.1, forward strand.
GGCAGTGGAAGATCCAGGATAGCCCGCAGATGCAGCTCAAACTGGCTGATCGATGCACCGTTCTGCGTCCAGTGACCGCTGTTGTGAACACGTGGCGCCAGCTCGTTGATCAGCAAACCCTCCGGTACCACGAAACACTCCATCGCCATCACGCCGACGTAGTTCAGTTCGTTCATGATGGCGGAGAGCATACGCTCGGCCTGCTGCTGATGCTGCGCATCCACATCCGGCAACACTACGCTGGTGCGCAGAATACCGTCCTGATGCAAGTTATGCGTCAGCGGATAGAACACCGTGCGGCCATCGTGGCCACGTGCGCCGACCAGCGACATTTCACCAGAGAAGTTAATTCCCTGCTCAACAATACACTCGCCGTAGCAATCAGCAGGCAGTGATGCGGTTTCATCTGCACGCAGGCGCCACTGGCCACGTCCGTCATAGCCGCCGGTGCGGCGCTTAACGATGGCAAGGGAACCGAGTGTGGTGAACACCTGCGCCCACTCATCTGCACTGGAGAGCAACTGCCACGGCGCGGTTGCCAGACCCAGTCGGTCCAGCAGTTGCTTCTGGGTCAGACGGTCGGCAAGCAGCGGGAAGATATCGCGGTTCACAAAGGCGTTATGGCTGGCCAGTTCACGGGTTAATGCCGTTTCAGGCCAGCGCTCGATTTCGGCAGTGATCACGCTCTGCGCAATGGGCAGGGAGTCGGGTTCCGCATCCAGGCCCACCGGATAGACGGCAATGCCCAGCGGCTCACCCGCCTGGCGCAGCATCCGTCCCAGCTGACCGTTACCTAATACACAGACCGGCTTCATGCATCCACCCGTGGGTCCGGGTTATTCAGCACTTCATCGGTCTGGGTCTGGCGCCAGTGATTCAGGCGGCCTGCCAGTTCGGCATCATGCAGCGCGAGGATCTGTGCGGCCAGCAGGGCGGCATTGGCGGCACCGGCTTTGCCAATCGCCAGCGTGCCCACAGGAATGCCGCGTGGCATCTGCACAATAGAATACAGGCTGTCGACACCGCTCAGTGCGGCACTCTGCACGGGCACGCCCAGTACCGGAACCAGCGTTTTTGCTGCCAGCATACCCGGCAAGTGCGCCGCGCCGCCTGCACCTGCGATAATCACCTGATAGCCATTATCCGCTGCCTGTTCGGCAAAACTGAACAGTTTGTCCGGCGTGCGGTGTGCAGACACCACTTCGCAGTGAAACGGAACATCAAGGCTGGTGAGAATTTCCGCGGTAAATTGCATGGTTGCCCAGTCACTTTTGGAACCCATAACAATAGCAATGCGGGCCGGTGCGGCGTTGGATGACATGCGGGTCTGACTCCTGTGATTGTGATACTTCACCTGAATGGCGCTGTAGGCTTACCAGGTGGGAAGGGCACAGAGAATATCACGACTGAGCGGCAAGGAAAACGGTTGCGTGGCGCGAAATAGCGGCGGGTTTCGCCAGGTTTTTGAATCAGAACGGGAAGGAAATCAGGCTTATTTCATCGCTACTGACTTTGATCATCGAGCCTTCTTCATGCCAGGCCCCCAGAACCAGGCGTTCAGCCGCTTTCCCGTTGATCAGCAGAGGATGCACTGCAGGGCGATGAGTATGACCGTGGATCAGCCACTGAACCTGATGGCGGGCCATCACGTTCACAACAGCCTGGGGATTCACATCCATGATCGACTGGGATTTACTGCTGTTAGCTTCGCGGCTTCCGGCGCGCATTTTCAGCGCGATACGCTGGCGCACAAACAGGGGAAGGGCGAGGAACAGCGTCTGTAACCAACGTTGTTGTACTTTGGCACGAAAGCGCAGATAGCCTTCGTCATCAGTACACAGCGTGTCACCGTGCATGATCAGCACCTGTCTGCCATACAGATCCAGCACCTGCTCTTCCGGCAGCAGCGTCATACCGCAGGCTGTTGCAAAGCGCTTGCCCACCAGGAAGTCACGATTGCCGTGAATAAAGTAGCAAGGGATAGCCAACTGGCGCAGAGCCGTCGCGACCTCCGCATGCAGCGGATTCGGGTCGTCATCGCCAATCCAGGCTTCAAACAGGTCACCGAGAATGTACAGCGCGTCAGCATGCTGTGCTTCACGGCGTAAAAAATGCAGAAAACCGGCAGTGATTGCCGGTTCTTCAGTACACAGATGGAGATCTGCGATAAACAGCGTGTGCGACATTATTAGCTGACGGTGACTTTCTGGATGATCACGTCGTCTTTTGGTACGTCCTGGTGCATGCCGCTGCGGCCGGTAGACACGGCTTTGATTTTCTCAACAACGTCCATACCTTCAACCACTTCAGCGAACACGCAGTAACCGAAGCCCTGCAGGCTTTCATCACGGAAGTTCAGGAAGTCGTTGTCAGCCACGTTGATGAAGAACTGGGCGGTAGCAGAGTGTGGCGCCTGGGTACGAGCCATTGCCAGGGTGCCTTTGGTGTTCTTCAGGCCATTGCTGGCTTCGTTGCGGATCTCGTCTTTGGTGTCTTTCTGCTTCATGCCCGGTTCAAAACCACCGCCCTGGATCATAAAACCGTTGATCACACGGTGGAAGATGGTGTTGTCGTAAAAACCTTCGCTGCAATATTCAAGGAAGTTTTTAACGGTAGCCGGAGCTTTATCATCGAAAGTCTTGATGACGATATCGCCATGATTAGTCTGGAAAGTGACCATATTCTCATCCTGTCAGGGTTGGAGTATTTAACATTGGGCGCCGGAAGCTGAGACTCACGTCTGTTCCGTGCGACAGATGGCTCTTATATCACAAAATGTGATGGCTCGTCAGCCTCCCCCTTCATTCTTCACGTTGCAGATGCGTTGGCTGCATCCACTTACCCCGGTCACATAGTTATCTATTGTTCCCGGGGATAAGCGTCCTTGCCGCCTTCCTGCAACATGAATTATTTTGGGGGGCTCACTCTCGTTGGCATTAGCGTGGCGCTAACGTGAAGAATACGGCAGAATAAAGCATTAACTCTTCATCGCTAATCCCGCACACGCTAAAACGGAATGTCTCAATGCTAAAGATTTTCAATACCCTGAGTCGTCAAAAAGAGGAATTTAAACCTATCCATGCCGGTAAAATCGGTATGTACGTGTGTGGCATTACCGTTTACGACCTCTGTCATATCGGACACGGCAGAACCTTTGCGGCATTTGATGTGGTCGCTCGTTACCTGCGTTACAGCGGCTATGAGCTTAACTATGTGCGTAACATCACCGATATTGATGACAAGATCATCAAACGTGCGAATGAAAACGGTGAGACCATTGAGCAACTGACCAATCGTATGATTGCCGAGATGCACAAGGATTTCGCCGCGCTGAATATCCTGCCGCCGGACCTGGAACCGCGTGCGACACGCCATATTCCTGAGATCATTGAGCTGGTCAGCAAACTGATCGCGCGTGAACATGCTTATGTGGCCAGCAACGGCGACGTGATGTTCTCCGTCGACAGCGATCCTAACTACGGTTCGTTATCACGCCAGGATCTGGAACAGCTCCAGGCCGGTGCGCGTGTTGAAGTGGCTCTTGACGTTAAACGCAACCCGATGGACTTCGTGCTGTGGAAAATGTCGAAAGCGGACGAACCCGGCTGGGAATCTCCATGGGGAATGGGCCGTCCGGGCTGGCACATTGAGTGCTCGGCGATGAACTGCAAACAGCTGGGTGAGCACTTTGACATCCATGGCGGCGGTTCTGACCTGATGTTCCCGCATCACGAAAACGAAATTGCCCAGTCTACCTGTGCCCACGATGGCCCGTATGTGAATGTCTGGATGCACTCCGGCATGGTGATGATTGATCGCGAGAAGATGTCCAAATCGCTGAACAACTTCTTTACCGTGCGTGATGTGCTGGAGCATTACGATGCGGAAACCGTGCGTTACTTCCTGATGTCCGGCCACTATCGTAGCCAGCTGAACTATGGCGAAGATAACCTGAATCAGGCACGTTCCGCGCTGGAGCGCCTCTATATTGCTATCCGTAACACCGACGCCAGCGCTGAAGTAGCGGGTGGGGAAGAGTTCGAAGCCCGCTTCCGCGCCGCAATGGACGATGACTTCAATACGCCGGAAGCCTACTCGGCGCTGTTTGACCTGGCGCGTGAAGTCAACCGCCTGAAAGACACCGATAAAGCAGCGGCGAACGGCCTGGCTGCGCGCTTGCGTACTTTGGCTGGCGTGCTGGGCCTGCTGGAGCAGGACCCGGAGCAGTTCCTGCAAAGCGGTGTGAACATCAATGATGAAGAAGTGGCGCAGATTGAAGCGCTGATCCAGATGCGTATTGATGCTCGTGCGGCAAAGAACTGGGCGCAGGCCGATGTGGCACGCAACAAGCTCAATGAGATGGGCATCGTGCTGGAAGATGCCGCAGGCGGCACCAGCTGGCGCCGTAAGTAATCTGCCGACGGGCCGCCGGCCCGTTGCGGATGCAGCATAAAAAACGGCGACCCGCGGGTCGCCTTTTTATTTCACAGCCGGAAAGTCAGGCCGTCACGGTAACGCTTTCACCGTCAAACTCAACCTTCTGACCCGCCACAATTTTGCAGCGCTTACGGGTTTCCTTGACGCCATTTACCGTCACATGACCGCCAGAGATCATGATTTTCGCCATTGCGCCGCTTTCTACCCAGCCTTCCAGTTTCATCAGGTCGCACAGGTCGACATGGGGATGATCGCCCAGAGAGAAGTTTGCCATTATGCTGTTGCTCCATTGTCATTGTTTTCGCAGGCCTGCAGGGTGTTCTGGATCAGGGTGGCAACCGTCATCGGCCCCACGCCGCCCGGCACGGGCGTAATGTAAGAGGCACGCTCAGATGCCACATCAAACTCCACGTCACCCACCACTTTGCCGCTTTCCAGACGGTTAATGCCGACATCAATCACGATCGCACCTGGCTTGATCCACTCACCGGGGATAAAGCCAGGTTTACCCACGGCAACCACCAGCAAATCGGCATGTTCGATATGGTGACGCAGATTTTTGGTGAAACGGTGGGTCACGGTGGTGGTGCAACCGGCCAGCAGCAGTTCCATACTCATCGGACGGCCAACAATGTTGGAAGCACCGACGACAACGGCATTCAGGCCGAAGGTATCAATGTTATAGCGCTCAAGCAGCGTAACAATACCGCGCGGCGTGCACGGGCGCAGTTTCGGTGCGCGCTGACACAGGCGGCCCACGTTGTACGGGTGGAAGCCATCGACGTCTTTTTATGGCGCGATGTGCTCCAGGACTTTCACGTTGTCGATGCCTGCAGGCAACGGAAGCTGCACCAGAATGCCGTCGATTTCTGCGTCGTTATTCAGTTTGGTAATCAGGTCGAGCAGTTCCGCTTCGCTGGTGGTGGCGGGAAGGTCGTAAGAACGTGAGAGGAAACCGACCTCTTCGCAGGCACGGCGCTTGCTGCCAACATAAATCTGCGAAGCCGGGTTTTCGCCCACCAAAACCACGGCCAGACCAGGCGCACGTTTACCTGCTGCGAGACGTTGCTGAACACGTTCTGCAACCTCTTGTCGCACCTGCTGCGCAATCGTTTTACCGTCAATAATTTTTGCTGCCATCAGAGAGGGGATCCATCTGTTTTGAGTTAAATCGGGGATTGCGCCTATTTTGTCAGAAGCGCGCCCCGCTGTCAGGCAGAGATTCAATCGTTGAGGTGCATTCGTCCAGCGACAGAGGTGTTCCACTAAGCCACAACCACACTTACCGGGTCATTCCCGGTTTATTCCTAAATCTTTCTGGTACTGACTGTGCCAGGATGACGTTGTAACACGGCAAATCATCTAAAAAGAGAAAGAGGGAATAATGAAAAAGACTATTATTGCACTGTCTGCTTTGCTGCTGGCTTCTCCGGTTTTCGCCGCAACGACCACCGATAACACCGTTGCTGAAGCGCATAAAGGTGCCGATACCGCCAAAGAGAAGCTGCATAAGTCCCAGAATGAGGGGGCTGAGATGAAGCTGAAGGCCAAACATGCTGCAGAAGGTGAGAGCAACTCAACCAGCAGCAAGATTTCTGAAGGCAGCCAAAAGGCCTGGAACAAAACCAAAGAAGGCACCGAAAAAGGCTGGGATAAAACCAAGCAGGGTGCAGAAGAGCTGAAAAACAAAGCGACCAACTAAGGCGCTCTGTTCAGTCACTCAGAAGATAAGCCCACCGTCAGGTGGGTTTTTTTATGGGCGCCTTATTGCTTCTGCCTCTGTGGCGACAGACAAAACGCATACCGCTTACTCTGATTGCCTGCTCGTTATGAGATAAAGCTTAGATACTGTTCATAACTTCAGCATTAGGGAGCACCAGGCGGTAAAAACGTTGACTCAGCAGGATCCCACCGTATAATTCGACGCAATCACAATGCGCCCTTAGCTCAGTTGGATAGAGCACCGGCCTTCTAAGCCGTAGGTCACAGGTTCGAATCCTGTAGGGCGTACCAATATTTTTCAATGACTTAGGCTGTTCTCAAGCCTGCCTGATTCTCTCCCTGTGTCGTATTTGCGTCGTCATGCGCCAAAAGTACGTCAATTTTTCGTGCACATTCGCCGGTGGTTCGGCTTCAGTTGAACATATCTCCGCACCATTGACTCTCAGCCCTCCATTTCCAGCAACACAGAAAGCCGAACTCCAGACTGAAAAAGCTAACCTGCCCACGTGTATCTCAAGTCTTGAAACCTGAAGCCTGCAATGTCTGATCTTTTCCGTGCACCGCGTCATGCAACTCACTAAAGCCATTGCAAATTATTTAGCGTCATATTCTTCACGCTTTTGCTTCAGGTAGGCAGATAGCCAGGAGAGGAAGTCGATCAAGGTAGGAGGATAATCAGCGCAGTCACCATGCCGTTTTTCAGTGATGATATTCATTGCCGTTACGGCGAGATCATTTGTTGGGAATTCTTTTAAAAACTGATCAATCTCACTGACCAGTGCATCATCAATACCGCCAAAATATTCAATTGAAGAATTCACTACTTCTGGGTAATTCTCTCCATAAGCATCAGCGTCATCACCCAGGAAAACAGAAAAGTACGTTTTAATGTTTTTATAATGATTCATGTTATTTGATTCTCGGGTTAGCCGTGAGAATGTACCAGGGTTTTCTATTATATTGTTTTTGACGATAAAAATAGTAACTTAGTTGTTTAAAAATTCGCTGACTAGCTAAACCCAAGTTAGCGGGGTGTCACGTCATATTCTTAAGCATATTTTGGCTGATCGAAGTCAGGTTCTGGTCCGTCAGTTCCACTTATATCTGTCAGCCACAACCTCACCTTGTACAGAACAGGTACAACGCCGCCAGCGCCATAATATTCACTATCACACTGATGAAGAAGTACGTTTTAAACGGTTGTTTTTGCGTTTTATGGCGAAAGAGTTGTTGGCCGAGAATGGCGCCAGGCCAGCCACCGACAACACCCAATATCAGCAAGGTGGACTCAGGGACTCTGCGCCAGGCTTTACGGGCCGCCATTTTGTCCATGCCATAAACCATCAGCGTCAGCGCGCTGGCGAGCAGGGCCCACGTTATAAAGGGATGTAGAGAGAACGCACTGCCCGCAGCAGCCAGAATCAGAATAAAATAACAAAAGCGATTGAGGGTCATACCATTAGCCACTGCGGCACTCAGCCAGAAAAGAGGTGCACTATACCCGATTCAGGTCTTCGGGTCGTGGACGGCTGAGTGCCTGATACAACGAACACAGCATGATGGGAAAAGCCCATACAGCCTCTTTTCTTCCTCAGCTCACCGTACCGACAATACGTAAATCCACTTCATCAGGCACTTCGTTATAGGAAAGTATATGCAGACCGGCAGCAAACAGGCGGCTGTAGCGGGCGATGAGTGGGCGCAGCTGTGGCGTCACCAACAGCACTGACGTCAGATTCTGTGCTTTCAACTGCTCCAGCACCACTGGCAGCGTCGATTGCAGTTGGGTGAGAATATTGGGGTCCACCGGGAAGCTGTCCAGACTCACTTTTCCGGCCTGTTGTGCCTGGTTCAGTGAACCCAGCAGCAGGTTCTCCAGCTGGTTATCCAGCGTATAGGCGGAGAGCGGTTTACTGTCTGGCGCGATAGCCGCCACCATTGCCCGGCGCAGCGCAAAGCGCACGTCGGAGGCCAGCAGAATGGCATCTTTGGTGACCGCAGCGCTCTCAACCAGCGTTGTGGCAATGGTGGCGATGTCCTTCAGCGACACCTGATCCTGTAGCAGCAGGCGATAAACCTTCAACTGCTGGCTGAAATTCAGCGCACTGTTCAGATCGTCTGCCAGTTTAGGGGCCACGCCAGCCAGGCGCAGGTTCAGCTGAGTAATATCGTCATAGTTAAACAGTTCGGGTAAATGTTCACGTGTTACCCGGTTAATATGTGTGGCGATGACACTGGCACAGTCAACCACTTGATAGCCCAGGTTCAGCGCCTGCGGCTTCATGTCCGGGGTGATCCAGGTGACAGCCATACCGTACGCCGGATCGGTATCCAGAACCCCATCTATTTCACCGTACTGTTCTGCGCCGGGGATGGCCATCAGACGATCGGGATGCACTTCACCGACCGCCGTGCGGACGCCATTCACCTTAATGGCATACTGTGCGGGCTTCAGACGGAAATCTTCGCGGATAGAGATTTCCGGCAGGAGTACCCCACTGGTTTCCGAGACAACCTGGCGTACCCCACGCACGCGCTGGGTCAGTAAGTTGCCTTTCGCTTTATCGACCAGCGTGACCAGTTTATAACCGAGGTTCAGCCCCAGTGGTTCAATCATGGGAATGCTCTGCCAGCAGATATTAATACTGTCGCTGTCTTCCAGTGCGTTGCTTAATGCCGCCATATCTTGCTCATGTCTGGCGGGTTTCTCAACCTGTCGGCTTTGACGCCAGGCCGTAAACAGCAGTAACGCGGTAAAGACCAGGAAGACCAGATGTGGCATCCCTGGAACCACGGCCAGCACAAACATCACAAAGGCAGCGGTATAAAGGGTACCGGGTTTCGCCAGCAGCTGACGTTGAATGTCATCCGAAATACCCGCACTGTCATCGTCGCTGACGCGGGTGACGATAATGGCGGCGGCGGTCGCCAGCAGCAGGGAAGGGATCTGCGCCACCAGACCATCACCGATAGTGAGGAGAACGTACTGATCGAAGGCATGTCCGGCATCCAGATTATATTTGAAGATACCGATCAGAATACCGCCGACCACGTTGATCAGCAGGATCATAATCCCGGCTATCGCATCGCCGCGTACAAACTTGGAGGCACCGTCCATGGCACCGTAGAAGTCGGCCTCACTGGCAACGTCTTTGCGGCGTGCTCGCGCCTGTTCCTGCGTAATCAACCCGGCATTCATATCCGCATCGATCGCCATCTGCTTGCCGGGCAGGGCGTCCAGGGTGAAACGTGCCGAGACTTCGGAAATACGCTCCGCCCCCTTGGTCACCACCACGAAGTTGATCGTCAGTTCCGTATCGAAAGAGGAGCGAAGGGAAATTGTTGCCCATCTGAACGGTGTGTCTATTTTTGATGGCGGGGCCTTCAGTCCTGTCAACGATCCCGCTTCTGGCGGAGGCCCTCTGCCACTCATCTCTTCTGTACCTGCTATGGCTGATGCAGAGAGAGAATTGGACGCGCAGACCCCCCCTCAGCCTGAGGCGCTGGAAACCGTCTTGTCGCGTTCGGATCAGGAGTTAAATGAACTTAGCGAGGCCATTGCACGCATCACCGCGGAATTAAACGCACAGGGAAATTTGTCGCTGGAAAAAGTGCCGCAGGGGCTGCGCATTTTGCTGCAGGATGATGAAGACCGGATGATGTTCCCGCGCGGTAGTGCAAAGATAACGCCTTTCTTTACTCGCTTGTTGAGTGAACTGGCACCGGTATTCAATCGTATTGATAACCAGGTGATCATCAACGGACACACGGATTCAGCGACCTATCCTGAGAGCGCGGGATATAACAACTGGAATCTGTCCGGTGACCGTGCACTGGCCGCCAGAAGTGTATTAGAAAAAGGTGGCCTTGAAATACAGCGGGTCATTCAGGTTAACGCGATGGCCGATCGCATGCTGCTGGTCCCTGACGATCCCCTGTCTGCACGCAATCGGCGCATTGAAATTATGGTTCTGACCCAGGCTGCTTCCGACACGTTATATCAATTTTACGGTCAGCATGGCGTAAAAGTGGTGAAGCCAATAGTTGATCGCCTGCATTAGTTTTCACATGCTTCTTCGATCCCCGCATGGGGTAATCGGGTGGTATTGTGCCCACTTTTTTGCTGACCTGGCATCGTTCCTGCCAGACATTGATTCAGACGCTGTCTGGCCCCTTGTTTGTCACGACAAACAAGGGGATCATTCATCATCCCGCATTTGACCTGAGTTCGCTAAATGTTAATCACCACCGATGCAGCAAGGACGTTTAATACGGACAGCCGTCTTGCCTGCACCCTGGCCGCCGTCGCCGGGGCGCTGAACACCGCCGCTTTTGAAAGTGTGGGTTTTTTTGCCGCCAATATGACAGGGAACATCTCTTCACTGTCCGATCACCTGGCGAAAATCAACTTCAGTGCAGGCGTCTTCTTTCTGGCTATCGTATTACTGTTTATCGCGGGATCCGTGTGCTCAACGCTGATCATTAATGCGGGCCGCAGGCGGGGCATCAGTACCATCTATGCGGTAAATATCTTTATTGAAGGCCTGGCTCTGATGGCGCTGGGGGCAGCAGAGATCGGACTGACGCTGGCCTCTCCGGGCGCGTTGCTGGTCCTCAGCCTGAGTTTCCTGATGGGGCTGCAGAATGCGGTGGTGACACGCATTTCCAACGCGCGTGTCAGAACAACGCATGTGTCGGGAACGGCAACGGATATCGGCATCGAGCTGGCGATGCTGTTTGATGTTCTGCGGCGTAAAGAGTCACCTCAGAATGCCCCTCTCTATATGGAACGCCTGCGTCTGCATTTTTATACGGTGATGGCATTTCTTATCGGCGGTGTGGCCGGTATCTGGCTATTCCACTGGCTGGGGTATTTTTTCCTGATAGTTATCGGCATGGGGCTTCTCTTACTGGCGATGAACACGATGTTCAGCAAACGGCTGTCGCCGGCACAGGGCAGTTAACCTGCGCTGTGCCGTCAGACAACGGGCCGTCACACCCTGATCCTGGCGGCCCGTTTTGCAGGCGCTTATCAGCGAGCCAGACGCCGCCGTGTTAATCCCTTTCCTGCCAGATAGGCCAGCGCACTGCACAGCAGATAATAGATGACGCCAACAAACAGAAAGATCTCTGCAGGGTAGATCTGCACCCGATTGTTAACCTGTCCGGCAACCGTTGTGAGTTCAGGGACGTTCACAATAAATGCCAGCGATGTGTCCTTCAGCAGCGAAATCAGTAACCCCAGGTATGAGGGCAGCAGATTTGGCCACGCCTGCGGCAGAAGAATCACGGTGAGGATTTTTATTTTACTGAAGCCTGACGCAACTCCTGCTTCTGTCTGCCCGGCGGGCAGAGATTCCAGCCCGGCCAGCGTTGAGTGCATGACCGCCGCTGAGGTAAACCATGCCAGCGCAATAATCACCGTCAGCGGGCCGGGGATTGAACCGCCAAACACCACCGGCAGCAGAAAGTAGAGCCAGAAAATAACAAAAATCAGCGGGATGCCTCGGATAAAGGAGGCCCAGAGAAACAGCGCTCTGCGCGTCCAGCCGCCGTAGCGCCAGGCCAGCGTAGCCATCAGCACACCCAGCAACAGCGCCAGAAAACCGGCAGAGACGGCCATAATTAACGTCAGTAATACGCCGCCCGGTTCACCTTCCGCCACTCTTCCCCACAGCATGTAGCCAGCATTATCGTGCAGTACTGAGTAGTCAAATTCCATCTTTTGAACGCTCCGACAGGGCGGGTTCCACCCGTTTTGGTTGATGGCGCGGCGGGCGTTTAGGGCCGATCACGGTTAACAGTCCACCCAAAATAAGGCCAAGTAACAGATACAGTGCGGTGCCCACCGCAAAGCCTTCAAAGGCGTGCGCGTTGTAGCTTTCAATACGGCTGACCTGATAGGTCAGTTCGGAAAAGCCAATACCGGTTGCCAGCGAGGAGAGCTTCATCAGGTTCAGATATTGCCCGGCGACAGGTTGCCAGGCATTGGTCAGCGCCTGGGGCAACAAAATGTCCCACAGCAGCGTCCAGCGGCTGAAGCCTTGTGAAATCGCTGCCTCGCGCTGGCCTTTTGGCACGGAGTTGAGCCCGGCCTGAACCTCTTCCACTAAAAATGCCGCCGTGAACAGCCCCAGCCCCCAGACAACGCAGAGAAACTCCGGCGTCAGCCAGCTGATATCGCCAGGAAACGTTGCCCAGGGATGAATATCCCCGATGTAAAAACGCCAGTTCTGCGGCAGCGCGCCCCAGGCGGCGAAATACCAGAACAACAGCTGTACCAGCAGCGGTGTATTACGAAACAGGGAAACAAATACCGACACCGCGCCCTGGGCGATCCGCGATGGGCTCAGACGCATGGCCAGCAGCAGCACCACCAACAGTGTGCTGAACAGGCTGGCAATCAGACTGACGTAAAAGGTGGTTAAAAAACCGGAGATAATCCATTGCAGAGGCTGCCCGGTCAGCACGCCTGCCCAGTCGGGCTGCCAGTTCACAGGCCCACCTGCGATTCTGGATGCAGTGGGAACAACACTTTCTGCAGAAAACGCTTGGCGCGCGGGTGGTTGGGACGGGTAAAGAAATCTTCCGGTTTGGCCTGCTCCAGAATTTCACCGCCGTCCATAAAGATCACCCGGTCAGCGATTTCGCGGGCAAAGCTCATTTCATGGGTCACCACAATCATCGTGATACCGCTGCGTGCCAGTTCGCGCATCACCAGCAGCACCTCTCCGATCATCTCCGGGTCAAGTGCCGAGGTCGGTTCATCAAACAGAATGATGTTCGGGTCAGTCGCCAGCGCCCGGGCAATCGCCACGCGCTGCTGCTGGCCGCCGGAGAGCTGCTCAGGATAATGCTGTGCTTTATCGGCCAGGCCGACGCGCGTCAGTAAGGCCAACGCTTTTGCCCGTGCCTCCGTTTTCTTCCAGCCGTGTACTTTGATCAGCGCCAGGCTGACATTGTCCTGTGCGGTCAGATGGGCGTAGAGGTTGAACTGCTGAAACACAAAACCAATATGTGTTCTCAGTTGCTGAAGTGCTGCCCCTTTCAGTCCACGCGTTGGCTTACCGTCAATCAGGATCTCGCCATCGCTCACGGTTTCCAGCTGGTTAATCAGGCGGATCAGCGTCGACTTACCGGAACCTGACGGGCCACAAACGGCAACGACTTCACCGCTGGTTACGCTGAGATCGACCGTGGTGATCACCTGATGGTGACCAAACGACTTACTGACCTGGCGGAATTCGACGGCGGTACTTTGTCCCGGCGATGAATGTGAAAAAACCGCAGACGCCGCTGCGGTTGATACATTTTCTTGCTGCATGTGTGATACCTGGCTGATTATTTTGCTTCGATTTTGAATAACCGGGGTTGTGGCGATTTAGTTTGCGGGCCAAACCAGGTGTCGTAGATGCTCACCGCCTGACCGTTTTTCTCCAGGTTCAACAGTTCGTCATTGACCACTTTCAGCAGGCTGGCTTCGCCTTTTTTCACCCCTACGCCGATCTCTTCCTTGCTCAGTAACTCAGGCAGTACTTTGTATTTGGCTTTATCCGGTGCACCGTCCAGCAGGCCAGCGAGAATGGTGCTGTCCTGAGTAATTGCCTGCACGTTGCCATTACGCAGGGCAGACAGCGCCAGTGGGATATCGTCATACGACAGCACGCGTGACTGCGGGAAACGGTTATGCAGTTCCTGTTCGCCGGTGGTGCCTTTTACGGCACCAATGCGTGCCGTCGCGTAGCCATCCAGTTTATCCGGTGAACTGACGGGCACCAGGAACTGCTGTCCGGTGACAAAGTAAGGCACTGAGAAATCGATCACTTTTGCACGCTCAGGCGTGATAGTGATATCGGCCACAATCAGGTCCGCTTTACCTGACTGCAACAGGGGGATGCGGTTTGCCGGGTTGGTCGGTACCAGTTGCAGCTTCACGCCCAGGGTTTTTGCCAGAGCTTTCGCGAAGTCGACGTCATAACCGACGATTTCGTGGGTTTTGGCATCCACTGAACCAAACGGCGGATTGGCGTCAAAGGTGGCGACTTTCACCACGCCGGCTTTTTTGATATCCGCCAGCTGGTCAGCATGCACGGCAAAAGTGGTGATGCTGGTCAGTGCCAGCAGCAGTGCAGCAGAAAGGCGGGTTTTATGGAATGAGCGGTTGTTGCGTGTCGCCATAATCATAGTTTTTCCTTATGTATAGTCCGAAAGGGGGAATGACCCCGTTTTCCTGAAGGCAGGTGATAGTTATTATTTTCTTTTAGGATTGATAGCGTTACATAAAGGAAAAATGACGGCTACAAACAAAAAGGTCTATCACCTGCTAAATTATGCATAAGTAAAATATCTGTATTGCGTGGGTTGCTCCGGTGTTGGCAGGACGTTAGCGGCAGTGAGTGACTATTCAGGAGGTTTTTAATGTAGTTTAGAGGGCAGCAGAATAAACCTAACGGCAAAGGTGCCAGAAATGAACAGAAAAGTAATGTGGTGCCTGACGCTGGCGCTGCTCACCGGATGCACCGCCTCTGTAGGGCAGAACTTTGATGATACCCAGTTGGCAAAAATCCATCATGACGTGACCACAAAGCAGGAACTGATCACATGGTTTGGTCAGCCCTCTTCAGACACACCTTTCCCGCAGGGGCAGAGCATTCTGATGTGGACCTGGAGCCAGGCAAAAACCGGAACGACGACCGAAGGCAGAACGCTGACGATTCAGCTACAAAATGACAAGGTCAAAAACTATACGGTCAGTAAAACCTGAATGTGTTCATGGTTGCGTTGTTAACGGGCTGAGGCAAAGCGAAGAGGGGAAGAACTGGAGCGGCCAACGGGAATCGAACCCGTGTCATCAGCTTGGGAAGCTGAGGTAATACCATTATACGATGGCCGCAGAGCGGGAGGGATACTACCACAGGTCTGGCTGGAAATGTTGAGTCATATCAAAGATAAATCGCTGGGATAATCATTCTTCAGCCGGAAGGTTGTTTTTTCCCGGAAAAAACGCTGTACGGGTCAATTGAAACTTGGGAGTGCTACGTTGGATTGATGTTGACCCTGAGATCGGATTCCGGGTTGGCTAGACGCAAACTCTGCAACAATTGATTAATTTGAGCAGCGGTAAAGGAATTAGTGTGGTAATGCGTCATTTCATAATGCATCAAAGCATCGAAATTATATGTATAAAGTCGCTGATGTAAGAATGTACACAGTTCTGGTCCCAGCACCTCTACCCGTTTGGAATAGATAGTACGCAGAATTTTAATCAAAGAACCTGACTCATTGGGGGTCTGGCTCAGTACCAATTCCAGGCGTCGTTCATGAAGATCGTCCAGGTAGTTTTCCGGGCTGATCACCTCTCTACTGTGGATGTCATAAAGAATGGCGTCCCATGTCATAAGTGTTGTTTTAAACAGACTGTGCGCGCCTTCAAGAGGAATAATATTTTCTTTAAAGGCCCAGGTATCTGACAGGCACCACACATCAAAATCCATATCGTGATAGTGAAAGCGTATACCTCCTAGCTTAGTACAGGTGAGGTTTTGGACATCGATGGTTGAAAGAACACGTAACAAGTCCTCGTGGTTACTGTCGACCACGATATCGATATCGGAAGTGAAACCTTTGTGACCAAAAAGCCCTATGTCGCGGATCATTCCACCGAAGATCCATGCACGATTGTGTTCGGCCAGCGTGTCAATCAACACTCTGGCCGCCTTTCCTTCATAACCGGAAAGGAAAAAATCGTCGATACGGCGTTTAAGATGCTGTTGGTTTTTGACGACTTTCATATTCATAGAGTGATTTTAACTCATCATGAAGATCCATCAAATAGCTGTCGGTCATCCCTGCAATAGCATCAGTCAGCAACTGTGCTTCTTTGTACAATCCTGGTAACGTATTGTTCGGATCTTCAAAGATTCGCCTGTAGTTTTCTGAAATGCGACCATAAGCGTAACGCCCAAATGGCGTCTCTGAGAGATGCGTAGGTTGGGGTGTGAAACCAGACTCACTTTTTGCCCGCTCTTTTTCCTCCTGAGTAGCCGCTCGGGTTTTATGTCCATGGATCCCCACCCATAGCATATCCATTAAGCCCTGAATATAGTTTGACCCTTTCAGCTCAAGTTCCAGAACAGAACGGTGGCGGTAGCCGCGAGTTTTATCGAATTCTTTTAATGCATCACAGAGCTCGGCACCGCGACTTATTCCCATTAAGTCCTTGATGTCGCATTCGTCACGGAGAAGTGACTGGTGATGATCATGGAAAGCATCGACAGCGGCATTGATCAGGGAGCTCGTTGCGTTAACCCGGAACATTTGCATGCTCATATCATTGAGTTCAGCAGGAGAAAGATCGCTTCCCTTTGTTTTCCATCCCTGATTTTTTTCCTCTGTTTTTTTAATAACGGACTTAATTTCCTCATCGTCACTTTTATCCCAACATTGCAGGAAATTAATCAGATCATGGTAGGAGGCCAGGCCTTTTTTCACTGTATCCTCTGCATCCAGAACGGAATAGGCAATATCATCACAGGCTTCCATAATATAGGTGAGCGGATGGCGTAGCCCTTCACTCAATCCGGTTCTTTCCCAGACTTCACTGACAACGTCAGATTCTGAATAGAAGAAACCTTGTTTTTTCCACGGTGTTTTTTTCCTGGTATAAGAAGATTGTGGATACTTAATTAAGGCCGCTAGCGTGGCGTAGGTCAGATTAAGCCCATACTGGTCGTTGAGAATTTGCAATTTGGTGACCAGACGAAACGTTTGTGAATTGCCATCAAACTTGAAGAAGTCATCATAGATTTGTGGGTTGTCCTCTTTCTTGACCAGATGTGTCAGATGTCGAGTAAACCAGGAACGCATTGCTGCTTCCCCCTGATGGCCATAGGGTGGATTACCCAAATCATGGGCTAGCCCAATGGCTGCAAGGAGAGCCGGGACATCACGTTCCACACAGATGTCCTCCAAGTGACCAAAAATTTCTTTTTTCAGGTCAAACGCCAGCCTTATCCCTATCCCTCGGGCAAAGTTAGCCACTTCATGTGAATGTGTTAAACGGGTACGAACACTGTCATTACGGTCCAGGGGGAAAACCTGTGTTTTATCTGCCAGCCGACGAGTTGGAGCAGAAAAAAGGAGGCGGTCGTAATCACGTTCAATTTCCTGACGTCCTTTGCTTAAAGATAAGGTGTCAGCTTGAGCATGAGATGGATTGCTTTTTTCTTTTTCTTTATCTTTACGGCGTGCAGTACAGAGAAGATTTTGCCATTTCATCATCACATCCTTGATGTTTATATGGAAGGTGAAACTATCAAATACAATGAAAGTGGTCTATTTTTTTGGTGAGTGACGGTGGTAATTGTAATGATGCGCACATTTATATGTAACGGCGTTATGATATTTCACTATGGTGGCAGTGTGAGTGGTGTGTTATTTTATTGCGAATGGAATATAATAAACAACAAAAACAAAAAAACCGACTTCATCTGTCGGCTAAATTTTGCAGATACTCAAGTATTATGCCATCAGGTTTACCTGGTTGCCGTCGTCGACATTTCTGTCTCTCCAGCAACCCCCCGACTTCAATTTAATCGGCAGGGCGGTAAAATACTTTAGCAAAAAACATGAGTATTGCTGTTCATGCCTCATCCCTTGAGGGCTAGAACCATACATACGTTGCCAGACAGTATGCCAGTGTCAGTGACAGCAGAATCAGCTCTGCAGGTTTAATCAGGTACATGACAGGTCCGTACAATTCAGGATGAGTGCTACTTACATCGGTCTCTTTCACTGAAACTTTAGGGATACCTGCCCGGAAATCGGCAAGTTCAGGCAATGTATAGGGTCTGCTAAAGCGACTGGCCACAGACCTGACGCTGTTTGCGGCGCCCTTTATCTTCGTACATGGCGGCATCCGCATCGCGCACGGCGCTGTCCGGGGTGCTGAGCGATGGGTCCACGTGAATGATGCCGATGCTGGCACCAGCATAGTCTATCCTTGTGCCCGAGAGATGATAGCGTCCGCTCAACAGTGCCGAAATACGGTTTTTGAATGTCGTCGCGGCTGCGGTCTGAGCATCTGAGGCATCAAGGGTGGCAATAATAAATTCGTCCCCCCCCAGGCGTCCCAGAACGTCATCCTCGTGCACCAACTCTTTCAAGCGCTCGCCGATGGCCTGCAAAAATTCATCACCGGTTTTGTGCCCGTAACGGTCATTAATCTGCTTGAATCCATCAAGATCGATAAAGGCCATCATCAGATGATGTGTATCGTTACGCGCGTGTGCAAACAGCTTTGGCAGGTTGGCAAACACTGCCCGTCGGTTTGGCAGGCCCGTGAGCTCATCGGTGTGGCTCACTGCCGTAAGCGCAGCGTTGGCTTCCTGCAGCTCTTCCAGCAGCTGTTCTTTACGAATGTACTGGGAAATCAGCTCGGCAAAGAGCTGAAGCACCTGTTCAGCGCGATCTGACAGTTCCCGAGACTCTGAGCTTGCTGCGCATAGCGTGCCATAAATCGCGCCGTCACCCAGCCACACCGGGGTACTGACATAAGTGGTGATCCCCAGCGCTTTCGCGGCTTCGGAATCCCCCCAGACTGCCGGAACATCGCAGGTATAACTGCGGCCCTCGTCCAGAGCGCGTTTACACAGGGTATCTTCCCAGGGAACAGACAGCCCTTCAGGGATCTGCATTGCTTCGCTGTTGCGCGCATAAACGATGTGTTGCTTGATACCGTCTGCATCAATATGGGTCAGGTAGGTGGACTCCATATCCGTGACCAGCTCCAGCATCTCTAGCAGCTGGCGTACAAAACCTTCGAGCGTTTTTTCCGATCCAAGCGCCGTTGAAATGCGCTCAATCAAATTTTCCTTCATAGGTCAGTTTCCCGGACATGGTGTTGATATTCAAAAAGAGAAAGTGAGGCGTCAAAACAATGTTGTTCGTTATAATTTTTAGTTTTAGGAGCGTATATAAATGTGCTCCGGCCGCTCCGGCCTTGTGTCACTGAGTTTATCATCGGACTGAAAAGAAAAACATTGAGGGGAGAATGCAAATTGAGTAGTTGGGAATAATCTTATGGGTAAAAGGGCCGTCATCATCCGGCCCATCTGAGTTTATCGCAGGTTAACTAACGCCATATCTTGTGGCCCTTTAAACAGGTCGTTTTCCAGCGTGGTTTTCTCATCCTCGACCTGGAAGCGGGTGACCGACTGCTGCAAATTCACCACCTGCTGTTGCAGGGAGCTGGCTGCCGTTGCCACCTCAGAGACCAGTGAGGCATTCTGTTGTGTCACGCCGTCCATCTGATGAATGGCAATATTAATCTGCGAGATACCGCGCGTCTGCTCCCCGGAAGCCAGCATCACTTCATCCATGATGTCCACCACTTCTTTCACGTCGACCATCACTTCATTCATGGTGTTGCCTGCCGTTTTCACCAGCCCGACGCCCTGTTCAATACGGCTGAGAGAGTTATCGATCATCGAACCGATCTCTTTCGCCGCCGTTGCGCTACGCTGGGCCAGTACTCGTACTTCAGAGGCGACGACCGCAAAACCGCGACCGGCTTCGCCTGCACGTGCCGCTTCTACTGCGGCGTTGAGCGCCAGCAGGTTGGTCTGGAATGCAATGCCATCAATCACGCCGACGATATCACCGATTTTGGCCGAACTGTGTTCGATGGCACTCATAGTCGACACGACATCAGAGACAACGCTGGCACCGCGTGAAGCCGATGCTGAGGCTTTTTGCGCCAGTTCGTTTGCTTTGCGGGTGTTGTCCTCATTGTTTTTAACCGTCGCCATGATTTGTTCCATGCTCGACGCGGTTTCATCCAGCGAGGCGGCTTGCTGTTCGGTGCGGCTGGAAAGATCGATATTGCCGGAAGCAATCTCCTCTACGCCCGCGCCAATCGCATCGGTACCGTTACGCACGACAAGCACCATATTTTCCAGTCCGTCACGCATACGCTGAACGGCGGCAAACAGATGGGCGATCTCATTTTTTCCGCTGGCATCAATACGCGCACGTAAATCGCCTTCAGCAATGCGGTCAAACACGGTAACGGCATTGTTGAGTGGTTTCACTACCAGGTTGGTCATCACTGACCAGGCCAGTCCGGCCAACAGCAGGGCACAGGCGATAGCGCAGTAGAGGATGAACTGCATAGTGCTCACCCGATCGCTGGAGTCTTCATACGCCACATCAATGCTTGAGAGCTTAAAGGCGACCAGCGCTTTTGAGGCTTTATCAAAGGCGGCATAGAGTGCCGTCGACTTCCCGGCGCGCTGGCGATAGTCGTCAAGATTACCCGCTTCCAGCGCGGAAAACGCCGGGTCAATAAAGGTTTTCATCAGGGTATCGCGTGCGGCAGCCATTTCTGTGGCAATCACCTGCTCTTCTTCTGATTGCGGATATTTCAGATAGTCCTGCCATTTCGCCCCGGCACTGTCTACTTTACCTCTGGCTCGTTCTAAGGCGACTTTGGCTTTCTCGGTGTCGCCATTGACCATCAGTGATTCATACAGACGCAAATCTAATCGTCCACGCAGCAGCAGCTCGGAACTTTCATTCAGTGCAACCAGCCCTGGCAGCACTTCGGTATCCACGCGGGCAAAGGATTTATTGCCAGACTGCACCGCAACTAATCCCAGAATACCGACAAAAAGTAATAATGCGGCTAATGAAAAAATCATCATGCTCAGTGCGGTACGGATCTTTATTTTACGAAACATAGCGTATTCCCTGTTGCCGGTTTGATAATGAGTAAAAAGAGTGGTGTCGTAAATAAAGGCATAATAAAAATAAAAGACTGGAGGCGACATGGGTCACTTCCGGTCAGGTACGGCTGTTAATTATTAGCGTGTTCCCTGGTGCTGGCTAAAAATGACTTCAGTTTCTCGTTATAAAATTTTGCAGACATCATGGTGCCATGCCCGCTGGTCTCTGCACTGGCCGGAATAAGCCACAGCTCGGCCTTTTTAATCTTGTTTAATTCGCGGCTCAGCGTGCCGGTTTCCACCGGATTACGTTCATCATCTGCCGAATTAATGATCAGCATGGGGGCGGTGATACGGTTTAATGCAGGTTGCGCATTATAATTCGCTGACGAGCCCCAGATATAAATAAAGTCGTTGGCGTCAGCGGTCAGCGGGGCGGCCAGGCGGTCGTCAACCAGCTTATCGGCCAGCGCACGCGTTGGTGCTTTATGCTGCCAGGCCAGTGTGCCGCCAGTGGTGGCAATACTGAACATAATGCTGGCTGTTTTCAGCGCAGGGGGCTGCTGACGGTAATTGCCCTCAGCCCAGGCGGGATCGCCCTTGATGGACTCAATTAACATACGGCGCATCATCCAGTTACGACCGGACAGCTCTGCAGGCTGCGAAGCCATGGGCACCAGGGCATCCATCATGCCAGGGTATTTTTCACCCCAAAGCCAGGTTTGCATGCCCCCCATCGAATACCCCATGACCAGACGTAAATGGGAAATGCCCAGCCCTTCTTTGATTAAACGATATTGCGCGGTGACCATATCGTTATAATCGTAGTGCGGAAACGCCATACGCAAACCGTCGGACGGCTTGGATGATTTTCCGGACCCAATACTTTCCGGCATGATAATAAAATATTTGCTGATATCCAGTGCCTGGCCTGCACCAAATAATTCGCCGCCAAATCCCTCGGCTAATAGTGCTTTTATTGGCTGGTTAGTTCCGTGAAGTAATAATACAGCAGGTTTACTACTGTCGCCCAGCGTGTAGTAATGAATGCGCAGGTCTTTCAGCTTCTCACCGCTGTTAAAGGTGAATTCCGGTGCAACCCAGTCAGCTTCTTTCGGTGATAACACCGTGCTGACTGCCTGTGTTAAAGGTGACAGGCTTAACAGAATAATGCCTGTTAATCCTGATACGATACGGTTAGCCATAAAACAACTCATCGGTAAGCAAGGAGTATTGGATGGCCGATGTTAATGTCAATTGAGATAAATCCCAATAAACATAAACATCATCAATGATAAAAACAGATTATGTTCTGATTGTTGCTGTTTACACGAGATGTTTTCCAGCTAATTTTTATTACGTTAACACATCGGATATTCCACTTTAGTCTTCCCTGAATATTTCTTTAGTCACGCTTTCATCTTACTGTCATTTCACTGTCACTAACTGCCGTGTGGAAAAGCTTAGTGAAATATCTTTGTTCCTGCTGCGCGAAATTTCGGGTATCTCTGTCTGTCACCCGACAGGAGGATGGTATGTTTCAGGCAGCATCATTATTAACCGGGGCCGCAGCGCTGCCGGATGTGTGGCGTTCTGCCATTATCAGCAAGATTGGCCAGGCGAATGTGAAACTGATCCGCATGGGCGGAGAGGGGATACCGGATGAAGTGCATGAGCATTTTGCCGAGCTACTGGTGGTGATTGACGGGCAGATGGATCTGGCGATTGACGGGCAGATCGTGGCGCTGAAAAGCGGGGACTATTTTGTGATACCGCCGGGCAGCCCTCATCGGGTACTGCCGGCAGCAGCGGCACATTACTGCTGGTCGATGCCGATAAGGCCTTACCAGGCGAGTAGTTTTCCGCTGTAATCAATGTAGTGGTGCCCGCCTTTGCCACGCCAGGCGACCAGCTGATCGGCAATGCCACCCGCGCTTTGCGCCACCGTCAGTGGGGCATTTGTCCCACCCATATCGGTTTGCACCCAGCCCGGGTGAACGCAGAGCAGCGTCTGGCCCTGGGCATCCGTCTTCGCCGACAACCCGCGTGCCAGCATATTTAACGCGCCTTTGCTGGCCGCATACAATGGATACGTTGCGTCAGGATTCTCATTCAGACTGGCGAGCTGCGAGGTCATCAGTGCCAGAATGCCGCTGCGGGGTTTGACCTGTGGTAGCAGCGCTTCAGTGCAGCGCAGCGGCGAGAAGGTGTTGGTCATAAACAGCGCCATCAGCTCTTCGTCGCGGGTACGCGACAGCGTTTGATGCTCCGGTCCATAGACGCCTGCGTTAATAAACACCACATCAAACTGCTGGCCAGCCAACTCCGCCACCAGCGCTTCTCTCTGATCCGCCAGGTTAATATCCAGCGTTAGCCAGTGGATGGACGCCGCACTGTCCGGCGTGTCCTTGCGCGTCGTGGCGGTAACCTGCCAGCCGCGATCGGCCAGAGTCGTTGCCAGCCCGAAACCGATGCCGCGCGAAGCGCCAATAATCAAAGCCTGTGGGGTTGTCATGAGAATGCCTTATGTCATGTCGGAAGCGTAGGGATCGTGCGGAAAAGCATAGCAAAAATTCAAGCTGTCAGGTGATTGCCTGTGCTAAGTGAGGCGGACAAGCGAATGCTCATCCACCTCTGACGGTCAGCTCAGGCCCGCCCACCACAGCCGCAGCTGCATGCCCCAGCCACTGGTATAACCGGTAGTGGTGCTCACCACCTTGCCTTTATCAATAATCACCAGCGTTGGGGTCACGCTGATATGCCAGTTGGCAGACAGTTTGCCTTCCGGGTCATTCACCAGCGGCATGTGATACTGCTTTGCTTGTAAATAGCGCTGCACCTTGTCATTTTCACCGGAACGTAGCGCAATGCCGATAACGTTGCGGCCTTGCTGTGCCATATCAGCCACCGTTGGCGTGGTAAAGCGACAGACACCGCACCAGCTGGCCCAGAAATAGACCAGCAGCGGGCGCTGCTGGCTTAACGCCTTTAGCGTGACCTCCTGCCCGTCGAGGGTAAGCAGTGGCTGGTCAGCAAAGGCCAGCGGTGCCTTTGGCGCGCGCCAGCTGTCCATCACCCACATCCCCCCGGCCAGCAGCAGCGCCAGTACCAGTATCTCACGTGCCCAACGTTTCAGGCGGTTCATGGCGTTTGCGCCAGCTGCTGTTTCACCAGACGCTCCAGCTCTTCATACGACACGGCGCCAGGCAGCAGACGGTTACCTATCAGCGTAGCTGGCGTGCCTTCAATGCCCAGATGCTGTGCCAGCTTCAGGTTGGTATTCACCGTCTCCAGGCTCTGTTTATCCGGTTGCGTTATCGTCACGCCCAGCTTTTTCTCTGCGGCCTGAATACTGGCGTCATCATGGTTGCCTTTCTTTGCCATCAGACGCTGGTGCAGTGCCAGCCAGCGATCCGGCTGCTGTTGCCACAGCGTCAGTACTTCGCGCGCAGCGGTCATCGAGCTTTCGGCACGGTATGGCAGCGGTTTGATGATCACGGCAACGTCCGGGTACTGCTGCACAATTTTTTCCAGCAGCAGATCGAACTGTTTACAGTAAGGGCAGTTGTAGTCGGTAAACGATACCAGCGTCAGCTTCGCATTCTTTGCACCGAGGCGCGGCGATCCGGCATCGTCATACAGTGCCGCCTTGTTCTGTTCAATCACCTGGCCAGTCACATTGGCCAGCTGCGCCTGTGCCTGTTTATCGTAAGCATTGGCGGCTTCAGCCAGAATCTGTGGATTTTCCACCAGTGTTTCGCGGATCAGTTGCTTAATCCGTGCCTCCTGCTCCGGGGTAAACGGGGCCGCAGCCCACAGCGGTGTAGCAACCAGTAACAGGGCAATCAGAGATTTTTTCATTGTTCAATTCCTTTGGCATTATTCAAGGTTTTCAGCAGGGTGGCACGGTCAAGCAGCGGGGAAAGCACCACGCCCTGGGGAGCACCCGGTCCATAAATTTGATTAAACGGCACGGCCACGCTGCCGCGCTGTTGCAGGAAATGGGTGATCGTTTCAGACGGACGACTCCAGTCACCGCGCAGGGTCACCACATCATCTGCTAATAGCGCCTGCTGCACATCATCGCGCAGCAATACGTTGTATTTATTGGCTTTACAGGTCACGCACCAGTCGGCAGTGACATCAATAAACACCCGTTTTTTCGCGCCCAGAGCCTGGCGGATCGCCTGTTCTGTCAGCGGCTGCCAGGTAAGCCGATCCTGCATTCTGTGCTGATCTGATGTCGCGCTGAATGTACCCGCCAGCAACACGCCACCGGCCACCAGCAACAGCACTACCGTGACCAGTGCCGCCCGCCGGAGGCCGAACTGTTTCACCAGTGTGACGAGCAATACCAGTACGATCGCGGTCGCAACAGCCAGTGTGGCGAGCAGGCCAATATGATTCACCAGCAGGCTGATCAACCAGAAACAGGAGGCCAGCATCAGCATTCCCAGGGCGATACGTACTCCATTCATCCAGCGCCCGGGGCGTGGCAGCTTCAGCGCCAGGGCGGGCCAGGCGGCAATCAGCAACCAGGGCAGGCTCATGCCGATGCCGAGGGCGGCAAACATCACCCACAGCAGTGGCAGCGGTGCCGCCAGGGCAAATGCCACCGCAGTACCGAGGAAGGGAGCTGAACACGGGGTGGCCAGCAGCGTGGCAAATGCACCCTGCCAGAAATGCTCGCCAGGACCACGGCCAGAGTACGTTGCCAGACGGGTATTCAGGCCTGATGGCAGGCGCAGATAGAGCAGGCCAAACAGGTTGGCGCTGAACAGCAGGGTCACCAGTACCATGAAGCCAATAAACCACGGATTCTGGAACTGAATACCCCAGCCCAGGGCGTGATTACCCAGACGAAGTACCGTCATCAGCAGCGCCAGCACCATAAACGAGGTGATAATTCCGGCACTGGAGGCGATAAACTGGAGTCGCACGTTGCGGCGGTCGCGCTGTGGCGTATTAACAATGCTGCCGAGTTTCATGCCCAACACCGGCAGTACGCAAGGCATCAGGTTGAGAATAAAGCCTCCCAGCAGTGCCGTCAGCAGCATCTGCCACAGCGGCAACACCGGGGAGCGCTGTCCCCATCCTTCATCAACCAACAGGGTAATCTGTTGCGCCAGGCCGTTATCCGCCAGTACCAGAGACAGGTTCTTTCCGGTGATATCGGGTGCGTTGTCACCCCATTCATCGCTGACCGGCAC
The DNA here is from genome assembly GCF_037479575.1 of Erwinia sp. MYb416. Taxonomy (NCBI): domain Bacteria; kingdom Pseudomonadati; phylum Pseudomonadota; class Gammaproteobacteria; order Enterobacterales; family Erwiniaceae; genus Erwinia; species Erwinia sp. MYb416. Next base: position 475,441 of record NZ_JBBGYT010000438.1, read on the forward strand.
GCGGGCTATCAGCATTGAACCTCTGAGGGTAAAGCGTGGTTCGCCAAAGCTGGCACCCTCCAGCCCGTCAAGGAACAGCGCAGGCTGCTGCCAGCCGTCCTGACGTTCGGCAACAATCTGTAGCTCTCCCTGTTGATAACCCGCGACGAGGGTGTCAGCAAGGCCGCGTTCAATCGGTACGCCGCCCATCGCCTGGGCATAATCATGTTCAAACGACGCATCAACAGATGACGTCATATCAATAGTGAACGGATAGTCGGTGAGGATGCAGACGTTGCTACAGGTGGAGAGCGTCAGCGTTCCGACCAGACTTTTCGGGGCCGGGCCGGACAGTTCAATCGGCAGCGTAACGCGCTGATGATAACCCTGAGTGGTGATCCCCGCGACGTTAAAACGTTGCGGCAAAGGCCAGAACCAGTGTGCCTGGGTTACGGCATTCTGCCAGCGAATGGTCGGGGCAATCCCGCCTTCACCCGGCGATCGCCAGTAGGTTTTCCATCCATCCTGTAACTGAATATCCAGCAAGATGCGAGTGCGGTCGGCCTGTGAGGCATCGGCACGCAGGCGAACCTGAGCGTGACTGTTTTGGGGGTTTTGCAGCCAGCCACTGTCAGCGGCCTGCAATGCGGGCAGCCAGAATAGCAGCAGGAGAGCAAAGCTCCTGATAAGCGTAAACATGTTATTTCTCCGTAAATGATTAAAAGACACCGGTGGAACGGTGTGTCATTCGCGGAAATTACAGTTAATCAGATGGATACGGAGTAGCGGCGCACGACAGGGGCGTGCCGGAGGAAAAATCAATGGGAGAAGACAGCACAGTGCCAGTACTAACAGGAGAATGACCGTGGCAGGCAGGACGCTGTCGAACAGCAGCGGGGCAGCCAGCAGCAGCGTTTTGGCGCTGAGTTCACAAGGGGTTATCGACGCGTCATCTGCGTTGTCCGGGGCGGTATTGCTGAGGCTGAACGACGTGGTTGGAGGCATTTGCAGGGCGTGCAGGCTTGCCATGCGCTGTGCCATACAGACCAGTATGACCAGGCAGGCGAGCGCCAGAAAGCCCATTGCGATGCGTTGTCGTGTTGCCATTACCCGCCCCATTTGAAAAGAGCGACCATCTTAATCAAACGGTCGCGTTTAACAATGGTTACGCATGTAAACTTTTGTCTACCGGGGGATTACACCTTATTGAGCGTGCTCCAGACCAAACTCCCCTGATGGAAGGTGGCGGTGCGTGGTGAAATGCGCGCCACCGCTTCTGCCGAACAGGAGGCATCGACCAGCACAAAACTGGCCTCGTCCTGTTCCACGGGCCAGACGCGCTCGCCTTTATCATTTAGCGGCAGGCGGTTCCCGGTAGCAATTGCCAGCGCGCGCGACAGCGCCAGTTCACCCGGGCGCACATAGAGCTGAGCGTACAGGTTGGCTTTCTCCAGCATGTCGCCCAGGCCATAGGGCGACCAGTGGTCGATCACGCTATCGGTGCCGGTCATCACAAAAACACCGTTATCCTGAAGCTGTTTCAGCGGCATATGCAGCGTGCCAATCGGCACCGTTGAGGCGATGCTGATCTGCTGCGCGGCCAGACGCTGTGCGGTCTCTTCTACCTGCTGTGGTGTGAGGGTGGCCAGTGCAAATGCGTGGCTGATCGTGACTTTGCCCTTCAGCTGCGGCGTTTTTTCCACCCGGTCAATCATATAATTGATGGCGGCCACCCCGGCCGGGCTGGTTTCATGCAGATGGATATCCACGCCTTTGCCATAGTCGACGGCGATCTGAAACATCGTGTCGAGGGATTTTTCCATATCGCCATCAACGCTGGTGGGATCCAGCCCGCCGACGTAGTGCGCTCCGGCCTGCATCGCTTCGCGCATCAGTCGTTCAGATTTTGACAGCAGCAACCCGTGCTGGGGAAAGGCGACGATCTCGCAGGTAAAACCGGAACGACGGCGTTCCAGTACCGCCATCAGGTTTTCCAGATTTTTCAGTCCGGAAACCGGCTCGATATTGCAGTGACTCCGCGCCACGCTGGAACCTTTTGATTGCAGCAGGTCGATCAGTTTACCCGCCCGCTCCTGTGTGTGGGGTGCCAGCTCTGGCAGCAGGCGATGCTCCAGTGCAATCATCTGTTTAATGGTGGTCCCTGCCGGGCGTGACTGCACGCGCCACGGGCCACCATAGAAGGTCTTATCCAGATGGATATGCATATCGCGCATGGCGGGCAGCAGCAGTTTTCCTCCGGCATCGACCCGCGTCAGGCTGGCATCCGGGCGTACCGCGTTAGCACGTACAGCAATGATCTTGCCGTTATTGATTTCCAGGCAGTGCAACGCGGTGCGGGTGGCAACCACTTCCCCCTCCTGGTAGTGAAAGCCGGTTTCCAGTAGTACGTTATCAAGGTAATAGTGGCGGGCGCCAACGGTGGTCATGGGCGTTTCCTGTTCGGTGAAGACAGACGATCCGGCGGCAATGGCAAGCGGGGGGCCTGCACTGAGGATGGCGCAGGCACCGAGCATTTTACTGCCGTGGCTGAGAAAGGTACGACGCTGCTGATCGGGCTTATTCATCACGGGCTCCTGCATGGATTAACTGTATAGCAATGGCGTCATAACCCAGTGAACGCGCCAGTTGCAGAGGGGTTTTACCGTACTTATCCGTCAGGTGCGGGCTGGCACCGTTATCCAGTAATAGCTGAACGATCTCCTGCTGCTTTGCGCCACCGTCATTCAGCAGGATGGCTTCGAGCAGCGGTGTCCAGCCGAGGAAATTAGTGTGGTTGACGTTGATGGTGGTGCGGGACAGTAACTCGCGCACGATCTCAACATGGCCTTTTTCGCTGGCGGGCGTCAGGCCAATGCCGCCAAAGCGTGTCACCCGGGTGAGGTCGGGTGCCGCAGGCAGCAGCAGGCGCAGCAGAGTGAGATCGTTATTCAGGCAGGCGAGCAAAAACGGATTCAAACAGGTATCGTCCTGCTGATTAATATCGGCGCCCGCCTCGATCAACCAGGCGACACAGGCATAGTGCTGGTGCTGTGCCGCCAGCGTGATGGCGCTGGTGCGCTGCGCGGTGGTGACGTTGAGATCCACGCCCTGATCCCGACACTGCTGCAAGATATCCTGCTCGCCCTGTTGGGCAGCACGGAGGAAGCGTGCCTGTAGTGTGTCGTTGGAGGTGGAAAAGTCAGGATGTGCAAATGACATACAGGTTCCCGGATAAGCAAGTGATGGTCCAGGAAACGACAATAGCAGCCAGTGAAAGACGGTGATATCCGTGTAAAAATAATTCACCTGAAAGGCATTTCTTGTTGAATAATAATCAATGAAACCGGAACACGAGGGAATGTGCGATGAACTCCATTTTTAGTGAAGAGAATTTGCAGGTGTTTGTCACCGTGGTGCAGTGTGCCAGCTTCAGTAAGGCGGCGATTGAGCTGGGGGTCACCACTTCAGCGGTCAGCTACACCATTAAACGCATTGAAACCGGGCTGGGGGTTCCGCTGTTTGTGCGCCATCCCCGCCGGATTGAACTGACGGAGTCCGGCGACTACTTTTATCGTAAGGCGCTGACGCTACTTAACGATTTCGGTGCCATTCAATACGGTGTCGATGCTATCGCCCAGGGCGTAGAGGCCAGGGTGCGTATTTGCATCAACCATCTGTTGTATACCCCGCATCACACTGCCCGGCTGCTACAGCTGCTGAAAAAGCAGTTCCCCACCTGTCAGGTGACGGTCACTCAGGAAGTGTATAACGGCGTCTGGGATGCGTTTATCCATCACCAGGCAACGCTGGCGATGGGGGCACCGGATGTGCCGCTGGACAGGGATGGCATTGACTGTCTTGATATCGGCTATGTGCACTGGCAGTTTGCGATCGCGCCCCATCATCCGCTGGCCGCATTGCCTCAGCCCATCAGTGAAGGTCAGATGCGGCGCTATACCAATATTATGGTGGCCGACACGGCACAGATGCTGAATCAGCGTGTTGGCTGGCTGCTGCACGGGCAGGAGGCGGTTCTGGTGCCTGATTTCAACACCAAATGTCAGTGTCAGATTCTGGGGGAGGGCATTGGCTTTCTGCCGGACTATATTGTGCGCGACGCCGGGGAGAAGCTGGTAACGCGTGAGGTGATGAACCCGCGTCAGGATTCGCGGCTGCTGTTGGCTATCCGCCAGCCCGCCAGCGGACAGGTCGCATTGTGGATAAAACAGCAGTTTGCCCCAGATGGCGTGCTGAGTGAGCTCTATCAGGATTTACTGCATCGCGAAGATAAAACAGACGGAATGTAAAAACTGTGTTAACGTCTTGCCCGTACCAATAAAAATTTCTCTTAAAATAAAAATATGTAGGTCTATTATCCAAAATATTAAATATCAGTGTCCGTCTTGTCACGGATGTCAGTACCGCTTCTCGCCTTTCAGTATCACCGCAAAAAATCCCCATGGTGCCAACTGTATTTTCTGTAAATCCCAGATGGTTTGTCTGCCTGCCACTGCGATACAGAACTAAACCCGTCGAGCGTTTTCCCCTGGCCTGTTGTTGATGTTAACCTTAGCGGCTTATCACTGTTAAATGTCGACATCTCAGGGCCGTATGATGACTACCTCAACCGCAAAACTTCTCTCTCTCTGTAGTGACAGCCTGGCTGCCGCCCCACAGGACATGCACTTCAGCGCCACGGTTAATCCCGCGCTGCTCGAAGAACTGCGTCAACTGCTGGCGATTAAAAACGGCTGCTATGGTTTTGTTTCTGCGCTGCATATCTTTCCCTGGCAGGCAACGGAGAGTGAACCTGGCCTGCAACAGTGGAACCAGCCTGATCTGTGGATTTCGGCGTTTCAGGATATGGCGCTGGATGCGCTGTTCTTTGCTGAAGATATCTTTGGCGTGCAGTTTTGTCTGCGGCAGGACGGGGTGTTCAGCTTTGAGCCGGAAACCGGCGAATTCACCTGGCTGGCGGCAAGTCTGGAGCACTGGAGTGCCCTGATTCTGGAAGAGTACTCAGTGTTAACGGGTTATCCGCTGGCGCTGGACTGGCAGGATCAGCACGGGGCATTACCGGCGGGTTATCGCCTGGTGCCGAAAACACCGTTTATTGTTGGCGGTGAGTTCGTGCCGGATAACCTCCAGGCGGTACGTAGTGAAGATGCCATGCGTACCCGCGCGCAGTTTGCCGTGCAGATCAGGGATCTTCCTGAAGGCACGCGCATTGCCGTCAGCCCGTCAGATCCGGAAAGCTGATCTCAGCTTCCCGGCATTGCCGCGCCGGAGGCGATAAACCACACCAGAAACGCCATCGCAGCAACAAAAATCAGGCCAGGGGCAATTGCTCTTTTATTCACGGCATAACACCTTTCACAATGGGATCGGGGGAAAGCCGGGAGCCAGGCTTTCGGGCGGCGCTGAGTGTAACATAGTCAGCCCGCCCTCAGGCATGTTGTTCAGCCCTGTTTCACTGTGCGGTTTTGTGGCAAAATGATAGCGCAAACATTTTAGTTATCGGATGCCAGATGGAAAATCCTGACCCTGCCACGGTAAAAACCCCTACGCTTGAGGATGTTGCCCGTGTCGCGGGATTATCTCCGATGACCGTCAGCCGTGCCATTAACAAACCGCAGGTGGTACGGCCTGCCACCGTTGCCAGGGTGATGGAAGCGATTCAGATCACCGGCTATATCCCCAATATGCTGGCAGGGGGGCTGGCGTCCAAACGTAGCCGCCTGATTGCCGTAGTGATTCCGCAAATTAACAACAGTATGTTTGTCGATACCGTACAGGCGATCAGCGATCGTCTGGCCTTGCGTGGCTACCATATGCTGCTGTGTGTCACCGGATACTCTCCGGACAGCGAAGCGTCTATTGTTGCCACCATCCTTTCGCGCCGCCCCGACGGCATGATACTGACCGGCATTCATCACAGTCCTGAACTGCGCAAAACCATTCTCAATATTGGCCTGCCGGTGGTGGAAATCTGGGATCTCACGCCAACGCCGCTGGACATGCTGGTCGGGTTTTCTCATGAAAAAGTCGGCACCCAACTGGGTCACTACTGTCTGCAACAGGGCTACCTGAGCCTGGGTCTGGTGTGGGCCGGCGATCGTCGCGCCAGGCAGCGGCGTAAAGGGCTATCCGATGTGATGCAGGGGCTGCCAGGAAGCCGTATTCGCGGGGTCAATGCCCCGGTGCCAACGTCGCTCGGTGCCGGTCGACAGGGTTTGCATCAGTTACTTGCTCAGGGGGATAAGTTCGATGCGATTATCTGCAGTTCTGACACCTTAGCGCAGGGCGTGATCATGGAGGCTGAAGCACGTGGGCTGAGTGTACCGGATCAGCTTGCTGTTATCGGCTTTGGCGATTTAGCGTTCGCCGCGGCCAACCGGCCCGCGATCACGACAGTAGCTATCGACAGGGTAAAAATGGGTGAAGATGCCGCGATGCTGCTGGCTAATAAAATAGAAGGCGTCATGCCCGCAGAGGCGGTGGTCGATTTAGGGTTCACTATGGTGGTTCGTGACTCCGGTTAACGTCTGGCAGGCAGTGTTACGCTGGAATGAAACAATCATTATATGACTTTATTTTGTGTGGGTATTATTTCCCACTGTAATCAAATAAGCGCCGTTTTACGGCTTTTTTTTCTTTTACTATCCCTGAATTTCCGATAAATCCCCGGCTTTAATCCCTTCTCTTCATAATGGCATTGTTATGAAATGTTAGAAGAAACACTTCATCTTAAGTTTAAATATCACCACTTCAATTGTTACATTTTGACACTTTTGTATCGTTAACATTGCGGCAATGTAAACAGATAAAAACAGTTCTTTAACCTTAATGACACGTGCTCCATCGGTGTCTTTTTCTGAGTGTGTGAGAGTCGTCAAAATGCTCCTTCAAAAAGAAACTACCCGCCGTAAGTTTTTACTCGGGTCGCTGTTGGCATTGCCGTTAGGTGAGATGGTCTTTAAAGGCCTGACCGCCGCACAGGCAGCCGAGATGGCAGCGCCGGAACTGGCAGATTATCAGCCAATCTTTTTCAGTCAGGATGAATGGCAGTTTATTCTTGCCGCCTGTGACTGTTTGATCCCTGCCGGAGGCAAAGGCAAAGCGCCGGGCGCGCTGGAAACCAATGTGCCGATCTTTATCGATCAACAGATGCATGGCGATCTCGGTGATGAGATCTATATGAAAGGGCCGTTTGATACCAAAGCGCCTGCCACCATGGGTTACCAGATCCCGTTCCGCCCGCAGCAGATCTATAAAACCGGTATCAAACTGGCTAACCAGTGGTGCCAGCAGACCCACCAGAAACCCTTCCATCAGTTGTCATCGCAGGATAAAGACAGCGTTCTTACCCAACTGCAAAAAAACGATATCCACTTCGCTGAGCTGGGCGAAGCCGACCTGAAAGCCTCTCAGTTCTTCAGCGGGCTGCTGTCCGATGCCAAACACGGCTATCTCTCCGATCCAATGTACGGCGGCAATAAAGGGATGAAAGCGTGGATTGCTATCGGCTTCCCGGGCGCCCGTGCCAGTTATCTGGAATGGGTGAAGCAGCACAACATTCCCTATCCACTTGGCCCGGTCAGCATCAAGGGCGAACGCGCCTGAGTTCACTGAGACTTTTTTCGTATTTTTGTAAATGACACCCAAAATATTTCGTGTTGCAGGAAGGCGGCAATTGAATGAATCCCTGGGAGCTTACTGAAGTAAGTGACCAGGGTGAATGAAGGCAGCCAACGCATCTGCGGCGCGAAAAATGAAGGGTTGAAAGGGTTGAATATGTCACAAATTAATAAAGAAGAAGTCGACGTTGTCGTTGTCGGCCTGGGATGGGCTGGCTCGCTGATGAGCATTGAGCTGGCGATGGCCGGGCTGAAAGTGCGGGCGCTGGAGCGCGGAGCCGATCGCGGTTACGAAGAGTTTGCCTACCCCAAGCCAGCCGATGAATATGCCTACGCCGTGCGTAACAAAGTGATGGCCACGCCAGCAGAAGCGGCGGTGACGGTGCGTTACAACATGAGCCAGACCGCGCTGCCAACGCGCAAATGGGGCGCTTTTTGCCCGGGTAACGGCGTGGGCGGTTCGGGTTTGCACTGGACGGCGGTATTGATCCGTCCGACACCGACCGATCTTAAACTGAAAACCTATGCTGACCAGGCCTACGGACCGGGCGTGTTGCAGGACGATATGCGCATTATGGACTTCCCGTTCAGTTGGGAAGAGATCGAACCCTATTACGAGAAGTTTGAGATGATCTGCGGCCAGTCCGGTTTAACCGGCAACCTGCGCGGGCAGATCCTCGAAGGGGGCGATCCGTTCGAAGGCCCGCGTGCTAATCCGTTCCCGCTGCCGCCGCTGGATGACACGCTGAACAACACAATGTTTGTTAAGGCGGCGAAGAAGCTGGGGTATCACCCGTTCCCCAACCCGTCAGCCTGCGTTTCCCGTGCCTGGACTAACCCGTACGGTAACCAGATTGCGCCGTGTAATTACTGCGGTTATTGCAGTAAATACCCGTGCCTGAACTACTCTAAGGCCTCACCGCAGACGGCGGTGATGGATGCACTGAAGCGCATGTATAACTTCTCCTACGAAGTCCACGCCAACGTGATGAAAGTGGTGCTGCATGATGATAAGAAAACCGCGAAAGGGGTGATCTACATCGATAAAGACGGCAATGAATGCTTCCAGCCTGCAAAGATTGTAGTGCTGAGCAGCTTCCAGTTTTGCAATGTCCGCCTGATGCTGCTCTCCGGCATCGGCCAGCCTTATAACCCGCTGACGGAAGAGGGCGTGATTGGACGTAACTACGCTTTCCTCAGCAACGGCGGTGCCACGCTGTTCTTCAAAGATAAAAACTTCAATCCGTTCGCTACGGCGGGGGCCACAGGGCAGATGTTTAACGACATCTCACCGGGCAACTTTGATGGCCCGGGGCTGGGGTTCATCGGCGGAGCCAAGATCCACAGTTCACAGGCCACCGGTACGCCGATCAGTACCGCACTGCCAAAAGGGACACCGGCCTGGGGCGCAGGCTGGAAAGAAGGGATGGAAGAGTGGTACGGCCACTCGATGAAAATCAGCATCACCACCACCTGCATGTCGTATCGCGATATCTACCTCGATCTCGATCCGAACTACACCGATGACTACGGCTATCCGCTGCTGCGTATGACGTTCGACTGGAAACAGAACGAGCTGAAATTACAGCAGCACCTGAAAGGCATCGTCAGCAACATTACTAAAGAGCTTAACCCGGACAGTTACAGCGAAAGCTTCCTGCCGATGGATGCCCACTTTGACCTGACCAAATACGTCTCCACCCATAACGTTGGTGGCGCGGTGATGGGCGATAACCCGAAAACCTCGGCGCTGAACAAGTACCTGCAGAGCTGGGATGTGCATAACGTCTTTGTGCCGGGCGGCAATGCTTTCCCGCAGAACTTCCAGGCGAATCCGACCGATACCATCGGGGCGATCACGCTGATGGCGGCGCAGGCGATCAAAGAGATTTACCTGAAAAACCCCGGCCCGATGGTGCAGGCATAAGGAGATGACGATGATCAATTTCAAACGTTTACTGCTTGCGAATGCCGTCCTGCTGGCAGGTACTTTTGCTTCACTGGCCCAGGCCGATGACAGTCTGGTGAAACAGGGCGAATATATTTCCCGGCTTGGCGACTGCGGTGCCTGCCACACTATTCCGGGTAAACCGGCGTTCTCCGGTGGGCTGGCGATTGAGTCGAACCTCGGGACGATTTACTCCACCAACATCACCCCGGATAAAGCGCACGGTATCGGCAATTACAGTGAGCAGCAGTTCTCGGACGCGGTACGTAAAGGCGTGCTGCCTGACGGGACGCGTCTCTATCCGGCGATGCCTTATCCGGCTTACGCAAAAATCACCGACGCGGATATGCATGCGCTGTACACGTACTTTATGCAGGGAGTGAAAGCGAGTGACGAGCAGCCGCCAGAAACCGATCTCAGCTTCCCGTTCAGCCAGCGCTGGGGCATGCGTTTCTGGAACTGGGCTTTTGCCAGCGATAAGCCCTTCCAGCCGATTGGCGGCACAACAGCAGAAGTGAATCGCGGTGCGTATCTGGTCGAAAGCCTCGGCCACTGCGGCAGCTGCCATACGCCGCGTGGGTTGGCGATGAATGAGAAAGCGCTCGACAGCAGCGACAGTACATTCCTCTCCGGCGGTAGCCTGAACGGCTGGGAAGTGCCTTCTCTGCGCGGTCTGCCGCGCTGGAGCGAGCAGGAAACCGTCGAATATCTGGCGACCGGGCGTAACGATAAAGCAGCGGTAGGCGGTGAGATGACCTCGGTGATCGAGCACAGCACGTCGTGGATGACCGAAGCGGATCTGAAAGCCATCAGCGCCTATCTGAAGTTTATTGGCGGTAATCCGGCAGCACCCGCGGCGGCAAGTACGACAGTCAGTGCTACGGAAGCGAAACTGACCGCGGCGAAGAACCTCACCCCAGGTGAGCGTCTCTATCTGGATAACTGTGGTGCCTGCCACTTTGTCACCGGTAAGGGCGCACCACGTATCTTCCCTGAGCTGGATCAGGCGACTATCGTCAATGCTGGCGACCCGACCGGGCTGATCCACACCATCCTGGCCGGGGCACAGCAGCCCTCTACGGCAAAAGCCCCCTCCACGCTGGTAATGGCAGGCTTTGCCGGCCGCCTGAGCGATGATGAGGTGGCGCAACTGGCGACCTTTATTCGTCAGGGCTGGAGTAATAAGGCGGATGCGGTGAGCGCGGATCAAGTCAAAGAGGTCAGGGAGAGTCTGAAAAAATAGCGTGAAGTAAGCGCTTCAACATCCCCTTTATTCTCTTGCCTGACAGGCCGACCTTCAGTGATGGTCGGCCTGTGATCGTGATCTGCCCCCTCGAACAAAATCCTTGCACCCCCTCCACGAACATTGCACGATAAAGCGAAATAACAATCATTATCACCAGTAACTTACCCTCACTTATCCCCGGATAACGGGCGGTCACGCACAGGAACGACAATGACAACGCTCAACAATAGCCTCATCCCCGACTGGCAGTGTGCCGGAGAAGCTGCCGCGGCGCAGTTGCCTGACAGCCAGCGGCGTGCGTCGCTGGCTGCTTTTCTCGCCGAAAGTGAAAGTCTGGCACCGCTACTGATGTTACAAACCCTGCAACGCCTGGGATTTTGTGATGCAGGAAGCTGGCACATTGCATCACGCAGCCAGCAGCTGCGGATTGCGGATTGCTACAGCGAACTGCTCCAACACTGGCATCAGGTGCTGGAAGAGGAGGGGATGCTGGAATGTGAGGATGAGCGCTGGTCGCTGGCAGACTGCGCTCCTGCTGAGATGCGGCTGGAACAGGGAATTGATGACGCCCGGCATCGCCTGCGTCAGTTGATGGCCTGGCTTGACGATGCTGAACCGCTGGCCGAGGCGTTGTTCAGCCAGCATGAATGCATCGATGACTGGCTGCGTACGCCTTCTCTGGCTTTGCAGCCAGCCAGCCTGACAGGCCTGCATCAGTTACATCACCATGCGGGGATTATTGATGATTACTTTACCGGGATCATCGCCAGCGTGCTGCCCTGCCTGCTGGATGCGTGCGATACACCCCGCTTATTGACGCTGGGTGCGTGCGCTGCCATTGACGATCTCGCTGGTGCAGTATGGATAGCGGCTGAACCCGGGCAGTCCCTCAACAGCCAATTGCCACAGGATGCCCGGCATGATGCCGTCCTTGCCAGCGATCTGCTGGTGCAGCCTGACGCCGCCCGTCGCCTGTCGGAACTGCATACCTGGCTGAAAGCGAATGCGACGTTAATTCTGGTGGAAAATACCGGTGAGCATCTGCTGCATCGTGTCACGCCTGCGGCCGTGCAGGCGCTGGCGTATGGGCAACCCGCTTTCCGCGGGGGGAGCGGTGCGGAAGCGCACTGTCATCAGGTGCTGCAACAGTCTGGATTTGAATTACTTCAGGTGTGGCCGCAGGCGGCATCACCCATGGCATTCTGCGGACAGCGCCTGCTGGTGGCGCGCCGCTGTGCCGTCGTTCCCGGTGAAAGCGTCTATACTGGTAGCTGATGTTAAATAACCGGAGGATAACAATGACCATTCATAAGAAAGGACAGGCGCACTGGGAAGGCAATATCAAGCAGGGGAAAGGCACCGTCTCAACCGAAAGTGGGGCGTTAAGCCAACAGCCTTATGGTTTCAATACACGCTTTGAAGGTAAAGCGGGGACCAACCCCGAAGAGCTGATTGGGGCCGCACATGCTGCCTGTTTCTCCATGGCGCTATCGCTGATGCTGGGCGATGCGGGCCACACACCTGAAAGCATTGATACCACCGCTGATGTCTCCCTGGACAAAGTGGAGGGCGGTTTTGCCATCACCAAAGTGGCCCTGCAAAGCAAGGTGAAGCTTCCCGGTATTGAGAAAGCCGCTTTTGATACGATTATTCAGCAGGTAAAAGCGGGTTGCCCGGTGTCAAAACTGCTCAGTGCTGAGATTACCCTCGACTATCAGCTGGAAAATTAAGCCTGAACCCGAGGTTCTCACCGCGTGAAGGTAAGGAATCTGTTAAGGCTGTGAAAAAAACACGCTAATTAGCGCCGTTTAGGAGTTCGTGAGATAGGGAAGTGTTGTGGTATCCCCGATATTGATGTTGCGGCAGTTCGCAGGTCGTGAGCAACTGAGGATATCAAGATGAAAAAAACAACACTGACTTTGATGATTAGTCTTTTCACAGCAAGCAGCCTTTTCTCCACCCTGTCCCATGCAGAGGGGCCGGGCAACGGCCCTGATCAACAGTGGCATCAGGATCGCGGGCGCGACAACCGCGGAGACGACCGTCGTGGTGGCGGCGATCATGATAACTATCGCGGCCATGACGATCGGGGTCATGGCGATCGTGGCCGGGGTGGCCCTGATGAGCGTGACCATTTTGCCTGGAACGGCCATGATTTCCGTCGTGGTCATCCTGCTCCCGAGCGCTTTCGCGGGGATGATTACCGCGTTGATGACTGGCACCATCGTGGCCTGTATGAACCGCCACGCGGCGAACACTGGGCCTATGTTGACGGTAATTATGTGTTGATTGCGGCAGCCACCGGGGTGATCACCTCGATCATTCTCGGCAATGTTTTAGGCCATCGTTAACCTACCGCTGTCGGTGGCACCCGCCACCGACAATTAACCTTCCCCCCTCTTATCCTGATTGCTTACTTTAAACCGTAACTTATTCATTTAATTCGTGTTTATATTTTTCTCGTTGCATGGCGTTACATTCCATTTTCCCGGCGCAGGCCGCAAAATATCCCCTCATCTGGCTTGTTATCGCTCCCTGACTTCACTTATTATTGGCCCTGTTAGTATGAAAAACATTCATATCAGGGAGAAAAAGAATGGATACTCGTGTAGGAAAACTGGAAGGACATGTCGGTAATTTACAGAAGGATGTTGGCTTGCTACAGCAAGATGTTGGTCTGTTAAAGCACGATGTCAGCCGACTTAAAGACGATGTGCACGTCCTGAAAGAGGATGTCAGTGAACTGAAGAAGGATGTCGGCACGCTGAAAATCGATGTGGCGGTAATTAAGTCCAACTATGCCACCAGGGAGGATATTATGCGGCTTGATAAAAAGATCGACCTTAAAATGGAAAGTCTGCGAACCGAACTGCATCAGTCACTGGCACTGCAAACTAAGTGGTTTGCCTCCACGCAGCTTGGACTGCTTGCTCTGGGCCTTGGGCTGGCAAAACTGCTGTTTTAATTCTTCATTGCTCATCATTTATCTGCGTACTTGCCTCTGTGTACTTAACACTCCTGAATTTAAGCTTATAGACGTCTGGACATGTAGCCATCAATTTATGTAGCATGCAGAGATTAGAAAATTCTGAATGGGAACAGGCCAATGACGCAGCATATAAAGATTCTGGACGGAGGAATGGGGCGCGAACTGGCCCGGGTGGGCGCACCATTCCGTCAACCTGAATGGTCGGCACTGGCCCTGTATGAAGCCCCTGAGCGCGTGCGCGAAGTGCACGACAGCTATATTGCTGCCGGGGCAGGCACCATCACCACCAACAGCTATGCGGTTGTTCCTTTCCATATTGGTGACGAACGCTTTGCCGCTGATGCTCAGCGCCTGGCCACCCTGGCAGGGCAACTGGCCCGTCAGGCCGCCGATGCCGCAGTGCATCCGGTACAGGTTGCAGGCAGCTTACCTCCGGCCCTGGGATCCTACCGTCCCGATCTGTTTAACGCGCCGCGTGCGCTGGAGATCCATCGCGTGCTGGTCAACGCCCAGGCGCCTTATGTGGATATCTGGCTGGGTGAAACCATCAGTTCGATTGCCGAAGCCGAGGCTATTCACGAAGCGATATCCGGTCAGCCCCAGCCTTTATGGCTGTCATTCAGTCTGCACGACGATCCTGACCAGCCGCAGGCCGACAGTACATTGCGTTCAGGGGAAAGCGTCTCCGCCGCCGTCACCCGAGCGGTCGAGCTGGGGGCGGCCAACGTCCTGTTTAACTGTAGCCACCCGGAAGTGATGATTTCTGCTGTACAGCAGGCGGCGGCGACCCTGAAACGCCTTGGCTCCCCGGCGGGTATTGGCGTTTATGCCAATGCGTTTGAGCACGGCAGCAACGGTGGCGGGGCGAACGAAGGTCTGAGTGGTTTACGTAAAGACACTCACCCGGAAGGCTATCTGCACTGGGCACAGGAGTGGGTGGGCGCGGGTGCTACGCTGGTGGGGGGCTGCTGCGGGATTGGCCCTGAACATATTCAGCGTCTGGCCTCTGCGCTGAAGTAAATACGCTATTCTTTACCGCTTCGGCGGAAAAAAATAATAAAAAACCAGGAAAAAACAACATCATGAATCGTCGCGACTTTATCAAAACTACCGGTGCGCTCTCCGTTGCGGCGGCCTGTTCCGGTCTGCCATTACAATCGCTGTGGGCGGCTGAAACCGCACCGGCCACCCCCAAAAAAGGGGGGCATCTGATTGTCGGTATGGATAACGCTTCCAGCACTGACCGCATCGATCCGGCATTCTGGTTTGAATCCTATATGTATTTTGTCGGTTCACAGCTGTTTAACTGCCTGGCCGAAGTGGATGAGCAGGGCAAAATCACCCCTTCACTGGCGGAAAGCTGGGAAACCCACGATGGCAGCAAAACCTGGGTGTTGAATATCCGTAAAGGGGTCCAGTTCCACGATGGCCGCACGCTGACGGCGAAAGACGTGGTCTATTCACTGAATCATCACCGTGATGAGAAATCGAGCTCATCGGTCAAAGGCTATCTGGAGCCGGTCGTCTCGTTGGAGGCTACCTCACCTGACCAGGTGACCATCAAGCTGAAAGAACCCAATGTGGAGTTTATTGCGCTGCTGAGCGATGTCCATTTTGCCATCACCGCAGAAAACGAGAACTTTGATAAAGGCATCGGGACGGGCGCGTTCATCCTGGAAAGCTTTAAGCCTGGCGTGCGCACGCTGGTGAAGCGTAATCCAAACCACTGGAACCCGGCGCGCGGTCACGTTGACTCCGTTGAAACACTGGCAATGAATGACTCCACGGCACGAGTGGCGGCCCTTGCCAGCGGTTCTGCGCACATCATCAACCGTGTGAATCCGCGCATTGTTGATCGCCTGAAAAACATGCCGACTATTCAGCTGCTGCGCTCACGCGACAGCCAGATTTTCACTTTCCCGGGCCTGGCAACTGCAGCTCCCTTTAACACCCTGGATGGCCGCCTGGCGCTGAAATACGCCATCGACCGCGAACAGATCATTAAAACCGTGCTGGGTGGCTACGGTACTGTTGCGAACGATAACCCGATTTTCCCGTCCAGCCCGTACTTTGCTAAAGACATTCCGCAGCGTCCGTATGACCCGGAAAAGGCGAAATATCACTGGCAGAAAAGTGGCTTCAGCGGTCCGCTGGTGTTGTCGGTGGCTGAAGCTGGCTTCCCGGGTGCGGTCGATGCTGGCCAGCTGTATCAGAACTCGGCTGAACGTGCTGGCATTCCGCTGAAAGTGGAACGCGTGCCGGACGATGCCTTCTGGGATAACGTCTGGATGAAGAAACCTTTTGTTTCGTCCAACTGGTCGCTGCGCCCGACGGCCGATGCGCTGCTGTCGCTGGTGTTCACCAGCAATGCCCCGTGGAACGAGTCGCAGTGGAAAGAGCCCGCGTTTGACCAGTTAGTCACTGCTACGCGTGGTGAGCAAGATGAGCAGAAGCGCCGTCAGATCTATCATGACATTCAGGTGATGCTGGTGGAGAAGGGCAGTGAAATTATCCCTCTGTACGCCGATGCGCTTGATGCATCCAGTACCAAAGTGAAGGGCTTTGTTGCTATCCCTGGTTTTACCATGAGCGGTAACCGTGCCGCTGAAAAAGTGTGGTTTGCATAACAGCGAATGAGTCATTTTAGTGAACGTCGGGGGAAGGGTCACTTTCCCCTGTTAAAACTGACGGCCCTGCGTTTGCTGGCCGGTGTGGTGATGCTGCTGGTGGTATCGATACTGATTTTTGCCGGCATCCAGTTGCTGCCGGGCAGTGCCGCCACGGCGATCCTCGGTCAAACGGCCACGCCACAGGCGGTGGCTGCACTCAATCAACAGCTGGGGCTGGATCAGCCTGCGCTGGGCCGCTATCTGGCCTGGTTGGGCGGCGTGCTGCACGGCGATTTTGGTCACAGCTTTACCAGCCGTGAAGCGATCGCCCCGGTGCTGCTTGATCGT
Source organism: Erwinia sp. MYb416 (assembly GCF_037479575.1). Classification (NCBI taxonomy): domain Bacteria; kingdom Pseudomonadati; phylum Pseudomonadota; class Gammaproteobacteria; order Enterobacterales; family Erwiniaceae; genus Erwinia; species Erwinia sp. MYb416. The sequence continues at coordinate 492,197 of NZ_JBBGYT010000438.1, forward strand.
CTGGCCAATACCCTGTCACTGGCCTTTTTCACCGCCATTGTCGCGGTGCCGCTGGCACTGACGATTGGCTTTATCTCCGCGCGCTACCAGGGAAGCTGGATCGATCGGCTGCTGAATCTGTTTACTCGCGCTGCCGTTTCGCTGCCGGAATTTTTCTCCGGCTATCTGCTGATCCTGATCTTCTCTATCACCCTGTTCTGGTTGCCGAGTAACAGCAGTATTGCTGATGATATGCCGCTGGGCGATCGCCTGCTGGCCATTGCTTTGCCGTGTATGACGCTGATCTTCGCCATTCTCGGGCATATGAGCAACATGACGCGTGCTGCGCTGGTCAGTGCGCAGAATGCCGCGTATGTCGATACCGCCCTGATGAAGGGGTTATCGCCCTCCGCCATTCTGTTCCGTCATGTGTTACCGAACGCCTGGGGGCCCATCATTAACGTGATTGTGCTGAACCTGGCCTGGCTGATGGTCGGTGTGGTCATTGTTGAAAACGTCTTCGTTTACCCTGGTCTCGGCCAGTACATGGTGGACAGTATCAGTAAGCGTGATATCCCGGTTATCCAGGACTGTGCACTGCTGCTGGCGGGTATTTATATCCTGCTGAATCTGCTGGCCGATGTTGTCGCCCTGCTGGCAAACCCGCGCCTGCGCCACAGTCGCTAACGAATAGTCATGCTATACACCCTGACAGCACTGATTGAGGCTGGCAGGGTTTTACAAGGAACTGATGTGGATGTTTAGGCTGAAACTTGCTGTGTTGCCCGGTGCCATCGGGCTGGTGTTGTTTGTACTGGTGGCACTTCTGGCTCCGTGGCTGGCACCGTATGCGCCCGGCGACGTGGTGGGCAGCGCCTGGAGTGGCGTGACGCCGGAAAACTGGCTGGGCACCGATAACCTCGGGCGCGATCTTCTCTCTCGTCTGATCTGGGGTACCCGTACTTCACTGAGCGTCAGCGCGGTGGCTACGCTGCTGGCCTTTGCCATCGGCACCTTCCTCGGTTTTATTGCGGGCTATTACCGTGGCTGGGTCGATCAAGTGATCTCGCGCGTTAATGATATTTTGATGGCGATCCCAACGCTGATTTTAGCCCTGGTTGTGCTGGCGATGCTGCCAAAAACCATTCCGGTGATCGTGGCGGTGCTGGGCATCCTCGAATCAACCCGTGTGCTGCGCGTATCACGTTCGCTGGCGCTGGATATCGCGGCACAGGAATTTATTGAAGTCGCACGTTTGCGCGGCGAACGGCTGGGCTGGGTATTGTGGCGTGAGATCCTGCCCAATGCCTTTACCACGCTGATTGCGGAATTTGCCCTGCGCTTTATCTTCATTCTTTTATTCCTGTCGGCACTCTCTTTCCTGGGCTTAGGGATCCAGCCGCCAACTGCCGACTGGGGTGGCCTGGCGCGTGATAATAAAGATGGCATCCTGTTTGGCGTCTGGGCGGCACTGATCCCCGGCGCGGCAATTGCCCTGCTGGCACTGGCATTAAACAGTGTTGCTGACTGGCTGTTAAGCCAGCATAGCCGTAGCTGGCAGGAGTAGAAGATGAGTGAACAACCGCTGTTAAGCGTGAATAAACTGCGGGTGACCGCGGGAGATGCCGTCCTGGTTGACGATATCTCCTTTACCCTGCGCAAAGGAGAAGTGCTGGGATTAATTGGTGAATCAGGTGCCGGGAAATCGACCATCGGCCAGGCCGTTTTGGGGCATTTTCGCCACGGAATGACCCTGAGCGGTGGGCGAATCCAGTTTGCCGGGCAGGAACTGACCGCACTATCGGAACGCCAGTGGCGCAAAGTCCGCGGGGTGAAAATTGCCTACGTGGCGCAGTCGGCCAGCGCCGCTTTCAACCCGGCGAAGAAAATCGGTGAACAGGTGATTGAAAGCACGCTTCGTCACCGGGTGATGAACCGACAGGCTGCCATTCGCCGCGCGATTGAGATCTTCGCCCAGCTACAACTGCCGCAGCCGGAGGTGTTTTTCCACCGTTACCCGCATCAGGTGTCCGGTGGGCAGCTTCAGCGGGCGATGATTGCGATGGCGATCTGCGCCGGGCCGGAACTGATTGTGTTTGATGAGCCGACCACGGCGCTGGACGTGACCACTCAGCTGGAAGTGCTCAAGGCGATTCAGCAGGTTATTCGTCAGACCGGCGTTGCGGCACTATATATCAGCCACGATCTGGCGGTGGTTGCCCAGCTCAGCCAGCGCATTATGGTCCTGCGCCACGGCCGTGAAGTGGAAAGCGGTGAGACGGTCTCGCTGCTGACGCCGCCCGCGCAGGACTACACCCGCGACCTGTTGCACAGTCACGGTGAACCGCATCAGCCGCGCAGCGCGACATTGCCGCTGTTGAGCCTGCGCGATATCAGCATTGGCTATCATGGCGACCCGGTACTGCACGCGGTCTCGCTCACGGTCGGACGGGGACGCACGCTGGCGCTGATCGGCGAGTCTGGCGCGGGTAAATCAACCCTCGGCCGGGCAGTATGTGGCCTGGTGGCACCCTCAGAAGGGGATATCACCTTTAACGGTCAGCGGCTGCCTCCACAGCTGCGCCAGCGCTCGCGTCAGCAGATGCAAACCATCCAGATGATTCATCAGCATCCCGATACGGCGCTTAACCCCCGTCTGACGATTGGTCTGCAAATTGAACGTGCCATGGTCTGTCTGACGTCGCTGACGGCACAGCAGCGCCAGGCCCGGGTGGTGGAACTGCTGGAGAAAGTCGGCCTGTCGCCACTGCTGGCCGCGCGCTACCCCCATTCGCTGTCCGGCGGGCAGAAACAGCGTGTTTGCATCGCACGGGCGCTGGCGGTAGAGCCGGAGCTGATTGTCTGTGATGAACCCACCTCGGCGCTTGATCCGCTGGTGGGACGTGAGGTACTGGCGCTGTTGAAAAAACTGCAACAGGAAACCGGCGTTTCACTGCTGTTTATCACCCACGACCTGCATGTGGTCAGAGCCGTAGCCGACGAAGTCATGGTGTTACGTTATGGCAGCGTGGTGCGTCAGGGACGTCTGGAGCAGGTATTCACCGCACCGCTGGATGATTATACCGCGCAGTTGCTGCGGGCAGTGCCGGAAATGCGCCCCGGCTGGCTGGAGGAAGCCAGCGTGCCTGTAACCCAAATGTAAAAATAAAATGTAAACCAACGGTAAATGAATAAAGTTACGCCGCTGGTTTACCGATAACCCTGTGCTGATGGACGACAAAGATCGTCCAATTTATCTGTAAACACACCGGGGATATCGCATGACCATAACTAAACGGCTGTTCTTGATTTTCACCTTACTGGCGCTGTCATTAATCGCGCTGTCGGCGTATTCCCTCTCAGCGTTAAGCGGTTTCCAGTCCCGTTTTGAATTTGTGCAGGTTAACGCCATTCCCAGTATTAAAGACCTCGACAAAACAATCGGTGCTGCCAGCGAACTGCGTCTGGCGTTGTATGAACATCAGAGTGAAAATAACGACAGCAAGCAGCCCCCCATTGAAACTAAAATAGACCAGATTGTTGGCCAGCTAAAAACGCTGACCGACTACTACATGGCCAATGACATTTCTAACGATACCGACCGCAGCATGACTCAGGATGCACTGAATACCATTACGGCAATTCAGGCCGCGCTTCCTGAGTTTATTACTGCTTCCCGTGCCCATGATGATGCGCGCGCATTGCCGCTGTTACAGGGTGAAAACGGCGTGGGTGCAGCGGTTCGTAAGCTGGCAAACGGTTTACAGGCACAGATTCAGCTCAACATCGATGCCAGTAATGAGCTGCGTCGTGAGAACACGGAGATCTACGGTAAGGTCTTCTGGGGCATGCTGATTTTTGCCACGGCGGCGATTGTTGTGTTGGGCCTGCTGGCGGTGAAAACCATCTTCAGCGTGCGTAACAGCCTGAACGGGATGCAGAACCTGATGGTGTCGGTCAGCGAGACGCTGGATCTCAGCCAGCAGGCAGATGCCTCGCGTAATGATGAGATCGGTAAAACCGCTGCGGCCTTTAACAGCCTGATGGCGCGTGTTTCTGGCGTGCTTGGCTCTGTGACCTCTTCCGCTCAGTCTGTCAGTTCCGCATCCACCCAGATTGCGGCCGGCAACGAAGATCTTTCTGCGCGTACCGAAGAACAGGCTGCCTCACTGGAGCAAACCTCCGCCAGCATCAGCACCCTGAACGATACGGTCAAACAGAGCGCCGAAAATGCCCGTCAGGCCAGCTCGCTTGCCAGCACCGCTAACGATCTGTCAGTCCACAGTGGGAATGCCGTTACTGCGATGGTCGGCACGATGGATAAAATCAAAATCAGCTCCAGTAAAATTTCTGACATTACCGGATTGATTGAAGGCATTGCTTTCCAGACCAACATCCTGGCGCTGAATGCGGCGGTAGAAGCGGCACGTGCTGGTGAGCAGGGGCGTGGTTTTGCCGTGGTCGCGAGCGAAGTACGTAATCTGGCACAGCGTTCATCGACCGCTGCCCGCGAGATTAAAGATCTGATTGTCACCTCCGCGCAGCTGGTGGAGAGTGGCGCAGTGCAGGCGGCCGATGTCGGTGAGAATATGGCTAAGGTGCAGGGGTCAATTCGTCAGGTGGCGGATATTGTCGGTGAAATGGCTGCGGCGACCTCTGAGCAGAGTCAGGGCATCGAACAGGTGCATCTGGCGATTGGTCAGATGGATACCGTGACCCAGCAGAACGCCGCGCTGGTTGAAGAAGCGTCGGCGGCATCGCAGTCGTTGCAGGAGCAGGCATCGACCCTGAGCCAACTGGTATCGGCATTCAGGTTGCAGGCCGATCGCCGTGTTCCGGTCGAAACTCATCAGAAGAAAGTACCGGCCATTGCGCCCGCCGCGCGTTTAGCGAAACCTGCGGCGGCAGCTGTGGATGATAACTGGAGTTCTTTCTAAGCGTTGATGGAAAGGGTCGGGCATGCCCGACCCCTACCGGGAGGCGGTATTTGTAGGATCGGGGATACCCGACCCCTGGCGGGAGGGGGTATTTGGGGGGGCGGGCCCCCCCCCCACCCCTGGCGGGAGGCGGTATTTGTAGGATCGGGGATACCCGACCCCTGGCGGGAGGCGGTATTTGTAGGATCGGGTATACCCGTCCCCTGGCGGGAGCCGGTATTTGTAGGGGCGAGGCACGCCTCGCCCGCTGTTATTACTGGTGTGCAATCACCGAGGCAATTACGCCCGTCGCCACCGCAATCAAGACATAATTGCCGTCAACGTTCATCCAGCGATGACCGGATGGCGGCGATTTCAATCCGCGTTTTTTCCAGTCACTGACCTGATACCCTTTCCCCCGATACTGCTGCGGCAGGGCGTGGCCCCGGCGGAAGTCAGGCTTCTGCTGATGCTCTGCCTGCTGGTGACTACGCTGTTGATGCTGCGATGTATGCTGGGGCCGTGCGTCATGACCTTGTTGCGGGCTTTTCTGCTGTTGTTGATGCTGTGGCTGCTGTGGATGTTTGACCGGCTGCTGCTGGTCTGGGCCATTACCGGGACCCTGAGCAAAGGCACTCAGACTGCTGCTGGCACAAATCATGACCGAGAGGGCAATCGTGGCGATCTTTTTCATCTTATTATTCCTTGCGATTGAATCAATGTTCAGACAGAAGGAATGTGGCGTCTGGCGGGCGGTTGAACAAGGGTAAAAGTCTGAAGTCGCCGGGTTTAACGGAATCTTTAAACTTCCTTAACGCAATGCCGGGCACCTCTCCACAGTGTGCCCGGCATCCGTGCTTAATCTGCGCCCGGGTAGGCCTGCTCCAGCAGCCAGCGCTGTTGTTCCACGCTGTAGGTCACCAGGCTGTTTTTGCTGTTAGAACGGGCCAGAACCCAGTCGATCTCTTGTTTGTTCAGGGCGGGAGGAGATTGCCAGAACGGGTGAATCGCGTTATCGGTCAGCCAACTGGCCAGCCGTCTTGCCGTTGCCCCTTCTCCCAGCGGGAACAGGGCCGCACCCAGCTGCTGCATCAGGGCGATCTGCTGCGGATGTTCGCTCTCATTCAGCAGATGCAGGAACGGCAGCAGCAGGCGACCGCACACTTCCCCATGATGGAAATCCCTGATAGCACCCAGCTCTCCGGCGATACCGTGGATCACGCCCAGCCCGGCCATGCTCAGGCTCTGCCCGCCGAGCCATGACGCCATCATCATCTGTTCACGCGCCTCATTACCAGCTTCATCCTCCTGATTAAGCGCCGCCCAGCCGCGCATAAAGGCCCGCATCCCACTGATGGCGGTCTGTTGGGTAAAGGCATTGCCGTTCTGGGAGAGATAAGCCTCAAACAGGTGCGTAAAGGCATCGATACCGCAGCAGGCCAGCACATGATCTGACGCACCGCGCAGCAGGTCTGGGTCGAGGATCGCTATTTGCGGCACAAAGTTAGCGTGGCGTAATGACGCTTTGACGTTGAGCTTATTTTTGTCGGTGATCACGGCATTTTGCGTCACTTCGCTGCCCGTTCCCGCCGTAGTGGGGATCGCAATCAGCGGAAGTGTGGCACCACTCACGGCGGTATCGCCGACTTTTTCCAGATAGCGCAGGGTATTAAGCGGATGCTGGCTGAGTGCGGCAACCGCTTTGGCAGCATCCAGCACGCTGCCGCCGCCAATAGCGACCACGCGTTTAGCCTTATCACGCCAGCGTGCCACCCAGGCATCGATCTCATCAGGGGAAGCTTCATGACTGACGATTTCCACGCCGCACAGCAGGGGCTCCAGCTGGGGTTGAAGCTGTTGCCAGGCGCTGCCGTTAAGAAACGAACGGCCACAGAACAGCAGCGTGGGCAATAGCGGATCGTTCAGCAGCGGGACCAGTTGTTGCAGGCTACCGCGGCCAAAAAAAGTGTGTCGGTTAGTAATCAATTGACGCGTGGACATCGGCAGAAGTTCTCGCAGGTTAAGGGCAGGTAAAGGTGATCGCCTGGTCTTTCGGGGCGTTAATAATCGCGAAACGATGATCGGAAATACGCTGTGCCAGCCAGCCATCCGGCGTGGTGGCTGAGGGAATATAGAGCTGGCGATCGTTGGACTGTAGTGGCCCGCTGTCGAGCCTGAGGTCTGGCAACTCAACGGAGAATGAGCTGAAGCGGTCAATAATCATCGCCTGGGTGGCCCCCTGCGGTTGCCCGGTCAAGGTTTGTATCTCCCCGGGACACGACTGACCTTTATAGTCTGAGGAGCACGCAGCAAGCAGAAAGACCAGCGAAGGCAACAGTATACGGATGGCACGCTGCGGTGAAGGGAGAGAGGGCAACAGCCAGTGTCCTGAATTCGGCATAGTACATCCTGTTAGTGGCGGTTCCACATTGGGTGTGATGCGACTGATTATAGCCCGGCCCGATAATAACGTCATTGTAGAGTCATGCTTCTCTGGATAGTTAGTGTTCACTATCGCTGTGTAGCATAAGATTCAATAACCCTCTATTTTGTAACGTTAAAATGAATCAATTCAGCCAAAACGTTAACAATAGTTCGCAAGCAAATTAATGAGTGCTACAATCGCCACCGTTTTGTGACATGCATCACATAAGTGCTGGCAGGGACGCGTAACTGCCGTACAGAAAAAGACGTCAGCGCGTAACAGGGAAGCGTTCTTTGTCGATGAACTGAGCAAACCTGACCAGGGGTTATATACTTTTGACGAGGTTGCCTGGTGAAGACAAAGCCGTGTACGTCAGGGAACGTCGGGCGCTTACCGGGCTGGGCCGGGTAAGACTTTTAGCATTATTTTTACTTATCGAATAATTCCAGTGAATAATAAAACCTCTGCTTACTTTCTGACGCCTCTGTTTCTGATGACGCCTGCTGCTGTCAGCTATGCACAAACGTCTACCGATGCCGCCCCTGTTCAGGGACAGGAATCGTCCCTGATGGTGATTAAACAGCGCACGGGCCTGTCCGAACTGGATACCCCGGCAGCGGTCAGCGTGGTGGACGGCGACGAGCTGCGCCGTGCCAGCGCTCAGGTGAACCTTTCCGAAAACCTTGGCGGCGTGCCGGGGCTGCAAATTCAGAATCGCCAGAACTATGCTCAGGATCTGCAACTGTCCGTGCGCGGCTTCGGCAGCCGTTCCATGTACGGTGTGCGCGGCGTGCGGCTGTATGTTGATGGCATTCCCGCCACCATGCCGGATGGGCAGGGGCAGACGTCGAACATTGATATTAACTCGGTGGGCAAGGTGGAAGTGCTGCGTGGGCCTTATTCTGCGCTGTACGGCAATGCGTCCGGCGGCGTGGTGAATATTGACAGCGAAACGGGCAGCCAGCCCACCACGCTGGAAGCGGGCACTTACTTCGGCAGCTACGGCTCATGGCGTAACAGCGTCAAAGCCAGCGGCGCCACCGGTGATGGCACCCAGGCGGGGGACGTGAATTACACGATTTCCGGTTCGCGCTTTACCACCCACGGCTTCCGCGACCACAGCGGTACGCAGAAAAGCCTCGGTAACGGTAAGCTCGGCGTGCGTCTTGATGATGTCAGTACCCTGACGCTGATGTTTAACAGCGTCTCCGTGGATGCTAACGATCCCGGTGGTCTGACGGAAGAAGAATATAAAGCCAATCCGCGCCAGTCGCCGCGTGGCGATAACTTTAATACCCGTAAGAGCCTCGACCAGACTCAGGTCGGCCTGCGTTATCAGCGTGAGATGAGTGAAAACGACCAACTGACGCTGACCACCTGGCACGGCGAGCGCCACACTACGCAGTATCAGTCGATCCCTTATGGTACTCAGCAGCTCGCTACCTATCCGGGCGGCGTCATTGTGCTGGAGCGTAAATATCAGGGAGTGGATACCCGCTGGAAGCACGACGGTCAGCTCGGCTCTGTACCGGTGACGCTGATTGGCGGCCTCGACTATGAAACCATGACCGAACGCCGTCAGGGCTTCCAGAACTACAATACGGTCAACGGGGTTAACCAGTTCGGTGAGAAGGGCGATCAACGCCGCAACGAAAAAAACACCATGTGGAACCTCGATCCCTATCTGCAAACCAGCTGGCAGCTGACGCCAAAGTGGACGCTGGATGCCGGGTTGCGCTACAGCACGGTGAACTTTGATTCCACCGACTACTATATAACCAGTGTTAACGGTGATGACAGCGGCAGCGCGCGCTATCACAAGCTGCTGCCGATGGGCTCGGTGAACTATGCGGTGACCGATGCATGGAATCTTTATGCTTCTGCCGGGCGTGGTTTCGAAACCCCGACGATTAATGAGCTTTCTTACCGTTCGACTTCCGGTACGCAGACCGGTCTGAACCTGGGGCTGAAACCCGCGACCAGCGACACCGTTGAACTGGGCAGTAAAACCCGCATCGGTTATGGCCTGCTGACCGCCGCTGTGTTCCAGACCAATACCGATAACGAGCTGGTGGTCGACAGCAGCTCCGGTGGTCGTGCGGTGTACAAAAATGCCGGAGAAACGCGCCGTCGTGGCCTGGAGCTGGGCTTTGACCAGCAGTTCGCGATGGACTGGCACCTGAAGCTGGCGTGGACATTGCTGGATGCCACGTACCGCAATGAAACCTGTAATGCGACAGGTACAAGCTGTACCCCTGCGGGTAACCGCCTGCCCGGTATTGCGCGCAATATGGGCTACGCTTCACTGGCGTATGCACCGGAAAGCGGCTGGCATGCCGGTGCCGATATTCGTTATATGAGTGACATTCAGGCCAATGATGCGAACGATGCGCAGGCACCGTCCTACGCCGTGACCAGCCTAAACAGTGGCTACCGTTTCAACTGGAGCCAGTGGTCGCTGGACCTGTTTGGCCGCGTCGATAACCTGTTCGACCGTGAGTACGTCGGCTCCGTTATCGTGAATGAAGGCAATAACCGCTACTACGAACCTGCACCGGGGCGTAACTGGGGCGGCGGTGCCACCATGACGTATCAGTTCTGAGTATTTCGCCGAAGACAATACGGCAATGAATCCAGTAATGGCCTGCTGAAGCGCCTGCAGTGGCGGGCCAACGACACCGTATGGATAGGAAGTATAAAACTAAAAGATTGGGCTCTCGCTTAATCGATGACTTTAAATTTTGGTAAGGTTCAAACTATGCAAAGTAAAGCATCAAGAATACTGATCCTGTTAACAGCGATTTTCGCCACTCTGAGTGGTCTGTATCTGTTAATTGGCGGTATCTGGTTGGCTAAACTGGGTGGCTCGCTCTACTACATCATCGCTGGTGTGGTTCTGCTGATCACAGCTTTTATGCTGTATCGCCGCCGTGGCGCAGCGCTGCTGTTCTACGCACTCTTTCTGCTGGCGACCACTATCTGGTCACTGTGGGAAGTGGGTTCCGACTTCTGGGCGCTGACACCGCGTCTGGACGTCACCTTCTTCCTCGGCCTGTGGATGGTGCTGCCGTTCATCTGGCGTGGCCTGGGTTCAACGGGTACATTCCCTCGCGTGGCACTTTCAGCCGTGCTGGTGTTTGTGGTCGCGGTGCTGGCTTACTCGGTGTTTAACGACCCGCAGGAAATCAACGGCACGCTGAGCCAGGATCAGGCCGCGGCGGCCCCGGCTGACGACGGTATTCCGGCAGGTGACTGGCCGGCTTATGGCCGTACGCAGGGCGGTACGCGTTACTCCCCGCTGAAGCAGGTTAACGACACTAACGTTGATAAGCTGCAGGAAGCCTGGACCTTCCAGACCGGCGACCTGAAAACACCTAACGATCCGGGTGAGATCACCAACGAAGTCACGCCAATCAAAATCGGCGATGCTTTGTATCTGTGTACTGCGCACCAGCAGCTGTTTGCTCTGGATGCGGCGACGGGTAAGCAGAAGTGGAAGTTTGATCCGAAGATGAAGACGGACCCGACGTTCCAGCATGTGACCTGTCGTGGTGTGTCTTACTACCAGACGCCAGAAGCCGCAGCGACCCCGGCCGGAACTCAGCCTGCGCTGTGCTCACGCCGCGTGTTACTGCCGGTCAATGACGGTAGTCTGTATGCGCTGGACGCTGAAACCGGCGCTCTGTGCCCGGAATTCGGCGACAACGGTAAGCTGAACCTGCAGAGCAATCTGCCTTACAACAAAGTGGGTTCTTACGAACCAACGTCACCGCCCATCATCACCAGCACCACTATTGTGATGGCCGGTGCGGTCACCGATAACTACTCAACCAAAGAGCCGTCCGGTGTGATCCGTGGTTTCGATGTCAACACAGGTAAACTGCTGTGGGCCTTCGATACCGGCGCGAAAGATCCAAACGTGATTGCGGAAGGCGAGCAGCACTACACGCCGAACTCTCCGAACTCATGGGCTCCGGCGTCTTACGATGCCAAACTGGACCTGGTTTACCTGCCAATTGGTGTTTCGACCCCTGATATCTGGGGCGGTCACCGTACCCCGGAAATGGAGCGTTTCGCCACGGGTATGCTGGCACTGAATGCCACCACCGGTAAGCTGGCCTGGTTCTATCAGACGGTTCACCACGATCTGTGGGATATGGACGTTCCGGCACAGCCAACGCTGGCTGATATCAACGACAAAGACGGTAACAAGGTTCCGGTCATCTACATTCCGACCAAAACCGGTGACATCTTTGTGCTGAACCGTACCAACGGTAAGCCTGTTGTTCCGGCACCGGAAATGAAGGTTCCGGGTGGCGCAGCCAAGGGCGATCACGTTTCCCCTACGCAGCCTTACTCTGAACTGAGCTTCCGCCCGAAAGCCCAGCTGGCCGGGAAAGATATGTGGGGTGCCACTATCTACGATCAGCTGATTTGTCGTGTGATGTTCCACCAGTTACGTTATGAAGGTCCGTTCACTCCGCCATCTGAGCAGGGAACTCTGGTGTTCCCGGGTAACCTCGGTATGTTCGAGTGGGGCGGTATTGCCGTGGATACCGATCGTCAGGTTGCGGTCACGAATCCAATGGCGCTGCCGTTTGTTTCCCGTCTGATCCCACGTGGTCCGGGTAACCCGAATGAGCCGGATGAGAATGATAAGGGCGGTACCGGTACTGAGTCCGGCGTTCAGCCACAGTACGGCTTGCCGTACGGCGTGACGCTGAATCCGTTCCTGTCTCCGCTGGGCTTCCCATGCAAACAGCCTTCATGGGGCTACATCTCTGCGGTTGACCTGAAAACCAACGATATCGTGTGGAAAAAACGTATCGGCACCGTGCGCGACAGCTCACCGGTTCCGCTGCCGTTTAAAATGGGTATGCCAATGCTGGGCGCGCCGGTGACGACGGCCGGTAACGTGTTCTTCATTGCTGCCACCGCCGATAACTACCTGCGTGCATTCAACGTCTCTAACGGCAAACAGCTGTGGGAAGCGCGTCTGCCAGCGGGTGGCCAGGCGACACCAATGACCTATGAAGTGAACGGTAAGCAGTATGTGCTGATCGTTGCGGGTGGCCACGGTTCGTTCGGCACCAAGCTGGGTGATTATGTGAAAGCTTATGCGCTGCCTGACAGCAAATAACGGCGGTTAACCTCGGGCGAGGCATGCCTCGCCCCTACGAATGATGCAAAGCAAGATCGCTCTTCGTAGGGGCCGGGTATGTCCGGTCTGTTTGACTCGTACCGACGACAATCCTGTAGGGGTCAGGCATGCTTCGCCCCTACGAATGATGCAAAGCAAGATCGCTCTTCGTAGGGGCCGGGTATGTCCGGCCTGTTTGACTCGTACCGACGACAATCCTGTAGGGGTCAGGCATGCCTGACCCGCAAAGCAAAAGGGCGACTGTGAAGTCGCCCTTTTTTTTATGCCAGCGTTTTCAGCGCCGTAATCTGTTCCCGCCAGCGGGCCAGCGCCGCTACTTCATCGTTCAGACTGAACGTTAACCCACTGGTCACCGTGGCATAAGGTGCCCGATGGGCGATCACCTGCTTAACCTCAGCGCTGAATACCGCCAGTTTAAGATCGGTCAGCGTTTCCGGGCGTGCCTCTGCCAGTGCCTGAATCTCCACCACCGCATCATTGAGCACCAGTGCCAGCGTGATCCTGCCATCCCGCTTCAGATTGCGCGTGGTGGTGGAGTCTGGCCAGATGGCAAACAGCAGCTCATTCGGGGAGCAGGCAATGATTTCCCCCAGGCTCAGCTGTGCCGCATAGGGCCAGCCATTTTCACCCACGCTGGACAGACGAATCGCCTGATACCGATGGCTTTCAGGTATTGAGCCGTCAAGCAGGGTCAGCAGAGCAGGCGGCAGTGTAGGGTTGTTCATCAGTCGTTCCTTCAGTTGATTAGGGTACGACCATTTTACCACGAACAATCACTTTACCCGGTTTGACTTCACTTTCGGTGGCCCGGCGGACCGCCAGATTGATCACCTGCCAGGCCATCTCATGCAAATCATGGGCAATACACGGGAAGTGGAAGCCGTAAATCGGTGCATGTGAGATCTCATCAATACTGAACAGCGAAACGTCCTGCATTGGGCTCAGCTGATGATCGATGCAGGATTTAATGATCCCCTGCGATATCTGGTTATTACAGCCGACGAAATAGTCCGGTGGGGCGTGGTGGTCAAGATATTCACTGGTGACTCTGGCGGCGACGTCCATCAAAAAATCGGCGTACAGGACCTCGAAGCTGGCGATTTTACCCTGCAAGGCCGCGCTCAGACCGGTCACGCGCTCGCGTGCCACGTTGGAGTCCTGCGGCCCGGAAACCACCACCACACGTTGCGCCTGCTGTTCCAGCAGATAACGGCCCGCCTGCAGGCCGCAGTCAAGATTATCGATATAGACCCCGCTACAGGCACTGGCATCCAGTTCTCTATCGACCAGAATCACCGGGATATTCAGCGCTTCCAGCCGGTGCAGATAAGCGGGATGGTAGTTGCAGTCTGACGAGATTACCGACAGGACGATGGCATCAACGTTATAGCCGATCAGCTTATCGATGATACGGTTCTCATGCTCCTGCGACTCCCGCGAATCAAAAATCAGCGTATCGTACCCCGCTTTTTCCGCTTCCAGCGTCATCAACCGGGTCAGCCCCCCGAAAAACGGGTTGTTCATATCCGGATTAACAATACCGATGGTTTTACTGTCACGCGCACGCAGATTACGCGCTGCGGTGTTCACCACGTAGCCCATCTCTGTGGCGGTGGCCAGCACCCGTTTCAGGGTGTCCGGATGCACTTTTTCCGGATGGGTAAAGGCGCGGGAAACGGTGATTTTGCTGACGTTTGCTTCTGCTGCCACGCTTGAGAGCGTGGCTTTAACTTTCCGGCCTGACGGCAAGGTGAACTCCTGGATATCAAATCATTTTGTACCATTGATGTATCATGACAGATCCCCAGACATGATGCGAATCAATCCGCTACAGGCTCAGACGAGGCGGTTAACGCGCGGATCAGTAAACACATCAAGGTCATCACGGCTTTCCGAAGAGAATTCCGACACCACTGCACCCTGCTTGCCGGCCTGGAACCAGTGGCGGGTGTTGGGGGCAATGGTGTACTGCTCGCCAGGCCGCAGCAAAATAAAGTGCTGTGCGGTATACCACTGTTCCGCCCCTTCCGGTAGCTGGCAGGTGCCGTTATTCAGGGTCAGGCTCTCATCATCAACAAATAACCACACCTCGCCCCATCGACAGCGGAACGTCTCCTGTTTACCCGGTGTGCCGTTAAACGGCGGGTGCAGATGCTCCGGACAGGTCTGGTGTGGAAACAGTACCAGCTCCTTGGCGCAGTAGCGCGGGCTGTTGATATAGGTGAGCAGTTGCAGGCCGGAGAGGGGGTAGTCTGGCAGGCCAAAGGTGGCGATCTCGATCTGCTGCTCCTCAGCCGCGGTGAGCAATATCGACGCTTCCTGCAGGTAGTGAAGGGTCTGGCTGATGGCCTGTTGATGTGCGCTCATGATGATCCTCTAATGATTGTGTTGTTATCGATATCATTTTTTGTGTGAGTGTTTTTGATCTTTATCGCTTGTCTGATGCCATTATTGCCCCGTTTTTTCTCCCTGAGTTACAAAAATGCTAAAATTTTAACCGTGCTCACACATTTATCACGGCGTTTCTTTTACTATCGGCGTCATATTGATGTTAACGGTATCATTTTATTATCAACAGGGAGTCATCCATGAAAGCATTGGTACTGCAGCAGGCAGGTAAAATTGCCATCGAGGATCGGGAGTTCAGCGAACATCTGGGCGATACCGATGTGCAGATCAAAATTCACTCTGTGGGTATCTGCGGCAGTGACGTTCACTATTATCAACACGGTCGCATCGGGCCGTTTGTGGTTAACGCTCCGATGGTGCTGGGCCATGAAGCCTCCGGTGTCGTGATGGCGGTGGGGAGTGCTGTTCGGCATGTGCAGCCTGGCGATCGTGTGTGTATGGAGCCAGGTATTCCGGATATGCAGTCGGCACAGTCGCGCGCCGGGATCTACAACCTTGACCCGGCCGTGCGTTTCTGGGCAACACCGCCGGTTCACGGCTGCCTGCGTGAAACGGTGATCCACCCAGCGGCCTTTACCTTCAAACTGCCGGATAACGTCAGCTTTGCCGAAGGCGCCATGGTGGAACCGTTGGCGATCGGCATGCATGCGGCGACCAAAGCCGCGATCAAACCCGGCGATATTGCGCTGGTGATCGGTGCCGGGCCGATTGGCGTGGTCACTGCCCTGGCTGCTCTGGCGGGCGGTTGCTCGGATGTCATTATCTGTGACCTGTTCGACGAAAAACTGCAGGTGGCGGCCAACTATACCGGCCTGCATGCGGTGAACAGTAAAGGCGATGCTCTGGCACAAAAAGTGGCGCAGCTGACCAGTGGCAACGGCGTTGATGTGGTGTTTGAGTGCAGCGGGGCCAAACCGGCCATCGCCAGCATCAGCCAGCATATTGCACCGGGGGGAACTGCCGTGCTGGTCGGTATGCCGGTGGATGCCGCGCCGATGGATATTGTTGCCGCTCAGGCTAAAGAAGTGACCTTTAAGACCATTTTCCGCTACGCCAATATGTATCCGCGTACCCTGCGCCTGCTGAGTTCCGGCAAGCTGCGGGTGCAGCCGCTGATCACCCAGACCTATAAATTTGCCGACAGTGTGGCCGCCTTTGAACGCGCAGCCGCAGGCAACCCGACCGATATCAAAATCATGCTGGAAATGGAGTAAGTCATGGCGCTGTATGCGGGCATTGACTGTGGTACGCAAGGCACCAAGGTGGTGATTGTTGATGACCAGCACGGCACTATTCTCGGGAGCGGCAGTGCACCCCACGCGCTGATCAGCGACGCATCCGGCAGGCGTGAGCAGCAGGCTGAATGGTGGATTACGGCGTTGAAAGAGGCTTTTCACCAGGCCGTGGCAGCAGCGGGTATCGACCCGGCGCAGATCGCTGCGCTGGCGGTTTCCGGGCAGCAGCATGGTTTTGTGGCGCTGGATGAGGCGGGAGAGGTGTTACATACGGTTAAGCTGTGGTGTGACACCAGCACTGCCGAAGAAAATGCCTGGCTGCTGGCGCAGTTAGGGGGAGAGGAGGGATCGCTGGCGCAGTTAGGGCTCACCCTGGCCACCGGCTATACCGCCTCGAAAATCTTATGGTTCCGTCAGCAGCACCCGGAACTGTGGCAGCGGCTGGCGACCATGCTGCTACCGCATGATTATCTGAATTTTTGGCTGACCGGTGAACGGCGCGCAGAGTATGGCGATGCCTCGGGTAGCGGATTGTTTGATATTCGCCAGCGCTGCTGGGATCGCCGCACCGTCGAGCTGATTGATAACAGCGGGCGTTTATGGCGTGCGCTGCCGCCACTGGTGTCGGCAGAACAACCTGTTGGCATCGTGTGCGAACGTGCTATTCAGGCGCTGGGGCTGCGTGCCGGTACACTGGTTGCCAGCGGCGGCGGCGACAATATGATGGCGGCCATCGGCACTGGCAATATCCAGCCGGGCATGCTGACCATGAGTCTCGGCACCTCCGGGACGTTGTTCTCCTGCGCTGACAGCCCGGTGGTGGCGGATTCGGCGATGATCGCCGGTTTTTGCTCCAGCAGTAATGGCTGGTTGCCGCTGATCTGCACCATGAATGTGACCTCGGCCAGTACCGCGGTACAGAACCTGCTGCAACAGGATGTGGTGGCGTTTAATCGTGCGCTGGAAGAAGCGGAACCCGGGGCAGGCGGCATGCTGATGCTGCCGTTCTTTAACGGCGAACGTGTGCCGGAGCTGCCCGGAGCCCGGGCCAGTCTGTACAACCTCGACAGTAATAATTTCACCCCGGCCAACCTCTGCCTGGCGGTGGTGGAAGGGGCGACTTACGGTCTGCGTTATGGACTGGATCTGTTTCGCCAGCAGGGCATTGAGGTCAGTGAAATCCGCCTCACCGGGGGCGGAGCCAACAGCCCGCGCTGGCGGCAGATTGTTGCCGATGTGATGAACTGCCCCGTGGTCTGCCCGCAGGAGAAAGAGAGCGCGGCGTTGGGCGCCGCGATCCAGGCTATCTGGTGCCACCGTCTGGCGTCGGGCAGCCCTCAGCCTGCCGCCGCACTGCTGGCCCGGCTGTGCCAGCAGTTTGTACAGTTGGATGAGAGCACCCGTGCCCGGCCAGACGCTGAACGGCAGCGCCGCTATGCTGACCTTTATCAGCGCTATCTGCATCGGTTGCAGAAAGAATATGAGGTGACGTTATGAGTCAGTTAGCAGATGAATCCCAGGCTGCCATGCTGCTGGAAGTCAGCGGGGTGAAAAAGAGCTTCGGGCCGGTGGTGGCGCTGAAAAATGCAGAGTTCTGTCTGCGTCGTGGTTCGATCCATGCGCTGTGTGGCGGTAACGGTGCCGGGAAGTCGACCTTTCTCAGCATCTTAATGGGCTTTATTCAGCCGGACAGCGGCGACATCTTTATCAATGGAAAGCGCTGCGAATTCTCCCACCCGAAAGAAGCGCTTGCCGCAGGGATCGCTATTGTGCAGCAGGAGCTGAGCACTATTGCTGACCTGACGGTGGCGGAGAATATCTGGCTGGGTCGGGAGCCACGCCGCTTTGGTTTTGTCGATTTTGGCCGGATGAACCGACAAACGGCGGAGCTGCTGGCTGACCTGCATTTTACCCTGTCGCCAACAGAAAAAATGCGCAACCTCAGCGTGGCTGAACAGCAGTTGGTCGAGATTGCTAAAGCCCTGTCACACGCCAACGCCGATATCATCATTATGGATGAACCGACCTCGGCCATCGGTGAAGAGGACGTGCAGAAGATCTTCCAGGCCATCACCCGGCTGGCGGAGAAAGGCAAAGGGATTATTTATGTTTCTCACCGCCTGGCAGAAATTTTCCAGATTGCCGACAGCTATACCATCTTCCGTGACGGCAGCTATATCCATGAAGGGCTGCTGGGCGATATCACTCGTGAACAGTTGATTGAGCACATTATTGGCGGCGAATTTGACAGTGAATTTGCCAAGTTCAACCAGCCAGGTGAAGAAGTGATGATGCAGGTGAATAACCTGTGCTGGGGCAAGAAGGTGCGCGATATCAGCCTGACGCTGAGGCGCGGTGAGATCCTCGGGATCTACGGGTTGGTGGGTTCCGGGCGCAGCGAATTTCTCGATCTGATCTTTGGAATCGAACATGCGCACAGCGGCACCATTCAACTGGGGGAGAAGATCCTCGGGCGGCATTCGCCCAGAGAGGCTATCGACAGTGGGATTGCCTATGTCACTGAAGATCGGAAAGAAACCGGGTTGGTGCTATGCCGTTCGGTGAATGAGAACATTAATATCGCCTCGTTTCCCGCCATCAGCCGCGCCGGGTTTATCAGTGACAGCAAAGAGCGCCAGCGTACCCGTGAGATGATTGCGCGTTTTAATGTGAAAACCCCCGATGGCGACCAGCTGGTGGGCAATCTCAGCGGGGGTAATCAGCAAAAAGTGGTGCTGGGGCGCTGGGCGCTGCTGGAACCTCAGGTGATGCTGCTGGATGAGCCGACGCGCGGGATTGATGTGGGAGCCAAAAAAGAGATCTACCGTTTTATGTCGGAATTCGCGCTCAAGGATCGCGGCATTATTATGGTGTCCTCCGAACTGTCAGAAATTATTGGAATGAGCGACCGTATATTAGTCTTTAAAGATGGCGCGCTGGCCGGAGAACTGTCGGCTGAAAATGCCACCCAGGCTGAATTAATGAAGCTGGCGGTGTAATAATCTTTTTATAACGAGAGAGTAATTGTAATGAATTCGACATCTTCTCTGACTCCAGGGCTGTCTTTCTTTACGCGTAATAAACGCCGGATGCATAAATACGGCATTATTATCGCCTTTTTTGTGCTGTGCCTGATTGTCACCGTAATTGGTGAAGTGCAGGTCGCGAACGGTGCGTGGAGCAGTAATTATTTTCTCAGTCATGAAAATACGCTGATTGTATTACGCCAGGTGTCTATTAATGGCATTCTCGCCATCGGAATGACCTTTGTTATTATTACCGCCGGGGTGGATCTGTCGGTCGGCTCTGTTCTGGCGCTAAGCGGCATTGTCGCGGCGCGCTTTGCCACCACCAACAGCGGGCTGGCCATCGGTGATACGGCACATGCGGTCATTATGCCGTTAATCGTCGCGCTGGGGATCGGCATTGTCTGTGGCCTGCTGAACGGTACGATTCTGGCTCGCTACCGCCTGCAACCGTTTATTGTCACCATGGGAATGCTGTCGGCAGCGCGTGGCCTGGCACTGCTGACCACCGATGGTAATCCGGTATCACAGCTAAACCCTGACTTTCGCGCCCTGGGTAACGGGTATCTGCTGGGCATCCCGCTACCGGTGATTATTTTTATCGTGTTGTTTGCACTGGCCTGGATACTGCTGAATAAAACGCTGTTTGGCCGCTATGTCTATGCCGTCGGGGGGAATCAAAAAAGTGCCCGCACCTCCGGGATCAGCGTGGTGAAAATCAAAGTGCTGGTCTACACCCTGTGTGCCGCGCTGGCGGGGATTGCTGGCCTTATCCTGACGGCACGCACCGGCTCGGCGCAGACCAATGCCGGGGCTGCCTATGAGCTGGATGCGATAGCGGCAGTGGTGATTGGTGGCACCAGTATGGCGGGCGGCGTGGGTACGCTGGTCGGCACGCTGTTCGGTATTTTAATTATTGGCGTCATGAATAATGGCCTGGATCTGCTGGGCGTTCAGTCTTATTACCAGCAGATTATTAAAGGGGCATTAATTGTGGTGGCAGTGTTGCTTGACCCATCACGTAAACAACAACGCGATTAATCATATTTTCCTGATGACATAAAAATATCACCCTACATAACCAGGAGTTTTCATGAATAAGTTGACTAAAATAGCGTTGCTGACGTCCGGTCTGTTAATGGGCAGCAGCGTGATTGCCCAGGCCGCACCGATTAAAATAGCGGTACTGATGTACGGTATGAAAGCTGAATTTGTACAGCTGATGGAAAAAGCAGGTAAAGAACACCCGGCAGTAAAAAGCGGCGAAGTACAGCTGACGGTGTATGACGGCCGTTACGATCCGCTGGTACAGAATAATCAGGCAGAAACCGCCATTCAGACCCATGTTGATGCCATCATCATCAACCCGATGGACTATGAAGCCAATATTGACGTGGTGACAATGGCCAACGAAGCCAAAATTCCGGTGGTGGTGACCAATGCGCGACTGAATACCGACAAAATGACCTCTGAGGTGGTATCCGATGACGTGCTGGGTGGCTATCTGGAAGCGAAGGCCGTGCTGAAAAAAATCAACTGCAAAGGCAACGTGGTGATTATTGAAGGGCCGAAGGGCGGCAGCGGCGAGATCCAGCGCGGTCAGGGTAACGATAAAGCCATTGCCGAATGTGGCGCCGGGAATGTGAAGGTGCTGGAGCGCAAAACCGCAAACTGGTCACGTGCTGAAGCGCTACCGCTGATGGAGAACTGGCTGCAGAAGCACCGGGGCCAGATTAACGGCGTGATCGCGCAGAATGATGAAATGGCGCTGGGTGCCATTGAAGCGATAAAAGGAGCCAATCTGAATGTGAAAGATTTTGCTATCGCCGGGGTAGACGGTGTGTCTGACGCTATCCGCGCGGTGCAGGCGGGTGAGATGGTGTCCATCTTGCAGGATGCCCACGCACAGATGCAGGGTTCGATTGATGTCGCGGTGCGTGCGGTGAAAGGGGAGAGTTACCAGCCGCAGTCCACTATCTGGAAACAGTACGCCGATAAGATGGCGTGGGATGATGGCAAAGCAAAACGCTACTCCGTACCCTGGACGGAAGTGACTTCGGATAATGCTACCCAGCTGCTGGATGCGCGTAAATAATACCGCTTCGGGTCACCGGCCTTGTGCCGCTGGCCCACTATCATTTCTGTATATCCCAATATGTTTTGCAACAAAATAATGAAATTTTTTTTATATTTTAGGTTTTTCCTAAGCGAATAAGTACACAACCCCTTTTATAGCTAAACCATCCATCAACCAGACTGATTTAATCTTTCCTCAGTTGGCTTCTCTTAATCTTCCCCTAAGTATTTTCATTTAAGCTCCATATATCCGGATGTTGCTATGCTTTTTTGCTCGCTTTTGACGCTGCATGGCAATGATTGGCGTTTTATTGTTCAAATGAGACGGGGGGGCATAACGACCAGTAGAATGAAAAATAGGCAGTGATTCGTTCAGGGGTGAGAGAGGGGAATCGCAGCCTCTGCTATCCTCACTCATCATTCGTGGTGTTAATTGTTTAATGGATGTAATCAATGACAGACTTTTTGCCTTTCTCTCGTCCGGCAATGGGTGCGGAAGAACTGGCCGCCGTCGCCGAGGTGTTGCGTTCAGGATGGATCACCACCGGCCCCAAAAATCAGCAGCTTGAACAGGCTTTCTGCCAGCTTACCGGGAATCGTCACGCGATTGCCGTCAGCTCGGCAACGGCCGGGATGCACGTCACGCTAATGGCACTGGGAATAGGGCCGGGTGATGAAGTGATCACCCCCTCGCTGACCTGGGTTTCAACGCTGAATATGATCGTTCTGCTGGGGGCGACTCCGGTGATGATCGACGTGGACCGCGATACGCTGATGGTGACACCGGCGTTGATTGAGGCGGCCATCACCCCACGGACCAAAGCCATTATTCCGGTACATTATGCCGGAGCACCGGTTGATATCGATGCCATTCGCACGCTGGCTGAACAGCGGGGGATTGCGGTTATCGAGGATGCGGCCCATGCAGCAGGTACTCACTATCGCGGGCAGCATGTGGGTCGCCGCGGTACGGCAATTTTCTCATTTCACGCGATTAAAAATATGAGCTGTGCCGAAGGCGGGCTGGTGGTTACCGATGATGATGCCCTGGCGGATCGCGTGCGCAGTCTGAAATTCCACGGGCTGGGTGTCGATGCCTTTGATCGTCAGACCCACGGTCGTGCGCCGCAGGCCGAAGTGATCATGCCCGGCTTCAAATATAACCTCGCCGATATCAATGCGGCGATTGCGCTGGTGCAGTTGGACAAGCTGACAGCCAACAACGCCCGACGTGAGCAAATTGCGTTGCGTTACCTCGAGGAGCTTTCCGATACCCCGTTCCTGCCTCTGACACAACCTGACTGGCCCCATCACCACGCCTGGCACCTGTTTATCCTGCGCGTTGACCCTGAGCTGTGCGGTATCAGCCGCGATGAACTCATGCAGGCGCTGAAGGAGCAGGGTATCGGCAGCGGGCTTCACTTCCGGGCGGCGCATACGCAGAAATATTATCGTGAACGCTTCCCTCACCTGTCCCTGCCGCAGACCGAATGGAACTCAGAGCGTATCTGCTCGATTCCCCTGTTTCCGGGAATGACTGACGACGATGGCCGCCGCGTGATTGTGGCACTGCGTAAGCTGGCAAAGAGATAAGAGATGACAGAACAACCGATCAACAAACTCTCCGTTGTGATCCCGGTCTACAACGAGCAGGAAAGCCTGCCCGAACTGCTCCGCCGTACGGAGGCTGCCTGCGCGCAACTGGCTATCGATTATGAAATTTTACTGGTCGATGACGGCAGCAGCGATGCGTCGGCCGAGATGCTCACTGCCGCCGCAGAGGCACCGGATAGCCATATTGTGGCGGTGTTGCTGAACCGTAACTACGGCCAACATTCGGCGATCATGGCCGGCTTCAGCCATGTTAGCGGTGACCTGATTATCACGCTTGATGCCGACCTGCAAAACCCCCCTGAAGAGATCCCGCGCCTGGTGGAAACGGCCCGGAAGGGCTACGACGTGGTGGGCACCGTGCGGCAAAACCGTCAGGACAGCTGGTTCCGTAAGCGTGCTTCACGCCTGATCAATCATCTGATTCAACGCACCACGGGTAAAGCAATGGGTGACTACGGTTGCATGCTGCGAGCCTACCGACGTCATATTGTCGATGCCATGCTGCACTGCCATGAGCGCAGTACTTTTATCCCTATTCTGGCGAACACCTTTGCCCGGCGGGCCACAGAGATCCCGGTGCTGCACGCCGAACGCGAATTTGGCGATTCCAAATATAGCCTGATGCGCCTGATCAACCTGATGTATGACCTGATCACCTGCCTGACAACCACGCCACTGCGGCTGTTAAGCGTGTTTGGCAGCGTGATTGCGTTGGCGGGTTTTGCAATTTCCCTGCTGCTGATTGGACTGCGCCTGTTCCTTGGCCCGCAGTGGGCAGCAGAAGGGGTATTTATGCTGTTTGCCGTGCTGTTCATTTTTGTCGGCGCACAGTTTATTGGCATGGGGCTGCTTGGCGAGTATATCGGGCGTATCTACAACGATGTGCGCGCCCGTCCCCGTTATTTTATTCAGCGCGTTGTTAGCCGCGACGCCAACTCCACACAGGATAAATCATCATGAAAGCCGTAGTTTTTGCCTACCATGATATGGGCTGCACCGGGATCCGGGCGCTGGCTGAAGCGGGTTTTGACATCTGCGCGATTTTTACCCACGCGGATCATCCCGGCGAGAATCACTTCTTCGGGTCCGTCGCACGTACCGCCGCGCAGTTGGGTGTGCCGGTTTATGCGCCGGAGGAGGTTAACCATCCTCTGTGGATTGACCGCATCCGCGAGATGAAACCTGACGTGATTTTCTCATTCCACTACCGCCAGATGCTGAGCGACGAGATCCTCGCCTGTGCGCCAGTGGGGGCGTTTAATCTGCATGCCTCATTGTTGCCGAAGTATCGTGGCCGCGCGCCACTGAACTGGGTGCTGGTTGACGGTGAAGAAGAAACCGGTGTCACGCTGCATCGCATGGTGAAACGCGCCGATGCCGGGGCGATTATCGCCTGTGAGAAGGTGGCGATTGCGGCGGAAGATACTGCGCTGACGCTGCATTATAAAGTGTGTGAGAGTGCGAAACAGCTGCTGATGCGCAGCCTGCCAGACATTCTGCGTGGCAGTTTTATTGCCGTCGAACAGGATGAACGCAAAGCCACCTATGTCGGACGACGGACCCCGGAAGACGGACGCATCGACTGGCAGCAGCCAGTGCAACGTACCCATAACCTGGTACGTGCGGTCACCGATCCCTGGCCGGGGGCGTTCAGCTATGTGGGGGCCGCGAAGTTTATCATCTGGCAGTCCAAAATCTGCCACAACTGGCCGGTGACAAAGCCCGGTACGGTACTTTCCGTTTCGCCATTTGTGGTCGCCTGCGCAGAGGGTGCGTTGGAAGTGGTAACCGGGCAAAGCGAGAGCGGTGTCTACATGCAGGGCAGTCAACTGGCGCAAACCCTTGGGCTGGTGGCCGGTGCCCTGCTGCATAACCAGCCGGTGGTAGCGGCAAAACGCAGAACCCGTGTACTGATCCTTGGTGTCAATGGCTTTATCGGTAACCACCTGACTGAGCGCCTGCTGGCCGATGATCATTTCGAAATTTTCGGGCTGGACATTGGCTCTGATGCCATCAGCCGCTTCGTGGGCCATGAGCGTTTTCATTTTGTCGAAGGGGATATCAGTATTCACTCGGAGTGGATCGAGTACCACATTAAGAAATGTGATGTGGTATTACCCCTGGTGGCGATTGCCACACCGATCGAATACACCCGCAACCCGCTGCGCGTGTTTGAACTGGATTTTGAAGAAAATCTGAAGATCATTCGCGATTGTGTGAAGTACAAAAAGCGCATTATTTTCCCCTCCACCTCGGAGGTCTATGGCATGTGTACGGATGACACTTTCGATGAAGATCACTCGAATCTGGTGGTCGGGCCGATCAATAAACAGCGCTGGATCTATTCCGTCTCGAAACAGTTACTGGATCGGGTGATCTGGGCTTATGGAGAAAAAGAGGGGTTGCGGTTTACGCTGTTCCGGCCTTTCAACTGGATGGGACCGCGCCTGGATAACCTTAACGCGGCACGTATCGGCAGCTCGCGTGCCATTACTCAGTTGATCCTGAATCTGGTGGAAGGATCGCCGATTAAGTTGATTGACGGCGGGCGGCAGAAGCGCTGCTTTACCGATATCCGTGACGGCATTGAAGCGCTGTTCCTGATTATCGAGAATAAGCAGCAGAACTGCGATGGTCAGATTATCAATATCGGTAACCCGGATAACGAAGCCAGTATTAAAGAGCTGGCCGAACAGCTGCTGGCCAGTTTTGAACGGCACCCGCTGCGTCACCAATTCCCGCCATTTGCCGGTTTTCGCGAGGTGGAAAGTAGCAGCTATTATGGCAAGGGATATCAGGATGTGGAGCACCGTAAACCGTCGATCCGTAATGCGAAGCGTCTGCTGAACTGGCAGCCGGAGGTGGCGATGAACTACACCATTGATGCCACGCTCGACTTCTTCCTGCAAACCGTTGAACAGGGCGAGATTGTCGAATGATCAATGTGGGTTTACGCATTGATGTGGATACCTGGCGCGGCACCCGGGACGGTGTGCCGCGCCTGCTCTCCATTCTTGAACGTCAGCAAACCCGCGCCAGCTTTTTCTTCAGCGTTGGGCCGGATAATATGGGCCGCCATTTATGGCGGCTGCTAAAACCGCGCTTTCTGTGGAAGATGCTGAGGTCAAACGCGGCTTCACTCTACGGCTGGGACATTCTGCTGGCGGGTACAGCCTGGCCCGGACGACGTATCGGCCAGGGGCTGGCCGATACGATCCGTCAGGCAAGCTTGCAGCATGAAACAGGGATGCACGCCTGGGATCATTTTGCCTGGCAGACCTGGGCGGGCGTATGGCCTGCAGGGAAGCTGAGTGAAGAGGTCCGCCGGGGCGTTGAGGCACTCAGCGAACTGACCGGGCAACCCGTAACCTGTTCAGCCGCAGCGGGCTGGCGTGCCGATGGCCGTGTCCTCACCGCTAAACAGGCTTTTGACTTTCGTTATAACAGCGACTGTCGGGGCACAGAGCCTTTCCGGCCAATACTGCCAGATGGGCGGCTGGGAACCGTGCAAATCCCGGTGACGTTACCGACGTGGGACGAAGTGGCAGGGACGCGTGTCGATCCTGCGCACTACAACGCGTTCATCCTTGATGAGATCGCTCGCCAGCAGGGCGTGCCGGTTTACACCATCCATGCGGAAGCGGAAGGGATCGTGCTGGCGGACAAATTTGATGCACTGCTGACGGAGGCGCGACAGCGGGGGATTCGTTTCTGTCCATTGGGCGAGCTGCTGCCGCAGGACCTCTCGCAACTGCCGACAGGCAAAGTGATTCGGGGTAGCTTCCCCGGCCGTGAAGGTTGGCTGGGATGCCAGCAACTCGCTGAGTGATTGTGGATGAAATACACCCGTTATGCATTATTACTGCCCCTGTTGTATGCACTCTATTACCTGCTCCCTCTTGAGTTCCGGGCGCTGTGGCAGCCGGATGAAGTTCGCTATGCGGAGATCAGCCGTGAAATGCTGGTCAGTGGGAACTGGGTGGTGCCGCACTTTCTTGACCTGCGCTATTTTGAGAAGCCGATCGCCGGGTACTGGATCAATAACCTCAGTCAGTGGATCTTTGGCGGCAATAACTTCTCCGTGCGTTTTGGCTCAGTGCTTTCTGTGTCACTCAGTGCATTACTGATTTACTGGCTGGCGTTTTGTCTGTGGCGTAAGCGTGCGACGGCGCTGTTGTCTGCGGTGATCTTCCTCACCTGCATGTTGGTCTATTGCATCGGGACTTATGCGGTGCTGGACCCGATGATCACGCTATGGCTGACGGCTGCGATGTGCAGCTTCTGGCTGGTTGGGCAGGGGGGGAGCCGGCGGCAGAAAACAGCGGGTTGGTTACTGCTGGGGCTGGCCTGTGGTATGGGGTTTATGACCAAAGGCTTTCTGGCGCTGGCGGTTCCGGTGGTGGCAATTGTGCCGTGGATGGTCTGGCAGCGCCGAGTGAAAGAGCTGATGTTATGGGGACCGCTGGCCTTGCTCAGCGCGGCGCTGATCTC
Source organism: Erwinia sp. MYb416 (assembly GCF_037479575.1). Lineage (NCBI taxonomy): Bacteria > Pseudomonadati > Pseudomonadota > Gammaproteobacteria > Enterobacterales > Erwiniaceae > Erwinia > Erwinia sp. MYb416. The sequence goes on from NZ_JBBGYT010000438.1 coordinate 519,529, forward strand.
GGCACCCTGGGCCATCAGCATTGCCCGACAGGAACCCGACTTTTGGCATTATTTCTTCTGGGTGGAGCATATTCAGCGCTTTGCTGAGAATGATGCTCAACACAAAGCACCGTTCTGGTATTACATTCCGGTACTGATTGCCGGGGCACTGCCGTGGCTTGGTCTACTGCCGGGGGCGCTACATCGGGCCTGGCGGGAACGGCAGGGCGCTGTGGGTTCCGCTTATTTACTCGGTTGGGTGGTGATGCCGCTGCTGTTTTTCAGTGTGGCGAAAGGCAAACTGCCGACCTATATCCTGCCCTGTTTTGCACCGCTGGCGATGCTGCTGGCCCATCATGCGATGGCACTCTCCGCCGCGGGGCGACGCGGGCTGAAAGCCAACGGCGTGATCAATCTGGTGGTGGGGATTGTGCTGCTGCTGGCGATGGTGCTGATCGTGGCCCCCTGGGGCCTGCTCAGGCAGCCGGTGTATGCCCGACATGAGGTGATTAAAGTACTGCTGGGGGCGACAGCATTTCTCTTTTGGGCACTGGTGGGCGCGGCCAGCCTGGTGGAGGGCGCGAAGCACTGGCGGCTGGCGGCGCTGTGTCCGTTGGGGCTGGCGCTGGTGGTGGGGGCGGCGATCCCCGATAAAGTGATCAATTCCAAACAGCCGCAGCCGTTTATTGCCGATTTCAGCCGGGATTTGCAGCAGAGCCGCTTTGTGCTGTCGAACAATATTGGTACGGCATCGGCGCTGGCCTGGGAACTGAAGCGCAGCGATATTTTATTATTAGACCAACCGGGTGAGCTGGCCTACGGTTTGGGCTATGCCGATGGTGCCGATCGTCTTATTTCTACTGCGGATTTTGCGCAGTGGCTGAGCGCGCATCGGCGTGAAGGTAATGTATCGTTGATGATGAAATTAGCCTCTGAGGACAACAAGGTGGATGAGCGTATCCCTGCACCTGACCGTCTCTACCAGCAAGGGCGGATGCTGTTTTATCTCTATCGGCAGCAGCCGTGAATATGCTGCTGATTGTCCTGGCCAGCCTGCTGAGCTGTGGCGGGCAGTTGTGCCAGAAGCAGGCGACGGTGCGTGAGGGTCGCCGTCATTTTCTGGTGTGGCTGACGGCAAGCATATTGCTGCTGGGGATGGCGCTGCTGGTGTGGCTGCGTGTGTTGCAGACTGTGCCGGTGGGGGTCGCTTACCCCATGCTGAGTCTTAACTTTATTTTTGTGACCTTAGCCGCGCGCTGGCTGTGGCAGGAAGCGATTTCATGGCGTCATGGACTGGGCATTGTGCTGATTGTGGCCGGCGTGGCGGTGATGGGGAGCTATACCTGATGGGCCTGCTGTATGCTTTTTGCAGTGTGCTGCTGATCAGTGCTGCGCAGTTGATGATGAAGTGGGCGATGGTACAGCTTCCCGCTATCGATCAGCTCGCGCTATTCAGCGCGGCGCTGCTCAGCGTCTCTTTACCCACGCTGGTGCTCTCCGGCGGGCTGCTGGCCTACGCTCTGTCGATGATGTGCTGGTTACTGGCCTTACAGCGTCTGCCGCTGAGCCGGGTTTATCCGCTGTTGAGTCTGAGTTATCTGCTGGTATGGACGGCAGCACTGTGGTTGCCTGGGATGAATGAAATTTTTCTCTGGGGCAAGCTGGTGGGCGCGGCACTGATCCTCGTCGGGCTGCTATTGATATTCTGGCCGGGGAAAAAGGCCCACAGATAATGCTATCATCGCGCGATTCATTACACAGAGTCTGTTAAAAACATGAACCCTTCACTCCCCCTCCTGCAGGTCAGGGAGGTCTCGTTTGTGCGTCAGGGTAAAACGCTGTTGTCGCCCGTGTCCTTTGAGCTTCACAAGGGCGAATTCCTCTGGCTGACGGGGCCGTCCGGGGCAGGTAAAAGTACCCTGCTGAAAATTATTGCTTCTCTGCTTGATGCGTCCGGCGGTGAAGTGAGGTTTAACGGTCAGCCGATTATTGAGTTGAAACCCGAACAGTATCGCCAGCGTGTATCCTACGTGTTTCAGACCCCCCAGCTGTTTGGCCGTTCGGTGTATGACAATCTCTCTCTGCCCTATCAGATCCGCCAGCAGCCCGTAGATCGCCAGCATCTCGGCGACGAGCTGGAGAGATTGGGGCTGCCACCCGCAATGCTGGATACCTCAATTGATCAACTCTCCGGTGGGGAAAAACAGCGTGTGGCGCTGCTGCGCAATGTACAGTTTCGCCCGGATATCCTGCTACTGGACGAAATCAGTAGCGCGCTGGATGACGCGAATAAACGGAGGGTGACGAAGTTGATCGACCAGCAGGTCGCGCAAGGAAGTGCGGCGATCTGGATCAGTCACGACAGCGTAGAAACAGATGATGGCAGACGGCGGATCCGGCTGTCGCCCGCAGCAACGGAGGGCCAGTATGAACCAGCATAATATTACCAATGAGTCACTGGCCCTGGCCTTAATGCTGGTGGTGATTGCACTGCTGGTCAGCAGCAAGGAGCGGCTGGGGCTGGAAAAAGACATCATCTGGAGCGTGGCGCGCGCCATTGTGCAGTTGGTGATTGTTGGCTATGTGCTCAAGTATATTTTCGATCTGAACAATCAGTGGCTGACCGTGTTGATGGTGCTGTTTATCTGCGTGAATGCCGCGTTGAATGCCAAAAAGCGCAGCCGCGCTATCGACAGAGGCTTTCTGATTTCGTTTATTGCCATCACCTCGGGTACTACGCTGACGCTGACCATTTTGCTGCTCAGTGGCGCGATTGAGTTTATGCCCATGCAGGTGATCCCGATCTCGGGAATGATTGCGGGCAATGCGATGGTGGCGGTGGGGTTATGCTTCAGTAATCTGAATCAGCGGTTTAGTGATAATCGCCAGAAGGTAGAGGAGATGCTGAGTCTGGGAGCGAGTGCAAAGCGGGCATCGACGTCTATCGTGCGCGACAGCATACGCGCAGCCATGATCCCCACGGTCGATGCAGCAAAAACGGTTGGTCTGGTGAGTTTACCGGGCATGATGTCCGGTCTGATTTTTGCCGGTATTGATCCGGTAAAAGCCATTAAGTATCAGATTATGGTGACCTTTATGTTGCTCGGCACCGCAAGCCTGTCGACCATCATTGCAGGTTATCTGGCGGCCCGCCGTTTTTATACCGCACGCGTGCAGTTGAAATAATCGTTGGCACCCGTCATGGCCGACCATTTTTTCCGGTCGGCCATGACATTTCTATGCCGGCAGTGTCGCTGACATCAGAAATTCACATTGGCGCTCAGGCCACCTATAAACGCGTCTTTAACCCCACTGACCGCGCCGGGAGAGGCGACATATTGCAGATTAGGGCGCAGGTTCAGCCAGTTAGTGGCGTGGACGTTATAGTAAACTTCGTAGTTCCATTCGGAGCCGTGCTGAACGGGCAGATACGTCGGGCTGTTATAACGGGACTCGCCGTTGTATTGATTGGTTTCGTGCTGCATTTTACCGTAGTCACTGTTGACGTGAATACGCGCGGCCCCGACACCTATCTCATCCTGCGCACGTGCCGCAAAGGGTCCTTTCCAGGTGAAGGATACCGCCTGGTAATGATCGGTTTTCGAGGTTTTATGATCGTTCATCACCGCCTGTACGGTTAAGCCCAGGCCCCGGTTGACATCACCGTCGGTTGCAGTTAACTGCTGTTGCAGCAGCACATAACCACCATAGGCTTTCGCCTGGCCGCCGTAGCCGCCATTATGGTAGCTGGCGTATTTATCCCCGTTAACCGAGGAGTAGTAGCCACCGATACGGTAGTTCCCCGGCAGCTTGTTGGCACCCAGCAGGGGTGTCCAGCCAAATTCAAAGGGGACCAGGTTACCCAGGCTCGGGCTGCCGTCGAGGTAGAAGCCGTTACCGCGATCGTAGTTATTACGGTTCTGGTTATAAAAGCCCACCTGGAAGAACATGTCGTCCGGCAGGTTCAGTTTTACGCGACCGCCCCATTGTGAGACCGGCCAGTTAAACCAGCGGTCTCCGCGCCAGTTACCCGGCTGACCGCTGCCAAAGGCCAGGTTCTGGAATTTGCTGTCGAATGCATCAAAGTCTTCACCCGTGGTCACGCGACCGGCTTTGATTTCAACCCGATGATCAAAGAAACCCTTGTTTACCCAAAATTGGGTCAGACGCCAGGTCTGCCCACGCCCCCAGACTTCTTCCACTGAGGACAAGCCGCCTGTCCGCGGATCGTTGATGTGCTGGGTCAGGTCGCGACCGTTCCGGCTGGTCACCGTGAACTGGACCTGTGTGTCATCCCAGTTGAGGAGTTTTTCCAGATTGAGAGTGGTGCCGAAGGCCCACTGATCGGTATAACGGGCAGTGGTGGAGGTGTTATACCCTCCGGCGAGATTACTGGCCGACTCCATGGTGTAGTTGACCTGGAAATCGGCACCTTCCCTTTTTAATTCGCTGCGATAGCCGTCCCAGTCGCCAAACAGATAATCCGAATCCAGACTGAGAGGGCGCATTTCTGCCCCTGCGGGGGCCGAAGCCCATAACAGTGCGCTTCCGCACATCATCAGCATGGCATGTTTACTCGTCCATTGAAAAACACCGTAATGATTCATTTATCTCTCCTTGTTATGAATAATCGTCTTGCCAACAAGCATTTTGGGCATCCAGGCGTCAGAAATTAATACCCGCGCCGAGTCCGCCCACAAACAGATGTGAATTTTGGCTCACAGCACCAGGCTTGGTGCTGGATTGCAGGTTAGGCCGCAGTATCAAGTGAGGCGTTAAGCGGTAGTTGTAATAGAGGTTGTAATTAAATCCGTCGCCCCGCATCAGCGGTTGCGGTTGATTATCGCGATATTCTTCAGGAATGGCCGGCGTATCTGCCTGAGGGGAAATAATTTCTGTTGATGGTGGCGGCGGCTGATGCAGATAAAAACGTTCTGGCAGGGCAGATGCGTTAGCCACCATGAACAGCGTGGCAATACCGAGACACTGTTTAAGACAGGCTATTCTTTCCATGAGTTCACCTCTTATTATGATTATCTAATCGGTTTTTTAGCCCGATGAAGTACATCACAATGTGGTTAACCCGTTTCGCTATTAAGTGCTCTGGAGAGCGCCCATAAAAAAACGCCCACGAGGGGCGTTCAGAGTGTGATCAGGTCAGATCGAGCTTAGCGGCGGCCAAAAATCTTGGCGGCCAGGAAGCCTACACCGGCGGCAATCGCCAGTGAAACCAGGGGGGAATCCTGGGTTTTACTTTTCACGCAGTCCAGCGCATCATCCACGGCGTAAGAGGCTTTTGCTGCCTGCTGACGCACTTTTCCTCTGAATTCATGCTCCGGCGAGTCTACGGCTTTACCAAACTCTTCCTGCCCTTTGCCGACGGCTTCTTGCGCTTTATCGTTCGCTTTATCAAACAGACTCATTGTGCCTCCTTTTGATGGCATGATTTCCTGAAACGACTTTAAGCGTAGTTCATCTGTCGCGCTTTGCCGGAGCACTTATGTGTAAAAATATGAATGAAGGTGCCAGATACTGACAAAAAAGAGGGCAGATCAACGATCTGCCCTCTTTTGTCGGGAGCGTTAAGCTCCCGTGCTGCCAGTGATATTCTGCATAAGACTCAGGGTATCAATGGTAGCCTTCGTCCGGCTTGATCTTGCCGCGGAACACATAGTAGCTCCAGAAGGTATAGACCAGAATCACCGGAATAATCAGCAGACCACCGACTAACATAAAGCCCTGACTCTGCGGCGGGGAGGCCGCATCCCAGATGGTGATGGAAGGGGGAATGATATACGGCCAGATACTGATACCCAGTCCGGTAAAGCCCAGGAATACCAGCGCCAGGGTCAGCAGGAATGGCGTGTAGTGCGCGTGGCGTTGCAGTGCGCGCCACAGTGCCCAGGATGCCGCCATAACCAGTAAAGGAACCGGTAAAAACCAGAACAGGTTAGGCAGGGTGAACCAGCGTTGCATAATGCTGGTATGTGCCAGCGGTGTCCAGATGCTGACGATGGCCATCACGACCAGCAGGCCGATCAGCAGCGGTTTGGTCAGCGCCGTCATTTTCCTGTGCAGTTCATTCTCGGTCTTCATGATAAGCCATGTGCTACCCAGCAGGGCATAGGCCAGAACCAGACCAACACCGCAGAACAGCGTAAACGGCGTCAACCATGCCAGTGCCGGACCGCTGTACGTACGGTTGGTCACTTCAAAGCCGTTGATAAACGCGCCCAACACCACACCCTGACTGAAGGTTGCCACGTAAGAACCGCCGATAAACGCTTTATCCCAGAACGGACGGTGTTCTTCCGTTGCTTTAAAACGGAACTCAAACGCCACGCCACGGAAAATAAGACCGATCAGCATGATGGTGAGCGGGGCCGCCAGGGCGCTGGTGATCACCGCGTAGGCCAGCGGGAAAGCACCGAACAGTGCAGCCCCCCCGAGGATCAGCCAGGTTTCGTTGCCATCCCATACCGGGGCAACGGTGTTAACCATCATATCGCGCTCAATCGGATCTTTATTGAACGGGAACAGGATACCGATACCCAGATCGAAACCATCCATGATGATATACATCAGGGTGGCGAAGATGATGATAGTAAACCAGATAATTGAGAGATCGATGCCCACCTTACTTCTCCTCCTGCGGCGAATGTAATTTTTCCTGCACCGCAGACAGCGGGCGAGACGGAGTATGTGATGTGCCTGGGCCGCCTTCTGGCGTATGGTCACCTTCACCGGCCTGCGGGCCTTTCTTAATCAGGTTCGCCAGATAGCTGTAGCCGACGCCAAAGACGGCGCAGTACACCAGCAGGAATGCGATCAGGCTGATGCTCATTTGCAGCGTGCTGTGCAGCGATACGGCATCACGCGTGCGCAGCAGGCCATAAATAACCCACGGCTGACGGCCAATTTCGGTGGTAATCCAACCCGCCACCAGAGCAATCAGACCGGAAGGCCCCATCAACAGGACAAACCACAGGAAAGGACGAGAAGTATACAGGCGCTGACCGCGACGCATCCACAGGCTGACAACACCCAGCAAAATCATCAGCATACCCAGCGCAACCATCACGCGAAACGACCAGAACACCACGGTGGAGTTAGGACGATCTTCTTTCGGGAAGCTTTTCAGTGCCGGTACCTGTTTATCCAGGCTGTGGGTCAGGATCAGGCTACCGAGGTAAGGAATCTCCAGCGCGTACTTGGTACGCTCTTCTTTCATATCCGGGATGCCGAACAGGATCAGCGGGGTCGCTTCTCCCGGAGGATTCTCCCAGTGACCTTCAATCGCCGCGATTTTTGCAGGCTGATGTTCCAGCGTATTCAGGCCGTGGGCATCGCCAATCATTGCCTGAATCGGCGAGACGATCAGTGCCATCCACAGAGACATCGACAGCATTTTACGCACCGCTGGCGTATCGTTTTTACGCAGCAGATGCCATGCGGCAGAGGCACCCACAAAGAAGGCAGTCACCAGGAAAGCGGCGACGGACATATGCAGCAGGCGATAAGGGAAGGACGGGTTGAAGATAATTTTGAACCAGTCCACCGGTATCACAATGCCGTTTTCCAGCGCGTAACCTTGCGGCGTCTGCATCCAGCTATTGGAGGCCAGGATCCAGAAGGTGGAGATAATCGTGCCCAGCGCGACCATACAGGTCGCGAAGAAGTGCAGGCCACGGCTGACACGGTTCCAGCCAAACAGCATCACCCCGAGGAAGCCAGCTTCAAGGAAGAATGCGGTAAGCACTTCGTAGGTCAGGAGCGGGCCGGTAATACTGCCTGCAAACTGCGAAAATCCTGCCCAGTTGGTCCCAAACTGATAGGCCATCACCAGACCCGATACCACCCCCATACCGAAGTTAACGGCAAAGATTTTTGACCAAAAATGATAAAGGTCGCGATAGACCTCATTTTTGCTTTTCAGCCACAGACCTTCGAGCACGGCGAGAAAACTGGCCAGGCCAATGGTGATGGCGGGAAAGAGAATGTGGAAGGCTACGGTGAAACCAAACTGTATCCTCGCCAGATGGAACGCATCTAATCCGAACATTGCTTACCTCGATCTAACATGAACAACTGCCTTTTATTTTTTTACCCACGGTTAACAAATAGGTGACATATAGCAAAAAAGAAAATGTGTCAGCCGGGGGACTTCTCATCGGAGATTTGATCCTAAGACCAAAGCAGGTGAAGAAGTAGCAACAGTAATAGTGAACTGGCCTATAACAGTAACGATTATTACGAGTAATTGTTTCGTCAACAGGTTAAATCAACGGAAGATAATGTTAATGCAGGATAGAAGAATGATGCTCATATGTGAAAATGCTGTATCTTTCTGTCGTAAAAGCATTTTTTTCGTTGGTGCGTCGGCGGGGTTCGTCAGGTGACTATCGTTATTCTGCGTTGAAAACCTCTGGTGAGGCGTACATCCAATATAGCTAACAGGGCTATAAAAAAGGATGTTTACGCATCATTATTATAATAACCCTATAGTTTTTCATGACTTATGAATAATATGTAGATTTAATGTTATTATTTGGTTCTATTAATTTTAAATGACCTTTTCCCACTATTTGGATTGGCTTATCAATCCCTCTGCGTGACCAATCGTCTCTCTCCTCCCTGTAAATGTTAAGGGTGTAATACACATAAATATGTAAATTGAATTATTTAGTTACAAATTTCTGGCGTTTTTATCGCCGATCGTTGCGGCGAATCAAGAAATCGTCTGAATAATGATGCTTGTGGTGAGTGGGTGCAGTGCGTGCTATAACCAAAAAAACGTTGTCAGCCTCGGGAGTCAAATGGATACCTTTATGATGTTGTTACCCGTATATGTTGCCTATCTGCTGGGCACGGCCAGCCCTGGCCCGAGCAATATGGCGATTATGGGTGTCGCGATGCGCCAGGGGCGCCGCCCGGCATTGATGCTGGCGGCGGGTGTGATCACGGGGTCACTGTGCTGGGCGCTGCTGGTTGCGACCGGTTTATCCACGCTGCTACTGGCTTACGCTCAGGCTATTGTGGTGATCAAAGTGGTGGGGGGCTTCTATTTGCTTTTGCTGGCGTGGAAAGCGGCACGGAGTGCTGCCCGTCGTGGGGAAGGCAGCGTTGTACCGCTGGCGGCAGGGGGGGCAGCCGCTTCCCTCTACCGCCGTGGTTTGCTGCTGCATCTGGGAAATCCAAAGGCGATTCTGGTGTGGACGGCGATAATGTCATTGGGGATTCACCCGTATGCGGCCCCTTCCGTACTGCCGTTGATTGTCGGTGGCTGTGCGTTACTGGGGATAATGGTGTTCAGCAGCTACGCGCTGTTGTTCTCCACCCCGGCGATGAGCCGGGGGTATCAGAAATGCCGCCGCAGTATTGAAGGCATTTTCGCGCTTTTTTTCACGGCGGCGGGCGTGAAGCTGCTGTTTTCACGTTAACCGTACGCCGGGCCTCCGGCGTGCCTTATGCCTGAGGCTGATAACCGGCCAGTTCACTGTCCGGCATTCCGGCATCACGCGCCGCCTGACAAATCTGCTGCCAGCTATTGGCATCAATCGGAATACCGTGCAGGCGGCGTTCGGCGCGCTGTGCTTCCTCCCACTCACCCGGGATCAGGATTGCATTGTCACCCGCCTGCGGTGAGGCTTTCGTCCAGGCAATAAAGGCTTCCGCTTCCTGCTGCATGTCCGGTGCGTCAAATGCTGCCGGGTCAAGTACTACGGTGGTCATGCAGTTAAAGATAGCGTCACTGGTATTTTTCAGTGACTGTGGGTGGGTCGTTTGGCCACCGGAAAGCGCCCCGCCGAGGATTTCGCACATCACCGCCAGCGCATAGCCTTTATGCAGGCCAAAGGCCAGAAGGGAACCAAATGGCGCTTCATGCATCACCGCAGGGTCAATGTCCGGCTTCCCTTGATGATCGATCAGATAGCCAGGCGGGACGTTGACACCTTTATTCCAGGCAACGCGGGTTTTACCGTAAGCAATGCCGCTGGTGGCGAAATCAAGCAGCAGCGGTGGCTGGCCGGGGCGCGGGAAGATGGCGCAAAATGGGATGGTCCCGAAGCGGCGGTCACTGCCGTTAAACGGCGCAACCATCGGATCGCCAACAACGTTGACGAAATGAAAGGAGATAAAACCGGCGCGTGCGCACTGCTCCGCCCAGTGACCAATGCGCCCAATATGGTGCGAGTTCCGCAATGCGATGGCACACATTCCCAGCTTCTGGGTACGTGCAATCGCCAGATCCATCGCTTCAGCGGCCATCACCTGGCCAAAGCCCTGGCCGCCGTCGACGGTGAGCACCGCCCCGGCGTCTTTAGCGATCCTGAGCTGCTGGTTCTGCTGTAGATGTCCCTGGGATTTTGAGAGCATATAACTTGGGATCATCCCAACGCCGTGAGAATCATGCCCGGCAAGGTTCGCTGCCACCAAATGCTCGGCGACGCGTTGCGCTTCCTGCTTGCTGCTGCCTGCGTGCTGCCACAGACTCTGCACCATCTGCTGTAAAATAGTGTGATTAATGTAAATGTCACCCTGAATCTGGTTCATTTTTTTTCCTTAAAATAATGAAGGTTACTGCTTATTTTTAAACGAATAATTGGTTTTTGTCCGTTTAATTTTTCTGCACGCCAGGCTTCTTTTTCGATGAATATCGCGACATCCCTGTTCGATATATTGCTAATTTCATCGGTTGCTAAGTATACTATTGCATTGATATGTATTGACTTTTTTAACTAAAGCCAAATTTTCTTTGCTCGGACAGACGCCGCCTGGGGTAAAACAGCCGTATGGAAAGTGAACACACAGAACCCACCAGCACTAACAGTATTCCTTTACTGGATCTGTCTGCGATTTCGCGCGAGATGCTGCTGCTGGGTAAACGGCTGGCAGATACCAAATATAAGATTGATATGCTGGGGAAAGTCGGCTGGGGTGAGCTGACGGCTAACCTGCACGGTCTGGAAGCTAGTGGCGAATGGAATGGCCCGGACGATGCGCTGACTTTTTTCAGTAAGATTTTTCCCTTTGCGATCCTGCCTTCAGAAACTGAGCCGATGGGGATCTATCAGGTGCCAACCGAGCGGGTGATTGGCCGAAGCTGGCGCTGGTGGCCCGATCACCTTAGTGGTAACAGCGAAGAGAAATTGCGTGAGCATCTGAACGGCCCCAATGCTGCCGAGAGTACCTCTTACTATTTTATTTCCGCACTGGCTGTACTGTTGGCGGTACAGGGACAGAGCAGGGTGAATTATTGCCGACAACGGCATATTCCGCTTATTACGGCGCGGGTAACGTATCTTTCCTACCCGCCCGCTGACCGTTTCAAGCTCTACCATGTTACCCGTGGCAACACCCGGCAGAGCTGGATAGTGCTGAATGATCGCTATTTACAGGCGATTCAGTGGCCGCGTATTACGCTGCCGGCACTGAGCAGTTATGGAGTGCATAGCGCCGTCTGGCCTCAGACGTTTCCCTCCACGGAACGAATTTTCGACGAGTTACATCATCCTCAACCCGCCGAGGATTTTGTCGCACCCTGCGTGGATCTACAGGCGCTGCAACAAAAAATAGAAGTGGAAGAACAGGAAGCGCTGCTGGCGGCTAAGCCGGTGAAAATGGCGCTGAGCGATATGGATATCGTGAATCTCTGGCCGGTGACGATGACCCTGACGTTCTTTTTCCTGCTCTCGCTGGTGGCAGCGGGCGTGACGGCGGGCGGGGGTTGGTTAGGTCTGATTAGTCTGGTGATCTGCGGGATGTCCGGCGCGCTGCTGCTGCTGCTCGCTGCACCTGTTTTCCTTGTGCGACAGAGTTTACGCAGCCGCAACAAAAAGGAGAGGGAAGAGTCGGCCACTTCTGTGCCAGAAGAGAACCCGGCATCCCCGCCAGCCGTATAAAAAAGCCCACGTAAAGTGGGCAACTAAAGCTATTCATCTGACTTTGCCATAATAATTACGGCAATAAATCATCGCACTAATCCCACAATAAATATAAGTGATTATACAGATCGATCTTTAGTGATCGATCGGAAAAACCGATTGATAGTCAAAATGTGAAGCAGGCGATACAAAGATAGAGCGAAATCGCACAATGCGCTTCTAAGTGGCGTCAATAACAGCCTAATGCGGTTGTTCAAATCCTGCTTTAACCATCTGTTCGCGCAGGGCACTGGTGATAACCCGGTTGCCCCCCGTGACCGGAAAGATCACGTTATTGATCACATCATCCAGATAGTGCTCATTAAATTCATGTGCGGTCAGCTGACCACCACCTTCATCGTTGATCGCTATCGATCCTTTAATATGATCGCCCGCATTCTTCGCGGTCAAACTGTAACGACCCATGCTGGTATTTATCGTGCTCATAAGATCTCCTTGTAACATTTTCAGGGGGAAAGGGTAGCAAGTGAGTCCATAAAATGACCTGAATAAGTCTAGCCAGGCTGCGCGCGATCCTCTAAGTCCTGAGCGTAAAGAAATGAAAGATCGTGAGCGCGGTCGCTAAATTTTATGCATGTTGCAGGGCATTATCTGTCCGTCGTTAACCCGCGAGGGTGACGTCAAGTTCAAGCGTAGCCAGTTCCTGACGTGCGGCGGCAGGCAGGTGTGGGTCAGTGATGATGCTATCAAACTGTGTCAGTGGCAGGGCAAGAAAGGTGGCAATTTTGTTGTACTTTGAGCTATCGGCCAGCAGTACTCGCTTGCGGCTGACTTCACTGACGGCGCGTTTAACGGCGATTTTTTCTTCATCCGGGGTAAAGGTGCCACGCATTCCCCAGCATGAGGCGGAGATAAATGCGATGTCTACGGACAGGCCACGCAGCGCCTGAGCAGCAGCATCCCCTACGCAGGAGCGGTTGTCGCGGCACAGTGTACCGCCAGTGTGGATCATCCGGCACTGGCTGGTGTCGATCAGGAAATTGGCAATCACAAAATCGTTGGTGATGATCAGCAGGTCGTCACGGATGCCCAATTCGCGTGCCAGGGCCAGCGTGGTGGTGCCGGCATCCAGGTAGATACAGCTGTTACGCGGGATATGGCGGGCGGCGGCGGCACCAATGGTCTGTTTTTCAAGGCTGAACATACTGGTTTTATCCAGATGCGTCGGCTCGCTGGAGAGGCGTTCTGTGGAACGGACACCGCCTGACACCAGTAACACGGCTCCCTGTTCTTCCAGCTTTTGCAGATCGCGGCGAATGGTCATGTGCGATACGGCCAGACGTTCAGTCAGTTCAGCAATACTCACGACTCCCCGCTCCTGTACCAGCGTTAATATTTGTTGATGTCGTTCTACCGGGATCATCATTATTCCTGTTGAGAGGGGAGTTGGCTTGACCAGAGTGTAAAGGAGCGTACCCGGCGTCTGCACCACAATTTTTATCAATTTATCACGGAAAGAAGACGTTTTCCTTCCCATATATCGATGGTTTTGTTTTTATCTTTATGAATTTAAATGAGTATTTTTATATCACGGTTATCGTGCTGCGGTGTTAATTCTTGTTATTCCTTCCTTTTTTACGGTTAATTGTTGTGATGCACGTCACCAAAAGTGCCGATAAAAGCGCCTATACTTCACATATCAAAACAAATAATCACCAAAATTAACACGGAGTGCGTATGTCTAAGGCAACATCAATGTCGGTTTGTGTCGTCGGCCTCGGTTCAATGGGGATGGGAGCTGCGCAGTCCTGTATCAAAGCGGGCCTGAAAACCTGGGGCGTGGATCTTAACCCACAGGCTCTGCAAACACTGCGCGACAGCGGTGCGCAGGCGGCGGAGAACTCGGCCAATGACTTTGCAGCCCAGCTTGATGCGGTGCTGCTGCTGGTGGTGAATGCCGCCCAGGTGAAACAGATTTTGTTTGCGGAGCACGGACTGGCGTCACGCTTAACACCCGGCACTGTGGTGATGGTTTCTTCGACGATCTCTGCGCAGGATGCACAGGCGATTGAACAGCAGCTGGCCGCACACCAGTTAATTATGCTCGATGCACCGGTATCCGGAGGGGCAGCGAAAGCGGCAACCGGTGAAATGACCGTGATGGCCTCCGGTAGTGATGAGGCATTTGATCGGTTACAGCCCGTGCTGGACGCGGTAGCGGGAAAAGTGTATCGCATTGGCAGCGAGATTGGTCTTGGTTCGACAGTGAAGATCATTCACCAGTTGCTCGCCGGTGTTCATATTGCCGCAGGCGCAGAAGCGATGGCACTGGCCGCCCGCGCCGGTATTCCTCTGGATACCATGTATGACGTGGTGACCAACGCCGCAGGCAACTCCTGGATGTTTGAAAACCGTATGCGTCATGTGGTTGACGGCGATTATTCACCGAAATCGGCGGTCGATATTTTTGTTAAAGATCTCGGCCTGGTCGCTGACACGGCGAAAGCGCTGCATTTCCCACTGCCGCTGGCGTCCACGGCATTCAATATGTTTACCTCCGCCAGTAACGCGGGCTTTGGCCGCGAAGATGACAGCGCAGTAATTAAGATTTTCAGCGGCATTACGCTGCCCGTAAAACAGGAGCAGAAATAATGCGTCTGGGTGTGATTGCGGATGATTTTACTGGGGCGACGGATATTGCCAGTTTCCTGGTACAGAACGGCATGTCTACCGTCCAGGTCAATGGCGTGCCAGCAGGGCCACTGTCGTCGCAGGCTGATGCCATTGTTGTCAGTCTGAAGTCGCGCTCCTGTGCAGCGGAGAAAGCGGTGGCTGATTCGTTACAGGCGCTGGCCTGGTTACAGCAGCAGGGGTGCGAACGTTTTTATTTTAAATACTGCTCCACTTTTGACAGTACCGCACAGGGGAATATTGGCCCGGTCACCGATGCGCTGCTGGCGGCACTGGGTGAGTCACAAACCATTATCTCTCCGTCACTGCCGGTGAATGGTCGCACGGTGTATCAGGGGCATCTTTTTGTCATGGATCAGCTGCTGTCAGATTCCGGTATGCGTCATCACCCTGTAACGCCGATGACCGACAGCAATCTGTTAAGGCTGATGGAAGCGCAGGCGAGCGGTAAGGCGGGATTGATTAACAGTCAGACGCTGGATCAGGGCGCCGATGCAGTGCGTCAGGCGCTGGAGGAACTGGCACAGCAGGGCGTGCAGTATGTAGTGCTGGATGCGCTGAATGAGCAGCATCTGCTGACCCAGGGAGAAGCGCTGCGCGATCGCCGCCTGGTGACGGGCGGCTCAGGGCTGGCAATCGGCCTGGCGCGCCAGTGGGCCAGTGCCGGGCACGATAGTGCGCGTGCTCAGGCCGCGGGTGCGCCGCAGGGCCAGCGCGCAGTGGTGCTGTCTGGTTCCTGCTCGACCATGACCAACCGCCAGGTGGCGCGTTATCGCCAGCAGGCTGCAGCCGCGGCGATTGATGTGGAACGTGCGCTGCATGAGCGCGACCGTTACGCCAGCGAACTGTGCGACTGGGTGGTGCAGCACGAATCGGATGCACTGGCCCCGTTGTTGTTCGCGACCTCAGACCCGGAAACCCTGCAACGTATTCAGCAGCAGTATGGCGCCGCGCACAGCAGTGAAGCCGTTGAGCAGTTGTTTGCCGCTGTGGTGCGTGAGCTGCAACAGCGTGGCTGGCAGCGTTTTATCGTGGCAGGAGGGGAAACCTCCGGCGTAGTAGCGCAGACGTTAGGCATTGATGCATTTCATATCGGCCCGGTGATTTCGCCAGGCGTGCCCTGGGTGCGCGCCCTCGGGCAGCCCGTTTCGCTGGCGCTGAAATCCGGTAATTTCGGCGATGAAAACTTTTTTGCCCGCGCACAAACGGAGTTTGTAGTATGACTGAACAACAAGCACGTGAAGAGATGGTCCGGCTGGGCGCTTCGTTTTTCCAGCGTGGCTATGCCACGGGCTCAGCCGGGAATCTGTCTATGCGACTGGAAGATGGTACGTTGCTGGCGACGCCCACCGGCTCCTGCCTGGGTGAGCTGGTCGCAGAAAGGCTATCGAAAGTGACCCCGGAAGGAGAGTGGATTGGCGGTGATAAACCGTCGAAAGAGATCAGCTTTCATCGCGCTATTTATCTGAATAATCCGGCATGTGGGGCGATTGTTCATCTGCACTGCCTGTATCTTACTGCGCTCTCCTGCCTGGAAGGGCTGGACACAAAAAACTGTATTCGCCCATTCACGCCGTATGTGGTGATGCGCGTGGGCGATGTCCCCGTGGTGCCTTATTATCGCCCGGGCGATGAGCGCCTGGGAGAGGACCTGGCGAAACTGGCCCCGCACTACAAGGCGTTTCTGCTGGCGAATCATGGTCCGGTGGTGGTGGGGAAAACCCTGCGTGAAGCCGCTGATAATACCGAAGAACTGGAAGAGACTGCCCGACTGATCTTTACGCTGGGCGACCGCCCGATTCGTTATCTTAATGATGACGAAGTGGCTGAATTACGGAGCTGAACATGCCTAAATTTGCTGCCAATCTGTCCACCCTGTTTAACGAACTGCCATTTTTGGCGCGTTTTGATGCCGCAGCTGAAGCTGGTTTTCATGGGGTAGAGTTTCTTTTTCCCTATGATTACGACGCCGATACGTTAAAGCAGGCGTTAACCCGCAATCATCTGGAACTGGTGCTGTTCAATACGGCGCCCGGTAATACAGCGGCGGGTGAGTGGGGGGTTTCTGCAATCCCCGGCCGTGAAGTGGATGCCCGCAAAGATATCGATCGGGCGCTGGAGTATGCGCTGGCGCTGAACTGCCGCCAGGTTCATATCATGGCGTCAGTGCTGCCGGAAGGGGCTGACCGTGAGGCTTACTGCCGCACTTTCATCGATAACGTGCGCTATGCCGCAGAGCGCTTTGCTCCGCATGGCGTGCGTGTTTTGCTGGAAGCGTTGAATCCAAAGACGAAACCCAATTATCTCTATTCCAGCCAGTATCAGGTGCTGGATATCATCAAACGTATCGACCGCCCAGGCGTGTTCAGCCAGCTCGATCTGTTCCATGCGCAGTTGGTAGATGGCAACCTGAGCCATCTGATTACTGACTATATCGGGCAGTATCAGCATATCCAGATTGCTTCCGCACCGGATCGTCATGAACCGGACGAGGGTGAAATTAACTATCCGTGGCTGTTCGATCTGCTCGATCGTAGCGGATATAGCGGCTGGATTGGCTGCGAGTATTTCCCGCGCACCACCACGCTGGAAGGACTGGGCTGGTTTAACGCCTTTAAATAACAGGACCTGTGTGATGAACGCTGCGTGTTCTGGCGCGCAGCGCTGGTTTTTTGCTGCCTGAATCAGGCGGTAAAGCCGGGGAAAATGAAATAAAACGGTGCTGTAGAGCACTGCGTAAAAAATAAAACCCTACGAGGCTGCAAAGATGTCTACTGCCCTGTTATTAACCATTGCTGTTGCCAGCGTGCTGATCCTGCTGCTGCTGGTGATTAAAGCCAAAGTTCATCCGTTTGTTGCTCTGCTGGTCGTCAGCCTGTTAGTGGCGATCTCGACCGGTATACCTGCCGATAACATTATGAAGGTGATTGTTTCCGGTATGGGCGGGCTGCTCGGCTCGATTACCATTATTATCGTGCTGGGCGCCATGCTGGGTGCGATCATTGAATCGTCCGGCGGAGCGGAGTCGCTGGCACAGCGCTTTACCCATACGCTGGGAGTCAAACGCACCGTCGCTGCACTGACTATGGCGGCGTTTATCCTCGGGATTCCGGTCTTCTTCGAAGTCGGGTTCATTATTGTTATCCCGCTGATTTACGGTTTCACCAAAGTGGCGCGCGTCTCTCCGCTAAAATATGGTTTGCCGATGGCGGGGGTGATGTTAACCGTGCACGTCGCATTGCCTACTCATCCGGGGGCGGCGGCAGCAGCGGGGTTGTTAGGGTCTGACATGGGCTGGTTGATGTTGCTGGGTATCGCGGTATCGATTCCGGTCGGTGTGGTGGGTTATTTTGTCGCGAAAGTGATGAACCGTCGTCAGTATCATTTATCGCTGGACGTCCTGGAGCAGCTTCAACTGGCGAAACCGGAAAGTAGCCCGCGTCAGAATCAGGAATTACCACCGGGTGCCTGGATGATTTCATCGCTCATTGTGGTGCCGATTGTCCTGATTGTGGTGGGTACACTGGCACATAGCGTACTGCCTGAAGGCAACAGCCTGCGCCAGTTCCTGACGCTGGTGGGGACGCCGGCCATTGCATTACTGATCGCACTGGCGCTTTCTGCCTGGTTGCTCGGTCTGCGCCGTGGCTGGAGCAAAGAAAAGCTCAGCGAATTGCTGGACCGCGCTATTCCGAGTTCAGCAGGGGTGATTCTGGTAGCAGGTGCAGGGGGCGCGTTTGGTAAGGTGTTGGTGGAATCAGGCGTCGGTAAAGCATTGGCACTGTCGCTGGAAACTATCCATCTGCCGTTGATTCCGGCTGCTTTTATTCTGTCGCTGGCACTGCGTGCCTCGCAGGGATCGGCGACCGTTGCCATTCTGACGACCAGTGGCCTGCTGACGCAGGCGGTCACCGGGTTAAGTGATACACAACTGGTGCTGGTCACCCTGTCTGCCTGCTTCGGTGGCCTGGGGCTGTCGCATGTGAATGATGCCGGATTCTGGGTGGTGACGCGTTATCTTGGCCTGTCGGTCGCCGACGGTCTGAGAACCTGGACCGTGCTGACAACGGCGATGGGATTGACCGGTTTTGCGCTGGTATGGATGCTGTCTCTGGTGCTGTAGTGTTTGTCTGATCGGTTTCACCACGCGAAGAATCAATCTTCTTCTATACTTAAGTCACTACGTTGTAGTGACTTTTTTTATGAGAAGAGGGCATGGAATGAAAATTATTCTCTGGATTATTGCGATCATCTTTATTGTCGGTCTGCTGACTATTACCGGTGTATTCAAGCTTATTTTCTAACGGTATGTGGATAAGCATTATTCCGTTTTAACACGGCGGTCAGCAGTTTGCTGGCCCCGTACTCAACGTCATTCCGTCAACATCAGCCGCGTAAGGGTTTATCCGTAAAGTAGCATACGGCATGCTTATCGCCTTTTTTCGCTGGCCATACTGAAACCGATTCCGCAGAACGGATGCAGACATCATGTGGATTCAGACGCTTATGACAGACTGCACAAGCAGCCCCGTGATATTCAGTACTATCATTACGCGTCGTGAATATAAATTTTGAACTTCCGCACCTGCCACACCTTAGCATTTTCACAACCTCTACTCTTCCTGAGTGCTATTCAATGAGAATTATCTTATCAAAAATTCCGAGGAGATCTATAAATAATATTCATTAATTAGCTTTGTGAATTAACGGCTAATAGTATGATTTTTGTAGTGTTTACGGTTTTTTTATCAGTTTTTTCGAATTATTGAGGATAAAAACAGTCATTTCATTCACTGTACAATGATTTTCATCAAGTAAACTTCACCGAATTTTTACTGATTGATTAGCGTTGTGAAGGTTTTTTTCACTTTTTGGAAAGATTACTGCTGAAGTTTACGAGTTTTCCTGGTGTGATATTTTCTCAGCTGAATTATATTTTTTCTTACCTACACCGATGTTTTATAATGTGAAATAACGGGAATGCTCTTTTTACTGATGGGATATATTTCGGTGATTAATGGAGTGTTTAAGTGCTTTGTTTATAATTATTACCAGAACGGGTAATACATTTGGTCAGGGTTTCTGACTAACGTTGAGGATGTTGCATACAGCGATCATCCAGGGAGCAGTGAATTTATCGTGAACACAAAACCGGCCTTATTACTTTCAACCCTGCTCGGTGGGCTGACTCTGAGCAGCGCGCATGCGGCAACTCTCGGAGATGGGATTGCTGATACATGGCATTCCTTCAGTGATAACGTTAGCCAGACATGGAATGAACCACAAACTGTCGATCTCTATGTCCCTGCTATTACCTGGCATAACCGCTGGACTTACGACAAAGAGAAAACGGACCGCTACAATGAACGTCCCTGGGGCGCGGGTGGCGGTGTTTCACGTTATGACGAAAAGGGTAACTGGAATGGCATCTATCTGATGGTGTTTAAGGACTCTTATAATAAGTGGGAACCGATTGGCGGTTATGGCTGGGAGAAAACCTGGCGACCGCTTAATGACCCTGACTTCCGCCTTGGCCTGGGGTATACCGCCGGGGTAACAATGCGTGATAACTGGAACTATATCCCGATCCCACTGGTGCTGCCGCTGGCCTCAGTCGGCTATGGGCCTGCAACTTTCCAGATGACTTACATTCCAGGAACTTACAATAACGGCAATGTTTTCTTCGCCTGGCTGCGCTGGCAGTTTTAATCTCCGGGGTTTGTCGTAAAAATGATGTCGGGTAAAAAAAGGCGATATTTATCACTTTTTCGTCCTCGGCTACTGGACAAAAGCCTTGGCAATTGCTGTACTAACCCCCGACACAGTTTAGTGTCCATTTTTCATGTAAAGGTAATATAGATGTCTAAGATCAAAGGTAGCGTTAAGTGGTTTAATGAGTCCAAAGGATTCGGTTTCATTACTCCTGAAGATGGTAGCAAAGACGTGTTCGTACACTTCTCTGCCATCCAGAGCAATGGTTTCAAAACTCTGGCTGAAGGTCAGCGCGTAGAGTTCGAAATCACCAACGGTGCCAAAGGCCCATCTGCTGCTAACGTTGCCGCTATTTAAGTTATCAGACAGAATTTTTAAAAACCCGCCAATGGCGGGTTTTTTTTCGCCTGCGATCCGGGGGCACAGTATGTCTCTACGTGTTGAAATACTGCATTAGCCACGCAACAGTCGCAGTACAGGCCAGCAGCACGGCAAGATACTCATTTTTGTGGCGGGGAAGAAGGTTCATGGCGATCATCTCTGTTGGCTGAATGATGACCAGTGTGCCGTGCGATTATTAAGGAAACATTAAAATAGGGGGTTGCACGCCATAATTAAGGGGATCCTTACACGAATTAGCTTTTGTAACATTACCCTGTGATCTGGCTCCTTGCAGGGACTGCCTTGCTACAGCTATAAACATAGGCAGAAGTTTTCACCTGTTCACCCGGCTTGTTGGCATATTGCGGAGAATGACCATGAATATTCGTCTGGCTGAATCGAAAGATGCTTTTGCCCTCAGCGCATTGTTAACAGAACTGGGCTATGCGGATACCGCGCCTTTTATTGAGCGCAGGCTGGCTCAACTGATGATCGACGAGACTGAACAACTTCTTATTGCCGAACAGGGAAATACGGTATTGGGGTTTCTGTCGTTGCATTTTATTCCACAGCTTGCGTTGGCAGGGGATTTTGCCCGTATCAGCTATTTCTGCATTGCCGAAGGTGAGCGCAGCAAAGGGGCCGGGCAGCAGCTGTTACAACATGCTGAGCAGTTGGCAATGGAGCGTGGCTGTGACCGGGTCGAGGTACACTGCCATGAGCGTCGTGAAAAGGCGAATGCGTTTTACGCGCGCGAGGGTTACCAGGAATCACCACGCTACCACATCAAAGATTTGACCTGACCGCCCCAGGAGCATAACGATGACGATGAAAGTGGCATTAGGACAGTTCGCCGTGAGCCGTGAGTGGCAAGATAACGCCGATATCTGCATCGGCTTAATGGCTCAGGCAGAGCAGCAGGGAGCAAGACTGCTGGTGCTGCCAGAAGGGGTGCTGGCGCGTGATATTACCGACCCGGACCTGGTGCTAAAAGCGGCGCAGCCGCTTGATGGCCCGTTCCTCAGCCAGGTCCTGGCCGCCAGTCGGGCGAATACGCTGACGACGATGATGACGGTGCACGTACCGACGGCGGATGGACGGGCGCTGAATGTGCTGGTGGCGATACGTAACGGTGAGATTATTGCCCGTTACGACAAACTGCATCTGTATGACGCCTTTGCGATGCAGGAGTCGCGCAATGTCACGGCGGGCAATAATGTCCCTTCGCTGGTGGATGTGGACGGGTTGAAGGTCGGGTTGATGACCTGTTATGACGTCCGCTTCCCTGAGCTGGCACGTCGCCTGGCGCTGGACGGTGCTGACCTGTTGGTACTGCCTGCTGCCTGGGTGAAAGGGCCGCTGAAAGAGATGCACTGGGAGGTGCTGGTGACCGCCCGAGCGCTGGAGAATACCTGTTATGTGGTCGCGGTGGGTGAGTGCGGCCCGCGTAATATCGGCAATAGCCTGGTGGTTGACCCGCTCGGTGTGGCGATTGCCAAAGCCGCAGAAGGCCCGGCACTGGTGTTTGCCGAGGTCGACCCACAGCGTATTGCCGATGCACGCCGTGCATTGCCGGTATTAGAGAATCGTCGCTTTGCCCGCCCTGAACTTGATTGTGGGAAGACTCAGTAATGAAATAACACGCTATTACGCTGATGCTGGGGACGTTAAATCTGGTCAGCCACGCTGCGCCAATACAGCGCATATTCTGTTACAGATTGCAGTTGTAATTTCACGCCATCAGCGCGTTAATACTCGCCTGTTACCGACCGTTGTGACGGTCAGATAAATGAAAGAAGGTAAGTATGGAAGGTCTCAGTCTTGGCAAATTGCTGATCGTTGGCGCGTTAATCGTCCTATTATTCGGAACCAAAAAACTGCGCACCCTGGGAGGGGATTTAGGTTCGGCCATAAAGGGATTTAAGAAGGCGATGAATGACGATGATTCTTCTGCGCAGAAAGCCTCGTCAGAAGAGAAAAACGCCGGACAGATCTCTCACAAAGAGTAATTCTGCTCAAAAAAAACGGATGACATTGTCATCCGTTTTTTTTGCTCCGGGCAGAAGGATTACTTTACTTCCAACCCTTTCGCCTGCAGATCAGCATGGTATGACGAACGTACGAACGGGCCACAGGCTGCATGGGTGAAGCCCATATCCATTGCGGCTTCTTTCATTTCGTCGAACTCAGCAGGGCTCACATAGCGCTGTACGGGTAAATGGTGGCGGCTTGGCGACAGATATTGCCCGAGGGTCAGCATGGTCACGCCATGGCGACGCAGATCACGCATCACTTCAACGATTTCTGCATTAGTTTCACCTAATCCCACCATCAGGCCTGACTTGGTTGGAACGTCCGGGTGAGCTTCTTTAAAGCGCTCCAGCAATTTCAGTGACCAGTCATAGTTAGCACCCGGACGTACCTGGCGGTAAACGCGCGGCACGTTTTCCAGGTTGTGGTTAAACACATCCGGTGGTGTATCAATCAGAATTTCCAGTGCGCGGTCCATACGACCACGGAAATCAGGCACCAGCGTTTCGATTTTAATCGCAGGGCTTTTTTCACGGATAGCACGGATACAGTCAGCAAAGTGCTGTGCTCCGCCATCGCGCAGGTCATCACGGTCAACCGAGGTGATCACCACGTAGCGCAGTGCCATATCCGCGATGGTCTGTGCCAGTTTGCCGGGTTCATTGGCATCAGGTGTTACCGGGCGGCCGTGGGCCACATCGCAGAACGGGCAGCGGCGTGTTCAGATGGCGCCCAGAATCATAAAGGTGGCCGTGCCGTGGTTAAAACATTCAGACAGGTTAGGGCAGGAAGCCTCTTCGCAAACGGAGTGCAGACCATTTTTACGCATCGCGGCTTTGATGCCCTGAATACGGCTGGAATCGGCAGGAAGTTTAATACGCATCCAGTCTGGCTTACGTAAAATCTCCGTACGCTCGGTCATCACGGTTTTCACCGGGATCAATGCCATTTTGTCTGCGTCGCGGTATTTTACACCGCGTTCCATCACGATCGGTTTACTCATATTCTTGCAGGTTCCAGGTTGGATTGCGGCAATCTATTCGTATACAAAACAGCCGCTAACACTCAATGAGTTGGTGATTTTCAACTTTTTTTGATAAAGCGCAAAAATTATATCATCTCCTCGCAGCAGATTCAGCCTGACTGTGCGAGAAAGCGTTGCAGAATTGTAAAGCAACATACGTATTTGCCCCCTATCTTAGCGGGAGTTCCGTACTTTCGCTCCAGGAAACGTCAGTTATTGCCAGTTGAAGAGCAAAATTTTTGATCAGCAACGGCTGGATATCGGCAGGTGTCGCAGAGGCAGTGAGTGCCGCCAGCTGTGTCATCTCCATTCCGGCATAGCCGCAGGGGTTAATGCGCAGGAAAGGGGTTAAATCCATATCAATATTCAGCGCAAGGCCGTGAAAGGAGCAGCCATTGCGGATCCGCAGCCCTAATGAGCAGATTTTTTTGCCGTCAACATAGACACCCGGGGCATCGGGGCGCGCATTGGCGGTCACGGAAAAATGCGCCAGTGTATCGATCACCGTTTGTTCAAGGGCGGTAACCAGCTGGCGTACGCCCGTTTTACGACGCTTCAGATTCACCATCACATACATGATCTGCTGACCGGGGCCATGATAAGTCACCTGGCCGCCACGATCGCTCTGCATGACTGGAATGTCGCCGGGCATTAACAGGTGTTCACTTTTTCCTGCCTGCCCCTGAGTAAACACCGGGGGGTGTTCCACCAGCCAGATCTCGTCCGGCGTATTATCGTCACGCTGGTCGGTGAACTGATGCATGGCGAGAGAAACAGGCGCCCAGGGCTGCATGCCGAGTTGGCGGATAATCAGGCTAGTGTGAGGCAAAACGGACAATCCGGTTGGGTAACGAGGGGAACAGTATAACGTTGGCACAGGGCAAGAGCCAGCTTGCCCCCGCCAACGTCAGGGTTACAGCACCATGCGGACAATTTCAATCTTACCCAACTCGTCATACAGGGTTTCGACCTGTTCGATGTGGGTGGCGGTGATGGTAATCGACACCGAATGATAATTGCCTTTGCTGCTTGGTTTAACATCCGGAGAGTAGTCACCTGGTGCATGACGCTGCACCACTTCAACCACTTGATCGACCAGCTCCGGCTGTGCCAGACCCATCACTTTATAGGTAAAAGAGGTGGGGAATTCGAGCAGTTCTTTAAGATTGGTTTTCATATGGACTCCGGTGACACCAACAAGGACTCCCGCCGCAGCGGGAGTAAACAGATACTCACAATATGGGGATATTAGAGATTAATTTCAAGATGTGAGCGATCGCGTAGGGGTCGGGCATGCCCAACCCGGATCTGTGGTTAACCGAACCAGTGGTGGAACATCAGTTTGATATAATCAATGATGCGGCCAAAGAAGCCACCTTCCGGCATATCATTCAGCACCACCAGTGGGTGCTGTTCAATGGTTTTGCCGTCCAACTGGAAGTTGATGCTGCCGACGACCTGGTTTTTCTGCAAGGGAGCATGCAGCTCGGTATTGCTCAGGGTATAGCTGGCTTTCAGGTCTTTCATGCGGCCACGAGGGATGGTAAGGAACACATCTTTTTCCACGCCCAGCTGCACACGATCGCTGTTACCGAACCATACAGGCTCAGAGGCAAACTCTTTCCCGGCTTTCAGTGGTGCCACCGTTTCGAAGAAGCGGAAGCCCCAGGTCAGCAATTTCTTGCTCTCGGTTTCACGCCCTTTGTAGGTGTGGCCGCCCATCACGGTGGAGATCAAACGCATCTGGCCTTCGGTCGCAGAGGCCACCAGGTTGTAACCTGCCGCATCGGTGTGGCCGGTTTTAATACCGTCAACGTTGAGGCTGGTATCCCACAACAAACCGTTACGGTTGGTCTGGCGAATATTATTAAAGGTGAACTCTTTCTCGTGATAAACAGCGTATTCGTCCGGCACATCACGGATCAGTGAGCGGCCAATCAGCGCCATATCGCGCGCAGAGCTGTACTGCCCTTCAGCGTCCAGACCGTGGACCGTCTGGAAGTGAGTGTTTTGCAGGCCCAGCGCTTTCACGTAGTTGTTCATCAGGCCCACGCACGCATCCTGACTGCCGGCAACATAATCGGCCATGGCCACACAGGCATCATTACCTGATTGCAGTACGATACCGCGCGTCAGCTGGGAGACCGGTACGCGGTCGCCAGGCTTCAGAAACATCAGAGACGAACCTTTGAACACCGGGTTGCCGGTGGCCCAGGCATCTTTCCCGACGGTGACGATATCATCCTGATGGATTTTACCGGCTTTGACCGCCTGGCCGATGACATAGCTGGTCATCATTTTTGTCAGACTCGCCGGGTCACGGCGCGCATCGGCATTCTTCTCAGCCAGGACTTTCCCTGAGTTGTAATCGATCAGGACATAGGCTTCAGCATCAATTTCCGGTACGCCGGGGATCATGGTCTTGATGTTCAGGTCGTCAGCATAAGCGACAACATTGAGGCTGAGGGCGATAAGCGTGCCTGTAGTCAGGCGTTTGAGCAGTCGGGATGGCTTCAGAGTGTTCATGTAAGGACAACAACATCCATGGGCTAGGTTAAAAAAAGTGACTCACTATAGCAAAATCATCCTGCCACGACCCGCCTAAATCTGGCGGATCGGTGGAGAATTACATTGCGTCAGGTGCGACAGTAATAAACGATTGTTGCTGTGCTTCACTCGCCAGGCGCTGCTGTAATGCGGCGGCCTGCTGGCGCGAAGTGAAACGACCAAGCTGGACGCGATACACATTGCCACGGCTGTCTACTGAGCCGGGAACGCCGAACTGTTTACCCAAACTGGTTGCCAGCTGGCGTGCACGTGGACCATCGCTCAGTGCGCCAACCTGCACCACATAATTGCCGGTGGCACCCGTTGCAGGGCGTGAAGCTGCTGCTGCTGCCGTTGGGGCCGCGACAGCAGCAGGGGCTGAAGAAGCGGAAGGTGTTACCGCGACCGGTTCACTGCTTTCCAGTACGCCGCCCGGTAAGGGTTGTGCCGCGCCAAGGAAACCACTGCTGCGCACGGGAGCGCCCATGGTGTTATCACTGTTCAGCGAGCCGTTATCCACCGGACGTGACTGTTGTTCCATTTCCTGTGGCTGCGGACTGGAGTACTGTGCGGGCTGTGATGGTGATGATGACATCACGGGTGTCGAAGCAGCACCGCCGCCCATTGTCATACCGCCACCAATTTCCGGGCGCGAGGGCAGTGCATAGCTCTGTTTCGCCACGGTAGTGCCAACCGTCCCCGGGCCTGACAGGCTGCCATCCGGTGCGACAGCAATGTAATCGACGCGGACTTTGCTGTTATTGGAGATATTAAGGCGGTCGCCTGCCGCACGAGACAGGTCAATAATACGGCCTGGCGTGTAAGGGCCGCGATCGTTGACGCGCACCACAATCATACGGCCATTGGCAATATTGGTCACACGGACGTAGCTGGGCAGAGGCAGCGTGGGGTGTGCGGCCGTCATGGCGTTCGGATCGAAGGTTTCGCCCGTTGCGGTACGGTTGCCGTTGGCTTCTTCGCCATACCATGCAGCCAGGCCAACCTGACTGAAGTTCGATGGATCTTTGACAATTTTATAATTTTTGCCGTTGACCGAGTAATCCTGGCTGGTGCCGGGATTAATCGGTTCATAGCGAGGCTCCGCACCGCCAATCTCGACCACCGGGCCGTTATAGGTCGCTTGCTGTTGGGTGACGGGCGCCTGCTGGTCGCTGTCAGTAGTACAGGCTGCCAGCAATGCTGAAGCCAGGGCAATCCAAAGCCAATCCTTACGCATGTTTATGCCTCTTAAACGCTCTTCGACAACAGTTTTCGATGGGTGTGAATCGACATAATGATCCCGAACCCGGCCATCAGGACGATCAGCGCGGAACCCCCGTAGCTCACCAGCGGTAACGGTACCCCAACAACGGGCAGAATGCCGCTCACCATGCCAATGTTAACAAAAACATAAACAAAGAAGATCAGCATCATTCCACCAGCCATCACGCGACCAAAGGTTGTCTGCGCGCGGGCGGCCATCATCAGGCCGCGCATAATCAGCAGCACGTAGAGTATCAGCAGAACCAGCACCCCGACTAATCCTAATTCTTCGGCCAGTACGGCGAAAATAAAGTCCGTGTGACGCTCCGGTAAAAACTCCAGCTGTGACTGGGTTCCATGCAGCCACCCCTTCCCGCGCAGGCCACCAGAGCCGATGGCTATCTTCGATTGAATAATATGGTAACCCGCCCCCAGCGGATCACTTTCCGGATCCAGCAACATCATCACGCGATCGCGCTGATAGTCGTGCATCAGGAAGAACCACAGGATCGGGATAAATGCGGCGACCAGCAGCACCGCAACAGCGATCAGTTTCCAGCTCATGCCAGACAGGAAAAGGACAAAAAGCCCGGAAGCGGCAATCAGGATCGACGTTCCCAGATCGGGCTGTGCAGCCACCAGCAGGGTCGGCATAAAGATCAGTACCAGCGCGATAGCGGTATTTTTCAGCGTAGGCGGGCAGACATCACGGTTAATAAAGCGCGCCACCATCAGTGGTACGGCTATTTTAGCGATTTCCGATGGTTGGAATCGTACCACGCCGAGATCCAGCCAGCGCTGTGCGCCTTTACTGATATGACCGAACGCATCGACCGCAATCAGCAGGATCACGCAGACAATATACAGATAGGGTGCCCACCCCTCGTAGACGCGCGGTGGGATCTGCGCCATCACCAGCATGACAATCACGCCCATGGCGATCTGACCGAGCTTGCGCTCCATCATGCCGGGATCCTGGCCGCTGGCACTCCACATCACCAGCGCACTGTAGATCAGCAGCGCGGTAATGATGAGGCAAAATAGAGGATCAACGTGGATGCGAGTCCAGATTGTCCGTTTTTGATGGCTATCATTCATAACCGGTTATTCGCCTTCATAGCCTGGCGGCGTTGGTGCAGCGTCAGGCAGGTTGGTATTGTTATCGCCAAGAATAATATGGTCGAGTATCTGGCGCATGATCGTACCGACTGCCGGGCCTGCGCCGCCGTTTTCGAGAATAATACTGACGGCCACGCGTGGGTGATCATAAGGCGCAAACGCGGTCATCAGTTTATGGTCACGCAGGCGCTCAGTCAGTTTGTGGGCGTTGTAGGTTTCGTTCGCTTTCAGGCCAAATACCTGCGCGGTACCGGACTTGGCGGCAATTTTATAGGGCGCATCGTCAAAGCTTTTACGCGCCGTACCGTTTGGACGGTTCGCCACGCCATACATCCCGTCTTTCGCAATTTCCCAGTATCCGGTGTGAATATCCGCGATAGGCGCAGCCGGGGGTTGACGCCACGGCACTTTCACCGAGCCTTGCATGGTGTCCATCATCAGGTGTGGCGTTTTAATCACACCGTCGTTAATCAGGATCATCAGCGCTTTGTTCATCTGCACCGGTGTCGCGGTCCAGTAACCCTGGCCGATGCCCACCGGGATGGTATCACCCTGGTACCAGGGTTTCTTAAAGCGCTTCATTTTCCATTCGCGCGTGGGCATGTTACCCGGGGTTTCTTCGATCAGATCGATGCCCGAAAGATGACCGTAACCGAATTTGCTCATCCATTCGCCCAGACGGTCAATGCCCATATCATAGGCGACCTGATAGAAGAAGGTATCGGCAGATTCTTCCAGCGATTTGGTGACATTCAGACGACCATGACCCCAGCGTTTCCAGTCACGAAAGCGCTTCTCAGAACCGGGCAGCTGCCACCAGCCGGGGTCAAACAAACTGGTATTGCGGGTGATAACACCTGCCGTCAGGGCGGAGACCGCAATATACGGTTTCACCGTCGAGGCGGGAGGGTAGGCACCCTGGGTGGCACGGTTAATCAATGGGCGGTTTTCGTCATGCAGCAGGCCGTTGTAATCTTTACTCGAGATACCATCGACAAACAGATTTGGATCATAGCTTGGCATGGAAACCATCGACAGGATTTCGCCATTCCGCGGATCCGTTACCACCACTGCCGCACGGCTACCCGCCAGCAAGGTTTCGATATATTGCTGAAGTTTAAGATCAATGGTCAGGTAGATATCACGCCCGGCCTGAGGGGATTGCTCATGCAACTGGCGGATCACGCGGCCACGATTGTTAACTTCTACTTCTTCGTAGCCGGTTTTACCGTGCAGAACATCTTCATAGTAGCGTTCAATACCCAGTTTGCCGATGTCATGAGTGGCAGCATAGTTCGGCCATTTACCCTCTTTGTCCAGGCGCTCGACGTCACGATCGTTAATTTTCGACACGTAACCCAGCACATGGGTCAGGGCAGATCCGTAGGGATAATAGCGACGCTGGTAGCCTTTGACTTCAGCGCCGGGGAAGCGATATTGGTTCACGGCGAAACGCGCCACCTGGACATCGTTCAGGCTGGTTTTCACCGCGATAGACGTAAAGCGGCGCGAGCGTTTGCGCTCTTTTTGAAAGGCTTCGATATCGTCATCGGTGAGATCGATAATCGGTTTAAGTTCCTGCAACGTCTGCTGCAGGTTCTCCACTTTTTCGGGCATCAGCTCAAGCTGATAAATGGTGCGATTAAGCGCCAGCGGGACGCCATTACGATCGTAAATAATCCCGCGACTCGGTGCGACAGGAACCAGCTTGATGCGGTTTTCATTGGAGCGCGTGCTGTAGTCATCAAAGCGGATGATTTGCAGGTGGTAAAGATTGGCCACCAGAACACCGGAAAGTGTGATAATGCCAAAAAATGCAATCAGAGCCCTGCGAACAAACAGAGTCTGCTCGGCGGTGTAGTCACGAAAGGAGTTACGTTGTAATTTCATCCGCTGCTTTGTCAGTCCGGTTAGCCTTATTCGCTATTCGCGATGATAAGGATGATTCGCAGTAATGCTCCATGCACGATATAAACTCTCTGCAACCAATACGCGTACCAGCGGATGGGGCAGGGTTAGCGCCGAGAGTGACCAGCTTTGTTCCGCCGCAGCCTTGCAGGCGGGTGACAAGCCTTCCGGTCCGCCAATAAACAGGCTGACATCACGGCCATCCTGCTTCCAGCGCTCCAGCTGGCTGGCAAGCTGCGGGGTTTCCCACGGCTGGCCGGGTATATCCAGCGTGACGATGCGGTTGCCTTTTCCTGCGGCGGCCAGCATCAGTTCGCCTTCTTTTTCCAGAATGCGTTTGATATCCGCATTTTTACCGCGCTTTCCGGCGGGCACTTCAACCAGTTCAAAGGGCATATCTTTGGGAAAACGCCGCAGATATTCCATAAAACCAGTTTGTACCCAGTCAGGCATTTTGGTGCCGACGGCGACCAGTTGAAGCTTCACGGTTTAACTCCAGAGCTTTTCCAGTTCGTAGAGCTTACGGCTCTCAGCTTCCATCACATGAACAATGACTTCACCGAGATCAACCACTACCCAGTCACTTGGGGCACGGCTGTTCACGCGAAATGCATCCAGACCGATCAGCTTGGCTTCCTGTACCACGTGTTCTGCGATTGAAACCAGATGACGTGTAGATGTACCGGTGCAGATAACCATGCAGCTGGTGATGCTTGATTTGCCCTGAACGTCGATAGCAATGATGTCCTGAGCTTTTAAATCGTCACATTTATCAATGACGAAGTCTTGGAGTGCTTGACCTTGCAAAAGGTTCCCCCTTGGGATTTTAAGTCTGATGGGTTATCTCATATAAGCTATGTCAGCCGAAATGATAACCGTAACATTGTGTGTTTGCGGGGCTTACGCCCTGAAAATTTGAGCGGCGCAGTATATCACGCTGTTAGAGGTTACGATATAAACCCTCGCGATCGATGTAGTCGCTGACTGCCGGGGGCAGCAGGTCGACATCCGACTGGCCCCGATGGCGGCGAGCGCGGATTTCCGTGGCGGAAATATCAATCAACGGTGTTTCAGCCAGAAGAATATTACCGGCGGGCGATTGTTGTAGCACCTGTGGCTGTGTTGTCAGATGACAGTCAAGCCAGCGTTGCAGCTCTGGTGTCTCCATTTCACTGCGATAGCCGGGGCGTTGACAGACCAGCAGGTGGCAAAGTGACAGTAAATCCTGCCAGCGATGCCATTTGTGTAAGGTGAGCAGGGAATCCTGACCAATGATAAAGGCGAGTGGCTGTCGGTCACCGCGTTCAAGGCGCAGGGCTGCCAGCGTGTCGATAGTATAAGACGGCGTGTCGCGCTGCATTTCCCGCAGATCAAGGTCAAACAGCGGGTTATCGCTAATCGCCAGTTTTACCATCGCCACACGCTGTTCTGGTGTGGCTTCCGGCTGTGGACGATGTGGCGGGACGTTGTTCGGCAATAATGTCACTTTTTCCAGCCCGGTGAGATGGGCCAGTGCTTCTGCTGGTTTCAGGTGACCGTAATGAATCGGGTCAAATGTGCCACCGAACAGCGCATGGAGCGCGTAGCGATCAGACATCACAAAAACTCGCCGGGAATGATGGATGGCATAACATCAGCGCCAGGGTTTCCAGCTCAGACCAAACAGACTGGCCGTAATCCTGTTTTAGTGTTAACTCAATCTGCGTTAGCAGCCTTACCGCCTGGGCGAGTTGCATGGCACTCAGTCGCTGTAATGCATCGCTGAATAGCGTACGGCGGTTCTGCCAGACGCGATGCTGATCGAACAGCGTGCGGAGCGGCGTCTGTGCCATTTGTCGCTGTAACGTCACCAGCAGCAGCAGGTCGCGTTGCAGGGTTCGCATCAGGATCACCGGCTCGCTATCTTCGGAATGCATCTGGTGCAGGATGTGCAGGGCGCGTTTGCTTTTACCTGCCAGCAGGGCATCTACCCAGTGGAAAGGGGTAAAGTGCGCAGCATCGTTTACCGCCTGCTCAACGCGGGGTAGCGTCAGCTTTCCGTCCGGCCACAGCAGCGAAAGCCGCTCCAGCGCTTGCGACAAAGCCAGCAGGTTGCCTTCGTAGCAGTAACACAACAGCTGATTAGCGGCATCATCCAGCGTGAGTTGGTGCTTTTTGGCGCGTGCAGAAACCCAGCGCGGCAGTTGCGCCTGTTCCGGCGTCTGGCAGGGAACCACAACACCTTGTGCACTGAGCGCTTTATACCAGGCGCTATTTTCCTGCGCCTTGGTCAGTTTGGCGGCTCGCAGCACCAGCAGAATATCGCTGTGCAGCAGTGTCGACAGGGTGAGCAGTTGTTCACCTGTCGCGGCATTGGGGCCATTTTCTGGCAAAATCAGTTGCAGTGTCTGGCGGCTGGAAAACAGACTGAGCGCCTGACAGATGGCAAAAATATCCTGCCAGTCGGTGCTCGCTTCCAGTGTGACACTGAAGTGTTCGGTAAAGCCCTGCTGCTGGGCGGCGGCACGAATGTCATCTTGCGCTTCCTGCAGCAGCAGCGGTTCATTACCACTCAATAAATAACAGGCGCGCAGCCCCTCACGGAGTTGCGCGCCTAGCTGTTCAGGGTAAATCCTGATCATCGTGTGTAAGAACTGTCCGACATACTGCCCGGATCAGTCGGTAAACGGTCGACCGCTGAGGGGGTATTGCCAAGCGTGTTGATTGACGCATCGTTCTCAGCCGCATGCACGGTGAGAAGCTTGCGCACCAGCTGCTGCACGGCCTGAGTTCGCATTTCATTGACAATGATCTGCTGTTCAGAGTCTTTCGCCAACGCTGCCAGTGGGTTATCAAAGAATGAACGATACACCGTGGCGCTGATTGGATAGATGCCCTTATTGGGTACCAGTACCTGAGCATTAACAGTCATCACCATTGAATACTCCGCCGTTTTACCGTCCTGGAAAATCGAGGCGGTATCACGACCCCGAGTTTCGCCCATCAGACGCAGGGAAGGGACATCGGTGCGCTCTTGCGGATTATCAATAATGTTAACATCGTTCAGTCTTAACTGTTCACGCACCTCGCGAGTCAGTGGACCGTACGGGTCAGCGGTATCGAGAATCAGGGTTTTCATTTCCGGCGGCACCGATGTGGTGCCGCGCAGATGGTAACCACAACCGGCGGTGATCAACACCGCCAGGCTGAGTAACAGAGAGACTATAGGATGTCGCACAATTCCTCCAGACATCAACCAACGACCAGGTTAAGCAGCTTGCCCGGTACGTAAATCACTTTACGAATGGTGACGCCATCGAGATATTTGGCCACCAGATGCTCCTGCGCAGCGCGAGCCTGCACCTGTTCTTGATTAGCGTCAGCGGCTACGGTGATTTTACCGCGCACCTTGCCGTTAACCTGTACCACAACCAGCAGTGAATCTTCTACCATTGCAGCGTCGTCTGCCTGCGGCCACGGTGCGTTGTCAATATCCCCAGCGCCACCCAGCGCCTGCCACAGCACGAAGCTGGCGTGCGGGGTAAACGGGTTGAGCATGCGTACAACGGCCAGCAGCGCTTCCTGCATCAGCGCACGATCCTGTTCGCTCTCCTGTGGGGCGCGTGCCAGTTTGTTCATCAGCTCCATAATTGCCGCAATCGCGGTGTTAAAGGTCTGACGACGGCCGATATCATCAGACACTTTACTGATGGTTTTGTGCAAGTCACGACGCAGGCTTTTTTGATCGTCGTTGAGTTCATCAACGTTCAGGGCAACCGTTGCGCCTTTTTCTGTATGTTCAAACGCCAGCTTCCAGACACGTTTCAGGAAGCGGTTAGCCCCTTCCACGCCGGATTCCTGCCATTCCAGCGTCATTTCTGCTGGTGAAGCAAACATCATAAACAGACGAACAGTATCTGCACCGTAACGCTCAACCATGATCTGTGGGTCGATGCCGTTGTTTTTCGACTTCGACATTTTGCTCATGCCGGCATACACCAGCTCATGGCCTTCGGCATCGCTGGCTTTGGTGATACGGCCCTTCTCATCACGCTCAACGGTCACGTCAACCGGTGAAACCCAGTTACGTTCTCCGCTGGTACCAAGATAGTAGAAGGCATCTGCCAGTACCATTCCCTGACACAGCAGGCGTTTTGCGGGTTCATCCGAGTTCACCAGGCCTGCATCACGCAGCAGTTTATGGAAGAAACGGAAGTAAAGCAGGTGCATGATGGCGTGTTCGATGCCGCCAACATATTGGTCCACTGGCAGCCAGTAGTTGGCGGCAGCCGGGTCCAGCATGCCTTTATCGTAATCCGGGCAGGTGTAACGCGCGTAATACCATGAGGATTCCATAAAGGTGTCAAAGGTGTCGGTTTCACGCAACGCAGGCTGGCCGTTGACGGTGGTCTTTGCCCATTCAGGATCGGCTTTAATCGGGCTGGTAATGCCATCCATCACCACGTCTTCTGGCAGGATCACCGGCAGCTGGTCTTCCGGGGTTGGCATAACGGTACCGTCTTCCAGGGTGACCATTGGGATTGGGGCGCCCCAGTAACGCTGACGAGACACACCCCAGTCGCGCAGGCGGTAGTTCACTTTACGCTCACCGACGCCGTTATCGGCCAGTTTCGTCGCGATGGCGTTGAAGCCTTCTTCATAAGACAAACCGTCAAACTCACCGGAGTTAAACAGCGTGCCTTTTTCGGTCATTGCCGCTTCGCTCAGATCCGGTGCGCTGCCGTCTGCAGCCAGGATAACCGGTTTGATCTGCAGGTCGTATTTAGTGGCGAACTCCCAGTCGCGCTGGTCGTGGCCAGGAACGGCCATCACAGCACCTGTGCCGTATTCCATCAGCACGAAGTTAGCGACCCATACCGGCACGTCCTCACCCGTCAGCGGGTGTTGTGCGTACAGGCCGGTGGCCATGCCTTTTTTCTCCATGGTTGCCATTTCTGCTTCAGCAACTTTGGTGTTACGGCATTCAGCGATAAAGTCAGCCAGCGCAGGGTTGCTTGCTGCTGCTTGTGCAGCCAGAGGATGGCCTGCAGCCACAGCGAGGTAAGTCACACCCATGAACGTGTCAGGACGTGTGGTATATACGCGCAGCTTTTCCGGGCTGTTGCTGACATTAAACTCGATTTCCACGCCTTCAGAACGGCCAATCCAGTTACGCTGCATGGTTTTAACCTGTTCAGGCCAGCTTTCCAGCGTGTCGAGGTCATTCAGCAGTTCGTCAGCATAATCCGTGATTTTTACAAACCACTGCGGGATCTCTTTACGCTCAACTTTGGTATCACAACGCCAGCAGCAGCCATCGATGACCTGCTCGTTAGCCAGAACGGTCAGATCGTGTGGACACCAGTTAACCGCAGAGGTCTTTTTATAGACCAGGCCTTTTTCATACAGCTTGGTAAAGAACCACTGTTCCCAGCGATAGTATTCTGGCTGACAGGTCGCCAGTTCGCGGTTCCAGTCGTAGCCGAAGCCCAGCAGTTTAAGCTGGTTCTTCATGTAGTCGATGTTGGAGTAAGTCCATGGCGCAGGCGCAGTGTTGTTTTTAACTGCGGCTCCTTCAGCGGGCAGACCGAATGCATCCCAGCCGATAGGCTGTAAGACGTTTTTACCCAGCATGCGCTGATAGCGGGAGATCACATCGCCAATGGTATAGTTGCGTACGTGGCCCATGTGCAGGCGGCCAGAAGGATAGGGCAGCATGGAGAGGCAGTAGTACTTCTCTTTACCTTCTTCTTCGGTCACTTTGAACGTTTGCTTGTTATCCCATTGCTGCTGAACATGGGATTCTATCTCTTCCGGGCGATATTGCTCTTGCATAGTAGCCAGTAGTCCTTTGTATCAATTTTTTCGTGTTCGTTCAGATCCGCATAGCATAGCTGATTCGGCCCCGAGGCAACAACAGTAAGCGTCCTGCCGCGGGGCATTTCTCTACAAGCTG
This sequence comes from Erwinia sp. MYb416, assembly GCF_037479575.1. Classification (NCBI taxonomy): domain Bacteria; kingdom Pseudomonadati; phylum Pseudomonadota; class Gammaproteobacteria; order Enterobacterales; family Erwiniaceae; genus Erwinia; species Erwinia sp. MYb416. The sequence goes on from NZ_JBBGYT010000438.1 coordinate 556,004, forward strand.
GAAGCGCGGCGGCAAATTTCAGTGCGAAAATGTGGGTATTTGCCATCAGCAACTAGAATGAGGAGAAACGCTTTCGTTATCAATAAGGAGTGTCTATGAACAAGGTTGCTCAGTATTATCGCGAGCTGGTGTCCTCGCTGACCCAACGCCTGGAGCGCGGTGAACGTGACATCGATACTCTGGTGGAGAGTGCCCGACAGCGCATGCAAAACCGGGGTGAGTTGACCCGTAGCGAAATTGATGAAGTCAGTCGTGCCGTTCGTCGTGATCTCGAAGAGTTTGCCCGCAGCTATGCGGAGAACCAGGAAGAATTAAGCGATAGCGTGTTTATGCGGGTTATCCGTCAGAGCCTGTGGAAGGAGCTGGCTGATATTACGGATAAGAGTCAGCTTGAGTGGCGCGAGGTCTTCCAGGACCTCAACCATCATGGTGTCTATCAAAGTGGTGAAGTGGTGGGATTGGGCAATCTGGTGTGTGAGAACTGTCAGTATACGCGGGCGATTTACACACCCGAGGTTCTGAAACGTTGCCCGGAGTGCAGTCATGACCAGTTTGTACGTCAGCCCTTTGAGCCATAAATGAACGCAGGACAATGGCACAACGGATTAATGTAGGGGTCGGGCATGCCCGACCCAGAGCCAGGCATACCTGGCTCCCTACGGATTAATGCAGAATCTTCGCCAGGAAGTCTTTAGCACGCTCAGACTGTGGATTGTTGAAGAACTCATCCTTCGGTGAATCTTCGACAATCTTTCCTTCATCCATAAAGATCACCCGGTTGGCCACTTTACGGGCGAAGCCCATTTCGTGCGTCACCACCATCATTGTCATGCCTTCATTCGCCAGTTCGACCATGACGTCCAGCACTTCATTGATCATTTCTGGGTCCAGCGCTGAAGTGGGTTCGTCGAACAACATGGCGATAGGATCCATACACAGCGCGCGGGCAATTGCTACACGCTGTTGCTGACCACCGGAGAGCTGTCCAGGGAACTTATTGGCATGGGCGGACAGTCCAACGCGTTCGAGTAGCTTAAGCCCTTTCTGACGCGCTTCTTCTTTATTGCGTTTCAGGACTTTTACCTGTGCCAGCGTCAGGTTCTCGACGATCGACAGATGTGGGAACAGCTCAAAATGCTGAAACACCATGCCAACTTTAGAACGCAGTTGGGCAAGGTTGGTCTTCTTGTCGTTGACGGGGGTGCCATTCACTTCAATCAGCCCTTTTTGGATAGGCTCAAGACCGTTCACCGTTTTGATCAGCGTCGACTTCCCTGAGCCTGAAGGACCACACACCACCACCACTTCACCTTTTTTGACTTCGGTTGAGCAGTCGGTCAGCACCTGAAAGTGACCATACCACTTAGAAACATTTTTCAGGGTAATCATTTACGCAGTCCTTTTTTTCTTTAAATAGCTGACCAACAGCGAAGCGCTAAGGCTGATAACGAAGTAAATCGCACCGGCAAACAGCACCATTTCAATCTCAGTACCGTTATTCACACCGATGGTATCGGCAGTACGGAAGAAGTCCGCCAGGCTCAGAACATAGACCAGCGAGGTGTCCTGGAATAAAACAATGCCCTGGGTAAGCAGCAGCGGCACCATGGCGCGAAACGCCTGAGGCAGGATGATCAACCGCATCGATTGCCACTGCGTCATACCCAGTGCCAGTGCAGCGCTACCCTGACCACGAGCAATACTCAGAATACCCGCACGGATGATTTCTGAGTAATACGCGGCTTCGAATAGCGAGAAGGCCACCATCGCAGAGATCAGGCGGATATCTGTCTTCGGCGACAGCCCCAGCACCTGCTGCAGGAAACTTGGCACCACCAGATAGAACCACAGCAACACCATCACCAGCGGAACGGAGCGGAACAGGTTAACGTAGATCTTGGCGAACCAGCTGATAGGTTTGAAGGATGACAGGCGCATGACCGCCAGCAGGGTGCCCCAGATGATGCCAAAAATTACCGCCGTCACGGTGATTTTCAGCGTAACAACCATCCCTGCCCAGAGGTAAGGAAGATTGGGGACGATGGTACTCCAGTCAAATTCATACATTGTTTATTTGCCCCCCGGTAAGCGGACTTTACGTTCAACCAGCCCCATCAGCAGCATGATCACCGCGTTGATAGCGATGTAGGCGAGGGTAATTGCGGTGAAAGATTCATAGGCGTGTGCGGAGTAGTCCAGCAGTTTTCCCGCCTGAGCCGCCATATCAACCAGCCCGATGGTGGAAGCAATGGCTGAGTTTTTGACCAGATTGAGCATCTCCGAGGTCATCGGCGGCACAATCACGCGATAGGCGTTAGGCAGCAGCACATAGCGGTAGGTTTGTGGCAGCGTCAGCCCCATGGCCAGTCCGGCATTTTTTTGGCCGCTGGGAAGTGACTGAATAGCGGCACGAACCTGTTCACAAACACGGGCGGCGGTGAACAGACCCAGGCACAGCACGGAGCAGGTGAAGAACTGGATGTTCGGATCGATTTCCGATTTAAACCACATGCCAAGACCTTCCGGCAGCAGCTCCGGCACCACCAGATACCAGATAAAGAATTGCACGATCAGCGGCACGTTACGGAATAACTCAACGTAGCAGGTGCCAAGACCGGACAGTAAACGGTTAGGAACGGTTCGCAAAATACCGAACAGGGAACCGACTAACAGGGCGATGATCCAGGCACAAACGGAGACGGCGATGGTGACCTGAAAACCGGACCACAGCCAACCAAGATAGGTTGTATTACCGAATGGGGCCTCTTGCAGGAATATTCCCCAGTTCCAATCAATAGACATAAAATACTCCGGAAAAAAAGGGTAGCGACCGCTACCCTGAAGATTGATGAGAGGCTCAAATACTCTCCCTGTTTCGGGAGAATATTTTGATATGCGCACCGGGGAACGACCGGTTTGCATCTTCGTCAGGCGCCAGAACGTAAGCCCTGTCCGCCTGACTGTGTCTGTCCGAGCCTGTGTTCAACAATCGTAGGGCAGCGTACCGCCCTGTTGACACGCGAATCAGTGCGTGTTTTTTCTTTATTAATTCATTGCCTTGTCGTTAGGCGCTTTGAACAATGCTTTCATGTCGTCAGACAGGTCAAAGTCCATCGTCATATTTTTTGGTGGGATAGGCTGTTTGAACCATTTGTCGAACCACTTAGTGGCTTCGCCAGACGTCTGTGCCTGGGCAATTGTGTCGTCCATCAGCTTTTTAAACTCGCCATCACCTTTTCTCAGCATACAGCCGTAAGCTTCGTGAGACTGTGGAGTGCCAAGAATTTCCCAGTTAGCCGGTTTTTTTGCCTTAGCTCGTTCACCTGCCAGCAGTGCATCATCCATCATAAATGCGACAGCGCGGCCGCTTTCCAGGGTGCGGAAAGAGTCACCGTGATCTTTTGCACTGATGATACGCATGTCGAGTTTCTTCTCGTCGTTCAGCTTGTTCAGCAGAATTTCTGACGTGGTACCTGAAGTCACAACAACACTTTTGCCTTTCAGATCGGCGAAGTCTTTAATCGCGCCGCCTTTCTTCACCAGCAGACGCGTACCGACGACGAAGATGCTGTCGGAGAAGCTGGCCTGTTTCTGGCGCTCAAGGTTATTGGTGGTAGAGCCACATTCAAAATCGTAGGTGCCGTTTTGCAACAGCGGAATACGGTTCTGCGAGGTAATCGGTAGCATTTTTACTTGCAGGTCAGGTTTGTTCAGCTTTTTCTTGATAGCTTCAACAATCGCGTTGGAATAATCCTGAGAGTAACCCACAACTTTTTGCTGGTTGTCGTAGTAGGAGAACGGGACGGAGGATTCACGGTGGCCAACGACGATCACGCCGTTTTTAGCAATCTTTTCCAGAGTAGATGCTTGCTGTTGTGCATCAGCTGCTGCCTGTGGTTTTGCGTCCTCAGCGTGAGCGATACCAGAGGCGAATCCTGCCAGTGCAAGGCAAAGCCCCAGTTTCCGTAATTTCATGTTCCAACTCCTTTGCAGTTGTGGCGCGAAATAAACCCACGCCGACGTGATGTGATGTGTGTATTTCCTGCTAGTTATCTGTTTTATCCATAGCGAAAACGGTGTCATTCCCCCATAACATAGCTGAATGTTAATGAAGTGATACGGAAAAGTTTCTTTTTTGCGATGCAACCCGCACCAATTAAGTGCGATTCTTTCGACAATGCTTCGCATGGGTGCAATATCTGCGCCATGACGGTGCGCGAACGATTTCGTAGCGACTTGATATCGGGCTGACACACGTTTCACGGAAATATTTTGCAATCATCGTGCCAACGGCGGTTTTTTAACAGAAATGCAGCATAAGCTGTTGGGGATGGGGGGAGAAAGATCGGGGCGAGGCATGCCTCGCCCGGAGAGAGTTATGAACGGCGTGAACGCCAGGCGCAGAGGACGCCAGCAAGGGCAAACAGTAATGTCACAGCCCAGATACCCCAGTTGCCGATTCGGGCATAAGGTGTCAGCCCGGTCGTCGGTGTGACCTTGGCTGCCAGTACTTCCGCTTTGAACTGTGGAATAATCTGTGCAATCTCACCCTCAGCATTCACCACTGCTGTCACTCCGTTATTGGTGCTGCGAAGCAGTGGGCGGCCGAGTTCCAGTGCACGCATACGCGCCATTTGCAGATGCTGCCACGGACCAATGGAGTGACCAAACCAGGCATCGTTCGAGATTGTCAGAAGGAAGTTGGTATCGGGCCTGAAGTTGTCACGCACCTGCTGGCCCAGTACGATTTCGTAGCAGATGGCGGCTGTCAGGTTGTAACCCGCAACCTGGAGCTGTGGCTGCACGTAGTCACCCCGACTGAAGGAAGACATTGGCAGGTCGAAGAACGGTGCCAGTGGACGCAGCAGGGTTTCCAGCGGAACGAACTCACCAAAAGGCACCAGATGATTCTTCTGGTAGCGGTTCTTGCTGAAATAGTTGTAAGGCTGCGGTCCGCCCAGCACGATGATGGTGTTGTAGTCGTGGTAGCGATTGCTTTCGAGGCGTGAATCAACAATGCCGGTCACCAGGCTACTGCCTCCAGCCCGCAGTTGTTCATCCACGGCTTTCAGGAACGGCTGCTGGCGAGTTTCCAGGTCAGGAATCGCCGACTCTGGCCAGATGATGATCGGCGCTTTCCCTACAAACGGACGGCTGAGCGCGGTATAGGTTTTCAGCGTATTCACCAGCTGATCCGGATCCCACTTCATCGATTGTTCGATATTGCCCTGAACCAGCGCCACATCCACTGCCCGCTCGGGCAAAGGCTGGAACCAGCTGATCTGACGCAGCGGCCAGGGGAGCAACAGTAATGCCAGGGCGGCGACACCAGCAGCCAGATGGCGTTTCAGTGCGGCATACACCGCCAGGCCGGCGATAATCATCAGCAGGAAGGTGATGCCTTCCACACCCAGTAATGGCGCCAGGCCTTTCAGCGGGCCATTAATCTGGCTGTAGCCAAACTGCAACCACGGGAAACCGGTCAGTACCCAGCCGCGCAGGAACTCCGTCATTTGCCACAGCACCGGAGCCGCCAGCGCCAGGCGCAGCAGCGTGGTTTTCGGGCTCAGGCGGTTGAGCAGGGCAGCAAACAGCAGGGGGTAGAGAGACAGCCAGGCTGCCAGCAGGATCACAAGGAAGACATTGACCGGGCCAGGCATTCCGCCGAAGGTGGCAATGCTGACGTAAACCCAGTTAATGCCGCTACCGAACAGTCCCATGCCCCAGACAAAGCCGATGGCACTGGCCTGACGCGTGCTGCGGTTTAACGTCAGGGCCTGTAAGCCGATCAGTGAAACCAGTGCCGCAGGCCAGAAATCATAGGGGGAGAAAGAAAGGGTGCCAATGGCACCCGTGATAAGCGCTAAAAGCAGGCGAACCTGCTGGCGCTGGCAGAATAAGGCAATTGCCATAAGTCGGTTACTCTTCCAGAGTCGGTTGCGGCGAATTTTCCGGGATTTTGACATGGACCTGAATAATACGGCGGCTGTCTGCCATCGCGACTTTAAACTGGTAACCATCGATCTCAATGCTTTCACCCCGTGCCGGCAGATGGCCAAAGCCCTGCATCACCAGGCCGCCGATGGTATCCACTTCTTCATCGCTGAAGTGGGTGTTGAAGACTTCGTTGAAATCTTCGATCGGCGTCAGGGCGCGAATGGTGTAAGTGTGGCGACTGAGCTGACGAATATCGCGATCTTCTTCATCGTCATACTCATCTTCAATTTCACCGACGATCAGCTCAAGGATATCCTCGATAGTCACCAGGCCGGACACGCCACCAAATTCATCAATCACAATAGCCATATGATAGCGCTGTGAACGGAACTCTTTCAGCATCCGGTCGACACGCTTACTTTCCGGCACCACCACCGCTGGGCGCAGTACCTTTTCCATACTGAACGGCTCAGACTCACTGCTCATAAATGGCAGCAGGTCCTTGGCCATCAGGATGCCTTCAACATGGTCCTTGTCTTCGCTGATCACCGGAAAACGTGAGTGGGCAGACTCAATAATCACCGCCAGGCACTCTTCCAGCGTCTGGTTACGCTTGAGCGTGACCATCTGAGAGCGAGGGATCATGATGTCGCGTACACGCTGTTCGGCGATATCCATCACACCTTCCAGCATGTCCCTGGTATCCGGGTCGATCAGGTCATTCTGTTCAGAATCACGGATCAACTCCAGCAGGTCATCGCGGTTTTTCGGCTCACCGTGGAACAATTGGTTGAGAATCAGCGTAAAAAATCCCTTTTTGGTACTGGGACTGTCATTGTTTTGTGAATGGTCATCGCTCATGGCGTTTTTGAGTTTGTCTCTCTATCAATAAAATCGGCTGCCCCAGGTGGGGCAGGCGTGATGGCTTGTACAAATCTGTCATCTGAAGCCGCAGTGGCCTTCATTTTCAGGCGATACAAGCCAGGTACTTATTCTTTCTCCGAAATGTACGGATCGGGATAGCCAAGAGCAAGCATTATCTCGGTCTCCAGCGATTCCATCTCTTCGGCTTCGTCATCTTCAATGTGATCATAACCCAACAGATGCAGGCTACCGTGGATCACCATGTGCGCCCAGTGGGCCTCAAGCGTTTTTTCCTGTTCGGTAGCTTCCGCTTCCACCACCTGGCGACAGATAATCAAATCGCCCAGCAGGGGCAGTTCGATGCCCGGAGGGGCTTCAAATGGGAAGGACAGCACATTAGTCGGTTTGTCTTTTGCGCGATAGGTGTGGTTTAACTCACGGCTTTCCGCTTCATCAACCAGACGGATAGTGACTTCGCTTTCTGGCTGGAACTGCGGCAGTACCGCCTCCAGCCAGCGTTGAAAATCGGCTTCAGCTGGCAGACCCTGCTCGCTTTCACAGGCGAGTTGCAGGTCCAGAATAACATTACTCATTTGTTCTCCTGTGAAGCCTGCTGGGCAGCCAGTGCTTCACGTTTACGTTCTTCTGCCTGGGCATCACGCCGTTTTTGGTCGGCAGCTTCCCAGGCTTCATAGGCAACGACAATGCGCGCAACGACAGGATGGCGCACCACGTCTTCACTGTGAAAGAAGTTAAAACTCAGTTCATCCACATCGGACAGCACCTCAATAGCATGGCGCAGGCCGGATTTCAGGTTACGTGGCAGGTCAATTTGCGTCACATCACCGGTGATCACCGCTTTCGAGTTAAATCCAATACGCGTCAGAAACATCTTCATCTGTTCGATGGTGGTGTTCTGGCTTTCATCGAGAATGATAAACGCATCGTTCAGTGTACGACCGCGCATATAGGCCAGCGGTGCCACTTCAATCACGTTACGCTCGATCAGCTTCTCCACGCGTTCAAAGCCCAGCATCTCGAACAGAGCGTCGTACAGAGGGCGCAGGTAGGGGTCCACCTTCTGGCTGAGGTCCCCCGGCAGGAAGCCGAGTTTTTCACCGGCTTCAACGGCAGGACGGGTCAGCATAATACGACGGATCTCCTGGCGCTCCAGGGCATCCACCGCGGCTGCGACCGCCAGATACGTTTTACCGGTTCCCGCAGGGCCAATACCAAACGTAACATCATGGTCGAGAATGTTGGCGACATACTGCGCCTGGTTTGGCGTACGCGGTTTGATCACGCCGCGTTTGGTTTTAATATGAATCGCTTTGCCGAACTCGGGCACACTGTCCGCGGTCTGTTCAAGCACGCCGCTCTCTTTGATAGCCAGATGAATCTGTTCCGGGTCGATATCCGGGATATGGCCTCGTACAGGGGCGGTATCCACATAAAGATGACGCAGAATGTCTACGCCAGCATGAACGCTCAGCGCACGTCCCACCAGCTTAAAGGCGTTTTCACGGCGGTTGATCTCAATACCCAGTCGGCGTTCCAACTGTTTGATATTGTCATCAAATGGGCCGCACAGGCTCAGCAGCCGCGCGTTATCAATAGGTTCCAGCGTTACTTCACGTGTTTCAATATTCAAACTAATCCTTTGGGTCACACAGGGCCAGGTTGAGAAATGGATGACTGTCTGGCTTCAGCGCCATAAATGAATTATTTATGGCAGCACATAAAGCTGCAAGCGTCCGAGTGGATATTTGGGCGCGTCTTTCAGAAAGCAAGTGTAACGCAATGAAATCATACGGCGAACCCGGAAGGCTCGCCGCATTATTGAGGGATTAAGGCTGGAAGGTGCCGACGCCCAGTTCGTTCTCTTTGCGCGTGCGTGCAATAACGGAGGCTGGGGTCTCGATGCTGCGCAGGTCCATTTGAGCTTCACCGCGGACAAAAATGCCGCGCAGTGAGTTGGCATAGACATCGACGATATCGACATCAACGAATTTGCCAATGTGTTCTGGCGTGCCTTCAAAATTCACCACGCGATTACATGCAGTACGGCCGGACAGCTCCATCACATTTTTACGTGAAGTGCCTTCGACCAGAATGCGTTGCACAGTGCCAAGCTTACGGCGACTCCAGGCCATCACCTGCTGATTAAGGCGATCCTGCAGAATATAAAGACGCTGTTTTTTCTCGTCGTCGGAGACATCATCCGGCAGGTCGGCAGCGGGGGTTCCCGGACGGGCTGAATAGATAAAGCTGTAGCTGGTATCAAAATTGATTTCACCGACCAGCTTCATGGTCTGCTCGAAGTCTGCCTGCGTTTCGCCAGGAAAACCGATGATAAAGTCAGAGCTGATTTGAATATCCGGGCGTGCAGCAACCAGCTTGCGAATAATCGCTTTGTATTCCAGCGCCGTGTGGGCACGCTTCATCAGCGTCAGGATGCGGTCGGCTCCGCTTTGTACCGGCAGGTGCAGGAAGCTCACCAGCTCTGGTGTGTCGCGGTAGACATCAATGATATCGTCGGTAAATTCGATAGGGTGGCTGGTGGTAAAGCGAATGCGGTCAATACCATCAATGGCGGCAACCAGGCGCAGTAGCTCAGCGAATGAGCAGATACCGCTGTCGAAGGTCTCACCGCGATACGCATTGACGTTCTGACCCAGCAGATTCACCTCACGCACGCCCTGTGCGGCCAGTTGAGCGATCTCGAACAGAATATCATCCGAAGGGCGGCTGACTTCCTCACCGCGCGTATAAGGCACCACACAGAAGGTGCAGTATTTATTGCAGCCTTCCATGATCGAGACAAATGCGGTCGGCCCATCAGCACGCGGCTCGGGCATGCGGTCAAATTTCTCGATTTCCGGGAAGCTGACGTCAACGATTGGGCTTTTTGTGCCACGCACCGTATTAATCATCTCCGGCAAACGGTGCAGGGTCTGCGGGCCAAAAACAATATCCACGCAGCTGGCACGTTGGCGCAGTTGATCGCCTTCCTGTGATGCCACACAGCCGCCGACGCCGATAATCACATCGGGATTAGACTCCTTCAGTTTTCTCCAACGGCCAAGCAAAGCAAAAACTTTTTCCTGGGCCTTTTCACGAATCGAACAGGTGTTGAGCAGCAGGACATCGGCATCTTCTGCCGCATCGGTCAGGGTATAACCATGAGTGCTGTTTAACAGGTCTGCCATTTTGGATGAGTCATACTCATTCATCTGACAGCCCCAGGTTTTAATATGCAGTTTTTTTGTCATCGACTTGCCATTTGTCATGCAGAAAGGAGAGCGGGGCGCGTATTGTAGTGCTTCGCTGCCAGTGAGGCCGGTGTTCTGAATGTCACAGAAAAATCCGGTACACTTACGAACGATCAGGATAACAGAATTCTGCCGGTGAGGTGTAGCTGCACAGCACGCGTGATACGGCCGGAGAAGGAAAAAAAATGACGGAAAAAAAACATAAAGTGGATGTGGCCATCGTCGGTGGCGGCATGGTGGGCGCCGCGCTGGCAAGTGGGCTGGCGCAGCAGGGTTTTCAGGTCGCGGTACTGGAGCAGGCGGCACCGGCCGCGTTTGATGTTGCCAGCCCCCCTGACGTGCGAATTTCGGCCATTGGTGCGGCCTCTGTCGCACTGCTGAAGCAGCTGGATGTCTGGCCTGCGGTACTCGGTATGCGCTGCGTCCCTTATCGTAAGCTGGAGACCTGGGAGTGGCAGACCGCGCATGTCGGATTCGATGCTGAATCGCTCGGCTTACCTGAGCTCGGTTATATGGTTGAAAACAGCGTATTGCAGCGTGCGCTGTGGCAGCGTTTGCAACAACAGGAGGTGGCGCTGTTATGCCCGGCCCGCCTGCGCGATTTACAGCAAGTTAACGGTGGCTGGCAATTGGCGTTGGAGAGCGGTGAGACAGTCACCGCCAGGCTGGTCGTGGGGGCCGATGGTGCTAATTCGCAGGTACGTCAGTTAGCGGGGATTGGTATTCACGGCTGGAACTATGCTCAGTCCTGTATGCTAATCAGCGTTCGCTGTGAGCAGGATGCCGGGGATACCACCTGGCAGCAGTTTACCCCGGAGGGGCCACGTGCTTTCCTGCCGCTGTTTGACCGCTGGGCTTCACTGGTGTGGTACGACAGCCCGGCGCGTATTCGCCAACTGCAAGCAATGACGATGCCACAGCTGCAAAAAGAGATTCAGGCGCATTTCCCGGCACGTCTCGGCCAGGTTACGCCGTTTGCGGCTGGATCATTCCCGTTGGTTCGTCGTCACGCCACGCGTTATGTCCTCCCTGGCCTGGCGCTGGTGGGTGATGCTGCGCACACTATTAATCCGCTGGCCGGACAGGGCGTAAATCTGGGCTATCGTGATGTTGATGCATTAATCAGTGTATTAAGCGAGTCGCGTCTGCGGGCAGAGGATTGGGCGTCGACGGCGGTATTACAGCGTTATCAGCGTAAACGACAGAAAGATAATCTGCTGATGCAAAGTGGTATGGACCTGTTCTATTTCGCCTTCAGTAATCAGTCTGCGCCGCTTAAAGTGGTGCGTAATCTGGGGCTGATAGTGGCGCAGCATTCTGGCGTGTTAAAACGGCAGGCGCTGAAGTACGCACTGGGATTGTGAGATTGCGGGTTGACCGAAACAGAAGGCCAACCCCTGCATGATCGTTAGTTTGGATTTACTACAGACGTAAAAAAGCCCGCTTGCGCAGGCTTTTATACTTTATGGCTGGGGTGCAGGGATTCGAACCCCGGAATGCTGGTATCAGAAACCAGTGCCTTACCGCTTGGCGACACCCCAATTTTTTATGCGACTGGCGAACCAGGCGTCTTCTTCTTTGCGACTCGTACTACCAGCCGTCTTTATATGGCTGGGGTGCAGGGATTCGAACCCCGGAATGCTGGTATCAGAAACCAGAGCCTTACCACTTGGCGACACCCCAATAAAATTGGTGGCTACTACGGGAATCGAACCTGTGACCCCAGCATTATGAGTGCTGTGCTCTAACCAGCTGAGCTAAGTAGCCTAATTTTACTGCTTTACAATACTAACATACTTCTAAAAAAATGGCTGGGGTACCTGGATTCGAACCAGGGAATGCCGGTATCAAAAACCGGTGCCTTACCGCTTGGCGATACCCCATCCGTGCAAAACCGCTTATGGAAATGGTGCGGGAGGCGAGACTTGAACTCGCACACCTTGCGGCGCCAGAACCTAAATCTGGTGCGTCTACCAATTTCGCCACTCCCGCGCAAAAAAGATGGTGGCTACTACGGGAATCGAACCTGTGACCCCAGCATTATGAGTGCTGTGCTCTAACCAGCTGAGCTAAGTAGCCTTCTTTTTTCGCGTAACCTTCTGCGGCGTTGCGGGGCGCATTATGCGGAGTTGGCCTAAAAGCGTCAACAAGTTTTTTCCCGTTTTTTGTCACAATCGTGTTGTTTGACTGCCTTGTGAGCAGGATGACGATAAAATCAACGAATTCTGATGCTAACAGACGCAACGGCTAAATAAAAACGGGCCACAAGGGCCCGTTAGCGGTGATTTATCCGAACGTATTAGTAAGCGGACTGGTGCACACCTACGGCGCGACCTGATGGATCGTCCATGTTTTTGAACGCTTCATCCCATTCTATGGCCTTAGCGGACGAACAGGCCACTGACGGGCCGCCAGGGACGCATTCTGCTGCGCTTGGCAGCGGGAACAGCTCTTCAAAGATTTCACGGTACAAATACGCTTCTTTAGACGTTGGCGTGTTGTACGCGAAACGGAAGTGGGCGGTTTGCAACTGCTGGTCGCTAATCTGCTCTGCAGCCACTTCTTTCAGCGTATCAATCCAGCTGTAGCCCACACCATCAGAGAACTGCTCTTTCTGGCGCCATGCGACGCTGGCTGGCAGGTAAGATTCAAAACACTCACGCAGGATGTGTTTTTCCATTTTACCGTTGCTGCCACACATTTTATCCTGTGGGTTGATGCGCATTGCTACATCCAGGAATTTTTTATCCAGGAACGGTACACGCGCTTCCACGCCCCAGGCTGACATCGCCTTGTTAGCGCGAGCACAGTCAAACATATGCAGTGCATGCAATTTACGCACGTTCTCTTCGTGGAATTCACGGGCGTTCGGTGCTTTATGGAAGTAAAGGTAGCCGCCGAACACTTCGTCAGCACCTTCACCGGACAGTACCATCTTAATGCCCATTGCCTTGATTTTACGTGACATCAGGTACATCGGCGTAGACGCGCGGATGGTGGTCACATCATAGGTTTCGATGTGGTAAATCACATCGCGAATCGCATCGAGACCTTCCTGCACGGTGAAATGAATTTCGTGGTGCACGGTACCCAGATGTTCTGCCACGGCTTTCGCCGCGGTCAGGTCCGGCGATCCTTCCAGGCCAACGGCAAAGGAGTGCAGCTGTGGCCACCAGGCTTCGCTTTTATCCTGATCTTCTACGCGCTTCGCCGCAAAACGTTTGGTCACGGCAGAGATAATCGAAGAATCCAGACCACCGGACAGCAGGACACCGTAAGGCACATCTGACATCAGGTGGCTTTTAACGGACTCTTCCAGTGCGTTTTTCAACGCCGCTGCATCAGTGACGTTTTCTTCTACTGCGGCATAGTCAAACCAGTCACGCTGCCAGTAGCGGCGGATCTCGCCATCGGTGCTGGACAGATAGCTTCCCGGTGGGAATTCTTTAATGCTGCGGCATACAGGCACCAGCGCTTTCATTTCGGAAGCGACATACAGGTTACCGTGCTCGTCGTTGCCCATATACAGCGGGATAATCCCGATATGGTCACGGCCGATTAACCAGGTGTTTTTCACACTGTCATACAGAATGAAGGCAAACATGCCTTGCAGGTCATCGAGGAAATCGATGCCTTTTTCCTGATACAGCGCGAGAATCACTTCACAGTCAGACTCGGTCTGGAACTCATAGCGATCGCTCAGTTCAGCGCGCAGCGCCTGATGGTTGTAAATTTCACCGTTCACCGCAAGTACGTGGGTATGCGCTGCGTTGTACAGCGGCTGTGCGCCGTTGTTAACGTCAACGATCGACAGACGCTCATGGACGAGGATCGCTTTGTCATCGGCATACACGCCGGACCAGTCCGGGCCACGGTGACGCATCAGACGTGAAAGCTCCAGGGCTTTCTTGCGCAGTTCAACAGGATCGCTTTTCAGATCGAGTACACCAAAAATAGAACACATAAACAGCTCCCTAACGACTTACCTTGCGGTGATGATATTGGTTTAAAGCGACAGATATCGCGTGATGTATAAGAAAATGCGCTAACCAGTGAGGTGATGCAAGTAATTTAGTCATTAGGTGAAAAATAGCCTGTTGACCAAGGTGAATTCTTAGTGGATATGCAAATTAAATGGAGTTTTATTGACGAATCGATAATGAATGGTGAAAAGTGAACAAGAAGTGCACAGCGTGGGGGCGGTGCCCGGCGGACCGGGCAGAAAACTAGATAATGTCGATATCGGCAACGGAAGGGTAGATCCAGGTAGGACGGAACGGCATCGCGTCAACGTCACTCAGGCTGGAAACTCCCGACAGAACCAGAATGGTTTCCAACCCGGCCTGGAAGCCAGCAAGAATATCGGTGCGCAGGTTATCACCTACGATCACCGTTTCTTCGGAGTGCGCCTGAATCTTATTCAGTGCTGCACGCATAATCCACGGACTGGGTTTACCGACGTAAAAAGGCTGACGGCCGGATATTTTTTCGATACCTGCGCAAAGCGCGCCACAGGCTGGTGAGAAGCCATGTCCACGGCTGTCCGGGTTAGTTGCGATGAATCGTGCACCATTGGCCACGAAGAAAGCGGCTTTATGCATCATGTCCCAGTTAAAGGAACGGGTTTCTCCGACGATAACGAAATCAGGATTGATATCGGTAATCGTAAATCCGGCTTTGTACAGCTCATGGATCAACGCGCCTTCTCCAACCACATAGGCTTTTTTTCCTTCCTGACGCTTCAGGAAGTCCGCAGTGGCCATTGCAGAGGTATAGAACACGCTGTCCGGCAGTTCAATGCCGGCAGAGGCAAAGCGATTAGACAGGTCCATCGCGGTTTGGGAAGGGTAGTTTGTTAACACCACCAGCGGCATATTATTGCCGACGATGCGCTGTAAAAACTCACGCGCGCCGGGGACGGCAGTATTGTCGTGCATCAGCACGCCGTCGATATCACAG
Organism: Erwinia sp. MYb416; assembly: GCF_037479575.1. NCBI lineage: Bacteria > Pseudomonadati > Pseudomonadota > Gammaproteobacteria > Enterobacterales > Erwiniaceae > Erwinia > Erwinia sp. MYb416. Next base: position 571,036 of record NZ_JBBGYT010000438.1, read on the forward strand.
ATTACGTTCTTTATCGTCATGCGTTCAGAGTCCATCATTCAATTAACCTTCCAGCAGGCGCTGAAGCAGAATTCCGTTGAGCATGGCGCGTTTCACCAGTGCAAAAGCACCAATGGCCGATCGGTGGTCGATCTCCGAGCGTACAACGGGTAAATTTTTACGGAAGGCTTTGAGTGCCTGAGTATTAATGCAGCCTTCAATTGCCGGCAGCAGCACTTTATCTGCTTCCGTAATTTCACCGGCAATGACAATTTTTTGTGGATTGAACAGATTAATGGCAATGGCGATTGCTTTGCCGAGGTGACGGCCAACATGTTCAATCACTTCACTTGATAGCGCATCTCCGCGATTGGCGGCACGGCAGATAAGTTGAATCTGACAATCATCAAGGGTGAGACTACTTGGATAACCCTGCGTGAGTAGATGGCGCACGCGATGTTCAATGGCGCTGTTGGCAGCGATAGTTTCAAGACAGCCAAAGTTGCCGCAGTGGCAACGCTCGCCTAACGGGTCCACCTGGATGTGCCCCAGCTCACCCACGTTGCCGTTGCTGCCGAGGAAAATCTGACCGTTAGCAATAATCCCGGCACCTGTTCCCCGATGAACACGCACCAAAATGGAGTCAGCACAATCGCGCGATGCGCCAAAATAGTGCTCTGCCAGGGCCAGACTACGGATGTCATGGCCGACAAAACTGGTGACATTGAATCGTTTTTCCAGGTTGGCGACCAGCGGCCAGTGGCTGACGCTGATGTGTGGCATATAACGAATAATACCGTTTTTCGGGTCGACCAGACCTGGCAGAATGACGGAGATCGCAATCAGTTCGCGCAGTTTGCGCTGATGCAGTTCGCTAAAGTCAGCAATGGCCTTAAACAGCGCGTTTTCGAGGGTTTCCTGCGTGCGTTCTGGCAGTGGGTAGTGCTCTTCCGCCAGCGATTTTCCGCTTAAATCAAACAGGGTGACGGTGGCATCGTTGCGACCAAGGCGCACGCCAATGGTATTAAATCCGCGGGTTTCCGTAATGATAGAAATCGCCCGGCGCCCCCCGGTAGAAGCCTGTTGGTCAACTTCTTTAATCAGACCACGCTCAATGAGCTGACGCGTGATCTTGGTGACACTGGCGGGGGCGAGCTGACTGTGCTCGGCGATCTGGATTCGTGAGATAGGGCCCTGCTGATCGATGAGCCGGTAGACGGCTGCACCATTAAGTTGTTTAACAAGATCAACATTTCCAATTTGAGCCTGGCCGCCAGTGGTCATTAAATATCTACTCGCTTAAGACCTCGTTACCATTAACGATAGTCCGGGTGATTTTGTAATCGCGGGTGAACACCGTCAGATTAGCCACTTTCCCGGCTTCAATTGACCCTAAATGCGTGTCTACCCCCATTGCGCGGGCCGGATAAAGTGTTGCCATACGCAGCGCCTCGTCAAGGGAAATGCCCACGTGTTCGACGCTGTTTGCTACAGCCTCAATCATAGTTAGCGCAGATCCGCTCAGAGTGCCGTTCTCATCAACACACAGCCCGTTGCGATAGTATATTGTTTTACCAGCAAAAATGAACCGATCAATAGAAGCACCCGCCGGTGCCGTGGCATCGGTAACGAGGATCAGTTTGTCGCCTTTGATTCGTTTAGCATTACGAATGTTAGCGTAATGGACATGTAAACCGTCGGCGATGATACCGCACCAGACATCCGGTGAATCAAACAACGCACCGATTAATCCAGGTTCACGACCGCTGGTGGTCGGCATAGCGTTATATAAATGCGTGGCAAAGGAGACCCCGGCATCAATCCCGGCAAGCGCTTCGTCATAAGTACCGTGGGAATGGCCCGCAGAGATGATAATCCCGGCATCACGCAGTTGACGAATAACCGCGGCGTCTACTTTTTCTGGCGCGAGGGTAATCTTACTGATGACATCGGCGTTGGCACACAGGAAATCGACCAGCGCGCTATCCGGAGCACGGATGAGGTCTGGATTGTGGGTGCCTTTTTTCAACGGATTGAGCCAGGGGCCTTCCAGATGCAGGCCGAGCGCCTGGTTGCTGTTCTGCGCCAGCCAGGCACGCATCACTTCAACGGCACGTTTCATCAGCTCATCGGTGCTGGTGATAAGCGTAGGCAGAAAGCTGGTACAGCCTGACTTCTCATTGGCTTTCTGCATGATTTGCAGGGTTTCTACGCTGATCGCTGAAATATCATCGTTAAACTGCACGCCGCCGCAGCCATTCAGCTGCAGGTCAATAAAGCCAGGGGCAATAATCGCACCGCCAACCTGACGAGTTTCAATGCCAGCGGGCAGATCCTCCAGCGGGCAGATACGATCGATCAGGCCATTGGCAACCACTACCGCATGCCGATCGAGGATTTTATGGCCTGTGTAGATACGGCCCTGGGTTAATGCGTACATAGTTGTTCTCCTGACTTTCCTGATATTTCTTGTCCTGCCGGCTGGGCGCTAACCCTCCGGCAGGCACCGGTCTGAAATGACGACAGCGACCAGGGATGATCACAGATCTTTAATATTTCCAGCTTCCATCTCGCGGAAATACTTCACGGTTTTCATCTTCAGCTCCATCGTGGACGGTTCATCACACACCACGACCGCTTTCGCGTGCAGCTGCAAACAGCTGATGGTCCACATATGATTCACGTTGCCTTCTACTGCGGCTTGCAGCGCCTGAGCTTTCAGATGGCCCGTGACCAGAATCATCACCTCTTCTGCATCCAGTAATGTACCCACACCCACCGTCAGGGCATATTTTGGCACCTGGTCGACGTCGCCACCAAAGAAGCGTGAGTTGGCGATGCGGGTATCGTGAGTCAGCGTTTTAATACGGGTACGAGACGCCAGAGAGGAAGCGGGTTCGTTAAAGGCAATGTGTCCGTCATTTCCTACGCCACCCATGAACAGGTGAATTTTGCCGTAAGAACGGATTTTTTCCTCATATTGGCGACATTCTGCGTCAATATCCGGTGCATTACCATTGAGAAGGTTGATGTTTTCACTTGAAATATCAACATGATCAAAAAAGTTACGGAACATAAAACTGTGGTAACTTTCCGGGTGCTCTTTCGGCAGGCCGACATATTCATCCATATTGAAGGTCACAACATGCTTGAAGCTGACCTGGCCCGCTTTGTGCATATCAATAAGATGTTTATAGGCTTCCAGCGGTGTGCCTCCAGTGGGTAAGCCCAGGACAAACGGACGATCGGCGGTAGGATTGAACGCATTGATGCGATTTACAATATGGCGTGCCGCCCATTTTCCGACCTGGGCTGGTGTTGCCAGAGGAATCAGTCTCATGTTGCACCTCGTATATAAGCAGAGTTAGGTATTAAGTTAAAACGGTGCTCTGTCGTTGTTCTGGTAAGCGTAACGCGATTACCATCATGCAACAGAGGGATTTGTCCGTTTTGATTTTTCGAATCATAAAATAAGTTTGTGCTGTTGACCAGCCATATGCTAAGAATAATGCGTTTTTAGGTGATTTTAATCACATATATGACGGTTTAATTTGCGAAGCGAATTAATTTTTTTTTACACTTCGTTTCGTGGTGTGTAGTGTCGGGCTGACAAAAAAAACCGTGAAAAAAAACAGACGGTTTTTGCCGCCTTAACGGGTCTCATAGGGGGAAATGGTGAATATTTTAGGATTCTTTCAAAGATTAGGGCGGTCGTTACAGCTGCCAATAGCCGTGCTGCCTGTTGCTGCACTGATGCTGCGCTTCGGCCAGCCTGATTTACTCAATATGCCGTTTATTGCACAGGGCGGCGGGGCGATTTTTGACAACCTCGCACTGATTTTTGCTATCGGTGTGGCGTCGACCTGGTCTAAAGACAACGCCGGTGCTGCCGCGCTGGCTGGTGCTGTGGGTTACTTTATTCTGACCAAAGCGATGGTGACCATCAACCCAACGGTCAATATGGGTGTGCTGGCGGGGATTATTACGGGCCTGATAGCCGGTATGACCTACAACCGCTGGGCTGACATCAAACTGCCTGACTTCCTGAGCTTCTTTGGCGGTAAACGCTTCGTACCTATCGCGACGGGCTTTTTCTGTCTGGTGCTGGCGGCGGTGTTTGGTTATGTCTGGCCTCCGGTTCAGGCGGCAATTCATTCCGGCGGTGAGTGGATTGTCTCTGAGGGGGCTTTCGGTGCGGGTATCTTCGGTTTCGTTAACCGTCTGCTGATCCCAACCGGTTTGCATCAGGTGCTGAACACTATTGCCTGGTTCCAGATTGGTGAGTTCACCAATGCGGCCGGTGCTGTGGTCCACGGTGATATCAACCGCTTCTATGCGGGTGACGGCACGGCGGGGATGTTCATGTCCGGGTTCTTCCCGATCATGATGTTTGGTCTGCCGGGTGCTGCACTGGCGATGTATCTGGCTGCGCCGAAAGCGCGCCGTCCAATGGTTGGTGGTATGCTGCTTTCTGTTGCGGTGACCGCATTCCTGACGGGTGTGACCGAGCCGCTGGAATTCCTGTTTATGTTCCTGGCGCCGATGCTGTATCTGATCCACGCCTTGCTGACGGGCATCAGTCTGTTTGTGGCGACAACGCTGGGCATTCATGCCGGGTTCTCTTTCTCTGCGGGCGCCATCGACTATGTATTGATGTATAAATTGCCTGCGGCCAGCCAGAATGTGTGGTTGCTGCTGGTGATGGGGCTGGTGGCCTTTGTAGTCTACTTCGTTCTGTTCAGCGCAGTGATCCGTATGCTCAATCTGAAAACGCCAGGCCGCGAAGATGAAGGCGACCTGCTGGTAAAAGATGAAGCGAACAGCAATACCGAAGAGGGCCTGGCAGACCTGTCCCGCCAGTATATTGGTGCGATTGGTGGCTCGGATAACCTTAATGTTATTGATGCCTGCATCACTCGCCTGCGTCTGTCCGTTAAAGATGCATCGCTGGTGAATGATGCACAGTGTAAACGCCTGGGGGCTTCCGGGGTGGTGAAACTGAATAAGCAGACCATTCAGGTGATTGTGGGTGCGAAAGCAGAATCCATCGCCGAAGAGATGAAAAAGCAGATTGCCAAAGGCCCGGTTGCTGCCGCAGCGACGAGCTCGAAACCTGTTGCGCCAGTCGCCGCTCCGCAGGCAATACCCAATGCGGCTAAAGGGGTGATCGGTACACTGGTTGCACCGGTTAGCGGTAAGGTTGTTGCCATTGACCAGGTGCCTGATGAAGCCTTCGCCAGCAAAGCCGTGGGCGACGGCCTGGCCATCTTGCCAACCGGTAGCACCGTTGTTGCTCCGGCTTCCGGTACGCTGGTGAAAATCTTTAATACTAACCATGCATTCTGTCTTGAAACCGAAAACGGCGTTGAAATTGTAGTGCACATGGGGCTGGATACGGTTGCACTGGAAGGTAAAGGGTTTACGCGTCTGGCTGAAGAAGGCTCAACGGTAGTGGCGGGTCAGCCAGTACTGGAAATGGACCTTGTCTTCCTGAATGCGAATGCCCGTTCGATGATCAGTCCGGTGGTGATCAGCAACATTGATGATTTCGCGGGATTAACGCTGCTGGCCGGTGAAACCGTGGTAGCGGGTGAGACCCGAATCGTTGAAATTAATGGCTAACACCGTCGACTGATGCGACTGTGACAGGGCGGGAAGCGATTCCCGCCCTTTTTTTATGTGATTCCCGCAACAAACGGTTGTTTCCCCTCTCTGCTTTGTGGATCATACTCCGTTATTTCATAGCTAATTTAAGCCATGCACTATTGAGGAAATTGAGATGAGTGAGGCTGAAGCCCGCCCAACTAACTTTATTCGTCAGATCATCGACGAAGATCTGGCGAACGGCAAGCACAGCTCAGTGCATACCCGCTTCCCGCCTGAGCCGAATGGCTATCTGCATATTGGTCATGCGAAATCGATCTGCCTGAACTTTGGCATCGCACAAGATTATCAGGGGCAGTGCAACCTGCGCTTCGATGACACCAACCCGGTGAAAGAAGATCTGGAGTTTGTTGAGTCGATCAAGCGCGATGTGCAATGGCTGGGTTTCACGTGGAGCGGTGAAGTACGCTACTCATCTGATTATTTTGAACAGCTGCATAACTATGCTGTTGAACTGATCACCAAAGGGCTGGCTTATGTTGACGAACTGTCGCCTGAGCAGATCCGTGAATACCGTGGCAGCCTGACGTCAGCGGGTAAAAACAGTCCCTACCGCGATCGCAGTGTGGAAGAGAACCTGGCGCTGTTTGCCAAAATGCGTGCCGGTGGCTTTGCCGAAGGCACCGCCTGCCTGCGCGCTAAAATCGATATGGCTTCCAACTTTATCGTGCTGCGCGATCCGGTGATTTACCGTATTAAATTTGCTGAACATCATCAGACCGGTAACGCCTGGTGCATCTATCCGATGTACGACTTTACCCACTGCATCTCGGATGCGCTGGAAGGCATTACCCACTCCCTGTGTACGCTGGAGTTCCAGGACAACCGTCGTCTGTACGACTGGGTGCTGGATAACATCACTATTCCCGTTCACCCGCGTCAGTATGAGTTCTCCCGTCTGAATCTCGAATACGCCATTATGTCTAAGCGTAAATTGAGCCAGCTGGTGTCTGAGAATGTGGTGGAAGGCTGGGACGATCCTCGCATGCTGACTGTTTCTGGTCTGCGTCGCCGTGGTTACAGCGCTGAGTCTATCCGTGAGTTTTGCCGCCGTATCGGCGTGACAAAACAGGATAATATCGTTGAGATGGCTGCGCTGGAATCCTGTATTCGTGACGACCTGAACGAAAATGCACCGCGCGCGATGGCGGTGATGGATCCGGTTAAAGTGGTGATTGAAAACCTGCCTGCGCATCATGACGAGATGATTAGCATGCCGAATCATCCGAACAAGCCCGAAATGGGAACACGTGAAGTGCCGTTCAGCCGTGAGATCTATATCGATCGCGCTGATTTCCGAGAAGAAGCGAACAAGCAGTACAAACGTCTGGTGCTGGGCAAAGAAGTCCGCCTGCGTAACGCTTACGTGATCAAAGCCGAGCGTGTGGCGAAAGATGACGAAGGCAACATCACCTGCCTGTTCTGTACCTGCGATGTGGATACTCTGAGCAAAGATCCGGCTGACGGCCGTAAAGTGAAGGGCGTGATCCACTGGGTATCGGCTGTTCATGCGCTGCCAGCGGAGTTCCGTCTTTATGATCGCCTGTTCAGCGTGCCGAACCCGGCAGCGGCAGAAGACTTCCTCGCCAGCATCAACCCGGATTCTTTAGTGATCCGCCAGGGCTTTGTTGAGCCGGGTATGCAGCAGGCGGAAGCCTCTGCGCCGTATCAGTTTGAGCGCGAAGGTTATTTCTGTGCCGATAGCGTGTATTCCAGTGCCAGCAATCTGGTGTTTAACCGCACCGTTGGCCTGCGTGATACCTGGGCAAAAGTGGGCGAGTAAACCGCTATTTGCTGATAAAAGGCCGCCGATGCGGCCTTTTTTTCGTCTGCTACTTATAATTCGGCACACAGATAATCAATAAACATCCGCGTTTTACGCGGCAGAGCGCTGCGGGTGGCAAAGACAGCGCTGACGGGCTGTACCGGTAGCTGCCAGTCATTGAACAGAAGCTGTAATTCTCCGCTGGCCAGATCGTCTGTCACCAGCCATTCAGGCAGCACCGCCACGCCCATTCCGGCCAGTGCCATCTGGCGCATAATCTGCGCAGAATTGGCGCTGTAACGTGCTTCGCTTTTCACTTCACAACGATCCTGCCCGCGCTGGAAATGCCAGCGGCCGGGATGGGAGAGATTACTGTTGTGTATCCATGGCAGGGTGCCCACCTCACTGAGCTGTTGCAGCGAATAGCGCGCCATCAGCAGCGGCGACGCCACCAGCACAATACGGTATTCCCCCAATTTGCGACTCTTTAGCGAGGAGTCGCGCAGTGTGCCGAGGCGGATAGCCACATCCAGTTTGTTGCTCACCAGGTCATCAAGCGAGGCACCGACGTTATAGCTCAGGGTGAGCCCGGGGTGACGCTGGCAAAAACGGGCTACGGGTGGCATCAGGAACTGCTGGCCATACTCCCAGGTGGAGGTGATACGCAGTTCCCCCGATAGCGGCTGGCTGTCATCGGTGATGCGACTTACGGCAAGGTCGATATCGCAGAAGATCCCCTTAAAATCCTGGTAGAGCTGGCTTCCGCTCTCTGTCAGCGCCAGGTTACGGGTATTGCGCGTCAGCAGGGCGACGCCGAGTACCTGTTCCAGTGTCTTAATATGCAGGCTGACCATCGCCTTACTTAAGCCGAGATTATCGGCGGCGCGGGTAAAACTGCCGCTTTCCACGACCGCAAAAAAAGTGTGAATTTTATCCAGTTGAGCATGCATGGGATTGTTTACTTATATCGAACAATCTTTTCACTGTATGCCAGTCGATCTCCGTGGTCAATCGCCGCTATGCTGCGCCCGGAGGTATGACTATGAGCTATCGCTACCGCATAGCAGTAATTTTCCTGCTCGGCTTCTTTATTGATTGTATTAATATTTTTATGTCGGCGATTGCGCTGCCGGAGATGGCGGGAGAACTGCGTATAGCCAGCGGTTCGCTCGGCTGGGTGGCCAACAGCTATATACTCGGCTTGACGGTGATTATCCCAATCAGCAGCTGGCTTGCCGGGCGTTATGGTGCTCGCCGGGTGCTGGTGGCCTCGATGTTGCTGTTCAGCCTGGCGGCACTGGGCTGCGGTCTGGCAGATACGTTTATCACGTTGGTAATGTGGCGTTTTGTACAGGGTATGGCGGGAGGGTTGCTCATCCCGGTGGGGCAGGCTCTGACATTTAATCTGTTTAAGGGCAAGGAACGGGCAACCATATCGACCCTGATTATGAGCGTGGCATTGATTGCGCCAGCACTGTCGCCGCTGCTGGGCGGCATGATTGTCGACAGCCTCTCATGGCGCTGGATTTTCTGGTGCAATATTCCGTTCAGCCTGATGGCCGCTGCGCTGGCCGCGCTATGGGTGCAGCGTGAAACGCGGGTGGCAGTCCGGCCTGATATCCGTGGCATTCTGCTGGTGTGCCTGGCACTGGCTGCCGTTCTGCTTGGATTGTCGCAGCTTGCGGAGGCGGGGTCTCTTATTTCTGCATCGTTATGGCTGCTGGCCGCGTTGGGCCTGGCTATCGGCTATTTGCGCCATTACCATCGTCAACCCCAGGCGGTGATTGATTTGAACCTGTTGCGTAATCCCCGGCTAAAGCTGGCGGTGGTCATTTACTACGCCGTGCCGGGCATCTTCACCGGTGTGAACCTGCTCAACATTTTTTATCTGCAACAGTGCCTGCATTTTTCTGCCGAACGCTGTGGAGCATTTATGCTGCTGTACGGTGGTGGGGCACTGGTGGCGATGCTGGTATGTGGTCGTCTTTACCATTGTCTGGGCGCACTGACCCTGTTCAGCTGTGGGTTGGTCTTACATGCAGGCGGCATCGTGCTGCTGGCGCTGGTACAGAGTCCCGAACAGGTGATGCTATTGAATGCGGCTTATCTGCTGATGGGGATTGGCGGTGGAATCAGTGCCAATACGGCACAAACCAGTGCTCTGACTGATTTTCACGATGAGCAGATGACGCGGGCCAGTGTGATATGGAATATTAATCGTCAGCTTTCATTCAGCCTCGGCGCCGCATTGTTTACACTGCTGTTTACGTTGATGAGCCGCCACTATTCTGCTGCTCAGTCTTATCATCAGGTCTTTGTTGTTGCCGCAGTTACCGGCCTGTTCCCCTTGTGGATGATTTATCGCCACGCCCGTCATAAGGATGTTGTATGTCAGCGTTAACCGAAAAAGCCTGTGAAAGTATCATTGTACTGCATCAGCTTATTGAGAAAGTGTTTCACGGAGATGGGAGCTTTGTCCCTGAGCTGTTGCGACATTTTGAACCCGATTTTATCATGGTCGCGCCCAGCGGAAAAAGTCTGTCGATGGAGGAGGTGACTGCGCTGTTCACTCGTCTGGTCGGCGAACGGCAGGGTGTTGCTATCACGATTGAACACTGCAAAGTGATCTCTCAGTTTGGCCAGGAAGTAGCGATCCAGTATCACGAGCTACAACAGCAGGGTGATAATCATACCCACCGTATTTCACTGGCGGTGATTGATTGTGGTTGTACGCCACCTCGCTGGCGCTATTTGCAGGAAACAATGGTGGTCAGTTAATTACTGTACTAGTTCGTGAGTGTGATTCTGTGTAGACTATGCGGCATTCTTGCCGTTTAGCCAGTGGATTATCCCGGTTTATGGCATGTTATTTATTGCATTCGCTAAGGGATTTCATGGCTACACCTGCTTCTGCTGTTCGTCTGCCGTCAACACTCTGGGGGGCGTTGATTATCAGTGGCACCATTATTGGTGCCGGGATGTTCTCGCTGCCGGTAGTGATGTCCGGTGCCTGGTTTGCCTGGTCCTCCGCGCTGCTGATCGTGACCTGGTTCTGTATGCTGCTGTCCGGATTACTGTATCTGGAAGCCAGCCTGCATTATCCCATCGGGGCGAGTTTTGATACGGTCACACGCGATTTACTTGGGCGTGGCTGGAACCTGATCAACGGTTTGTCCGTGGTCTTTGTGCTGGGGATCCTCACCTATGCGTACATTTCTGCCAGTGGCGCGATTATTCAGCACAGCCTCAATCAATTAAATGTCGGAATATCGGCACGTATGGCTGGGCTGCTCTTTACGCTACTGGTGGCGCTGTTTATCTGGCTGGGAACAGCGGTTGTCAGCCGGATGACGCTGATTTTTCTCGGCGCGAAGATCCTCACCTTTCTGATGATTTTTGGCGGCCTGCTGTGGCATGTTCAGCCGGCTATTCTGCTCGACAGCCAGGGAGCCGATCGCGATTATCTGCGATATCTCTGGATAGTGGTGCCGTTTTGTCTGGCCTCCTTCGGCTACCATGGCAACATTGCCGGGTTGACGACTTACTACCATAAGAATGCAGGCCGCGTGAGCCGTTGCCTGATTTACGGCACGCTGCTGGCTCTGATGATTTACTTTATCTGGATCATCGGCACGATGGGCAATATTCCCCGCAGCGAATTTAAAGCGATTGCCGCGCAAGGCGGTAATATTGACGTACTGGTGGGGGCGTTATCCGGCGTACTGCACAATCGCTCTCTGAATCTGTTACTGGATATCTTCTCTAACTTCGCCGTTGCCTGTTCATTCCTCGGTGTCAGTCTTGGCTTTTTTGATTACCTTGCCGATCTCTTTAAACTGGATAACTCCGCGTCCGGAAGATTAAAAACCACGCTGCTGACGTTTATTCTGCCGCTAACGGCCGCGATGATCTGGCCCAACGGTTTTCTGCTGGCAATCGGTTATGCCGGGCTGGCCGCGACGTTGTGGGCTGTTGTCACGCCAGCGCTACTGGCCTGGCAGTCACGTCGGCGTTTTGCCATTTCCACGTGGCGAGTCAGGGGGGGGATGGCACCGATTGTGCTGGTTCTGCTGTTTGGTGCATTGAATGCCGTGGTCTCGTTGCTTTCATATGGTGGCTGGCTGCCGCTCTATACGCGATAACCTTTTGAGACAGATTGGCAGCGTTTTAGCCGGGAGGAATCGCTATAACGCAGGCATAAAAAAACCGGTGGCAAGCCACCGGTTTTTACACTGAACAGTGCAGATTATTTGTCGTGCAGAGTCTCGTCTTCACGACAGTCACCCAGAGAACAATGGCCATAAAGATACAGGCTATGGTTGCTCAGTTTGATACCGTGACGCGTGGCGATTTCACGCTGACGTTCCTCAATGTATTCGTCTCTGAACTCAATAACTTTACCGCAGTCCAGGCAGATCAGGTGATCGTGATGGTGCTGCTGAGTCAGTTCGAAAACGGATTTACCGCCTTCAAAGTTATGGCGGGTAACGATCCCCGCATCATCAAATTGGTTCAGCACGCGGTAAACGGTGGCCAGACCAATTTCTTCGCCCATATCAATCAGGCGTTTGTACAAGTCTTCCGCACTGACATGATGGCCCTCTGGTTCCTGAAGCACTTCCAGAATTTTCAGTCGGGGAAGCGTGACTTTCAGGCCGGCCTTCTTTAATGCGGTGTTATTGTCAGTCATGCGGATATTGTCCTGTTACTTTGCTAGTCACTTAGTGGCTGAAAAGCCCTGAACATCGGTCGACGCTAAAAGATGAGTGCGTCTCAGTATAGAACTGATACTCCGAAATGAAAACCATAAGGGGTGCCTGAAACCGCAATGGATGTAAGGATAAGTGTCATTACATCCAGGGTAGCACGCGCCCGAATTAGGCTGGGTTAACATTTCAATCTGCATCATCTTCACCGCTCTTTGGGCGACTCACATCCTCAAAGAGTGGGGCAGGTGCTGAGTAAGCGGGTAACCGATGGGGTTATTGTACAGTTTTGCAGATGAAAGTTACAAACATGTATCTATTACTTCTATAGGAAAAACCACTTACTTGATGTGAGATAGCTCCCACATCAAGCGGCTATGGTTATGCTTCGATGATATCTTTTAGCTGAAGTTCATCAAAAATTTGTTTTACCCACTTTTCAACGCGTTCGTTGGTGAGCTCTGGCTGGCGATCTTCATCAATGGCCAGGCCAAGGAAATGGTTATCATCTGCCATGCCTTTCGAGGCCTCGAAATGGTAACCTTCGCTCGGCCAGTGGCCGACAATCACTGCGCCGTTCGGCTCAATGATGTCGCGGATGGTGCCCATTGCATCGCAGAAATACTCGGAATAGTCTTCCTGATCGCCGCAACCAAACAGCGCAACCAGTTTACCGTTGAAGTCGATTTCTTCCAGCGTTGGGAAGAAGTCATCCCAGTCGCACTGGGCTTCACCGTAGTACCAGGTTGGGATGCCAAGCAGCAGAATATCAAAGGCTTCAAGGTCTTCTTTGCTGCTTTTAGCAATATCACGAACTTCTGCAACATCTTTCCCCAGTTGCTTCTGGATCATTTTTGCAATGTTTTCGGTATTGCCTGTATCGCTACCAAAGAAAATGCCGACGAGTGCCATGAGTTTAATAACCTCTTGAATCTTAATGATATGGTGACTGCTGATTTTTTCGCAGATATCGCTAATGATAACAGACCGTCGTGAGCGGATAAATGAGTAATGCTGCCGGTTTTGTCGCTGAGTGCTAAGGCCCTGATACCATCAGGACGGATGACGTTGCAACTGTTCCAGCAGCATTTCTTCGATCAGTTCACTGCGGCTGATATTGCGCTCGAAAGCTAGCTGATTCAGGACATCAACCGCGTCGCTGTTCATTTTCAGTTCGACACGCTTCAGGCCGCGCACTTTATCGCGCTTGAGCTGATTGCGTTTGTTGATACGCAACTGCTCATCACGCGTCAGCGGATTAGTCTTGGGTCGTCCCGGACGTCGTTCATCTGCAAACAGATCGATCGTTGTGCGGTCCGTGTTCTCTTTTGCCATAGGAATCGTAATACTGAAAGGCTGGATTGCTGATGAATAGGGCCGTTATGCCGTCTGATAATCAGCAGCGGCAAAATTTTAGCGCGCCATCATACCCCAGCGAAAATGGTTTTCACAGCGCTAAAAAACGTCGGATTGCACGTAATACCGCATCGGGTTTCTCAGCATGTACCCAATGCCCTGCGCCGGTGATGACATGGGCACGCGCCTGCGGGAACTGGGTTAACAGTGCATCGCGATATGCATCGGCCAAATAGGGAGAACGCTCCCCACGAATGAACAGCACAGGATGTGACCAGGGGGCCAATGGCTCCCAGCCAATGATGTTTTCATAACATGCCAGCAGCGCCGGAACGTTGAAACGCCAAACACCCTCGTGGAACGACTTGAGTAAAAACTGGATAACGCCTTCTTCACTGATACTTTGACGCATCAGGGCAGTAGCTTCGCTGCGCGTGGTGATACCGGCCTCAGTCACCGCATTCAGTGCGGCAAAAATATCGTCATGATGACGCGTGGTGTAGGCCACAGGAGCGATATCAATCACTACGATCTCCTCAACACGATCGGGCGCCAGTGCGGTAATCGCCATGGCGATCTTCCCCCCCATCGAGTGACCGATCACGCTGAAACGATCGACCTGCATCGCGTCAAGCGTGTCCAGGACATCCTGAGCCATTAACGCATAATCCATCTTTTGCGCACGCGGAGACAAACCGTGGTTGCGGACATCGAGTTGAATCAAACGGCGATCGTCTTTTAATCCCCGGGCCAGTACGCCGAGGTTATCCAGGCTACCAAATAAACCGTGGATCAATACCAGTGGAAGCCCGTCAGTGGCGGATTGTTCAGATTGCAGGCGAAAATTCAAATTCATAGAGAAAGTTCTTACAGTTGGCACCAAGGCTTAGGGTATCATGGATCCCACAATTTCTGCCGCTGGCGCGAATGGCGGGTATGATCTTTTTGCGGCATATTCCGACTTTTGCCCTGAAACGGGTCTGGCGCTACACCCTGGCGGGATTTAACTTTATAATCCTGATGTTAGAACTGGATCGGCTCAACGTCATGATGGTTGCGTGGATTGTTGTCCCCGAACAACCGGTTCTGATACTAGCAACAACCGTACTGGATAAAGATGAAAACGATAGAAGTCGACGAAGAGCTATACCGTTATATTGCCAGCCACACTCAGCATATTGGTGAAAGCGCATCCGATATTTTGCGCCGTATGCTGAAGTTCACTGCGGGTCAAACTGCTCCTGTGGCGGCGAATGCTGCAGCGGCAGCCAAAGAACCTGCCGCTGCAGGTATTAAATCTGAATCCCGACCGCAGGATCGTGTTCGTGCGGTACGTGAGCTGTTGCTTTCGGATGAGTACGCGGAGCAGAAGCGTGCAGTGAATCGCTTTATGCTGATTCTATCGACTTTATACAGTCTGGATGCCAAAACGTTTGGCGCAGCGACTGAGTCTCTGCAAGGTCGTACGCGTGTTTACTTCGCGGGCAACCAGCAAACGTTGGTAGAGAATGGCACCCATACCAAGCCGCAGCACGTTCCGGGCACACCGTATTGGGTGATCACCAACACAAATACTGACCGTAAGCGCAGCATGGTGGAACACATTATGTTGTCGATGCAGTTCCCGGTGGAGCTGACAGAGAAAGTTTGCGGTACCCTCTAACTGAAGCGTCAGGGAGAAGCGCCAATGGCCAATCACCCCCGTGCCGGGCAACCCGCCCAGCAGAGCGATTTGATTAACGTTGCACAATTAACATCTCAATATTATGTCCTGCAGCCTGAACTGGGTAACGCAGAGCATGCGGTGAAATTTGGCACTTCCGGCCATCGCGGTAGCGCGGGCCGTCATAGCTTCAACGAGACGCACATTCTGGCCATCGCGCAGGCGATTGCGGAAGAACGCAAAAAGAACGGTGTAACCGGTCCTTGTTTTGTGGGTAAAGATACGCACGCGTTGTCTGAACCGGCCATCATCTCGGTATTGGAAGTGCTTACCGCTAACGGTGTTGATGTGATCGTTCAGCAGGATAACGGCTATACGCCGACCCCTGCGATCTCCAATGCGATCCTTGAACACAACAAAACCGGTGGTGCTCAGGCTGATGGTATCGTCATCACGCCTTCACACAATCCACCTGAAGATGGCGGTATTAAATACAATCCACCAAACGGTGGCCCGGCCGATACGAACGTCACGAAAGTGGTGGAAGATCGCGCTAACGCTCTGATCAAAGACAGCCTGAAAGAAGTGAAACGCATAACGCTGGATCAGGCCTGGGCCAGCGGTCACTTGACGGAAAAAGATCTGATCCAGCCTTATATTGAAGGTCTGGCTCAGATCGTTGATATTCCGGCGATCCAGAAAGCCGGTCTGAAGATTGGCGTTGATCCGCTGGGCGGTTCAGGGATTGCCTACTGGCAGCGTATTGCGGAGTTCTACAATCTTGATTTGACCATCGTTAACGATGCTGTCGATCAGACTTTCCGCTTTATGCACCTTGACCACGATGGTGTGATCCGCATGGACTGCTCGTCTGAGTCGGCGATGGCGGGTTTGCTGGCGTTGCGTGACAAGTTCGACCTGGCCTTTGCCAACGATCCTGATTATGACCGTCACGGTATCGTCACGCCTGCGGGACTGATGAATCCAAACCACTATCTGGCAGTAGCGATTCAGTATCTGTTCCAGCATCGTCCACAGTGGGGCAAAGATGTCGCGGTGGGTAAAACGCTGGTGTCCAGCGCGATGATTGACCGCGTAGTCGACGATCTGGGCCGCAAGCTGGTAGAAGTGCCGGTTGGCTTCAAATGGTTTGTTGATGGTCTGTTCGATGGCAGTTTCGGTTTTGGTGGCGAAGAGAGTGCGGGTGCTTCGTTCCTGCGCTTCGACGGCACGCCTTGGTCAACCGATAAAGACGGCATCATCATGTGTCTGTTGGCTGCAGAGATTACTGCGGTAACGGGTAAGAACCCGCAGCAGCACTACGACGAACTGGCACAGCGCTTTGGCGCACCAAGCTACAACCGTATCCAGGCTCCGGCCACTTCCGCGCAGAAAGCTGCGTTGTCAAAACTGTCCCCGGAAATGGTCAGTGCTGACACGCTGGCGGGTGATCCTATCACGGCACGTCTGACGGCAGCACCGGGTAACGGTGCCTCTATCGGCGGCTTGAAAGTGATGACCAAAAACGGCTGGTTCGCTGCGCGTCCATCCGGTACGGAAGATGCTTATAAAATCTATTGCGAAAGCTTCCTGGGTGCTGAACACCGCGAGAAGATTGAGAAAGAAGCGGTAGAGATTGTGAGTGCGGTACTGAAAAACGCCTGAGATATCAGGCAGTGAAGAGAAGGGCTCACGCAGTGAGCCCTTTTTTTATGGCATAAAGCGATAGCCCACACCGGTTTCGGTCAGCAGATGTTGGGGTCTGGCGGGGTCGCGTTCAATTTTGTGACGCAGATGCCCCATATAAATACGCAGATAGTGGCTGTGCTCAACCGCATTCGGCCCCCAGACTTGAGTCAGCAGCTGTCGCTGAGTCATCACCTTACCCGGGTGGTTAATCAGGCTGACCAGCAGACGAAATTCAATCGGCGTCAGGTGCAGGTCCGCACCGTCGCGCATCACCCGGCGGGCGGCAATATCCACCGTGACGCTACCAATACTAATTGGCGCATCCACGCTGTCGTTACCCTGCTGTGGGCGATGACGTAAGGCGACACGCACTCTTGCCATCAGCTCACCGACACCAAAGGGTTTCGTCAGGAAGTCGTCAGCGCCAGCATCCAGCGCGGTGATTTTATCCTGCTCATCACTGCGTGCCGAGAGCACAATCACCGGGATATTGCTCCACTGGCGCATATCACGAATAAATTCTGTCCCATCACCATCTGGCAGACCGAGGTCAAGTATCACCAGTTCCGGTTTGCGCGTGGCGGCTTCGATTAAACCCCGGCTCAGGGTTTCGGCATCAACCACGCGAAAACCTTCCCCTTCCAGCGCCATGCGCAGGAAACGGCGGATCTCTTTTTCATCTTCAACAATCAGAATTGTGGACACAGAACCTCAGTAGCTAAGCGGCGCGACGACGGGAAAAATGATAACAGGGCTAATTTAGCAAAAAGAACGAAGGGCGTCTGTGATTGTTGCGCTCACCCCTGATGTTAAAGAAAGGATATATTTTTCACATTCTAAGGTTAATATTTAACGAATATGTAACCTTCTTTCATTTTTTAGGCGGTTGGTGGTTTTTATTTCGACAAAAGTGGTCGGATCAGTAGTAAAATTACATCTGAAGGCGTATATTTTGTTCAGATTACACACAACCCTTTTAATCATCTCAGGAGGACGTATGAGTCTTTATCATAACTATTCATCTGCTCGGATTTTCATGCGTCGCACTGCGGTGCTGGTTATCGGCATCGCTGCGCTGCCATTTATGCTGTTTCGCGCCGATCGTGCCCGCTTTTACAGTTACCTGCATCGCGTCTGGGTGAAAACCAGCGATCAGCCCGTCTGGCTGGCACAGGCAGAAGCTGCCGGGTGTGATTTCTATTAACTGACCTCGCATTCATAAAAATCCCGCCGTCTGGCGGGATTTTTTTTGCCTGTTACACCGAGTTTTGCGCTACACTCAAATCTGTACAAGATATCTGAGGTTGTATAATTATGGGCGATAAAATTCCAGTGGGTATTAGTGCCTGTTTGTTAGGTCAGAAGGTGCGTTTTGATGGCGGCCACAAACGCAATGAATTCGCAGCTGAACATCTGGCGCCCTTTTTACACTTCGAGCCCGTGTGCCCGGAAATGGCTATCGGTTTACCTACCCCCAGGCCCGCACTGCGCCTCACTGAAGCCGGGGAAGGGGAGGTGTCACTCTGTTTCAGCAACGGACAGGATGCCCCTGTTACAGAAAAAATGGCATCTTTCTCGCAGGAGAAAATCAGCCATCTACATCATCTCTGTGGCTACATTGTCTGCGCAAAATCCCCCAGCTGTGGCATGGAACGGGTACGCATTTACCAGCCAGATAATAACAATAACCGCAAAGCCGGAACCGGGGTCTTTACCCGGGAACTGATGGAACAGATGCCCTGGCTGCCCGTAGAAGAGGATGGCCGCCTGCACGATCCGCTGTTGCGCGAAAATTTCGTTGCGCGAGTCTATGCCCTGCATGAATTTAACCAGCTTTGGCAAAGCGGGCTGACCCGCGCCAAACTGATGGCATTTCATACGCGTTACAAGCTGCTGCTACTGGCACACTCTCAGCCCGACTACCGTGACATCGGGCCCTTTGTCGCGAAAATGGATCAATGGGAATCGCTGGAGGATTTTGCAGTAGAGTATCGGCAGCGGCTGATGGACCTGATGAAGCAGGTGGCCTCCCGCAGCAATCACACCAACGTACTGATGCATGTTCAGGGCTATTTCCGTCGTGATCTGACATCGTCTCAGCGTCAGGAGCTGGCCGGGCTGATTGACCATTATCGTCAGGGGATCCAGCCGCTGCTGGCACCCATTACCTTACTGAAACACTATATGGCGGAATTCCCGCATCCGTGGCTGGCCGGACAGCGTTATTTTGCGCCTTATCCGGAAGCTCTGCGTCTGCGCTACGGGCATTAATCTCAGGGAGCACTATGACAACTCATCTGGTCTGGCTGCGCAATGACCTGCGTATCAACGATAACTACGCACTCCATGCCGCCTGCCGTTCAGCAAATGCCCGGGTGATAGCGTTGTTTATCGCCACTCCCGGGCAATGGGCGCAGCACCATATGGCGCCGAAACAGGCGGAGTTTATCTGGCAGAGCTTGCTTGACGTCCAGCGCTCACTGGCCAAAAAAGGCATTCCTCTTCATATCGCTGAGTGTGATGATTTCACTGCCTCGGTGGCTTTGTTACAGGACTTTTGTCGGGATCAACGTGTCGACCGTTTGTTCTATAACTATCAGTATGAAGTGAACGAGCGTCAGCGTGATGCAATGGTAGAACAGACGCTGTTTGATCAGGATGTCATGGTACAGGGATTTGACGACAGCCTGCTGCTGCCACCCGGCAGCGTGCTGACCGGCAACCGTGAGATGTACAAAGTGTTTACGCCGTTCAGCCGGGCGTTTGTGAAGCGATTGAAAGAGGGATTACCTGAGTGTCTGCCTGCTCCTGATGTCAGGAAAGGCGGGGCGATCGAAACCGATGATCGTCCCTTAAAGGCATTTGATTACCCGCGCGAAGCGGTGGACGCCCGCCTTTTCCCGGCAGGAGAGCAGGCGGCGATTGCGCGATTGCGCGAGTTTTGTCAGCAGCCTGTGACGGAGTACCCCGAGCAGCGTGACTTACCCGCCCGCGATGGCACCAGCCGCCTGTCGGTCTATCTGGCGACCGGTGTACTGTCTCCGCGTCAGTGTCTGCACCGGTTACTGAAACAGCACCCACGTGGGCTGGAAGATCAGCAGGTGTTTGTCTGGTTGAATGAATTAATCTGGCGTGAGTTTTATCGTCATCTTCTGGTGGCCTGGCCGTCATTGTGCCGGCATCAGCCTTTTACACGCTGGACCCGAGGCGTGAAATGGCGGGACGATAAACAGGGGCTGCTGGCGTGGCAACAGGGGAAAACCGGCTATCCGATTGTCGATGCAGCGATGCGTCAGCTCAACAGCCTTGGCTGGATGCATAACCGTTTGCGCATGATTACAGCCAGCTTTCTGGTGAAAGACCTGCTGATCGACTGGCGCGAAGGCGAGCGTTATTTTATGTCGCAGTTGCTGGATGGTGATTTTGCGGCGAATAACGGGGGCTGGCAGTGGGCAGCCTCCACAGGGACCGATGCCGCCCCCTATTTTCGCATTTTTAACCCTACCACCCAGGGTGAGCGCTTTGATAAAAGTGGGGAGTTTATCCGCCACTGGTTGCCAGAGTTGCGCGCGGTGCCGGAAAAATATATCCATCAGCCGCATGAGTGGGCAAAGAAAAATCAGCAAAGTCTCGATTATCCGCTGCCGATCGTGGAACATAAACAGGCGCGCCAGCAAACGCTGGATGCCTTTGAAGCAGCACGAAAACAGACGGACTGATTATGCTAAATACTGAACTCGAACACCTGGTTAACCAGTTACTCAACAGCGCGGATTACAAAGACTATGCCCCGAACGGGTTGCAGGTTGAGGGACGCCGCGAGATTAAAAAAGTGATTACCGGTGTCACCGCCTGTCAGGCGCTGCTCGATGAGGCCGTGCGTCTGGAGGCCGATGCTGTGCTGGTGCATCACGGTTATTTCTGGAAAAGCGAAGCGCCAGCTATCAGGGGCATGAAACGTCAGCGCCTGAAAACGCTGCTGGCTAACGATATCAACCTGTTTGGCTGGCATCTGCCACTGGACGGACACCCTTCAATCGGCAACAACGCTCAGCTTGCCAGGCTGTTTGGCATTGATGTAAAAGGTGAAATTGCATTGCTGCTGCCCTGGGGTGAACTGGTTGAGCCGGTCAGTGGGGAACAGTTTGCCCAACGTATCACGACGGTACTGGGCCGCGAGCCACTGCACTGTGGCGACAATGCACCCGCGCTTATTCGTCGCGTGGCCTGGTGCAGCGGTGGCGGTCAGGGCTATATCGATCAGGCCGCTGCTTTCGGTGTTGATGCTTTTATCAGTGGTGAAGCGTCTGAACAGACAATCCATAGCGCACGTGAGCAGGGCCTGCATTTCTTTGCTGCGGGCCACCATGCGACCGAACGTGACGGCATTAAAGCGCTGGGGGAGTGGCTGGCAAACGAGCACGGCCTGGACGTGACATTTATCGACATTCATAACCCTGTCTGAGCCTTTCCAATCGTTCAGCGCGTTCTGATGGAATGCGCTGAAGGTTGACTCCGTTACAACAATTCCGCATAACTGTTTGTCATATCTGCAATTAACCAGACTCACCTTCTTAGTGGCAATTCTGTTTTGCCATTGGAGTGAGTGGTTTTTTCCCTTTTCTTATTTTCAGGAGGCGCCTTTTGCAACGAGCACGTTGTTATCTGTTAGGCGAACGCGCAGTCGTACTGGAGCTGGACCCGCCAATATCGCTCGCCAGCCAGCAACGTATCTGGGGCCTGACGCAGCGATTGCAGGATCGCCCGGAAGTGATCGAAGTGGTGCCGGGCATGAACAACATCACCGTGATGCTCAGCGATCCACAGCAGACCGCGCTGGATGCGATTGAGTGGTTACAGCAATGGTGGGAAGCCAGTGAATCACTGACGCTGGAATCCCGGTTGATAGAAATCCCGGTGGTCTATGGCGGTGATTCAGGCCCGGATCTTAATGAGGTTGCCCGCCACAGTGGCATGAGTACGTCTGAGGTAGTGGCCTGCCATGCCTCGGTGGACTACGTGGTCTATTTTATCGGTTTTCAACCCGGATTTCCGTACCTCGGTGGGTTAGATGAGCGGTTGCATACGCCACGGCGCGCCGAGCCACGTGTACAGGTTCCCGCCGGTTCGGTCGGGATCGGTGGCAGCCAGACCGGTGTTTATCCGCTGGCAGCACCGGGTGGATGGCAGCTGATTGGCCACACTAAAACGGCACTTTTTACCCCGGATACGCACCCTCCGGTGTTGCTGCGTCCCGGCGACCGCGTGCGCTTTGTGCCGCAAAAGGAGGGGGTATGTTAAAGATTATTCGTGCCGGTATGAGCACCAGCATTCAGGATGGCGGCCGTGTTGGCTGGCGAAAATACGGTATCAGCCTGGGCGGCGTGCTGGACCATCCGGCGATGCAAACCGCCAATATGCTGGTGGGCAATCCCCGCGACAGTGCGGTGCTGGAAATCACCCTGGGCCAGTTTTGTGCTGAATTCCAGCGCGATGGCTGGATAGCGCTGGCGGGGGCAGGCTGTCACGCCGAACTGGATGGTAAAGCCGTCTGGACCGGCTGGCGCACCGAGGTGAAAAAAGGCCAGCGTTTAACGTTGAGTTTGCCATTACGTGGGATGCGCAGCTATCTGGCTGTCAGCGGCGGTTACCGTGTTGATGAGCGGCTGGGATCGGACAGTACCGATTTGAAAGCCGGTTTCGGTGGTTTTGCCGGACGTAAGCTGGAAGACGGTGATATTTTGCCGCTGGGCGAACCGACACGCCAGTTCCACCAGCCGGCGGGGGTGCGTCAGTTGCTGTGGGGCAATCGGGTGCGTGCCATGCCAGGCCCGGAATATCATGAGTTCAGTGAAGACAGTCAGGAAGCCTTCTGGCGCACTGCCTGGCGGCTTAACCCACAGAGTAATCGTATGGGATATCGTTTACAGGGGCGGAAATTACAGCGTGATGCTACCCGTGACCTGCTCTCACACGGTCTGGTGCCTGGCGTGGTGCAAGTGCCACCTAATGGGCAACCTATTGTGCTGATGGCCGATGCCCAAACCACCGGGGGATATCCGCGTATTGCCTGCGTGATCGAAGCGGATCTTTATCATCTGGCGCAGTTGCGTCTGGGAGAACCGATCCATTTTGTGCACTGTACGCTGTCCGATGCCCTGCATGCCAAGAATGAGCAGCAGCGCTCACTGGATCAAATGGCCTGGGGGTTAGCAGATGAACGTCGATCTTAATGCCGATCTCGGGGAAGGAGCGGCATGTGACCGCGAGCTGTTGCAACTGGTCTCTTCAGCCAATATTGCCTGCGGTTTCCATGCGGGTGATGCGCAGACGATGTTGCAGTCCGTTCGCTGGGCACGGGAGTTCGGTGTCGCCATTGGTGCCCATCCCAGTTTTCCTGACCGTGAAAATTTCGGCCGTACGGCCATGCAACTTCCTGCAGAAACCGTGTATGCGCAGGTGGTGTACCAGGTTGGCGCGCTGAAAGCACTGACCGAAAGTGAAGGGGGCAGGCTGGTTCATGTTAAACCTCACGGGATGCTTTACAACCAGGCGGCCTGCGACCCGCAGCTGGCGGATGCGATTGCCGCAGCGGTTAACGCCATTGATCCCGGACTGATGCTGGTCGGCCTGGCCAACAGCGAGCTGATTCGCGCAGGCGTGCGGCACGGATTAATCACCCGGCAGGAAGTGTTTGCCGACCGCGGTTATCAAACCGATGGCTCACTGGTTCCTCGTGGCCAGCCCGGTGCGCTGGTGGACAGCAACCAGCAGGCGATTAACCAAACGCTGGCGATGATTCAACAAGGGCAGGTTCAAAGCCTGAGTGGAGAATGGGTGAAGGTGCAGGCCGACACAGTGTGCCTGCACGGTGATGGCGCACACGCACTGGATTTTGCCCGACAGCTCCGGCAGGCATTCAGCCAGCAGCAGATTGTGGTGACCAGCTGCTAATACCGATTACTTATTATACGCCCTGACCACGGTTGGGGCGTTTTTTTCTGTTTCAGGAGTCAATATGGACGCTGCTGTTAATCTCTGGCCCCTTGCGGGGATCGCCGCCATCGTGGTGGGTTTTCTCTTACGGTTCAACCCGGTCATTGTGGTGGTGGTTGCCGGGCTGATCACGGGTCTGGCGGCACAGATGCCGATCGCCGATATTCTGGAAAAACTGGGTGCCGGGTTCCTTAATACCCGTAATTTACCGTTTATTCTGTTACTTCCTCTGGCAATCATCGGTTTGTTGGAGCGCAACGGTTTGAAAGAGCGTGCCCAGGCATGGATTGCGCGCATTCGAAGCGCCACGGCGGGCAGATTGATGATTGTGTATCTGTTTGCACGTGAAATTACCGCAGCGCTGGGGCTGACCAGCCTCGGCGGACATCCCCAAATGGTGCGTCCACTGCTGGCACCGATGGCGGAAGGTGCCGCTGAGAGCCGTTATGGCGAACTGCCTCCGGCGGTGCGCTACCGGCTTCGTGCTATGGCCGCCGCCACCGATAATGTCGGGCTGTTCTTTGGTGAGGATATTTTTGTCGCCTTTGGCGCGATTATCTTTATGCATAACTTTATGCAGGAGTCCGCGGGGATCCAGACCGAACCGCTGCATATTGCCCTGTGGGGGATCCCTACCGCGCTTTGTGCGTTTTTAATTCATGCAGTACGGTTGCATCGCCTCGATAAAACGCTGGCGAACGAGTTGAGTAAGCTGAATGCCAGTGCGCTGCAACAGAAGGGGGGACGCTAATGTTCCAGCAAAATTATCTGTACTGGCTGGCGGGCAGCATCCTGCTGGTGGTGGCGCTGATGTCGTGGCGTGATAAAACCAATCCCCGCCGACTGACGACCGGGTTGTTTTGGGCGTTGTATGGCCTGGTGTTCTTTGTGGGGGAATGGGCCACGGATCTGGTGGGGGCGCGTGCTCTGCATATCAGTATTGGCGTGGGGGTTGTCGTGATGGCGCTGATTGCCGGTCTGGGGGGCGTTAAGCTCGGCAGTTACTCACAGCGTACCCCGGAACAGCGTATTGAACGGGCAGAGCGCCTGGGGAACCGCCTGTTTATGCCTGCACTGATCATCCCGGTGGTCACCGTGATTGGGGTTCTGATGTTCAACAATATTCCTGGTCTGCAACAGACGGTCTTCGGGGCCGGGAATCATGCCACACTGGTTACGTTGTTCTCGATGTCGGTTGGCTGTCTGCTGGCATGGTTGCTGGCACTGAGGATGACGCGGGAATCCCCGGCACAGTCCTTACAGGAGGCCCGGCGTCTGCTGGACTCGATTGGCTGGGCATTTATCTTGCCGCAGATCCTGGCGACGTTAGGGCTGCTGTTCACCAGTGCGGGCGTGGGAACGGCAATTTCCCATCTGACCGAAAGTTACCTCGCCGTGGATAATCGCTTTATTGCGGTGGTGCTGTATGCGGGCGGTATGGCGTTGCTGACCATGGTGATGGGCAATGCCTTTGCGGCTTTCCCGATTGTGACGGCGGGCATCGGTATTCCCATTCTGGTGCTGCAACATCATGGTAATCCGGCCGTCATGGCGGCAATTGGGATGTTCTGTGGTTACTGCGGCACGCTGATGACACCGATGGCAGCAAACTTCAATATTGTGCCCGCCAGACTGCTGGAGTTGCCTGACCGTAACGCGGTGATCAAGGCGCAGATTCCGACGGGCGTGCTACTGTTAATAGCCAATATCTTCCTGTTGTATTTCCTGATGTTTTTGTGAGGAAAAAATGAAAACGGTACTGATTACAGGTTTTGAGCCTTTTGAAGGCGCGCGTATCAACCCCTCCTGGGAAGCTGCCAGCCAGTTAAATGAACGGATGATCGGCGGTGTGAAGGTGGTTGCCAGACAGCTGCCCTGTGTTTTTGGCCATTCGCTGGAAGTACTGGAGCAGGCGATTGACGAGCTGGATCCTGTTCTGGTGATTGCTGTGGCGCTGGCAGGGGGGCGTACGGATATCAGCGTTGAACGGGTAGCAATAAATATTGATGATGCGCGCATAGCGGATAATGCGGGTAACCAACCGATTGATGAACCCATTATCGTCGCGGGTCCGGCGGCGTATTTTTAAACCTTGCCGATTAAAGCAATTGTCTCCGGCATTCGTGAGGCCGGTATCCCTGCATCGGTTTCCCAAACCGCGGGGACTTTTGTCTGTAATCATGTCATGTATGGTCTGTTGCATCGCCTGCGGCGGCGTAAAGCACGGGCTGGGCTGATTCATGTGCCCTGTTCGCCCGAGCAGGCGATTGAGCGCCCGGGAACACCCAGCATGTCGCAGGCCTCGGTGGTGCTGGCGCTGGAAATGGCGATCAGTATTGCCTTGACGGTTGAAGACGATATCCGCCTCGAAGGCGGCGCAACCCATTAATTCAGAGTGAGGATCTATGCCTGAGGGCCCGGAAATCCGCCGAGCGGCGGATCAACTGGAAAAGGCAATACAAGGTAAGGTGTTAACCGATGTCTGGTTCGCATATCCGGCATTGCAAACGTATCAGCAGGCGCTGATCGGCGAACGTGTTGTCTCAATAGAAACCCGTGGGAAAGCCTTGTTGACCCATTTTTCAAATGGCCTGACGTTGTACAGCCATAATCAGTTGTACGGCGTCTGGCGGGTGGTGAAAACCGGCAGTCTACCGGAAGGAAAACGCATTCTGCGTGTTCGTCTGGCCGCGGCAGACAAGACGCTGCTGCTGTTCAGCGCATCGGAGATTGCGCTGCTGGATGCTGACGGGGTGGCCAGTCATCCCTTCCTGTTAAAGATCGGACCGGATGTCCTTGATATGTCGCTGACTGAAGAGACGGTGCGTGAGCGGCTGTTATCGCCGCGTTTTCGCCGCCGTCAGTTTAGCGGCCTGCTGCTGGATCAGGCTTTCCTGGCCGGCCTGGGTAATTATCTGCGCGTGGAGATACTCTGGCAGGCGCAGTTGGCCGCACACCATAAAGCAGAATCGTTAAACAAAGCCCAGCTTGATGCGCTGGTCGCCGCATTACTGGCAGTACCGCGTCTCTCTTATCAGACTCGCGGACAGGTGGATGAGAACCATCATCATGGCGCATTGTTTCGTTTTAAGGTATTTCACCGGGCAGGGCAGGCGTGTGAGCGCTGTGGCGGGACGATTGAGCGTACGATGCTGTCATCGCGGCCGTTTTACTGGTGTGCGGGATGCCAGAAATAAATCAGGGCGAGGCATGCCTCGCCCCTACGGGTCATATCTGCAGGAGTCGGGCATGCCCGACCCGGAAGATTATTTCTTGATGTTTGACGAGAAATCACGCTGATCGTAGCCAGTGTACAACTGGCGTGGACGGGCGATTTTTACACCATCGTCATGCATTTCTTTCCAGTGTGCAATCCAGCCCACGGTACGTGCCATCGCAAAGATAACCGTAAACATGGAAGACGGAATGCCCATTGCTTTCAGAATGATGCCTGAATAGAAGTCGACGTTTGGATAGAGTTTACGCTCAATGAAGTACGGGTCGTTCAGCGCAATGTGTTCCAGCTCCATCGCCACTTCCAGCAGGTCATCTTTCATGCCCAGCTCTTTCAACACTTCATGGCAGGTTTCACGCATCACGGTGGCACGCGGATCGTAGTTCTTGTAAACGCGGTGGCCGAAGCCCATCAGACGGAACGAATCGTTTTTGTCTTTCGCGCGGCGCAGGAACTCAGGAATGTGCTCAACGGTGCTGATCTCTTCCAGCATGCGCAGACAGGCTTCGTTGGCACCACCGTGCGCCGGTCCCCAAAGGGAGGCGATACCTGCAGCGATACAGGCAAACGGGTTGGCGCCAGACGAACCGGCGGTACGCACGGTAGAGGTTGATGCGTTCTGCTCATGATCGGCGTGCAGGATCAGAATGCGGTCCATGGCGCGTTCCAGCACCGGGTTCACCACATATTCTTCACACGGCGTAGAAAACATCATGTGCAGGAAGTTGCCGGCATAGGACAAGTCGTTGCGCGGATAGGCAAACGGCTGACCGATGGAATATTTGTAACACATTGCCGCCATAGTTGGCATTTTAGACAGCAGACGGAACGCAGCGATTTCACGATGGCGCTCAATGTTGACGTCCATAGCATCATGATAAAATGCCGCCAGCGCACCGGTAACACCACACATGACTGCCATCGGATGTGAGTCACGGCGGAAGCCACGGAACAGATGGTGAATCTGCTCATGCAGCATTGTATGGCGCGTCACAGTGAGTTTGAATTCTTCAAACTCTTTCTCGGTTGGTGGTTCACCATTCAGCAGGATGTAACACACTTCCAGGTAGTTTGAGTGCAGCGCTAACTGGTCAATCGGGAAACCACGGTGCAGCAGAATGCCTTCATCACCGTCGATATAGGTAATTTTAGATTCGCAGGATGCAGTAGAAGTAAAGCCGGGGTCAAAGGTGAAATACCCTTTGGAACCCAGATTCCGGACATCGATTTCTTCCTGACCCAACGTACCTTTCAGTACATCGAGCACGATAGGATCTTCGCCATCCAGGGTTAGTGTTGCTTTTTTATCAGCCATTTACAGTCTCCTTAGCGCCGTATTTTAGGGATCTTTATCACCAGGAAAGTCATATTCCCCAGCCTTGTGTCTGGCGCAGAAGGTCATCATCTCTGTGGCATCTTTTTGCGTGCAGGGTACAGAGTGACGGGCGCGTGCTGGCCGGGATGACATATTACTGATGCGTAGCATGGTTGTATAAAGACCCGGTTTGGTAATGACTTACGTTGTCGTCAAAACCTGATGCTTTATGGGTAATCCCAACCAATGTTACATAACTTGTGCTTAGGGGAAAGTGTATCCCCATAACTTTTGTGCATCATAGAACTTTTATTCGTCCGTTTGTAACAAGAATGTTGAACTTTTGTCAAATCAGATAATTAAAATTGTATCAATTATGAAAACCGTGAGAGTGATCACTGTTCCGCTGAAATGTTCCCAAAGAGTTTGTAGGGGAATTGTAATGAGAATGTGATCCACCTATACTGCCGCCAGGTCTCCGGATTTCCCCTGCAGTAGGAGCCACCCAGCGTTTCATACGCGTCGTTTTTGACACTGGACGTTGTAGTTTTGGTGCCTGGCGCGAATGGTCAACTTAGATAACGCTGTCTGACCCCCCTTCAGGACCGGAGGAAGCAAAATAAGAAAAGCTGTGTGGGCAAAACCGTGAAAAAACAAAGACCTGTCAACTTGGATCTCACTACGATCCGGTTTCCCTTAACCGCAATTGCGTCCATTCTCCACCGCGTGTCCGGCGTGATCACCTTTGTGTCGATCGGGATTCTGCTCTGGTTACTGGGTCTGTCTCTCTCTTCTCCCGAAGGCTTCCTTCAGGCTTCTGCCGTCATGGATAGCTTTATTGCCAAATTCATCATGTGGGGCATCTTAACCGCACTGGCGTACCATATCGCTGGCGGCATTCGCCATATGATGATGGACTTTGGTTTCCTCGGTGAAACCTTAGAAACGGGTAAGTTTTCCGCGCAAATTGCATTCGGTATCACTGTCGTGCTCTCAATCCTGGCTGGAGTCCTCGTATGGTAAGCAATGCTTCTGCACTGGGTCGCAACGGCATTCATGACTGGTTGCTGCTGCGTGCTGCCGCCATGGTTATGACCCTCTATGTGCTGTATATCCTCGGCTTTATCGTGATGTCAGGGACCCTGACCTATGACATCTGGCGTGGTTTTTTTGCCTCAAACTTCACGAAAGTCTTCACCCTTCTGACGCTGTTCTCCATTCTGGTGCATGGCTGGATTGGGATGTGGCAGGTACTGACTGACTACATTAAACCACTGGCGCTGCGCATGATGCTGCAACTGGTGATTGTGGTAGCCCTGTTGGTGTATGCAATTTATGGAACCGTTGTTGTGTGGGGTGCGTGATGAGTTTGCCAGTCAGAGAATTTGATGCCGTGGTTATCGGCGCAGGCGGTGCAGGTATGCGCGCCGCCTTACAGATTTCCCAATCGGGCCAGACCTGTGCCCTGTTGTCCAAAGTTTTCCCAACCCGTTCTCATACCGTTTCTGCGCAAGGCGGTATTACCGTTGCGCTGGGTAATACCCATGAAGACAACTGGGAATGGCACATGTATGACACGGTCAAAGGTTCCGACTATATCGGTGACCAGGACGCGATTGAATATATGTGTAAAACCGGTCCGGAAGCGATTCTTGAGCTGGAACATATGGGCCTGCCATTCTCCCGTCTGGATGATGGTCGTATTTATCAGCGTCCGTTTGGTGGCCAGTCGAAAAACTTCGGCGGTGAGCAGGCGGCACGAACGGCTGCAGCCGCTGACCGTACCGGCCACGCATTGTTGCATACGCTGTATCAGCAGAACCTAAAAAACCACACCACTATCTTTTCCGAATGGTATGCGTTGGATCTGGTGAAAAACGCCGATGGCGCGATTGTCGGCTGTACTGCGCTGAACATTGAAGATGGTGAAGTGGTGTACTTCAAAGCGCGTGCCACCGTGCTGGCGACCGGCGGTGCCGGACGTATTTACCAGTCTACAACCAATGCGCATATCAACACCGGTGACGGCGTCGGTATGGCATTGCGTGCCGGTGTACCAGTGCAGGATATGGAAATGTGGCAGTTCCACCCGACCGGTATTGCGGGTGCGGGCGTGCTGGTGACCGAAGGTTGCCGTGGTGAAGGCGGATATCTGCTGAATAAACACGGCGAACGCTTTATGGAGCGTTACGCGCCAAATGCGAAAGACCTGGCGGGTCGTGACGTGGTAGCACGTTCTATCATGATCGAAATCCGTGAAGGTCGTGGCTGTGACGGTCCGTGGGGTCCACACGCTAAGCTGAAGCTGGACCACCTGGGTAAAGAGGTGCTGGAAGCGCGTTTGCCGGGCATCCTTGAGCTGTCGCGGACCTTTGCGCACGTTGATCCGGTGAAAGAACCGATCCCGGTCATCCCAACCTGCCACTATATGATGGGGGGGATTCCAACGCGTGTGAGCGGTCAGGCACTGACGGTGAACGAGAAAGGTGAAGATGTTCTGGTTCCGGGCCTGTTTGCGGTGGGTGAAATTGCCTGCGTATCCGTCCACGGGGCTAACCGTCTTGGCGGCAACTCGCTGCTCGATCTGGTGGTGTTTGGCCGTGCTGCTGGTGTGCATCTGCAGGAATCCATTGCCGAGCAGGGTGAGCTGCGCGAAGCCACGGAAGAAGAAATTGACGCTTCTCTGGCCCGACTGAACCGCTGGAATAACAACGTCACGGGTGAAGATCCGGCAGATCTGCGTAAAGCGTTGCAGGCCTGTATGCAGAATAACTTCTCGGTCTTCCGTGAAGGTGATGCGATGGCGCGGGGTCTGGAAGAGTTGAAAGTGTTGCGCGAGCGTCTGAAGAATGCCCGTCTGGATGACCGTTCCAGCGATTTCAACACCCAGCGTGTTGAGTGCCTGGAGCTGGATAACCTGATGGAGACGGCCTACGCCACAGCGGTGTCAGCCAACTATCGTACGGAAAGCCGTGGGGCACATAGCCGCTTCGACTATCCTGAACGTGACGATGCAAACTGGTTATGTCACAGCGTGTATCTGCCGCTGACTGAAAGCATGACGCGCCGTGAAGTGAACATGCAGCCGAAACTGCGTGCGGCCTTCCCGCCGAAAGCACGTACATACTAGTTTGCGGAGATAACACCATGAGACTCGAATTTTCCATCTATCGTTACAATCCGGATGTCGATGATGCTCCGCGTATGCAGGAATACACGCTGGAGTCAGAAGACGGCCGTGACATGATGTTGCTGGACGCGCTGATGCGTCTGAAAGAGAAAGACCCGACGTTAGCGTTTCGCCGCTCGTGCCGTGAAGGGGTGTGTGGCTCTGACGGTCTCAATATGAACGGTAAAAATGGCCTTGCCTGCATTACCCCCGTTTCTGCGCTGGGTAATGGTAAACAGAAAATTGTGATCCGCCCGCTGCCCGGTTTACCGGTGATCCGCGATTTGGTGGTGGACATGGGGCAATTCTATGCTCAGTATGAGAAGATTAAGCCTTACCTGTTGAATAATGGGCAAAAACCACCAGCAAGGGAACATCTTCAGGAGCCGGAACAGCGTGAAAAACTGGATGGTCTGTACGAATGTATTCTTTGCGCCTGTTGCTCGACCTCATGCCCGTCATTCTGGTGGAACCCGGACAAATTTATCGGTCCGGCAGGTTTGCTGGCGGCATACCGTTTCCTGATTGATAGCCGTGACACCGAAACCGATGCGCGTCTTGATAATCTGAACGATGCTTTCAGTGTATTCCGCTGTCACAGTATCATGAACTGTGTGAGCGTATGTCCTAAAGGGCTAAACCCAACGCGTGCCATCGGCCATATTAAGTCGATGCTGTTGCAGCGGGGCGCTTAACACTGACGTACCGGGAGCCTGCGGGTTCCCGGTGTTTTACCAGGTCATCTTTGTAAGGTGTTTTCGGCAGAGTGAAGTTGCCGGAAACCCTTTGCAAAGGTTCCCTTACGGGCCGGTCGCTCGTATCGAAGAACCGTACCACGGTAAGCCGTTAACGCGGCGCGGGACTTGCAAAGGTTCCATTAACCAACCACGGCGAAAAAAAAAGCACAAATATGCTTAAGGGATCACAATGCAGAACAGCGCGATGAAACCCTGGCTGGACTCCTCCTGGCTGGCCGGCGCGAACCAGTCCTACATAGAGCAGCTCTATGAGGACTTTTTAACCGATCCTGACTCTGTCGATGTGGCCTGGAAGTCTCTTTTCCAGCAGCTTCCTGGAACTGGGGTTAGACCTGAGCAATTTCACTCCACCACCCGCGAGTATTTCCGCCGTCTGGCGAAAGATGCTTCGCGCTATACCGCCTCCGTCAGCGATCCTGAAACCAATGCTAAACAGGTTAAGGTACTGCAACTGATCAACGCCTTCCGTTTCCGCGGACATCAGCAAGCAAACCTCGACCCGTTAGGCCTGTGGAAGCAGGAAGCTGTACCGGATCTCGACCCAGCCTACCATGGTCTGAGCGAAGCCGATTTCCAGGAAAGTTTCAATGTCGGTTCCTTTGCCATTGGTAAAGAGACACTGAAGCTGGCGGATCTGTTTGCGGCGCTGCAGCAAACCTATTGCGGTTCGATCGGTGCGGAATATATGCACATGACCAACACCGAAGAAAAACGCTGGATCCAACAGCGTCTGGAATCGGTGGTGGGGCAGGCATCTTACTCTGTTGAAGAGAAAAAGGGCTTCCTCAAGCAGCTGACTGCAGCAGAAGGTCTGGAGCGCTATCTGGGCGCGAAATTCCCGGGTGCTAAACGCTTCTCACTGGAAGGCGGTGACGCGCTGGTGCCGATGCTGAATGAGATGATTCGTCATGCCGGTAAGAGCGGTACGCGCGAAGTGGTGCTGGGTATGGCACACCGCGGCCGTCTGAACGTGCTGATCAACGTGCTGGGCAAAAAGCCACAGGACCTGTTCGACGAATTCTCTGGTAAGCATAAAGAGCATCTTGGCACGGGTGACGTGAAGTACCATATGGGCTTCTCATCGGATGTGGAAACTGAAGGCGGCATGGTTCACCTGGCGCTGGCGTTTAACCCATCACATCTCGAGATTGTCAGCCCGGTGGTCATGGGATCTGTCCGCGCCCGTCTTGACCGTCTTGATGAACCTGCCAGCAACAAAGTCTTACCTATCACTATTCACGGTGATGCTGCCGTTATCGGGCAGGGCGTGGTGCAGGAAACCCTGAACATGTCGCAGGCCCGGGGTTACGAAGTGGGCGGTACAGTACGTATCGTGATCAACAACCAGATTGGTTTCACCACCTCAAACCCTAAAGATGCACGTTCAACTCAGTACTGTACCGATATTGGTAAAATGGTGCTGGCCCCGATCTTCCACGTCAACGCGGATGACCCGGAAGCGGTTGCCTTTGTCACCCGTCTGGCGTTGGATTTCCGTAACACCTTTAAACGCGACGTGTTTATTGATCTGGTCTGTTATCGCCGTCATGGCCATAACGAAGCTGATGAGCCAAGCGCCACGCAGCCTGTGATGTACCAGAAAATCAAGAAACACCCGACGCCGCGTAAACTCTATGCTGACAAGTTGGAAGCCGAAAAGGTCGCCAGCCTGGAAGATGCCACGGAAATGGTCAACCTGTACCGTGATGCACTGGATGCAGGTGAGTGCGTGGTACCGGAATGGCGCCCAATGAGCCTCCACTCTTTCACCTGGTCGCCGTATCTGAACCATGACTGGGATGAAGGCTACCCGGAATCTATCGAACTGAAGCGTTTGCAGGCACTGGCGAAACGCATCAGCACGGTACCGGAATCTGTCGAAATGCAGTCCCGTGTGGCGAAGATTTACAACGATCGCGCTGAAATGGCGGCCGGAAATAAGCCGTTCGACTGGGGCGCAGCAGAAAACCTCGCGTACGCCACGCTGGTGGATGAAGGCATTCCATGCCGTCTTTCCGGCGAGGATATGGGGCGCGGTACGTTCTTCCATCGTCATGCGGTTATCCATAACCAGGCGAATGGGTCGACCTACACTCCGTTACAGCATGTGCATAACGGGCAGGGCATCTTCAAAGTATGGGACTCCGTGCTGTCAGAAGAAGCCGTGCTGGCGTTTGAATATGGCTACGCCACCGCAGAACCGCGGACCCTGACCATCTGGGAAGCACAGTTCGGTGACTTCGCTAACGGGGCGCAGGTCGTGATTGACCAGTTCATCAGCTCCGGCGAGCAGAAGTGGGGCCGTATGTGTGGCCTGGTGATGCTTCTGCCACATGGCTATGAAGGTCAGGGCCCTGAGCACTCCTCTGCGCGCCTGGAGCGTTACCTGCAACTTTGTGCAGAGCAGAACATGCAGGTTTGCGTGCCGTCTACACCTGCGCAGGTTTACCACATGCTGCGTCGTCAGGCGCTGCGCGGTATGCGCCGTCCGCTGGTGGTGATGTCACCGAAGTCATTGTTACGTCATCCGCAGGCGGTATCTTCACTGGAAGAGTTGGCCAGCGGTGCGTTCCTGCCTGCCATTGGTGAAATCGACGATCTCGACCCTAAAGGCGTCAAACGTGTCGTGCTGTGTTCCGGTAAGGTGTATTACGACCTGCTGGATAAACGTCGTAAGAATGAGCAAACCGACGTTGCTATCGTGCGTATTGAGCAGCTTTATCCGTTCCCGCACAAAGCGGTGCAGGATGTGTTGCAGCAGTATTCTCATGTGCATGATTTTGTCTGGTGTCAGGAAGAACCACTGAACCAGGGTGCCTGGTATTGCAGCCAGCATCACTTCCGCGAAGTCGTGCCGTTTGGGGCTTCATTACGTTATGCCGGTCGCCCTGCATCTGCATCTCCGGCAGTTGGCTATATGTCCGTTCACCAGCAGCAGCAGCAAGATCTGGTTAATGACGCGCTGAACGTTGAATAATTAAGGAAATAGAATGAGTAGCGTAGATATCGTTGTTCCTGACCTGCCTGAATCCGTGGCAGATGCCACCGTGGCAACCTGGCACAAAAAACCGGGCGACAGCGTCAAACGTGACGAAGTGCTGGTAGAAATTGAAACAGACAAAGTGATTCTGGAAGTGCCTGCCTCGGCGGATGGCGTACTGGAAGCTATCCTCGAAGATGAAGGCGCCACCGTGGTGTCTCGTCAGGCGCTGGGTCGCTTGAAAGAAGGTAATAGCGGCGGCAAAGAAACCTCTGCCAAAGCCGAAGCCAAAGAGGCGACCCCTGCGCAGCGCGCAACGGCCTCACTTGAAGAAGAGAGCAACGATGCGCTCAGCCCGGCGATTCGCCGTCTGATTGCCGAGCACAGCCTTGACGCTGCCGCAATCAAAGGCAGCGGCGTGGGTGGTCGTATCACCCGTGAAGATGTGGAAAAACATCTGGCAAATGCTCCGGCGAAAGCTGCTGAAGCGAAAGCGGCACCTGCTGCTACCGCACCGGCTGCTTCTCTGGGCAACCGCAGCGAGAAGCGTGTGCCAATGACGCGCCTGCGCAAGCGTGTGGCTGAACGCCTGCTGGAAGCGAAAAACAGCACGGCAATGCTGACCACGTTCAACGAAGTCAACATGCAGCCCATCATGGCACTGCGTAAGCAGTATGGTGATGCCTTCGAAAAACGTCACGGTGTGCGTCTGGGCTTTATGTCCTTCTACATTAAAGCCGTTGTTGAAGCCTTGAAACGCTACCCGGAAGTGAATGCGTCCATCGATGGTGAAGAAGTGGTGTATCACAACTACTTCGACGTCAGCATTGCGGTTTCCACACCGCGCGGCCTGGTGACTCCGGTGCTGAAAGATGTTGATGCTTTGAGCATGGCTGACATTGAGAAGAAAATTAAAGAGCTGGCAGTGAAAGGACGCGACGGTAAGTTGACTGTTGACGAACTGACTGGCGGTAACTTCACCATTACTAACGGTGGTGTTTTCGGTTCCCTGATGTCTACCCCGATTATCAACCCGCCGCAGAGCGCGATCCTGGGTATGCATGCCATTAAAGATCGCCCAATGGCGGTGAATGGCCAGGTCGTTATCCAGCCAATGATGTATCTGGCACTCTCTTACGATCACCGTCTGATCGATGGCCGCGAATCAGTGGGCTATCTGGTGGCGATCAAAGAGCTGCTGGAAGATCCGGCGCGTCTGCTGCTGGATGTCTAAACCCCTGGGGTACGGCAGTATATTGTCGTACCCAACCCTATGTGTAGCCGCTTCTGGCGGCTAAGTCTTTTCAGACCTGAATGGATAGAACATCATGAACTTACACGAATATCAGGCAAAACAGTTGTTTGCACGGTATGGTTTACCGGCACCAACCGGTTATGCCTGCACCACGCCACGCGAAGCAGAAGAAGCCGCCTCTAAGATTGGTGCCGGCCCGTGGGTAGTGAAATGTCAGGTTCATGCCGGTGGCCGCGGTAAAGCGGGCGGTGTGAAAGTGGTTAACAGTAAAGAAGAGATCCGCGCTTTCGCTGAAAACTGGCTGGGTAAACGTCTGGTGACCTACCAGACTGACGCACATGGCCAGCCGGTTAACCAGATTCTGGTGGAATCCGCGACCGATATCGACCAGGAACTGTACCTGGGCGCAGTCGTTGACCGTGGCACCCGTCGCGTGGTGTTTATGGCGTCAACCGAAGGCGGCGTGGAAATTGAGAAAGTGGCGGAAGAAACCCCGCACCTGATTCACAAAATGGCGCTGGATCCCCTCACCGGGCCACAGCCTTACCAGGGTCGTGAGCTGGCGTTTAAACTGGGTCTGACTGGTAAGCAGGTTGGTCAGTTCACCAAGATATTTATGGGTCTGGCAACGCTGTTCCTGGAGCGTGATCTGGCGCTGGTTGAGATCAACCCGTTAGTGATCACTAAGCAGGGCGACCTGGTTTGCCTGGACGGCAAGCTGACGGCTGACGGCAATGCTTTGTTCCGCCAGCCAGAGCTGCGCGAAATGCGCGACCCAAGCCAGGAAGACTCCCGCGAAGCACATGCAGCGCAGTGGGAACTGAACTACGTGGCGCTGGAAGGTAACATCGGTTGTATGGTCAACGGTGCGGGTCTGGCGATGGGTACGATGGACATCGTGAAACTGAGCGGTGGCCAGCCTGCTAACTTCCTTGATGTTGGCGGCGGTGCGACCAAAGAGCGCGTGACCGAAGCCTTTAAAATCATCCTGTCAGATGACGCGGTGAAAGCGGTCTTTGTTAACATCTTCGGCGGTATCGTTCGCTGCGACCTGATTGCTGACGGCATTATCGGGGCGGTGGAAGAAGTGGGTGTAAACGTGCCGGTGGTGGTGCGTCTGGAAGGGAACAATGCCGAGCTGGGTGCCAAAAAACTGGCAGACAGCGGCCTGAATATTATTGCAGCAACCAGCCTGAGCGATGCGGCGCACCGTGTTGTTGCCGCAGCGGAGGGTAAATAATGTCTATTCTGATTGATAAAAACACCAAAGTTATCTGCCAGGGCTTCA
Organism: Erwinia sp. MYb416; assembly: GCF_037479575.1. Classification (NCBI taxonomy): domain Bacteria; kingdom Pseudomonadati; phylum Pseudomonadota; class Gammaproteobacteria; order Enterobacterales; family Erwiniaceae; genus Erwinia; species Erwinia sp. MYb416. The sequence continues at coordinate 608,854 of NZ_JBBGYT010000438.1, forward strand.
CCGGTGGTCAGGGGACTTTCCACTCCGAACAGGCGCTAGCCTATGGTACTCAGCTGGTCGGCGGTGTAACGCCAGGTAAAGGCGGCACTGAGCATCTGGGTCTTCCGGTATTTAACACCGTGCGCGAAGCGGTAGAAGCAACAGGTGCGACAGCATCCGTGATTTACGTACCGGCTCCGTTCTGCAAAGACGGTATCCTGGAAGCGATTGAAGCGGGCATTAAGCTGATCATCACCATCACTGAAGGCATCCCAACGCTGGATATGCTGACCGTGAAAGTGAAGCTGGATGAAGCCGGTGTGCGTATGATCGGTCCAAACTGCCCGGGTGTTATTACCCCGGGAGCCTGTAAGATCGGCATCATGCCTGGCCATATTCACCAGCCAGGCCGCATTGGCATCGTGTCCCGTTCCGGTACGCTGACCTATGAAGCCGTGAAGCAGACGACAGATATTGGTTACGGCCAGTCTACCTGCGTCGGTATCGGTGGTGACCCGATCCCAGGCTCTAACTTCATCGATATCCTGAAGCTGTTCCAGGATGACCCACAGACCGAAGCCATCGTCATGATTGGTGAAATCGGCGGTAGCGCAGAAGAAGAAGCTGCTGCGTTTATCAAAGAGTACGTGACTAAACCGGTAGTGGGTTACATCGCCGGTGTGACGGCGCCTAAGGGCAAACGTATGGGGCACGCAGGGGCTATCATCGCAGGCGGTAAAGGCACAGCAGACGAGAAGTTTGCAGCGCTGGAAGCAGCAGGCGTGAAAACCGTGCGTAGCCTGGCTGATATCGGCGAAGCCGTAAAAGCGGTACTGCCACAGTAATACGCTTGTTTACTGCAATACAGGCCACCTGAGGGTGGCCTTTTTTATGGTTGTCTGCCACACTTTTTACTGTTAGTGATTAACGTTAAATTATTATTAAAGCTCTCAGATGTAATTTAACGTTAAATTGCCACTCCATTGTTTTTATATTTTAACCTTCCCCCTGTAATCGCATACAAACCTTTAACAAACAAACCTTGCTACCACAATATATGAGATCTCAATCTTAATTTAGATCAAGAAAAGCAGACTTATTTATTGGGTATATTACTGGAGTCTTTGTGCGTTTTTGGTTTAAATTGCGCTACATCAAATTCAGGTTGTTTCCGCTATCTCATTAAAAGTTGATACAGCCTGCTAAAAATAATACTGTCGTCACAAAACCACTTTAAACCTGTGTGTATAAAGGCGTATTATGGAAGCCGGGATGTCTTTCTGGATCTTCTAAGGTTGTTACTAACCCTTTTAGCCCTATGGCTGGGATGATTCCCTGTGTCAGGAGACACTTTACGGGATTACGTTTTCTTTTTTATTTATTGGGATGTCTCCAGGTAATTCTGAGTAATTTACTCGGGTATTCTTCTGTCGGAACCCACTTGCGGAGCAAGGAGTCAGAATGTTTGATATTGTCGAACTGTCGCGATTACAGTTTGCTTTGACTGCTATGTACCATTTTCTGTTTGTGCCTTTAACGCTAGGTATGGCGTTTTTACTGGCCATTATGGAAACGGTATATGTGTTGTCGGGTAAACAAATCTACAAAGATATGACCAAGTTTTGGGGCAAGTTATTTGGTATTAACTTTGCCCTGGGTGTTGCAACCGGGCTTACGATGGAGTTTCAGTTCGGCACTAACTGGTCTTATTACTCGCACTATGTGGGTGATATCTTCGGTGCCCCGCTGGCCATTGAAGGCCTGATGGCATTCTTCCTTGAGTCGACATTTGTCGGGCTGTTCTTCTTCGGCTGGGATCGCCTGGGCAAAGTACAGCACATGGCCGTGACCTGGCTGGTGGCTCTCGGTTCCAACCTCTCCGCATTGTGGATTCTGGTGGCAAACGGCTGGATGCAGAATCCAGTGGCCTCTGAGTTTAACTTCGAAACGATGCGTATGGAGATGGTCAGCTTCTCTGAACTGGTATTAAACCCGGTAGCACAGGTGAAATTCGTGCACACCGTGGCAGCCGGTTATACCTGTGGTGCGATGTTTATTCTGGGTATCAGTGCTTACTACTTGCTGCGCGGCCGTGATATCGCTTTTGCCAAACGTTCATTCGCGATTGCTGCCAGCTTTGGTATGGCCGCTATCCTGTCTGTTATCGTACTGGGTGATGAATCGGGCTATGAAATTGGTGATGTGCAGAAAACCAAGCTTGCCGCGATAGAAGCCGAGTGGGAAACGCAGCCAGCGCCGGCCGCCTTTACACTGTTCGGTATCCCCGATCAGGAAGCACAGAAGAATAACTATGCTATTCAGATCCCCTGGGCGCTGGGCCTGATCGCGACCCGTTCCGTCGACAAACAGGTCACCGGTTTGAAAGAGTTGATGGAGCAGCATGAAGTGCGCATCCGTAACGGGATGAAGGCTTACCAGCTGTTGCAGGAACTACGTACCGGCAACCAGGACCCAGCCGTGCGTACTGCATTCAATGCGGCCAAACAGGATCTGGGCTATGGCTTGCTGTTGAAACGCTATACAGCGAACGTTGCGGATGCCAGCGAAGCTCAGATCCAGCAGGCAACGAAAGATTCGATTCCCAGCGTTGCTCCACTCTACTTCTCCTTCCGCATCATGGTCGCCTGTGGCGTGTTGATGTTACTGATTATCGGGCTGTCATTCTGGACCGTTATTCGTAATCGCATTGGTAAATGCCCACTCCTGCTGAAATGCGCGCTGTACGGCATTCCGCTGCCGTGGATTGCGATTGAATCTGGCTGGTTTGTTGCGGAATATGGCCGTCAACCCTGGGCGATTGGTGAAGTGCTGCCCACCGCTGTAGCGAACTCATCACTGACTGTAGGCGATCTACTGTTCTCGATGGGGCTGATTTGTGGTCTGTATACGCTGTTCCTGGTGGCTGAAATGTACCTGATGTTCAAGTTTGCCCGCCTGGGTCCTAGCAGCCTGAAAACCGGACGCTATCACTATGAGCAGTCCAGCATCGCCTCGCAGCCGGCACGCTAAGACAGGAGTCCATACATGTTAACTTATGAAGAATTGCGCTTTCTCTGGTGGTTGCTGATTGGTATTTTGCTGATCGGTTTTGCAGTCGCTGACGGTTTTGATATGGGCGTTGGCATGCTGACCCGCATCCTGGGGCGTTCTGATACTGAACGCCGTATTATGATCAACAGTATCGCCCCACACTGGGACGGTAACCAGGTCTGGTTGATCACGGCTGGTGGTGCATTGTTTGCTGCCTGGCCGATGGTTTATGCCGCTGCGTTTTCAGGTTTTTATGTGGCGATGATCCTGGTGCTGGCCTCATTATTCTTCCGTCCGGTCGGGTTTGACTACCGCTCCAAGATTGAAGATATGCGCTGGCGCGGGATGTGGGACTGGGGGATTTTCATCGGCAGCTTTGTCCCGCCGCTGGTCATTGGTGTCGCCTTTGGTAACCTCTTACAAGGTGTACCTTTCCACATCGACAACGATTTGCGCCTGTTCTATACCGGCAACTTCTTCCAACTGCTGAATCCGTTTGGTCTGCTGGCGGGGATTGTCAGTCTGACGATGATCCTGACCCAGGGTGCAACGTATTTGCAGATGCGCACCGTCGGTGAACTGCATCTGCGTACCCGTAAAGCCGCGCAGATTTCTGCTGCCGTGATGATGGTCTGCTTCGCGCTGGCGGGTGTCTGGGTGGTGTACGGCATTGATGGTTATGTGGTGACCTCGGCACTCGATCATAACGGTGCGTCTAATCCACTGGTGAAAGAAGTCAGCCGTCAGGCGGGTGCCTGGATGGTGAACTTCAATAATGCGCCGATTCTCTGGGCCATTCCGGTGCTGGGCGTGGTACTGCCGTTACTGACTATCCTCTTCTCGCGTATTGAGAAAGGGGCCTGGGCGTTCCTGTTCTCTTCACTGACGCTGGCCTGTGTCATTCTGACGGCCGGTATTGCGATGTTCCCGTTCGTTATGCCATCCAGTACCGTACCGAATGTGAGCCTGACCATGTGGGATGCTACGTCGACGGTATTGACACTCAACGTCATGACCGTGGTAGCGGCTATCTTTGTGCCAATTATCCTGGCTTACACAACCTGGTGTTACTACAAAATGTTCGGCCGTGTGACCAAAGAACAGATTGAAAATAACAGTAATTCTCTCTACTAAAGAAGGAGCGACATCATGTGGTATTTTGCCTGGATTCTTGGCACGCTGCTGGCCTGTGCCTTCGGTATCATTACCGCTCTGGCGCTGGAACAAGCTGAAGCGTCAGCCGCGAGTAAAGAGGAACTGTGATGGGGGAGGGCATCGCTCGTCTCTATCAACTGATGGACAAGGGCCCGCTGAGGGCGCTTTCCCTGGTGGCCGCGTTACTGCTGGCGGGGTGTATGTTCTGGAACCCATCGCGCTTTGCCGCGAACAGCAGTGAGCTGGCTATCTGGCAGGGGCTGTTGCTGATGTGGGCGGTCTGCACGGGCGTAATTCACGGTGTGGGGTTCCGCCCGCATCGTCTACGCTGGCGCGGATTTTTCTCTCCACTTCCTGCCTTGTTAGTTGCCATGAGTGGCGGTTGTTTTTTTTTTCCTCTGATCGTGCAGAGGGACAGATTCATCTGTCCCTCTGTTTTCCTCTTTGTCCCTCGCCATAATAAATGTCGCTGAAGCTATTTTTAGCTGCGTTTATGTCAATATTTGTCTAACAAATGTCCTGAAATTAGTGAAGTTGTTACGCAGGGATAATTATTTTCGTCAGCCTCTGGCAACCCATTCCCAACAGGTTAGCTCTTGCGTATAGTAGCAACGTTTTCCTGTACCAACGTTAGCATTACCGGGATGTAGAGTGAGTACAACGCTGTTTCGATGGCCGGTGCGTGTCTATTACGAAGATACCGATGCCGGTGGTGTGGTTTACCACGCCAGCTATGTCGCTTTTTATGAACGGGCACGGACTGAAATGCTGCGCCAGCGCCATTTCAATCAACAGGTTCTGCTGGAACAGCAGGTGGCCTTTGTCGTGCGTCGTATCACGGTTGATTACCTTGCAGCTGCACGCCTCGACGATATGCTCGATGTGCAAAGCGAGGTTATTGGCATGACCAGAACGACCATGACATTCGCACAACGCATCGTTAATGCAGAAGGCCGTGTGCTCAATGAAGCAGAGGTCCTGATCGCCTGCATCAATCCACATCTAATGAAGCCGATAGCGCTTCCCAAGTCTATTGTCGCGGAGTTCAAGCAGTGACTGACATGAACATTCTTGATTTGTTCCTGAAGGCGAGCCTTCTGGTCAAACTTATCATGTTGATATTGATCGGATTTTCTATCGCCTCCTGGGCTGTAATCATTCAGCGTACCCGTATTTTGAATGCGGCCACGCGTGATGCAGATGCCTTCGAAGATAAGTTTTGGTCCGGTATCGAACTGTCTCGTCTCTATCAGGAAAGCCAGGCCCGTCGCGATGAGCTGGGCGGTTCTGAGCAGATTTTCTATGCGGGTTTTAAAGAGTTTGCCCGTCTGCATCGTGCTAACAACCATGCGCCGGAAGCGGTCGTGGAGGGGGCGACGCGTGCCATGCGTATTTCCATGAACCGTGAACTGGAAGCGCTGGAAAACCATATACCTTTCCTGGGTACCGTAGGTTCCATCAGCCCTTATATTGGTCTGTTTGGTACGGTATGGGGGATTATGCATGCCTTCATCGCGCTGGGCGCGGTGAAACAGGCCACCTTACAGATGGTGGCACCGGGTATTGCTGAAGCACTGATTGCAACTGCAATTGGTCTGTTTGCGGCCATCCCTGCGGTCATGGCTTACAACCGCCTGACGCAGCGTGTGAACAAACTTGAGCAGAACTACGACAACTTTATGGAAGAGTTCACGGCTATCCTGCATCGTCAGGCGTTCTCTAGCGACGTAAGCAAGTAAGTCGGAGGTTAGCATGGCCAGAAGGCGTGGTCGCGGTCGCCGCGACGTCAAGTCCGAGATCAATATTGTTCCGTTGCTGGACGTGCTGCTGGTGCTGTTGCTGATTTTCATGGCAACGGCGCCGATCATCACTCAAAGTGTGGAAGTTGACCTCCCGGACGCTACAGATTCTAAAACCGTCTCCAGCGATGATAATCCTCCTGTGATTGTTGAAGTCGCGGGTGTCGGGCAGTACAGCCTGGTGGTCGATCACGATCGGATGGAGCAGTTGCCAGCGGAACAAGTGGTGGCCGAAGCGCAGCGTCGCATTACGGCTAACCCGAAAACGGTGTTCCTGATTGGCGGGGCCAAAGAGGTTCCTTACGAGGAAATCATCAAGGCGCTGAACTTGCTGCATCAGGCAGGCGTGAAGTCTGTCGGATTAATGACGCAGCCGATTTAATTCATTCGAACCGTTTTTGGGAACCGAGAGTGTCGAAGGCAACCGAGCAAGACGAAAAGTTAAAACGAGCGATAACAATATCAGTCATCTTCCACATTATTCTGGTGGCCGTGCTGGTATGGAGTTCGTTTGACGAAAACATCGACGCCAGCGGCGGTGGTGGCGGTAGCGATATTGATGCAGTCATGGTCGATCCTGGCGCGGTGGTAGAACAGTACAATCGTCAGCAAAATCAGCAGAGCGACAGCAAGCGTGCCGAGCAACAACGTCAGAAGCAGGCTAAACAGCAGGCGGAAGAGTTGCAGCAGAAACAGGCCGCAGAACAGCAAAGGCTGAAACAGATCGAGAAAGAACGTCTGCAGGCGCAGGAAGATGCCAAACAGCAGGCGGCAGAACAGGCCGCCGAGCAGAAGCAAGCCGCGGATGCGGCGAAGCAGGCACAGCAGGAGCAGAAACAGGCTGAAGCCGCCGCGGCAAAAGCCAAAGCCGATGCGAAAGCCCAGGCGGATGCCCAGGCGAAGTCTGCTGCTGATGCACATAAAAAAGCTGCAGAAGAAGCTAAAAAAGCGGCTGCTGATGCGAAGAAAGAAGCCGAAGCAGAAGCGAAACAGGCCGCTGCGGAAGCCGCTAAAGTGAAAGCGGCAGCGGATGCAAAAGCCAAAGCGACTGCTGAGGCAAAAGCGGCGGCGGATGCGAAGGCTGCTGCTCAGGAAGCCAAAGCACAGGCGGCGGCTGAGGCGAAAGAAAAAGCAGCGGAAGAAGCCAAAGAGAAAGCGGCGACTGCTGCCAAAGAAAAAGCGGAAGCGGCTGCAAAAGCGAAAGCTGATGCCGCAGCGAAAGCCAAAGCCGATGCCGCAGCCAAGAAGAAAGCAGCAGCTGAAGCCGCGAAAGAGTCGGGTGATGTCGGTAACTTACTGGGTGACCTGACCTCAGGTAAAAATGCGCCGAAGTCGGGTAACGCTGCTGGCGGCGGTGGTGCTGCGGGGCAGGGTACGCAGAAAAAATCGGGTGCATCCGGTGCTGCTATCGACAGTTACCTCGGACAGGTTAAAGGCGCGATTCAAAGTAAATTGTATAATGCGGATACTTTCGCCGGGCAAACCTGCGATATCCGCATCAAACTGGCTCCGGACGGGCTGCTGATTTCAGCGACGACGGCCGGTGGTGATGCTGCGCTCTGTCAGGCCGCGTTAAGTGCTGCTCGTACTGCTAAAATTCCAAAACCGCCTACCCAGGATGTCTGGCAGGCGGTGAAAGAAGCGACAGTCGAGTTTAAACTGTAAGAATTCGGTCATCAGCGGCATGTTGAACTATGTTTTGCATGCCGTACTCTTAGGTTTCTTGATACAAGGCTAATTATCGTGGGTGCTATGCCCGGATAAGGGAGAAAGAATGAAGCAGGCATTTCGTGTAGCGCTGAGTTTTTTAATGCTGTTTGTCGCGGTCGCGCATGCAGAAGTTCGCATTGAAATTACTCAGGGTGTGAATTCCGCACGTCCTATCGGCGTTGTGCCGTTTAAATGGGATGGTCCAGGTGCCGCACCGGAAGATATTGGTGGCATTGTTGCTGCCGACTTGCGTAACAGCGGTAAATTCAATCCAATCGATCGTTCACGTTTACCACAGCAGCCAACCTCTGCTGCCGAAGTGCAGCCCGCTGCATGGAGCGCGCTGGGCATTGATGCCGTCGTGGTAGGCCAGGTTCAGCCAGGCGCAGACGGCAGCTATACAGTTTCCTACCAGTTGGTCGATACCTCGGCTAACCCTGGCGCTGTGCTGGCGCAGAATCAGTTCAAAGTGACAAAACAGTGGTTACGTTATGCGGCGCATACAGCCAGTGATGAAAGCTTTGAAAAACTGACCAGCATCAAAGGGGCGTTCCGTACCCGTATTGCTTACGTAGTGCAGACCAACGGCGGTCAATTCCCGTATGAACTGCGCGTATCTGATTACGATGGTTACAACCAGTTTGTTGTGCATCGTTCACCAGAACCACTGATGTCACCAGCCTGGTCTCCAGATGGTAGCAAAGTGGCTTACGTGACCTTTGAAAGCGGTAAGTCTGCACTGGTTATCCAGACGCTGGCGAATGGCGCGATCAGGCAGGTTGCTTCGTTCCCACGTCACAACGGTGCGCCAGCCTTCTCTCCAGATGGCAGCAAACTGGCGTTTGCGTTATCAAAAACGGGTAGCCTGAATCTGTATGTGATGGACATTGGTTCTGGTCAGATTCGTCAGATCACTGATGGTCGTTATAACAGCACCGAACCAACCTGGTTCCCGGACAGCCAGAGTCTGGCTTACACCTCCGATCAGGCAGGTCGTCCACAAATTTATAAAATCAGCGCAAGCGGCGGTACAGCTCAACGTATTACCTGGGAAGGTTCTCAGAACCAGGACTCAGACGTCAGCTCTGATGGCAAATCAATGGTGATGGTCAGCACCAATGGCGGTGCTCAACACATCGCCCGACAAGATCTGGTAACGGGAGCCGTTCAACAATTAACGGACACGTTCCTGGATGAGACGCCAAGTCTCGCACCTAACGGCACAATGGTAATCTATAGCTCTACTCAGGGTATGGGTTCCGTATTGCAGTTGGTTTCGACGGATGGGCGTTTCAAAGCGCGTCTTCCGGCAACTGATGGACAGGTCAAATTTCCTGCCTGGTCGCCGTATCTGTGATGCATGTGTAAATATGTATGGCAAACTATAATAGGAATTAAATAATGCAACTGAACAAAGTGCTGAAAGGCTTAATGCTGGCACTGCCAGTAATCGCAGTGGCTGCATGTAGCTCTCATAAGAACAACAACAACGACCAGACTAACGGTCTTGGTGACGGTTCTAACAGCGGCATGAACAGCGGTAACATGTCTTCTGACGAGCAGGCACGTCTGCAGATGCAAGAACTGCAGAAAAACAACATCGTATACTTCGGTCTGGACAAGTATGACATCGCTTCTGACTTCGCTCAGATGCTGGATGCGCACGCTAACTTCCTGCGTAGCAACCCATCATACAAAGTGACCGTAGAAGGTCATGCGGATGAGCGCGGTACACCTGAATACAACATCGCCCTGGGCGAACGTCGTGCTTCAGCTGTTAAAATGTACCTGCAGGGTAAAGGCGTTTCTGCTGACCAGATCTCTATCGTTTCTTACGGTAAAGAAAAACCTGCAGTACTGGGTCACGACGAATCAGCTTATGCTAAAAACCGTCGTGCAGTACTGGTTTACTAAGAGAATCACATGATTAGTAGCTTCAGAACTCACCTGTTGAGTCTGTCGTTACTGGTTGGCGTAGCGGCCCCCTGGGCCGCTAATGCCCAGGCAACAATCAGTAACGTTGGCTCCGGCTCGGTTGAAGACCGTGTCACTACACTTGAGCGTATTTCTAATGCTCAGGCGCAACTCCTCCAGCAACTTCAGCAGCAACTTTCCGAAACTCAAAATGATATTGACTCACTACGTGGTCAAATTCAGGAAAACAGCTATCAGCTGAATCAGGTTGTGGAGCGTCAGAAAGGACTTTACCAGCAGATTGACAGTCTCAGCAGCGGTGGTGCAAACGCCGGTGCAGCGGCCGCGTCAGGTGCGGGTGCGGCAGCCGCCGATACGTCCTCTGACGGCAGCAATGCAGCGGCAGCAGCTCCTGCTGCCGCTGCTGCCCCGACCCAAAGTGGGGATGCGAATACCGATTACAATGCGGCAGTGGCGCTGGTACTGGAGAAAAAACAGTACGATCAGGCTATCGCAGCATTTCAGTCCTTTGTGAAGAAATACCCGGATTCGACTTTTCAGCCTAACGCGAACTATTGGCTTGGTCAGTTGAATTACAACAAAGGCAAAAAAGACGATGCCGCGTTTTATTTCGCGACTGTTGTCAAAAATTACCCAAAATCACCGAAGAGTGCAGATGCGCTGCTGAAGGTGGGGGTGATCATGCAGGAAAAAGGCGACAAGGCGAAAGCCAAAGCGGTCTATCAGCAGGTGGTCAAACTGTACCCTAACAGTGAAGCCGCAAAACAGGCACAAAAGCGCTCAGCGGCACTCTGATTGGCGTGATTGAGCTCATTTTAGCCTGAAATATGGTCTGACCGCGTGAAAGCTAAGCAGTTGAACAACTTATCCTGAAATAGTGGTTGCGCTGGAAATTCAAATCAGTAATATATGCCGCCGTTGCCGGGGGATATGTTAAGAGACGCCAGCAGCACAAAAGTGGGTCGTTAGCTCAGTTGGTAGAGCAGTTGACTTTTAATCAATTGGTCGCAGGTTCGAATCCTGCACGACCCACCACTATTAAGTTTTAAACGGTGTAAACCGTGAAGGATGAGAACCGTAAAAGGTTCGAGTCGAGCGAAAGCGAGACAACGTTGCTTCAGCAACGGCCCGTAGGGCGAAGTCATCCTGCACCACCCACCAGTATTAAGTTTTAAAACGGTGTAAACCGTGCTTTGAAGTTTCGATATGGGTGATTAGCTCAGTTGGTAGAGCATCTCCTTTACACGGAGGGGGTCGGCGGTTCGAGCCCGTCATCACCCACCATATCGGGTCGTTAGCTCAGTTGGTAGAGCAGTTGACTTTTAATCAATTGGTCGCAGGTTCGAATCCTGCACGACCCACCACTTCAAAGTCGTAAGCGGTGTAAACCGTGAAGGATGAGAACCGTAAAAGGTTCGAGTCGAGCGAAAGCGAGACAACGTTGCTTCAGCAACGGCCCGAAGGGCGAAGTCATCCTGCACGACCCACCACTTCAAAGTAGTCAGTTATAGCGTAGTCCAGTTTTACCGCATTGCGGGTCGTTAGCTCAGTTGGTAGAGCAGTTGACTTTTAATCAATTGGTCGCAGGTTCGAATCCTGCACGACCCACCATCTCTTAAGAGATAAACATGCGTAGCAGTTCTGATATGGGTGATTAGCTCAGTTGGTAGAGCATCTCCTTTACACGGAGGGGGTCGGCGGTTCGAGCCCGTCATCACCCACCATATCGGGTCGTTAGCTCAGTTGGTAGAGCAGTTGACTTTTAATCAATTGGTCGCAGGTTCGAATCCTGCACGACCCACCAGTGTAAGAAGGCGCCCTAAAGGCGCCTTTTTGCTGTCTGCGATTCGTGTAGGGTGAGAACCTTCAGCAGGTTCGAGTCGAACGCAGTGAGACAGCGTTGCCAAAGGCAACGACCCGGAGGGCGAGGCGAAGCCGAGTCATCCTGCACGACCCACCAATGTAAGAAGGCGCCCTAAAGGCGCCTTTTTGCTGTCTGCGATTCGGGCAGTATGAGAACCTGCAGCAGGTTCGAGTCGAACGTAGTGAGACAGCGTTGCCGAAGGCAACGACCCGGAGGGCGAGGCAAAGCCGAGTCATCCTGCACGACCCACCAGTGTAAGAAGGCGCCCTAAAGGCGCCTTTTTGCTGTCTGCGATTCGTGTAGTATGAGAACCTGCAGCAGGTTCGAGTCGAACGTAGTGAGACAGCGTTGCCGAAGGCAACGACCCGGAGGGCGAGGCAAAGCCGAGTCATCCTGCACGACCCACCAATGTAAGAAGGCGCCCTAAAGGCGCCTTTTTGCTGTCTGCGATTCGGGCAGTATGAGAACCTGCAGCAGGTTCGAGTCGAACGCAGTGAGACAGCGTTGCCAAAGGCAACGACCCGGAGGGCGAGGCGAAGCCGAGTCATCCTGCCCGACCCACCAATGTAAGAAGGCGCCCTAAAGGCGCCTTTTTGCTGTCTGCGATTTGAGTGTCCGGTCGCCCCGTTCCTTTATACCAATTTTCCACTGTGCCAGATATGCATCACCGCATAGCTGCGCCACGGACGCCACGCCTGTGAACACTCCTCCGCCTGTTTAACGCTAAGACCACCGAGATTATTGCGTACCACAATATCTCCCGCCGGAAATGCGTCAGGCCAGCGTAATGCACGCATCGCGAGGTATTTCGCCGTCCAGTCACCAATGCCCGGCAAGGCTAACAGTTGCGCTATCGTATCGTCAGGGTTGCTGACGATATCCAGCTGTAGTTTCTCCAGAGCACACTGTTCCGCCAGCGCCAGGATACAGCGGGTGCGGGCACTGACAATCCCCAGGCGGGCGATCTCATCAATACTGCATTGCGCCACCCGGGCTGGCAGGGGAGAAAGATGTGTCAGTTCGGCAAAGGGCGTGGCGATCTCTTCTCCCAGTGCGGTGGCGAAGCGTCCACCCAATGTGGCAGCGGCTTTCACTGTGATCTGCTGGCCGAGAATCGCACGCACGGCCATCTCAAAACCGTCGAACGCACCGGGAACCCGTAATCCGGGATGCGCCAGCACCGAGGCGTGCAACAACGGGTCCTGTCCCAGGTGCTCTGCAATCAGGTCAGGGCGGGCATTCAGGTCAAACAGATTTCTCAGTCGGCGCAGCAGCACAGGCAAAACGGCATTCAGTGAATGTGTGAACTCAACCTGCAGCATATTTTTCTCTGCCTGCTGCGTCACTCTTATCCATCCATAATGCGGCCCCAGACGCACGGTACGGGCATAACTGACATCATCTACACTCTCTACGCCCAGCAGCGCACGACGGCGCAGGAAGGCCAGCATCGCCTCCCAGTCATAAGGAGGGCGATAGCTGAGCTGCAATGTTGATGTATCGTTGCTGTCGATGCCTCCTTCTCTGATCTTCATGTTCTTACGCAAATGCGAAGGGGGCATACGATACTGGCTGCTGAACGCAGCGTTAAAACGACGCAGGCTGGAAAACCCACTGGCAAACGCAATTTGCGTGACGGGCAAATGGGTTTCGCTCAATAACTGTTTAGCCAGCAGCAATCGCCGGGTTTGGCGTAACTCCTGTGGCGAAACGCCCAGCTCTTTATGAACAATGCGGCGAAGTTGACGCAGACTGAGATGAAAACTGGCAGCAATCTCTTCCAGGCTGTCGACCTGCTCAATCATCCCTTCATCAATACGCTGCATCAACCGTTCGGCAATACGCTGACTGTGATCGACAGGCGCATGGCCGGGAGCCAGCTCGGGTCTGCAACGGAGGCAGGGCCGAAAGGTGGCTTTTTCTGCCGCTTCAGCGCTGTCGAAAAACAGGCAGTTCTCCGCACGTGGTGCCTTCACCGGGCAAACGGGACGACAATAAATGCCGGTTGAGGTCACACCCACGTAGAATATGCCGTCAAAACGCGCATCGCGTGAGGTGAGGGCGCGGTAAGCTGAGATTGGGTCAATCATCGTTATGTCCTGTCGCACAGAATTCACTTCAGATTAGGTGTTTAGCGCATCCAGTACTCGCCGTTTGCGGACACAACATTATTCTGTACTGATGTCCGAAAACGGCCAGTGATATGCCATCCCCAGGGCATAATAGCGCGTACCCCAGACAGAGAAGGAGAGGGAAGATGGCTTTCTACTATAAAATGATGCAATCCCCGGTTGGTGAGTTGAAACTGGTGGCAAGCGAACAGGGTCTCGCCGCTATTCTGTGGGAAAATGATGATCCCAAACGTGTGCGCTTCAGGCCACAGCTGGAAGACACCCACAACGCAACCTTGCTCGAAGCCGAACGGCAGCTGCGCGAATATTTTGCCGGCCATCGCCAGCAGTTCAGCTTGCCGCTGGATTTCATCGGCACGACGTTCCAGAAGCAGGTCTGGGCGGCGTTGATCACCATCCCCTTTGGTGAAACGCGCAGCTACGGGGAAATCGCCCACCAGATCGGCAACCCCAACTCTGTTCGTGCAGTGGGCGCAGCCAATGGAAAAAATCCACTCTCAATTATTGCCCCTTGCCACCGGGTGATTGGCGCCAATGGTAAACTGACCGGATTTGCCGGTGGCCTGGCAGCCAAAGCCTTTTTACTGCGTCTGGAAGGGGGGCAGTTGTGGGCGGAGGAGTCTCTTTGATGATCGGCATCACATCCTGAGGCAAAAGTTAGAAATCCGGCGACATAGGTTCATTTTTCAGCTATCGTGTTTAGCATATAAAACAAACCAGCCGTAGAGTTGGCACCAGATGGGCCTTCTACGTTAATTCGGTTAAGTTGAAGAAACGAGAGTTGCCTTATGAGCCTGATGTTTGATCCCGAAGCCGCTGTTTACCCCTTTCCGCCAAAACCGGCACGTTTATCTGTTGATGAAAAACAGTTCTACCGTGAAAAAATCAAACGCCTGCTGAAAGAGCGTGATGCGGTCATGGTCGCTCATTATTACACCGATCCGGAAATTCAGGCCCTGGCAGAAGAGACCGGTGGCTGCGTCTCCGATTCTCTGGAAATGGCGCGTTTTGGCAGCCAGCACTCCGCTTCCACTCTGTTGGTTGCCGGGGTACGTTTTATGGGCGAAACGGCCAAAATACTCAGCCCTGAAAAAACCATTCTCATGCCCACTCTTCAGGCCGAGTGTTCACTCGATCTGGGCTGCCCGATCGAAGAATTCAGCCAGTTCTGTGATGCCCACCCTGACCGTACCGTGGTGGTGTATGCCAATACCTCTGCGGCGGTAAAAGCCCGTGCTGACTGGGTGGTCACCTCCAGTATCGCCGTGGAATTGATTGAGCATCTCGACAGTCTGGGAGAGAAAATCATCTGGGCGCCCGATCGCCATCTTGGACAGTATGTCACGCGAAAAAGTGGCGCAGATGTCATTTGCTGGCAGGCGGCCTGTATCGTTCATGACGAGTTTAAAACGCAAGCACTGCAGCGCATGAAGATGCTCTACCCGGAGGCGGCGGTGCTGGTCCATCCTGAATCCCCGCAGGCGATCGTCGATCTGGCCGATGCCGTTGGTTCTACCAGTCAGCTGATCCATGCTGCGCAGACGATGCCGCATAAGCAAATGATCGTCGCCACCGATCGCGGTATTTTTTATAAAATGCAGCAGGCGTGTCCGGACAAAGAATTGCTGGAAGCGCCGACGGCCGGCGAAGGTGCCACCTGTCGTAGTTGCGCTCACTGCCCGTGGATGGCGATGAACGGCCTGAAAGCGATTGCTGATGGTCTGGAGCAGGGCGGCAGTGAACATGAGATTTTTGTTGATGAAGCACTACGTCAGGCCGCATTGATCCCGCTGGATCGTATGCTAACCTTTGCGGCAGATCTTAAGCTCAAGATCAAAGGTAATGCTTAATTTATAAAATTACAGGATGTCGCAATATGGATTTTTTCAGTACCTCAAATATTCTGGTTCATATTCCTCTCGGGCAGGGTGGCTACGATCTGTCGTGGATCGAAGCGATCGGTACCATTGCCGGTTTGCTGTGTATCTGGCTGGCCAGCCTGGAAAAAATCGTTAACTACGCCTTTGGTCTGATTAACGTCACGTTGTTTGCAGTGATCTTCTTTCAGATCCAGCTTTATGCCAGCCTGCTGCTGCAACTGTTTTTCTTTGTTGCCAATATTTACGGATGGTACGCCTGGAGCCGGCAAACCAGTGATAATCAGCAGGCGCTGAAAATACGCTGGCTGCCGCTGCCTAAACTGCTCGGCTGGGGCGCGGCAATTGTCGTGGCGATTGCCCTGATGACGCGCTATATCGATCCGGTGTTTGCTTTCCTGACGCACACCGCCGTATCGCTGATGCAGGGGCTGGGCATGAACGTGGTGATGCCGCAGCTACAGCCGGATGCGTTTCCCTTCTGGGACTCCTGCATGATGGTGCTGTCGATTGTGGCGATGGTATTGATGACACGTAAATATGTCGAAAACTGGCTGCTGTGGGTGATTATCAACGTGATCAGCGTGATGATTTTCGCCCGCCAGGGGGTTTATGCGATGGCGCTGGAATATGCCGTGCTGACATTAATCGCCCTCAACGGTTCGTGGCTGTGGGTGAAAAGCGCCCGTCAACGCTGATGCCTGGCTCAGGGCAGACCGTCTGTTTTGGTCTGCCCTGAGCCACGGATACCCTCATTCCAGGCATCTCAATGATGGTGATGTGTGCTGTGGTTCTCCTGAACCCCGTGCAGGCCACAGTCGTCATCTTCACAGCGCTGATACTCCATCTGTACCGTTGCATGCGCAATATGATAGTGCTGACGCAGATAATCCTGAATGCAGTGCAGCAGAGCATCATGATCCCGCGGGGGAATCACCTGGACATGCAGCATAATCACCGGTTTCTCCCCCACCTGCCATAAATGCACATGGTGCACGTGACGGACTTCAGGAATGCTGCGGACCAGGGCGCGTTGCAGCTTATCCACGTCAATATCCCGTGGTGCACCTTCCAGCAATTCGCGACCGCTCTCTTTCATCAACGCCCAGCCGCTGCGCAGTACCAGTAACGACACCAGAACCGATAAAATAGGGTCGATGGGCGTCCAGCCGGTGAGCATGATGATCAGTGCAGCAACAATGGCACCGACTGAGCCAAGCAGATCGCCAAGGACATGCAGTGCTGCGGCCCGTACATTCAGGTTCTTCTCTTCACTGCCGCTGCGCAGCAGCCAGAGCGACAGCAGGTTCGCCAGCAGCCCGCCGATAGCAATGATCAGCATCATACCTCCTGCAATCGGCTGCGGTTGCCGGAAACGCACCAGCGCTTCCCAGACAATCAGGGCAGTAATGACCAGCAGGGCGATCGCATTCACAAAGGCGGCAAGCGTGGTTAAACGCAACAGACCAAATGAGTGCTGTGCCGTCGGTTTGCGCCGGGAAAACTGGGTAGCGAGCAGCGCCAATAGCAGTGCAGCGGCATCGGTGAGCATGTGCCCGGCATCGGCCAGCAGCGCCAGCGAGCCTGAGATCAGTCCACCCGCGACTTCCGCCGCCATAAAAATGGCGGTGACGGCGAAAGCTGCCAGCAGACGGGATCGGTTGGTGTCGGTTTCACCGTGGTTGTGAGCCATAAGATTCCAGTTGAGTTAATAACTTATCGCTTAATGATATCAATAAAGTTAGCGCAGATTTAGGGGGCTGATGGTTTTTTGCCGACTGAATGATCTGCTGGCAAAGTCGTTCCCCTTCGCTATAACCCAGCAGCAGCCAACTTCCCTTCATCCGGTGAGCAGCGCTCTCAAGTGCAGGCCAGGCCTCAGCGGTAATGGCTTGATTCATCGCCTCGACATCGCGCGCTAATGTCTCACTCAGTGTCTGGCAGAGGCGCTGAAAATAGTGCACGTCATTGTGGGCAAGCTGGTTCAGACGTTGGGTGATATCCGCAAACAGGTCCGGTGCATCGGCCTGCAACAGCGTAGCGATATCCGCAAGAGACACGGGCTTGAGCAGCAGATGATCGGCAACCTGCTGTGCCTGCGGATGGTTAAGAATATGCGCATCAGCCGAACAGAGCACAATGCGCGTACGGTGCGGCTGATGGCGTTCGCGGCGGCGCAGGATTTTTGCCAGCGTCAGGCCATCCGGATGAGGCATGCTGAAGTCGATAAACAGCAAATCCCATTGCGCCTGTTTTGCGGCATCCAGCAGTGCGCGTCCATTGCCGAAGGTGTCAGCCTGAATGCCACAGTGTGCCAGCTGCTGCTGCATCACCAGTAGGTTAGTGGGATGATCATCGATAATTGCCGCCCGTAAATGGTGGGTCATCGCCGCAACAGGACCCGCCTGTGACGCCACAGGCTGCGGTGGATTGATCACCTGCCACGGCAGCGTGACGCTGACACAGGTGCCTTCGCCAGGTGCCGATTGCAGGTCAATGGTCCCGCCCATGCGACTCACAATTTCACGGCAGATAGAGAGCCCCAGCCCGCTGCCCTGCACTGACAGTTGACGGCCGGAAGGCGTCTGATACCAGGGTTCAAACAGCCGTTGCTGTTCAGCCAGAGGAATGCCGCTGCCGGTATCAGTGACCCGCAGACAGAGGCGGGGCGGATCCTCCAGCGCGGCCAGCGTCAGATGGATCTCGCCTTGCGGGGTAAACTTAATGGCATTCCCCATAAGATTATTGGCGATCTGTTGCAGACGCTCACCATCAATCAGCACCCAGTCGGGCAGGGTCGTCAATGCACTGACGTTCAGCTGCGGTCCATTACGGCGAATAAGAGGGGGATAAAAAACGGCCAGATGCTTCAGCCAGCTTTCCGGTTCCAGCGGGCGCGGCACCAGGTTGAAGCTGTTGCTCTCTACTCTGGCATGATCCTGGAGATCATTGAGCAGCGTCAGCAGGCTGGCAGCGCTGCTGTAGATCAACGATAAATTATGGCGCTGAGGTTGTTGTACCAGCTCCAGTTCAAGCAGTCCCAGCACTGCCTGCATTGGCGTGCGCAGCTCGTGGCTGACGGTGGCCAGGAACTGGCTTTTCATGCGGTTTTCCCGAAGAGCCACTTCGCGCTCCTGTTCCAGCCGTTGCCGCTGCTGACGTTCACGACGCTGGTCAAGATAGCGTCTCAGCAGCAGGATCAGCAGGAAGACAATGGCAAACAGCGCCGCCACCAGCACGAACAGCGATATGGGTCGCATGGCTCCCTGATGACCGTCATCAACACTTTCCGGTGTGCTGCCCCAGTTTTCCCGCAGCCGCTGCCAGCTTTCCGCCGGAATCTGTTGCAGGCTATTGTTCAGTAATGCCCGCAGTAGCGGCTGGTCAGGGGCAATGCCCAGGGTAATGGGCCAGGCAGTATCACTGGCAGTAAACGCCAGTTGCAGCGTATTGACATAACGGCTTTGGATACGCCAGCGAGCCGACAGCACATTGTCCACCAGTGCATCAATCTGACCGCTGGCCAGCGCGTCATACAGGCGGGTTGTGTCATCGAACACCTGAGGCTCGGTGCCCGCAGGCAACAGGCGGGAAGCAATATCGCCACGCTTTACCCCGATGCGCTTGCCATTAAGGTCTGCCCAACTACTGATGCTCTGTTCCGATGGGCGAACGTAAACGCCCCATAGCGCTCGCCAGACGGGCTGCGTATTATTCAGCATGGCGTCATTGCCGGTCAGGGGTAACGTCAATTGGATCAGGGCACGACCCTGCGTCACCAGCGTACCCGCCTGCTGAGCATTGCTGACCCAGTAAGGCTGGAAGCGCAATCCGGTGAGCTGGCCAATGCTGTTGAGCAGATCCACACTGTAACCGGCGGGCTGACCGCTGGCATTGCGGTAGCTCCACGGATAATCATCACTGACGGCGGCGTAAATAATCATCGGATGTTCGGCGATCCAGCTGCGTTCCATCGGAGTGAGCCGGGCGGTATTACTGTCCTGATAGCGCGGCAGTGTGCTACTCCAGCGTGCCTGGATGCCGTTGACTACCTCCATAGGGAGCTGACGAATGGCATCGTCCAACTGCTGCGTCAGTGCCGGACTCCGGGTTACTGCTCTGATTTGCAACATACCCGGATCAAGGGGCGAGGCCAGTTGGTAAATTTCACCCTGCTGTAACTGACCAAGCAGGAAACCTGCGCTGGTTTCATCCGCGACCACATAGTCACTGTGCTGATTCAACAGACCTGAGAGTGCCTGAACATCGCTGTCAACGATCTGCCAGCGATGCTGTTGGACAAAGGCGGGATTGACGCGTGCCAACGTATCACGGCTGACGCTGATGCGTGCTTCGCTGGAATTAAACATCACCGGACGCAGATTGTTGCGATTACGATAGATGCGCAGTGGGCTGCTAAACCAGGGCTGTGTGGCGCTGATGCCGGGGGGCAAAGGGTGCTGAGGCACGCCGAACAGCACGTCCACTTTCCTCTGCTGTAAGGCTTCCAGCATATCGGGCAGGCGATTAAAGCCCTGTACGCTCATACTCAGGCCGCTGGTTTGCTGTAACGCCACCAGATAGTCTGCATTAATGCCGTAAAGATCGTTGCCCACCACCATATTCCACGGAGAACTGCCGCCAACCAGCACACCAATGCGCAGGTTTTTTAACGATTCTGACGCAGGCGAGGCCAGCGGCATCATCTCCTGTGGCAGGGCAATACTGCTGATGGGCCGCAGACTGGCGCTGACGCTACTGACGAACAGCAGCAGGATAAGCAACAGTGGTCTGGCTATCACTGGCGCGACTGCCACAGCTGTGCCAGTTCAACCACCGACTGTGCCCCGGTTTTATCCATAATATTCTTTTTATGCGTGCTGACCGTTTTATTGCTGATATGCAACTGTTCGGCAATTTGCAGATTGGACTGACCCCGTGCCAGCAGAGCAAGGATCTGCAACTCTTTAGCGGTGAGCTGTTCATGCAGCGTTTCATCCTGCTGCTGGGCAGGGAAAGCCCGTTGTCCCCCCAGCACGGCGAGTACGGCCGATAACAGCTGGCTTAAAGGCTGGCGTTTTGCCACAAAACCCGATGCCCCAGCCGCTTCTGCCAGACGCGGCCAGACACGCTCTTCCTGCGCTGAGTAGATCACCACGGGCAGTGAGGGGGCAAGCCGTTTGATACGTTTAAGCAGTTGCAGACCGTCGCTGTCAGGCAGACCAATATCGAGTATCACCAGGCTGACACGCTGACTGTCGAGTAACGCCAGTGCATCCTGCTGATTTTCAGCAGACAATAAAGTCAGAGGGAATGGCGCATGAACCAGAGCGGCTTCCAGTGCAACCTGCACCAGCGGGTGATCGTCAATCAGCAGCAACGTGGCCATGAAAAAGTCCGAAGTGAAACAGGGGATTCAGGATAGCTGATGGGATGGCCGAAGAAAACGAGAAAGAAAAAAGGAGAGCACCCGCTCTCCTTTAATGAATCTGACGTTATAACAGATTACTGACTGGTACCATCGGTTTTGGTATCAGCTTCATTACCGACTTTTTTGTTGATGTCGGGGCATTTGCCATCTTTACATTGGGTATTTTTATTCACTTCATCCGCACTCATGCCTTTATGGTGCTTCATATCTTTGTGCGTACCCGTACCGTCAGTGTTAATTTTACTGTTATCAACGTTATTTGGGGCAATTTTTTCATTAGAACCTGGGGCCACTGCACCGGCATCTGCGGCTGCATTCGCTGAACCGTTATTATCGGCAGCCATTGCCGCACCGCTGCCCAGGGTCATTGCTGCTGTCAGAAATACGATTGCAAACTTATTCATCATTATGCTCCGTTAATTATTGAATGTTGCCTGACTCATTAACTCGATTCGATGAGTTACGCGATTTCATTATCTTCAGAATAAAATCCTGTAAAAAGGTCAGGGTGAAATCGTAAGTGGTACAAATGCGTTTAATGCAAGAGTTAACGAGTAAAAGTGTAGTTCACGACAGGGATAAATCAAATCTGAGTGTGGGTTAACCAATGTAATGCGATTTACAGGGCTGGGGAGTCGCGATAGATTGGAGGCGATGCGCCTGGTGTGCAGTACGGCAATGAAATAACATGGAAATATTATGAATTATCAGAACGATGACTTAAGAATCAAAGAGATAAAAGAACTTTTACCTCCGGTTGCGTTATTTGAAAAATTCCCTGCCACGGACAAAGCGGCCAGCACCGTTTCCCAGGCCCGTCAGGCCATTCATCATATTCTGAAAAAACAGGATGACCGTCTGTTAGTGGTGATTGGTCCCTGCTCGATTCACGATACGGCGGCGGCCAAAGAGTACGCCTCCCGCCTGCTATTGCTGCGTGAAGAGCTGAAAGACTCGCTGGAAGTCGTGATGCGCGTCTACTTTGAAAAACCGCGCACCACGGTGGGCTGGAAAGGGCTGATCAACGATCCCCATATGGATGGCAGCTTCCAGATCAACGATGGCCTGCGCATCGCACGTCAGCTGCTGCTGGAGATCAACGACAGCGGCCTGCCAGCGGCGGGGGAATTCCTCGATATGATCACCCCGCAGTATGTCGCCGACCTGATGAGCTGGGGCGCCATTGGCGCACGTACTACCGAGTCTCAGGTGCACCGTGAACTCTCGTCCGGCCTTTCCTGCCCGGTAGGATTCAAAAATGGTACTGACGGCACCATCAAGGTCGCCATTGACGCCATCGGCGCAGCCAGCGCCCCTCACTGCTTCCTTTCGGTGACCAAATACGGGCATTCGGCGATTGTTGAGACCGCCGGTAACGAAGACTGCCATATTATCCTGCGTGGCGGCAAAGAGCCTAATTACAGTGCTCACCACGTCAGCGCCGTAAAATCCGGCCTGGAAAAAGCCGGTCTGGATCCACAGATAATGATCGACTTCAGCCATGCCAACAGCAGCAAGCAGTTTAAAAAGCAGCTGGAGGTGTCAACGGATGTGGCACAGCAGATCGCGGGCGGCGATCGCGCAATCATTGGTGTGATGATCGAAAGCCATCTGGTTGAAGGAAATCAGAGCCTGGAGAGCGGTGAGCCGCTGGTCTATGGCAAAAGTGTCACCGATGCCTGTATTGGCTGGGAAGATACTGAAACCGTGCTGCGTCAACTGGCGGATGCGGTGAAAACACGTCGCGGTTAATCCGTTAACGTACATAAAAAAACCCGCCGTCTGGCGGGTTTTTTATATCAGCGAATCCTCTATTGCTAAAGGATTACTTCGCTTTACCCTGGTTAGCAACGGCAGCGGCTTTCGCAGCAATCTCGTCAGCATCACCCAGGTAGTAATGTTTAATAGGTTTGAAGTTTTCATCGAACTCATACACCAATGGCACGCCAGTTGGGATATTCAGTTCCAGGATCTCTTCTTCGCTCATGTTGTCCAGGTATTTCACCAGCGCACGCAGGGAGTTACCGTGGGCGGCGATAATCACTTTCTCACCGCTTTTCATGCGTGGCAGAATAGATTCATTCCAGTAAGGCAGCACGCGATCGATGGTCAGCGCCAGGCTCTCGGTGGTTGGCAGCTGTTCAGCGGTCAGTGATGCATAACGTGGGTCGTGGCCTGGGAAACGCTCATCCGCACGATCCAGTTCTGGTGGGGTCACGGCAAAACCACGACGCCATTGCTTAACCTGCTCATCACCGTACTTGTTCGCGGTTTCAGCTTTATCCAGACCCTGCAGCGCACCATAGTGACGCTCGTTCAGGCGCCAGGATTTCTCCACTGGCAGCCACACCTGGTCCACTTCATCCAGGATGTTCCACAGCGTGTGGATGGCACGTTTCAGCACAGAAGTGTAAGCGAAATCGAAGGTGAAGCCTTCTTTCTTCAGCAGCTGACCAGCAGCTTTCGCTTCGGTGCGGCCTTTGTCTGACAGATCAACGTCATACCAACCGGTGAAACGGTTTTCATTGTTCCACTGGCTTTCGCCGTGACGTACCAGAACCAGCTTAGTTACAGCCATAGCTTAACTCCTTAATAACTTTACGTTTCTATGATAATGGTGACCGGTAAACTGCCGGAGACGACAACGCGGCAATTTTAATGTGCATTACCATAGCTGAATTCTGCGCAGCGCGTAAGTCCGTAACGCTCGCGATGCGCGATTTTCATGCGCTTTGTCAAACCGCAGTCAGTTGATAACGCGTTATTGACTGATACGATTCACCTGGTTGCAGCCAGCAGTCGGGCTGAGGCCACTCAGGATGGTTAGGCGAGTCGGGTAAGAACTCACTCTCCAGCGCAATACCCTGGAAAGCAGTATAGACGCCCTGTTCGCGCGCCGGAGTACCTTCCAGATAATTCCCGCTATAAAGCTGTAATGCCGGGGCGCTGGTAAAGACATTAAGTTGCAGTTTGCCATCGGCAGACCACAACGTGGCAGCGGGCTGTGTCGCGCTGTCATTTAACAAATAGGCGTGATCGTAGCCTTTTACCGCACGCTGATCGGCATCACTGAGGAAATCCTGTGCAACCGATTTTGCCTGGCGGAAATCAAAACTGGTCCCTGCCACGGCTTTCAGCGGTGCATTGGGAATGCCTTCGCTATCCACCGGCAGATAATGATCGGCATTCAGGTACAGGCGATGCTGACGTGCATCACCGTGTTCCGCATCCAGATTGAAATAGGCATGATTCGTCAGGTTAACCGGGCAGGCTTTATCCACAGTGGCGTCATAATGAATCGACAGCATGTTGTCATCATCCAGATGGTAGCGCAGCGTCACCAGCAGCGTGCCCGGGAATCCCTGATCGCCATCGGGAGAGTCCAGGCGATATTCCACTTCGCTGTCGCTTTGACCAACAATCTGCCAGCGACGGTTGTGGAAGCCCTCAGGGCCTCCGTGCAACTGATGCGCACCCTGATTGGCTGTGAGCGCGATGTGCTCGCCGTCATGTTGCAACTGTGCATGAGCAATGCGGTTGGCATAGCGGCCTACGGTCGCACCTAAGTAAGCGCTCTGTGCCAGATAGTCTGACGGCGTGGCGCAGCCGAGCAGCGCCTCACGAACGTGACCATCGCCCATCGGGACCCGGGCAGAGAGCCAGGTGGCACCCCAGTCCATAAATGTCGCGACCATCCCATTGCGATTGCGCAGGGTAGTGATGCGCCACGGTTGCCCATCGGGCGCGTGAGAATTTGGGGTTAGCATTCGCCGGCTCCTGCTGAGGCTTTGCAGACGTAGAAGGTCTCTTTAATGCCAGATTTTACTTCGTACTGTTCTGCTACGGCGGCTTTGACCTCGTCCACCAGATCGAACGGCATCAGCGCTACGATGCAACCCCCGAAACCACCGCCGGTCATGCGCACGCCGCCGCGATCGCCGAGCGTGGCTTTGACAATCTCAACCAACTGGTCGATCGGCGGTACGGTGATTTCGAAGTCATCACGCATTGAGGCGTGCGACTCGGCCATCAGCACGCCCATGCGGGCCAGATCGCCGCGCGCCAGGACATCGGCGGCTTCAAGGGTACGAGCGTTTTCCGTCAGAACATGACGAACACGTTTGGCCACCAGCGGATCAAGCTGATCCTGCTGCGCGGTAAACTGGCTCAGTTCCACATCACGCAGTGAGGTTTCGCCGAAGAATTGTGCTCCGGCTTCACACTGCTGGCGGCGCGTATTGTATTCACTGCCTACCAGGCTGCGGCGGAAGTTGGAGTTGATAATGACCACCGCGATATCGGATGGCATCGGCACCGGGCGCGTGCCCAGCGTGCGGCAATCGAGCAGCATGGCGTGATCTTTCTCACCCAATGCCGAGATCAGTTGATCCATAATGCCGCAGTTACAGCCGACAAACTGATTCTCAGCTTCCTGTCCGTTTACCGCAATGGCGGCACCGTCCAGAGGCAGTTCATACAGATGCTGGAACACGGTACCGACGGCCACTTCCAGCGAGGCTGAGGAACTTAATCCGGCACCCTGTGGCACATTGCCGCTGATCACCATATCGGCACCGGCAAAATCGGGTGCACGCTTCAGCAGGTGTTTTACCACGCCGCGTACATAGTTAGACCACATCTGATCCGGGTGGCTGACGATCGCTTCATCCAGCGAGAAAATGTCCTGCTGATTGTCATAGTCGGCGGCAATCACCCGCACCTGACGGTCGCTGCGTTTTGCACAGGCGATAACAGTCTGGTAGTCAATGGCACAGGGCAGCACAAAACCGTCGTTGTAGTCGGTATGCTCACCGATCAGGTTGACGCGGCCCGGTGCCTGAAGGGTATGGGTTGGCGCGTAGCCGAACACGGTACTGAAAATCTGTTGGGTAGCGGTCTGTAAGCTCATGATTATTCCGCCTCACGGAAATGAATATCGCTGACGGCGCGCAGACGTTCTGCTGCCTGCTCGGCCGTTAAGTCACGTTGGGTTTCAGCCAGCATTTCATAGCCGACCATAAATTTACGCACCGAGGCTGAACGCAGCAGCGGTGGATAGAAATGTGCATGTAGCTGCCAGTGGTCATTGGCATCGTCATTAAACGGCGCGCCATGCCAGCCCATGGAATAGGGGAAAGAGCACTGGAACAGATTGTCATAGCGACTGGTGAGCTTTTTCAGCGCCAGCGCCAGATCGCTGCGTTGTGCCTCGCTCAAGTCGGGCAGGCGCTTCACGTGGGCTTTCGGCAGCAGCAGTGTTTCAAACGGCCATGCCGCCCACCACGGCACCACGGCCAGCCAGTGCTCCGTTTCCACTACGGTACGACTGCCATCGTTCAGCTCGCGAGCCGTGTAATCAACCAGCATCGGGGAGGCATGTTTCGCAAGATACGCGCGTTGCAGATCGTCTTCACGCTTCGCTTCATTCGGCAGAAAACTGTTGGCCCAGATCTGGCCATGCGGATGCGGGTTAGAGCAGCCCATTGCGGCGCCTTTGTTCTCGAACACCTGTACCCAGGGATAGTGCTGGCCCAGATCCGCCGTTTGTTCCTGCCAGGTTTTTACGACATCGACCAGGCCTGCCAGCGTCAGTTCGGGCAGCGTTTTGCTGTGGTCTGGAGAGAAGCAGATCACCCGGCTGGTGCCGCGTGCGCTCTCGCAACGCATCAGGATGTCGTCGCTCTCTGGCGCATCCGGGGTGTCGGTCATCAACGCAGCGAAGTCGTTAGTGAAAACGTACGTGCTGGTGTAATCGGGATTTTTATCCCCGGTCACACGGGTATTTCCCGGGCAAAGGAAGCAATCGGGATCGTGTGCAGGCAGTTTTTCCTGCGACGGTGTTTCCTGTGCACCCTGCCATGGTCGTTTGGCACGGTGAGGGGAAACCAGAATCCACTGATCGGACAGCGGGTTATAACGTCGATGAGGGTGATCGACCGGATTAAATTTCTGCATGTTGTGTCCTGATAACCGGGTTTATGCATTTCTGAACTGCAAAGAAAAATAGCACAATCTACGCGCTGAAAGCGTGATCGAGTTTGTATAAATGGAATCGTTTACACAAGCTGAAAAATCCGAAGTATCAATAAAAATAGTGCGGGCTTGGAGAGTTATCAGGCAGGGTGGGGTGAATAATGGTAGCGGTTACACCAAAAAAGCAACGGTCAGGTTGCCACGAACTGCAGGGGTCGATCGTTTTTTCCGATCGACCCGAAAGGTCAGAGTGACAACGCGTCCTGCGTGTAACGATATCCCTCGCCATCAGCGACAAAGCTCAGACGATGAGTAATGCACTGCGGAGCATCCTCCGCATGGTGCGAGACAAACAGCAGTTGGGTACGGCCTTCTCCAATCAGCACATCAACGAAGCGGCGCACCAGCAGGCGATTTATCGGGTCCAGGCCTTGCAGAGGTTCATCGAGGATGAGCAGCGCCGGATGTTTCACCAGCGCCCGGGCGATCAATACCAGCCGTTGCTGACCCCAGGAGAGATCGTGGAAAGGGGAATCCGCCACGGCTCCGCTCATGCCCAGCAGCGCCAGCCACTGTTTTGCCAGCGCCTGCTGACGGTCGGACACCGCCTGATAAATCCCGATGGAGTCAAAGTAGCCGGAAATCACCACATTGCGCACGCTGCTGCTGACACGATAGTCGAGATGCAGACTGCTGCTGACATAACCAATATGCTGTTTGATATCCCAGATAGTTTCCCCGCTGCCACGGCGGCGGCCAAACAGCGTCAGATCGTTGCTGTAGCCCTGCGGGTGATCGCCTGTCACCAGGCTGAGCAGTGTCGATTTTCCGGCACCGTTAGGGCCGGTGATCTGCCAGTGCTGGCCACGTTCCACCTGCCAGCTGAGAGAATGCAGGATGGGACGGTCGTTGTAAGACACCACGCCATCGCGCAGCGTAATCAGCGGTGCGTCCTCCGCCAGTAATGGGATCGCGCTGGCATCATCGGCTTCCGGTAGTGTCATGCCCGCCAGCTGTTCACTGTGCGCCAGCTGCGCCACCAGCGCTTCCGCCAGGATCGCCTGCCGTTCACCGGTGTGGGTCAGGGTGCATTCAGCCAGCACGCCCACCCGATCGATGAAATCAGGAATATCATCAAAACGGTTAAGCACCAGCACCACCGTTAATCCCTGCTGTTGCAGGTTGCCGAGGACATCGGCAAGGTTGGCGCGTGACGCCACATCTAAACCGTCAAACGGTTCATCGAGGATCAGCAGATCGGGCTGCGCCATCAATGCCTGACAGAGCAGCGTTTTGCGGGTTTCCCCGGTCGAGAGATACTTAAAACGGCGTGTCAGCAGGTGCTCAATACCAAACTGAGCAGCCAGTTGCTGGCAGCGAACGTTATCGCGTACCGCTTCCTGAATAATTTCACTGGCAGTGAGGCCGGTATCGTCTTCATCAGCACTCAGCAAATCGGTGTTATTACGCTGCCATTCATCGGCTACCAGTTTTTGTAACTGCTCCAGCGATAAACGGGTGGGGCGTTGAAACTGGCTGGTCACGCTGCCTTTCGAGGGCGGCAGTTCACCTGAGAGGGCGCGGGCCAGTGAGGACTTACCGCTACCGTTAGCGCCGACAAACGCCCAGCTTTCACCGGCCGTCAGGGTCAGGTCGTTGAGGTTAAGTACCCGGGTATCGTTCAGACGGAAGATACCCTGGCGAATCTGCAATACTGGCATTCTCGTTTCCCTTTTCGATTCACAGTAACGTCGCGATGATGACGCGGTCGGCATTAAAACTGGCGGTCACAGTGGCGCCCGGTTCGATTTTTTGCTGCACAATATGCAGATTATCCACGGTCGCGCACAGGATTTCACCGCCTCCCACGGCAATCAACACCTCGCTGTGGGTTTCCCCCTGCTCAATCTGACTCACGGTTCCGGCCAGCTGATTATCCGCCTGGGTGGGAGCGCGAGTCACCTCAATCCACGGCGCTTTAATCAGCACCAGCACCTCTTTGCCGTGGGTCAGTTGCAGACGATTGGCACTTACTTCCGTCAGGGCGACCTGGATTTGTGTCTGCCCGTCGGCCAGTTGCACTCTTATATGCTGCTGCACCGGACGCTCATCGCGGGCGATAAGCGTGCCGAAAAGCTGATTGCGTGCGCTGGTTTGCAGTGAAAAGCGTGCAATGGCACCTAACAGACTGCCTGGCAGTGCGTCATCCTGCAAGACATCAAACGCTTTTTGCTGAATCTGCTCCAGCAGGGCATACAGTTGCAGCAGGCGCTCGCCGTAGGCGGTGACCACGGCACCGCCGCCGCCCTTTCCTCCGGTGGCGCGATCCACCAGCGTCCGGTCGGCCAGCTGATTCATTTCGTTAATCGCATCCCAGGCACTTTTATAGCTGATGCCCGCAAGTTTGGCACCCTGGCTGATCGAGCCACTCTCTTTCACCTGGCGCAGCAGTTCAATACGGCGTGGGTCGGCAAACAGTCGTTGTTGCAGTTTCAGGATCAGGGAAATATCGGCCTGCATAGGAACTCCGGAAGGGGGCAAGATAAAGGGTCTGGGTTGATTCTATCAGTGCGCGGCAAATAAATTGCGCACGAAGGCACAAAAGGTCAGTGCTTTCTTAACCATGCCCGCTACAATGCTTCTTTTATCCCGTAAGATGAGGTTTCCATGCTGGAGTTACTGAAAGGCCTTGCCGTTGCCATTATCATGGTGCCAATCGTCATGGCGATTATCCTCGGTCTGATTTGGGGTCTGGGCGAAGTATTCAACGTTATTTCCAAAATTGGTCACCGCAAAGACCAGCCAGCGAAAAAAAACCAGATTACCCAGTAAATCTCTCCTGTTTCTGATCGGCGCCCGGCTCTGCCGGGCGTTGTCGTTTCTGCCCCACTAAACTTCTCGCCTCAGATGCCGATAATTACGGTTACAGATCCCAGTGCATCGTTATATTATTCAGTACATAACGAACCCACTGGAGAGAAAACATGTCTGTAAAATGGAATCACTGGCTGGCCGCCGCCGCCGTCAGCCTAAGCGTTGGTGGCCATGCCATCGCGGCAGAAAACGTGACTGTATTTGCGGCAGCTTCACTGACCAATGCGCTGCAGGATATTGCCAGCGAGTATGAGAAGGGCAAGGACGTGAAAATCGTCTCTTCGTTTGCCTCCTCATCAACGCTGGCTCGCCAGATTGAGCAGGGTGCGCCGGCCGATCTGTTTATCTCTGCCGATCAGCAGTGGATGGACTATGCCAGCGAGAAGAAAACGATCGATAATGGCAGTCGTGTGACCCTGTTGGGTAACGACCTGGTGTTGGTGGCCCCAACGGCCAGTCAGCCACAGCCGGTGAACATCATTAAAACAACCGACTGGAAAAGCCTGCTAAAAGGTCAGCGTCTGGCCGTCGGGGACCCGGACCATGTTCCTGCGGGAATTTATGCCAAAGAAGCGTTGCAAAACCTGGGCGCATGGGAGCAACTTTCCCCGCTAATGGCGCGCAGTAACAGCGTGCGTGCGGCGCTGGCGCTGGTGGAGCGTAATGAAACCCCTTACGGAATTGTTTACGGCTCTGACGCCATAGCCAGTAAGAAAGTCACCGTGGTCGGCATCTTCCCGAAAGAGAGCCATAAACCGGTTGAGTATCCGTTGGCGATCGTCACCGACCATAACAATGCCCGTGTGAAGGCGTTTTATGACTATCTGAAAGGGCCGGAAGCGGCGGTTGTGTTCAAAAAGTACGGGTTCGCGCCATTATAATTGCAGGTTAAAAAGATAAATTAACCAAAATATTTTAAGCTGCAGCAAGGCGGCAAGTGAGTGAATCCCCAGGAGCTGACTAAAGTCAGTGACTGGGGTGAGGGAGTGCAGCCAACACTGCTGCAGGTTAAAAGATAAAGGTTAAAACGATGTTTTTAAGCGATCCTGAATGGCAGGCCGTAGCGCTGAGTCTTAAAGTTTCCCTGGTCGCAGTCGCCTGTAGTCTGCCTTTTGGGATCCTGATGGCATGGCTACTGGTGCGCCGTCAGTTCCCTGGAAAAACCCTGCTCGACAGCATTATCCATCTACCGCTGGTGCTGCCACCGGTGGTGGTGGGCTATTTGCTGCTGCTGGGATTCGGGCGTCGCGGCTTTATTGGCGAATATCTTTATGACTGGTTCGGCTTCAGTTTTGCCTTTAGCTGGCGCGGTGCCGCACTGGCCTCAGCGGTGATTGCTTTTCCGCTGATGGTGCGCGCTATCCGTCTGGCGCTGGAGGCCGTGGATACCAAACTCGAACAGGCAGCACGTACCCTCGGGGCCGGGCGCTGGCGGGTCTTTTTCACCATTACCCTGCCGCTTACGCTGCCGGGTATTATTGCCGGTACGGTGCTGGGTTTTGCCCGATCGCTGGGCGAGTTTGGCGCCACCATTACGTTTGTTTCCAATATTCCGGGCGAAACCCGTACGCTGCCTTCTGCCATGTATACCCTGATTGAAACGCCGGGGGCCGAAGGGGCGACAGCGCGCCTGTGCGTGATCGCCATCCTGCTGGCGCTGGTTTCCCTGCTCCTTTCCGAATGGCTGACCCGTTGGGGTCGTAAGCGTTTAGGGCTCTGATGCTGATCCTCGATTTTACTCAACAGCAGGGCGACCACACCCTGACGGTAAAGGCCAGTCTGCCTGCCAGCGGTGTCACGGCCATTTTTGGCGTATCCGGTGCGGGAAAAACCTCACTAATCAATGCCATTGGCGGGCTAACCGTACCGCAGCAGGGCAGCATTACGCTGAACGATCGGGTGCTGAGTGATACGGCCACCGGCATCTGGTTACCGCCGGAGCAGCGGCGTATTGGTTATGTCTTTCAGGATGCCCGCCTGTTCCCGCACTATCGGGTGCGCGGTAATCTGGAATACGGCATGGTAAAAAGCATGCGCCCGCAGTTCGATGCACTGGTCAAACTGCTGGGGCTTGAATCCCTGCTCGATCGTTTTCCGTGGTCATTATCCGGTGGTGAGAAACAGCGCGTTGCCATTGGCCGGGCGCTGCTGACCGCCCCGGACATGTTGCTGATGGATGAACCCCTGGCGTCCCTCGACTTACCGCGTAAGCGCGAACTGCTGGCCTGGCTGCAAACGCTGGCGCGCCAGGTTTCTACGCCAATCCTCTATGTCAGCCACAGCCTGGATGAACTGCTGCATCTGGCCGATAACGTCATGGTGCTCGATCAGGGGAAGGTAAAAGCGTTTGGTGCACTGGAGAGAGTCTGGGCCAGCAGCGCCATGCGTCCGTGGCTGCCAAGAAGTGATCAGAGCAGCATTCTGCGCGTGCAGGTGCTGGAACAGCATCCGCATTATCAGATGACGGCGCTGTCGCTGGGCGATCAGCATATCTGGGTGAATCGGGTGGATTCCCCGGCGGGCACGCCGTTACGTATCCGTATCCAGGCCGCCGATGTATCGCTGGTGCTCAAGCCACCGGTGAACAGTAGCATCCGCAACGTCATCCCGGCGCAGGTGGCTGAACTGCTGGAGATTGATAACCAGGTGGAAGTGAAGCTGCTGGTGGGGCAAAGCGAGCTATGGGCGCGTATCACGCCCTGGGCTCGCGATGAACTGATGATAAAACCGAATATGTGGCTGTTTGCTCAAATCAAAAGCGTGTCGATCACCACCTGATTACAGCACTTCCTGATAGAGAGTGTCGGCAATCCCGG
This sequence comes from Erwinia sp. MYb416, assembly GCF_037479575.1. Taxonomy (NCBI): domain Bacteria; kingdom Pseudomonadati; phylum Pseudomonadota; class Gammaproteobacteria; order Enterobacterales; family Erwiniaceae; genus Erwinia; species Erwinia sp. MYb416. Next base: position 641,450 of record NZ_JBBGYT010000438.1, read on the forward strand.
TTTCCAGATTGGTGCCAATCACGCGTTTTGCCCGCGCTTTAATGGCTTCGTCGGCGTTGCCCATGGCCACGCCTAACCCCACGGTTTCCAGCATACTGAGGTCGTTATAGTTATCGCCAAAAGCGATCACGTCACTCATCTGGTAACCGTTGGCGGCCACCCATTGCGCCAGTCGTTTACCCTTGCTGTTGCCCGCTTTGGCGATATCCACCTGATCATGCCATGACCATTCACAGGCCAGGCCCATCTCGGCTTCGACCTTTTCAGCGAACTGTTGCAGCGCTGTGGTGTCTGCATGAGACAGGGCAAATTTCCAGATCGACTGCGCATTTCTTGCCGCATCTGCCAGGCTATTGACCTGCAAGAATGTCGGACGCTGGGCTTCAGGCAGTGAAAGCCCCCAGTTAATGGTGCGCGTCACATGGCCGGTTTCTGTCTGGTACAGCATCGCATCATCGACGTAAAGCAGACCGTGGATCCCCGCGGTGTCGAGCATCTCAATCACGCGCAGCGCCTGTTCTTTGGGCAACGGGTCACTTTGCAAGACTGTTTTTGCCTGATAATCATACAAATAAGTGCCATTACAGCAGATTGCAGGTGTATCCAGCGCCAGTGCCTGATAAAAAGGATGGATGGCCACATGATGGCGACCCGTCACGATCAGGATTTTTATGCCGGCCTGTTGCGCTTTTTTGAGCGCTTCCAGTGATTCTGGCAGTATGGTTTTGGAAGGGGTTAACAGCGTGCCGTCCAGATCGAGGGCGATGATGCGATAGCTCATAACAGTTCCCGTGGCTCAAAAGAAGTCAATAAGTGTACACCTTGTGACGCCAGCCACAAAACTGGCGGCACAGAGAGAAAGCATCATCCGAAGATGAAGAGAAAAGCCACTTACCGATTTCCCGTTCAGAACAAGGAGCATTCATGAAACAAGTTGTTTATACCGCCAGCCCTGAGAGCCATCAGATCCACGCCTGGCAGCTGAATGATGACGGCGCACTGACGTTGTTGCAGGTGGTTGATGCCCCAGGCCAGGTGCAGCCGATGGTGGTTAGCCCGGACAAAAAGTTTCTCTATGTCGGCGTGCGCCCGGATTTCCGCGTGGTTGCCTATCGTATTGATGCCGAAGGTAAACTGAAAGAAGCGGGCCATGCACCGCTGACAGGCAGCCCGACGCATATTTCTACCGACCGCCAGGGGCGCTTCATTTTCGTCGGCTCTTATAACGATGCCTTCGTCAGCGTCAGCCCGATTGGCGCTGATGGCCTGCCGGGTGCACCAACGCAGATTGTGAACGGTCTGGAAGGCTGTCATTCCGCCAATATCGATCTGACCAATCAGACACTGTTTGTTCCGGCGCTGAAGCAGGACCGTATCGCCTTGTTCAGCCTGTCTGACAGCGGCGAACTGACGCCGCGAGCGCAGTCTGAGCTGAACACCACCAAAGGGGCCGGTCCGCGCCATATGGTGTTCCACCCTAACCAGCGTTACGCCTACTGCGTGAATGAACTGGACAGCACGGTTGACGTCTGGGATATCAGTAAAGATGAAGTGGAGAAAGTACAGAGCCTGGATATGATGCCGGAAGGTTTCAGCGATACCCGCTGGGCGGCCGATATTCATATCACGCCGGATGGCCGTCATCTGTACAGTTGCGACCGTACCGCCAGCATTATTACCGCGTTCAGCATCAGCACCGAGGGCGCAACCCTGACCGTTGAAGGCCATCAGCCTACGGAAACGCAGCCACGTGGTTTCAACATCGACCATAGCGGCCAGTACCTGGTGGCAGCAGGGCAGAAGTCGCACCATATCGAAGTGTATAAAATCACAGCCGACCGTGGCCTGTTACAACCGCTGGCACGCTATGCGGTAGGGCAGGGACCAATGTGGGTGGTGGTTCACCAGCTGGATTAATCGCGTTAATTTTTCAGTCAGTAAATATCAAGGGTCGGCCATATTCTGGCTGGCCTTTTTTATTGGTCTGAGAGAGATAACATGAAGCATTATTAAAGATGATTGATTACCGCTTAGCGTAACGGACTCAGATAATAATGAAGAGGGTTGAGTCAAAATAACCATAACGAAAAGTAGCATATTTTTTTCCAATCGTATTTTTACCATTTCTCAATAATTATGATCTATGCTGCACTTTTGGTTTTTATCCTCATATTAATTAGGATGTACTGACTGCGACCGATAAATTACGTTGTCGGCAACTGAATGACACTTTCTCTGATGCCGCATGAGAACTGACAGGAAGTCAGCGTCAGGATGACTATTTTTAAAAACAAGGAATGTTTTCAATGTCCGCATTATCTTTTCCCTGTAACATTTTTACCACCCAGCAACGTATGGATGACTTCGGCGCCAATGACATGTGCTGCGGTGATTTAAGCGCGGAACAGCTGAAAAGAGATTTTGGCCTTGCAATTGTCTCTGACAGGGTTGATCCCTGGACGCTGGCACGAAAAAAGCACCAGCAAGTGCCCACTTATCCTGCATCCTCATCCGCCTGGAAGGCGGAGTCGATTAGCAAACAGGAGTGCATCAATATCCTGTTTGATGAGTTCCGTGAGTGCGCAAAATTATTCTCTTTTTACGGTCCCTATCGGGATAACATCATTGAGATGATCACCCATATGCAGCATAAGAAGGGTCTGGATTTTAGCAGTTCGAGGCTGGATTCGGCATTGAGAGTACAAATACTGACTGATCAATCAAACGAAAATAGTTCACGGTTGTTATTACAAAAAACGTTAATAAAAAATATTGATTGGGAAAATGGTTACTATCCTTCAAATGAGAAAAATGAACTTACAGATGCGATATTCAAAGGTAGACTTCCAAAGTTTGATCGCATTCAGGATCGGTTTAACGGTATGGGAATTAGCGTGCATGATACCTGGGCCACCCAGATCAGTATTAAGTCGCTAAGAATAGACGGCAATCGTTTTCGCGCTGTTGTGCATTATAAAATTCAGGACCATTTTGGCTTGGATAACCAGGATATCCAAAACTGGAAATACAGGAATTTCAATTTATTCCGTATCTGGTTTGTCCTTCAGCGTTACAGTAATTTTGCCTTTAAACCGTTTATGACCAATATGGAAGCTACCATTGAGATTACAGGTGAGCGTAATGTTAAATAGTTCTAAAAAAAGAAAGCTCATGGTTCTGATAATCATGATTATTGGTGGTTACATATTATGGTTATGGTGTCGTCCAGTAAAAATAATCGCCGTTCATCAGAGTGGTAGTTATAGCATCGTATTAGTAAAAAATTATCCGTTTACTGATGCAGGGAAAATGGAATGGTGGTTAAAAAATAAAGAAATGGTAAAGGAGACGTATAATATACCCAAACTAGATAAGCAGGGACGATATCATGTAACATTGTGGGATTTTGACGAGGGATATAAAGAGTTGGATAAATACGATCGTCTTTGTTTTGAGGATATGAAACCGCCCAAAAACTGTGTGGATAAAAATGCGATGATGACCGTTAGTCGCGATAAATACAACGTTACAGATTTCACACTTGATGATGGAGTTTACATCCTTCAGGACAATGGCCTCATCGTAAAAAGAAAATCGGATTAAGATAATGTTTTTAAAGTTGATTAAAAAAAGAGTGCTTATCCTACTGATGGTTATTGTATTCTCTGGGGCCATGTTATGGCTGTGGTGTCGGGCAATGAAGATTGTCGCTGTTCATCAGGATGATAGTGTGAGAATAAAATCTAATTGAATGGAGGTTGTTGATTTTAATTAAAGAAAGAATGTTTTTTCTGTTGTCTATGGTTTTTATAGAGGTTTATTATAACTAGCTGTAATGGGTCAGGTGTTGACACCTCCTGTTACTATTCGTATTTTTACTATTTATCAATAACTATGATCTGTGCTGCACTTTTGGTTTTTATCATCATATTAATTTGGAAACACAGACGGTGATCGATAAATTACGTTGTCGGCAACTGAATGACACTTTCTCTGATGCCGCATGAGAACTGACAGAAAGTCAGCGTCAGGATGACTATTTTTCAACACAAGGAGCGTTTTCAATGTCGGCATTATCTTTCCCCTGCACCATTTTCACCACTAAGAAGCGCATGGATGACTTCGGCGCTAACGATATGTGCTGCGGTGATTTAAGCGCGGAACAGCTGAAAAGAGATTTTGGCCTTGCAACTGTCTCTGACAGGGTAGATCCCTGGACGCTGGCACGAAAAAAGCACCAGCAAGTGCCTACCACCTATCCTGCAGCCTCATCCGCCTGGAAGGCGGAGTCGATTAGCAAACAAGAGTGCATCAATATTCTGTTTGATGAGTTCCGTGAGTGCGCAAAATTATTCTCTTTTTACGGTCCCTATCGGGATAACATCATTGAGATGATCACCCATATGCAGCATAAAAAAGGTCTGGATTTTAGCAGTTCGAGGTTAGATGCTGCATTGCGACAGCAGATACTGACTGATATTTCAACAACAAGCAGTTCACGTATTTTATTACAGAAAGCTATTTCGATAAATATTGACTGGGAAAGTGGCTTTCTTCCGTTAAATTTAAAAGAAAAACTTACCGATGCTATAAATGAGAGCATACTTCCAAAATTTGACCGTATCGAGGACAGATTCAATGGAATGGGGATTAGTGTGCATGATACCTGGGCGACCCAGATCAGCATTAAATCGCTAAGGGTAGAGGGTAATCGTTTTCGCGCTGTCATACACTATAAAATTCAGGACCATTTTGGGTTGGATAACCAGGATGTGCTGGATTGGAAGTTCAGGCAATTTCGCTTGTTTCGTATCTGGTTTGTCCTTCAACGCTATAGCAAGTTTGCCTTTAAACCGTTTATGACCAATATGGAAACTACTATTGAGATTACAGGTGAACGTAATGTTAAAAAAACCTAAAAAAATATTGTTTTTTACACTGGCAGCGATGGTTTTTGCTGTTACCTTATTATGGCTGTGGTGTCGGCCAGTAAAAGTAATCGCCGTTCATCAGATGAACAGTAGTAGTATTATCTTGGTGAATCAGTACCCTTTGACTGATAAAGGAAAAATAGAGTGGTGGATTAAACATAAAGATGTGTTAAAAACTAAGTATAACATCCCTGTTATTGATGAAAATGGAAACTATAAAGTTATATTGTGGGGTTTTGGTGATGGCTATAAAGAAGAAGGTAAATATGATCGTCTATGCTTTGATGATATGAATTCACCCAAAAACTGCGTTGATAAAAATGCATTGATGATTGTTAATCACTATAAAGATGACATCACAGACTTCAGTGCTGGTGAGGATATCTATACTATAGATAACAACGGGGAAGTCGTCAAAACAAAACGAAACTGGTAATCATGTCTAAGAAAATAAGAGCAATTATGTTGGTGGTGGTTTTTTTTGTTGGGTGCTTATTATGGTTATGGTCTCGGCCAGTGAAAATTATTGCCATTCATCAGAGCGGTAGTTACAGTGATGTTTTAGTTAAAGACTATCCTCTTACTGATACGGGAAAAATGGACTGGTGGTTGAAAAATAAAGAGGTATTAAAAGAGAAGTATAATATCCCTAAACCTGATGAGGATGGCGGATATCATGTTGTATTCTGGGATTTCGATAAAGGGTATAAAGAAGAGGGTAAGTATGACCGATTATGTTTTGAAGATATGCACCCACCGAAAAACTGTATTGATAAAAACAAACTGATTACGGTTGGTCGAAATAAATACAATGTAACAGATTTTACCGTAAGTGGTGGGGTTTACATCCTTCAGGATAATGGTCTGATCGTAAAAAGAAAGCGCCAGGAGTAATCATATTGGCCAGGAGCATTGATTCTGTGGGGGATCATCTGGCAGGTCCGCTTACTCCTCATTAACTCTCTTTAAACTGCCTGTTAAGCCAGTCGGAAAACATCGTCATTGCCTCACTTTCTGGCTGGGACTGTAACCGTGTCAGCCAATAGCCTCCAAGGTGGATTTCAGCGTCAAAAGGGCGAACAATTTTCTCCGTTTGTAGCAGGTGATGAAAAATCTTAACTGGTGCCAGCGCAATGCCCGCTCCCAACAAGGCAGCCTCGATCATCGTCAGCGAAGAGTCGAAAATCATCACCGGATGTGAGGGAGAAGGTGGGAGTTCGTTAAGACTGTGCAACCAGTGGCTCCACTCGTCACGACGAAATGACCGCAACAGCGTAAATTTATGCACGTCCGCCGGTTGCTGTAACTGACGGGCTATCGTGGGATGACAGAGCGGTGAAAACGGGGCATCACAAATTAACGTCGCCTCGGTGCCGTGCCAGGCACCGCTACCGAAGCGGATGGTGTAATCGTGACCTTCGGCTGCGGGGTCAACCCGATTATTGTGTGTGGACAGTTGCAGCTCAATATGCGGATGACGGTGGTTGAAATCCTCCAGGCGCGGCAACAGCAAACCAGTAGCAAAGGACCCAACCACCCCCACTTTTAATTTTTCGCGCATCTTACCCGCAGAGAAACGGTCCAGCGTATTGGCAATACGATCAAAAGATTCGTTTAAGACCGGTAACAAATTCTCGCCTTCCGTGGTCAGCATCAGACCGCGAGCAACACGGATAAATAACGAGCAACCCAACTGCTGCTCAAGCGACTTTACCTGCTGGCTCACGGCCGCATGCGTTACATTCAGTTCAACTGCTGCATTAGTAAAACTTAGATGGCGCGCAGCTGCTTCAAACGCTCTTAGCGCATTGAGAGGGATGTAAGGACGGGTCACGGATTTACCTGTAAGATTTTCTTTTATCAGGTGTAAAAATTAACAGTTTGTTGCTGATTGTCAAACCCGTCAAACTGACTGCTGTTCAAGAATATGGAAGGTTAGAAACAGTGAAATTACGTTCTCAGGCTGTGATGGTGGCTGTACTGGCATCGGCATACTCATTGGGTGCCGTGGCGGCTCCTGATGTGGAAACAACGGTCAGCCAGGCGATTAAACCCCTTATCGATCAGCAAAACATTCCGGGTATGGCAGTGGCGGTCCTGGTAAAAGGCAAACCTTACTATTTTACCTGGGGTATGGCAGATAAAGAGCAGCATCTCCCGGTGACTCAGGACACCCTTTTTGAACTGGGTTCGGTGAGTAAAACGTTCACCGGTGTGCTGGGGGGCGTGGCGGTGGCAAAAGGTGAGATCGCGCTGAACGATCGTGCCAGTCAATACTGGCCGGCACTTAATCTTCCTCAGTGGCGCAATATTACGCTACTACAACTGGCAACGTATACGGCAGGTGGCTTGCCCCTCCAGGTTCCGGATGCCGTTACGGATGAAGACAGGCTGAAAAACTTCTATCAACAGTGGCAACCTCAGTGGGCTCCGGGAGAGACGCGGCAGTATGCGAATAGCAGTATCGGACTTTTTGGTATGCTCGCGGTCAAGCCAACGGGACTCTCCTTTGAACAGGCGATGCAGCAGCGTGTATTGACGCCGCTAAAACTCACACACACATTTATTACCGTACCAGAAGCCAGCGAAAATGCTTATGCGTGGGGTTATCGCGATGGGAAACCCGTCCGCGTATCGCCTGGCATGCTGGATGCAGAATCCTACGGTGTGAAGTCGTCCATAAAAGATATGTTGCGCTGGATGCAGGCCAATATGAATCCTGAACAGGTTGGGGATAAGACATTGCAGCAGGGGTTGGCACTTGCCCAGACGCGTTATTATCGCACTGATGCGTTATATCAGGGACTTGGCTGGGAGATGCTTGACTGGCCAGAACAGTCAACACTGGCCATCAGAGGCGCTGATAGTCCGGTGGCTCTGGGGCCCCAGCAGGTGCGGGATGCGCAATCGCATCCACGGGTGAAGGCATCATGGGTACACAAAACGGGCGCTACAGGGGGCTTTGGAGCCTATGTTGCCTTTATCCCGCAAAAACAGATCGGTATTGTCATGCTGGCGAATAAAAACTATCCCAATACCTTGCGGGTAAAAGTCGCCATGCAAATAGTCAAAGCTTTAGAGTAATAGTGAGGCGGGGGCATTGTGCCGGAAGGGAAACGCCCCCGCCTCTTTCAACATTAGATTTTAACGTGAATTAGGCATACATCGCCGTTATGGATGCACTGCCCAGTGAATGGAAGTGCACGTTAAAGCCTACCAACGCACCGCTGGCGTTCTCATCCACTTCCAGCACTTCAACGTCAATGGCATGAACGGTGAAGATATAGCGGTGGGATTCACCTTTAGGCGGGGCCGCGCCGCCGTAGCCCGCGCTGCCGAAGTCCGTGCGCGTTTGCACTGAACCCGTTGGCAAATCGACTTTGCCGGAACCGGCACCTTCGGTAAGTTCACGCGTGTCGGCGGGCAGGTTAGCTACCACCCAGTGCCACCAGCCAGAACCGGTAGGGGCATCAGGATCGTAACAGGTGACCACAAAACTTTTTGTCCCTGCGGGAACATCGTCCCAGGCCAGATGTGGCGACAGATTATCACCCTGGTAACCCATGGCGTTCAGCACCTGGCGTTCCGGCAACTTGTCTCCGTCGTTAAAATTCTGGCTGCTTAATTTCATGTCATCCCCCATTTATTGGTGTAGTAGCTTCAGCAGCTCTTCTGCCGCCGCTGCGGAAGAGGCCGGATTTTGTCCGGTGACCAGGTGGCCATCGGTCAGCACATAAACACCCCAGTTATCAGTGTGTTCAAACTGACCGCCAAGCTTCTTCAGCTCGTCCTCGACCAGAAAAGGTACCACATTCGTCAGGCCAACGGCGGCTTCTTCGCTGTTGGTAAACCCGGTCACCCGTTTCCCGGCAACGATGGGCGTGCCATCGGGTTTTTTGGTATGACGCAGTACGCCCGGCGCATGACAGACGGTGCCCACCGGTTTGCCATGAGCAAACAGCGTTTCGATCAGCTGAATACTGTCGGCATTCTCGGCCAGATCCCACAGCGGGCCGTGCCCGCCAGGATAGAACACCGCATCAAACTGGCTGGCATCGATAGCATCCAGACGTTGCGTATGGGCCAGCCCCTGCTGTGCCTCCACGTCACTGCGGAAACGTTCGGTGTCGCGGGTTTGTGCATCCGGCTCGTCGCTGACCGGATCGAGCGGGGGTTGTCCGCCCAGCGGAGAAGCCAGCTCTACGGTGATCCCGGCATCACGGAAAACATAATAAGGCGCAACAAACTCTTCCAGCCAGAAACCGGTTTTATGGCCGGTATCGCCCAGTTTATCGTGCGAGGTTAATACCATTAATAACTTCATGAGGGTTTATCTCCTGCCACACGCACCACCAACTTGCCGAAGTTTTTCCCTTCCAGCATACCGATAAACGCCTCCGGCGCATTATCCAGCCCGTCGATAATATCTTCACGGAATACCAGGCGCTCTTCAGCCACCCACTGGCTCATCTGGCGGAAGAACTCATCAAAGCGGTGGCCATAATCCTGAGTAATGATAAAGCCCTCAACGCGCAGGCGTTTTTTCAGGATGGCGCTTTGCAGCAGCGGCAGGCGGTCCGATCCGGCGTGCTGCCCGGTGCTGTTATAGTCGGCAATCAGGCCACAGACCGGAATGCGTCCTTTGGTGTTCATCAGCGGGAGCACGGCATTAAACACCTTGCCACCAACGCTTTCGAAATAGACGTCAATGCCATCGGCGCAATGACGGCTCAGCTGTTCGGCCAGGTTGTCATCACGGTGATCGAGGCAGCGATCAAAGCCCAGCACGTCTTCGGCGTAGCGGCATTTCTCCGCACCGCCTGCAATGCCCACCACATGGCAGCCTTTCAGTTTGGCAATCTGGCCAACGAGGGAGCCAACGGCACCTGTCGCGGCGGCGACCACCACGGTTTCTCCCGCCTGGGGATTACCGATATCCAGCAGTCCCATATAGGCGGTAAAGCCCGGCATCCCGAGCATTCCCAGCGCCCAGGATGGATGCTTCAGCACCGGGCCGCTGAGTTTCACCAGCTCTTCTCCGCTGGAGATCGCGAAATCCTGCCAGCCGCTGTAACTCAGCACCCAGTCCCCGGCGGCAAAATCTGCGTGCTCAGAGCGCTCAACAATCGATACGGTTCCGCCACACATCACCTCATTAAGGGCGACGGGTGGCACATAGGAAGGGGCATCGCTCATGCGTCCACGCATATAAGGGTCGAGCGACAGCCAGACAGTGCGCAACAGCACCTGTCCGGCAGCGGGTTCAGGAACGTGCTGTGCCTCGAGGCGGAAATTCGCCGTAGTCGGTGCGCCGTGCGGACGAGAGGCCAGCAGCAGCCGACGGTTGGTCTGTTTATCTTGTGGCATGTTATCTCCTGTTTGCGGCAGCAGGCCGCGCAAAACCTGATAAAAGCGTAGCGCATCACGCTGACGGCTGCCTGGAGACTGCCTCCATTGTTAACAATTAAACAGGGCAGGATGTGCTATAGCGGCACTGACGGCGTCCGTAAGCTGTGTCAGCGCCTGTGAAGTGATCACGTAAGGCGGCATCAGATAAATCAATCGCCCGAACGGGCGGATCCACACACCCTGTTCAACAAAGAACTGCTGCATCGCCGCCATATTGACGCTTCTGTGCGTCTCCACCACGCCAATCGCCCCCAGCACCCGCACATCGGCCACTTCCGGCTGTGTGCTCAAGGGCAACAGTGCCGTGCGTAGCTGTCGCTCAATGTTTGCCACCTGCGCCTGCCAGTGGTTCTCCTGCAATATTGCCAGGCTCTCTGATGCCACGGCGCAGGCCAGCGGATTGCCCATAAACGTTGGACCGTGCATAAAGCAACCGGCGGCGCCGTTGCTGATGGTGTCTGCCACCTGGCGTGTCGTCAGGGCTGCTGAGAGCGTCATGGTGCCGCCGGTCAGCGCTTTCCCCACGCAGAGAATGTCCGGGCTGATGGCCGCATGTTCACAGGCGAACAATTTGCCGGTACGGCCAAATCCGGTCGCGATCTCATCGGCGATCAGCAACAGCTGATAGCGGTCACACAGCTCACGCACCCGTTGCAGATAGCGCGGATGATAAAAGCGCATGCCGCCTGCACCCTGCACGATAGGTTCGAGGATCACCGCCGCCAGCTGGCGATGATGCTCAACAATCAACGATTCCAGCTCATTGGCATCTTGTGCCTGCCACGGTTGATCGAAACGCGGCGGCGCAGGTGCAAAAAGATGTTCCGGCAGATAGCCCTGATACAGGCTGTGCATCGAGTTTTGCGGGTCGCACACCGACATCGCCGCAAAGGTATCGCCATGATAGCCGTTACGCAGGGTGAGGAAACGCTGGCGTTTTTCTCCCTTCGCCTGCCAGTACTGCAAGGCCATTTTCATCGACACTTCAACGGCGACGGACCCCGAGTCTGCCAGGAATACGCACGTCAGATTCTGTGGCGTCATCGCCACCAGACGACGGCACAGCGCAACCGCCGCCGGATGTGTGACGCCGCCGAACATCACATGGGACATCTGCGCCATCTGCGTCTGTAACGCCTGGTTAAGGCGCGGATGGTTGTAGCCGTGGATCGCCGCCCACCACGAGGACATGCCGTCCACCAGCTGGCGGCCATCCGCCAGTTCCAGCGAGGTGCCAGCGGCAGCGACCACCGGGTAGCAGGGAAGCGGCTGGCTCATGGAGGTGTAAGGGTGCCAGATATGCTCACGGTCAAAGGCGAGATCGTCAGGGGTCATAAAATCACTTGTAAACAAAAAATAAAAAATTTAGTTTACAAGTATAACCAGGCCGTGAAGACAAATGACAGACTTTTTTGGAGCAAGCAATGGCAACTCGTTGGACCCTTTCTCAGGCACAGGCGCTGTTTGATAAACCTTTTCTCGAACTGATGTTTGAGGCGCAGCAAATCCATCGCCAGTACTTTGATCCGCGTCAGGTGCAGGTCAGCACGCTGCTGTCGATCAAAACCGGGGCCTGCCCCGAAGACTGTAAATACTGTCCGCAAAGCTCGCGTTATAAAACCGGGCTAACCTCCGAACGCCTGATGGAAGTGGAGGAGGTGCTCAGTTCAGCGCGTAAAGCCAAGGCCGCCGGATCCGGACGCTTCTGCATGGGCGCCGCATGGAAAAACCCGCACGAGCGCGATATGCCTTACCTGGAGCAGATGGTGCAGGGGGTAAAAGCGATGGGGATGGAGACCTGCATGACGCTGGGCACCTTGAGCGAGCAGCAGGCGCAGCGACTGGCGCATGCCGGGCTGGATTTTTATAACCATAACCTGGATACCTCGCCGGAGTTTTACGGCAGCATCATCACCACCCGTAGCTATCAGGAGCGACTGGATACGCTGGGCAAAGTGCGCGATGCCGGGATCAAAGTCTGTTCCGGTGGCATCGTCGGGCTGGGAGAAACAGTCAGCGATCGTGCTGGCCTGCTGGTGCAGCTGGCCAACCTGCCAACCCCGCCGGAGAGCGTGCCAATCAATATGCTGGTCAAAGTCAAAGGCACCCCGCTGGCGGATAACGATGACGTCGATCCCTTCGATTTTGTACGCACCATTGCGGTGGCGCGCATCATGATGCCGCGTTCCCATGTGCGCCTCTCTGCCGGGCGTGAGCAGATGAGCGAGCAAACCCAGGCGATGTGCTTTATGGCCGGAGCCAATTCGATTTTCTACGGCTGCAAGCTGCTGACCACGCCAAACCCGGAAGAGGACAAAGACCGGGTGTTGTTCCGCAAGCTGGGCCTGAACCCGCAGCATACGGAGACGGAAAGCGGGGATAACGAGCAGCAACAGGCGCTGGCAGCCCAGTTGATGACTGCGGATACCGACCTGTTCTACAACGCGGCGCTGTAATGAGCTGGTCACAGCGTATTGAACAGGCACTGACCGCCCGGCGCAGCAGCGGGCAGTACCGCCAGCGCCACCCTAGCCAGCAAGGGGATGCACGCAGCCTGCGGGTGGCGGGGCAGGACTATCTGAACTTCTCAGCGAATGATTACCTCGGATTAAGCCACGATGCCCGCATCATCAGCGCATGGCAGCAGGGCGCTGCGCGCTATGGCGTTGGCGCAGGCGGTTCGGCGCATGTGACCGGCTATCGCGCCCCTCAGGCCGCACTGGAAAGTGAGCTGGCCGACTGGCTGGGATACGATCGCGGATTACTGTTTATTTCAGGATTTGCGGCGAACCAGGCTGTTGTCACGGCGATGATGGCGAAAAATGACCGGATCTTCGCCGATAAGCTGTGCCATGCCTCGTTGCTTGAAGCCGCCAGCCTTAGCCCGGCGACGCTGCGGCGCTTCGCGCATAATCAGTCGTCGGCACTGGCGCAGCTGCTGGTTCTGCCTGCCAACGGCGAAACGCTGGTTGTGACGGAGGGGATTTTTAGTATGGACGGCGACCGTGCCCCGCTGGCAGAACTGCATCAGCTCTCTCTGGCACAGGGCGGCTGGCTGCTGGTGGATGATGCGCACGGTATCGGCGTCTGCGGCGAGCACGGGCGCGGCAGCTGCTGGCAGCAGGGGGTGAAACCGGAGCTGCTTATTGTCACCTTCGGCAAAGCCTTTGGTGTCAGCGGCGCAGCGGTGCTGTGCAATGAGGACACTGCCGAGTACCTGCTGCAGTTTGCCCGTCACCTGATTTACAGCACCGCGATGCCGCCTGCGCAGGTCTGCGCACTGCAGGCGGCCCTCGGCTGTATCCGGCAAGGCGAGGGTCTGCGCGAGCAGCTGTCGGCCAACATTCACTACTTCCGCCAGCAGGCGGCTGGTTTGCCCTGGTCACTGGCATCCTCCGACAGTGCCATCCAGCCCCTGATGGTCGGTGATGAACAGGCGGCGCTGACATTGTCGCAGCGGCTGCGTGAACGCGGCTGCTGGGTCAGCGCCATCCGCCCCCCCACCGTGCCGCCGGGGACGTCACGTCTGCGTATTACTCTCAGTGCGGCTCATCGCACGGAGGATATCGATCGGCTTCTGGAGGCTCTCCATGCAGCAAACCGTTGATAAGCAGGCCGTAGCGGCAGCCTTCGGGCGCGCAGCACACTGCTATAACCAACATGCGGATCTTCAGCGTCAGTGCGGTGAACACCTGATGGCGCTGGCACGCCCCGGTCACACGCTGCAGGTGCTGGATGCTGGCTGTGGCACCGGCTGGTTCAGCCAGCGCTGGCGTGCTGCCGGGCATCAGGTCACGGCACTGGATCTGTCGGAAAAAATGCTTCAGCAGGCAGCGAACAGCCACGCTGCGGACCATTACCAGCCCGGCGATATCGAGGCGCTGCCGTTTGCCGATGCCCGCTTTGATCGCTGCTGGAGCAATCTGGCCGTTCAGTGGTGCAGCGATTTATCACAAGCGCTGCGTGAGCTGCAACGGGTGACGAAACCGGGCGGTCAGGTGCTGTTCTCTACGCTTGCAGCCGGGTCACTTGCTGAAGTGCAGCAGGCCTGGCAGGTGCTCGGACGGGCGGCGCCGGTTAACGCGTTTGCCAGCCTGAGCAGGATTGAACAGGCGGCGGCGGGCAGTGCACTGACGCTGACCCCTTACACGTTGACGCTGGCCTTCCCGGATGTCCTGAGTCTGCTTCGTTCCTTAAAAGGCATCGGTGCCACCCATCTGCATCAGGGCCGCGAAGAACGGCCGCTTAGCCGTGGACAGCTGCAACAGCTTGAACAGGTCTGGCCGCGTGATGTGCGCGGTTGCCTGCTCAGTTATCAACTGGTTTCAGGAGTGATGGAACGTGAATAAACGCTGGTTTGTGACCGGAACGGATACTGAAGTGGGAAAAACCGTGGCCAGCTGTGCGTTACTCCAGGCGGCACGGGCCGCGGGCTATCGCTGCGCAGGCTATAAGCCAGTTGCCTCCGGCAGTGAGATCACCCCGGAAGGGATTCGTAATGAAGATGCTCTGGCATTGCAACGTAACAGCGCGGTCAGGCTACCCTACGATGTGGTGAATCCGCTGGCCTTTGTTGAACCGACCTCACCGCATATTATCAGTGCCGTGGAGCAGCGGACGATTACTGCACAGCAGCTTTCTGACGGGCTTGATGCGGTGGCACAGCAGGCGGATTGGGTGCTGACGGAGGGGGCGGGTGGCTGGTTTACGCCGCTGTCGGACACCCTGACGTTTGCCGATTGGGTGCAGCAGATGCAGCTGCCGGTGATTCTGGTGGTGGGGATGAAGCTGGGATGTATCAACCATGCGCTGCTGACCGTACTGGCGGTACAGTCTGCCGGTTTATCACTGGCAGGATGGATTGCGAACGGTATTCAGCCGCCGGGTCAACGGCATCAGGAATATCTGGCTACGCTGAAACAACGTATACCCGCACCGTTACTGGGTGAAATCCCGCATCTGACCGGGCAGGGGAGAGAGGATTTAGGGCGTTTTATTACGCTACCTTGAGGCTGACTGGCGGACCAGAAAACAGGGGCCGCCCCTACGATATCCTGTAGGGGGAGCCCCTTTTTTCCGGTCGACCCGTCGTCATTACACCGTCAGCCATGTATTCACCATGCTGTCATCCAGTTGGGCAACTTTGCCATGGGCGACATTGCGCCCGCGATGCAGCAGCAGGAAGTAATCGGCCACGCGGCGAATAAACGACAGGCGCTGCTCCAGCAACAGAATCGTCATGCCGAAGTCGTGATTCAGACGATGGATCAGATTGCCCATCTCCTCTTCCAGCCAGGGTGACATCCCCTCCGTCGGCTCATCCAGAATCAGCAGCTTCGGTTGCAGTACCAGCGCACGTGCCAGCGCCAGTTGCTGTTGCTGGCCAATCGGCAGCTCGCCGCTGCGCTGATGGCGCAGAGAGTAAAGCGCCGGAAACAGATCGTAAACCATCGGCGGGATTGCGCGGTGGCGCTCCATACCTGCCCCTGCCAGTAGGGCAATTTGCAGGTTCTCTTCAATGGTCATCTGCGAAAAAATCTGGCGCCCTTGCGGCACATAGCCAATGCCCAGCGACGCGCGTTTCTCTACCGGTTGCAGTAACAGATCCTGCGGCGGGCCGTTATCTTCCTGCCAGATCATGGAACCGCTGTTGATGGGCAGGTGTCCCATAATGCAGTTCACCAGCGTGGTTTTACCCATTCCCGGCTGGCCGATAATGCCGGTGCAGGTGCCCGGTTGCAGATCCAGGTCAACGTCCCACAGAATGTGGTTTTGCCCATAAAATTGATTAATAGAACGTAAACTGAGCATCTGACACTCTCCTTCAGACAGTTATCGATCGCACCTGTTTTGCTTACGCTCTTTGTCGTCAGGCAAACAGTCCGGCATTGATAAAAATGCCCGCGGCTTTGCGCTTTTCGCTTTGGTGTGATGAAAGCGTGAGGCGGTACTGATATAGCTTGCAAATAGCAGGCCAGTTCGGAAAAAGGCCAAAAATACACAAAGTGGTAACATTGACGGCAGGTATTGGTGAGCGGCGCTAAACAATTTCTCGTGGTCAACCGCGCGCTGCACCGGGCCAGTGCCGCAGGTGAAACGGTCATGGTGCAACTGCCATGTAAAATAGCAGAGCCGAAAATGTGAGGTGATAATTCGACAGGCGCACGTGGCTCAAAACGGTGCATAAGTTGCCCGTTTATCCTTGCTGCTGCCCCCTTTGCGTGACGAAAAAAAAGCAAAAAAAAATATTTGGCGGTCAGATGGGAGCGTGGGGACGATTTATACACATCAGACGGGTCAGGCGCTGAAAACAGTTATCCACTATTCCTGTGGATAACCTTGTGCATTAACGTCTGAAAACCTGCGCAATGCGAGAGCGGACGCGGCTTTGGCTCGGGTTGGTGTGAAACTCGGCTTATTGATAAACTATAGTTAAATCAATTGTTTATTTAAAATCAATACAGGTAAAAATCCTGGGTTGATCCATCAGCGCTTTTGGCGGGCGGCTATTGACAAATGTTAAAAGGCTAAACTATCTGGGGATAAGCCTTTCAGACACTTTCCGCATACGTTTGCGCACCGGGCGGCAAAAGTGCGGCTTTGCGTTTCTTTGAAGCAGTATGAAAAATACCTGGGATTTTATCCAGCCTTTTTTGCTGGCAAAATCGTCACGGCAGAGTAGAATTACAGTCCGGTTCGCGTCCCTCTTCATCAGGTAGCCTGTTATGAGCAAAGTGTTTAAACTCAACTCCGATTTCAAACCTTCTGGCGATCAGCCGGAAGCGATTCGCCGCCTGGAAGAGGGGCTGGAAGATGGCCTGGCGCATCAAACGTTATTGGGCGTAACCGGATCAGGTAAAACCTTTACGATTGCCAACGTGATTGCCGATCTCAATCGACCGACGATGGTACTGGCACCCAATAAGACGCTGGCGGCACAGCTTTACGGCGAGATGAAAGAGTTCTTCCCTGATAACGCGGTGGAGTACTTTGTCTCTTACTACGACTATTACCAGCCTGAAGCCTATGTCCCCAGTTCTGACACCTTTATCGAAAAAGATGCCTCGGTAAACGAACACATTGAGCAGATGCGTCTTTCTGCCACCAAAGCCCTGCTCGAACGGCGCGATGTGATTGTGGTGGCCTCAGTGTCAGCAATTTACGGCCTGGGTGACCCGGACCTCTATCTGAAAATGATGCTGCACCTGTCACGTGGCATGGTTATTGACCAGCGCGCGATCCTGCGTCGTCTTGCCGAGCTGCAATACACCCGCAATGACCAGGCTTTCCAGCGCGGCACGTTCCGCGTGCGCGGTGAAGTCATCGATATCTTCCCGGCAGAGTCTGACGACTATGCGCTGCGCATTGAGCTGTTTGATGAAGAAGTCGAACGCTTATCCATTTTCGATCCGCTAACCGGGCAGATTGACTCGGTGGTGCCGCGTTATACCATCTACCCCAAAACCCACTATGTGACCCCGCGTGAGCGCATTCTGCAGGCGATGGAAGAGATCAAAGTGGAGCTGGTTGACCGTAAACAGGTGCTGCTGGCTAACAATAAGCTGCTGGAAGAGCAGCGAATCAGCCAGCGAACCCAGTTTGACCTGGAGATGATGAACGAGCTGGGTTACTGCTCGGGCATTGAAAACTACTCCCGCTATCTTTCCGGGCGTGGTCCTGGTGAGGCACCGCCTACGCTGTTTGACTATTTGCCCGCCGATGGCCTGCTGGTCATTGATGAATCCCACGTGACGATCCCACAAATCGGCGGGATGTATCGCGGCGACCGGGCGCGTAAAGAGACGCTGGTCGAGTACGGTTTCCGCCTGCCATCAGCGCTGGATAACCGCCCGATGAAATTTGAAGAGTTTGAAGCGCTGGCGCCGCAAACCATCTATGTGTCCGCGACTCCTGGCAACTATGAGCTGGAGAAATCGGGTGGGGACGTAGTGGATCAGGTGGTGCGTCCCACCGGCTTGCTTGACCCGACCATTGAGGTGCGCCCGGTAGGGACGCAGGTCGACGATCTGCTGTCTGAGATCCGTAAACGCGTGGTGATAAACGAGCGCGTGCTGGTCACGGTGCTGACCAAACGTATGGCAGAGGATCTCACCGAGTATCTGGAAGAACACGGCGAGCGGGTGCGGTACCTGCACTCAGATATCGATACCGTGGAGCGCGTGGAGATTATCCGCGACCTGCGCCTCGGTGAGTTTGATGTGCTGGTGGGGATTAACCTGCTGCGTGAAGGGCTGGATATGCCCGAAGTGTCGCTGGTGGCAATCCTCGATGCGGATAAAGAGGGCTTCCTGCGCTCTGAACGCTCACTGATCCAGACCATTGGCCGCGCGGCGCGTAACCTTAACGGTAAGGCGATCCTCTACGGTGATAAAATCACGCCGTCTATGGCACGTGCGATCAGTGAAACGGAACGGCGTCGTGAAAAGCAGGAGCAGCACAACCTGGAAAACGGCATTGTACCGCAGGGCCTGAATAAGAAAATCGCGGACATTCTGGAGTTGGGCCAGGGGCTGGCGAAGAACAAAGCGAAGGTGCGCAGCATGAAAGGGCGCAGCATTGTGGAAGACGATCCTGAGTATGTTGATCTGTCGCCGGGTGGATTGCAGAAACGCATCCACCAGTTGGAAGCTCAAATGCAAAAGCATGCACAGAATCTGGAGTTCGAAGAGGCCGCCCAGGTACGCGATCAGCTACACAAGGTGCGCGAGCTGTTTATCGCGGCATCCTAGCGTTGGGCTGACCCGATTCTGTAGGGGCGACCCCTGAGGGATCCCCACAAAACAAGACCTGCATTATTTGCAGCCACCTTCTTTTCCGGTCGGCCAGTGACGCGGGCCTGCACGATGGTTCAGGTCAACGTCAAGGGCGTTTCGCTTTCCCGCTGCGCGGGCTGAGCGACCCAGGGCGGCCAGTCGCCGCCGCCCGGGGGGCCCGGGCTTTGCGGCAGGCGCTGCGTCCACTGCGTGGATACCTTCGCAAGCATCGTTCACCGATGGAGCAGTCGTGACGGCACATCCCTGTGCCGGCTCTCACTCTCACCGCCGTCCTGGCGGTTCGTCCTGGTTCACTGCGCTTCCTCAGCGCTGCTGAATGCCGCCTCAACGTCAAAATCCAGGTCAAAACCAAGATCCAAAATCCTGATTCAAATCAATCCGCAGAGACTGTCACATGGTGGGGGTTGTAATACCTACAGCGAGCAGACGTTCTGCGGGGATGGGGCCAGTTTGAGGTAAGCCGGACGTCACGCGGCAGGGACGCCGCGTGCCGAGGCCCGCATGGATGCGGCAGTTGCCGATCCGGCGTGCTCAAACTGGCCTCAGACCTGAAGCCGAATGATCAGACATTAATTTTTCCGGTCGCCCCGTCTTTACACCATTGCCTGCACTGCGTGCTCCAGCGCCATACGTAGCAACTGGCGATCGTGGCGATACGGAATATCTCCGGCCTCCAGCGGTTCCTGAATGATCAGTCGCCCGTCGAGTTGGCTGCTGTCGACCTTTGGCCCCAGCACCAGCGCATCAATCACACGTTTGCCTATCGCCTTCTCCATCATGGCCAGCTTATCGGTGACCGTCAGCTTCGCGGCCGCCGGGCTGAGTTCTTTCCCGAGATTACCAATAAACACCATCGTGGCCGGCGTGCGGCGCAGGGCCTGAGCAATCTCAGGCAGCAGCAGAACGGGCATCAGGCTGGTGTAAAAACTGCCCGGACCAATCAGGATCAGGTCAGCTTCGCCAATGGCCTCCACCGCTTCACGCGTGGCGCTGACTTTGGGCGCGAGCATCAGCTCCTGCGGCGGTTGTATCATCTGATCAATTTCAGTTTCGCCGTATATCAGATGGCCTTCTTCATCCAGCGCCACCAGGTCAACCGGCTGCTCGGACATCGGGATCAGGAATGCATCCACCTTCAGCAAATTGCGGATCAGATTGATAGCTTCAAACGGCCTGACGCTGAGGTGATCGAGGGCTTTCAGCATCAGGTTACCGAGGTTATGCCCTGCCAGCTCACCGTTACCGGCAAAACGGTACTCAAACATGGCGGAAGCAACGCTCGGTTCGGCGATCAGCTGATTCAGGCAATTACGCATATCGCCCCAGGCGATACCGCCTTCAGAGCGGCGTATACGCCCGGTGGAACCCCCGTTATCGGTGGTGGTGACAATGCCGGTCAGGCGGGAACCCAAAGGTGAAAGGGCGGACATCACACGGCCCAGACCGTGTCCTCCCCCTAATGCCACCACGCGGTCGAGGTCAGCTAACGTGCGATTTCGCATAATATCCATTCGTCATGTGATGAAACTGTTATGAGCCTTATTTTACGCTAAACGTCCGCTAAAATGCGGGGAAAATGCGTTATATATAATAATACATAGCGAAATACTGCGCTGGTAACCCTGCTGTATTAGCGCTAACATTTGCGCTATCACGGTTTACCGATGTTCGGTGAATCACACTTAAGCCCTGATACCTGTGTCCTGCTGGATATGGTGTCCTGGCCGCAACCGTTGAGTTGCCAGGGTGCAGAAAGAAATGACTGCATCTCCCTATCTGGAAAGGTGTCACAGGTGCCACAATTTACTGATAACTTCGCGCGCAGGTTTTATTACCTGCGGCTGTCGATCACCGACGTGTGCAATTTCCGTTGCACTTACTGTCTGCCCGACGGTTACAAGCCGCAGGGCGCGCAGAACAAAAGCTTCCTGTCGCTGGATGAAATCCGCCGCGTCACACGTGCCTTCGCCGCAGCAGGTACGGAAAAAGTGCGCCTGACGGGCGGTGAACCTTCAATGCGCCGTGATTTTACCGAGATCATCGCGGCCGTGCGTGAAAATCCTTCCATTCGTCAGATAGCCCTCACCACCAATGGTTATCGCCTGAAGCGCGATGTCGCGCAGTGGCGTGCTGCCGGGCTGACCGCGCTGAATGTCAGTATCGACAGCCTGGATGCGCGCCAGTTTCATGCCATCACCGGGCAGGATAAATTTGATGACGTGATGCGCGGGATTGATGCGGCCTTCGACGCCGGATTCAGCAAGGTAAAAGTCAACACCGTACTGATGCGTGACGTCAATCATCAAAGCCTCGATACCTTCCTCGACTGGATACGCACCCGTCCCATTCAGCTGCGTTTTATCGAACTGATGGAAACCGGTGACGGTGGTGCACTGTTCCGCAAACACCATGTATCCGGGCAGGTGATCCGCGACCAGTTAGTGCAACAGGGCTGGGTGCAGCAACTACGCGCCCGCAGTGACGGCCCGGCGCAGGTGTTCAGTCATGCGGATTATCAGGGTGAAATTGGCCTGATCATGCCGTATGAAAAAGACTTTTGCGCCAGCTGTAACCGTCTGCGCGTCTCTGCGACGGGAAATCTTCATCTCTGCCTGTTTGGCGATGGCGGTGTGCCACTGCGCGATTTGCTGGCCGATGACAGCCAGCAGGCCGAATTACAGGCGCGTATTGCCGGTAGCCTGACGACGAAGAAAGAGACGCATTTTCTCCATCAGGGAAATACCGGTATTACACAAAATCTCTCGTTTATCGGCGGCTAACAGCCGACGATACAGGCGTTAATCTAAGGAGTATATATGGGCAAAGGATCAACGGATTTTATCCCCCTTAACGTGGCGGTACTCACCGTCTCCGATCGCCATACGACTGAAACTGACAGCTCCGGCGACTATCTGCGCGAAGCGCTGGCAGAGGCCGGGCACCACACGGTGGAGAGCGGTATCGTGGCGGATAACCGCTACGGTATTCGTGCCGAAGTCTCGCGCTGGATCGCCAGCGATAATGTGCAGGTGGTGCTGATTAACGGCGGCACGGGGTTTAACGATAAAAACGCCACGCCAGAGGCGTTACTGCCGCTGTTCGATCGCGAGATTGAAGGCTTTGGCGAACTGTTCCGCATGATCTCCTATGAGGATATTGGCACATCTACCCTGCAATCGCGCGCGGTGGCCGGTTTAGCCAATAACACGCTGATTTTCGCCATACCGGGATCAACCGGGGCCTGCCAGCTTGCCTGGGAGCGCATCATTCAGGATCAGCTCGATGCCCGCACCCGTCCCTGTCACTTTGTTTCGCATGTGAAGAAGCCGTAAATGTCTCAGTTAACGCATATTAATGCCGCCGGAGAGGCGCATATGGTGGATGTGTCCACCAAACAGGAAACCGTGCGTGAAGCACGGGCAGAAGCCTATGTCGTCATGCGTCCTGAAACGCTGCAAATGATTATCGATGGCAGCCACCACAAAGGGGATGTGTTCGCCACGGCGCGCATCGCCGGTATTCAGGCGGCCAAACGGACCTGGGAGTTGATCCCGCTGTGCCATCCGCTGCTGCTGAGCAAGGTCGAAGTGTCGTTAAGCGCCGAACCTGAACATCACCGGGTTCGCATTGAATCGATGTGCCGCCTGACGGGGAAAACCGGGGTTGAGATGGAAGCGCTGACGGCTGCATCGGTCGCTGCGTTAACGATTTACGATATGTGCAAAGCCGTGCAGAAAGATATCACCATTGAGCAGTGTCGCCTGTTAAGTAAGAGCGGCGGGAAATCCGGTGATTTCCAGGCGGTGGCCCATGATTAACGTGCTGTTTTTCGCCCAGGTGCGCGAACTGGTCGGTATTGATCGCCTTGAACTGCCCGCGGAATATCAGAATGTCGAAGCCCTGCGCAGTCAGCTGGCGCAGCAAAGCGAGCGCTGGGCGCTGGCGCTGGAATCCGGCAAGCTACTGGCCGCGGTTAATCAGACGCTGGTGTCGATGCAGCATCCTGTTCGTGCCGGGGATGAAGTTGCCTTCTTCCCGCCGGTCACCGGGGGCTGAAATGGATACCCGCATTCGCGTGGGCAGTGCGCCCTTCAGCATGAGTGATGAGTACCAGTGGCTGGCGGCATCCGATCTTGACGGTGCCGTGGTGACGTTCACGGGCAAGGTGCGCAACCACAATCTGGGGGATAATGTCAGCGCGCTGAGGCTGGAACACTATCCCGGTATGACCGAAAAAGCGCTGGCAGAGATTGTCGAAGAGGCGCGCGCCCGCTGGCCGATGCAGCGTGTGACGGTGATCCATCGTATTGGCGAGCTGTTCCCTGGCGATGAAATCGTGCTGGTGGGGGTTAGCGGTGCGCATCGGGGAGCGGCGTTTGCCGCCGCAGAATTTATAATGGATCAGCTTAAGACCCGTGCCCCGTTCTGGAAACAGGAAGCCACCGCTGAAGGTGACCGCTGGGTTGCCGCGCGTGACAGCGACCATCAAGCCGCAGACCGCTGGAAATAGCGTATTTATCATTTTGACTCTGCCTTGAGGATTTTCATGCGCCGGATTGAACTGCATCATCTTTTGCCGCTGGCCCTGCTGGTGCTGGCGGGTTGTAGCCATCAGCCGTCGGACACAGCATCTCAGCCGCGCCCGACCGATGTAAAAGCCGATATTGCCCGTCTGTTACCTGCGGGCGTCAGCGATCGTCAGGGATGGACGCAGGATATTTTCGTGGCATTTAACAGCCAGAATATCGTGCCCGACGTCAGCAATATCTGCGCCGTCATTGCGGTGACCGGACAGGAATCTAACTTCAGCGCCGATGCCACCGTGCCGGGTCTGCCAAAAATTGCCTGGGCGGAGATAGATCGCCGTGCCGGGCAAATGCATATTCCGTCCTTCCTGGTGCGCACCGCACTGATGATCAACTCACCGACCGGCAAAAGTTATGCCTGGCGTCTGGATCACGTCAAAAGTGAGAAAGAGCTGAGCGCGGTATTTGATGATTTTATCGATATGGTGCCAATGGGACAGAAGCTGTTTGGCAACCTGAATCCAATCCACACGGGCGGGCCGATGCAGGTCAGTATTGCCTTCGCGGAAGCCAATGCTAAAGGGTATCCGTATCAGGTGGACAGTTCTGTTCGCCGCGAAGTCTTTTCCCGCCGGGGAGGCATGTGGTTTGGCACCCGGCACCTGCTTGGCTATCCGGCTAATTATCCGTCGCCGCTGTATCGCTTTGCCGACTTTAATGCAGGCTGGTACGCCAGCCGTAATGCGGCATTCCAGGCGGCAGTGTCGCGGTTAAGTGGCATTAAGCTGGCGCTGGATGGTGACCTGATCAACTACGGTTCCGACAGTGCAGGATCGACCGAGAAGGCGGTACGTACTCTGGGTAAGCGGCTGGATTACAGTGACCGGGCGATTCGCCGTGCACTGGAGAAAGGCGACAGCATCGATTTCGAGAAAACCGATCTGTGGAAGTCGGTATTTGCTCTGGCTGAGAAAGATGCCGGGAAAAAGCTGCCGCGCGAAGTGTTACCGGGGATCAAGCTGGAGAGTCCGAAGATTACCCGTAATCTCACCACCGCGTGGTTTGCCCAGCGGGTGAACAGCCGATATCAGAGCTGTATCGGTCGTCATTAACAGGGACGGGCATGCCCGTCCCCTACCGCTGTCTTAAACTGATTGCAGTTTGAAAATCTGCACCGTCTGCGCCAGCGTCTTCGCCTGATCTTCCAGCGAAGCCGCAGCCGCGGACATCTCCTGAACCAGCGCGGAGTTTTGCTGCGTTGCGCCATCCATCTGGTTCACGGCGACCGTTACCTGACCAATACCCTGTGATTGCTCATCCGAGGCATGCACAATTTCCCCGATAATGGTTTTCACCGAGTTCACCGCCTGGGTCATCTCCTGCATGGTTTTTCCGGCGCTCTGCACCAGCGTCACCCCCTGATCAACACGTTGAGTCGATTCGCTGATCAGGGCAGAAATGTCTTTCACTGCGTTGGCACTGCGCTGCGCCAGATTGCGCACCTCTGCCGCCACAACGGCAAAACCACGCCCCTGTTCCCCGGCTCGTGCAGCTTCAACCGCCGCGTTCAGCGCCAGGATGTTGGTCTGGAAAGCGATACTGTTGATAATGCTGGTGATAGCACCGATTTTCTGTGAACTTTCATCGATCTGTTGCATGATCTTCACCACCTGCGACACCAGATGCTCACCGCGTTGGGCAATATCCGTGGCATTTTCGGTCAGTGCCGTGGCCTGATGCGCGTTATCGGCGTTATGTTTTACCGTCGCTGTTAACTGCTCCATGCTGGCTGCTGTCTCTTCCAGCGCTGCCGCCTGCTGCTCGGTACGGGAAGCGAGGTCAAGGTTGCCGCTGGCAATCTCTTCTGCACCCTGGCGCACGGAATCACTGGCCGAAATAATCTCACCGACCATATTGCGCAACTGATGCTGCATGGTCTGCATGGCGAAGAAAATACTCTGCTGATCGTTCTTTTTCACCGGAATATTGGCGCTGAGATCGCCTTCCGACACGGCCATGGCGATATCTGCCGCCTGACGCGGTTCGCCACCAATAGGCGTTGCCACTTTACGGCTGAAGATCACGCCCAGCACGCCGCACACCACGATGATACTGATCAGCATCATTGCCACTGCGTACATTAACTGGCGGTTAGCGGCGGCCATCACCAAATCAACCGGAGCGACAACGCTGAGATACCATGAAGCTTTGCTGTTACCGACGGTCACCGGACGCCAGGTTTGCAGCACCTCTTCGCCCAGTACCGGATCAAAGCGTTCGACCATTTTGGTGGTGAAGCCGTCAGTTTCGCCTTTGTACTGCTTACCGGCATCCGCTTTATTCGGACTGGAAACCACTTTACCGGCGGTGGAAATCAGCATGGCATAGCCGCTGCCTTCCCAGGGTTTGATTTTACTGACACGCTCTTGCAGCGAGGCGAGGGAGATATCAGAGGTGGTGACCGCTTTCAATTTACCGTCATCGACAATGACCGCAGAAACCGACGTCAGCAGGGTAGGGATGCCGTTATAAGCGTAGCTATAGGGTTCGGTCAGGGTGTCGCGCTCAAGTTTGCGCGGCACCAGGTAGTAGTCACCCTGGCCTGGTGTCAGGAACGATCCCATAAAGTGCGCTTTATAGTTTCCTGCCTGGTCACGGTCAACAAAACGGGCAAAACGCCCGGCGGGCGGCGATCCTGGCTGGCTGGCGAACTCGGCATCGCGGCCATCAAAGGCATCAGGTTCGAACACGACCGACATCGACAGATAGCTTGGGTTAAGTTTCAGGGAGTAGATCATCTGCTGTTCTGCAATAGCACGATCGCTGATGCCAGAGGCACGCAGAGCGACCAGGCTCTGTCCCATCGATGTGGCGACAGTACGGGCATAATCCAGCTCATTCTGTACGGCCAGTGCCTGGCTCTGGGCGATCTGACCGAGATATTCTTCTGCCAGTTTCCTTTGCTGTTGGCTGGACTGCCAACTGAGCAGTCCAATCGTCACGCTGAAACCGAGGGTGATAGTCAGCACCCCGGTCAGCAGCATCAGTGTACGGGTACTCATTTTCTTTTTTGGAACCGACTGACTCTGCATCTGACTTCCCCCGATGTGGCAATAATGTGATCGCTATGTGTCTTCTTGTAACTAAAATTCCCTGTAAGCGATCTATCGGCAGAAGCTGCACAATCTTTATCCGCTTATTGTCTCACTCCGTAATAACTTCAACAGGTAATCAATCTGGCAAAAAGAGCACGGTTGCAGGGTGGCGGAGCGGGTGGAGTTTGTGCCAAGCTAATAGCGGATCTAACCGTAATTTCATTCACCTTTTAAGGGGAGCATCATGGACCGATATCCACGTTCCAGTGATTCAATCGTACAGCGCGCCAGCACCGGCCTGTCTGTTTATATGGCGCAGGTCTACGGCTGGATGACCTGTGGACTGCTGTTAACCGCCTTTATCTCCTGGTATGCGGCCAATACGCCGCAGGTGATGGAACTGGTGTTTGCCAATCGTATTACCTTCTTTGGCCTGATTATCGTCCAGTTGGGACTGGTGTTTGTGCTGTCGGGGATGGTGCATAAACTCAGCGGCACCGTTGCCACCGGGCTGTTTATGCTCTATTCGGCGCTGACCGGACTGACGATGGCGAGTATTTTCCTCGTGTATACCTACTCTTCCATTGCCAGCACTTTCCTGGTGACGGGCGGGATGTTTGGTGCCATGAGTCTGTGGGGCTACACCACGAAACGCGATCTGAGCGGAATGGGCAGTATGCTGTTTATGGCGCTGATCGGCATCGTACTGGCATCACTGGTGAACATCTGGCTGAAGAGCACGGCACTGATGTGGGCGGTAACCTACATTGGGGTAGTGGTGTTTGTTGGTCTGACGGCGTATGACACTCAGAAGCTGAAAAATATCGGTGAAGGGATCGACGTTAATGATAAAGAGAACCTGCGTCGCTTCTCCATTATGGGGGCGCTGACGCTGTATCTCGACTTTATCAACCTGTTCCTAAAAACCCTGCGGGGGCGCGGCGCCCCGCGCCCCTACGTGTCTGCATGTCCCGCAGGTGTCAGGCGCGTATCTGAATTCACGTAGGGGTCAGGCGCGTATCTGAATTCACGTAGGTGTCAGGCGCCTATCTGAATTCACGTAGGGGTCAGGCATGCCTGACCCGCTATCATTACGTTGACAAATTCTTTGCCCGTAACGATTTCGCCCGGCCTTCCAGCCATAAATACAGCACCAGCGCCAGCAGCAGCGGGGCAATAAAATAGAGCACTCGATAGGCCAGCAGCGCGGCGATAATCGCACCATGCGAAATCGGTTCACCACGCAATAACGCCAGGAACACCGCCTCCAACACGCCAATTCCGGCCGGAATATGAATGATTACCCCGGCAATACTGCTGATCAGCAATACGCCCAGCACCTGCGGGAAATCCACTTTCTGCATTAACAGCAGCCAGATAATGGCGCCCATCACCAGCCAGTTGGCGCTGGATACCGCAAACTGAATCAGCGCCATTCGCAGTGACGGGAGCGCCAGCTTCTGTCCTTTGATCGTCCAGCGCCGTTTTTTTGAGAATGCACACAGCGCCAGATACGCCACCACAAAAGCCAGCAGTGCGAAGCCCGTGATACGCAGGGTGCCGGCACCGATAAACCAGCCGCCTGGCACGCTGACCATGCCGGCGCTGAACACCACGCCGGCCACCAGTACATAACCCAGCCAGTTAGTCGCGATACTCAGTGAGAAGATGCGCGTAATGGTGCTGCCGTCCAGCCCCAGCCGTGAGTAAAGGCGATAGCGCATCGCTACCCCTCCGACCCAGGTACTGAGCGTCAGGTTAAAGGCGTAACAGATAAACGACACCAGCATGACCTGGCGTTTTTCCAGCTTATGTCCGCAGTAGGCGCGGCCGATCAGGTCATACAGACCGTAAGTCAGGTAACTGACCACCACCAGCGCCACTGAGCCTAAAATGGCCAGCCGGTTATAATTGACCACCACATTCCAGACATCGGCCCAGTTCACCTGGCGGGCGTAGACCACCAACAGGACAATAACCGCGATAAAAAACAGCCAGGTGAGGACTTTTCGCGTACGTTTCCAGAGTAACGAGGAGGTTGCCATCAGGGTTTTGCCCCTTCGTTTTCCGGTTCAACGCGATCCTGAGTTTCCATCTCCGGCTGAACCGGTGGAGGTACCTGGGCCAGTTTCGGCGTATGGGCCGGCAGCCAGCCTGCAATTGCCGGGAAGTGGCGCAGAAAGTGGAACACCACCACATTTTTAGTGAGCTGCCACCAGCTGCGTGACGGTAGCTGACTTTCCTGCACCCGCTGACAGTCGGCTGACAGCAAGCCCTCCAGGTTATCACGCACCTGCTGATTAAATGCACGATCGTGGATCATTAAATTAGCTTCCAGATTTAGCGACAGACTCAACGGATCAAGGTTACTGGAGCCCACCGTTGCCCACTGGCTGTCCTGCACCGCGATTTTGGCATGCAGCGGGCGACGGCAATACTCATAGACTTCCACGCCGCCCTCCACCAGGTAGTTGTACAGCAGCTCGGCACCCACTTTGACAATCGGCATATCCGGTTTGCCCTGCACGATAAGGCGCACGCGCACTCCGCGCCGCGCCGCCTGACGCATCTCACGCAGCAGGCGATAGCCGGGAAAGAAATAGGCATTGGCGATGATCACATCCTGTCTGGCATTTTTCAGCATTTCGATATAATGCTGTTCAATATCATCGCGGTGCTGATGGTTATCACGATAAACCAGCAATGCCTGGGCATCCCCTGGCGTGGCATTGTGCGCCGGACGGTGAGAACGGTGTCCCCACCAGCGGTAATGTTTTTGTTCGCTGCCGATCTCCTGCTGCACATAGTGTGCAATATCGTCAACAATCGGGCCTTTCACCTCAACGGCATAATCCTGTTTGGCCTGCGGGCCAAAGCTGGCGTTATGCTCTGCGGAATAGTTGATGCCCCCGACGAAAGCGATCGTACCATCGACGACCACGATTTTACGGTGCAGGCGGCGGAACAGGTTGGTGCGCATCCCCAGCACCAGCGGACGCGGATCATAATAGAGAAAACGTACCCCCAGCGACGTCAGGCTGTGAACGAATGTGTCCGACAGATCCGGTGAACCATAACCATCCACCATCATCTCGATTTTCACCCCGCGCTGCGCGGCCGCCAGCAGTTCCTCATGGAGGGCGTTACCCACGTCATCCTCAAACAGGATAAACGTCTCCAGCAGCAGGCTGTGCTGTGCGCGGCGGATCGCCCCAAATACCCGGGGGAAAAATTCTTCACCGTTTTCCAGCAGCGTAATCTGGTTGCCCTCACGCCAGTTCAGATTCATAGGTGGATCTCCACGGCGAGCGGGGCATGATCGGAGAGATGTGCCCACGGGCGTAACGGGATGGTTTGCGGATGGCTAATGCCCGCATTGCGCACATAGATACGGTCAAGCCGCAGCAGAGGAAAGCGGGCAGGGAAGGTGCGAGCCGGACGGCCATTTTTGCGGCTGAATACCTCTTCCATCCCCGCCTCACGCTTCAGAATGGCATTCGCCCGCTGGCGCCAGTCATTGAAATCGCCGGCGATCACCACCGGCGCTTCCGGCGGCAATTCATTGACCAGCTGACACATCATGCGCAACTGGGCCGAACGGTGCGCCTCGCGCAGACCAAGATGTACGCAGAGAATATGCAGCGTAACGGGGGAGTCCGGCACCTGAATCTGGCAATGCAAAATGCCGCGTTTTTCCGTGCCCGCAACAGAGATATCCCGGTTTTGATAATCGACGATCGGCAGACGTGATAACACGGCGTTGCCGTGATGCCCCTCCGGATAGACCGCGTTGCGCCCATAGGCAAAGTCTTTCCACATGGTATCCGCCAGAAATTCGTAATGAGGGGTTTCAGGCCAGTCAGCAACGCGTAACTGATGCAACGCATGGCTGCCCATCACTTCCTGTAACAGCACAATATCCGCCCCGGTGTTGCGAACGGCATCACGCAGTTCAGGCAAAATAAAGCGACGGTTAAAGGCGTTAAAACCCATATGTGTATTGATCGTCAGGACTTTAAATGAAAATCCTTGCGCTTTTTGTGACATACTGATGACGCTACCTTCATAACTAATGAAGGATAAAGTGTAGTCTTTGTCACAAAAGTGTGGCGGGATATGCGTTAATTTGCAGCATAATCCGAAAACTACGTTAGTCTGAGGAAATATGTTACTGGCCTGTGTCAGTAACCCGCTTGGGTAACCTTTAACGGAGGTTGCCAGGAGAAGAGCATGAAATGGTCTAATCGTATTCAGATTGTCACCGGACAAAACTGCGTACATATCGCACTGCACCTGCTGCTGATTGCTGCGCTGGTGTGGGGGTGGAAACATCAGGCCTTGTTACAGGTCAGCACGATTTTACTGGCGATGTATGTCAGCGTGTTTGCCGCGATGTTATTGACCCAGCGTTTGCCGCGTCTGCGGCGTATTGGCGATTTTCTGGAAGACGTGACCACCACTTACTATTTTGGTGCCGCAATGCTGGTGCTGTTGGTGCTGTCACGAGTCATCCATAATAACCTGCTGCTGTGTGCCGCAGGGGTCGTTATGTTAGCTGGCCCTGCGCTGGTCTCCCTGCTGGTGAAAGAGCGGGTGCAGCCGAGTCAGCGCCCACGCTAAACCGCACGGGCCACTTCGGTGGCCCGTTTGTTTTATGGCCTTTCTCTCCGTCGTTTCAATCACTCTGCCAGCGTTAGCAATACCACCACGACCACCACGTGCTGCAGTGTCACCAGGGCCGTCATCACTTCATAAACCTCCTGCATAACAAAAGTGTTGTTACGTTAATGCGTTGTATGCAACAGCAAGCGTTCGTGTGTGTGCTGTTACAGGCTGTAGCGCATTTTCGGATAACACGATAAGAATAACTCCCTGTGCAGCGTAGGGATCTGTTATAATGCCCGGCTTACGCACCGTGGTTTGTGCTCTCATTCAAGCGTCAGGAATGATCCTGGCGTCAACTCTCCCCCTGGAAACTACACCGCTATGCGGTCAGGGCGGATCCGGAGTCAGTCAACTTTATGTCATTTGATTCTCTCGGCCTTAACGCCGATATTTTGCGCGCTGTTGCAGAACAGGGCTATAACGAGCCGACGCCTATTCAGCGCCAGGCTATCCCGGTAGTCCTTGCTGGCCGCGACCTGATGGCCAGCGCACAGACCGGTACCGGTAAAACCGCAGGTTTCACCCTGCCACTGCTGCAGTTGTTAAGCAGCAACAACCCGCACCCTAAAGGCCGTCGCCCGGTGCGCGCACTGATTTTGACCCCGACCCGCGAACTGGCGGCTCAGGTGGGCGAAAACGTGCAGGAATACAGTAAATATCTGGATATGCGTTCGCTGGTGGTCTTCGGCGGAGTGAGCATCAACCCGCAGATGATGAAACTGCGCGGTGGTGTGGATGTGCTGGTCGCGACCCCGGGTCGCCTGCTGGATCTTGAGCACCAGAACGCTCTTGATCTGTCTCAAGTGGAAATCCTGGTTCTGGACGAAGCGGACCGTATGCTGGATATGGGCTTCATCCACGACATTCGCCGCGTGCTGGCAAAACTGCCTGCAAAACGTCAGAACCTGCTGTTCTCTGCCACTTTCTCTGATGAGATTAAAACCCTGGCGGAAAAACTGCTGCACAACCCGGAACAAGTGTCCGTGGCGCGCCGCAACACGGCTTCTGAGCAGGTGACGCAGCATGTGCATATGGTTGATAAGAAACGTAAGCGCGAGCTGTTATCGTTCCTGATTGGTCGTGACAACTGGCAGCAGGTGCTGGTGTTTACCCGTACCAAGCACGGTGCTAACCATCTGGCTGAACAGTTAAATAAAGACGGCATCACGTCTGCTGCTATTCACGGTAACAAGAGCCAGGGCGCACGTACCCGTGCACTGAGCGACTTTAAAGACGGCAAAATTCGTGTGCTGGTGGCAACGGATATCGCTGCCCGTGGTATCGATATCGAAGAGCTGCCACACGTAGTGAACTACGAACTGCCAAACGTGCCGGAAGACTATGTACACCGTATTGGTCGTACCGGTCGTGCGGCCGCAGTGGGTGAAGCGTTGTCACTGGTGTGTGTGGATGAGCTGAAGCTGCTGCGTGATATCGAACGCGTACTGAAGCGTGAAATCCCGCGTATGGCGATTGACGGCTACGAGCCAGACCCAAGCATCAAAGCAGAACCGATCATCAACGGTCGCCAGCAGCAGCGTGGCGGAGCCGGTGGCGGCGGTGGACGTGGTCGTGGCGGCCCGGGCCAGGGTCAACGCAGTAACAGCGGTGGCGATCGCAGTGCCAGCGGCAGTCGTACCGGTAACGGCGGCGGCGGCAATGGCGGCGAACGTCGTCAGGGTAATGCGAATGGCAGCAGTGCAGGAGCCCCACGCGGCGCTCGCCCTGAAGGCGGTAACGCTGGCGCACCACGCGTCAACAAAACCCGCCCACGTCGTTCTAACCCGGCGAACAACGGCTAATTAATCAGGGGGAAGCGCCCGCTTCCCCCTTTGCTCACCCATCCCACAGGTTTACCATGCGCGTATTACTTGCCCCGATGGAAGGCGTTCTCGATTCGCTGGTGCGTGAACTGCTGACCGACGTCAACGACTACGATCTCTGTATTACCGAATTTCTGCGGGTAGTGGATGCACTGCTGCCGGTGAAATGTTTCCAACGCCTCAGCCCCGAACTCGATCATGACAGCCGCACGCCGTCAGGTACCCGTGTGCGTATTCAACTGCTTGGGCAGTATCCGCAATGGCTGGCAGAGAACGCCGCGCGTGCCGTCGAGCTGGGCTCCTGGGGCGTGGATCTTAACTGTGGTTGCCCGTCAAAAACGGTGAACGGCAGCGGCGGTGGGGCAACGTTATTAAAAGATCCCGAGCTGATTTATCAGGGCGCGAAGGCGATGCGTGCCGCCGTGCCTGCCCATCTCCCCGTCACGGTGAAAATCCGGCTGGGCTGGGATTCCGGTGCGCGGCAGTTTGAAATTGCCGATGCGGTCCAGCAGGCTGGCGCCACGGAGCTGGCGGTACATGGCCGAACCAAAGAGGATGGCTATCGCGCTGAGGCGATAAACTGGGCGGCGATAGGCGAGATTCGTCAGCGGCTGTCGATTCCGGTGATTGCCAACGGTGAAATCTGGGACTGGCAGAGTGCGCAGGATTGTATGCAGGCCACGGGATGTGATGCCGTTATGATCGGGCGCGGTGCGCTGAATGTACCCAATCTCAGCCGGGTGATCAAATACAACGAACCGCGGATGCCGTGGCCGCAGGTTGTTCAACTGCTGAAAAAGTATGTGCTCCTGGAGAAGCAGGGCGATACCGGACTGTATCATGTGGCGCGTATCAAACAGTGGCTGGGGTATCTGCGTAAAGAGTATGAAGAAGCCTCACCGTTGTTTATGCAGGTGCGCGTGTTGCAAACCTCCGCGGATATTGCGCGGGTGATTGGTTCCGTGAATGGCTAACCCTCTGTTAATGGCTGGCCCACAGGCCAGCCTCTGCCTGCTCATCTGCATCAACCCTCTTTCCTCTCACGGACATAACTTGTCTCTAAACTGATCGGGATCTGTTAGCAAGCTAAGGGTATAATGTGACACATATCGTATCTTTTTCTGGCTCCGCTATGTCCGCAATCCCGGCGTTAACCAATGCCCAACTGAACAAACGTATTATCTCTGTCGTGATCTTCACCTTCTTTTGCTACCTGTCTATCGGCCTGCCGCTGGCGGTATTGCCGGGCTACGTGCATAACCAGCTGGGCTACAGCTCGTTTATTGCCGGACTGATTATCAGCCTGCAATATTTCGCCACGTTGATCAGCCGACCGCAGGCCGGGCGTTATGCCGATCTGCTGGGGCCGAAAAAAGTGGTGCTGGTGGGGCTGATCCTCTGTGGTGCCAGCGGGCTGTTTACC
Source organism: Erwinia sp. MYb416 (assembly GCF_037479575.1). Classification (NCBI taxonomy): domain Bacteria; kingdom Pseudomonadati; phylum Pseudomonadota; class Gammaproteobacteria; order Enterobacterales; family Erwiniaceae; genus Erwinia; species Erwinia sp. MYb416. The sequence continues at coordinate 676,117 of NZ_JBBGYT010000438.1, forward strand.
CTGCTAGCGGTGCTGATGGATGCCTCACCGCTCACCAGTCTGCTGCTGCTGGCCGTGGGGCGCGTGGTATTAGGCTTTGGTGAAAGCCTCACTGCCACCGGATCGATCCTCTGGGGCATCAATGTGGTGGGCACCGTGCAGAGTGCTCGGGTAATCTCGTGGAATGGCGTGGCAACCTATCTGGCAATGGCAATGGGGGCACCGCTGGGCGTGATGCTCAATGCGCTGTTCGGCATCCCCGGTTTTGCCGTGTTGATCATGCTGATGGCCGCCTTTGGCTACTGGCTGGCGACCCAACGCCCGGCGATTCAGGTACAAGTGGGGCAGCGCATTCCCTTCAACCAGGTGTTTGGAAAAATCTGGCTGTATGGTCTTTGCCTGGGATTAGGCACGGTCGGGTTTGGGACTATCGCCACCTTTATTACGCTCTACTTCTCCCATCATGGCTGGAACGGTGCGGCGTTCTCCCTGACCCTGTTCAGCATCGGTTTTATTCTCATGCGCCTGCTGTTTAACAACAGCATTGCGCGCTACGGGGCCATTCGTGTTTCGCTGGTCTCCTTTGCCATTGAATGCGTAGGATTGCTGCTAATCTGGCAGGCCGGTTCGATCTGGCTGGTGGATCTGGGGGCATTTCTTACCGGCAGCGGTTTCTCGCTGATCTTCCCGGCGCTGGGCGTGGAAGCGATCCGTCGGGTTCAGCCACAAAATCAGGGATCGGCGCTGGGGCTTTACTCCGCGTTTCTCGACTGTGGATTAGGCATTACCGGGCCGATTGCCGGATTGCTGATTGGGCACTGGGGCGTGGACAGTATCTATCTGGCGGCGGCAGGGGTGGTGTTGCTGGCCCTGTTAATCATGGTCAGTGTGCTAATCCGGGGCAATAGCACATTGCCCCGACAGGCTTAGTACACTTCCGGCACAATCATATCGTCCGGCACCGGGGTGCGGTGATAATCCTCGTTGCGCTCACGGCTGGGCAGGGTGATGGGTTTTAAGGCGCTGTCCTCATACGGCACCTGGCGCAGCAGGTGGCTGATGCAGTTCAGGCGCGCCTTCTTTTTATCCACGCCCTGGACCACCCACCACGGCGCTTCGTCAATGTGGGTGCGCGACAGCATAATCTCTTTGGCTTCGGTGTAGTCTTCCCAGCGGCGGCGGCTTTCCAGGTCCATCGGGCTGAGCTTCCACTGCTTCAGCGGATCGTGAATGCGGCTGAGAAAACGCAGTTCCTGCTCTTCATCGGTGATAGAGAACCAGTATTTAACGATCTGGATCCCGCTGCGCGTCAGCATCTTCTCGAACTCCGGTACGCTGCGGAAAAACTCTTCCACTTCCTGTTCATTACAAAAACCCATGACCCGCTCAACGCCTGCGCGGTTGTACCAGCTGCGGTCGAACAGCACCATTTCGCCCGCCGCAGGCAGGTGTGCAATGTAGCGCTGGAAGTACCACTGTGTACGTTCACGGTCGTTGGGGGCGGGCAGGGCAGCCACACGACAGGTACGGGGGTTCAGACGCTGGGTAATACGTTTGATCACGCCACCTTTGCCCGCGGCATCGCGGCCTTCAAAGATAATCACCATGCGGTGCCCGGTGCGCATCACCCAGTCCTGCATCTTCACCAGTTCGCCCTGTAGCCTTAGCAACTCGCGGAAATAGTGTTTACGCCAGGCTTTCTCGCCTTCTTCCATCTTGCTGTCATCGCCAAAACGCAGATCGTCCAGCTCCATTTCCAGCTCTTCGTCGTAGCTGTCGTAAAATTCCTGTAGCAGACGATGGTGAATATTCTCAGCTGAGAAATCATTACCTTGCATCGCCATACGTCGTTCTCCCGGTCATGTGGTGAAAATAGCCATTCAGGCAGGTTCATCAATTTATCCTCTGGTAATACGCACTCTGTGTGACAGGAAAATGACATCCGTGAGGGATTTCTGCGCGAACAGTCGCTCCGGTAACAAAACTGTCATCGGCATACGGCAGGATAAGACTATCGCCATAACGCGCCCGAACCGGAAAAAAACGAATGACGCAACACCTGCCGTTACTGCGGCAAAAACCGGACTTCAGTGATGATGTTTCCGGCCTGATTTATGGCTACCGCTTTGTTCAGGATCACGCACCCGAAAGCCTGACCGTTCAGCAATCCTGTGAGGCCTGGGCCAGCGGAGCCGTTGAGGGCAGCTTTCTCTGGCTGCACGTTAATCTTAACCATGCCGCCGCCGCCCGCTGGCTGAAAACCCACTTTGGTGTTGATGAAGACTTCTTTGACGAAATCCAGCAGGGGTCGCACAGCACCCGTATAGAACGACAGAATGATGCGCTGATGGCGGTACTGAACGATGTTACTTTCAACGCACGGGAAACCAGCGACGAAAGCGCTACGCTGTGGATCTGGTGTCGCGATGGGCTGGTGGTCAGCGCCCGCTTTAAACCGCTGCGGCTGGTGGAACGGTTAGTCAGTAAGCTGGACCAGCTGGAGCTGCGTTCGTCGACCGGGCTGCTGGCTCTGTTGCTGGCGGAACAGGAAGAGGTGCTGGCGCTGATTGTGCGCCAGTCGAATCAGTATGTGGATCAGATAGAAGAGCGCCTGCTCGGGCAGCATATAAAAAGTAATCGTGGTGAACTGGGGCGCCTGCGCCGCACATTGCTGCGTTTCCAGCGCCTGCTGGCACCGGAACCGGCGGCACTGTTTCGCCTGATCAATCGCCCGCCGGGCTGGCTGCATCATCATGTGGTGCAGGATCTGCGTCAGTTTACCGAAGAGTTCACCGTGGTCCTGAACGACCTGAATGGACTGACCGAGCGCATCCGGCTGCTGCAGGAAGAGATCGCTGCGCAGCAACTGGAACAGAGTAACCGGACCCTGTTTACCCTGACGCTGATCACCGTGCTGGCCCTGCCGATTAATCTGGTGGCCGGGTTCTTTGGCATGAATGTGGGCGGTGTGCCGCTGGCCAATAATCCGCACGGTTTTTTCCTGCTGGTGATGCTGGTAACGCTTTTCACCTGCGTTGCGGCCTGGCTGGTGTTGCGGCGGCGTGATAAGCCCTGACGGCTATCTCGCGTCAGTAAAAAACGCACAATAAAAAACCCCCGCACCTTAACGGCACGGGGGTTTTTATATCTACTGCGCGGAATTAAGGCTTCGGCGTGCTGTAGATCGGGCCAGGCTGAGTCAGCGCGGGAACCGCCTGTACTGACGCATCGGTTGTTGCCGGTGCTTCAGTAGTTGCCGGTGCTTCCGTGGTTGCTGGCACGTCAGTAGCGGCAGGTGCGTCAGTGCCCTGAGCTGCGGCTGGGGCAGCAGGTGCTTCCTGAGGCGTGGCAGCCTGCTGAGGCACCACAACCGGAGCAGAAGGCTGGCTATTTGCATCGCCGTTCACTTTGGTTGGCATGCCAGAACGTGCTTTCAGCGCGTCTTCCATTGCGGTTGTGTTAACGCTGGCGTCTGAAACCACCTTGTTCACCGCATTGGTCAGTGTCAACGGAACTGGCTCGCGAGAGGCAAACTGCTCTTCGGTCTGCGACAGTGGGTTATGAATTTCCACGTAGCGTGAACCGTCCGGCTCAACCGATGCTTTAATCGGCTGATCGATAAACTGCACGCGTGTACCCACTGGCACATTCTTGAACAGCCATTTGATATCGTCAGCACGCAGACGCACACAGCCGTGACTCACGCGCAGGCCGATACCGAAGTTAGCATTGGTGCCGTGGATGGCATACAGGCGGCCGATGTACAGCGCATACAGACCCATCGGGTTGTCCGGGCCAGCCGGGAAGACCGCTGGCATGGATTCACCGCGTGCGGCGTACTCTTCATGCATCTTCTTGGTTGGAGTCCAGGTCGGGCCATCTTTTTTGCGCTGAACGGTAGTCGTCCAGTTTACCGGTGTATCACGGCCCAGTTCGCCGATGCCAATAGGCAGCACAACCACAGTTTTACTGCCTTTCGGGTAGTAGTACAGACGCATTTCCGCACTGTTGATCACGATGCCTTCACGCGGAGCGTCAGGCAGGAGCAACTGCTGAGGAATGATCAGTTTGCTGCCTGCTTTCGGCAGATAAACGTCCACGCCTGGGTTCGCTTCCATAACGTTGCTCAGACCCATCTGGTACTGAGCAGCGAAAGCTTCCAGCGGAAGTTTGCTGTCTTCCGGGATGGTAATTTCCAGATTTTCCCCGGTCAGGCGGCTGTTGGCGGCCGGAAGAGGGTAAACCACAGCGAAGGCAGAGTGGCTGAAAGCCGCAGCGGCCAGAATCAAGGTGACTAACGCACGGATGTTCTTTTTCATAGTAATTTCAGGTGTAGCGCCATGTAGACTGTTGATAAACGACCCAATACTGGCCAACTGTGACCGGCTGCACATTATATGTGCATTATGGCCCCGGATGAAACCAGGATTTTCCCTGTTGAACTATCTTTACGATAAATTGTCTGCAATACGACCATTTTTGCGATGCATCATTCTGTTTCTGCGATGCATCGTCCTGATTTCAGGGTTGCCAGAGCGGATCTTTCCCACTCAGTTTCCGGTCAAGGAAGAAGGCGGCACTGATCAGGGCCAGATGGGTGAGCGCCTGAGGCGTATTGCCTAACGCGTGACCGCGACTGTCAAACTCCTCCGCATACAAGCCGAGGGGGTTGGCGTAATTTAGCAGCTTCTCAAATTCAAAGTGTGCTTCATCAAGCCGCCCGGCACGGGCAAGGCACTCAACGTACCAGAAAGAGCAGGCGGCAAAGGCCCCTTCTTCACCCTGCAGGCCATCGGCCGGGGTTTCGCTGACGTTGTAGCGGCGTACCATCCCATCACTGACCAGCTTCTCTTTAATCACATCCAGCGTTGCCAGCCAGTCCGGATCGGTGGCTCCGACAAAGCGCACCAGCGGCATTAATAGCATTGAGGCATCAACGAACTCGCCGTGACGGGTGGCGACAAAGTGACCCGCTTCTTTGTGCCAGAAATTCTCCCAGATATCGCTGCGGATCGCATCCCGGGCAGCGGTCCAGCGTTCGGCAGGCATTGACAGCGATCGCTTCTCCCCCAGACGTAATGCACGGTCAAGTGCTACCCAGCACATCAGGCGTGAATGCAGGAAGTGCTGCGGTTCCCCGCGCATTTCCCAGATGCCTGCATCACGCTGCTCCCAGTGGTCGGCCACATAGTCAATCATCCGGCTGACGTGGCTCCAGCCGCGCTGGGAAATCGCTTCGCCGTATTTGTTGGCGAGATAAATGGCGTCCATCAACTCACCGTAGATATCCAGCTGCGACTGGCGCCAGGCATCATTACCAATGCGCACCGGGGTGGAACCGGCATAGCCCGACAGGTTCAGCAGTTCGCTTTCGTGTAGCTCGGTGCCGCTGTCGATGCGGTACATCACCTGTAATTTTTCAACGTCGTTGTGACTGTTCTCAACGCAGCGGCTGACCCAGTGCGTGAAGTGTTTTGCTTCATCGACATAGCCGAGGCGCATCAGGGCATACATGCTGAAGGAGGCATCACGGATCCAGGCGGCGCGGTAGTCCCAGTTCCGTTCACCACCCAGCTCTTCCGGCAGGCCAAACGTGGCAGCAGCGGCAATCGAACCGTGCTGCCAGGAGGTCAGCAGCTTCAGCGTCAGCGCCGAGCGGTTCACCATTTCCCGCCAGCGTCCCTGGTAGCTACTCTGCGCGCTCCATTGCCGCCAGAACGCCAGCGTGGCATCAAAGCAGCTTTCGGTACCTTCTTCTTCACGCTGCGGATCCTCATCGCCCCCGAAAATAAACTCGCGCGATTCCCCTTCCTGTAGGGTGAAGCGGGCGACCGCCGCGGCACCTTCCAGGGCAAAGTCCACTTCGCCCGTCAGGCGTAACGTGGGCTGACCTTCTGCGTGGAATATCACGCCTCCTGATTGCAGAGTGGCGCGGGTTTCTGCCCGGGCATAATCATGGACAGGCGCACAGCGCAGGTTGATGGTGGCGCTGCCGTGCACCACATTAATCCGACGAATTATGCGCGGCTGGCGGTCTTCCCGCTGGCATACCGGCATATAGTCGGTCACTTCCACGACACCCAGATCGTCCAGCCAGCGGGTTTGTAGCAGGGTGGTATCGGGCAGGTAGAGCTGCATACGACGCGCATCGGGCCAGTCGGGGCTGAGGCTGAATAAGCCCGCCTTATCGCTGTCGAGCAGGGCGCTGAATACCGAGGGGCTATCGAGGTTGGGCCAGCAGAAGTAGTCGAGGGTTCCGTCATTGGCGATCAGTGCGCAGGTGCGCAGATCGCCAATGACGCCGTGGTCTTCAATCTTTCGTTTGATTTTATTCATCGTTTAACTATAGCGGTTGTTTTGGCTGATGGGCGCGGCATGCCACGCCCCTACGACAACCGCACTATCTTTTCGCCGGGGTCAGGCATGCCACTCGTCTACTACAACCGTAATCTTTCGCCGGGGTCAGGCATGCCACTCGTCTACTACAACCGTAATCTTTCGCCGGGGTCAGGCATGCCACTCGTCTACTACAACCGTAATCTTTCGCCGGGGTCAGGCATGCCACTCGTCTACTACAACCGTAATCTTTCGTAGGGGTCAGGCATGCCTGACCCTCACTCAACTATCATCCCGTAAAAAACGCTCTTCCAGCGTCGCCTGCAGCAACAGCATCGCCTGCTCAGCATGCTGCATATGATCGCGCATGATGCGTTCCACCGCGGTGACATCCTCACGGCGCAGCGCATCAATCAACTGATACTGATATTCGATGCCCTGGCGACGATCGACGGGCTGCGGCTGCTGATAAATATCTTTGCACACCGCCAGATCTTTCAGCAGACGTTGCAGAAAACGACAGAAAAATGCCAGCAGCGGATTAGTCGAATAACTCGCCACCACACTGTGAAAATCCAGCTCGGCCATACGTTGCTCCCAGCGCTCTTCCTCACTGGCGGGCGGGTGATCATAGATACGAATCAACTGATGCAACTGCTGAAAACCCGCCTCATCAATCTGGCCGATGGCGCTGACCGCAACCTGCGGTTCCAGCGTTTTACGCAGCGCATAGATATGGCTGATGCTCAGCTCACGGGTAAACAGATAATTCGACAGCAGGCTCATGGCACGGTTTTCCGGCATGCTGTCGATAAACGCACCACCGCCAGGTCCGGTACGTGTGCGGATCAGCCCCTGCGCTTCCAGCGCCTTCAGCGCCTCGCGCACCGTACTTTTTCCGGCGGAAAACCGCACCATCAGATCTTTTTCCTGCGGCAGGCGATCGCCGGGCAGCAGGTTGTCATCCACAATGCTCTGCTTGATGGCATCAATGATGGTGTCGGTGCGTTTACGCTTTACTGCCTCGGGGGGCGTTGATACTGAAGACATGGTCACCTGTATGTCAGAGAGTGGGCTGAACGCTGGGCGGCGTGGCCTGCCAGGCTGGCGCGGCTGCCAGCTGTTGACGACTGTATTCGTGCTCAGGCGCACTGAACAGCGTCTGCGTGGCGGCGCATTCGACGATAGTACCAGAATTCATCACTGCAACGCGGTCGGCAATCGACTCCACCACGGCCAGGTCATGGCTGATAAACAGATAAGACAGACCCAGTTCCTGTTTAAGATCCTCCAGCAATAGCAGAACCTGTGCCTGTACTGAGACGTCAAGCGCAGAGACAGGTTCATCCAGCACCAGAATCTGTGCCTCTGCCGCCAGCGCACGGGCAATCGCCAGCCGCTGCGCCTGACCGCCAGAAAACTCATGAGGATAACAGTTCAGGGCATCGGCAGGCATATTGACCGCCGCCAGCAGCTGTTGCATACGCGGCAGACAGTCATGCGCAGAGTAACCACACAGCCGCCGCAGCGGTACGCTCAGCGTCTGACGAATGGTTTTACGCGGATTGAGCGATGCCACCGGGTCCTGAAACACATACTGAATGGTTTTGCCAAAGGCCTGCACGCCACGCTGTGCCAGCAGGCTGGCCTCTTCACCCTGTAGGGTCAGGCTGCCAGACGTGGGGGATTCCAGCCCGACCAGCATACGGGCGAGGGTGCTTTTTCCACTGCCACTTTCACCGACCACGGCAAGTGTTTCCCCCTGGCAGAGATCAAAACTGATGCCTTTTACCGCCTCAACGGCGTTACTGCGTCGCCACCATCCTCCCTGACCCGGGTAGGTTTTTATCAGATTTTTCACTTCAATCACGTTCTTCATGAAGAGGTCTCCTGCTGGTGTAGCTGGCGGATTTGTTGCAGGAAGGCGCGGCCCTGACCGCGCTGCGGCACGCTGGCAATCAGTCGTCGGGTATAGTCGTGTTGAGGAGCCTGTAATACCGTGGCGGTGAGACCACTTTCCACAATCTCACCCTGACGCATTACCGCTACCCGGTCACACATCTCACTGACCACGGCAAAATCATGCGTGATAAACAGCAGGGCCAGCCCGCGTTTGTGACGCAGTTCGTTCAACAGGGCGAGGATACGCGCCTGCACCGTGACATCCAGCGCCGTGGTGGGTTCATCGGCAATAATCACCTGCGGATCGTTGGCGAGGGCGATTGCAATGCCCACGCGCTGACGCTGGCCGCCGGAAAGCTGATGAGGCCAGGCATCAAAGCGTTCTGCCGCCTGCTGAATGCCGGTATCTTCCAGCAGCGTAATGGCTTTGGCGCGTGCTGCCGCGGCGTTTAGCGGCTGGTGGCACTGAATCGCTTCGACCAGCTGCTGACCAATGCGCATCTGGGGATGCAGTGACGTCAGCGGGTCCTGGAAGATATAAGCCACGCGTACACCACGGCGTTGCTGCATCTGGGTGGCAGAGAGAGACAGCAACTCCTCATTCTCCAGCCAGACGCTACCGCCGGTGATCACACCGGGTGGCGAAGCCACCAAACCCATAATCGCCAGCGCGCTGACGCTTTTACCGGAGCCGCTTTCGCCAATCAGCCCGAGGCATTCACCCGCCTGCACATGGAAGCTGACGCCTTTTACCGTGGGCACCCGATGGCTGCCACGGCTGAACGCCACCTGTAAATCCACCACTTCCAGCAGCGCATCAGGATGAGCACGCGGGGCGACCGCTGCACGATCAACGGTGGTCATTGCCTGTGAGCGTAGCAGGGCGCCGGACTTCAGACGCGGATCCAGCAGGTCACGCACGCCATCTCCCAGCAGGTTAAAACCGATCACCAGCAGGAAGATCATCACGCCCGGCACCAGGGCAACATGGGGGGCGATAAACAGCTGGTTGCGCCCCTGGCCCAGCATCGAGCCGAGATCGGCATCCGGTGGCTGCGTGCCCAGACCGAGGAAGGAGAGTCCAGCCGTTTCAAGGATCATCCAGCCGATGGTGGTGGAGAGCGTCACCACGATCAGCGGCAGTACGTTTGGCAGGACTTCGCTTAACAGGATCTGCGTATGATTTTTCCCCGACAGTTTGGCTGCCTGAATAAAATCACGGCTGCGCAGGCCAAGGGTCAGACCACGTACATTACGGGCAAAGAACGGAATATTGACCAGCGCGATGGCATAGAGCGCATTCAGTAGCCCTGGCCCGAGCACCGCGACAATCGCCAGCGCCAGCAGGATATAGGGAAAGGCCATGATCATATCGATCAGGCGCATCAGGATACTGTCGGTGCGCCCGGCGGCGTAGCCGGCAATCAGGCCGATCAACGTGCCGAATACGGCGGCCAGCAGGGTGGCGCTCAGGCCCACGGCAACGGAAACCCGGGTGCCCCACAGCAGGCGCGATAACATATCGCGGCCCAGCGCATCGGTGCCCAGCAGGTGGCCCGGCGTCAGCGGTGGAGCAAGACGTTGCAGCAGGTCGGTGGCATCCGGGTCCGGCAACGGCAGCAGCGGGGCGATAAAGGCCGCGGTTAAGGTGATTGCCAGCAGCAGCAATCCCAGCGCGGCGAGGCGGTTGTGCAGTAACAGCGACCAGCTGGAGCGGCGCGTGGGCAGGGTAGTGGAAGTCGTCATGATTTTACCCTCGGGTCGAGGCAGGCCTGAACGATGTCGGTCAGCAGATTAATCAGCACGTAAGCAATGGCAGCGACCAGCACGCCGCCCTGAACCAGGAGCAGGTCGCGGGTCGAGACGGCTTTCACCAGCATCGCGCCCAGGCCCGGCCACTGGAACACGGTTTCGATATACACCGCACCGCCCAGCACAAAGCCAGCCTGAATACCGATCGCCGGGATCACCGACACCAGCGCCACGCGAAAGGCGTGACGCCATATCACCCGGCGCTCGCTGACGCCTTTCGCGCGTGCCGTACGGATGTAATCCTGGCGCAGCACTTCCAGCATCGCGGTGCGCGTCAGGCGGGCAATCACCCCGGTGGCAACAATTGCCAGCGTGATGACGGGCAGCGTCAGATGATGCAGCAGGTCCCATGCATCGCCGCCACCATAAATCGCGAACATGCCGGAGGCCGGGAACCAGCGCAGGCTGACGGCAAACAGCATGATCATCAGCAGGCCGATCAGGAACGAGGGCAGGGAAATGCCGATCAACACCAGCAGGGTGATCAGTTTGTCGCCCCAGCCGAACTGGCGTACCGCCGAGGTGACACCCGCCAGCAGGCCGAGGATCACGCTCAGCAACAGCGCGCAGCCGCCCAGCAACAGGGTGGCGCTCAGGCGTTCCAGCACTTCATCGATCACCGGGCGGTTCAGCACATAGGAGCGACCAAAATCGCCGTGCAGCAGGTTGTTGACCCAGATGAAATACTGCTGCCACAGCGGTTTATTCAGCCCCAGTTCGGCGCTGACGCGCGCCACATTTTCCGGTGTGGCAAATGCGCCGAGCAATGCCTGTGCCGGGTTGCCGGGGATCATCGCCATCAGCAGAAAGACAATCAGCGACAGGCCGATAATCACCGGGATGATGCCAATCAATCGCCGCAGTAAATAGTTCCACATGGCAGGCGGCCTCCGTCAGGGTTTGCTGACCTGATGCAGGATCAGGTTGAAGTTAGGTTGCAGGGCAAAATTCTGCACCTGGCGCGTGGTCACAGCGTTTTGCTTCCAGTTGGCGACGAACAGCCAGGGCGCATCATCGTGAACGAGGGCCTGGACCTGGCGATACAGTGCACCGCGCGTCTGCTGGTCGCTGCTGCTGCGGGCTTCATCCAGCAGCTTATCGACCTCGGGATTGCTGTAATAACCGGAATTAAAGCCGCCTTTATCCGGCCACGCATCGCGCCGCAGGGTGAGGAACGGCAGGGTATCCGGGTCATTGGTCATCCACGCCATCTCTGCCATCTGGGTTTGCGGGGTCAGCCCGGCATTCACTTTGGCCAGATAGGTGTTCCACTCCCAGGTCTGAATAGTGACGTTGAGGCCCACGGCTTTCAGATCGGCCTGAATCGCGGTGGCCATTGGGATCGGATCAAGCATCCCTGATCCCCCTTCTGTGACGTAGAAATTCAGCGTAGCTCCTTCTGCCCCGGCTTCTTTCAGCAGCGCACGGGCCTTTTCTGGATCGTAAGGATACGGGCTGACCTCTTTATTCGCCGCCCAGGTAAATGCTGAAGGGATCGGGCCATCGGCAACCTGTGCCGATCCCTGCAAGACTTTATCGACCAGTGCCTGCTTATTCACGGCGTAGTTCACCGCCTGGCGGACGCGCTTATCGTTAAACGGTTTCTCTTTGGTGTTCAGCAGCAGGAACCAGACGTGCGGGCCGACCGCCTGGTGCATCTTGAACTGCGGGTTATCGGCGAAGGTTTTTACCGTGTCCGGTGGCACTTCCACCATCGCATCAATGCCGCCGGAGAGCATCTCCGCGGTACGGGTGTTGCCATCGGTAATCGGACGGAACACGGCGGCTTCCAGCTTCGGTGCGCCGTCCCAGTAGTCTTTATTGGCGGTCAGCACCACGCGCTGGTTGGCCTGCCACTCGCCAAAACGAAAGGCCCCGGTGCCGACCGGATGGCGACCAACGTCTTTGTCATATTTCTTCACCGCTGCCGGAGACACAATCAGCCCGGCAGGGGTCGCCAGATTGGAGAGCAGGGGGGCGAAGGGTTGTTTCAGCGTAAACACCACCGTCTGTACATCCGGGGTGGTGATGGTATCGATGGAAGAGAAGAAGAAACTCAGCGGGAAGGGGCCGGTGTGATAGTACGGATGTTGCTTGTTAAGCATGCGTTCAAAGGTAAATTTCACCGCATCGGCATTGAACGGCGTACCGTCGTGGAACGTGACGCCTTCACGCAGATGGAAGGTATAGCGCAAGCCGTCCGGGCTGATTTCCCAACGGCTGGCGAGTGCCGGTTCAATCGAGAGTGAACCCGGCGCATTGCGCACCAGACCATCGTAAATATTGACCAGAATACGCGAATCGTTAGCAGCTGTAGCCACCTGAGGATCGAGCGACTGTGGCTCTGCCACCTGGCCGATAATTAGCACGCCGGGGGGAGATTCTGCCCCGGCCTGGGGTGCCAGGGCCAGCAGGCCCAGGCAGAGGGAAAGACAGTGCAACCCGGTGCGTAGCGATGTGAACATGGTGGTCCCCGTTAAGCAGAGTGGTCAGCGCACGGTGTGACGTGCGGATGAACAAAGTTTGTCCTGTTTGTTATTTATGCGTATAAATAGCGTTAAGTGCAATAATTTATCCATATAAATTTGATCTGCCTGGCAGAAGGAGGGTGCAATGACCTTTTCTATTGTGGCACGCGATCCACAGAGTGGCGCACTGGCGGCGGCCACGGCCACGGGCGGCCCGGCGGTGGGTGCGCTGGTGATCCATGGCCGCGCTCGTACGGGTGCTATTGCCACGCAGGCGCTGACCAATCCACTGTACGGCAGTCGCGGGCTGGCATTGCTGGCAGAGGGGCTGACGGCTGAACAGACGCTGCATCTGTTGCTGAAGGAAGATGATGCGCGTGAGCGGCGGCAGCTGCTGATTATCGATAATGCCGGGGCGACCGCGCACTGGAGCGGCAGCCTGTGCGGGCGCTGCTTCAGCAGCATGGCGGGCCCGCAGCTGGCCGTGGCGGGCAATATGCTGGTCAGTGAACAGGTCCTGACGGCGATGCAGACTGCGTTTGCAGCGGCGCACCGTCTGCCGCTGGCCGATCGGATGCTGGCGGCGCTCAATGCTGCGCATCAGGCCGGAGGGGATGAGCGTGGCATTCGTTCTGCGGCGCTAAAGGTCTGGGATCGTCGTGCTTATGCCGACATTGATGTGCGTGTTGACTGGTCGGATGCCCCCCTGGCGCAATTAGCCGCGGTGCTGGAGCAGGTGCGCGCGCCCACCTATGCGGATTTTTTCCGGCAGTTGCCGGGGGGGGAATAGGGACCGCAACGGGTCAGGTATTCACATTTCGTCGGGGATGATCTTTTTCCCCCCACCCCGCGCCGGGGGCTGCCCGAAGAGTCTGGTCAGTGTTGCCGGCCGACCAAAATGGAGCCGACTGCGCTGGCCGACTGGAAACGAAGGTCGACCACTGAAGGTCGACCACTACTGATGCTTTTTATGGCGGTGTTTCACCGCCAGGCGTATGCCCCACACCAGCACCACCGCCAGCAGCAGCCAGAAAAGGTGCTTGAGATGATGGTCAAGCTGATGCAGCCACGGCGCAATCACCTGGCCGCCGAGATAACCGAGCGAAACAAAAATCAGCGCCCACAGTGCGGCGCCAATCGCGTTAAAGAGCAGGAACTTGCGTGGCGAGAGCTGACTGGCCCCGATAATAATCGGCCCGACAATGCGCAGTCCGTACATAAAGCGCACGCCAATCACAAACAGCACCGGACGTTTGCGGATCAGGCGGTTAGCACGCTCAATTTGCTGCTGATGTTTTTTGAAACGCTGGAGGATCGGCTCACCGTAGCGGCGGCCAATGAAAAACAGCGCAGTATCACCCAGAACACCCCCACACATCGCCACCAGCACCACCCAGCCGAAATGCAGCAGGCCCTCATGTGCGGCGACACCGCCCAACAGCGTAAATGTCTCACCCTCAGCCAGACAACCAATAAACAGTGCCCAGTAGCCATACTGGGAAATCAGCGTATTCACATCCATCTGTTAAACCCGTTCCTCATGTTGCTTTTAGGGTTAAGTCTAACCCTTTTAATAAAAGTTGCAGCGAAAAGGGCCGTCTCCGTGTTTATTTTTAACGGAAAATGAAGCGCTTAACGCGTTCATCTGCTGGATAAAAAACAAACAGGCCAGGGCCGCTTATACTTGAAGAGATGCCGCCCGAGACTGTGCCTGCTGGCGGTCCGTTGTACAGAGGAGTGAAGATATGAATCATGTCTGGGGACTTCTTGCGCACCCGGGTCGGGAGATGCGCGACATTAAGCAAGAGAATGAAACGCTCTCGCATCATTACACTCATCATGTGCTGCTGATGGCGTTGATCCCGGTGATCTGCGCCTTCATTGGTACCACTCAAATCGGTTGGGATATCGGCATTGAACGGACTATTCCGCTGTCGTTATTCAGTGCGTTCTCACTGGCCATCCTGTTCTATGCGCTGATCCTGCTGGGTGTGGCCGTCATGGGAAGGGTGATCTGGTGGATGGCGCGTGACTACCCGCAGCGGCCCTCACTCTCAAACTGTCGTGTCTTTGCCGGTTACGTGGCAACGCCGCTGTTTCTCAGCGGGCTGGTCGCTCTCTATCCTCTGGTGTGGCTTTGTGTCCTTGTCGGCGCGCTGGCGCTGGTTTATACCGGCTATCTGCTGTATGTCGGTATCCCGCTGCTCCTCAACATTGACCGCGAAGAGAGCTTACGTTTCTCCGGCTCCACACTGGCCATCGGTATCCTGGTGTTTGAAGTGTTACTGGCGATAACCGTGCTGATGTGGGGTTACGGCTATCAGCTATTTTGAGCGTGGATACCGCCGGGAAACCGGCGGTGTTTTGGTAACGCTCAGAAACGAATATCCTGTAGGATAATCCTTAACTTCCGGCGTATTATGCCTGCGCCAGCCCCCGCAACAGTGCGGGACGCGGTGTGTGGTCTCCACACCCTCATTATCAGCCGCTAAGTTTACAATGCCTGCAAAAATCCGTTTGTCTCTATTAAGTGTGGTTATGCTGTTTTCTGGTCAGGTCATCCTGAATCAGGCCGTTGCCCGTACTCACCAGCCTGCCGTAGAAACTGCATCGGCCCAGCCTGAAATTGCATCAGGCAGTGCGATGATTGTCGACCTGACCACCCAGAATGTGATCTACGCCAGTCACCCGGATTTGGTCCGTCCGATTGCCTCGATCACCAAGCTGATGACGGTGATGGTGACGCTGGATGCCCATCTGCCGATGGATGAAATGCTCAAGGTTGATATCAGCCGTACGCCAGAAATGCGTGGAATCTATTCGCGCGTGCGTCTTAACAGCGAAATCAGCCGTAAGAACATGATGTTGCTGGCATTGATGTCCTCAGAAAACCGCGCGGCGGCCAGCCTGGCGCACCACTATCCGGGCGGATATGATGCCTTTATTCGCGCCATGAACGCCAAAGCCCGTGCACTGGGTATGAGTAACACGCATTACGTAGAGCCGACCGGACTGTCGATTAAGAACGTCTCAACGGCGCGTGATTTGAGCAAACTGCTGATCGCGACCAAACGTTATCCGCTATTGGGCGAACTCAGCACCACCCATGAAGATATGGCAACGTTCCGTAACCCGAATTACACCCTGCCGTTCCGTAACACCAACCATCTGGTGTATCGCCCGGACTGGAATATACAGCTGACGAAAACAGGGTATACCGATGAGGCAGGACACTGCCTGGTGATGCGTACGGTGATCAATAAGCGCCCGGTTTCACTGGTGGTGCTGGATGCCTTTGGCAAATACACCCATTTTGCTGACGCTAACCGTCTGCGTAAGTGGATGGAAACCGGCAAAATCTCTCCGGTTCCTCCGGCAGCGCTGAGTTACAAGAAGCAGAAAGCCTCGCAGGTGGTCACTAACCGGGCGGTCGATGACAGCGCGGTAGAATAACCTGCGCTCACGGGGCGACCTTTTTTTGCGGTCGCCCTGGTTATAACGCTCGCTGCATCAGTAATGTATCGCGCCATTCGCCATGTTTAAAACCAACGGCGCGAAAATTACCGACAATCTCAAACCCCATTTTTTTATGCAGATTAAGCGAGCCGGCATTGCGCTCGCCATTGCCGATAATCGCCAGCATCTGGTGGTAAGGACCTTGCTGACAGCGGACGATCAGCGCGGCCAGCAGGGCGCTGCCGATGCCCCGGCACCCCATTTCCGCATCAATATAGACCGAATCTTCAACGGTAAAACGGTAGGCGGGACGTGGACGATATTGTGTGGCATAGCAGTAACCCACGACCTGCCCGTCGATCTCGGCGACCAGCCACGGCAGTTCGAACGAACAGACTTTTTGATGTCGGGCAGCCATCTCTGTTGCATCGGGGGGCGTTTCCTCAAAGGAACCGCAACCGTGCAGCACATGCCAGCTATAAATACGGGTCATCGCGTCGATATCGGCTGGTGTTGCATCACGGACGATCGGCTCAGAAGAGGAAAGGGACATTTTTTGCTCCATGCATTTTTGGATAATTTGCCATAACACCAGGAAGGTGAGGTCATAGAATATTCTTATGACAACGACCTCATTTTTCCATCACGAATCCTATAGTCCCGGCCAGATCAAAAGCTTAAACTAGCCGGAAAATTGACAGGCGCCGCCCGGCGCTGCCCTTAGTCTCAGGAACCTGCACATGTCTGGCTTGTTAACTTTTCTTCGTGTTTGTCTGCTGGCGCTGGTGGCGCTGTCGCCCCAGTTTGTACTGGCGGCGAATAACGACAACACTCAGCAAAATGATGCTCCCCCTAAAATCAACGCCTCCGTTGAACTGCCTAAAATGCAGAAGGTGCTGGACAAGATCAAACAGCAGGTTTCCGGTCAAACAAACGACAGTAAACTCAATGCGCTCAACGATCTGGCGCTGGAGTTGTCCGGCGATGCCGATACGCTGATGCAAAGTATCATCCCACAGCGTGCGCAGTTACAGGCGCAGCTGGCGGTGCTGGGCCCGGCCCCGGAAGCCAGCAGCGGTGTGAAAGAAACGGCTGAGGTCACCAGCAAACGCAACAAGCTGGAAAACCAGAAAGGCAAAATGGATGACCAGATAAAACAGGCCGAGGCGATCAAAAGCGGGGCGATTAACCTGTCAGCGCAGATCGTCAACCTGCGTCGTGACGCGCTGAAAACCCAGCTTGCGCTCAACGCAGGCAGTATTTTCGGCCCGCGCTTCTGGGCACCGCTGTTTAACACCCAAAGCGATGACAGCGAAAAGATCAGCGGTTTTGTCGATGAGCTGACCGGCGCCGCTGCGCTCTCCTGGGAACCCGGTTGGCGCTTTGGCACGTTGGCATGGCTGTTGGCCGCCGGCCTGGTGGCCACGCTGGGGCGCCGCTATCTGGAAGAGTTTCTTGCCTGGGTGGGGATTCACCATTTGCCGGAAGGTCGTCTGCGCCGCAGTTTCCTGGCGGCAGCGACCGCTATCACCACCCTTGCCGCAGTAGTGCTGGCCTTTAACTTCCTCGACCTTGCCTTCACCCGCCACGATGACGTTGTCGACGAGGTCCGGGATTTCGCTGACAAGCTGGTCGGACTCAGTGTGCTCTGTGGTCTGATTGCCGGCCTCGGGCGGGCTTTCCTCTCCACCCGTCGCCCGTCATGGCGTTTGCCGAATATCTCTAATGAAGTGGCGATGGCGTTAAAACCCTTCCCACCGCTCACCGCTGCGCTGGTGTTTATCTTCCAGACAGTTGAAAGCTTCAACAGCAGCGCCAGCACCAGCGTTGGCACCACTATCTTTGCTAACGGCCTGACTGCACTGCTGATTGGTGCCACGGCGCTGTCAATCAGTATGCGCACCAACCGCGTACGTCGCCGTATGATGCAGGAAGGTAATCAGCCGGAGGCGAAATCTACGCTGGTCGGGCTGATCCAGATGGCGCTGACGCTGATTGGCGTGGCGATTATGATTGCGCTGGTCATTGGCTATATCACGCTGGCGCGCTTCCTGAGCTACGAGCTGATCTGGATGGGGATTGTTTTTGGCTCTTTCTATATCCTCAGCCAGCTGGTGGCCGATGGGTGTGAAAGTCTGTTTTCCACTAACAATGCCTCCGGTAAACGCATTCAGGCTTCGCTGAATATCGATGAGCGTCATCTGGGGCAGGTTGCAGCAGTGCTGGGCGCCATAGGCAAAACTGTGCTGGTGCTGGCTGCTGCGATGGCGTTGCTTAACGGTACTTTCGGCAGTTCGACACCGATTGAGCTGGTGCAGAAAGCCATTGAGTTCTGGGGCGGTAAAGGCCTTGAATCCCTGAATATCGTCCCGGCGCATCTGGTGAATGCGCTGATCTGCATGGTGGTGGGCATCTGGGTTCTGCGTTCGGTCAAGCGCTGGCTGGAGCATGATTTTCTGCCGAAAACGACGATGGACAAAGGGATGCGCCTGTCGCTGATCACCCTGTTCAGTAATATCGGTTTTGTGCTGGTGATCCTGATGACCCTGTCGATTATGGGCCTTCAATGGAACAAGCTGGCCTGGATCGTCAGCGCCCTGTCAGTCGGTATTGGTTTTGGCTTACAGGAAATTGTGAAGAACTTTATTTCCGGCCTGATCCTGCTGACGGAACGTCCTGTTAAGGTCGGTGATCTGGTGAGTATCAGCGGCATTGAAGGCGATATTCGCCGTATCAATGTGCGTGCCACGGAAATCCAGCTGAGTGATAAATCGACGGTGATTGTGCCTAACTCGCAGCTGATTTCGCAGAACGTACGTAATGCCACAATGGGCAATGCCCAGGGGGTGGCGACCATTACGCTGACCTTCCCGCTGGATATTGACCCGCAGCAGGTTCGTCAACTGCTGCTTGAGGTGTATAACGAGAACGAACGCATTCTGGAGACCCCGGAGCCGTCAGTCACCTTTAAGGATCTGACCTCCACGGGGATTGTGCTGTCTGTAACCGGTAACGTTGCCAGCCCGCGTCAGGTGGGTGGGGCGAAAAGTGATCTGCTGTTTGATATCCTCACCCGCTTACGCAAAGAAGGTGTGATGTTATCCACACCGCAGACCATGATCATTGAACGTAAAAACGGTCAGATGGTATTGCAGGAGCCTAAAACGTAGGGGCGAGGCATGCCTCGCCCGTTTAGGGGGCAGGCACACGTTGCCCGTTTCAGGGTCAGGCGTGCCGGTCCCCCTGTGATTTATCGCACCCGCACTCGCCCCAGTGCTTCGCCCGCGTGGTTTTACCAATCCCTGGATTAAAGCTGTTGGTCGGGTCGAGCTGTTGATAGAATGCCTTCAGCTGCGGTTTGGCTTTGTACAGATGCCCGACGTTATGCTCTGCCGGGTACTCCGCGCCACGCGCGTGCAGGATGTCCAGCATCTTCTCCTTGAGCGCGTGCACATCCACCCCTTTTTTCACGATGTAATCCTGATGGAACACATGACAGAGGAAGTGGCCGTAATAAAGACGGTGGGTCAGCGCATCGTCGAACTCCGGCGGGAGTTGCTCAAACCAGTCACGATCGTTACGGCGCAGGGCAATATCCAGCGCCAGGATATCCTCCACTTCCTCATGGTGTACCGCGTTATAACGCACGGCCGCGCCCGCCGCGGCAAAGCGATGCAGGAAAGCGTGTGCTCCCTCTTTTCCTTCGCACGCGAAGAACTCCCCTTCGGCGCTGCTGAAAAAGTCGTTTAAATAAGCGCGCGCTTCCGCCACCCCGTCGCCGGACATCTTCAGCATCAGATGGTGTTCAAAACGATCGCGATACTGCTTCATGCGCGGTGGCAGATGTGACGGCAGCAACGCGGCTATTTTCTGCAACAGACGGTCGCTGAAGTGGGGCTTCAGCCATTTGATCCGGGCGAGCAGGGCATCTGCGCGTCCCTTGAGCGTGAAGAACAGCGGCATTTTGTCGGTGCCGAGCTTATCGATCATCACAAAGGTGTCTTTGCCGTAGGTTTCCGCCATATCAAAAATATCGCGGTGCATATATTCCCCGGCCACGGGCAGATTATCGAAGCTGGCCAGCATATGGCGGCGCAGCTGGTCGAGCACCGCCGTGTCATTGGTGCCGATGTAAAACACCTGCTGGGCGCTTTCGCTGGCAAAGGTGTCCAGGCGGACGGCAAACAGGGCCAGCTTGCCGGCACAGCCGGAGGCCTCAAACAGGCGGCGTTCATCGGCATTAAAACGCGATGGCGTGTCAGCATCGACGTCGCGCACCCGTTCGGCGTAATCCGGGTCAGAGGCGTGACGCTGGTCGTGCAGCACATCACTCTGCTGCCAGCTGTCGTCATCCAGCTTGCCTAAAATCTGCTCCGGTGTGACGCCGAGGTTGATCCCAAGATGATTCACCAGCTGCAATTTTCCGCTGGCATCAATCTGCGCATACAGCGCCATCTCGGTATAGGCCGGGCCGCGTTTCACCAGCGATCCACCCGAGTTATTGCAGATACCGCCCAATACCGAGGCGCCGATACAGGAGGAACCAATCACCGAGTGCGGTTCACGTCCCAGCGGTTTCAGGGCTTTTTCTAACTGATAGAGCGTGCTGCCGGGAAACGCCAGCACCTGCTTACCCTCATCCAGCAACTGGATTTTATCCATCCGCAGGGTGCTGATAATCACGATATCACGCGGATAATCTTTGCCGTTCGGCGTTGAGCCTTCGGTCAGCCCGGTGTTGGCTGCCTGCATCAGAATAATCACGTCGGCGGCAACACAGGCCTGCAAAATACGCCACTGCTCCAGTAAATTGCCGGGGAAGACCACCGCCAGCGCATCGCCTTCGCCCGATCGGAAGCCTTTACGATAGCGTTCCGTTTTTTCCGGTTCCGTTAACAGATGGTTGCGGCCCACAATGCGGCCCAGTTCAGCGATCAGTTTTTGTTCTGCGTGTTGGGAAGTGTGCATGTCATATCCTTGTCAGTATCACCGTCCTACTGTAGCACTCGCAGCGTGGCAATAAAGTCCGGCCTGTGGCGTCTGTGATTCATCACCTGAAAACTAGCTGCTATTCTCAAGGTATGACACACTGCACCCGCTTGTTACTTGCACTAAAATAATATAGATACGCCACAGTCACTTGAGAGAAAATCATCTGATGAAATGGATTTGTTCTGTCAGCCTTGCCGTTACTCTGGCGATCCAGCCAGCTTTTGCCGACGATTTGATCGGCCCACATCAACTGACTCCGCAGGCGCGTGACGCATTCGTTACCGACCTGCTGACAAAAATGACCCTGGATGAAAAGATCGGCCAGCTCCGGTTGATCAGCGTGGGGCCGGAAAATCCGAAATCCGCCATACGCGATATGATCCAGCAGGGGCAGGTGGGGGCGATCTTTAATACTGTCACCCGGCATGACATTCGTCAGATGCAGGATCAGGTGATGCAACTCAGCCGCCTGAAGATCCCGCTGTTCTTTGCCTATGATGTGATCCACGGGCAGCGCACCCAGTTCCCGATCCCGCTGGCGCTGGCCGCGAGCTGGGACACCGAGGCCGTAGCGAATGTTGGCCGCATTGCGGCGTATGAAGCCGCCGATGACGGGCTGAATATGACCTGGGCGCCCATGGTGGATGTGACCCGTGAACCTCGCTGGGGACGTGGCTCAGAGGGCTTTGGTGAAGATACTTATCTGACGTCGGTGATGGGCCGCACGATGGTGCAGGCGATGCAGGGCAAAAGCCCGGCGGATCGCTATTCCGTCATGACCAGCGTCAAACACTTTGCCGCCTATGGTGCGGTGGAAGGCGGGCGTGATTACAACACCGTAGACATGAGTTCGCAGCGTCTGTTCCAGGACTATCTGCCGCCGTACAAAGCGGCGTTAGATGCGGGCAGCGGCGGCGTTATGGTGGCGCTTAACTCGCTGAACGGCGTACCGGCCAGCGCCGACAGCTGGCTGTTGAAAGAGGTGCTGCGTGATGACTGGAAGTTTAAAGGCATCACCATCAGCGATCACGGTGCCATTAAAGAGCTGATCAAACACGGCGTGGCGCGTGATCCGGAAGACGCGGTGCGTATTGCGCTGAAGTCCGGCATTGATATGAGTATGAGCGATGAGTATTACAGCAAGTACCTGCCGGGCCTGGTAAAACGCGGTGAAGTGAGCGAGAAAGAGATCGACGATGCGGCACGCCATGTGCTGAATGTGAAATACGATATGGGGCTGTTTAACGACCCGTACAGCCATCTTGGTCCGGTGGGGAGCGACCCGGAAGACACCAATGCGGAAAGCCGTCTGCATCGCACCGAAGCCCGCGATGTGGCGCGCAAAAGCATGGTGCTGTTGAAAAACCGTCTGGAGACGCTGCCGCTGAAAAAATCCGGCACAGTGGCTTTAATTGGCCCGCTGGCGGACAGCCAGATCGACATCATGGGTAGCTGGTCTGCCGCCGGTGTGGCAGCGCAGTCCGTCACGCTGTTGCAGGGGATGAAAAACGCCACGGCCGGTAAAGCCACGCTGCTGTACGCCAAAGGCGCGAACGTCACCGACGATAAAGGCATTCAGGACTTTATCAACCTGTATGAAAAAGCGATGACCGTCGATACGCGTTCACCGCAGCAGATGCTGGATGAAGCCGTTGCCACCGCTAAAAAAGCGGATGTGGTGGTGCTGGCGATAGGTGAGGCGCGTGGTATGGCGCATGAAGCCTCCAGCCGGAGTGACCTGACGCTGCCACAAAGTCAGCTGAAACTGATTGATGCGCTAAAAGCGACCGGAAAACCGCTGGTGCTGGTGCTGATGAATGCCCGTGCGCTCACGCTGGTGCATGAAACGCAGCAGGCCGATGCGATGCTGGAAAGCTGGTACAGTGGCACCGAAGGCGGTAACGCCATCGCTGATGTGCTGTTTGGCGACTACAACCCGTCTGGCAAATTGCCGATGTCCTTCCCGCGCTCCGTGGGCCAGATCCCGATCTATTACAACCATCTCAACAGTGGCCGTCCGTATAACTTCGAAAAACCGAACAAATACACCTCACACTATTTTGATGAAGCGAATGGCCCGCTGTTCCCGTTTGGCTACGGTTTGAGCTATACCTCGTTCACGCTGTCGCCTGTGAAGATGTCTGCGACGACCATGCCACGTAACGGCACGGTCAACGCCAGCGTCACGGTGACCAACAGCGGTAAGCGCGATGGTGCAACCGTGGTCCAGCTTTATCTGCGCGATCAGGTGGCCAGCATTAGCCGCCCTGTGAAAGAGCTGAAAGGCTTTAAGCGCATCATGCTCAAGGCCGGTGAATCACAAACCGTCACCTTCCCGATTGACGTCAGCGCGTTGCAATTCTGGAATGCCAGAATGCAGCAGGTGGCCGAGCCGGGTAAATTCAGCGTGATGATCGGGCTGGATTCCGCGCGCACCGTCGATGCGGAGTTTGATTACCTGTAAAGCGGGTCGGGCAGGGCATGCCCACCTCATTTTCCATTGGGGTGAGGCATGCCTCGCCCGGTTTCACTGGACGCTGTAATGGTCAATTTTCGCGATAAAATTCAGCAGCAGGTGTTCCGCTTAAATGGCCTGTCATTAAATGAGTTTGACCTGTCAAAACCACCGGGTGACCCCGGTCTGTACGGCCCGGACAGTGTGATATGGCGGGTGCACGGTGATTTTTCTTCCATGCTGTGTGGCGGGATCGCCGCGCTGTTGTTACAGATGCAACATCCGCTGGCGCTGGCTGGCGTGTGGGATCACTCCACTTTCCGCGACGACATGATGGGGCGGTTACGCCGCACCAGTCAGTTCATCGCCGTCACCACTTTTGGTAACACCATCGATGCACACACCCTGATTGACCGGGTGAAGCGCATTCATCTGCGCGTCAGCGGTGTGGATGCGCACGGGCAACCTTATGCCGCCAGCGATCCGGCGCTGCTCACCTGGGTTCATGTCGCGGAAACCCGCAGTTTCCTGGCGGCGCATTTGCGCTATAAAAACCCGCAGCTCAGTCTGGCTGAACAGGATCGTTATTATGCAGAGGCAGCGTTAGTGGCCGAAGCGCTGGGCGCGCAGGATGTACCGAAAAGTGTTGCCTCCGTTGCTGCGTATCTTGAGGCGATGCGGCCGCAGTTACGCTGTGATGAACGCACACAGGAAGTGTTATCCCTGCTGCTGAATGCGCCCGCGCCATCATGGCAGGCGCGTCCGGCGATGAATGCCATGCTGCTGGCGGGCATTGAACTGCTGCCGGAGTGGGCACAACAGGCGTTCGGACTGCATTTTTCTCCGCTACGGCGGCGCATTATTCGCCTGCGTATTGAGGTGATTGCCAGGCTGCTGCGCTGGGCGATCTCGCGCGGGGCGTATCAACGGGCCATGACGCGGGTCGGACGTTAATTCTCTTTCACGGTTCAAGGATCTCATCATGAAAAATATTCTCATCAGCGTACTGCTGCTCAGCGGCACGGCCAGTGCAGCAGAAACATTACGTCAGGATCTGGATACCCGCCTGGCAAACTGCCAGCAGCAGGCGGTCAGCACGCTGGAGAATCTTCAGTGTTATGAGGTGGCGAATAAAGCCTGGGATAGTGAGCTGAATAAACAGTACCGGCTATTGCTGGCAGGGCAGTCACCTGAGGCGCAGGCCGCGCTGAAAAATGCCCAGCGGGCGTGGATCAGCTACCGTGACAGTTATTTGCAGGCAATGAACCGCTTTTATCAGCAGCAGCAGGGAACAATCTGGGGGCTGGTGGCGTCAGAAGCGAAGCTGAATGTGATTAAAGAGAAGGCCCGCGATCTCTATCGATTGCGTGAAAGCACCCATATGGGGGAGTAACAAAAGGCATTTTGAGACTTTTACCCTTGCCCCAACGTGATGTAACGCGCCATTCTCTTCTTATTGCCCAGGCCTATTCTCAAGGGAATGGAACCCGCCACACACCGTCGAGGCGTTATGACACAGCCCTATCAGATTGCTGAAGTCACCAATCAGCAACAGACGCTCATCGCAATTGTCGAACAGGATGAGCGCACCGCGTATTTTTATATCTGGCCGACAGACGCATTTCGTCAACAGTTTGCCGTGCGCGGCTGCTGGTTGCGTAACCTGTTGCCTGCCCCCTTGCAGGATGATGTTGCCGCGATGGAGCAGGGCACACCGCCGCTGCTCAGTGCCGAGTATTGCCGTACGCTGGCCGCCGAGCCGATGCTTGACCCGGCCGGGCTACAGATCATTTGGGAGCCGTCAGATGACGGTGCTGCTCTGTGGTACCAGGGGCAGCTTCTGGCCGTGATCCCGGGCTGGAGCCTGTACCAGGATCAGCAGGTGAGCTTTTCGGCGGGCTGCATTAAAGCGAACCGTCTGACCGCGCCGCTGGGTTCTGCGTCGACCAACAAAAACTACGCCGCCGCACAACAGCACCGGCAGTTTTTTCGCGAGTGGCAGGATGGCCAGCAGTGGGAGCCCTTCCAGCAGGAGATGCTGCAATGTTATGAAGCGCAGTACGGTGAATCACTGAAATATTACTCTATTGATCAGGGCAACTGGCCGCCGATGGCGATCTCCCAGCATTACCATGAGGGCTGCTGGTACTTTCTGACGCTTGGCATGTGCATCCGCCCGATGCCGTGGGTGGATTTCCTGTTTGATGACCTCGCCCCGGAATATCGTCGGACGGAGCTGGCGCTGGCCATCGATGCCGAGGTGATGACGGAAGAAAATGCCGTGCAAATGGCCAGTGCGTTAGCCGGATTTGCGCATATGCCATGGTCTCGCCTCAGCTGGCTGGGGGAAGGGCATACGCTCGAATCCTCAGTGGCCCCGATGGGGTTTGAAGGGTTTATTCTCTCATCTGCCCTGGGGCGTGAAAGCGGCCAGTTCCCGCTACCAAAACGTGACGGCGAAAAGGTCAATCTGCTCTGGGCGGCCCCGATCACGCAGCTTGAGCGCGAATTCGCGCAGGCCGAAGAGAACGGTGGCCTGGATCTGGTGGCGCGTCTGTTGCAGTACGGCGGCGGGCATATTTTTCGCGCCCGTCAGCAGGTGGTGAATGTAGAAGAGTAATTTCTCGCGATCCCGGCCTGCCAACGCCGGGAAACTTTCGGTTTACGCCCGCCTCGCATAAAGCACGATTTTATGCAGACCATGAGATGCCTCTTATGCCAGAATAGTCAGTATCATTTCTGAGGAGTCGGCATGTCTGCAATTGAAGTTATTCTGGTCGACAGCCAGGACCGTCCTACCGGTAAGATGGAAAAAATGGAAGTTCATGAAAAAGGTCTGCTGCATCGCGCGGTCACCGTTTACGTGTTCAACACCGACCATCAGCTGCTGTTACAGCGTCGTGCCAGTGGTAAATACCACTGTGGCGGGCTGTGGAGCAACACCACCTGTGGGCACCCTTATCCGCAGGAGTCGACTCAGGATGCCGCTGAACGCCGCTTGCGCGAGGAGATGGGGCTGCGCCTGACGCTGCAACCGGTGTTTGAACTCAGTTATTATCTGCCGCTCAGTAATGGCCTGACCGAACATGAATATGGCCACGTCTATTTTGCCATCAGCGATGTGCAGCCTGATATTAATCCGGAAGAGGCCGACGACTGGCGTTATTGTTCCCTGGCCGATATCCAGCGAGAAATGCACGCTCACCCGGAACGCTTCACTCCGTGGTTTTTGCTGACGTTTCCCCGCATCCCTTCTGAATTTGCGCGTTTTACCGCGCAGCAGTCAGATCACTCTTCCAGATAGATCCCCATCCGGTCAGCCAGCGCCAGTAACTCGCCAACCACCGGCGGGGTAGTGAGAAGCTGAGTTCCCTGGTGGTGCATCTGTAATTCTCCGTTAATACGGTCGCCAAAAAACAACCATGCCTGGCCTTCGTGCTGACGTGAAGGCCAGGTCAGACCCTGAATGTGCGGATATTGATGATGGACTGCTTCAGCCCACTGGCGTGTAATGTTGTATTAACTGGCATCGGAGTGAATGAGCTTTTTGTTGGCGCGCATTTTTACCAATGAAGCCAGGTCGAGGCTGGCTAACTGCATGGGGATTGTGGTGACCAGTTGGCTATGACGAAATGCAGCCAACGCTTTAACCTGATAGACAATAGCCGACTGCGAAATATCGATATCATGAAATATCACTTCGCACAGCGCCACCCTGGTGACGTCTCCGGCATAGAGTGTCGGAATGAGTCTGCCCTGCTGGTCGAAAATCGGGCTGAAGCGCGCGTTACCCTGCAATGTATTGTTAAAACTGTCGCCAGCAAACTGCTGACGATGAACGCGAAACAATAAATGACCTGCAGGTAGTAACACAGGGTTAATCGCAACCGAACCTACAGGACATAAAAACGGCGAAAGTCCTTTTCCGTTACTGCTCTCCTTAGCCATGCTGTGCTCCGGATTTTGCCTGAAGCGCAGCATCGGTGACTGCCTGAGGATCGCTGGTGAGCAGGTCTTTTGGCCTGCGTCCCCCCAGCCAACTGTTTCCAGTAGCAAACCAGGCGGCCAGCGACCAGGGCGTGCGTGTGCCATCGAAGATGTCCAGCACCTGTTTGATCACGGGCAGAGGTTGCCAGGCTTCATCAAACGCGTAATCCGGGTAGCGGTCCTGGCCTTCAACGTTGATGGCAAAGGTTTTACCCCGACGTTTCCAGGCATTGGGCCCGGCACTGCGGTTAGCATTGGTAAAATGGGCTTTGTCAGACAGTTCGCCGGATCTGATCCATCGGTCTTCGCTCAGTACGAATTCACGGATATCGTGCTGACGCTGTTGATTACGTGCATGGTACTGCTCATAGCCATCAAAAATACTTTCTGATTTATTTCCGCCGGCGTGAGCGGGTTTTTTTTTGCGCGCAGGTTTAAGCAGTGTCTGGGCAATTTCAAAAAAAGCCAGCGCCAGGGAGGGATCAAGAAGGGGATTGCTGACCATCTTCTCCAGTTTTTTGCGCAATGCGACACCATTGCCTGCAGGCGAAGGGGCGGCATCTTTTAGCTGATTAACATTGATGACCAGATATTCAGCACTCTCTTCAGCAGCCATATTGCGTAGCTGCTGACCATTAAACAGGCTGATGGTTTCTGATATGGCTGGTGTAGATTTTGCTGACATAGAACACCCCCGACTGGATATATTGCATATTTTGAATATATCGAATATTTGTCGGTATGTCTAAAATTTCATCGAAATTTGCGTGCAATGCGGGAGCGTGTGACGAATCATTTCGCCACACGCTTTCTCCTCTACTGATGACTGAAAGCAAAATCCTCGGAATCCACATCATAACCTGAGGGTTCCCAGCGGATAGCCAGCAGGGCGATCAGGCCGATAATCGGTGCCATCCCAATCACCCAGAACACATTAGTGCCCAGCAGGGCGGCCAGCACCGGGAACAGGAACAGCGAAGCCGTCGAACTGGCGCGCACCATTGTCTGATTGAAGCCCACGCCCACGCCGCGCAGCGACGTCGGGTAGCTGAGTGAGGCGTAAGTCATGGTATGTGCGCCCGGTCCGAAGCCCTGGCCCAGCAGGAACAGGGCCAGCATGCCAATCGAGATCGCCGCCTGTTGCCCGTCTTCCGGGCGTCCAACCAGTGCCAGACCGACCAGCGCCGCGATCTGGAACGTATAACCGAGTGTCATCATTTTCCAGGCACCAAAACGTGGCACCAGCCGTACGGCCAGCGTACCCCCGACAAAGGCAAACAACAGATTCAGCGCCAGCGACAGCAGAATGGTGTTCAGCATCGATTGTGCCAGGAAGCTGGAGATAATCACCGGCAGGCCAAACGCCACCGCGTTATAGGCGAAGGGGGAGACAATCGAGGTAACGGTCGCCAGCACGGTACGCTTCAGGTAAACCCCTTTGAACAGCGAGCCGTAGTTGCTCCAGCTGGCACGGCGTACCGCTTTGACTGGCGCGAGATCCGCATCTGCGGCGACATGTGCATTAATGCCCCAGGAGCTGCGCAGGATGGCCGCTGCCCCTTTCAGGTCACCCTGATTGGCGGCCCAGACCGGAGACTCGCTCATATAGCGACTGCGAATGGCGATAATAATCAGTGCCGGAACGGCCCCGAAGCCAAGAATAATGCGCCACATCAGGTCGCTGTGGCTTTCCGGCAGCACTGACCAGAAGAACAACACCAGCAGATAAGAGATAGAGATCGCGGCGTACCAGGTGGGGCACCACATGGCAATACTGGCGGCTTTATTGCCGCGCCCTCGCAGTTTGGAGAACTCGGCAAGAAAAGCCATCGCTACCGGTAAATCAATACCGATACCCATGCCCATCACGAAACGCGCACCGGCCAGAACATACTCATTGGGGGCAAAGGCACAGGCGAGGGCTGCAAAAACAAAGAAGAACATATCCGCCATAAAGACGCGGTAGCGGCCAATTTTATCGGTAAGGTAGCCACCAATTAGCGCGCCGACAATGGCACCCAGCGTAATCGATGAGGCGATCATACCTGCCCCTGCCGGGGAGAGGCCAAATTCGCGAGTGACATCTTTCATGCCAAAGGCGAGTGCACCCAGATCGTAGGCATCGAGAAAAACACCACCGAGGGCGATACCGATAACGATACGTGCATTGTTGCCAGAGTGACTGCTGGTGTTGACCAGCTGAGAGACATCCGATGCCTGACGGAGGGTGACGACCTCGCCTGTCGGCGTGTTCCCTGCCAGCGCGACGTGCGCCGAAGAAGTGATTTCAGTCATGATGTTGAGTTTTATTGTGATGAGTAAACTCAGAGCATAACTGTCTGACCTGTCGTGGTTAATTACGTCTGGTTTTAATTTAAAACCAACGGTGCTAGCGGGGCGGCAACAGGCTGCCGCCGGGCCGCACGATCAGGAACGCACGATGAAGGTATATCCGGCCAGCATCACGCCGCCAATCCCGCCGAGCGCCATCAGCAGGAAGATAAATATCACACCAATCTTTTGTAAGTTCATCACTTCATCCATTTTCTTAACCAGGGGCGAAGTATAGCGCTTTCGCCCGTGGGAATTAAGCCAAAGCCGGCGTTTTATTGTGCCGAATCGGGCTGTTTTGAGAAGAACAGCGTGACGCGTGCCACTTCAATACCAAATTTTTTCATCGAGGTGACGTTCATCAGATGCTGCGCATCCTGCTGATAAATCCAGTCGTCAAAGTTCAGTTTATAACTGCTGTCGTCGGTTTTGACCGTCATGGTGTAACGCCAGTTAAACGCGTTACCGCTGGCATGGCCGGTTGCCGTGCCGATAATATCCCCGGCCGTTCCGGTGTAGCTGCCGTCGGCCAGGCGGCGGATATGCCAGACCCGCGTCTGCTTCTCGCCGTCGTCATAAACGAACTGCTCGTTTAACGTCAGGGTTTCGCCCACCACCTGGCCGCGGATAACCACTTCAAAACGGCGGATCTGCTTCCCGCTGTAATCCTGCACCATGCCCCAGGCGCGGGACTCACCGTTGAACCAGCTGAAAATATCAATCTTCGGTTGCGCCTGCTGATAGTCTTCCAGCGTGGCACCACAGCCTGCCAGCAGCAGGCTGAACGTCAGTAACAGGGATTTCCACATGATTAACCTCCGGTCAGTTCCCGACGGATATCGGGGTAAGTCGACGATGGCGATAGCCAGATATTGAGGAAAGCGTCGCGAAAGGCAGCGTCAAAGCGCGGGCCGATCGGGCTAATAGCCGCCTGCGTTCCGGCGGCCTGCCAGTAAAACTGTCCGCCGCGGGCATCCGCCTGAAATGCCAGGCGGGTGCCATCGCTGACGTCCGGCCAGACGGTGGCCAGCTGTTGTAGCCACTGCTGACGCTGATCGCTGCTGCCGGTATTCTGTGCCTGCCACTGTTCCAGCGTGGCATCCAGCAGTTCCTGGCGGCTGATGTCGCGGCGGTAGGTTATCACCAGTGCCAGCGGCCACTGCTCGGGTTGCCAGCGTCCGCCGGGCGTCAGGAGCTGGGAATCGTACAGTGTAAATGGCCCCCAGGTCAGCGTCGCTTTGCCCACGTTCTTCCAGCGTAGCCAGTCAGCGGCCTGGCTCAGCGATGAAAACAACAACAGCAATAACAGCCATTTTTTCATGAATTTCTCCGCAGGAGTCTGCTGGCTAATGGTAGCCAGATCGCCCAGACAATCGCCAGCGCACCCAGCGCCATGGCGGGTGACTGATGCCATTGCAGGCCACCGAGCCGCTCACCAATGAAATAGGAAAAGGGTCCGCCCAATGCGCCAGCCAGGATCAGCCAGCGCCAGTCAGGTGCAAAGCGATGGAGGATCAGCCCCCACCAGCAGGCGAACGTCAGCCACAGTGCAAGCATCCAGACGGGAAACGCGTGGCTGCCGCTAAAACTGAACAGATCGACGCCCAGCCACAGACTGTCGAGCGCGATACCTGCCAGCGCGACCAGCAGCAGGCGCAGCTTCATCACGCGCGGGCTCAGCAGCCAGGCCAGCAGCGCCCCGGCGCACAGCAGCAGCCCGATGCGCTCGCGCAGCGCCACGGCCAGCCCCCAGTAGAGATCAAAACCGAGGGTGAGCAACCAGAAGCGCAGGCGGCTCATGCGCGTTGCAGTGTGAGCTGGACGGTGCCAATGGTCTGCGCGCGGAAACCCGCCTCGCAATAGCAGAGATAAAACAGCCACATACGGCGGAAGCGCTCATCAAAGCGTCCTTTTGACAGCTGTGGCCAGGCGTTGTCAAACCGCCGCCGCCACAGTTGCAAGGTCTGCGCGTAGTCCGGGCCGATTTCCAGCTGGTCAATTTCGCTGAAATCGCTGATTTCTTGCAGCGTGTTCTGCAACAGGCTGACGGAGGGTAAAAAGCCGCCGGGGAAGATATAACGCTGGATAAAATCGACGCCGCGCGCATAGCTGTCAAAACGTTCTTCACTGATGGTGATCGCCTGCAATGCCAGACGGCCGCCCGGCTTCAGCAACTGCTGGCAGCGCTGAATAAACAGCGGAATATAGGCTTTACCCACCGCTTCTATCATCTCTATCGAGACAATTTTGTCGTACTGGCCGCTAAGATCACGGTAATCTTCACACAGCACGGTTACCTGGTCGCTCAGCCCGGCGGCGGCGATGCGCTGACAGCAATAGACATACTGTTCGCGCGAGATGGTGGTGGTGGTCACCCGGCAGCCGTACTCGCGAGCGGCAAATTCAGCCATGGCGCCCCAGCCGCTGCCAATCTCCAGCAGATGATCATTCGGCGTCAGCCCCAGCTTCACGCACAGGCGTTTCATTTTGGCCTGCTGCGCCTGCTCCAGCGTCATCTCCGGCTGCTGGAACCAGGCGCTGGAATAGAGCATCGCCTCATCTAGAAACGTGGTGTAGAAGTCGTTGCCGAGGTCGTAATGGGCGGCGATATTGCGCTTTGCCTGGCGCACATTGTTGCGGCGCAACGCATGACGCAGCTGATTAAACGGTGCGGTCAGCCAGCTGAGGCGGGCCTCCAGTTTATCAGCGACACGGGTATTTTGTGCCAGCGTCAGGATAACGGCGGTTAAGTCCGGGGTTTCCCATTCGCCATCCATATAGGTTTCTGCAGCGGCAATGCTGCCGCCCAGCAGGATACGGCGATACGCTCGTGAGTGATGCACCATCACTTCGGCCTGAAGCGCAGCCTGCGCATCGCCGAAGAAGCAGGTGCCGAGATGCGGGTCATGCAGGGTTAATCCCGCCCCTTTGATGCCCTGCAACAGGGATAAAATCACCCGGCGTGATGCGGAGAAGCGTTTACCCGTTTTTGCACGGCGTGCCAGGCTGAAATCAGTGCCAGTCATGGGTTATTTCTCCGACTTGCTGTGGTCATACACCGGCGCACCTTTGCGCCAAAGTTTCCACGCCTGCCAGTAAATCGCCAGCGCGGTACGAACGGTCATCATTGGAAAACGCCAGAGAAAATGGCGCAGCGTCTGCCGGGTCAGCGGCTGACGTCGTAAATGCAGGGTGGCGTCAAACTCGCGCCCCTCACGGTGATTCTCAATATGCACCAGCAGTGATTTACCCGGCGGGGACAGCCGCCAGTGGTAAACCATCTCCATGGGATTAAACGGAGAAACATGAAACGCTTTCTGCGTGGTTTCGCTGCCGTCAGGTTTCACCGCATACGTATGACGCTCATTCCACGGCGTATTACGCACTTCGGCCAGCATCCAGCGCAGGCTGTCGGCGGCATCGTACAGGTAGTAAAGGTTGACAGGATTGAATGAGCAGCCAAAGTAACGCAGCTGCGTCAGCAGCATCACACGTCCGGTAAGATGTTCCCCAGTCAGGGCGGCAATGCGCGCCTGAGCACGCTCTTTGATGCCGCTGCCGCCACCAAGATAATCGTCCTCACTGAAGCTGGCAGCGCGCAGATTGTGGTGGCCGATGCCGACGCTTTTCAGTAACGGCAGTTCATCAAGATCAATCAGCGGCATAAAAATGCGGTAGCTGAACTGATGATCCACCGGGGTGAAGCGACGATGGCGCACATGGCCGCTGTACAGCACGCTGTTCACAGTAAACCTGCCTGGTCCATGGCCGTCGTCACATCTAACGCGCTGCGAATGCCATCTTCATGAAAACCGTTGTAGCTCCAGGCACCGCAGAACCAGGTGCGGTTGTTCCCGTTCAGCAGCAGCCGCTGCTCTTGTGTGCACAGAGCATGTGGTCCGAACTGCGGATGATGGTATTCAAAGCGGCGTAACACGCGGGCCGGATCGATCGGTTGTGTCGGGTTGAGGCTGACGCAGAACGTATGCGGTGACTGAATGCCCTGCAGGATATTCATATTGTATGTCACGCTGGCACCCTGCTGTTCGCTGTCGTTTGCTTCATCATCCAGACGGTAGTTCCAGCTCGCCCAGGCTGCGCGGTTCTGTGGTAGCAAACGGGTATCGGTATGCAGCACCACTTCATTGGCGCGATAGGGCACCCCGGCCAACATCTCACTTTCCTGCGGCGACGCATCGCCCAGCAGCTGCAATGCCTGATCGCTGTGACAGGCGAAAATCACCTGGTCATAGCGCTCAACGCCTCGCGGGCTTTCCAGCGTGACGCCATCGGCATCACGCGTTATCCGGGTGACCGGGGTATCGAGATAGACCTGCATCTGCTGCCCGATCAGCTGCATCATGCGGCGGATATATTCCCGCGAACCGCCGGGCACTACGTACCATTGCGGTCGCTGGGTTAAATCCAGCAGGCCGTGATGATGGAAGAAGTTCAGAAACTGGGTCAGCGGCATACGGCGCATCTCACTCAGTGAGACTGACCAGATGGCGGCACCCATCGGCAAAATATAGTGCCGGGCAAAAAATTCACTAAAGCCCTGCGCGGTCAGAAACTCATCCAGTGAACCCTGGTCCTGCTGCTGCGCCAGCCACTGCTTTCCACAGCGATTAAACCGCACGATCTCTGCGAGGAAGCGATAAAACGAGGGCTTTAACAGGTTGCTACGCTGGGCGAAAAGGCTGCTGAGCGTGTGGCCGTTATACTCCAGCCCGGTGCGGGAATTGCGCACCGAAAAACTCATTTCCGTGGGCCTGCCTTCCAGCCCCAGTTCGGCCAGGAATCCCTGAAAACGCGGATAAGTGCGATCGTTAAAAACAATGAATCCGGTATCAATCGCCCAGTGCTGACCGTCCAGCTCAACGTCCACCGTGGCGGTATGGCCACCGAGTGTACTGCCGGTTTCATAAAGATGAACCTCGGTGCGTGGGGCTAATTTCCACGCACAGCTCAGGCCAGCAATTCCACTGCCAATAATCGCAATGCGCACGCATTACCTCGCTATTTTTTGCGTTAACAGACGCTGAAGGGCCTGGGGCAACCGTGAGGTCACCCGCAGAATAAAAGCAAACAGCGCCGGGAAAGCGATTTCGGCCTTTCCTTTTGCCAGCCCGCGCCGGATAAAGCGCGAAGCCTGAACCACGTCGACAATCATCGGCATGGCAAAATCGTTGCGCTGTGTCAGCGGCGTGTCGACAAAGCCGGGCAGCACCAGCGTGATGCCAATCTGCTGACGCTTGACATCCTGCGCCAGGCTGCGGGCGAAATAGGCCAGCGCGGCT
This sequence comes from Erwinia sp. MYb416, assembly GCF_037479575.1. NCBI lineage: Bacteria > Pseudomonadati > Pseudomonadota > Gammaproteobacteria > Enterobacterales > Erwiniaceae > Erwinia > Erwinia sp. MYb416. The sequence goes on from NZ_JBBGYT010000438.1 coordinate 711,135, forward strand.
TTCGAGGCACCGTACGCTTCGGCGCGCGGCAGGGGAACCATGCTGGCGGTAGAGCCGACCAGCGCCACGCGGCTGCCAGGCTGCATCTGTGGGAGCAGGCTGTCCAGGCAGTTCACCGGACCACTGAAGTTCGTCAGCATCACGCGGTGGACTTTTTCGGCATCGACAATGCCATGGTCAAGATATTCACAGGTGCCTGCACAGAGGATCGCCAGATCTGCCCGCTTGCCGTCCAGAGCGGCGCGCGTTTCAGCCAGGTCAGTGATATCAAACAGGCAGATGTCAATCAGTGGGAACTGCTGGCGCAGTGCGTCCAGTCGCTCCGGATTACGCCCGCAGGCGGTGACATGCCAGCCTTCCGTTGCATAATCCTGCGCTAATTGCAGGCCGATGCCGGAGCTGGCGCCAGTGATCAGGACACGTTTCATGGTTGCAACCTCTTTTTGACCAGGCCGATGATCGTGCCCAGCAACGGTAGCTTTTCGTAGAGCATGGCGCCCATATCGTAGTAATCGCGCTGAAAGACCACTTTATTGTCGCGAAATTGCAGGTAGCTGCTGCCCTCCAGCGTCTGGTCAGCTCCCCGTTGCAGGGCAGGGTGGGCATACTCCATGCGCCACAGCAGCAGCGCGTCGGTATCAAACTCGCGCACCTGCGTCACCACAAAGCGGCAGTAACGCATGTTTTTCAGCAGGCTGGCAAAGTACTGCTCCACCACCGCAATGCCCTGGTGTTCACCTACCGGATCGCTCAGGCAGATCTCCGGATGGTAAATCTGCGCCAGCATTGTCAGCCTGTCGCTGTCCAGCGTCTGGTAAAATGTCACTAACTGCTGTAGTGCGGCCTGCTGAGTCATACCTGATTCCTTAGTGACCGTATGCGGTAATCGAGAACCCCTGCGCCTGCCAGTGGCTCATCTGTTCCTGCTGGCGTTTGGTTAACGCTTTTCCGGTATAAACAAAAATATGCTGACCGGGGAAAAGCTCGGGGCGGGGAGACTCCAGCGGCTCGGCCAGGATGTCAATGCGCCAGCCCTGCTGCGAGAGTCGCCAGGCTTCCAGCCACAGGCGGGGTCGGTCCGTCAGGCCCCAGCCAATCAGCAGTGCATCTTTGCCTGCTTTCTTGCGTGAACCCGTTAAACAGAAGCTTATGTAATCAATTAAAGCACCATCTAATAAACTACACATGGCCCGGGCGGTATTTTGATCTAAACCAAGGCGCTGGCGGATGGGGATGAAAACATGGTCGATAAGCATTTCTGCCGGGTTTTCTTTACCCATTGAGGCGATTTTTACGCGTAGCTTTGACGGACGCACGAGGCGAATAACCGCCAGCATCTCTTCCTGAAGGGCAAGCCACCCATCATCAATATTAACGTTTTCGCCTTCGAGCAGCGCTTTGACCTTACCGACCGGCACGCCGCTCTCAATCCAGCGTTTAATCTCTTCAATGCGCGCAATATCGTCTTCATCAAACAGACGATGACCCCCTTCGGTGCGCTGTGGTTTCAGCAGACCATAACGACGTTGCCAGGCGCGCAGCGTGACCGGATTAATGCCGCAGCGTTCTGCGACGTCACCGATGCTGTACAGTGCCATGTATTACCTCTTGACTTGCTGTCAGACTTTTTATCAGCCTAACCAATATTATCAGGTTGTACAAAGTATTATTTGTTGTACAAGTTGAAATGATGAAAATAAACGGCTATATCTCATATTAGAGATTAATTCCCAAATATGAGAAACCAAGATGGAACAAACCCCAACGGAACAGCGGCTGGCACAACGTCTGGCCGACCTGCGTGTGGAAAAGGGCTGGTCGCTGGAGACACTTGCCGAGCTTACCGGGATTAGCCGCGCTTCGCTATCCCGTATCGAGCGGGCTGAGACCAGCCCGACAGCCTCTTTGCTTAACCGACTGTGTAATGCCTACGGATTAACGATGTCACGTTTGTTAAGCGAAGTGGAACAGGAAGCTGTACAACTTTTACGGCCTGAGCAGCAAAGCGTCTGGCACGATGTAGAAAATGGCTACCAGCGCCGATCGCTCTCCCCGCCTGCGCAGGCGTTTCATGCGGAGCTGGTGGAAGCCCGGCTGGCGGGAGGGGCACGTATTGACTACGACATTCCGCCGATTGCCGGGCTTGAGCAACATATCTGGATCCTGGATGGCGTACTGGAATTTCAAATGGATGAGCGTTTCTGGCGGCTGGAGCAGGGGGACTGCCTGCGTTTTCATCTGTTTGGCCGCACCCGCTTTCATGCACCTGAAGCGGGCGGTGCACGCTATGCACTGGTGGTGGCCCGTCCATGAACAATATTGATTATCAATGGCTGGATGCCGGTCAGGCGCAGCAGGCGCTGCCTGCATTGTGTGAGGTGCTGGATGGCTGCGTGGCGCAGGGTGCCAGTATTGGCTTTATCGATCGTGATGCGCAGAGGCTGCAACATTTCTGGCAGGATGCCGTTCTCAGCCTGGCCTGCGGGGATAAACAGCTGCTGGTGGCGAAGCGCGACGGGCGAATTGTCGGGACGGTAATGCTGGTGCTGGCTATGCCCGCGAACGGCGTGCATCGTGCCGAAGTGATCAAACTGTTGGTGCATCCGGATGCACGCCGCTGCGGGATTGCCCGTGAACTGATGCAGCAGGCAGAAGCCCGGGGACGTGAACTCGGGCGCAGTCTGCTGGTGCTGGACACGCGCAGCGGGGATGCGGCTGAACCGCTTTACCTCTCGCTGGGCTGGAAGGTGGCCGGGCAGATCCCGGGCTATGCCCGATCGACCGCTGGCGTGATAGATGCCACCACGATCATGTATAAGGCGATCGATCCGATTGGGTAAGCGGTCGGGCGCGCTCCCCCGGATCACTTTCCGGGGGAGACGGGGCTAAACGCGGGCGGCCAGCGCGTCCACGCGCGCCATCGCCTGATACAGCGCACTTTCTGTCACCGTCTCGCGCATATTTTCCATATCCGGTGCATGCACCGATTCACGCACAATCACCGCCAGTTCGTCCGCATTCAGTTCGGCAATCTCTGCCAGACTAAGCGGTACACCACAGTCTCGCGCCAGGCGCATTTCTGCCAGCAGCTCTGCATCATCGCGCTGCTCCAGCGCCAGCAGGCAGAGATTGCCGTAGCCGACCAGCAGGCCGTGGCCGAATTCGCGGGTTTTGTCGACGAAAGTGAACCCTTCGTAAATGGCATGGGAAGCCGCCGCATGGGCGCCGTTGCTCATCAGTGAAGTCAGCCCGGCAAAGGTGAAGATGGCATCCAGCGCCTGATCGAGAGCGTGATCAGGCTGCCGCTGGCGCACGGCTTCACAGGCTGCCGGGCCGTGTTTTGCTATCACGTCATAGCAGAGACGGCTGTGTGCCAGCGAGGAGAGCGCATTCGCATCCACGGCCGGGTGGCGTTCGCTCACCGCACGAAACTCATACCATTTTGCCAGCGTATCGCCCAGCCCTGCGGCCAGCCAGCGCAGCGGTGCCTCGGTCAGCAGTTGGCTGTCGATGATCACCGCCGCCGGAGCCTGCGGCAGCGGGAAGATATCAAAAAAGTTGCCGTTATCGTCATAGCGAATGGTTAACGGCGTCACCGCCGAACAGGTCGCGGCGATGGTGGGCAGGGTGATCACCGGGATATTCTGCTCGGCACCGACCGCCTTGCAGGTATCCAGCGATTTACCTCCCCCCGCTGCAATAATCACGTCGGCCTGATATTCCTGCGCCAGCGCGCCCAGGCGGGCAATCTGGCGTAATGAGGTTTCGCCGCCAAACCATTCGCTGCCCACCAGCAGACAACCTGCTGCCGTCAGCTGTTGCGCCACCCGGTCTTTGACCGCCGCCAGCGCCTGGTGGCCGCCAATCAGCAGCACACGCTGGCCCAGTTCACGGCTGAGGGTGCCGATCTGGTTGATGACTCCCGCGCCACGCAGTACGCGCGCCGGGAAAATCAGATGTTGGTGTGACATGGTTATCCTTCAGAAAAAAAGGGGGAAAGTTATGGCTATCATCTGACGGAACCCTCCGCAGGAAAATCACTCGTATCCACTATTCACTTCATGATTTACTTAACTATCGATCGTTTAATCAGTGGAACGAAAGTGAGCCTCAACCGTTTACCCAATCTGAAACTATTGAGTGTGTTTGTCTGTGTGGCGCGCTGCCAGGGCTACTCCCGCGCCCAGCAGGAGCTGAATATGACCACGCCTGCGATCAGCGCCTATATGAGTGAGCTGGAGCAACAGCTGGGTTTCGTGCTGTGCCGACGCGGGCGGGCAGGATTTTCACTGACAGAAAAAGGCGAACAGTATCTGCAATACAGCCTGCAATTGCTGGATACCTTGCAGGACTTTGACCGCCAGGTGGACGGGCTGAAGAATGAGCAGGGTGGCGTGTTTTCACTTGGCGTCGTGGACTCCATCGCCACGGATGACCGACTGCATCTGGCCGATACCCTGCGTCAGTTCAGTGACCGCTTTCCGGCGATCTACCTCAGCCTGGCGGTACGTGACCCGAATGAGTTGCAGCAGCAGGTGCTGGATAACCGCCTTGACCTGGCCATCGGGCATTTCCCGGTGAACGTGAATAATCTGGTGACAGTGCCGCTGCACCATGAACAGCACTGGCTTTACTGTAGCGACAGCCATTCGCTGTTTGCCCGCCACACCCTGGATGACCTGCAAAATGTGGGCTTCGTGACTCGCAGCTACTGGAATCAGAGCGAGCTGGCGCGGCGCGGCTTTAAAGACAGTAGCGCCTCTGTGGAAAGCATCGAAGCGCAGCTGATTCTTATCCTTTCTGGTAAGTATATTGGTTACCTGCCGGAGCACTGCGCGCGGTCATGGGTGGCTGAGGGCCGGTTGCGGCGTCTGTCACCGGAACAGTTCAACTATCGTGCAGCATTTTCCCTGATTTTTCGTCGTGGCCGCAGCCGGGAAGTTCCGATCCGTGCCCTGCGTGACCTGCTGAAACTGCAAGCCGCCGCAGGAGATTAACGTTTGCAGGCTGACGCCGCCGCAATACTGTGTAAAAATACAGCCTTGTTTAGCTGGAAGTGATTGTCATGGCGTTAACTGTCGCGTTAAAAACGCAAATTGCCGGGTGGTATAAAGCCCTGCAACAGGAAGTTCCCGATTTTATTCCGCGTGCGCCGCAGCGGCAGATGATTGCCGAGGTCGCGAAAACGCTGGCGGGGGACGACGGTCGTCATCTGGCAATTGAAGCGCCGACCGGGGTGGGGAAAACCCTCTCCTATCTGATCCCTGGTATTGCTGTCAGCCGCGCCGAGGAAAAACCGCTGGTGGTCAGCACCGCTAACGTGGCCTTACAGGATCAGATTTTCAGCAAGGATCTGCCCCTGCTGAAGAAAATTATTCCCGATTTGAAGTTTACTGCGGCGTTTGGTCGTGGTCGTTACGTGTGTCCGCGCAATCTGTCGGCGCTGGCAACGGATGAAGAAAATCAGGGCGATCTGCTGCTGTTCCTCGACGACGATATGACCGCCAGCAAAGATGAACGGGTCATCTGCACTGAACTGGAAAAATCCCTCAAGCGCTATCAGTGGGATGGACTGCGCGATCACTGTGCGGAAAATATTGAAGACTCCCTCTGGCAACGCCTGAGCACCGATAAAGCCAACTGCCTCGGCAGTAACTGCAACTGGTTCCGTGAATGTCCGTTTTATGTGGCGCGGCGTGAAATCGAAGATGCGGACGTGGTGGTGGCGAATCACGCCCTGGTGATGGCCGCACTGGAAACAGAATCCGTGCTGCCACCGCCGAAAAACCTGCTTCTGGTGCTGGATGAAGGCCACCATTTACCGGATGTGGCACGCGATGCGCTGGAGATGAGCGGCGAAATCACCCCAGGCTGGACCGTGTTACAACTGGATCTGTTCTGCCGCCTGGTGGAGCAGTGCCTGGCGCAGTTTCGTCCGAAACGCCCGCCGTCCCTTAGCCACCCGGACAAGCTCAAAGCCCACTGCGAAGAGGTGCGTGAGCAGTTACAGATGCTGTCGCAAATCTTAGGCCTGTATCTGCCGCCGGAAGGGCAGGAGGGCGAATATCGCTTTGAGATGGGGCTGCTGCCCGAAGAGATCCTGACAATCTGCGCCCGCCTTTTCAAACTCAGCGATGCGCTGCGTGGGTTGGCGGAAGGGATGATGAATGACCTCAGCGAGAAAACCGGCCAGTTTGACGTAGTGCGCCTGCACCGTACGCTGATCCAGATGAACCGTGCGCTGGGCTGGTTTGAAGCCAGCAGCAAGCTGTGGCGACTGGCGGCAATGGAGCAGGCATCCGGCGCCCCGGTGTCGAAATGGGTCACACGGTAAATCCGCGACGGTAGCGCGCATCTGATGTTTCACTGCGCCGGGATACGCGTCAGTGAACAGCTTGAAAAGTTGCTGTGGCGCAAGATCCCGCATGTGGTGGTGACCTCGGCGACGCTGCGCTCGTTAAACAGTTTCCAGCGTCTGCAGGAGATGTCCGGCTTGAGTGAGAAAGCCGGGGACCGTTTTGTCGCCCTCGATTCGCCGTTTAATCATGTGACTCAGGGGCAGCTGATTATCCCGCAGATGAAGTACGAGCCGATGCTGGCGAACGAAGTGATGCACCTGGCGGAAATGGCGCACTTCTTTCGTCATCAAATTAAGCTTGCGGCCCATAAAGGTATCCTGGTGCTGTTCGCCAGTGGTCGCGCCATGCATCAATTCCTCGCTTACCTGCCCGAGTTGCGCCTGATGATGCTGGTGCAGGGCGATAAGCCACGCCCGGCGCTGGTGGCGCTGCACCGTAAACGCGTAGAGCAGGGGGAAACCAGCGTTCTGGTGGGATTACAGTCCTTTGCGGAGGGGCTGGATCTGAAAGGTGACCTGCTTTCTCAGGTCCATATTCATAAAATCGCTTTCCCCCCGATAGACAGTCCGGTTATTTTGACAGAGGGAGAGTGGCTAAAAAGCCTCAAGCGCTATCCGTTTGAAGTGCAAAGCCTGCCCAGCGCCTCGTTTAACCTCATCCAGCAGGTCGGGAGGTTGATCCGCAGCCATGATTGCTTTGGCGAGATTGTGATTTACGATCGGCGCTTGATCAGCAAAAGCTATGGTGCACGCCTGCTGGGGGCGCTGCCGGTGTTCCCCATCGCGCAACCTCCGATGCCGGAAGGTGAACTGCCAAAAGCCGTAACCCCGGCCGCGAAGAAGAAACCCGCGCCGCGCCGTCGTCGTTAACCCTTTTTACTGAGCAAAAACATGAGCATGGACTATAAAAAAATCATCAAAGAGGTCGGACGCGGTAAGAATCATGCCCGCGATATTGATGCGGATACCGCGTGCGAGCTTTATCGCCGGATACTGAACGGCGAGGTGCCGGATCTTGAGCTGGGTGCTCTGCTGATTGCTCTGCGCATTAAAGGCGAAGGCGAAGGGGAGATGCTGGGCTTCTACCAGGCGATGCAGCAGCAGATGCCACGCCTGATACCGCCTGCACAGCGACCGATGCCCATTGTGATCCCGAGTTACAACGGGGCACGCCGTCAGGGAAACCTGACGCCGCTGCTGGCGCTGCTGCTGTCGCGTTTGGGCTTCCCGGTGCTGGTTCACGGCGTTAGCGACGATCCGACCCGCATCACCAGCGAGGCGGTCTTTGCAGCGCTGGATATACCCGCTGTTTCCACCCTGGAAGAAGCACAGGCGAAGCTGGATGCCGGTGATCTGGTGTTTATCACTATTGGCACGCTTTGCCAGCCCATGGAGCAGCAGCTGGCGTTGCGCTGGCGTATGGGGGTGCGTAACAGTGCGCATACGCTGGCCAAGCTGGCAACGCCGTTTGCCGCCGATGCGGCGCTGCGGCTGGCCAGCGTTTCGCATCCGGAGTATATCCCGCGCGTGGCAACATTTTTCAGCGCCGTTGGCGGGCGGGGTTTGTTGCTGAACGGTACGGAAGGGGAAGTGTACGCCAGCCCGCAGCGGTGCCCGTCGATAACGCTGATTGCTGGAGAAGACACGCGTGCGCTGTTGTCCCGGCAGGAAGAAGTGGTGCTGAGCGCTGACCATCTGCCTTCAGCTAAAGATGCGGCCACCACGGCCGCATGGATCAGTCGTTGCCTGGATCGCCAAGTGCCGGTGCCCCAGTCGCTGCGTTTGCAGATTGCCTGTTGTTACCTCGCTACCGGGCGGGCGATTGATCTGGATGGCGCGTTAGCGCAGATCGATTCGGCGGGCTATTAACACCCGCGCCGCATTCGGGTCGGGCATGCCCGACCCCTACCAATCCCTCATCATCGTTAACCGCTGTAGGGGCGAGGCAGGCCTCGCCCGGTGTTGAATGCCGGATTTAACGAGGCAATAACGGCCCGACCCCGACGACATCCCCCTTATCTGGAACGGATGGACCGGACCCGGAAGCCCTTTTATCTGGAATCGCTGTAGGGCCGAGGCATGCCTCGCCCGGTGTTGTATACGCGGTTCTAACGAGGCAATTACTGCCCGACCAGGGCGGTCCACAGCGCAATGCCTGGGCCGATCAGCGTATCGTTAAAATCATAGCGGGCATTATGCAGCGGTGCAGAAGGGATTTTACCGTCGGCCCCCAGCCAGAAATAGGCACCGGGACAGGCTTCCAGCATGCAGGCAAAATCTTCCGATGCCATCGATGGGTTAACATTCCAGTGCACCTGCTCTGCGGGAAGTACCGTCAGCGCACAGTCACGCACCTTCGCGGCTTCCTGTGGATTATTCGCCGTGACCGGATAATCCGTCTGATAAACAATGCTGCCTTCGATGCCCAGCGGGCGAGTGAAGGTGGTGACAAACTCATCAATCATCTGGCGTACCCGTACACGGACATCCGCCTGCAGGCAGCGCAGCGTGCCGCGCAGCACCACCGTCTCAGGGATGACGTTGATCGCCTCGCCACCGTTAATCTGCGTAATGCTGACGACCGCCGAGGCCAGCGGCGACAGGCGACGTGCAGGGATGGTTTGCAGCGCCAGAATCAGTTGGGCAGCAGCGACAATCGGGTCTGCGCCGTTTTCCGGCATGGCGGCATGACAGCTGCGTCCGTTCAGCGTGATTTCGAACGAATCCAGCGAGGCCATCATCGCTCCTTCATTGACCGCCACATGGCCCGCAGGCAGGCCCGGCCAGTTGTGCATACCGTAAATGGCATCCATCGGGAACAGGGTAAACAAGCCGTCTTCAACCATGCGGCGTGCACCGCCGAGGTTTTCTTCCGCAGGCTGAAAGACAAAGTGAACGGTGCCGCTAAAACATCGGGTGGTGCTGAGGTGTCTGGCCGTTGCCAGCAGTATTGCCGTGTGGCCATCGTGGCCACAGGCATGCATCACGCCCGGCTGCGTGGAGCGGTGCGGCGGGTTTCCCAGTTCGGTCATCGGCAGTGCGTCCATATCAGCGCGCAGACCAATGGTCGGGCCGGGGCCGTTTTCCAACGTCCCGACGACGCCCGTCCCCGCCAGGCCACGATGCACCTGAAGCCCCATCGCTGTAAGCTGTTCCGCCACCGCTTGCGACGTATGATGCTCCTGATAGCCAAGCTCCGGGCGGGCATGAAATGCCCTGCGCCAGCCAGTGGCTTCATCAATCAGCGAAACGGGAATGACCATAGATTACTTCTCCTGTCAGGGGCTTTGCTATCCAGTAGCGGGCACAAAATAAGTTAGCATAAAACGGATAAGGAAAGGGGCAGGTGCAGAGAAAAACGGGCCTGAGAGCAGGCCCGTGTGGGGTTATTTGATCATGGGAAGATTTAGCTCGTGCTTGCGGGCACAGGCTTTGGCTGTTTCGTAACCCGCATCCGCATGGCGCATCACGCCGGTAGCCGGGTCGTTCCACAGTACGCGCCCGAGGCGCACATCAGCTTCCGGGGTGCCGTCTGCAACAATCACCACGCCAGCATGCTGTGAGAAGCCCATCCCGACGCCACCGCCATGATGCAGACTGACCCAGGTGGCCCCGCCAGCGGTGTTCAGCAGAGCGTTCAGCAGCGGCCAGTCCGACACGGCATCCGATCCATCCATCATCGCTTCGGTTTCACGGTTAGGGGAAGCCACCGAACCGCAGTCAAGGTGGTCACGACCGATAACCACCGGTGCTTTTAGCTCACCGTTGCGCACCATTTCGTTGAAGGCCAGCCCGGCAAGATGACGCTCACCCAACCCCAGCCAGCAGATGCGGGCAGGCAGACCCTGGAAAGCGATGCGCTCCTGCGCCATATCCAGCCAGCGATGCAGGTTGCTGTGATCCGGGAACAGCTCTTTCAGTTTGGCATCTGTCTTGTAGATATCTTCCGGGTCACCGGACAGGGCGACCCAGCGGAAGGGACCTTTGCCTTCACAGAACAGGGGGCGAATATAAGCAGGAACAAAGCCTGGGAAATCAAAGGCATTTTTCACCCCTTCGTCCAGGGCAACCTGTCGAATATTATTGCCGTAATCCACCGTCGGAATGCCCATATGGCAGAAGTCGAGCATCGCCTGAACATGGACTGCCATTGAGGCACGGGCGGCTTTTTCTACGGCTTTTGCATCGGTCTTGCGGGTGGATTCCCAACGCGCCAGATCCCAGCCCGCAGGCAGGTAGCCGTTGATCGGGTCGTGGGCAGAGGTCTGATCGGTGACGATATCCGGCTTCATGCCGCCGGCTTTCGCACGTTTCACCAGCTCTGGCAGGATTTCGGCCGCGTTACCCAGCAGGCCGACAGAAATCGCGCGTTTCTCTTTGTTTGCCCGGTCGATAATTTCCAGGGCTTCATTGATGCTAAAGGCTTTGTAATCCAGATAACGGGTGCGCAGACGGAAATCAATACGGGACTCCTGGCACTCTATCGCCAGCACGGAGGCACCGGCCAGCACGCCCGCCAGAGGCTGTGCGCCGCCCATCCCGCCTAGCCCGGCGGTCAGGATCCATTTACCGGCAAGATCGCCCTGATAATGCTGGCGCCCGGCCTCCACGAAGGTTTCAAACGTCCCCTGCACAATGCCCTGCGCACCGATGTAGATCCAGGAGCCGGCAGTCATCTGGCCGTACATCATCAGCCCGGCTTTATCCAGCTCATGGAAGTGGTCCCAGGTGGCCCAGTGCGGCACAAGGTTAGAGTTGGCAATCAGCACGCGTGGCGCATCGGCATGGGTGCGGAATACGCCCACCGGTTTGCCGGACTGCACCAGCAGCGTCTCTTCCGGTTTCAGCGCTTTCAGCGATCGCAGGATCTGCTCAAAGCACTCCCAGTTCCGTGCTGCTTTGCCAATGCCGCCATAAACCACCAGGTCTTCCGGGCGCTCAGCAACATCCGGGTCAAGGTTGTTCTGGATCATGCGATAAGCAGCTTCAATCAGCCAGTTAGCACAGTGCAGTTCACTGCCGTGCGGGGCGCGTATGGTACGGGCGACGGCATTTTTTACAGATTCAGTCATGGTGTATTCCTTCTCAATATGGGCTTAGCGCGCGCGTGAGGGTTGCAGGGCGGCGATCATATCCGGCCAGCGATCCGCGCCAGCCCACAGACGCATCTGCTCGATATCCGGTGCCATCAGGCGGTCTTTTTCCAGGTAAGGCACGCGTTCGCGGATGGCGGCGAGCACGTTTTCCAGCTGAGGGGAGCTGTGCAGCGGGCGGATAAAATCAATACCCTGCGCAGCGGCCATCGCTTCGATGCCGACCACGGCAGCGGTGTTAAAACACATCGCGCCCAGACGACGGGCGGCGTAGGTTGCCATGGAAACGTGATCTTCCTGGTTTGCGGAGGTGGGCAGGCTGTCGACGCTGCCCGGATGGGCCAGCGATTTGTTTTCAGAGGCCAGCGCAGCGGCGGTCACCTGAGCGATCATAAAGCCGGAGTTCACCCCGCCATCGTTCACCAGGAACGGCGGCAGACCGGAAAGGCCGGTATCCAGCAGCAGCGCCAGGCGACGCTCAGAGATGGCACCGATTTCGGCAACGGCCAGTGCGATGATATCGGCGGCAAACGCCACCGGCTCGGCGTGGAAGTTACCGCCGGAAATCACTTCGCCGGTGTCGGTAAACACCAGCGGGTTATCGGAGGCGGCATTAGCTTCAATCTGTAACACTTTCGCCGCATGATTGAGGTTATCGAGGCAGGCGCCCATCACCTGTGGGACACAGCGAATGGAGTAGGGGTCCTGCACGCGGCCACAGTTGGCATGCGAAGTGAGGATTTCACTGCCTTCCAGAAGCGCTGACACCGCCGCGGCCACGTCAATCTGTCCCTGCTGACCACGCGCTTCATGAATACGGTGATCGAAAGGTTTGATCGAGCCTTTAATCGCTTCCAGCGACAGAGCGCCCGCCACCAACCCGGCGGCAAACACATTCTCCCCCTCGAACAGGCCGCGCAGTGCCAGCGCCGTCGACACCTGGGTACCGTTGAGTAGCGCCAGGCCCTCTTTGGGTCCCAGCACAAAGGGCTTCAGCCCGGCGATCGCCAGCCCTTCAGTGGCAGGTATCAGTTTGCCCTGTACGCGGACGTCACCTTCACCCAGCAGCATCAGCGACAGATGTGCCAGCGGGGCCAAATCGCCGGAGGCGCCAACGGAGCCTTTTTCCGGGATGCACGGCATGATGCCTGCGTTAAACAGGGCGAGCAGTGCGTCGACAAGTTCAATACGTATTCCCGAATGACCGCGCGCGAGACTGATGACTTTGGTCGCCATAATCACGCGTACAACATCATCTGGCAGCAGATCACCCAGCCCGACGCTGTGTGACAGAACAAGGTTACGTTGCAGCTCGGCCAGGCGTTCCGTTGGAATGGTGGTTTGTGCCAGTTTGCCAAAACCGGTGTTGATGCCGTAGGTCACTTTGCCTTCTTTGACGATCGCGGCCACCGTGGCACTCGCCTGCTGAATACGGCTGCGTGACGTTTCGTCCAGCGCCAGTGTGACACCCCCGCGATAGATCCTTTTGAGGGTGGCCAGGTCCACCTTGCCCGGCGTCAGCAGGCAATGATGCGTAGTCAGTGACATGGTATACTCCTGTATAGACAACTAAGGTTGCTGTGTTTTGTTAGGAAGACGTTAATGAGTGAAACACATGTGTATAGTCTTGTCTATACAACCAGCAAGAGTTGTGCCAGCTGCGTCACAAAAACGATTTCGGAGAAAATGTGTGTTTAACCGGGGATTTTTCCAGCAGCCCGCGCACAGCAGGCTTTCGGGTTTGCACTGCATCAGGGCATCATGCTTTATTCAGGTGCGGTCCGGATGTCTATACATATCAGGTTTTAGCCCGTAAACTTCCGTTATCAGATAATTAAGGAATCCGCTATGGTCGTGCAGACTGCCATTTCACAACTCTCCGCAGCCATGAGCGATCAGCCTGCTCCGATTTACCTGCGTGTTAAGCAGGCGATTATCAGCCAGATCCGTGAAGGGGTGTGGAAAGCCAACCAGCGCGTGCCGTCAGAAAGCGAGCTGGTCAATGAACTCGGCGTCAGCCGTATGACCATCAACCGCGCGCTGCGCGAACTCACCAGCGAAGGGTATCTGATCCGTATGCAGGGGGTGGGCACCTTTGTGGCCGAAGTGAAGGGCTATACGGCAATGCTGGAAGTGCACAATATCGCAGAAGAGATCGCCCAGCGTGGTCATCGGCACAGCAGCAAAATCCTCACGCTGCGCGAATGTAAAGCCGACCCGGAACAAGCGGCTGTGCTGGGATTAACCACCGGTCAGTCACTGTTCCACTCGCTGATGGTGCATTACGAAAACGAGCAACCCGTACAGCTGGAAGATCGCCTGGTGAATCCGCAAATGGCACCGGATTATCTGCAACAGGACTATGAGCATCAGACGCCTTATACCTATCTGATGCATGTGGCACCGCTGACAGCAGGTGAGCATATTGTGGAAGCGGTATTGCCGGATGCACAGCAGTGCCGTCATCTGGCAATCGAGGCTACGGAACCCTGCCTGTTGATCCGCCGCCAGACCTGGAGCGAGGGCAAGATTGTGACTTACGCGCGCCTGCTCTATCCTGGTTCACGCTATCAGTTATTCGGACGTTTTAAGTGAAGTGTGCCCCAGAGCAACTGCGCATCTTCTGACACCGGGATAAACGCCCCGGCATTGTTCTCCCACCATGCGCCCTGGCCTGCTTTTAGCAGCGTTTGCTGATGCTGCCACTGACCTGAAATCACATACACCACGCCCGCCTCAATCGCTGCAGGTGCAAAGCGCGTGGTGGCAATCCCCGCCTCCGGCAGAAAAGCACTGCGCCGTGCCATGATATTAAAGTCTGTACTGATTTTGCCGGAGAGCCGGGCGCTGATGGCTTCTTCGCCACGAAAGGCGAACGGCTGATGCAGGCTCAACGGCTGATAAAGCTGGTCATGACGATAGAGCGCCACATCCCCGCTGAGCAGCGTAATAATGCGATCGATACCGGGGAACAGTGAAAAATCACCGTCAGCGGCAATGGTGGCAATGCTAATGCGCCAGTCAAAATCCGCTGCACCGGGTGGATAGCTGACAATTTCCCGCGTTTCACCACCGCCATTACGCCAGCGGGTGGCGGGCAGGCGGTTGCTCTCATACAGATGGATCACTGTAATGCCTCCAGGGCATCACGCAGATCGGCATTAATTGCGGTCTGTTGTGCATGCTGTCCGTCACGGATGCGCTGCTGTCCGGCGACAAACACATCCTGAATCTGGCTACGGTGGCCGGCAAACAGCCAGCGGTTCAGCAGTGAGGTATCCGGGGTGCTGTCCAGCAGGGCATCCCCGGCCAGCACCAGCCAGTCAGCGCGGTAGCCGGGTTGCAGGCTGCCGATCTTCACGCCGCATGCCTGAGCACCACCTGCCAGCGCTTGCTGATACAGCACGTCACCCACTGACGGTTCCTGTGCGGTCACAATACGGTTGCGGCGGCGGTCGCGCAGTCGCTGGGCATATTCCAGCCAGCGCAACTCTTCCACCACATCCAGCGAAACATGGCTGTCAGAGCCAATCCCCCAGCGACCGCCCTGAGCCACGTAGTCGGTGGCCGGGAAAATCCCGTCCCCCAGATTAGCCTCGGTGGTCGGGCACAGACCGGCAACGGCCTGGCTGGCGGCAAGGCGGCGGATCTCCTGTTCGTCCAGATGCGTGGCGTGAATCAGACACCAGCGTGAATCCACGGCAAAGCGATCCAGCAGCCAGCTCACCGGGCGTTCACCGCTCCAGGCCAGCGAGTCGTTGACTTCTTTTTCCTGCTCCGCGATATGAATATGTACCGGAAGATCGGCGGGACTGCTTTCCAACACCTCGCGCATCTGCTGTTCGTTCACCGCACGCAGAGAATGGAAGCACAGCCCCTGGTTGTACAACGGCCGCCCGGCAATCAGCTGGTGCAGGCGCTGCTGCTGAGCCAGATAGGTGTTGGTATCCTGAATAAACCGTTTCTGCCCCGGCTGTGCGGGCTGGCTGCCAAATCCGGCATAACTGTACAACACGGGTAACAGCGTCTGACCAATGCCGCTGCGGTCGGCGGCGTGCATCAACTGGTGCAGCATCGCATCGTCAGGATAGGGCTGGCCATCGGGCTGATGGTGCAGATAGTGGAACTCGGCCACCTGGGTATAGCCGCCTTTCAGCATATCAACATACAGATGTGTGGCGATGGCACCGACCTGCTGCGGCGACAGACGCTGCACCATGCGATACATCAGGTCGCGCCAGGTCCAGAAGCTGTCCTGCGGGTCACCCGCTACTTCAGCCAGCCCGGCCATCGCCCGCTGGAAAGCGTGTGAATGCAGGTTGGCCATCGCAGGCAGCACGACGCCATTAAGACGCTGTGCTCCCTCAGGCGTGCTGTTGGCAGCGGTGGCGGTGATCATGCCTTGTGCGTCGACATCGATCAGGACGTTGCGTTGCCAGCCATCGGCCAGCAGGGCGCGGGGCGCAAAAAAGCGTGTCATGGTTGCTTCCTGTGCAATGAGGTTGTATATACATATACATACTTATGATTCAACAGTAAAGTGCATAACATGGGAGAGCGGATGAACCAGCAACTCAGCTGCGACCATCTTTGGTATGGGGCCGATATTGTCACCATGCAGGATGGGCGTTACAGCATCATTGAGCAAGGCGCCATTGCCGTCAGCGGGGAAGAGATTGTCTGGCTGGGGCCTTATACACACAGTGCGCATATTGCGGCCAGTCAGCGCACCGATCTCGGCGGGGGGATCATCACGCCCGGTCTGGTGGACTGTCATACGCATCTGGTGTTTGGGGGCGATCGCAGCCATGAGTTTGAACAACGTCTGAACGGGGTCAGTTACAGCGAGATTGCGGCCCAGGGCGGGGGCATTTTGTCTACCGTGCGCGCAACCCGCAGCGCTTCCCAGGCGCAGTTAGTGGCCAGTGCCCGCAAGCGCCTCGATCATTTGCTGGCCGAGGGTGTCACCACCGTTGAGATTAAATCCGGTTACGGGCTGGAAATTGCCAGCGAGCTGCGGATGCTGCAGGCCATTCGTCAACTGGCGCAGCAGGTACCTGCACAGATCCAGGCAACCTGCCTGGCGGCACATGCGGTGCCGCCGGAGTATCAGCAGCAGCCCGATGCCTGGGTTGATGTCATTTGTGATCAGCTGTTGCCTCAGGTGGCGGCAGAAGGTCTGGCCGATGCGGTGGATGCCTTCTGCGAGCACCTGGCCTTTTCCCCCGATCAGGTACGGCGGGTCTTTACCGCGGCGCAGCGGCTCGGATTGCCAGTGAAGCTGCACGCAGAACAGCTGTCACCGCTGGGTGGCAGTGCGCTTGCGGCAGAATTTAATGCGCTGTCGGCGGACCATGTGGAATATGCCACTGAAACTGACGTTGCTGCGATGGCGCAACATGGCACCGTTGCCGTACTGCTGCCCGGTGCTTTCTATTTGTTGCGTGAAACACAGCGCCCGCCGGTTGAGTTGTTCCGCCGTTATCAGGTGCCGATGGCGCTGGCCAGCGACGCCAACCCGGGAACGTCCCCGGCTTTGTCACTGCGTCTGATGCTGAATATGGGCTGCACGCTGTTTGGTATGACGCCGGAAGAGGCGCTGGCAGGAGTGACGCTGAACGGTGCGCGTGCACTGGGTCTGGCCGATCGACTGGGTTCGCTGGAGGTGGGTAAGTTGGCCGATTTCGTCCACTGGCCGCTGGCGCGCCCGGCTGAACTGGTTTACTGGCTTGGCGGGCAGTTACCCTGCCGGGTCATCTTTCGTGGAGAAGAACGATGAACGCTTATCAATTCAGCGCCGGTACGCTTCCGCTGCTGCTCAGTATTCCCCATGCGGGCACGCAGCTCACGCCTGAAGTGGAATCCGGCTTAAGTGATGCCGCACGCGGGTTGCCCGATACCGACTGGCATATCCCTCAACTGTACGACTTTGCCCGGGCAATGGGCATCAGCGTGCTGGTGGGCAACTATTCACGCTTTGTTATCGACCTCAATCGTCCGCCGGATAACCAGGCACTGTACAGCACGGCGACCACCGGGCTTTATCCGGAAACCCTGTTTGACGGCTCTCCAACGTTTGCCCCGGGAAAAACACCGACACCGGCACAGCGTGAAGGTTATCTGCAGCATATCTGGCAGCCATATCATGACAAAATCGAGCAGGAGCTGGCGCGGATCAGGCATCAATTTGGTTATGCACTGTTATTTGACGCCCATTCGATAGCGTCAGTGATCCCACGTTTATTTGATGGCAAATTACCGGATTTGAATCTGGGAACTAACGATGGTGCCAGTTGCCACCCGGAACTGGCGCAACAGCTCACGGCCTGCTGTGATGCCCAGTCTCAATTTAGCTGGGTGCTGAATGGGCGCTTTAAAGGCGGCTATATTACCCGCGCTTACGGTAAACCGCAGGAGAACCAGCATGCGGTGCAGCTGGAACTGGCGCAGTGTCATTATATGGATGAGCAGCCGCCCTTTGGCTGGAGAGAAGATAAAGCCAGCAGGCTTCAGCCGCTGCTTAAGCAGCTGATCGAGACGCTGCTGCACTACGGCAAATCGCGTTGATCTTTCGGGCGCAACGGTGTTGCGCCCTGATTTTATCTGCCTTACAACAATTTATCTGCCTTACAACAACGTTTCTGTCTTACAACAACAGGGTTTCAATGTCCTGCCAGTTTTCCACGCGTCGGTAGCCCGTCACATGGCGGTTATGCGGCGCCGAATAGAGAATGCCTTCCCCGCAGAAATTCGCGAAGTTAATCACGTTGTCATCGATCATATAGTCGGCATTGATAATGCTTTTGTTGCCGCAGAACACGATATTGCTGGGTTTGATGGCCGGGAAGTGTTGTTTCAGCCACTGGAATTTAGCGTTGAACGATGTCGGCACTTCCATCGCAGCGGTGGTAATAAAAATCTCGTAATGCTCGCTCAGCCGGGCGATCACCCGCTGACTGTCGGCGATCACGCCCAGGTCGGCAAAGAAGGTGGGGTCGCCGACCAGCTCAAAGATTTCCACCAGTTTATCTTGATCGTCCTGATGCAGATTAAACAGGTTCAGCTCATCCGGCATCAGCTGCTGTGAAAAATGGGCGTTCCAGGTGGCTAATATCTTAGTATGAAAATCAGCGATGACTTCATCCATATCGATGGCGATGCGTTTCATAATCACTCCATGACTAATGTTTTTAGAATTCGCATCATAGCAAAAAAGCCTGCGGACGGCATGTCGGCGTTTGTCATGCCTGCCTCACTGGATGGTCTGCTATCTGACGTTTATTCCATTGCCCCTGCCGGGCATGCCCGACTTGTATTTAACCCCGGGCATCCGGCCTGACCATATCAAACTTCAACGCTTCACTGATGCCGTAATAGGCGGAGGGGCCGCCTGCACGCAGGATCGGTTCTGCTTTTGCCGTCTGATAGATCCCGTCAACCAGCAGATCCTGATCAATATGGATCGCCACCACTTCGCCCAATACCAGCCAGGTCGGGATCTGCTCGCCATCGGCGGTTTGCAACTGAATGCACTGTGAGAGTCGGCACTCAAAATTGACCGGGCTTTCGGCCACCATACTGACGTTCACCAGGCTGGCGGGCAGGGCAGTCAGCCCTGCATAAGCAAACTCATCCTTGCCGTGGGCAAGAGAGGCCGAGCTTTCATTCATTGGAACGGCCAGCGAACGTGTCGCCAGGTTCCAGACAAATTCTCCGGTTTCAACGATGTTCGCCACGCTGTCTTTCCAGCCGCTGCTGGCGAACCCAATCACTGGAGGGCGGTAATTAAAGCAGTTAAAGAAGCTATAGGGTGCGAGATTACGCTGCCCGGCCACATTCTGTGAACTGATCCAGCCAATCGGGCGCGGACCAATGATCGCATTGAGTGGATCGTGCGGCAGGCCGTGGCCTTGTTTAGGTTGATACGAATGACGCGTACGCAAAGGGAACTCCTATAATAATAAAGATAAATATTAAAGACTTAAGTCAAATGCATTCAGTTGGGAAATCATTTGAAACATGCAATATATTAGGGGCGCTATCTAAGAAGATATGCCCTTATATTTTTTAAGGAACTTAATTTTAAGGAGCTTTACATGTATTCAAATGCCTCGCGTTTTACTGCAACCCCTCTTCTGATTGCTGCCGCGGTACTGTTTTCGGCTACAGCGGCTACAGCGGCGGATAATAGCGCATTTTTTGATGCCGCATTATGCAAACCAGCCTACACCACCAAGGCTGCCAGCGCGCTCTACAATGAAGCAGAAAAAGTGTCCAAATATCAGCTGGTGGGTGCAATGGCGGTTTACCCGCTGACTGAAGCTGTGGTCAAAGATGGTTACAGCACCAAAGCCTTTGTGCTGGCAGGTACCACCTACGGCGTGCTGGTCGAAGGCAATAAAGCCGATGAGCTGGCGAAAACTTATCAGTTAACGCCTGAGCCCAAAAACCCGATGATCGTGGCGACCAAAAGCTACATTCGCGTATTAGCCGATGCCGACCAGCCTTCACCGGAGATGGGACGCGTGGCGATCACGGCACGTGAAGCGCAGGGGATCCCGGGTAAGACACTGCTAAGCTGCGAATTTACGTCATTAGCCGATCTCGAAGCGATGAAAGCGATGGCGAAATAGTCAGCACAAAAATCAGGGCCGTCAGGCCCTTTTTCTCTCAGCAGGCGCTGCCCACCCGCAGGCACAACGCGTGAATTATCTGCCAGTGGTTTACCATTAATAGCGCAGCAGGTATCTTACGCGTCTGCTGATAAGAGAATGACTGATGAAAACCCCTGTTGAAAAAAATGTGCTTCACCCCCGTAACCGTCATCGCGGTCGCTACGATTTTGCCGCGCTGATTGCCAGCCATCCCTCCCTGGCACCTTTTGTCGCGGTCAATAACTGGGGCAGCGAGTCCGTGGACTTCGGCAATCCCGATGCAGTTAAGGCGCTGAATCAGGCCCTGCTGAGCCATTTTTATCAGATCGCTCACTGGGATATCCCGGAAGGTTTCCTTTGCCCGCCAGTGCCGGGACGTGCCGATTATATTCATCATCTGGCTGACCTGTTGGCGGAAGATAACCGCCGCGTGGTGCCGCGTGACATTAACGTGCTGGACGTCGGCTGCGGTGCAAACCTGATTTATCCGTTGATTGGCCACAGCGAATACCAGTGGCGCTTTACCGGCAGTGAAGTCAACGAGCAGGCGATGGCCTCCGCCAATGCGATTATCGCGGCGAATCCGGGCCTGAACCGTGCCGTTCGTCTGCGCCGTCAGAAAGACACTAACGCGATTTTTAAAGGTGTGATTCACAAAAGTGAGCTGTATCAGGCCGTACTGTGTAACCCACCGTTCCACGCATCCGCAGCCGATGCCCACCAGGGCAGCCAGCGCAAGCTGCGCAACCTGGGGCTGGATCGCCACTCTCCGTTGAACTTCGGCGGGCAGCAGGACGAACTCTGGTGTGAAGGCGGCGAAGTGGCGTTTATCAAGCGCATGATTGAAGAGAGCGCCAGCTTCGGCCGTCAGTGCGTGTGGTTCACCACGCTGGTATCACGCAAAGAGCATCTGCCGGAGCTGTGGCGTACGCTGGAAGAGGCGGATGTTGCTGCCATGCGTACCGTTGAAATGGCGCAGGGACAGAAGCAGAGCCGCTTTATTGCGTGGAGTTTTATGGAACAGCCGCAGAGAACGCGCAACCTTAATCTTTAACCTTGCCGCTGTGTGAGTCGGCCCGTTTCGTTTAAGCGGGCGTCAAACACCCTGTTCGTGTGCGCGAATCCTCTTCTCCTGTAGTGGCGATCGGCAGAAAAGTATAGACCGTCAAGACGGTGTGAAAGAGAAAGGAGAGGTTTTGAGACAAAGACGAAAAGCAGGGGCGAACGCAGGTTCGCCCCTGAAGGGATTACGACACGTGCTGTAAGAACTCACGCAGACGGGCGCTTGGCGGGTTGGAGATCAACTCGTCAGGGTTACCGTCTTCCGCAATACGGCCTTTATCGATAAAGATCAGGCGCGATGCCACTTTCTGCGCAAAGCCCACTTCGTGGGTCACGATGACCATGGTCATGCCTTCTTCAGCCAGGTCCTGCATTACTTTTAACACTTCGTGACGCAGTTCCGGGTCAAGCGCAGAGGTGGGTTCATCGAACAGCATCATTTTCGGCTTCACGGCTAGCGCACGGGCAATCGCCACGCGCTGCTGCTGGCCACCGGACAGCTCGGAAGGGAAGTGGTTAGCACGTTCAGCCAGGCCGACTTTACCCAGCAGTTCCTTCGCCAGACGCTGAGCATCGGCTTTCTTCGCACCGCGTACGCGGATAGGACCGAAGGCAACGTTGTCCAGCGCACTCATCTGTGGGAACAGATGGAACTGCTGGAATACCATGCCCGCTTCCTGGCGGATCAGACGATCGTCCACTTTCGGGTCGTTGACCTTTTTGCCATCAACAATCAAATCACCGCTGGTGATCTCTTCCAGTTTGTTGATGCAGCGCAGCAGTGTGGATTTACCGGAACCCGATGGGCCGATAATCACCACCACTTCGCCCTGGTTTATTTTCAGATCGATGTCATGCAGGACCTGAGTAGCACCGAAGTGCTTGGAAACATTTTTAAATTCAATCACAGGATTTTCATCCTTCTCTCAAGGCGACGCAGAACGAAACTCAGCACCAGCGTAATAATCAGATAGATAACCGCAACGGCGCTCCAGATTTCCAGTGCGCGGAAGTTACCTGCAATAATTTCCTGTCCCTGGCGGGTCAGTTCTGCCACACCAATCACGATAAACAGTGAGGTGTCTTTGATGCTGACGATCCACTGGTTACCCAGCGGTGGCAGCATACGGCGCAGTGCCAGCGGCATAATCACGTAGCGCAGCGTTTCACGGCTGGAGAGGCCCAGCGCCAGGCCGGCTTCACGGAAGCCACGGTTAATCGACAGCACCGCACCACGCGTAATCTCAGCGATGTAGGCACCTGAGTTGATCATGATGGTCACCACCGCTGCAGTGAACGGGTCGATTCTGAAATCGGGCAGTGCCATTGGCAGTGCGAAATAGATAAACATCACCTGCACCACGATAGGAGTGCCACGGATCAGTTCAATGAAAACCAGCGCGATGTTG
Organism: Erwinia sp. MYb416; assembly: GCF_037479575.1. Taxonomy (NCBI): domain Bacteria; kingdom Pseudomonadati; phylum Pseudomonadota; class Gammaproteobacteria; order Enterobacterales; family Erwiniaceae; genus Erwinia; species Erwinia sp. MYb416. The sequence continues at coordinate 733,711 of NZ_JBBGYT010000438.1, forward strand.
CGTGAAAGCCAGCCACCGTAGGCGCGGGCGAAACCTGCGGCCAGACCGATGATCACACCGCCAAGCAGACCGAGGACCGAAATCCACAGGGTCATTTTGGCACCTTCAAGCAGGATTGGAATAGCAGGCCAGATGGCGCTCCAGTCAAACTGCATGTTTATTCTCCGGATCTAAAACAGTGTGTTGATGTGGAAAAAACGCAGGAGCAACACGCTCCTGCATTTAAGGCGTTACCGATATTTTCTTATTATTTAGGTTCGCTGCCGAACCATTTTTTGTACAACGTATTGTAGGTGCCGTTCTCACGCAGTGTTTTCAGTGCGCCGTTCACTTTCCCACGCAGTTCGTCGCTGCCTTTCGGGAAGGCGATGCCGTACTGCTGGGCTTCAATTGAATCACCTACGGCTTTGAACTGGCCTTTGCCTGCAGTGTGGATGAAGTAAAGAATGTTTGGTGTGTCGTGCAGCACCGCGTCAGCACGGTTGGTACCCAGTTCCATATAGGCATTGTCGATGTTCGGGAACTGACGCAGATCTTTAAATTTGATGTGCTGTTTAGCGTAGTCAACCGATCCGGTGCCGCTCTTCACTGCAACCACTTTACCGTTCAGGTCATTGATGCCTTTAATGGCATCGTTACCCGCTTTTACCATCACTAACAGGCCGCTTTTGTAGTAGCCGTCAGAGAACTCGATCGCTTTTTGGCGCTCTTCAGTAATGGTGATACCGGCCAGAGCCAGGTCAACGTTACGGGTTTGCAGCGCAGGAATGATGCCGCTGAAGTCCATTGGCTTCAGGGTGTATTCCATGTTCAGTTGTTTGGCAATCGCATCCCACAGGTCGATGTCGAAACCGACATATTTATCACCCTGTTTGAATTCAAAAGGCACGAAAGCGGTATCGGTAGCAACAACCAGTTTTTTGTCAGCAGCCGTGGAAGACATCGCAAACGCCAGCGTCAGCGCTGCAAGAGAAACCTTAAAAATTGACTTCATCATTTTATCCTTATCGCTTCTCGGGAAAGGTCTTTCCCGATTAAATGCCCGCAGCCCTATGAAAGAATCGTGCCAGTTTTGCAAAAACAATGAAAAACAGCAAGTTAAATGCGATTTTTCTTAAGCTCATTGACAGGGTTCAGGGTGGTGCACAATTTTGGTGCCCTATTATGGTGCGCTGTGTCTATGGTGGTGCATCAGCAGTTTTAGCAAATTACGGGATAAAAACAACAGATAGTGTCGGGGGGGATTAATTTAATGTCACAGAGTTCTTACTTTAGCAACATTTTGGCAAAAAAAAGGCAGATGGATCACCATCTGCCAGGAGCTGAGCGGAATCGTCAGTGCGATTATTCGATGTTAGATTCGATAAACCACAGGAATTTATCCAGATCGCGTGATGCGGCGGTGAAGATGTCGGCAGAGTCTTCATCCGAGACTTCACTGATGGCTTTACGCACGTCATTAGCAACGATGCCATAACGATCGGCCAGCGCTTTCAGGTGATCCTGCACGCTGTGAATATTCAGCGGGTAGCTTTTCAACGGTGTTTTGTCGGCAACGATCTGCGTGGTGCCCAGTGCCACGCCACCCAGCTGCACAACGCGTTCTGCAATGGTGTCCTGGTGGTCGGTGATCGCAGTGCGGAAGCCATCAAGCATCTCGTGGACGCCAATAAAGTTTGCTCCGCGCATGTTCCAGTGCGCCTGCTTGGTGATCAGCGACAGATCGATAAATTCAATAACCAGACGATTAAGCACCTCAATGGTGGCTTTTTTCTCGTCATCGGCCACGTCGTTACGGGTGTAAATCAGATCAGAAGATTTTGCTTTAACCAGTTTAGCGGTACTCATCATTAATATCCTCTTGATAGTCAGGTTGTCCTAATTGAATACGGGATTAAGTATAGCACTGGTTTTTAATTTTGTTGGAAAGTTAGTGCCTATTGATTGAATAGTGCCGGCCTGTTGACAGAATAAAGACAGAGAAGGGTGAGGTTAAATAATGATGCGAATGATTTTTGTTTATTTTATTATTATATATTTATGTTTTTAAAGGGTAATTTTTTTAATTTTGCATTAAGTGATTCATTTTTATTAAAATTATAACTGGATGTTTCTGATGAGGTAATTAACCAATTTGTCACAATTCGCGCTGTGGAATTAAGCATGGAGGATGTCATCACCTGCGGGAGATACATTTCCCGCAGGCAGGGTGCCGTTTATTCTCTTAATTCTCCCACCGGGTCAATGTCCTGCTTTGCCGGGCGCATCGTCAGGGTTGAACCCGCCGAGGCGGTAATAATCGCCAGCAGTGCCAGCCACTGTACCAGCGTCAGTACTTCACCCAGGAACAGCATGCCAGAGATAGCCGCCATTGCCGGTTCCAGGCTCATTAACGTACCAAAAGTCCGTGCAGGCAGACGTGTCAGTGCGACCATTTCCAGTGAGTAGGGCAGAGCACTGGAGAGCACCGCAATCGCCAGGCCAATGGGGATCAGTGATAAGGTCCAGATCCCGGGGTTGGCATACGCCAGACCCAGCGGTACAAACACCAACGCGCCAATCAGGGAGCCTGCCGCGACGGTGGCCGGGCCGTGCTGGCTACCCGCACGTTTGCCCGCCAGAATATACACTGCCCATAGGGCGCCAGCGGTCAGCGCATATATCGCACCAAGTGGGTCTATGCTATCAATGCTATGCCCGATCGGCAGCAGGAAGAACAGCCCCAGTACGGCCAGCCCGACCCAGAGAAAATCCAGGGGGCGTCGTGATCCTGCGAGCGCCAGCACCAGTGGGCCGGTAAACTCCAGTGCCACGGCAATACCCAGCGGTACAGTGCGTATCGATAAATAGAAGGAATAGTTCATTCCGCCCAGCGCCAGACCGTAGATCACCAGTGGCAAGATCTGCTGACGGTTGAAACGCAACCGCCAGGGTTTGAAGATCACGCAGAGAATAACCGTACCCAGGCCAAGACGCAGGGCGGTAATGCCTGGTGCACCGACGGTAGGAAACAGTGTTTTGGCCAGCGCAGCACCACCCTGAATTGACGTCATGGCAATCAGCAGCACCAGCACGGGTAACCAGACAGCATTTTTTACGTGTGAAGACATCCTGTATTCCAGCCTTAATTGATCCGTTTCGAAGATAAACGCGCTGTGACAGTGTACTGGAAGGCGCTGTTAAACCCAGTGAAGGGAAAAAAATAAGTGAAAAAAACAGAAATTTTGTCAGAAAACAGGGCCAGTTCAGTAAAGAACTGTCAGATTTGATTAGGATTTATCTCAATGAAGCTTTTTTTACAGTCGATAAAAATAGAATGAAAATGGCAATAATCATAAGAAAAAAGAATGACATAGAAAGCATCATTAACTTTCTGTTACACCAAACATTCTGTTAGACAACAAAATCAGGGCAGAGTTTCTCGCTGATTTTTGTTATATTTCCAGCGTTGTCAGGAGAGAAGTACTTTCACATTTGAGGTGGTTATGAAAAAAATTGCATGTCTTTCAGCATTAGCTTGCGTACTGGCAGTATCTGCTGGTTCAGCAATGGCGCAGAGCACCGTTTCCGCTGGTTACGCTCAGAGTGATTACCAGGGCGTAGCTAACAAAGCTAACGGCTTCAACCTGAAATACCGCTACGAGAACGGCAGCGATGCACTGGGTTGGATTGGCTCTTTCACTTACACTGAGAAAGACCGTACCGATGCAGGCGACTACATCAAGGGCCAGTACTATGGCATCACTGGTGGTCCAGCTTACCGTCTGAACGATTGGGCAAGCATCTACGGTGTTGTGGGTATCGGCTACGGCAAATACCAGTACAACGAACCAAACCGTGAAAAATATGATTCAAGCGACGTAGGCTTCTCCTACGGTGCTGGCCTGCAGTTCAACCCAATCCAGGACATCGCTCTGGACGTGGGTTACGAGCAGAGCCGTATCCGCAGCGTTGACGTTGGCACCTGGACTGCTGGCGTAGGTTACAGCTTCTAAGTTGCTAACCGCAAGTCCGGATTACCGGACTGACGTTGAAGAATCCGCCCCTCGGGGCGGATTTTTTTTATGTGAATGTCCTATTTAGCAAAATGATCCTGCGGCAGTTGATTAAACGGCAGGCGCTTCAGTGCAAAGTTAGTCACTTCAATCGGTGGCGCTTTCTCTGCGGATACAAAGCGATAGCGTGATGTAATTTCCCTCGTCTCAATCCCCGTCCACTGTGAGAACAGCATCAGGAAATCATTGGCTGAGCGCGGCGTAGTAATCATCTGATGACGACTGTCGTTACTTGAGCTGATAAACATCGGCACCTCAAAGTTCTGACGATATTTATCATCGTGAGTCAGATACTCGTTACGCGTCCCTTTCTCTTTAAATGCCAGGCCGTGATCGGAAAAATAGATCATCGAAAAAGTCAGGCCGCTGCTGTGTAACTGCTCCCAGAGCTGCTGCAGGAAACCATCGGTCTGCGTCATGCTGTACAGATAACATGAGGTTTCCAGCGAATGCAGACGTTCGACAAAGCGACCACGCGTGCGATCACAGGCCTTCGGATGCGAGCCGACAAGGTGATACACCAGTAAGCGAGGACGATCGACCGGACGTGCCAGTGCACCCGGCGTAAAACTCAGCAGGTCTTCATCCCGCGTGTTTTTATCCGCTTCAAAGTCGCCGCTTTTAAGGAAATGCACATTTTTGGCTCGCTGAGCAATGCTGGCAATCGGCGTATCATATTGTCCAATCTGGCCCTGGTTCGACATCCACCAGGTATCAAACCCGGCGCGGTTGGCGAGAGTAATGATATTGTTCTGGTATTCAGGGTTACCGTCCACCACCTGATTAAGCGTCAAGCCCAGCGATTTCTGAGTGGAAGAGGCCGCCGAGGTATAGCGGGTGAAAAACTGGCCGTTAAGCTGGCTGGCAAAAGGCGTATTATCCCAGTGCCCGCCAAAGGCACCCAGCGCATCACGACGCGCGCTTTCCCCAATGACCACCACATAAATCTGCTGCTGGGGTTTGACGCTTAACACATGCCAGTCGTCTTTCAGCGTGGCCAGCTGGTTCATCCGGTCGATCTCTTTATAGACAGAAAACATACTCTCCAGCGTATCTTTCACAAAGCGCACAAGTGGGAAACCGGTATCCTTCAGATTAAACACCCCGCCCGTCAGCTGGTTCATCACTGGCTGTGTCACCCACGCCACCAGTACGAAGGCAAGGCAGGCACTTTCCGCGTGCCACCAGCGCTGTTTTTCCAGTGGTTTACGCCTGAGCGCCAGCAGCCCGGCGGCCAGAATGGCCATGCCAATAAAATAATCATGCAGTGGGAAGATCAGCATTATTTCACTGGCTTCTTCCACATTGGTCGCGTGCAGTGCCAGCAGGGTATTAAAATTGGGTGGGCCATAAACCTGACCAAAAGGGTAATAGAACCCGGCCATCAGTACACCGACGGCAATCAGCGTTTTCTGTGTCTTCGGGGCAACCGCCGCCAGCAGCACCAGCAGTGCCGTAAAGGCCAGACTGTATAAACCGCTTAACGGGTAACCGAATGCCAGATTAATCAGAACGGATAAAAGTAAATACAGCCCAACGTACGGGCTAACCCAGGCACGATAACGGCCTGCTGTAGCAGTTTTAATTAATGTCAGATTCATTATTGGTTCTTATTAGGGAAAGCTATAGCGACCATTCAGTTCGACGCTGAAGTGGCAAACTGCCTGATACAACTCGTAAGATCATGGGGGAAGGGGTGGGGTGGAGCCCGATCGGCCTGCATTCTTTACGAAAGGCTGGCACGATAATCGCTGTTTTGCCGAAAGGCAACCAGCATCATCAATAAGTTCTGTGAAGTGACAAACAAAATAGTCGGAACAAGGGCTGAGTGGTTAAGAAGCCTGACGGGCAGGCTTCGAATTCACCAGCATTTCCAGCAGCATCAGTCGGAGTGTAAACGGCGAACGGCAAAAGAGTTTTAATAGCAGTGGTGTTTTCATCTGATGTCCCTCCGGTCAATCAGGATATGCGCGAATTATCATCAGGTATAGCACAGGCTATACCCTATAGCCATAGCTAATACGCTAAATTTTGTGCTTGCCTGCGGTTCGTTTACAATGTGGCACACAACAGACCGCTGCCCGCTATAATGCAGCGGTTGATAAGAAGAGGAAGCTGAATGAGTCGTCGCGCAAAAGTGGCAGTGCCCGCGCCACTGAAAGATATTGAAGAGCATGTCGAGGGTTTCCGTCAGGTACGTGAAGCGCACCGTCGTGAATTAATCGATGACTATGTAGAGCTGATTTCTGATCTGATCCGCGAGTTTGGTGAAGCCCGCCAGGTGGATATGGCTGCTCGTCTGGGCGTGTCGCAGCCAACGGTGGCAAAAATGCTTAAACGTCTCGCCACAGGCGGGCTGGTTGAACAGGTACCTTACCGGGGCGTTTTCCTGACACCGGAAGGGGAAAAACTGGCTGAAGAGAGCCGCGAACGTCACCATATTGTTGAAACCTTCCTGCTGGCACTGGGTATCAGCCCGGATACCGCACGCCGCGATGCGGAAGGTATTGAGCATCACGTCAGCGATGAAACGCTGGCCATCTTTAAAAAATTTAGCGAAAGTCGTTAATCACCTTCTTCCCCCATCACTGGCGTTGCCTGCGACAGCCCTGAAGAACCTTACCCCATCCAGGGACGGTCCATCGGGCGTATGCTGATGCAGCGTCAGGGATAAAGGGGATATCACATGGCGCGCCAGCATGACTTCTCTGCTCAGACCTTTTTTGCACGATCGTTTTTTGCATCTGTTGGTGGTTCTGGGGCTGCTGCTGGCCTGTTTTGTGCCTTTCCGGCTGGCAGAACTGCCTGGTGCCGTAGACTGGCCCACCATTATCACGCTGAGCGGCTTGCTGATGCTGACCAAAGGCATTGAGGCCAGCGGTTATTTTGATGTGCTCGGGCGTCGTCTGGTGCAGGGCTTTCGCCATCAACGCCAGTTAGCGCTGTTTCTGGTGGCCGCCGCCGCACTGCTCTCAACGTTCCTGACCAACGACGTTGCTCTGTTTATTTTGGTGCCGCTGACGCTCTCTCTGCGAAAGTATTCCTCGCTGCCGATTGCCCGCTTAATTATCTTTGAAGCCCTGGCGGTGAACGCGGGTTCGCTGCTCACCCCTATCGGTAATCCGCAAAATATTCTGCTGTGGCGTCACGGTGATGCAGGCTTTGCTGGTTTTATCTGGCAGATGTTACCGCTGGCCGGATGGCTGGTGCTCAGCCTGCTGTTACTGACCGCCTGCTGTTTCCGCGCGAAGAAGATTGAGCAGCATCAGACGTCAGAGGATGCCCCCTGGCAGCGCCGGTTGCTGTTCGCCAGCGCGCTGCTTTATCTGCTGTTTATTACGGCGCTGGAAATGGATCTCGCCATCTGGGGGCTGGTGCTGGTCTTTGCTACCTTCCTTGTGCTGGCGCGTCGCATCCTGTTAAGCATCGACTGGAGCCTGCTGGTGGTGTTTATTGTGATGTTTATCGATGTCTTCCTGCTGACAAAGCTGCCGCTGGTACAGTCCACCCTGCATCTGGCCGGGCAGCTTCCGGCTGGCGGGCAGTTTTTGCTGGCCGCGGGGCTGTCGCAGGTGATCAGTAATGTTCCTGCCACTATCCTGCTGCTCAGCAGCCTGCCGCCGTCGGTGCTGCTGGCCTGGGCGGTGAATATTGGTGGGTTTGGCTTGCTGCCAGGCTCGCTGGCCAACCTGATCGCGCTGCGCATGGCAAAAGATCGCGCTATCTGGTGGCACTTCCACCTCTATTCCCTGCCGATGCTGGTGTGGGCGTTAGTCAGTGGCTGGGGGCTCTATTTGTTTATTCATGCGAACTGACGTCAGGCAATTCCGGATTTGTCAGGAAACCCTGGCATTTGTCAATTTTGGCCCTATGGTTATACCAGACTGAATCATTGTGCTCGCTGAACCCGGGCGCACTCACCGACGGATACTATGGCTAATCAAACCTCCTCTGCACCTGATGATGAATCCCAGCATCAGTCTGATGCTGCGCAAAATGAAGAAACTCCACGCAAACGGCCCGGTAAAAAGCCTCTGGTTATTCTGGCGATAGTGGTTGTCGTGATGATTATCGTGGCGCTGTGGTTCTGGCTGACCACGCGCAATATTGAAACCACCGATGATGCTTTCACTGAAGCGGATGCGGTGACCATTGCGCCGAAAGCCTCTGGCTATGTCACCGAGCTGCGGGTTAAAGATAACCAGCGAGTGAAGAAGGGCGATCTGCTGGTAGTGATCGATCCGCGTGATACCGCTGCCCAGCGCGATCAGGCGAAAGCGCAGCTCGGCCTGGCTCAGGCACAGCTGCATCAGGCGCAGGCTCAACTGGAACTGGCACGGGTACAGTACCCGGCACAGAAAGACCAGGCGCTGGCACAGCTCGCCAGTGCGCAGGCCAATTATATGAATGCTCAGGCTGACGATAAGCGCCAGCGTGGCGTCGACCCGCGTGCCACGTCACAGCGCAATATCGATACAGCAAACGCCCAGTTACGCAGTGCCAGAGCTGAACTGGCGAATGCCCAGGCGCAGGTTGAAGTCGCTTCTCAGGTGGCTTTGCAGATCCGTCAGCAGGAAACCAATGTTGAAGCGCGGCAGAGCCAGGTTGAACAGGCACAGGCACAGCTCAATACCGCGAATCTGAATCTCTCTTATACCGAAGTCCGTGCCCCTTACGACGGTTTTGTCACCAAACGTAATGTACAGGTGGGGACGCTGGTGCAGGCAGGCTCGTCGCTGTTCTCACTGGTATCACCCGACGTATGGATTGTGGCTAACTTTAAAGAGTCGCAGCTGGCACGGATGAAACCGGGCGACAGAGTGGAGATTAGTGTCGATGCCTGGCCGGACCTCAAGCTGGAGGGACATGTCGACAGCGTACAGATGGGCAGTGGTTCCCGCTTCTCTGCTTTCCCTTCTGAGAATGCTACTGGCAACTACGTGAAAATCGTGCAGCGCGTGCCGGTGAAAATCGTGATTGATAAAGGGCTGGATCCGAACCATCCGCTTCCGATTGGTCTGTCGGTTGAACCTAAGGTCACGCTGGAATGAATCCCGGCCAGAACTGGAAGCCCGCCAGTAACCCCTGGCTGGTCGCGATGACCGTGACGCTTGCGGTGTTCATGGAGATCCTCGACACCACCATCGTTAACGTTGCCCTGCCGCATGTGGCCGGATCGCTCTCGGCCAGTTATGACGAATCCACCTGGGTGCTGACCTCCTATCTGGTGGCCAACGGCATCGTGCTACCGATTTCAGCCTTCCTGAGTCGTTTGCTGGGCCGTAAGCAGTTTTTCCTCATCTGTATTGTGATGTTTACCGTCTGCTCATTCCTGTGCGGCATTGCGACTGAACTGTGGCAGATCATTCTGTTCCGCGTATTACAGGGATTCTTCGGCGGCGGGTTACAGCCTGTGCAGCAGTCTGTGCTGCTGGATTATTTTAAGCCGGAGGATCGCGGTAAGGCGTTCGGTCTGTCGTCGATTGCGGTGATCGTGGCGCCGGTTCTCGGACCGACGCTTGGCGGTTGGATCACCGATAACTACAGCTGGCGCTGGGTGTTCTTCATCAATATTCCGGTGGGGATCCTCAGCGTGCTGGCGATCTACCAGCTGCTGGAAGATCCGCCGTGGGAGCGTAAAAAGGCGAAGGGCAAACTGAGCGTCGACTATATCGGCATCAGTCTGATCACACTCGGCCTTGGCTGCCTGCAGGTGATGATGGACCGTGGCGAAGATGAAGACTGGTTCCAGTCGGGGTTTATCGTTACCTTCGCGCTGTTGGCTCTGACCGGGATTGTCGGAGCGATTTACTGGTTGCTGTATGCCAAAAAGCCGGTGGTCGATCTGCACGTACTGAAAGACCGTAATTTTGCGGTGGCCTGCTTGTTGATGGCGGGCATGGCTGCGATCCTGTATGGCAGTTCGGTGGTTATCCCTCAACTGGCACAGCAGGACCTGGGGTATACCGCCACGCTCTCGGGGCTGGTGTTGTCGCCCGGGGCGGTGCTGATTGTGCTGTCGATCCCGCTGGTGCTGAAGCTGATGCCCATCGTGCAGACGCGTCTGCTGATTGCCTTTGGCTTTGCATTGCTCGGGGTGTCGTTTATCTACTCATCGACCCTGACGCCGGATATCGACTTCACCACGCTGGTCATCATGCGCAGTTTCCAGACCATTGGCCTCGGCTTCCTGTTTGTACCGCTGACCACCATCGCGTTTGTCACTATTCCGCAGCGGCTGAATGCCGATGCCTCGGCGCTGTTTACCATGTTTCGTAATGTGGCGGGATCGATTGGTATTTCGCTATCGACGGCGATGATCACCGAACGCCCCCAGGCGCGTAGCGCGCAACTGGTACATAACATGACCCCACTCAATGAGCCGTTTAACCTGACGGTTGAGCGTTGGGCCCAGGGCGTCAGGGACTATGTGCATATGGCGGGTGACCCGGTGACCATCGCCACCGGGCAGTTGTATAAACAGATGATCGTGCAGGCGCGTTTCCTCGCCTATATCGATGTTTTTATGGGCCTCAGTATTGTTGCCCTGGTCCTTATTCCATTTTGTCTGTTACTGGCGCCTATCAAGAGCCAGGGCAGTGCAGGAGCACACTGACATGAACGTTCCTCCTTCTTTTTTGCGTTCGCGCAGTGGTGGGCTGATAGCCGTTGCACTGATGCTCAGTGGCTGTGCCGTTGGCCCGGATTACCAGGCGCCGAAGCCCGCCACACCGGAGCGTTTTAACAGTATGCAGCCGGACGGTATCTCCGCGCCGCTGGCGGCAGCGACTAACCCGAACTGGTGGAAGTCATTTAACGATCCGCAGTTGGACAGCCTGATCGCACGTGCCATTAAAGGCAATTTATCCCTGCAGCAGGCGGTACTGCGTATCGCTGGCGCACGTCAGCAGCTGAACCAGGCACGCGGTGCCTGGGCACCTTCCGTGAACGGTAACGCCCGTTTTACCCGCCAACAGTTGGGCATTAAAGGCGAACTGGAGTCCGAAGGGGTCTACGACCAGATTGACCAGGCGGGAAGCGAAACCGATTTACAACCGGCCCTCGACAGCCTGTCTAAGCCGGTCGGGCTGTATCAGGGCAGTTTTGACGCTTCGTGGGAGCTGGATCTGTGGGGCAAAGTGCGTCGTCAGGTCGAAATGGCCGATGCGCAGCAGCAACAATCGGTAGAAAACCGTAATGATGCGCTGGTGTCACTGGAGGCCGAAGTGGCGCGGGCTTACCTGCAGCTGCGGGGCGCGCAAGCCATTACCCGTACCCTGCAAACACAGATTGACGTGGCGGAGCAGACACTGGAGCTGACGCAGAGCCAGCAGCGTAATGGGCTGGCACCGCAGACCAATGTGGAGAACTCCCGCGCCCAGGTGAATTCACTGCGCGCTCAACTGCCGCAGTATCAGGCGCAGATCCACCAGGCGATGAACGGTCTGGCCGTGCTGACGGGCAGAGTCCCCGGCGCACTGGATGCGGAGTTAATGACCGCCAAACCGCTGCCGGCTCTGCCGAAAGCGGTGCCGGTCGGCGTACCGTCTGAGCTGGCGCGTCGTCGCCCGGATGTGCGTGAAGCGGAAGCCAGCCTGCACGCGGCGACCGCCAATATTGGTGTTTCTGTGGCACAGCTGTTTCCCAGTCTGTCACTGACCGGGCAGTTTGGCATGCGTAACAGCGATGCCAGCTATCTGGATAACTGGAGCAGTCATTTCTACAGCTACGGACCGTCCGTCACCATCCCGATCTTCCAGGGGGGGCGGCTGGTATCCAGTGTGAAGCTGGCCCGTGCGCAGCAGGCGAGCGCGGCGCTGGGTTATCGTCAGACGGTGCTGACGGCGTTGCAGGATGTGGAAAATGCGCTGGTCAGCTATCGCAGCGACCAGCAGCAGGTGGAAGGGCTGGATGACACTGTGGCGGCGTTACAGCGTGCCTTTACGCTGGCCAGCGACAGCTATCGCCAGGGGATCTCGACCTTTATTGAGGCGCTGGATGCACAGCGTCAGCTGGCGCAGGCGCAACAGCAGGCGGAACAGGCACGGGTACAGAGCACGCTTGACCTGGTCGCGCTGTATAAAGCGCTGGGCGGCGGCTGGGAAGCGTATCAAAACGTGAACATGCCGGATTATTCGGTATTTGGCCCCGCAGAAAACCCACAGTAAGGTTTTATCTTTATAAAAAAACGCGGCTCTCATCAGGGGCCGCGTTTTTTTTGGTTTGAATCTCATCGCCTTTTTTCCTCAAAAAAAGCAAGAAATGAGAGTTTACTCCATTTCACTCTTTTAACCTGTGCAAGCCATAACGATGGAATTCCTGTTTATTTTCATTATGTTTGACCATAAATGAGAGGCCTGTTCTGCGAAAAGAGAGTTTTTTATGATTCTATGATAATTAATTATCATTTTCTTAATTTGTTGTAATTAATGGAATTTATGAAAGAGGTTTACGAGATTATCTGTTTTTTGGTTTGATATTTTCCTATCATTTTTTTATTTTAAATGAAATGAATAATGATTATTTCATTCTGGATGAAATGTTCTCAAATATTTTTTTCGCCCATTAGATCACATTAATACAACGTCATTGGCATGTTTATGTGATGGGTGTCGCAATTAAAATGAAATAATGCGATGTAACGCTCAAAATTTAATTTTCATTGTTAATTGAAATGAAAGAAATAGTCTAAATTAAGGTTCAGAGGCGGTGAACGGTTGAGCAAAATAATGATTTACCCCCCTGCACCCTACTAACCAGGTCGATGAGAGGTCACTGTAGTCACCATGGCAAAAGAACAATATTTAACACCTAACCGGGCTTCAGGTCCGAATAGTCGAACGAAAACTGAACCATTTGTGAAAGTGATCGCCGCGGTGGCTACCCTGGGTGGCTTGCTGTTTGGCTATGATACCGGCGTAATCTCAGGTGCTCTGCTGTTTATGGGCGATGAATTACATCTCACGCCATTTACCACAGGCCTGGTCACCAGCTCGCTGTTATTCGGCGCCGCTTTTGGCGCACTGCTCTCCGGGCATTTCGCTAATACGGCCGGACGTAAGAAAATCATCATCACTCTTGCCATCATCTTTGCCATTGGCTCCATCGGAACCGCGATGGCGCCTGATGTCGAGTGGATGATTTTCTTCCGCCTGATCCTCGGTGTCGCAGTGGGTGGGGCATCGGCGACGGTGCCGGTGTATATTGCTGAAATTGCCCCGGCGAATAAACGTGGTCAGCTGGTGACCATCCAGGAACTCATGATCGTCACGGGTCAACTGCTCGCCTATATATCCAATGCCGGTTTTAACGCCGCCTGGGGCGGTGATGAAACATGGCGCTGGATGCTGGCGATTGCCACCGTTCCGGCGGTGCTGCTGTGGTTCGGAATGATGTTTATGCCCGATACGCCGCGCTGGTATGCGATGCAGGGCAGGCTGGCTGAAGCCCGTCGCGTGTTGGAACGCACCCGTGCCAAAGAAGACGTTGACTGGGAAATGGAGGAGATTGAGGAGACGCTGGCCGAGGAGGAGAATCAAAGAAAACCGGGCCTGCACGATCTTGCCAAACCCTGGCTGATGAAGCTGTTTCTGATCGGCGTGGGGATTGCGGTTATTCAGCAGACCTCAGGCGTTAATACCATCATGTATTACGCTCCAACTATGTTAAAAGCTATCGGCATGAGCACTAATGCGGCGCTTTTTGCCACGATTGCTAACGGCGTCGTCTCGGTGCTGATGGTCTGCGTGGGTATCTGGCTGCTGGGTAAAATGGGCCGCCGTACCATGACGCTGATCGGTCAGTTTGGCTGTACCTTCAGCCTGCTGTTTATCGCAGCGGTGAGTTTCTTTATGCCGGAAACGGTGAATGGTCAGGTGGATGCCCTGCGCGGTTATCTCGTGCTGCTGGGTATGCTGATGTTCCTCAGCTTTCAGCAAGGCTTCCTTTCGCCAGCGACCTGGTTGTTGCTGTCGGAGATCTTCCCGACCCGGCTGCGCGGGATGTTTATGGGCAGCGCGATTTTCGCGATGTGGATCGCCAATTTCCTGATCTCACTGGCATTCCCGATGTTACTCGCCAGCGTGGGTCTGTCAGGCGCCTTCCTGATTTTTGCGCTGATCGGTATTGCTTCCGGCATCTTCGTTATCAAATGCATCCCGGAAACACGCAATCGCAGTCTTGAGCAGATAGAGCATTATCTGCATGACTGGCTGAGTAATGAAGAAGAGAGCAAAGCATTAACCGCGTCGAAACGTAAAGCAGAAAGTCATTAACCGTCAGGGCCGGGTTGCTCCCCGGCCCTGATGTTCCCCCTCTCCAGGATTTCCCGCTGTATGCCCCGCGCCTTTTTTTTGGCATAATGCGCGCTGACTCACATACTCACATTAAAAATTAAAGGCTATCTCTGTGCTAGTTTCCAGCAACGTCACCATGCAGTTTGGCAGTAAGCCGCTGTTCGAAAACATCTCTGTCAAATTTGGCGGCGGCAACCGTTATGGCCTGATTGGCGCCAACGGCAGCGGCAAATCCACCTTTATGAAAATTCTGGGCGGCGACCTGGTACCCTCTGGCGGCAACGTTGCTCTTGACCCGAACGAACGTCTGGGTAAATTACGCCAGGACCAGTTCGCCTTTGAACAGTATTCCGTACTGGATACCGTGATCATGGGTCACGGCGAGCTGTGGGCGGTGAAAGAAAAGCGCGATGCGATCTATGCGCTGCCGGAAATGAGCGAAGAAGACGGCTACAAAGTCGCCGATCTCGAAGAGAAGTATGGCGAGATGGACGGTTATACCGCGGAAGCGCGCGCCGGTGAACTGCTGCTGGGCGTGGGGATTCCGCTGGAGCAGCATTACGGCCCGATGAGCGAAGTCGCTCCCGGCTGGAAACTGCGTGTGCTGTTGGCACAGGCGTTGTTCTCTAACCCGGAAATTCTGCTGCTTGACGAACCAACAAACAACCTGGACATCGATACCATTCGCTGGCTGGAGCAGGTGCTGAACGAACGTAACAGCACCATGATCATCATTTCGCATGACCGTCACTTCCTGAATATGGTGTGTACGCATATGGCGGATCTGGATTACGGCGAACTGCGCGTCTATCCGGGTAACTACGATGAATATATGACGGCGGCCACCCAGGCCCGCGATCGTCTGCTGTCGGATAACGCCAAGAAGAAAGCGCAGATCAACGAACTGCAATCCTTCGTCAGCCGCTTCAGCGCCAACGCCTCTAAATCTCGTCAGGCAACGTCACGCGCCAAGCAGATTGATAAGATCAAGCTGGACGAAGTCAAAGCCTCCAGCCGTCAGAACCCGTTTATCCGTTTCGAGCAGGACAAGAAGCTGTTCCGTAACGCCTTGACGCTGGAAGCGGTGACCAAAGGTTTCGACAATGGTCCCCTGTTTAAGAACGTCAACATGCTGCTGGAAGTGGGCGAAAAGCTGGCGATTCTGGGGCCAAACGGTATCGGTAAAACCACGCTGCTGAAAACCCTGATCGGCGAACTGCTGCCAGAAAATGGTACGGTGAAATGGTCTGAAAACGCGCAGATTGGTTACTACGCGCAGGACCATGCCCATGACTTTGCCGACGACCTCACCGTGTTCGACTGGATGAGCCAGTGGAAGCAGGACGGTGATGACGAGCAGGCCGTACGCGGTATTCTCGGCCGCCTGCTGTTCAGCCAGGATGATATTAAGAAGCCTGCGAAGGTGCTGTCCGGTGGTGAAAAGGGCCGTATGCTGTTTGGTAAGCTGATGATGCAGAAGCCTAATGTGCTGATCATGGATGAGCCAACCAACCACCTTGATATGGAGTCCATCGAAGCGCTGAACATGGCGCTGGAAATGTACGAAGGTACGTTGATCTTCGTGTCTCACGACCGTGAATTCGTCAGTTCGCTGGCGACCCGCGTGATTGAAATGACACCAGGCAAAATCAACGACTTTACCGGTGACTACGAAGATTACCTGCGTAGCCAGGGTATCGTTTAAGGCCCAGTGGCTGCGGGCTGACCGAAACATAAGGTCGACCCTGGGCATTAGGATCCTGTAGAGGGCGACCTTTTTTTCCGGTCGCCCCGTGCCAGGAATGTGTACGCTATATCAGTCACTCACCTCAGATTGATTTTCCGCTACCCGGTTTTTCCCCGCCTTTTTCGCTGCATAAAGCGCTTTATCCGCCTCCGCAATCAGTGCCAGACTGATATCAACATTGCGTTCTGCGTTTACCACATGCACTCCCACGCTGATGGTGACCACATTCCCCGTTTTTTCGGCATGCTGATGAGGAATAGCAAGGTTGGCGATGGCCGCGATGGCCTGATGAGCAAAGCGCAGCGCGGCAGCACGATCCGCCCCTGGCATCACCACCGCAAACTCTTCCCCCCCATAGCGGGCAACCAGATCCTCGGGTCTGCGCGGTAAATGCGCCAGCGTATCACCCACCTGTTTCAGGCAGTCATCACCTGCCAGATGCCCGTAGCTATCATTAAACAGCTTGAAGTTGTCGACATCTATCATCAGCAGCGCCAGCGGACTGTGCAGTTTTACCGACCGTTCCGCACTGCGCTGCAGATAGAGATCAAACTGCCGCCGGTTAGCTAACCCGGTCAGGCTGTCCACCAGCGCCAGCGTCTGCAGAGTCCGGTTCATTGAGGTCAGCCTGTCGCGCACCAGGGACAGCTCCTGCTGATTTTTCAGGTTAAGTGAAATATGGCGCAGCACCAGGAATCCGAGCAGGGCGATCACCAGCAGCAGAATGGTGCAGAGCGTAATAAAGATGCTGATATCGGAGAACCACACTTCCAGCAGATGGTTTTTGTCGTAGCCTGCGGCCACAACCAGCGGATACCGTTTCAGGCTGGAGTAACCAAACACCCGTTCGATGCCATCCAGCGTAGAGCCATAAATGGCGGTACCGCTGGTCGCATTTTTGAGCAGGCTGGTAAACAGCGGGCCGCCGGCAATATTGCGATTAATGGTGTCATCGGAGAAAGGACGAACGTACAGAATTGTGCCGTCTTTCAGCATCAGCGCCAGCACATCGTGCTGGCCGAGGTTGTAGTAGCTGTACGCTTGCTTGAAGTAGCTCAGCCTGACGCTGGCCAGCAGCACACCCCGAAAAGAACCATCGTAATTATCCAGGCGCATGGACACTGGGATAATGAGATCCCCGGTCGTTCTGCTGCGGATCACTTTGCCAATGTGCACCTGCGTGCTGCTGTTCTGCTGGTGATAAAGATAATATTCGCGGTCGCTATTATTGGCACGTTTGGGGATATTGCCATCTGAGGTCACCAGCCAGCGGCCCTGGGCGTCAAAGATAAACAGACCATGCAACTGTGGCAGACTGGCTTTACGATTGGTCAGGATCTCACGCAGGTAATCGGTCTGATCGTCGCGCAGGCCGATCAGAGAGATGCGGTCACGCAGATCCTGTAATGTCAGATCAACCTGTAAGAAGGTATCTTCCGCCTGGCGGGAAAGGGACTGGGAGAGATTACGCGCATCATCCTTCGAGGTGGAAATCATGCGGTTCCACGAGCTCCACACAATCCAGCTGTTAATCGCAATCACCGCTGTGACAATCACCAATAGAAAAATAATCATCATCTGGCGCAATGATGATTTTTCACTCGCGCTTATCCCACTTTGCTCATCAATCATGTGCTAATCAATCCTTTATGCATCCAGGCATTCAACTTAACTATAGTGCTGGTTGATGATGCCGCACACTTCACAATCCGGATCTTTAGCCAGTGTCATACTTCGGAACTGCAAGGTCATTGCATCATACAACAGCAGTTTCCCTGCCACCGGGCTGCCGTATTGGGTCAGGACACGGATCGCCTCCATCGCCTGCAATGAACCGATCACGCCCACCAATGGCGCCATTACGCCCGCTTCCACACAGCTCAGCGGCGCGATGCCAAACAGGCGGCTGACACAGCGGTAACAGGGTTCATCGTGGCCCCAGGTGAAGACGCTGATCTGGCCTTCCATGCGGATCGCCGCACCGGATACCAGCGGAATTTTGCGCGCATGGCACAATCGGTTGAGCTGCTCACGCGTTTCCAGGTTATCGCAACAGTCCACCACCAGGTGATGCGCAGCGATCTGATCGCCCAGCGGTTGATCGTCCAGCCGGTCGTTGATGGCCTCAAGGGAAATCAGGGAATTGATGGCCGCCAGCCGCAGCCGTGCTGAGTCCACCTTTGCCATACCGACCTGCGCTTCGCCGTGCAGGATTTGACGTTGCAGATTCGACACCGACACGTGGTCGAAATCGAGCAGTGTCAGATGACCCACACCGGCCGAAGCGAGGTACTGGCTGGCGCTACAGCCCAGCCCGCCCAACCCGACCACCAGCACCCGGGCAGCCTTCAGCCGCTCCTGTCCGTCAAAATCGAAGCCGCGCAGCACGATCTGGCGATTGTAGCGCAGCATCTCTTCATCATTCAGTTCGGGAAACATATCAGCCTTCCAACAGGGAATTGAACGGTTCGACTTCCACCCATTCTCCCACGTCGACGTTGCCGCGATCCCGTTCCAGAACAATAAAGCAGTTAGCCTGTTGGAAGGAACTGAAGATATGTGAGCCCTGATGGCCGGTGGTGGCTACCTCCAGCTCGCCTTGCCCATTGCGCTGCAAAATACCGCGCTGAAAGTCGAGGCGGCCGGGGGATTTCTTCAGAAAGCTGGCGCTCCGCACCCGCTGACGTGGCGGCAATGCCGGGCCTGCCTGCCCCGTCAGCTTCGCCAGTAATGGCTGCACCAGATGGTAAAAGGTCACCACCGCCGAGACCGGATTGCCAGGCAGACCGCAGAACCAGCTGTTCGGCAGGCGACCGAAAGCAAAGGGCTTACCGGGTTTCATTGCCAGCTTCCAGAAGCCGATTTCACCCAGTTCTTCCAGCATCTGCCGGGTGTAATCCGCTGCACCCACCGATACGCCGCCGCTGCTGATCACCACATCCGCACGACTATCGGCCTCAATAAAGGCAGCACGCAGCGCAGCCGGGTCATCACGGATAATCCCGAGATCGATCACCTCGCAGCCGAGTTTGTTCAGCATCAGCTGCACGGCGAAGCGGTTAGTATCGTATATCTGGCCCGCAGCCAGCGGCTGACCCACCGGCTGTAACTCATCGCCGGTGGAGAACAGGGCAACCCGTAGCTTACGCAGCACCGCGACCTGGGCAATGCCCAGCGAGGCGAGCAGCGGCAGTTCGGCCGCACCCAGTTTTATTCCCGCCTCCAGTACCTGGGTTCCCTGGCGGATATCTTCACCCACCCGGCGGATATTTTGCCCGGCACTGACATCGGCAGTGATGCGGATGGCCTCACCTTCCTGCTCAGTCTGTTCCTGCATCACTACCGCGTCACAGCCCACAGGCAGCGGCGCACCGGTCATAATTCGAATGCAGGTCCCGGCAGGCCAGTTGCCGCTGAATGGGCTACCGGCAAAAGCCCTCCCCGCCACGGGCAGTGTGCTTCCCGCGGTGAGATCGGCCATGCGCAGGGCATAACCGTCCATGGCGGAATTGTCGAATGGGGGGACATCGATGGGGGAGATCACCGCGCTGGCGGTAATACGACCCGCGGCATCCGGTAAAGCCACGGTGTCATGTTGCTGAACAGGGATCACGCGCGCCAGCAACGTGCTGATTGCATCATCAAGCGAGATTAACCCCGCAGTGAAAGCTTCCATTGAGTTATTTCTCCAGGATTCGGGCAAAAAACTGATGGGATCATTATGGCGTGAATCGCTCGCAGGGTCACGTTTGCCCGCCTTCGTAAGCCATAACCGTCTATAAAGTTTATCTTAGAATTAATGGTTATTATCAGGGTGCGAACTTTCTGCTTTACATCGCTATATTGCCTGCCTATAGTCAAAAACTGCTTTTTTTCGACAAATATATTCTAACTCAGTGTTTTTCATGCTGATTTGGCACACAGGGTAAAATGAATTATGGCCATAGCGACGATTGCAATTCACGGTGGTGCAGGAGCTATCGCGCGTGCCAGCATGGATGCAGAGAAAGAACTGCTCTATCGCCAGGCGCTGTTGCAGATCGTTGCCAGCGGGCAGGCGTTGCTGGCGGCGGGAGGGAGTGCGCTGGATGTGGTGACCGAGGCGGTGCGCCAGCTGGAAGAGAGTTCACTGTTTAATGCCGGGGTCGGCTCAGTCTTTACGCATGAAGGCACGCATGAGCTGGATGCCAGCGTCATGGATGGCCGCACGCGAGAAGCCGGGGCTGTGGCGGGTGTTACCCGCGTGCGTAATCCGGTGCTGGCGGCACGCACGGTGCTGGAAAACAGTCCTCATGTGTTGTTTATCGGCCAGGGTGCGGAATCGTTTGCGGCATCACATGGCCTCGAAATGGTCGAAAATGCGTTTTTCTCCACGCCAGAGCGCCGTGCACAGCTTGAGCGCGCCATCGCCACACAACAAACTCTGTTGGATCACGATGGCGATGCGTCTGGCGAACCGCTGGATCCTGACCGCAAGTTTGGCACGGTGGGTGCGGTTGCCCTCGACCAGGCGGGCAATCTTGCAGCGGCAACCTCTACGGGCGGCATGACTAACAAGCAGGTGGGTCGTGTCGGTGACTCCCCCTTACCTGGCGCAGGATGCTACGCCAGCGACAGCGTGGCCGTCTCCTGTACGGGTACCGGGGAAGTGTTTATGCGCACGCTGGCGGCCTATGATATCGCCGCGCTGATGGCGTACGCCGGACTGTCGTTACAACAGGCCAGTGACAAAGTGATCCACGAAAATATTCCTGCACTGGGCGGCAGCGGTGGGCTGATTGCCATCGACGCTGCTGGCAACGTGGTGCTGCCGTTTAACAGCGAAGGCATGTATCGCGCTTATGCCGTGGTGGGTGAACGGCCAGTGGTCGCCATTTATCGGGAGGAGCCCTGATGAGTGAGTTACCCCATCAGGATGATGTGGTGCTGTCGGTAAGCGACCTCAGCGTCAGCTTCCAGCATGAAGGCCAGCGTATTCAGGCCGTCAATAACCTGTCACTGGAGGTCCGCCGTGGCGAAACGCTGGCGATTGTTGGTGAGTCCGGTTCCGGTAAATCGGTTACCTCACTTGCCCTAATGCGGCTGGTGGAGCAGGGCGGCGGGCAAATTGACAACGGGGAGATGTGGCTACGTCGTCGCAATCATCAGTTGGTCAATCTGGCCACACAGTCGCCGTCGCAGTTGCGCACCCTGCGCGGTGCCGATATGGCGATGATTTTCCAGGAGCCGATGACCTCGCTGAACCCGGTATTCCCGGTGGGTGAGCAGATTGCCGAATCCATTCGTCTCCATCAGGGCAAAAACCACGCCGGGGCGCTGGCCGAGGCGCAGCGGATGCTCGACCTCGTGCGTATCCCTGAAGCAAAAAATGTGCTGGCGCGCTATCCGCATCAGCTTTCTGGCGGGATGCGTCAGCGTGTGATGATCGCGATGGCGCTCTCCTGCCGTCCTGCGCTGTTGATTGCCGATGAACCCACTACCGCGCTGGATGTGACCATTCAGGCACAAATACTCCAGCTGATCCGCGTGCTGCAAAAAGAGATGCAGATGGGGGTGATCTTTATCACTCACGATATGGGCGTGGTGGCCGAGATGGCCGACCGCGTTCAGGTCATGTATCGCGGTGATGTGGTGGAAACCGGCAGCGTCGAGGCGATCTTCAGTCACCCTCAACAGCCCTATACGCGTGCGCTGCTGGCAGCCGTACCGAAACTGGGGGCGATGACCGGGCGTCACTGGCCAGCCAAATTCCCGTTGGTCAGTGAAGGTGAATCCGTGGCAGAGCAGCCGCAGGATACGGTAAACCCGCAGGATACGCCGATTCTTCAGGTGCGCGACCTGGTGACGCGTTTTGATATTCGTGGCGGCCTGCTCAACCGGGTACAGCGCCGTGTGCATGCGGTAGAGAAGGTGAGCTTTGATCTGCGCCCCGGCGAAACGCTGGCGCTGGTGGGAGAGTCCGGCTGCGGCAAGTCCACCACCGGGCGTTCGCTGCTGCGGCTGGTTGAAAGCCAGGGCGGCAGCATCACTTTCAACGGCCAGCGTATCGATAATCTGACTGGGAGCGCGTTGTCGCATCTGCGGCGTGATATTCAGTTTATTTTCCAGGACCCTTATGCGTCGCTCGACCCGCGCCTGACGGTGGGGTTTTCGATCATGGAACCGCTGCTGGTGCACGGCATTGCCCGTGGGCGGGAGGCCGAGCAGCGCGTGGCCGCCCTGTTAGAGCGCGTCGGCCTGCTGCCTGAACACGCCCAGCGCTATCCCCATGAATTTTCCGGCGGGCAGCGACAACGCATCTGTATTGCCCGCGCGCTGGCGCTTAATCCGAAAGTCGTGATCGCCGATGAAGCGGTTTCCGCGCTGGATGTGTCGATCCAGGCACAGATTATTAATTTGATGCTCGATTTGCAGCGTGAATTTGGCATTGCGTTTCTGTTTATCTCGCACGATATGGCGGTGGTGGAACGAATCAGCCACCGTGTGGCGGTGATGTTCCTTGGGCAGATTGTGGAAATCGGTCCGCGCCAGGCGGTGTTCGAACATCCCCAGCATCCTTACACCCGTAAGCTGATGGCCGCTGTACCGGTGGCCGACCCTGCGCACCGGAGACGTGAACGCGCACTGCTCGTTGATGAAATACCCAGCCCAATCCACGCCCTCGGTGATGAGCCGGATGTGGCACCGCTGGTAGAGGTGAGCGCCGGGCATTACGTGGCGCGCCATGCCATAAATCGCAGCTAGAACCTGTTTACTCCAGAGTAGAACGACAATAAGGGATGACATGATGAATCACTACACGCGTAAATTGCTGTTAACTGCTGGCCTGCTCGGCAGCGTTGTTGCACTGCCTGCCTGGGCGGCGAAAGATGTCACCATTGCAGTCGCCTCAAACTTCACCACCCTGGACCCGTACGACGCGAATGACACGCTGTCGCAGGCCGTGGCAAAGTCGTTTTATCAGGGGCTGTTTGGCTTTGATAAAGAGATGAAGCTGGAAAACGTGCTGGCAGAAAGTTACCAGGCCAGCCCGGATGGACTGAGCTATACCATCAAACTAAAAACCGGTGTTAACTTCCAGGATGGCACCCCGTTTAATGCTGAAGCGGTAAAAGCCAACCTCGACCGTGCCAGTAACCCGGACAATCATCTCAAGCGGTATAACCTGTTTAAAACCATCGCCAGCACCGAAGTGGTGGACGCTAACACGGTAAAAATCACGCTTAAGCAACCGTTCTCTGCCTTTATCAACACCCTGGCCAGCCCGGCAGCGGCGATGATCTCCCCGGATGCGCTGAAGAAATACGGTAAGGATATCGGCTTCCACCCGGTCGGCACCGGTCCTTACGAGTTCGTCACCTGGAATCAGACTGATTTTGTGAAAGTGAAGAAGTTTGCGGGTTACTGGAAAGCGGGCTATCCGAAGCTGGACAGCATTACCTGGCGCCCGGTCGTGGATAACAACACCCGTTCCGCGATGCTGCAAACGGGCGAAGCCAACTTTGCTTTCCCTATCCCGTTTGAGCAGGCGAAACTGCTGGAGAAAAACAGCAAACTGGATCTGGTGACCTCGCCATCGATCATGCAGCGTTACATCAGCTTTAACGTGACGCAGAAGCCGTTTGATAACCCGAAAGTGCGTGAAGCGATCAACTACGCGATTAACCGTGAGGCGCTGGCGAAAGTGGCCTTCGCCGGTTATGCCACCCCGGCAACCGGTATTGTACCGCCGTCGATCCAGTACTCACAAAGCTACCCGGCCCCGGAATACAACCCGGCTAAAGCGCGTGAACTGTTGAAGGAAGCGGGCTATCCGAACGGCTTTACTACCGCACTGTGGTCTTCGCATAATCACAGCACTGCGCAGAAGGTGTTGCAATTCACCCAGCAGCAGCTGGCACAGGTGGGCATCAAAGTGGAACTGACGGCGATGGATGCCGGTCAGCGTGCGGCACAGGTTGAAGATAAAGGCCAGAAAGAGAGCGGCGTGCGCATGTTCTACACTGGCTGGTCTGCCTCTACCGGGGAAGCCAACTGGGCCTTAACGCCGCTGTTCGCCACGCAGTCCTGGCCGCCAACCATCTTTAACACCGCTTTCTACAGCAACACACAGGTGGATAAAGATCTGGCTGATGCGCTGAATACGACTGACGGCGAGAAAAAAGCCGCGCTGTACAAAGATGCGCAGGACCGTATCTGGAAAGATCAGCCTTGGGCACCGCTGGTCGTGGAAAAGCTGGTTTCGGCAAACACCAAAAACCTGACCGGGTTCTATGTGATGCCGGATACCTCGTTCAGCTTTGACGATGCTGACCTGAAGTAATGGACTAACGCGCCTCCCGTCAGGGAGGCGCAGGGTACAAGATGCTTAACTATTTTCTCAAACGCTTACTGGGGCTGATCCCCACGCTGCTGATCGTGGCGGTGCTGGTGTTCCTGTTTGTTCACCTGCTGCCCGGCGATCCGGCGCGACTGATTGCCGGGCGCGAAGCCGATGCCGATGTGGTGGCGATGGTGCGCCAGCAACTGGGGCTGGATTTGCCTTTGCCGCAGCAGTTCTGGCAGTACATCACCCATGCCGTGCGCGGGGATTTTGGCATCTCGATGGTGTCGAAACGCCCGGTCTCGGAAGAGATCGCCCAACGCTTTCTGCCGACGCTGTGGCTGACCCTGAGCAGCATGGTGTGGTCAGTGATTTTTGGTATGGCCATTGGCATTGTCTCTGCCGTATGGCGCAACCGCTGGCCGGACAGGCTGGGGATGACGCTGGCGGTTTCAGGGATCTCTTTCCCGGCGTTTGCGCTGGGCATCCTGCTGATGCAGGTTTTTTCCGTGGAGCTTGGCTGGCTGCCGACCGTCGGTGCCGATAGCTGGCAACATTATATTTTACCCTCCATTACCCTCGGCGCTGCCGTGGCGGCGGTGATGGCACGCTTTACCCGGGCCTCTTTCGTTGAGGTGATGCAGGAAGACTATATGCGTACTGCACGCGCTAAGGGCGTGCGTGAATCGGTGGTGGTGATCAAACACGGCCTGCGCAATGCGATGATCCCGGTGGTCACGATGATGGGCCTGCAATTTGGCTTCCTGCTGGGGGGCTCCATCGTGGTGGAGGTGGTGTTTAACTGGCCTGGCCTGGGGCGACTGCTGGTGGATTCGGTGGAAATGCGCGACTACCCGGTTATCCAGGCCGAAGTGCTGCTGTTTTCGCTGGAGTTTATCTTGATTAACCTGGTGGTCGATATGCTGTATGCCGCGATCAACCCCGCCATTCGCTACAAGTAAGGATGCATGATGATTAACTGGCGACGTAACGCCGTACTCTCAGCGCTGCCGGGTATCAGTCCCAATCGCGTCCGTACCCCGTGGCGTGAGTTCTGGCGGCGTTTTCGTCGCCAGCATGTGGCGATGATTGCCGCTGTTTTTGTGCTGCTGCTGATCCTGATTGCGCTGTTTGCACCGCTTCTCGCCCCGTTCGATGCCGAGAACTTTTTTGATTACGATCGGCTGAATGAAGGGCCGTCGCTGGTCCACTGGTTTGGCGTGGATGCGCTGGGGCGTGATATTTTCAGTCGCGTGCTGCTGGGTAGCCGGCTATCACTGGTCGCGGGTTTCTTCTCGGTAGCGGTGGGTGCCGCGATAGGCACGCTGCTGGGGCTGTTAGCCGGTTACTACGAAGGCTGGTGGGACCGCATCATTATGCGTATCTGCGATGTGCTGTTCGCGTTTCCCGGCATTCTGCTGGCGATCGCCGTGGTGGCGGTGATGGGCAACGGCATGTCGAATGTGATTCTGGCGGTGGCGATATTCAGTATTCCGGCCTTTGCCCGCCTTGTCCGCGGCAATACGCTGGTGCTGAAGCATTTGACGTATATTGAGTCGGCACGCAGTATCGGCGCATCGGATCTGACTATCATCCTGCGGCACATTCTGCCGGGGACGCTGTCGTCGATTGTGGTTTATTTCACTATGCGTATTGGTACTTCAATCATTTCGGCAGCCAGCCTGTCATTTCTTGGGCTGGGCGCGCAGCCGCCGACCCCGGAGTGGGGGGCGATGCTCAATGAGGCTCAGGCTGATATGGTGCTGGCACCGCACGTGGCGATTTTCCCCAGTCTGGCGATTTTCCTGACCGTGCTCGCCTTTAATCTGCTGGGGGATGGCCTGCGGGATGCGCTGGATCCGAAGCTAAAAACCTGACGCTGACCGCAGTCAGATCAACTATTTTGCTTATCCCGCTGGTGAAAGGTCAGGCGCGCTCTATGCTTGAATAACCTTCACTGAGCAAGGAATTTGGCAATGCAGAATTTGCGTCTCCCTCTGGTCGCCGGGCTGGCAACGTTGTGTCTTGTGCTGGCCGGCTGTTCGTCAAAAGTAGCTGATACCACACAATATTCCGGTTTTTTGCCGGATTATTCCCGCCTGAAAGCATCGGAGTCTCCCAGCGGTCATGAAACGTTGCGCTGGGTTTCACCTGATTTTAAACTGTCTGATTATCGCGGCATTTATTACACCCCGGTGGTCTATTACCCGGCAGCAAAACCGACTGCCCGCGTCAGCCAACCCACGCTGGACCAGGTGCGCAGTTATCTCGACCAGCAGCTGAAAAGTGCGGTTGGGCAGCGTAAAGCGCTGGTGAATCAGTCCGGCCCCGGCACGCTGATCATGAAAACGGCGATCACGGCGGTGAATGCCGAAAATCAGGATATGAAGTTCTATGAAGTGGTGCCGGTGGCGGCGGTCGTTGCCAGCACGATGGCGGCCTCCGGGCATCGTACTCAGAACAGTGTGCTGTTCCTGGAAACGCAGTTGCTGGATGCGAAAACCGGCAAACCGGTGGTGGAAGTGGTCCGCAAGGCTTACGGAAAAACCGTGCCTAACAGCAATGCACCGATCAATCTGAGCGAGCTGAAAAGCGGTATCGATGAGATGGTACGGGACGTTGTGACTTTCCCTGCGCAGTAAAGTACTCGTTGTTGGCCGACCGCAACACTCGGTCGGCCACTTTTATCTTGATGCTGTAACGGGTGAACTTTCTGCCCGGATTTAACGGATCATGCTTTGTAACTGACCGGCGGTTTTCATCAGATCCATGACTAACGGCTGGAGTTTTTGCTGAATGGCATTGTACTGATCCAGAGCTTTCTGGTCGGTAAACTGCACGATATTCCCGGATACGGTGACTTTGTCTCCCTGCTGTTTCAACAGATCCACCTGGCTCACCAGCAGCGTCAGCACCTCCGGGACCTGCGTGGCAACCTGCAACGCCGCATCACCCGGTGCAACAATCACTTTAGCCCACACCTGGTCATAAACCGCCTTCAGATCGTCCGGCTGTTTCAGCGCGGCATGTTTGCTTTCGCTATCCGCGCGCAGCTTCTCCAGCACCGGTTTCCAGGCGGCACTTTGATCGGCCATTTTTTTGAGGTCATCGCGCTTAGCCAT
Source organism: Erwinia sp. MYb416 (assembly GCF_037479575.1). Taxonomy (NCBI): domain Bacteria; kingdom Pseudomonadati; phylum Pseudomonadota; class Gammaproteobacteria; order Enterobacterales; family Erwiniaceae; genus Erwinia; species Erwinia sp. MYb416. The sequence continues at coordinate 761,253 of NZ_JBBGYT010000438.1, forward strand.
CAGGTTGCTGACGGTATTCACACCCCTGAACTGGGCAAAAACTTCGCCCAGGGAGGCGCTGAACACGTTGCCCATCCCCTTGTGATAATCCGTCAGTAACGCATAGTCGCTGGCATAGGGGCCGAATGCTTTGGTCTCCTCGTCCGTCAGGGTAGGGACGGCAACCTGCGATTTTGCCAGCACGCGTGTTTGCAGGAATTCAATAAATGCCTTGCGCTGTTCTGGCTCTTTGTCGCCGCAGCCGCTTAATGTCAGCAGCAGGGCCATCATGATCAACGGTAGCAGTAAAAAACGGATGAAACCCGTCTGTGGTAATCGTGAAGTCATCAGACATATCCCTTGTAGTATTGAAAAAATAGCCCGGGGAATATAGCGCACTGAACCGGATAATTCGGCAATTATTGGTAATTTAACTACGTTTAATTAACAAATAGCGATAAGGAGCATAACGATGAGAGGTTGCCTGGCGGCGTTAACGATGGTGTCAGCGTTATTACTCAGCCCAGCGATACGGGCTGAAAAAGTCCATGCTGAGGTGCTACAGGATGGGTTGGATCATCCCTGGTCGCTGGCCTTTCTACCGGATAACCAGGGGATGTTGATCACCGAACGTTCCGGCCAGTTACGCCGCTGGCAGGCCGGAGCGGGGCTGTCTGAACCGATTGGTGGTGTGCCTGAGGTCTGGGCGCAGCGCCAGGGCGGATTGCTGGATGTGGTACTGGCACCTGATTTCTCCAGCAGCCGCCGCGTCTGGCTCAGTTATACCGTCGCCGGGCAGGACGGCCGCGCCGGAGCGGCAGTTGGCTATGGCCGGCTCAGCGAGGATCATCGCCAGCTGAGTGACTTCCGCGAAGTGCTGCGGCAGCAGGGGATGTCAACCGGTGCCAATCTGGGGACACGCCTGGCCTTTGACCGCAGCGGCCATCTGTTTATCGCTTTTGGTGATAATTTCCAGGCTGAAAAAGCGCAGGATTTGTCGGCTCTGCAAGGCAAGATTGTTCGTCTTAACGCCGATGGCTCTGTTCCGGCCGATAATCCACTGACCACTAAAGCAGGGGCTCGGCCTGAAATCTGGAGCTGGGGGATGCGTAATCCGCAGGGACTTGCCCTGAATCCGGCCAGCGGTGAAATCTGGGAGAGTGAACACGGTCCGCGTGGCGGCGATGAAGTGAATATCCCACACCGGGGCAATAATTACGGCTGGCCGCTGGCGACATGGGGGATTGATTACAGTGGTGAAAAAGTCCCCGGCTCGAAAGGAGGCCGCGTGGCGGGAACCGAGCAACCCGTCTGGTACTGGAAAGTTTCTCCGGCGATTAGCGGCATGGCGTTTTACAGCGGCACACGCTTCCCACAGTGGAAAGATTCACTGTTTATCGGTGCACTGAAAGAGAAAAACCTGATCCGCCTGAGCCTTAATGGCAATCGGGTTGAAGGGCAGGAACGTCTGCTGGCCGACCGTGGTGAGCGTATTCGTGATGTACGGGCCGGGCCGGATGGCTGGCTGTATGTGCTGACTGACGAGGCGAATGGCAAACTGCTGAAGGTGGGGTTGCAGCCTTAAGCAACAAAGCAGGGCTGACCGGAAACGATCAGCCCTGAACGTTACCGAAGCCAGTGACAGATTTCCCAGCCGCGCTGCTGAGCCAGCAGGCTGAGCGGTTCCGCAGGGTTAATAACCCAGGCATGGTCCGCATGTTCCAGCATCGGCAGGTCGTTGATGGAATCACTGTAAGCCCAGGTGCGGGAATAGGTCGGCGTTTGCGCCTGTTGCAACCAGTCGTTCAGACGGCTGACTTTGCCCTCTTTATAGGTCATGGTGCCATAGGTCTGGCCGCTGTAGCGGTCATCAACGATCTCCACGCCAATCGCCAGTGCACCGCACGCGCCCAACTGTTCTGCGATCGGTGTAACCAGATGTTCACCACTGGCCGAGATAACAATGACGGTATCGCCACGTTCCTGATGCCAGCGCATTCGCTCGCGGGCGGCAGGGTAGACGCGTGGCAGGATGTCTCGCTGAATAAAGCGGCGGATCCAGCCGGATACCGTGGCGGCTGACATCCCAGCCAGCGGGGAGAGTGTGGTATGCATATAGGCTTCCATCGACAGCGAGCCTTGATAGTATTGTTCCATCAGCGCCCGCTCTTCATCGATCAGAGCGGCAGGGGCAAATCCCTGGGAAACCAGCCAGCGCAGCCACAGGCCGGTACTGTCTTCACAAATCAGTGTTTCATCAAGATCAAACAGCGCTAAATCCATCGTCGTGACTCCTCTTGCAGACTTTTCTCAGATTAGCGGATTTTTGTGACAGGCTTAACTGTTCGCCGATAATTCGGATTTACGCCCGTTTTACTCTTTGTGAAAATGACGCTAGATTGTGCCTTATTGCAGGAAAAATCTGCCATATTGAATAAACTCTAGAAATCTTTACGGTAAAATTGTTCTTTTTCAGGATGTAACACCTTAGTGTAGGGAGTTAGTCTCCTGGCTTTAATTTTAATCATTGTCTTTCAAATGGATACCTGGTCACGACATGAAGAATATTCCCCTGTCATCCCGTGTTTATACACTGGCTACCACCTCCACGCTGTTGCTATTCACGCTATCCCCCGTCAGAGCAGAGCAGGCACCTGCCGCTCCGCAGATTGAGGCGAAAGCCTGGGTGCTGATGGACTATAACAGCGGTAAAGTGCTCACCGAGTCTAATGCCGATCAGCGCCTTGACCCGGCCAGCCTGACGAAAATGATGGCAAGCTATGTTACCGGGCAGGCTCTGAAAGCAGGCAAAATCAGCAACGATGATATGGTGACCGTTGGCAAAGACGCGTGGGCCACCGGTAACCCGGTATTGCAGGGGTCATCCCTTATGTTCCTGAAACCCGGCGACCGTATCCCGGTTTCAGAGCTGAATAAAGGCATTGTGATCCAGTCCGGTAACGATGCCAGTATTGCCCTGGCCGATCATGTGGCGGGCAGCCAGGATTCGTTTGTTGGCTTGATGAATAACTACGTGAAGGCGCTGGGGCTGCAAAATACCCATTTCAAAACAGTGCACGGGCTGGATTCCTCCGGTCAGTACAGCACTGCTCGCGATATGGCGCTGATCGGCCAGGCGTTGATTCGCGATGTGCCGGAAGAGTATGCCCTGCACAAAGAGAAAGAATTTACCTTCAATAAGATTCGCCAGCACAACCGCAACCGCCTGCTGTGGAGTACCAATTTGCACGTTGACGGTATCAAGACGGGTCATACGTCCGGTGCCGGCAACAACCTGGTGGCTTCCGCGACGGACGGCGATATGCGCCTGATCTCCGTGGTGCTGGGTGCGGCTACCGATGCGATTCGTTTCCGCGAAAGTGAAAAGCTGCTGACCTGGGGCTTCCGTTTTTTTGAGACCATCACGCCGATTAAAGCGGGGAACGCATTTGCCACCCAGCGCGTCTGGTTTGGCGACCGGAAAGAGGTCAGTCTTGGTGTGGCGAAGGATGCTTCAATTACGCTGCCAAGAGGGCAGATGAAAAATCTGAAGGCCAGTTTCACACTGACCCAACCGCAGCTGACGGCGCCGCTGGCTAAGCATCAGGTCGTTGGGACAATTGACTTCCAGTTGGATGGCAAATCGATTGAGCAACGCCCGCTGGTGGTGCTGGAGGAAGTGAAAGAGGGGGGATTCTTTAGCCGCATGTGGGACTTCGTGATGATGAAGATGAATAGCTGGTTTGGTAGCTGGTTCGCGTAAATCGTCAACGTATTGGGCGAGGCGTGCCTCGCCCCTACATACGACTTCGGGATTTTGCAGGGCGAGGTGTGCAAAGCGGTAGGGGTCAGGCATGCCTGACCCTGTGAACATCAGATCAGGTCATACGCCACGGCGGAAATTGCCACCAGGCCTACCAGCACGACAAACACATTGCTCAGCTTGCCGCTGTATTTGCGCATCGCCGGGACTTTGTTAATCGCGTACATCGGCATCAGGAACAACAGCACGGCGATGATAGGGCCACCCAGGCTCTCAATCAGGCCGAGAATGCTTGGATCGAGTGTTGCCACAATCCAGGTCGTCACCAGCATAAACAGCGCGGTAAAGCGGTTCAGTTTATGCTCGGCAATGGTTTTACCCCGGCTGCGCAGCATCTTATTCACCGTACCATTAAAGCCTTCACGTGCACCCAGATAGTGGCCCAGGAAGGATTTGGTAATGGCCACCATCGCAATAATTGGTGCCAGCCACGCCATCAGCGGGGTGTCAAAGTGGTTCGCCAGATAAGACAGAATAGAGATGTTCTGGGACTTGGCTTCCGCCAGGTTTTCCGGTGTCAGGCTCAATACACAGCTGAACACGAAGAACATCACGGTAAGCACCATCATGATATGGCTGCGTGCCAGAATGCGTGAGCATTTTGGTTCAGCCTGGTCGCCGTACTCTTCGCGTTTGGCAACGGCAAAGGCAGAGATAATCGGTGAGTGGTTGAAGGAGAACACCATGACCGGGATGGCCAGCCACAAAGTCATCATCAGACCTTTTCCGCTGCCACTCAGGCTGACGTTGTCGAAGATTGCGCTGCTCCAGTGTGGGATCAGGTATAACGCCAGCAGCATCAGTACCAGAACAAACGGATAAACCAGCACGCTCATCGTTTTGACGATGATCTCTTTACCAAAACGCACAATCGTCATCAGACCGACAATCAGAATCAGAGACAGCAGCGCACGTGGCGGTGCCTGAATCTGCAACTGGTGAGTCATGAAGCTTTCCACGGTATTGGTGATCGCCACGCTGTAGACCAGCAGGATCGGATAGATGGCAAAGAAGTAGAGCAGGGTGATCAGCTTACCGGCACCCACGCCAAAATGTTCTTCAACCACTTCAGTAATATCTTCGCCCGGATTACGGCCAGACAAGACGAAGCGGCAGAGTCCACGGTGAGCAAAATAGGTCATCGGGAAGGCCAGTACGGCCATGATGATCAACGGGATCAGGCCACCAATTCCGGCATTGATTGGCAGAAACAGTACGCCCGCACCAATCGCCGTACCATAAAGGCCGAGCATCCACATAGTGTCAGTTTTACGCCACGCGCTGGCATCCTGCGTTGCTTCGGGGCTCAACACCGCCGTTTGGGATGTGTCCATGATTTCTCCAGGGTTGAAATGTTAAAACAATTAACTAAATCGTATTCCTTCCGCGATATCAGAATTAACCCCTGATTACGGCTTTAATTAATTACTCTGATTTTATGGCGCACACTCTACCACTAGAAAAAATAGAAGAAAGCACTGTCTTTGGGGTTACCGGTGATCGAAATCACATTTCCATCACCTTTTTTAGTGTGAACATCTGTAGGGTGGGTTTTTGAAGGGGTTATTGACCAGGTAATGAGTGTTTAAACAGGTATTTACACTGATTTTTATCATTTTGGTATGGTGAAATAGTGAGCGTAGGTGGCGAAAACATCAGCTTTGTTTTTAATAATTCTTTAATTATCAATGTTTTGTATTTTTTTTAGTGGAGTGGTTTGCGGTTAATTTAAGCGCCTTGCGCAACACGCATAATATCTGGGAGATAGGTTGATGATGTTGCGCAATAAGCAAAAAGTGATTTGCATGAAATAGCCGTGCATTTTTTAAAAAAACAGGGAGAGGTGTGATCTGCATCAAAGTAAAAGGGCCTGAATAATCAGGCCCATCATGTTGGATTAATCGCGTACCCATCCTTTACTGATGGGGAAGGCAAACAACGCCCGATAGAGAGAAGAGAGGCGGGGTAGCAATGTCGCGCCAAACAACTGCCAGAATATTTGCGCAAACAGGCAGGAGAGCAGTCCCACCAGCATGCCACCCAGCATATCCAGCGGCCAGTGTACGCCCAGATAAACGCGCGACCACGCAATGGCTGCGCCAGTCACCATCAAAATCGCGCCTGACCACAGGCGGTGCCAGCAGATAAAGGCAATGGCAAAGGTAAAGATCACCGTACCGTGATCGCTGGGGTAAGAGTCATCCGGCGCATGTGACAGGAACTGATGCCCCAGACCAATAGCAAAAGGGCGCGGGTGTGGGAAGAGTTGCGCCAGGCACCAGGAAATCGCAAGGGCGTAAAGCAGTGCTATGCCGGTTTTAACCACCAGCACACGTTGTGAAGTGAGCTGGCTGCGAGGCCCCCACAGCCACAGGCCCACGATCAGCAGGGGAACAATGGCGATCACATCACGGGCAATAAAGGTGGCCAGGTCGATCAGCCATTCGGGTGACGCCGCGTTGGCATTGACCCAAAGAAACAGTGCCCGGTTCAGCTCTTCCATCATGTTGATTTCCTCGTCTTGTTAAGCAGATACGTTACGCATCCGAAAGTCACACATTGCGTCAGCCAGACCCACCATGCTGCCCACAGGTTGTGGGAGAGAAAGTGGGCGCCGCGCATAATCTGTCCAAAGCCCATCACCATGCCAACGGTCAGGGCTGCCCACCAGCAGGCCCAGGCCAGGCGTGTGCGTTGTGGGTAGAACAGAAAAAACAGCGCCAGGGCACTGAAGCCGCTGGATGCATGGCCGCCGGGGAAACAGCGTCCCGGCCCGCTGTTCACCGGGACAGCGCCGAACAACGGGTATGAGACCGCCTTCCCCCCAAATTCCACCAGATCCCACGGACAGGAGTGGGCACTGGTGGCCTTGAGTACGCCCACCACCAGCGGGCCAATGCCCATCAACAATGCCACTAATACCCAGCGTGGCTGACGGCGTACCACGCCGGCCAGCAGCAGTACGATACCCCCGCCAATGACCATCTGTTTAAGCAGCCGATGGTTAATCAAATCAAGCCAGTGATTATCTTTCCACGGAAATTGCTGTGTCAGCGGGTCAAACCACAGGCGAGTGATCGCCATATCGATGCTTTCACTGCGCGACAACCAGATAAACACCATGGCGCTGAGGATCAGTAGCACGAATTGCTTAAGGTAAAAGTGTGTGGGCAAGGGGTAAAGAGAATCGCTCTTAATTACACGATTCGTTTGGCTTTTGTTGAGAATTAATGATGATTTCATGACAGTTTGGCGACCAGGGGAGCATGGTGCTACTTTGCCGTGAGGGGCTTAAGGAAACATTAAGAAGGCCGCAGAAAATCGGACAGGAGCAGAAAAGAAAAAAACCCGAAAATCATAAGATTAACGGGCTCCACAATAAGGGGATTTCAAAGAAAAGCAGTGGCATAAATTAAGACTTCACGCCGTCACAAAAGTTCTCTGAAATCGATTAATTATTTTATCCGCCTAAAATCGGCCAGATTATCACGATTAATGTTCCAGCCAGCGTCAGTAAAACGTTAGCAATGGCATAGGTTCCTGCATAGCCCAGTGCCGGGATGTTACTACGTGCAGTATCGCTGATTATTTCCATCGCCGGGGCGCAGGTGCGGGCACCCATAATGGCGCCAAACAGCAGGGCGCGGTTCATTTTCAGTACCCAGGCACCGAACAGGAAGCAGATAATCACCGGCACCAGACTGACAACCAGCCCGGCACCCAGCATCAGCAGACCGGTTTCGCCTAAACCGTGGGTGATGCCGCTACCGGCGCTTAAACCGACACCCGCCATAAATACCATCAGCCCGAACTCTTTCACCATCGTCAGCGCGCCCTGAGGAATGTAGCCAAAGGTTGGATGATTGGCACGCAGGAATCCCAGCATAATACCGGCAAACAGCAGACCTGCCGCGTTGCCAATGCCGAAACTAAAGCTGCTGAACTGGAAGGTGATCATCCCGATCATCAGGCCGACGATAAAGAAGGCACAAAATGCCAGTAGGTCGGTCATCTGACTGTGAATCGAGATAAAGCCGATGCGGTCGGCGACGGATTTCACGCGTCGTGCTTCACCGCTGATGTGCAACACATCGCCTTTGTTCAGGATAATGTTGTCGTCGATAGGCATTTCGATCTGGCTGCGGATCACCCGGTTAAGGAAGCAGCCGTGGTCTGTCAGCTTCAACTGGCTCAGACGTTTATTCACGGCATTGTTATTCTTAACCACGATCTCTTCATTGACGATGCGCATATCCAGCAGGTCGCGGTCGAACACTTCTTTTCCGTTACGGAAGCTCGGATCCAGGCGGGAATGCGCGTCAGGATAGCCTACCAGCGAGATCTCATCGCCAGGTTGGAGCAGGGCATCGCCGTCGGGGTTGGCGAGAATGCCATTACGGCGAATTCGCTCAATGTAGCAGCCGGTTTGACGGTAGATACCCAGCTCACGCAGATTCTTCCCATCGCTCCAGGCAACCAGTTCCGGGCCAACGCGATAGGCACGGATCACTGGCAAATAGACTTTGCGCTGGCTGTCCGGGTCCAGCCCACGTTCGCGGGCAATCTGCTGTGCGCTGGTCGGCAGGTCCTGATGCTGTAATTTAGGCAGGTAACGTGCACCAATAATCAAACTTACCAGGCCCATCAGGTAGGTCAGCGCATAGCCAAGGCTAAGATGATCCTGTGCCAGCGTCAGGCTTTTCTCGTCGGTGAGGGTTTGCCGCAGGGTATCGCCCGCGCCAACCAGCACCGGCGTGGAGGTCATTGAACCGGCCAGCATCCCGGCGGTCAGGCCGATATCCCAGCCGAACAGTTTCCCGAGTCCAAGCGCAAGTATCATCGCACTGGTGACCATGACAATCGCCAGCATGAGATAGTTTTTTCCATCGCGGAATAAAATAGAGAAAAAATTCGGCCCGGCTTCCACGCCGACACAAAAAATAAATAACATAAAGCCGAGATTGAGTGCTTCAGTATTAATCGAAAAATGCTGCTGGCCGAGCAGTAATGAAACAACTAAAACACCAATAGAATTACCCAGTTGAACAGATCCTAACCGAAGTTTGCCTAAACATAACCCCAGGGCGAGTACGACAAATAATAACAGAATGTAATTTCCACTTAACAAATCTGCGATGTTTATATTCACGGTTTAACTTCTTGTTTACCAGTAACCTATTGAAGAAAAGGGGTTTATACGCTAGATTCCACCCTGTGTTCGTCATTCGTCCGCTGTGGGTTAACAGGACTTGCCAACAGCCAGATAAATTGCACCACTATGTTAATCCCTATGCCGATTGACAGCCAGTCTCCGGCACGCTTATTTGTTACCCGTTCTGTTTTTATCGAATAGGCTGACCAAAAACGGCAATTACCCATAGTGACTGAAATGGCTAATTGATGCGTTGAATTGAATTGGGTTTTAAATAACCTGGAGAAAATTCCCGTGTGGATAAAAGGTATCCGTTGGACAGGCCTGATTGCCTGTAGCGCACTCTATGGTGCGATCTATATCGCCGTGCGCTATCCGCTGCCCGCAGGATACATCGGCCATGCACAGTTGGGTCTGTTGTTGTTTGTGCTGCCGGGCGCGCTGGCAGCGTTGACCTCAAAAGAGTCCCCTCTGACGGCAATGGTGATTGCTATCGCACTGGCATCCCCTCCTTGCCTAGTGCTGATGCAGTCTGACGGTTTTAACTCTGTGGGCCTGGGGCAGGAGATCGCGTTTATCGCCAGTGCGGTATTCTGGTGCGGGTCTGGCACATTGGGCGTGATGCTGTGGCGCACGCTGATGGATATCCATCACCAGCAGGATGGAAAAGGGCGTTTATAGCATTGCTGCAAAAGCAAAGGGCCGATCTCAACGATCGGCCCTGACAGTCATCATGGCTGCGGTGATACGGGTCGATCGGAAAAGATGATCGACCCCTACGGTAATCATCCCCGCAAGGCGGTGATGATTACTGGAACAGGCCCAGATTGTCTTTGGCATAGGCTTCGAAATCAGTGCAGCCGCCAATATGGGTTGAATCGAGGAAGATCTGCGGCACGGTTTCTACCGGTTTACCCACCGTCTTCTCTAAGTCAGCTTTAGTGATCCCTTCCGCGTGAATATCGATGTAGCGGAAATTGAAGTCTTCACGTTCTTCAGTCAGTTTTTCAGCCAGCTCGGTCGCGCGAACACAGTAAGGGCAGCCAGGGCGTCCAAAAATCACTGCAAACATAGGTTTCTCCTCAAAGGGTCAGAATTTTATGTGATTAACATCACATTTCATTGCTCAATGGCGCTTATGATGCCCGCATCCTCCGGTGAAAGGAAGAAGGAATTACCTGTTAGTCTGATTCGCAGCACCTATGCACAAGGGCATAATCTACGCTTTAATACCCCCTTTCAGCAGGAATATCGTCATCAGCAGGAGAGCCGTTATGCGTGCCTTTAGTCAACTGCCCCGGGCGGTGTTAGTTCTCGAAGTATTCGGTATTTTGCTCTTGATCCTGTCTTACCTCACGTTACATGAAATGCTACCCTTGCCGTCGCCTTTTACCGGTAAGCTTGCAGCAACGCTGATGATCTTTGCCGGTATTGCCCTGATGCTGCCTGCCGCCACGGTGATGATGTGGCGGACAGCGAAGGTGATGGCACCCGAACTTTTTAACACGCGCCGTTCGCGTGATAAGCCCAAATCAGGAGATTCCCATGACGCCGACCATTGAACTACTGCGTTCACACCGTTCGATTCGCGCCTACAGCGACCAGGTTATCACCGCAGAGCAGCGTGCCGCGATTCTGGATGCTGCACAGTCGGCCTCCACCTCCAGCTTTTTACAGTGCTCCTCGATTATTCGTATTACGGATACTGAGACGCGCAATGCGCTGGTCGCTTTGAGCGGCGGGCAAAAATACGTTGCCGAGGCCGCCGAATTTTGGGTGTTTTGTGCCGATTTCAACCGTAACCAGCAGATCTGCCCGGACGCCGAATTAGGGCTGGCAGAACAGCTGCTATTGGGTTGTATCGATACGGCGTTGATGGCGCAGAATGCTCTGGTCGCTGCCGAATCGCTCGGTTTCGGCGGCTGCTTTATTGGTGGCATCCGTAACCATATCGCTGATGTGACGGAGCTGCTGGGTTTGCCGAAGTTCGTTCTGCCACTGTTTGGCCTCTGCCTGGGCAGCCCGGAGCAGGATCCTGATCATAAACCGCGTATGCCTGCGGGGCTGTTGATGCATGAAAACTGTTATCAGCCGATCGATCCTGCGTTACTGGCGCAATATGACCGCGAACTGGTGGCCTATTACCAGTCACGCGACAGCAACCGTCGCTCGGAAAGCTGGAGCGAGCACATTCAGAAGACGCTGATCAAGGAGAGCCGTCCGTTTATTCTTGATTACCTGCATCAGCAGGGCTGGGCTACGCGCTAATCCTTTTGGCCCCGGAGGCTATTGGTGAAAATTGCTATTCTTTCCCGTGATGGTTCGCTTTACTCGTGTAAACGTCTGCTGGAGGCCGCGCGAGCGCGTGGTCACAGCATTGACGTCATCGACCCGCTCTCCTGCTATATGAATATCAACCCTGGCGCATCGGCTATCCATTACCGGGGGCGCCAGCTGTCACATTATGACGCGGTTATTCCACGCATTGGTTCGGCCACCACGTTTTACGGCACGGCGGTACTGCGCCAGTTTGAAATGTGTGGCAGCTACCCGCTGAATGAATCGCTGGCGATAGCCAGGGCGCGTGACAAGCTGCGCTCGCTGCAACTCCTGGCGCGAGCGGGGATTGCCATGCCGATCACCGGATTTGCCCATTCACCGGATGACACCCGCGATTTGATCGAGATGGTGGGCGGTGCGCCGTTGGTGGTCAAGCTGGTGGAAGGTACCCAGGGGATTGGAGTGGTGCTGGCAGAAACCCGCCAGGCTGCGGAAAGTGTGATTGATGCTTTTCGCGGTCTGAATGCTCATATTCTGGTACAGGAGTTTATCAAAGAGGCGCGCGGGCGTGACGTGCGTTGCCTGGTGATCGGTGGGAAAGTGGTGGGTGCGATCGAGCGTGAGGCAAAAGAAGGTGATTTTCGTTCTAACCTGCATCGCGGCGGCACTGCCCGGCGTGTGACGATCAGCGACAGCGAGCGAGAGATAGCGATTAAAGCGGCCACCACGCTGGGGCTTGATGTGGCCGGCGTCGATATTCTGCGTGCCAGCCGGGGACCGCTGGTGATGGAAGTTAACGCATCTCCTGGATTAGAAGGTATTGAGAAAACCACCGGCCTGGATATTGCGGCGATGATGATTGGCTGGATTGAAGAGCAGGCCCAGCCGGGTTTTTGTTTGAAAACCGGTGGTTAACCTCAAGAAGCGATCTTATTCAACAGAGGGGTGACGCTGTAAAAGGGTAATGCAGAGAGTACCGTGAATAAAATCATGCGGTCAGGTGTTTACGCAATGACGTCTAAAGAGAGGTTTACCCATGATGCGTTCTTGCTGCTTTCTGAGTTTTTTACTGCTGATCAGCCCGGTTCTGTATGCTGCGCCTGAAACCTATGTCATCTCGACGGACAAAACTGCCATCGGGCTTTCCTGGCGCGCGTTTGGCCACGCGTTTTCTCAGGCGCATTTAGAGGGGGTGACGGGAACGGTGATACTGGATCCCATGGCGGACTGGGACGATCATATTGAGGTGAAAATACCGGTCGCCACGCTGGTTGCGTCAAACATCCTCCTCACCAGTCAGATGAAAAGTGCCCTGTTTTTTGATGCGGTTCATTATCCCTGGATACGCTTTACCAGCAGCCGCGTGGTGGCACTGGGGCAGGGGCAGTTCAGAATTTTCGGTCTTTTATCCGTCAAAGATGTTCGTCGTCCGATCATCATGGAGGCGACGCTGGATAATCACGGTGTGTTATCGCCAGAGGCACAAACGCTGGCACTGCATGCATCCACCGCGATTTCGCGCAGTGCATTTCGGGTTGATCGCCTTGTCGGCATTGTTGACGATCGGGTGGCAATTGACCTGACGATTGCGGCGCACGCCACGCGGCCATAATATTCGTTGGTCTGAATGCTGCAGCGGCAGGGGGCGTTCTGTTGTTGCCTCAGGCGGCGTGGCCAGGAAGTGTCTCCCTGAGTTAATGCTTAAAACCAGCTGCTGGCGTCATATTTCTGTCGTAATCATGGTTTTTGGCGGCGTTTTTACGTAAGCTAGGGCGCAATTTTATTGCGGCATGAGACAAAGAATATGGATTCACTCGTCGTTCCGGATCTCGACGTATTGCGACGTTGGCTGGATCAGCAAAGCATCACCTGGTTTGAGTGTGATTCATGCCAGGCACTACATCTGCCGCATATGCAGAATTTTGATGGGGTGTTTGATGCCAAACTCGATTTGGTGGATAACGTCATTCTGTTTTCGGCTCTGGCTGAAGTTAAACCCACGGCCCTGATCCCGCTGCTGGGCGAATTGTCACAGATCAATGCCAGTTCGCTGACGGTGAAAGCGTTCCTTGATATTCAGGACGATAATCTGCCGAAACTGATAGTCTGCCAGTCGCTGAGTGTGACCGCCGGGTTGACCTATGGCCAGTTTGTCCATTTTATGAAGCAGAGCGAAGAGCAAATTTCGATGATCGTCATGGAGGCTTTTGCCAATAATCTACTGATGATCGGTGAAGATGACGATCGGACACCCGTGAGCACGGGGCATTCGGTTCTGCATTAATCGGCATTTTTACACCCATGCTTTCCTCCGGGCGGATACTCTTTCCGCCCGTTTTAATCCTGTTTCCTCTGTTCACTCCACGCCCCTGAATCAAATGCTGTTTTAAACACCAACTTCAGCATGATCATAACCACTTTTTATTCTGCATTTTGCCCTATATTGCCAGATATCTGTCGCTGTTTATGCCGTGAATGGCGTATCACATAGAGGAAACATGCATAAAAAATCGATAAAAGGCGTTTTTTACGCTAGGGGCTGGTCTGATCCTGATACTGGGGCTATTCTTGCGTGGCTGCATTACGCGTGCAACGTCCCCAGATATATAGGTTTTTAGTATTAACGGGCCGGTGAATAATGATTCATTCTTTAGCCTTAATTCTTCAAACTTTATCTATCAAGAAAGCAGGTGTTCACCGGTTCACCTGCCCGGCAAAATGTTTATCTCTGTTCATGAGGATGGAAAATGTTCAACCAACGTAAAAAATGGTTGTCAGGTGTGGTAGCGGGTACGCTGATGGCGATCTCTGCTGGCTCACTGGCCGCAGACAAGACGCTGCACGTTTATAACTGGTCTGATTATATTGCGCCGGGTACGGTGGCGGATTTTGAAAAGCAAACCGGTATCAAAGTGGTGTACGACGTATTCGACTCCAATGAAGTACTGGAAGGCAAACTGATGGCCGGTAGCACCGGTTATGACGTCGTTGTGCCGTCCTCCAGCTTCCTTGCGCGTCAGCTTCAGTCGGGTGTGTTCCAGCCGCTGGACAGAAGCAAACTGCCGAACTACAAAAATCTCGACCCTGATTTGATGAAAAAGCTCGAGCAGCACGATCCGGGCAACAAATATGCGATCCCTTATCTGTGGGCGACCACCGGGATTGGCTATAACGTTGATAAAGTGAAAGCCGCTCTGGGTAAAGATGCCCCGGTCGACAGCTGGGATCTGGTCCTGAAGCCGGAAAATCTCGAAAAGCTGAAGAGCTGTGGCGTCTCCTTCCTCGATGCACCTGAGGAGATCTTCGCGACTGTGCTGAACTACATGGGCAAAGATCCGAACAGCAGCGATGCAAAAGATTATACGGCGGCGACCGATCTGCTGTTGAAACTGCGTCCGAGCATTCGCTATTTCCACTCTTCCCAGTACATCAACGATCTGGCAAACGGCAATACCTGCGTGGCGATTGGTTGGGCGGGTGATATTCTCCAGGCGAAAAACCGCGCTGTAGAAGCGAAGAACGGCGTGAATATCGCCTACAGCATTCCTAAGCAGGGCGCGCTAGCGTTCTTCGATATGCTGGCGATCCCGAAAGATGCGAAAAACGTCGATGAAGCCTATCAGTTTATTAACTATCTGATGGAGCCGAAAGTGATGGCGCAGATTTCCAATACGGTGTTTTACGCCAGCGGTGTAAAGGCTTCCCTGCCGTTTGTTGATGCGGCTATTCGCGACAACCCGGGAATCTATCCAACCCCTGAAACCATGGCGAAACTGTTCACCCTGAAGGTGCAGGATCCGAAACTTGACCGTGTGCGTACGCGTGCATGGACTAAAGTTAAAAGTGGTAAGTAAGCCATAACCGTTTCACACTCGTTAAGCAGCAGAGGCGCGGTTACCGGCCTCTGTTTTGTTTTTTTTAGGGCAGGGCAGACGTCAACCCGCACAGCGGCCCCGCCTTTTAGCGCCGGAGTATAATGGTAGTGAATGACGCGATCCCCCGTCCTCAAAGCAAAGCAGGTAAGGCGCTGACGCCACTGCTGGAGATCCGCAATCTGACCAAATCGTTTGATGGTCAGCATGCGGTGGATGATGTGAACCTCACCATCTATAAAGGCGAGATTTTCGCTCTGTTAGGTGCCTCAGGCTGCGGTAAATCAACGCTGCTGCGTATGCTGGCCGGTTTTGAAGCGCCAACGCAGGGGCAAATCGTGCTGGATGGCCTGGATCTCTCCCATGTGCCACCGTATCAGCGCCCCATTAATATGATGTTCCAGTCCTACGCCCTGTTCCCCCATATGACGGTGGAGCAGAATATCGCCTTTGGACTGAAACAGGACCGTCTGCCGAAAGCCGAAATTGCCGAGCGTGTGGCTGAAATGCTGACGCTGGTGCATATGCAGGAGTTTGCCAAACGTAAGCCTCATCAGCTCTCTGGCGGTCAGCGTCAGCGTGTCGCACTGGCCCGTAGCCTGGCAAAACGCCCTAAACTGCTGCTGCTGGATGAACCGATGGGCGCGCTGGATAAAAAACTGCGTGACCGCATGCAGCATGAAGTGGTGGATATCCTTGAGCGTGTAGGGGCGACCTGCGTCATGGTGACCCACGACCAGGAAGAAGCCATGACCATGGCGGGCCGCATCGCGATAATGAATCGTGGCAAGTTTGTGCAGATCGGTGAACCGGAAGAAATTTACGAGCACCCGACCACGCGTTTCAGTGCCGAATTTATCGGTTCAGTTAACCTGTTCGAAGGACTGCTGCGTGAACGTCTGGAGGATGGGCTGATTATTGAGAGTCCGGGCCTGATCCATCCGCTGAAAGTGGCCTCTGACGTGTCGGTGGTTGATGGTGTTCCGGTGTCCGTGGCGCTGCGCCCGGAAAAAGTGATGTTATGCGATGAGATTCCGGCCGATGGCTGCAACTTTGCCGTGGGTGAAGTGGTGCATATTGCCTACCTGGGCGATCTGTCGATTTATCATGTCCGTCTGCATAGCGGGCAGATGATCAGTGCCCAGTTGCAGAATGCCTATCGCTTCCGTAAGGATACTCCGACCTGGGGTGACGAAGTGCGTCTTTGCTGGGATGCCGATAGCTGTGTGGTCTTAACGGTATAATCATGAGCCAATTTTCTGAACGCCCTCCCGAGCCGCCAAGCGGCCAGCAAACCGGCATTAAAGGGCTGTTGACACGTCTGTCGATGGCGCACGGTCGTAAGCTGGTGATTGGACTGCCTTACCTCTGGCTGTCGCTACTGTTTCTGCTGCCGTTTCTGATTGTTCTGAAGATCAGTTTTTCCGATATCGCCCGTTCAAGCCCACCGTATACCGAGCTGTTAAGCTGGGCTGACGGCCAGCTTAACATGGCGCTGAACTTCGGCAATTACCTGATGCTGACTGAGGACCCGCTGTATATCGATGCCTACCTGCATTCATTGCAGGTGGCGGGGATTGCCACGCTGATCTGTTTAGCGATTGGTTATCCGCTGGCATGGGCGGTGGCACATGCTTCACCTTCTACGCGCAATATCCTGCTGTTGCTGGTGATCCTGCCGTCATGGACCTCGTTCCTGGTGCGCGTTTATGCGTGGATGGGCATCCTCAATAATAACGGTATTCTGAATCGATTCCTGATGTGGACGGGGGTGATCGATCATCCGATCACCATTCTTTACACCGATCTGGCGGTGTATATCGGTATTGTTTACTGCTATCTGCCGTTTATGGTGCTGCCGATTTACACCGCGCTGACACGTATTGATTACTCGCTGGTGGAAGCCTCGCTCGATCTCGGCGCACGTCCGATAAGAACCTTCTTCAGTGTGATTGTGCCGCTGACCAAAGGCGGCATTATCGCCGGGTCGATGCTGGTGTTTATTCCGGCGGTAGGGGAGTACGTGATCCCGGAACTGCTGGGGGGCCCGGACAGCATTATGATCGGGCGCGTGGTGTGGATGGAGTTCTTTAACAACCGTGACTGGCCTGTCGCATCGGCCCTGGCGGTGATTATTCTGTTGATCCTGATCCTGCCGATTATCTGGTTCCATAAACATCAGAATAAAGAGGGGGATAAAGCGTGAGTCAGCTACCGGTTATTCGCTCAAAGTGGCGCACGGCTATCCTTGCCGTCTGTTTCTTCTTCCTGTACGCACCAATGCTGTTACTGGTGATTTATTCGTTTAACTCATCGCAACTGGCGGCATGGGAGGGCTTCTCGCTGCGCTGGTATCAGGTACTGTTTAACGACGATGCCATGATCCGTGCGGTAACGCTTAGCCTGTCCCTTGCCGGGCTGTCGGCGACGGCAGCGGTGATCCTCGGGACTATCGCTGCGATGGTGATTGTGCGCTTCGGCCGCTTTAAAGGCTCCACTGGCTTTGCCTTTATCCTGACGGCACCGCTGGTCATGCCGGATGTGATCACCGGGCTTTCGCTGCTGCTGTTGTTTGTGGCCATGGCGAATGCGTTCGGCTGGCCTGCTGAGCGCGGGATGCTGACGATCTGGCTGGCCCACGTCACCTTCTGCACCGCCTATGTGGCGGTGGTGATTAACTCGCGTCTGCGTGAGCTGGATCGCTCGATTGAAGAGGCGGCGATGGATCTGGGGGCGACGCCACTGAAGGTGTTTTTTGTGATCACGGTTCCGATGATTGCGCCTGCCATTGTCACCGGCTGGCTGCTGGCATTTACCCTGTCGCTTGACGATCTGGTGATCTCCAACTTCGTCACCGGGCCAGGTGCTAATACGTTACCGATGCAGATATTTGCCACCGTGCGCCGTGGGATTAACCCCGAAATTAACGCGCTGGCAACCTTGATTCTGCTGGTGGTGGGGATTGTTGGCTTTATTGCCTGGCGTTTGATGGCCAGTAAAGAGAAGCAGCGCCTGAAAGACATTCAGAGGGCGCGCGCCGGGCATTAATCCGCGTTTAAGCAAGACCTGTCGTGGCTGACCTTCTGTTTCTTCCAGCCTGCGACGTTATGCCGCAATGAAAACGGGACGACCGGAAAAAGGTCGTCCCGTTATCTCTACGAGGTTCCTTGGCGACCAATCACCCAAGCACCTTCTTCACACAGGCTTTGAAAATCTTAATCCCCACCGGCAATGAATTCAGATCAAAATGCATATCCGGATGGTGCAATCCAGGAACTAACCCGGTGCCCAGGCCCCAGAAACCGGCCTTCACTGAAGGACGCTGCACCGGATAGTGGAAGAAATCTTCACTGCCCGGCGTGGAGCGCGGTTCAAGTAAAGCGTCCTGACCCAATACCTCGACAATCGCGCCGGAGATCAGCGCACTCATCTCATCATCAATTTCGGCTGCGGGCATGGCTTTCAGTACCTGCACTTCAGCCTGTGCGCCAAAGGCGGCAACGCTGTGCTCAATGGCACGCTGCACACGATGTTGCAGTTCGATCATATCCTCGTTCTTTGCGGCCCGAAGATCGAACACCACGCGTGCTTCATCCGGGATCGAGTTAGTCACGCCTGCATCGCAGAGGAAACGCGTGGCTTTAACGCTCCACACGCTGTTCGGTGCCATATGAATCGCATTTACTGCCTGCACTGCGCTAACGCCAGCATCCAGCGCATTGACGCCAAGGTGTGGGCGAGCGCCGTGCGCGGTCTGGCCGCGGATAATGGCTTCAACGGTCACACAGGCTGAGTAATACACGGCAGGGATCGCTGTGCCAACCGCGCACTCTTCCGCCGGACGGACGTGGAAACCGAGGATCATATCGACATCATCAATTGCCCCGCCGTCGATCATCGCCAGCGCGCCGGTTCCCAGTTCTTCAGCAGGCTGGAAAATTAGTTTCAGGCGACCTTTTTTAATCGCCTGCTCGGCGATCAGTTCCTGGGCGGCGGTGAGCACCACTGAAGAATGACCGTCGTGGCCGCAGGTATGGCGGGCGCAGGGAATGCCGTTGATGATATGCCCCAGCGCATCCATATCGGCACGCAGTGCCAGAGTCGGGCCTGGAACACCGCTGTCCAGCACAGCGACAATGCCGGTGGTGGCATTAAAATGATCCTGAACCTCATAACCGGCGGCTTTAAGCTGCTGGCTGATGTAGGCCGAGGTCTTAAACTCCTGGAAACCCAACTCCGGGATTTCGTGCAGGTAGTGGTAATGTTCTAACACTTTTGACACGTTATACACTCCATTCAGCTTCTGTTACGCAATGACTCGCATCACCAGCATCGCGATGACCGAGTTCATAATGCTGGTCAGCATTAACAGCGGCCAGTATTTTTTCGGCACGTCGGAAACACCGAGCAGGCGGCCCATATACTGTAACTGAGAACCCATTAAAAAGATCGCCGGGGCCAGAATAGTGATATCTCCCCCGGTCAGCACGCCTTTCGCCAGCAGGCTGATAGCAACGCCGGTTCCGGCAGAGGAGGAGAGCCAGGCGGTCAGCAGTACGGTAACCGCTTCACCGGGCAGGCCGAACAGCCCCATGACGGGCGCGAAAACGGTACCAATCAGTTTCATCACGCCGAGCAGGTTCAGCACTTCAGCAATGACATAAGCCATCACCACGTTCGGCATTAAATTATGAATGGCAATATGAAAGCCTTTACGTGCACCAATCACAAAGATATCGAAGGGATTATTAGAAACGCTAACCTGAGGGTTATTCTGCATGTTGGAAATCTCGCTTGTAAACGGTATTCAGCATCAGACGGACAAAAGCGCCGCCAACAAATTTCAGTACGAACATCAGCACCAGCGGGACCAGTACCGGTGTGGCCAGCGAAGCAAATAACGCCGACCCGATAGAGAAGTAGTTATTAATCAGCCCTGCGCCGGAATATTGCCAGGCCGCCATGATCACTACATCTTTTTTCGTCACCTGTTTGTTGTCGTACAGCTCTTTCGTTAATGCCGCACCTGCATCGGTGCTTTGTAAATCGGTAATTAAGGCCAGCCCTGTGCGTCCTGGAATACCTAACAGGGGACGTAACAGTGGCGTCAGCAATTTGTGGGCCGCGCGAATGGCGCCGTAATGAGTGAAGATCTCCAGTAGCCCCAGCGCCAGCATCACGGTTGGCACCAGCGACAATGCAAACAGGAAGCCGGCTTTGGCACTGAGTCCGCCCGCACCGACAAAGGTATTATGGGCCGGATCTTTCATGGTGCCGAAACTGCCACCCAGTGTGGTGAAATCAAATGCACCCAGCCATGCCATGCCGTCGACGTTAAACAGCAGGCCGGAAAAAAACAGTATGGCTAATATTAATGCCAGCCAGGCCCCTTTGCCGACTGACCACTTTTCACCCGACAGGGTTATTTTCTCTTCAGACATCTGGTTCCTACTCCCCGGTATTCATCAAAGGTTATGCAAATAGCCCATAGCGGAATTTTCGTTCCATATAGTGGAATTATTGACCGACCTGGACTAAAAATAATGTGGTTGCTGCCGATAACGATCGAACCACAGGGTTCGGATTGCAGATATCGTGCCAGAATGCATTCATATCATTAATCTTACGGAATGAACTGAGGCAGGGCGGGTTAATTTCGCTATAAGATAAAAGTGAAAAACCGATTATTTATTTTCAACGATGAAATAAAAGACACTTTTTTTCTTTTCTCAGTGGGAATATTCTTGTGAGTGCAACCGTAAGACACCATGATGGATCAGTTGCACCATCACAGGGCGTGGCAGCAGCAGGAGGGAAGAAATGTCTGAAGTGATAAGAGAGAGCAAAACGCTGTTCAGCGGCGCGGCAAGCATTCCGGTGCCCGTATGGATTGCGGGTATCGCCATTATTGCTACCCGCTGCCTCGGCGTATTGCTGCTCGCTAACGAGCTGGGGTTGATGGAGCTGATGAACTTTGTGCATCGCAGTGCACAGGCCTGGGATTCAACGCTGATCTTTATTGCCAGCCAGCTGATCTTCTTTATCGAGCTGCGCTGTGCCATTGCCCTGATGCGCGGGCACAGCTGGGGGCGCTGGGGTTTCCTGGCAGCTCAGGTGCTGGTGCTGATCTATATGTTTGTGGCGTCTATGGGCTGGGTCTATCCGGAGATTTTCAGCATTAATAGCGATAATGATAGTCAGGTTGTTCCCTCTCTCCTGGTACAAAAGCTTCCCGATATCCTGGTGTTGTTGCTGCTGTTTGTGCCGCAAAGTAGCCGACGGTTTTATCGTTAATCCTCCACTGCTATACTGTTCGACTGCATTTCGCTTCCCAGATCAGGCTTCCATCATGCATTGCGCGCTTTATGACGCCGGCCGTTGCCGTTCCTGCCAATGGCTGGAGACACCTTACTCCCGACAAGTTTCTCAAAAACAGTCACATTTACAGCAATTGTTGGCATGTTTTCCGGTTGGTCAGTGGTTGCCGCCAGCGCTCTCTCCGCTACAAAAATTCCGCAATAAAGCCAAAATGGTGGTCAGCGGCAGCGTCGAACGCCCTCTGCTGGGTATGTTGCATCGTGATGGTACGCCAGTCGATCTGAGCGACTGTCCGCTCTATCCTGACAGTTTTGCCAGCGTGTTTGCTGAACTACGCCCGTTTATTGCCCGTGCCGGGCTGACGCCCTATAACGTGGCACGCAGGCGAGGTGAACTGAAATATATCCTGTTGACCGAAAGCCGGTATAACGGGCAACTGATGCTACGTTTTGTTCTGCGCTCAACCACCAAACTGGCGCAGCTGCGCGCCGCACTGCCCGAGCTTCAGCGCGCATTGCCTCAATTGGCGGTGATTTCTGCCAATATTCAACCTGTGGCGATGGCGATTATGGAGGGGGAGGAAGAGATTCCATTAACGGATAATCAGGTCCTTGCCGAACAACTCAACGACGTGCCGCTGTCACTACTGCCGAAGAGCTTTTTTCAGACCAATCCACGGGTGGCGGCCGAACTGTATGCCACTGCGCGAGTCTGGGTCAGAGAATTGCAGGTGAGTGCTATGTGGGATCTGTTCTGCGGTGTGGGTGGTTTTGGTCTGCATTGTGCGACGCCCGAGATGCAGTTGACGGGGATCGAGATCAGCCAGGAGGCGATTGCCTGTGCGCAGCGGTCTGCGGAACAGATGGGACTGAAACAAGTGAGCTTTGCAGCACTGGACTCCACTGCTTTTGCCACCGGAGAGGGCAGCGTGCCGGAGCTGGTGCTGGTCAATCCACCGCGCCGCGGAATTGGTGCCGGGCTTTGTGCGTATCTGGAAAAAATGGCACCGCCATGGATACTCTATTCCAGCTGTAATGCCGAAACGATGGCCGCCGATATCGGACGCCTGAAAGCCTATCGCATCATCAAAGTTCAGATCTTTGATATGTTTCCGCACACCACGCATTACGAAGTGTTGACGCTGTTGCAGCGGGTGTAAAGGGGGGGGGGCCCCCCCCCCCCCCTACGATGATACCACTATATGGGGCGTGGCATGCCGCGCCCTGATGCCTTACGATGACGTCAGCATGTGGGTAGGGGCGTGGCATGCCGCGCCCGGATGCCGAAAATTACTCGGGGAACCACTGCTTATTGAGTTTATCAATCGTCCCGTCAGCTTTCAGTGCAGCCAGCGCGGTGTCCAGCTTCTTCAGCAGCGCATCATTATCTTTACGTACCGCAATACCCAGACCCGTGCCGAAATAACTGCTGTCCGTAATATGCTCGCCGACGGCGCTGAGATTAGGGTTGGTCTTAAGCCAGGCGCCGACCACTGCGGTGTCACCCAAAATGCCATCCAGGCGATTATTTTTCAGGTCGAGGATCGCGTTCTGGTAGCTGTCATAGGCCACCGCCGTGATGTCCGGCTGCTTATCATGCAGGTACTTCTGGTGAGTGGTGCCGTTCTCAATACCTACACGTTTACCCTTCAGCTGATCCAGGCTGGTGAACTTGCCTTTCTGCGCAATAATAATCGCTGAGTTGGCGTAGTAAGGTTGAGTAAAGCTGACCTGTTTCTGGCGCTCTTCAGTGATATCCATACCGGAAATCACGGCATCGTAGCGGCGGAACTTCAGCGCAGGAACCAGACTGTCAAAGGGATTATTGGTGAAGCTGCACTCCGCCTGCATCTGTTTGCACAGTGCTTTCGCCAGATCGATATCGAAGCCGACAATCTGGTTATCGCTGTTCAGGGATTCAAAGGGAGGGTAGGTCGCGGAGGAGGCAAAACGAATCTTGTCTGCAGCCTGCGTTCCTAAGGCAACGCTGGCCAGCAAGGCTGCCAGAACGAGTTTTTTCATCTATTAATTCCTTTAGGTCTCATTGTCCTGACCAGTATCGACGACAGAAGCTGTTCGTTATCCGTTGATTAAAGAGCTACGAAGGCTTTTTTTTCATGAATGCCCGAGGCGCGGGTGCGGATCGGGCATCGGTAAGCATCAATTCCGCTGTTCGAACGCCAGTGCCCGGCGCTCAATCATGCGCATCATCAGGGTCAGTAATCCGTTTACGCACAGATAAATCACCCCGGCGGCGGCAAACACGCTGACATCGTAGGTGCGTCCGTAAAGCATTTGCCCGTGACCCATGACTTCCATCAGCGTAATGGTGTAGGCCAGCGAGGTACTTTTAAACACCAGCACCACCTCATTGGAGTATGAGGAGAGCGCACGTTTGAATGCATACGGCAGCAAAATTCGCAGTTGATCGCGGCGGTTCATGCCCAGCGCCGCACAGGACTGCCATTGCCCGGCAGGAATAGCACGCACCGCGCCGTGGAACAGCAGTGTGGTATAGGCCGCGCTGTTCAGTGACAGGGCCAGCAGCGCACACAACCAGGGTTGTGAAAGCAGGCTCCATAACCAGTGAATATTCTGGATCGCCGGGAACTGTCCTGGTCCGTAGTAGATCAGGAAGATCTGCACCAGCAGTGGGGTGCCGGTAAACAGGGTGATATAGGCGCGAGTCATCTGGTTCAGAACCGGGACTTTTAACGCCAGGATCACGGTAAACACCAGGGCCAGAATCAACGCCAGCAGCAGTGCCGCTACGGTGAGCATCAGGCTGGTATTCAAACCTTTCAGCAGTTCAGGGAAATAACTCAACATCAGCAGTCTCCCCGCTCAAAGCGTGTGGTGCGCAGTTCAATGCGTTTCAGGACGAATTGGCTGAACAGGGTGATCAGCAGGTAAATCCCCGCCGCGATAACGTACCAGGTAAAAGGTTCCTGGGTGCGGGTCGCGATGCTTTTGGTCTGCAACATAATATCGTTAACGCTAATCAGGGAGACCAGCGCGGTATCTTTCAACAGCACTAACCACTGATTGCCGAGGCCGGGCAGCGCATGGCGCCACATCTGCGGCATAATCAGGCGGAAGAAGATAGCGGTCTTCTTCATTCCCAGCGCTTGTCCTGACTCCCACTGGCCTGACGGTACGGCTTTCAGCGCACCGCGCAGGGTTTGTGATGCATAAGAGGAGTAGAGGATAGCCAGCGCAATCACCCCGCAAAGAAACGGGCTGACGTCAAAATTCTCAATGGCGACCTGAACCGGGATTTGAACGAACCCCAGGTTAACGGTGAAGCCGTCCGACAGCGTCAGCAGCAGCTGTGAGGCACCGAAGTAGATAAACAGCACCACAAGGATTTCCGGCAGGCCGCGAAACAGCGTGACCAGTCCGGTTCCCAGCCAGGCGAGGGGACGCCAGCGCGCAGATTCCCAGACGGCGAAAATCATCGCCAGTATTAAACCGGCAATCAGTGCACAAACGGCCAGGCCGACGGTCATCCCGGCGGCGCTGGCGAGAGTATAAAGTTCGCTCATTAATTACTGCTGAAACCACTTGCTGTAGATAGTCTTATAGGTGCCGTTGGCTTTCACCTTGTCCAGCGCCGCGTCGAATTTGCTCTGAAGCTCGGTATTACCCTGACGCACGGCAATGCCGAGGCCGGTGCCGAAGTAGGCTTTATCCGTCACTTTCTCGCCCATTGGCGTCAGATTTGGGTTCTGTTTCAGCCATTCGTTGACCACCGCTGTATCACCAAATACCGCATCGATACGGCCATTTTTCAGGTCGAGGATCGCGTTCTGATAGCTGTCGTATGGCACAACGTTAATAGCAGGCAGCTTTTCGCTCAGGTATTTCTGGTGTGTAGTGCCGTTCTGCACACCCACGCGTTTGCCTTTCAGTGCATCTACGCTGCTGACTTTATCTTTCTGGATAATAAACAGCGCAGAGTTGTCGTAATAGGCTTTGGTGAACAGGACCTGTTTTTCACGCTCAGGCGTGATATCCATACCGGCCATCACCGCATCAAAACGACGGAATTTCAGACTGGGGATCAGGCTGTCGAACGCCTGGTTGGTGAAGGTACATTCGGCACCGATTTCGCGGCACAGCGCGTTGGCCAGATCGACATCAAACCCCTGGATCTTATTATCAGAATCCACGAATTCGAAAGGAGGGTAAGACGCCTCAGTAGCAAAACGAAGGGTTTGAGTGGCGCTGGCGCTCAGGCTGCAACCGGCTAACAGTGCGGCAATGACAATTTTTTTCATCGTTATGTCCTGCAATTAATGCGAAAGATAATGGGCAAACGCCTCGGTTTGCGGCTGTGTAAAGCGGCTGGCATCACCCTGTTCGACAATATAGCCATTTTCCATATACACCACGCGGCTGGCCGTTTTACGCGCCACTTCCACTTCATGGGTGACGATCACCTGGGTGATATTGGTCTGCGCCAGTTCACGAATGATGCTGACGATCTGGGCGGTGATTTCCGGGTCCAGTGCAGCGGTGGGTTCATCGAACAGCAGCACAGCCGGTTCCATCATCAGAGCACGAGCAATGGCTACGCGCTGCTGCTGGCCACCGGACAGGTGCAGAGGATAACGGTCGGCAAAGGTCGTCAGACGCAGGCGATCGAGCAGTTTCGCAGCACGTTCATGTGCCTGCGCTTTGCTTAAGCCCAGCACGCGGCAGGGGGCTTCGATCAGGTTCTGAACGACAGTCAGGTGAGGCCAGAGATTATACTGTTGGAACACCATACCGACGTTTTGACGCAGTTCGCGTATTGCCACGTCGCCAGGGGGTTTTGTGAAGTCAAAGCGATTGCCAGCGATTTCCAGCGTACCGGAACGCGGCATCTCCAGCAGGTTTAACACACGCAGGAGAGAGCTCTTCCCGGCACCGCTTGGCCCCAGCAATACCAGCGTCTCACCCTGAGGGCAAGCCAGCTGAATGTCAAAAAGCGCCTGGTGGGCACCGTAATAGCAGTTAATACCGTTTAGTTGAATACTCATGCGCAAAAAGTGAATAGCAATTGATGCCGCGAATCTTAACGTCGACAGCATAGTTATGCAATCATTGTGCGTTAAAATTTATTTATGCGGGCAGGGTGATTAAATAGTAGCACAAGATAGCGCGATGTTACGGTTTTCACTGAAATGTATCGGGGCCGTTATGCAATTATGTGCGCGGGATCGGATCAATGACTGTGCTACAGAAGGATGGCGAGCCCGTGAACCTTCATGAGCATAGATAACTATGTGGCTGGGGCGAATGGGTGTAGAAAACGCATCTGCATCTTAAAGTATGAAGGGTATGCCTCTGATTATTAAAATACGCCATCGAATTCTTAACGTGAATGCATGCGATAATCAGGGATTACTGGTTGTGGCTAGAAATTTAATCATGATAATAATTTACGCTCATTGAACTAATTAAAAGTTACGGTTACAATATCCACGTGATTGCAGATGTCGTATTTTTATGGCTTTCATAGAATCGGATCTCAAGCAAAGTAATGATTTATTGTTTCAATTATGATTTTTTCGAAATGCAATTTTTTCTGATAAACCATGACGGTTCGTCACTTCCGGGATCAGGTGGATTACATGTAATATGCTATTTGCATGTCGAAATCATTAAGGTGAGAATAACTTACAGGAGTTATATTGAATGGATTCAAAAAAGCACTTTAAAATGTTCATGGTTTTTATCTCTTTCCTTTTTTTTGCTTTTTTTTGCTTTGTTTTTGTTAGCGCTATTTTTTCAATAAAAAGAATTGTCGAGGATGGTGGTATCTATTCTTTTAACTCAGGAGATCTGATTGGCCATCTGTTAATATTGCTGATTATAGTAGGATGTCTTTATTTTTCAATAAAGACATCATTGTTAATGTAATAATATATTTTCTCAAAATATTGGTGTTAGGGAGTGGGCTAACGCCGTTGATGAATTTTTTGGGTGTTGTTGTTTTTTTATCGAACTTTGATGGCACTAATTGATAGATTTAAGATAATAGATATGCTAATTTCTAATTAATTAAAATGACATTTAGTTAATTCCACTTAAAATATTTTTTATTATCTCATGAAATTCCTCTTCATTATTTTCCTTTATTGATAGTGCGTCAATAAAGGGTTCCAGGTAATCATCGACAAGAAAATAAAACAGGTCGAGGTCATCTTTTTTTCTCATCATATAAAACAATGAAGGTGACTTGTTTTTTAATTTTCTCGAAACATATAAAGATCTTGCTCTGGCTCCAGCTATTGTAACACTCAGTGTGAATGTTGCGTTGAATATAATCTTGGGAAGTAATTTACTGGTAAAGTAAGATGCCATGTCCTGAAGCAGAATGCTGTTTATAAATATTCGCCCAGAAGCCTTTCCTGCTTGTTCAGCGATAATGTCTGTGACGTGTTTTCTCGAGTTTCTTGTAAATTCGCCCACAACTAATACTATTATTTTTCTTATCTCATCATTAGAAATACCGAATTTAATTCGTCTAAATAACCTGTCTGAATCCAATCTATTTACCCATCTGTTTTCGGTATCAAAGTATTCATAAGAAGAATATCCGATATCTCTTGAGAAGTCCTTGACGATATTACCAGCGAAGGTTGTGTATTTTATATAAAATGGTTTGCTGTCAGTTTTCATTAACGCTATTATTTGTTTTGAAATTCTTTCTGTATCACTCATTTTACATCCTTTTTTGTGCTTTTTTCATTAGGTTGAAGTGACATTATTATTATTATTTTAACTGAGTAATTATAATGTGTTTCATTGGTGCCTGTCTGGTTTGTTTTGCGCCAGTGTGACTTTCTGAATAAACCATCTGCTCGGCGAATTTTACGTTCAATGAATTAGATTGGAAATAGTAATAATACGATTATAAATCAGGGGGCAGGAGGCGATCGTATGAATTATGCTATGGGGATAAAGACGGCATTAAACATCGTGCCGCCAGCCAGCGGCACGTATTCGTGACTTATTTTTGCAGCAGTTGGACGAGTGAGCCGCCGGAAAGATGCGGATTAGGGCCCAGATAGCGCACATCACTGACGGACCAGCAGGTGCCCTCACGAACCATCAGCACTTCATCCTGCCAGCTTGTATCACCCCGTTTCAGCGTGACGCGCAACGGGATGTTACGGGCATCGGTATTCGGGATAGTCGAAGCATCCGCCACGCTGGCGTCCGTAGCACCCTGGCCCTGACTGGAGAAGATGTCTCCCGTCAGCAGTGCGGTTTTATTCGGTTTCGTCTGTGCATTAATCAGAGACTGATAGAGCGCATCACTGAGTAGCGGGCGGTACTTTGCCAGCAGTTGAGCATCAGGCAATCCCGGTGAAGGTTGTTGTGTCCGCAGATCGTAGAACTGCTGCGCTACGCTGTCCGGGCCGCCATCAGCACAGGGCCCCACCCGGGTACCAATGTCCTTATAGGCAGGTTCTACGGTAGTACAGGCACTCAGTAACAGCGCAAGGGGTACCACGGAAGCAAAGGGTAGGTATTTCATTCTGATTTCCTTATTGTTATCAGCGAGTGTGCTTTATCATTGATTATAGCCGCTGAGTATAGTTGCAAGAGCGAAGTGAACACTGAACAAGGAGAGCGACATGAAATTTTCCACAACGCCAACGCTGGAAGGCCAGCCCATTACTGAATATTGCGGTGTCGTCACCGGCGAGGCGATTCTTGGCGCCAACATTTTTAAAGACTTTTTTGCCGGCATCCGTGACATCGTTGGCGGCCGTTCCGGGGCGTATGAGAAAGAACTGCGTAAGGCGCGCCAGATAGCCTTTAGCGAGCTGGAAGCACAGGCGAAAGCGCTGGGGGCCGATGCCGTTGTCGGAATCGATATTGATTATGAAACCGTGGGCAAAGACAGCAGTATGCTGATGGTCAGTGTCAGTGGCACCGCAGTGAAACTGCATCACTGATGCGTCCGTTGTCTATCGTTCGCCCGCTGTTGCTGCTGCTGGCGGTCTTTCTGTATACCTCTATTACCCCGAAAGGGCTGCAACCGCATCAGGGATACACGGTGGATACCCGGCAGGAAGCTTACGGTGCGCGCCCGCGCGTCAAAGTACTGGTGATCCACTATACGGCCGGGGACTTCCCGCGTTCACTGAATACGCTAACCGACCGTCGGGTAAGCGCTCACTATCTTTTACCGGCAACGCCACCGAAATATGATGGTCAGCCGCTGGTATGGCGACTGGTGCCGGAGGCGATGCTGGCGTGGCATGCCGGGGAGAGTTTCTGGCGCGGCGCAACCCGGCTGAATGATACCTCCATCGGTATTGAGCTGGAGAATCAGGGCTGGCACCGTGAGGGCGGCGTTGTGGTCTGGCAGCCGTTCCCACAGTCGCAGATGGATGCACTGTTGCCGCTGGTGCGTGACATTGTGCAGCGCTACGGTATTCAGCCACAGGACGTGGTGGCGCACAGTGATATTGCTCCGCTGCGTAAACAGGACCCTGGCCCGCTGTTTCCCTGGCAGTGGTTTGCCGGGCAGGGTATTGGTGCATGGCCTGATGCAGAAAGGGTGACATTCTGGCTGGCGGGTCGCCCACCGACACAGCGCGTGGATAAAACCCGCCTGCTGGATCTGTTAGCCCGTTATGGTTATGAGGTGACGCCGCAGATGAAACCGTATCAGCAGCAGGCGTTGATCGCCGCCTTTCAAATGCACTTTCGCCCGTCAGATTACAGCGGCGTGGCCGATGCTGAAACCGAAGCCATTGCCGCTGCGTTACTGGAGAAATACGGTTCTGACTAATTTACTGCGCGGCTAAAAATGCCTGCCACTGGCTGACCAGCTGTTGCAGTGCATCACGGTCGGCATCCAGGTGGGTTACCAGACGCGTCACGGGTCCGGGGCTGAGGAGAATACCGCGTTCGCGCATCCACGGCCCCAGCGTGGCAACCTGCGCTTCTGGCAGCCGCAGGAACACCATGTTGGTATCGTGACGGGTGACATCCACGCCGATGCCACGCAGTGCCTCTGCCAGCCAGGCGGCATTGTCGTGGTCATCTTTTAAGCGGGCGACGTTATGCTCCAGCGCATACAGCCCGGCGGCGGCCAGAATTCCCGCCTGACGCATGCCACCGCCTGTCATCTTCCGCCAGCGGCGAGCGCGATGAATAAATTCCTCACTGCCGCACAACAGCGATCCTACAGGCGTTCCCAGCCCTTTAGACAGGCAGATCGTCAGCGTATCGCAATAGCGTGCAAGTGTCTCCAGTGGCACGTCCAGCGCCACCGCCGCGTTGAAAATACGTGCACCATCGATATGCAGCGCCAGTTGACGTTCGCGGGTAAAATCCCATGCCTGTTGCAGATAGGCAATCGGCAGCACCTTGCCGTTATGGGTATTCTCCAGGCTTAACAGGCGAGTGATAGCGAAATGGACATCATCGGGTTTGATAAACTGCGCCACCACATCCAGCGGTAACGATCCGTCAGCGGCTGCAAGGATCGGCTGGGGCTGTATGCTGCCCAGCACCGCCGCGCCGCCTGCTTCGTATTTGTAGTTATGTGCCAGCTGACCGACGATATACTCTTCACCACGCTGACAGTGGCAAAGCAGGGCGACCAGATTCGCCTGGGTACCTGTGGGCAGGAACAGGGCGGCGGCCTTGCCGCTCAGGCGAGCAGCCTCTGATTCCAGTTGATTGACGGTGGGGTCATCACCATAAACATCATCGCCGGTTTCAGCCGACATCATGGCATTCAGCATCGCCTGGCTGGGGCGGGTCACGGTATCACTACGCAGGTCAATCACGCTCAACTCTCCTGTCAACAGTAAAACGGACGCCGCAGCGTCCGTGAAAAGGCCTTCACTCTTTTTTACCGCAGCCAGTTGGTTTTTGCCAGATCAACCACTTCGTCACCGCGACCATTAATAATTGCGCGCAGCATATACAGGCTGAAGCCTTTCGCCTGTTCGAGTTTGATTTGCGGCGGCATCGCCAGCTCCTCTTTGGCGGTGACCACGTCGATCAGTGCCGGGCCATCATGTGCCAGCGCCTGTTGTATGGCGTCGTCCAGTTGCGATGCCTGTTCAACCCGAATGCCTTTCACTCCGCAGGCGTTAGCAATCGCCGCGAAGTTGGGGTTTTCCAGGTCGGTGCCGTCGGTGAGATAGCCGCCAGACTTCATCTCCATTGCCACAAACCCCAATACGCTGTTGTTAAACACCACGATTTTGACCGGCAACTTTAGCTGTGCCAGTGAGAGGAAATCGCCCATCAACATGCTGAATCCTCCGTCACCACACAGCGCGATGGTTTGACGGCCAGGATCTATGGCCTGGGCACCAATGGCCTGCGGCATCGCATTGGCCATTGAACCGTGACTGAATGATCCAAGCAGGCGGCGTTTGCCGTTCATTTTCAGATAACGGGCTGCCCAGACGGTTGGGGTGCCGACATCACAGGTGAAGATCGCATCTTCGCTGGCGTAGCGACTGATCTGCTGTGCCAGATACTGCGGATGGATCGGTTGTTTATCGTTAGCGGTGGCCAGCGCATCCAGCTCTTTACGCGCTTTGGCGTAGTGCTCCAGCGCCTGATCGAGGAAGCCGCGTTCGGTTTTCACACTGAGCTGTGGCAGTAAGGCCGTGAGCGTGGCCTTGACATCACCGACCAGCGCCATATCCAGCGCACAGTGGCTGCCCAGACTGCCGGGATTGATATCGATCTGAATGATTTTCGCATTGGCCGGATAAAAAGCCCGGTAAGGGAACTGGCTACCGAGGATCAGCAGCGTGTCAGCATTCATCATTGCGTGGTAGCCGGAGGAGAAGCCGATTAATCCGGTCATACCCACGTCGTAGGGATTGTCGTATTCGATATGTTCTTTGCCGCGCAGGGCGTGCACCACCGGGGCTTTCAGGGTTTCAGCCAGTGCCAACACTTCGCTGTGCGCGCCTGCACAGCCGCTGCCGCACAGCAGGGTTATATTGCCGCCCTGATTGAGCGCAGCAGCCAGTTTCTCCAGCTCAGCGGCAACGGGCTGCACCTGCGGTAACTGCGGAGGATACCAGTCGGCACTGGCGGTTTCCGGGGCCAGCTGGAGCGCGATATCTCCCGGCAGTACCACCACGGATACACCTTTATTGAGGATCGCTTTACGCATCGCGATGCCCAGCACCTGAGGGAGCTGCTCAGGGTTAGAGACCAGTTCGCAGTAGTGGCTGCATTCACGAAACAACTCTTGTGGATGGGTTTCCTGAAAGTAGTTGCTGCCGATTTCCGCTGACGGAATATGTGCGGCAATCGCTAATACCGGCACGTGGTTGCGGTGACAGTCGAACAGACCATTGATGAGATGCAGGTTACCGGGCCCACAGGATCCGGCACAGACCGCCAGTTCTCCAGTAAGGTGAGCTTCAGCGCCAGCGGCAAACGCCGCCACTTCTTCGTGACGCGTGGGCATCCAGCGAATGGTTCCCATACGATTAAGGCTGTCACTCAAGCCGTTCAGTGAGTCGCCCGTGACGCCCCAGATACGTTTTACGCCCGCACTTTCCAGTGTTTTTGCGACCAGGGCTGCAACAGTTTGCTTCATGCGTTCTCCTCAGTGATGGGGATGTCCTTTGACGGGAAGATAAAGTTCACGGTTACAAGCTTAGTTTAGGATGCGCCGGGCAGGTGATACCGTGTGAAACAAGCGGTTTCACACGGGAGTCAAACGTGAGATCAGGCGAGGACGATATCGCTTTCTGGATAGCAGCTGCATGCCAGTACGTAACCCTGGCTAATCTCGGTGTCACTAAGTGTCTGCTGGCTGCGGGTTTGGTAGTGGCCTTCCGTCACGCGGGTTTTACAGCAGCCGCACACGCCCGAGCGACAGGCAGCGGCAGCGGGGAGTTTATGGTGTTCCATCGCGGCCAGCAGTGACCAGCCTGACGGAAAGGTGTCAGCCTGTAAGCGCATCGGGCTGCGCAGGGTAAACTGCGTCTCTTCTTTGGCGACATCGGCTACTGGGGTGAACTGTTCTGTGAAAATCGTCTTTGCCCCCAGTGCCTTCACATCATGTTGCAGGCTCGCCATATAGGCCTCGGGTCCGCAGATCATCACGGTACGCCGAACCATATCAGGCACCAGTGCGGCCAGGCGCATACGATCCAGGCGGCCGGATAGCATCGCTTCCGTGCCGCTATTTTCAGCGATAATCGTCAACGTTAACCACGGCTGCATGGCGCTGAGTTCATGGGCAAAAATGACATCCTGCGGTGAGCGAACGCTGTACAGTAGTTGCACATTGCAGGCCGGGCGCTGCGCATGTAGCCAGCGGCACATCGACATCATCGGTGTGATGCCGCAGCCTGCCGCCAGAAAGAGATAATGGCTGGCGGGATGGCGCTGACAGCTGAAATCTCCCTGAGGATCGGACAGCCAAATATCGTTTCCCGGGCGAACATCTCGCGTCAACCAGCCCGAGCCTTTGCCCTGTTCGATCTGCCGCACGGTGAGCGTGATAAACGGGCTTTGTCCTGGGGTGGATGACAGCGTATATGCGCGCATTTCATCGCTGTTACCGATTTTCACCAGCGCGAACTGGCCCGCCTGCCAGCGATAGAAGTCATGGTTAATCAGCGCAAGCGTCCAGACATCGGGGGTTTCCTGCTGCACATGGTGAACCTGCATGCGCCAGGGGCATAGTATCGTTGAATTCATGAGTTACTCCACGTTGCCGAGGATGGTGGCCAGATCGTTTTCCACGCTGCTAACCGGGATCATACCGAACTCTTTTTGCAACAGTGCCAGCAGGTTATCGGTGAGGAATGCCGGGGAGGTTGGGCCGGTACGAATGTTTTTTACCCCCAGTGATAACAGCGTGAGCAGTACGACAATGGCTTTTTGTTCAAACCACGAAAGCAGCAGTGACAGCGGCAGGTCGTTGACGCCGCAGTTGAGTTTTTCTGCCAGTCTGACCGCCAGCATAATGGCCGCGTAGCTGTCGTTACACTGGCCCACGTCCAGCAGGCGTGGTAACCCTTCGATATGGCCAAACTCCAGTTTATTGAAGCGGTATTTCCCGCAGGCCAGCGTCAGCACCAGGCAGTCCTGTGGGATCGCCAGCGCCATATCCGTGTAATAGCTACGCTGGTCACGGCTGCCATCACAGCCACCCACCAGGAACACATGGCGCAGTTTCTGGCGGCTTACCAGGTCGATGATACTGTCACAGGCATCCAGCAGCACTTTACGCCCGAAGCCGACAGTGATCTCATGAGGAATTTCACTCCAGGGGAAGCCCGGCATACTCTCTGCCTGGTCGATGACGGCAGAGAAATCGTCACCTTCCAGGTGATTGACGCCAGGCCAGCCGACGATGCTGCGTGTCCAGATACGCTGCTGATAATCGCCTACCAGCGGGTCAATAATGCAGTTGGAGGTCATCACTATCGGGCCTGGGAAGCGGGCAAACTCCGTTTGCTGGTTCTGCCAGCCACTGCCGTAGTTACCCACCAGATGCGGGTATTTTTTGAGTTCCGGGTAGCCGTGGGCAGGTAACATCTCGCCGTGGGTGAAAACGTTAATGCCTCTTCCGGCGGTCTGCTCCAGCAGGAACTGGAGGTCTTTCAGGTCGTGACCAGAAATCAGGATCGCCTTGCCGGCCACCGGGCGGACATTGACGGTGACGGGCTGCGGATCGCCATAAACCGTCGTTTGCGCTTCATCCAGCATCCCCATAATGGTGAAGTTCATTTTGCCGATCTGCATGGCGCAGGCCACCAGATCGTTGGTGGCAGAAGGGTTTGTCCCCAGCCAGGCCATGATCTGATGATACTCAGCATAGATCGCGTTATCGAAGCGGTTATGGACGTGTGCATGCTCCATGTAGGCTGCCGCCCCTTTTAGTCCATAGAGACAGAGCAGACGCAACCCGAGGGTATCGGCATCCGCGCCACCCTCGTTCAGTGCAAACTGTGCGGCCTGCTGCTGCAACCCGGCGATTTCATGGCTTGCCAGGTTGAGCGCGGCGAGCGGGTGATCGAGAAGCAGGCTACCCCCCCTCTGCACGCAGCGCTGTTGCAGACGATCGCGCAGGGCGATCGCTTCAAACGCATAATCCACGATACGCGCGGAATCAAAGTTGACGTTAGTCAGCGTGGAGAAAAACGCGCGCGGGGCGAAATTATCCACTTCGTGATCGATAATTCCCAGACTGCGTGCCTGAAGTGCCCAGGCTGACAAGCCCTGAAGCACCGCCACCAGCAGATCCTGTAGATCTGACGTTTCCGCTGTTTTACCGCACATACCTTGCGCGTAAGCACAGCCGTCGCCGACCGGAGTACGCATTGTTTGCTCACATTGAATACAGAACATGGTCTCACCTTTTATAAGATGTATTTAATATGCATCTTTATGTATGAGATTACGGCCCGGGATACAAGCAGCCGTAAAGATTAACCTGCCTTGGTTTGATCTGGCGCAATTCTGCAACGGCAAACAGCGTTTTTTCTCCGTGGCTTGACCCACCGACGCAGGCCGACCATTCTCAATACAAAAGCAAAAAGGGGCAAAGATGATTCTGGAAAAAATGGCCATCGTCGGCTTTCGTGGCATCAACCGCTTGTCGTTGCCGCTGGAAGGAAACAACGTTCTGATTGGCGAAAATGCCTGGGGGAAATCCAGCCTGCTGGATGCGCTGACGCTGTTGCTGGCTCCTCAGCAGGATCTGTACCAGTTCAGGCGGCATGATTTTCATTACCTGCCGGGTGAACGGCATCGTCGGGAACGCGATGTGCAGATCGTACTGACGTTTTGCGAACGCGAGGTGGGTGAGGCGGAAGCGGTGCAGTATCAGCCGCTTTCCTCCCTGTGGTGGCGAGGCGAAGGCGGATTGCGCCGTCTTGAACTCTGTATCGAGGGGCGGCTGCTGGACGAAGAACAGATAGTAACCCGCCGACAGTTTCGAGATGCCCGGGGACAAAGCATCATTAGCGGTGACCAGGCGACGGAGGCGATAACAGCACTGATCCGCCTGCATCCCGTGCTGCGCCTGCGCGATGCACGTTTCAGCCGACGCCAGCCACACGATGCAGCACCGTCTGCGCCGCTGACTGAACTGACAAGTATGATGGAAGATCTGATGCGTGACGGGGCGATCTGCCCGCAAAATCTGACGGATACCGCACTGCGCGAAGGGCTGAATACCCTGCAACAACTGGTGGAACACTATTTTTCTTTTCAGTCGTCCCAGGCCTCTCTTCCGGCCAGCCGTGTCCCTCCCCAGCAGCGTGAATCCGGCAGTGGCTGGCGTCATCTGCGGGAGATGAATCACCTGATTGCCGAAG
Organism: Erwinia sp. MYb416; assembly: GCF_037479575.1. Lineage (NCBI taxonomy): Bacteria > Pseudomonadati > Pseudomonadota > Gammaproteobacteria > Enterobacterales > Erwiniaceae > Erwinia > Erwinia sp. MYb416. Next base: position 798,005 of record NZ_JBBGYT010000438.1, read on the forward strand.
GCGACCGCAGCCGTCGACTGATCCTGTTGCGCATGTTTGCCCTGCTGGTTCAGGCGCGTGGCGCGCAGCAGTTGGATGCGCAGGCCCGGCCTTTATTACTGGTGGAAGACCCGGAAACCCGCCTGCACCCGACCATGCTGGCAGTGGCCTGGGAGTTACTCTCCCTGCTGCCCCTGCAAAAAATCGTCACCACGAACTCGGGTGAACTGCTGTCGCAAGTGCCGGTGGAGCAGGTGTGTCGCCTGGTACGCGAGCCACAGCGCGTAGCCGCGTGGCGTATTGGCCCCGCAGGCATGAGCGCTGAGGACAGCCGACGCATCGCTTTTCACATTCGTTTTAACCGCCCGTCTTCGCTGTTTGCCCGCTGCTGGTTGCTGGTGGAAGGTGAAACAGAGGTGTGGGTGATGAACGAGCTGGCGCGCCAGTGCGGTTATCATTTTGCGGCAGAAGGCGTGAAGGTGATTGAGTTCGCCCAGTCCGGGTTAAAGCCGTTGCTGAAATTCGCTCAGCGTATGGGCATTGAATGGCATGTTCTCACCGATGGCGATGATGCCGGAAAGAAATATGCTGCTACGGCTCGCAGTATGCTGGATCAGGCGCGGGCAGACGAACACCAGCACCTGACGCAATTACCCGCACTGGATATGGAGCATTTCCTGTACAAAGCGGGTTTTGCTGCGGTCTATCATCGTATCGCCAGGCTGCCTCCCAATGTACCGATGAATATGCGGCGAATTATTGGCAAGGCCCTCCAGCACGCTTCCAAGCCGGAGCTGGCCATTTCAGTGGCGATGGATGCCGCTGAACGCGGAACGGAGTCAGTACCGCCTTTGCTGCGTAACATGTTTACCAGCGTACAGGGGCTGGCGCGAGGGAAAGCGGATTAATGCCGTTATTTCCGTTCATGGCATTCTGCCTGGGTTGAAAAACGCATCTGTCCACCCATATTAGGAGAGTGAGCAGAGCGCCCAATAAAAATGCCAGCATCACTGGCTGGCATTTTGTCGCAGGGTTGTACAGAATGAGTAAAGGGTCATGCGCTGATAGCGATGGCCTCTTCAACAGGGACGATGAGGCTGGCATGATTGCCTTTTGGGCCCTGATGCAAATCAAACTGGACTTGTTGCCCGGCTTTCAGCGTTCTGTAACCGTCCATCTTAATCGTTGAGTAGTGAGCGAAAATATCCTCGCCGCCGCCCACCGGACAGATGAAACCGAAGCCTTTGGCGTTATTAAACCACTTAACAGTACCCGTCTCCATGCTTCTACATCCCTCGCAAGACATTCAAATTGAGTGAGGTGTCCAGGTTTAAAAACCTGACGGCTGGTTAATCTTCATTCAGCCTGTGTTTGTACTGTAGAGAATTGGCATCAAGGGTCAAGCAAACGGGCGGTTATGATGGGGATGAAATCATCAAAATTTGAAGCAGTTAACGCTATTGCGAATTTTGTGATGAAGGTCGCGATTGATGATTTCTGTACACAATTTCAACCGCGCTGTACAACATTGTGCTCATGTTATTCCTAACATGAATGATGTTAGTCTGGCGTAAGTAAGCAATGTTGATCACACTGGGTAGGTATGGGAAAGACTAACGATTGGCTTAATTTTGAAAAGCTTGCAGACGATAAAGTCCGTGAGGAGCTCAAGCCACCCTCGATGTATAAAGTTATTCTGAATAATGACGATTATACGCCTATGGAATTTGTTATTGACGTTCTGCAAAAGTTCTTTTCTTATGATGTTGAACGTGCAACGCAACTGATGCTCGCGGTTCACTACCAGGGAAAGGCGATATGCGGTGTGTTTACTGCTGAAGTCGCAGAGACTAAAGTCGCTAATGTGAACAAGTATGCCAGGGAAAATGAGCATCCGTTGCTTTGTACGCTGGAAAAAGCCTGAATAAGGCGATCTATTTGTGGGGGAGGTGCCTATGCTCAATCAAGAACTGGAACTCAGTTTAAACATGGCTTTCGCCAGAGCGCGCGAGCACCGACATGAGTTTATGACCGTCGAGCATTTGTTACTGGCATTGCTCAGTAACCCGTCGGCCAGAGAGGCACTGGAAGCCTGTACGGTGGATATTGTCGCGTTACGGCAGGAGCTCGAAGCTTTCATTGAACAAACCACCCCGGTCTTGCCGGTCAGCGAAGAAGAGCGCGACACACAGCCGACGCTAAGTTTCCAACGCGTACTGCAACGTGCTGTTTTCCACGTGCAGTCATCCGGCCGCAGCGAAGTCGCGGGCGCTAACGTACTGGTCGCGATCTTTAGCGAGCAGGAGTCGCAGGCTGCTTATTTGCTGCGCAAACATGAAGTCAGTCGTCTTGATGTGGTGAACTACATCTCACACGGCACACGCAAAGATGAACCAGGCCCGGCATCGGGTGCTGAGAATCCGGTTAATGAAGAGCAAGCAGGCGGGGAGGAACGTATGGAAAACTTCACCACCAACCTTAACCAGCTTGCCCGTGTAGGCGGAATTGATCCGCTGATCGGCCGTGATAAAGAGCTGGAACGCGCCGTTCAGGTTCTCTGCCGCCGTCGTAAAAATAACCCACTGCTGGTGGGGGAATCTGGCGTCGGTAAAACGGCGATTGCGGAAGGGCTTGCCTGGCGGATTGTGCAGGGCGATGTGCCGGAAGTGATGAAAGATTGCACCATCTACTCACTGGATATCGGCTCTTTGCTGGCGGGCACCAAATACCGTGGTGACTTTGAGAAACGCTTTAAAGCGTTACTGAAACAGCTTGAGCAGGACACCAGCAGCATTCTGTTTATCGATGAAATTCATACTATTATCGGGGCTGGCGCAGCATCTGGCGGCCAGGTGGATGCCGCGAACCTGATTAAACCGTTGCTGTCGGGCGGAAAAATTCGCGTGATGGGCTCCACCACCTACCAGGAATTCAGCAATATTTTCGAAAAAGACCGTGCACTGGCACGTCGCTTCCAGAAAATAGATATTACTGAACCAACGGTCGAAGAAACAGTACAGATCATCAATGGTCTGAAACCTAAATACGAAGCGCATCACGATGTTCGTTATACCGCAAAAGCGGTGCGAGCTGCGGTGGAGCTGGCGGTGAAATACATCAACGATCGTCATCTGCCCGATAAGGCGATTGACGTCATTGATGAAGCCGGTGCCCGTGCGCGCCTGATGCCGGTCAGCAAACGCAAAAAAACCGTCAACGTGTCGGATATCGAAACGGTGGTGGCGCGTATTGCCCGTATTCCTGAGAAGAGCGTGTCGGCTTCCGACCGTGACTCACTGAAAACGCTGGGCGATCGTCTGAAGATGCTGGTATTCGGCCAGGATAACGCTATTGAAGTGCTGACCGAAGCGATCAAAATGAGCCGTGCAGGTTTGGGCCAGGATCGTAAACCTGTTGGTTCCTTCCTGTTTGCCGGCCCGACCGGTGTCGGGAAAACCGAGGTCACGGTTCAGCTGGCGAAAGCGTTGGGTATTGAGCTGCTGCGCTTTGATATGTCCGAGTATATGGAACGTCACACCGTCAGTCGTCTGATTGGTGCGCCTCCTGGCTATGTTGGTTTTGATCAGGGCGGCCTGTTAACCGATGCGGTGATCAAACATCCGCATGCGGTGGTATTGCTGGATGAAATTGAGAAAGCACACCCGGATGTCTTCAACCTGCTGTTGCAGGTGATGGATAACGGTATGCTGACGGATAATAACGGCCGTAAAGCGGACTTCCGTAACGTGGTGGTCGTGATGACCACGAACGCCGGGGTACGTGAAACGGAACGTAAATCTATCGGCCTGATCCAGCAGGACAACAGTACCGATGCGATGGAAGAGATCAAAAAGATCTTCACACCAGAGTTCCGTAACCGCCTGGATAACATCATCTGGTTCAAACATCTCGACCAGGCTGTGATCCATCAGGTAGTCGACAAGTTTATCGTCGAACTCCAGGCCCAGTTGGATGCGAAAGGTGTCTCGCTGGAAGTGAGTGACGATGCCCGTGACTGGCTGGCTGAGAAAGGCTACGACAAGGCAATGGGCGCACGCCCAATGGCGCGTACCGTTCAGGAAAGCCTGAAGAAACCGTTAGCCAATGAGCTGCTGTTTGGTTCACTGGTTGATGGGGGATCGGTGTCGGTGGCGCTGGATAAAGATAAAAACCAGCTTACTTATCACTTCCTGAGTGCGGAGAAGCGTAAAGCGGAGGGGACCGTGCATTAATTTGCCGGACCTGCGTGAATAAAAAAGCCTGATGATGATTCATCAGGCTTTTTTTTATCTATTTGCAGGCGGGCTGTTGTGCCAGTAACCTGGACCAGTGTGCTTCCCAATGGCCACCATGCGTCAGCCCGGGAACCTCAACGATTTGTACGCAGGAAGAGTCGCTGGCATCGGCATAGCCTCGTGCAACGCTGTTTGGCACCACCCGATCCTCACTGCCAGAGAAGTGGATCTGCGGTAGCCCTGCCAGCGTGGGGGCAACGTCTTTAGCATTCAGTGACTGCGGCATCGGGCTGGCCTGGTGCAGACGGTTCACCTCATCCATATCGAGATTTCCCGCCACCGTGCGCAGCGACTGCACATCATGGCGCCGCGCCGCGACTAACGCAGCCACCGCACCACCACCCGAGTAGCCTACCAGCACGAGCGGCTGACCGGGGGCCTGGCGGGCAATCTGTGTGATGGCTTTATTCATTGCATTAATCACCTCTGGAGCAAAGCGGCGGTCGGTCCACCAGCTCTTGTTACAGACGGGATTGCGCGTCATTGGGATGTACTGGCAGGGACGTGCCAGATAGACCACATTCAGGGCAGGGTCGGCAGCGGCAAGTTTAAGCGCAGTAGGGTTAAACGGGGTGGGATCGCGTGAGGGCTGACTGGGAGTGACCCAGGCAAAACCATCACCTTCAATATAGAGATGCACAGGCTGCTGAGGATCGCGAATGCGCCCCCACCAGCTGAGTACAAAGGGGGCGGCGTTGATTTCACCCTGCTGTAAACCCGCCGCACGCGCAATGGCGTCGGCGGTGACAACTCGGTTATCGGTGGCGCAACCGATGAGCAGGCTGCACCACAGTAACCCAACGCAACGGGATGTGAATTTCACCCGTGGCTTAGAACAGCTTACGCACTTGCAGGCTGACGGTCTGACCCATGAACTGCGGTGCAGTTTGCAGGTCGTACCGCGCTTCCAGCGTCAGGTCGTCGGCATGGGCCAGTGAAACACCAACGCTGGTATCCGCACTGTCTGCAGCCTGGCGGGCGCCCTGTGAGGTAAAGCGGGTTTCCCCCAGGCTGTCCGCGCTGAAACCGGAGTTAGTGGTCATCGGGCTGCGATCGTACTGATGGGTCCACATCACCTGGACAAACGGAGACAGATCGCCGGCAGGCGTTGACCAGCTGTGCGCCAGTTTACCGCCGAGGCTGCTTTCGACCGACTGGCTGTGCGCGCTGTCGACATCCAGCGCACTGCCGTTGTCGCTGTTTTCCTGGTAGCTGCCCTGATGCAGGTAGCTGTAGCTCAGGCTGGCCAGCGGGGTCAGGGTGGTGTTAGCCCCTAATGCCAGCGGATAACCGACCTCCGACTTCAGTGCCACCTGCTGCCCGGTAAAGTGCGCGCTGGCGTTGTCGTTGAAGCCATCGAAGGCCACCTGACGCTGGCTGTCGTAAGACTGGCGTGTCAGGCTGGTGCTGAGGTTAACGAACCACGGCTCGCCGCTGTAGGTGGCATAGAGAATGCCGCCCCATGCGTCAACGTCGCTGCTGCTGCCTTTGACGTTGTCCTGGCCTTTAACGGAGGTGCGGCTGTAGCTTAACGCCGCACCGGCACGCCAGCTGTCCAGAATCTGACGGTCGGCACCCAGCACCAGGCCGCCGTAATGGGCGCGGTAACCACTGACGTTATCGACCATGCCCTGACGCGCGCTGCCGTAGAAAGGTTTGCCCCAGGCGGCCCAGTCGAGGCTGTCATCACCGGTGGCGATACCGCGTGCGCTGGCGCCCGGGGTGATGCGCAGACCGTCCAGATGCGTGCCAACCACGCCCAGGGCATCCATGGATGCGGCCGAGGTGGCGGCGGACGCCATGCTGTTCTGGCCTGGCGAAAGCTGCTCGCCGATGCGGTTGGCTTCCGCTTCCGTGGTGATGGTTTTTGAGGCGTTGAACAGATTCAGCAGCGCAGGGGAGGAGATACCGCTGTAGCTCGACAGACCATTCAGTGAAGAGATGGCATTGCCCGTCGTCGGAAGCGGTCTGCCCGTGGTTGGCGTATTGCCACCACCGCTGTTCTTGCCGCCGGACAGATAGACGACCAGGTTGTCGGTATTACTGACTTCGTCGCTAATCGCTGCACCTGACACTGTCCCATTAAACGTGTCAGCACTGTAGTGCAGCTTGCTGGCATTATAATCGGCAGTACTGGCTTTGATCACCACATAGCGCTGACCATCTGCAAAACCATAGCTGCCTGTATTAAGTAATTTGATTGAAGACCCTGCATCAATCACTGCATTTCCTTTAACGTTCAATCTTCCATAGCCGGTATCCAGTGCGCTTCCCAGTGCCTGGGAGGCATCGGAAACCCCAATACGCAGGATCGCGTTAGCGGTCTGATGGTAGTTGCCGTCGACCTTCAGACTCTCATTAATCAGAACGTCAGCATTGTTGGTCAGGGTATGAGTGCCGCCCAGGTACACGTTGTCGTTCAGCAACAGCTGTCCCGTCTGGAAACGCACATCTGCCCCTGTGCTGTTTATCGCACCAATCGGTGAGGATGTTGGTAATGAGAATGAATAAATCATCTGATTACTACCGATCAGCGAACCGCGACGATTTATACCCCCATTGATCACCAGCTCATTACTGGTGGTGTTGGTGATATTACCGGCAATCGTACCACTGTTGTTAATGGTGCCGATGGTGCCGGAGTTTTCGATAGCATTACCAATGGAAGAACCATTATTGTACAGACCGATGTAACCATCGTTGTTCAAGGTGGTGATCGTGCCGAAGTTATAAATTGCTGACTGCAAACCGGTAATGTTCCCGTTTTCAGTATTGGTCAGTGATGTGATCGTGCCGAAATTCATCAGCCCGACACCCTGTGACATTGACGATAATATGCTGCCGGCGTTGATACTGCCGCTGTTTATCAGGGAGTTTATATTATTGTCATTCTGCAGCGCTATGCCACTTCCGCCATTAATGAATCCTGAGTTTTTCAGTAAATCGAGTTCGCCGCCGTTGTAAAAGCCAATGTTACCGTCATTGGTAATTGTCCCCTGATTATCCACCAGGCTGGTGTTTTTACTGTTGCGTACAGCGAAACGCTCACTGTTAGTGCTCACTATGCCGTCAGGGGTGATCGTCAATTTATCCGACGCAACCACGTAAGGTGCAGCTTGAGACGAATCACTAATTGTTACCTCGGCTGGCAGGGGTTCTGCATGAGCAGTGGTTAAACATTGAGCAGCAGCCAGTGCAACAACCAGCGGCTTGAGTGGGAAAGAATACAGCGATTTATTCATTATGTTTGCCACCATCAGAGTTAACAAGACGGTTTTTTCCGTCTATTTTTTTAGGAATTTTCTGATTTATCGGCAGGGGTGAACGGCACTTTAGGGGCACGAATCAATATATTTCAGGCGTAAAAAAACCGGACTGAAAGCAGTCCGGTTTGGCGTAGCGGTACTGCTGGCAGCGCCCCGGTATAGAAGCCAGAGGCACCACTTTTGCAGCAGGATTACTGCGGCAGACTACACCGCAGTAATCCAACGCCAGGGGGCATGAATTTCACCCGTGGCTTAGAACAGCTTACGCACTTGCAGGCTGACGGTCTGACCCATGAACTGCGGTGCAGTTTGCAGGTCGTACCGCGCTTCCAGCGTGAGGTCGTCGGCGTGGGCCAGTGAAACACCAACGCTGGTATCCGCACTGTCTGCAGCCTGGCGGGCGCCCTGTGAGGTAAAGCGGGTTTCCCCCAGGCTGTCCGCGCTGAAACCGGAGTTAGTGGTCATCGGGCTGCGATCGTACTGATGGGTCCACATCACCTGGACAAACGGAGACAGGTCGCCGGCAGGCGTTGACCAGCTGTGCGCCAGTTTACCGCCGAGGCTGCTTTCGACCGACTGGCTGTGCGCGCTGTCGACATCCAGCGCACTGCCGTTATCGCTGTTTTCCTGGTAGCTGCCCTGATGCAGGTAGCTGTAGCTCAGGCTGGCCAGCGGGGTCAGTGTGGTGTTAGCCCCTAATGCCAGCGGATAACCGACCTCCGACTTCAGTGCTACCTGCTGCCCGGTAAAGTGCGCGCTGGCGTTGTCGTTGAAGCCGTCGAAGGCCACCTGACGCTGACTGTCATAAGACTGGCGGGTCAGGCTGGTGCTGAGGTTGACGAACCACGGCTCGCCGCTGTAGGTGGCATAGAGAATGCCGCCCCATGCGTCAACGTCGCTGCTGCTGCCTTTCACGTTATCCTGGCCTTTAACGGAGGTGCGGCTGTAGCTTAACGCCGCACCGGCACGCCAGCTGTCCAGAATCTGACGGTCGGCACCCAGCACCAGGCCGCCGTAATGTGCGCGGTAACCGCTGACGTTATCGACCATGCCCTGACGCGCGCTGCCGTAGAACGGTTTGCCCCAGGCGGCCCAGTCGAGGCTGTCATCACCGGTGGCGATACCGCGTGCGCTGGCGCCCGGGGTGATGCGCAGGCCGTCCAGATGCGTGCCAACCACGCCCAGGGCATCCATGGATGCGGCCGAGGTGGCAGCGGACGCCATGCTGTTCTGGCCAGGGGAAAGCTGCTCGCCGATGCGGTTGGCTTCCGCTTCCGTAGTGATGGTTTTTGAGGCGTTGAAGAGATTCAGCAGCGCAGGGGAAGAGATACCGCTGTAGCTCGACAGACCATTCAGTGACGAGATGGCATTGCCCGTCGTCGGAAGCGGTTTACCCGGCTTTGGCGTATTGCCGCCACCGTTGTTATTACCGCCACCGCTGTTATTACCGCCGGACAGATACACGACCAGGTTATTGGTATTATTGACTTCGTCGCTAATCGCTGCACCTGTCACTGTCCCATTAAACGTGTCAGCGCTGTAATGCAGCATGGCGGCATTATAATCGGCCGTGGTGGCATTGATCACTACATAGCGCTGGCCGCTGGCGAAACCATAGCTGCTGCCAGTACTGGTTAAGCGAATGGACGACCCCGGGTCTATCTGTGCATTGCCATTCACGTTCAGGCGGCCGTAGCCCACATCGAGAGTGCTGCCGTTAGCGTTTGTAAAGTCGGTAACACCAATATTCAGGACGGCCGCAGCAGTTTGATGATAATTCCCATTAATGTTTACCGGTTGGGTAATCAGAACGTCAGCGCTATTGGTCAGTGTACCGTTGCTGCCGAGCCCGACATTATCATTCAACCAAAGCTTGCCCTGCTGGAAAGCGAGATTAGCATTGTAACTGCCCAGTGTACCGAGCGTTGAGTTTGGTAAGATTATCGAATCACTTGTGATGCCGGTCAGTATGCCACGTCGGATGTTCCCACCGTTTATCACCAGGTCGGTCATGGAGTAACTGGTGACATTCCCGATGATAGTACCGCTGTTATTAAGGGTCGTCAGCGTGCCGTAGTTGGTGATAGCCGTTCCAATATATATGTTGCTATTACCCAACTGACGAATGGTGCCCTCGTTGTTCAGCTCGGTAATGGTACCTGAATTGAAGATGGCCGTATTAGTGCTGGAAATAGTGCCGAGCGCCTGATTAGTCAGTGTCGTAATGATTCCATTGTTCTGAATCCCCGCAGCTCCCATACCGGGCATCGGCATAGACGTACCATTGGTACTGATGGTACCGCTGTTAATCAGGTTAGTAATGGTGGCGTTATTGGTGTTGTAAATCGCGCCGCCCGATAAAACCATTCCACTGTTGGAACCAATAGTGAGCTGACCTGAATTGCGCAGGGTGTCGATGATCCCCTGGTTCATCAGCGTCGATGAGTAAATCGAGTTGAGAATGCCCTGATTATCCACCCGTTGGGTATGCTGCTGGTTATTTACCGCAATGCTGGAGATGGAAAAGTTGGCGTCAGGTGTGAACGTCAGAATATCAGTAGTGGGGCTCAGTGTTGTCGTATAGCTATAACTGGCGTCAACAACCTGCTCAGTCTGTGTTGGGATGGCATGTGCCAGAGACGTCAGACTTTGAGCCGCCGCCAGTGCAATCACCAGGGGTTTAAGAGGGAAAGAGTGCAGCGTTCTTATCATTTATTTGCCACCATCAGAATTATAAGGTTGAGGTACCCATTTTTTAAGAATTATCTGATTTATCGGCAAGGAGGCAACGGCACTTTAGGGGCACGAATCACTATATTTCAGGCGTAAAAAAACCGGACTGAAAGCAGTCCGGTTTGGCGTAGCGGTACTGCTGGCGATTAACGCGGCAGCACCTCAGAATGGGTCACTTAGCGACTACGGAAGACAATGCGGCCTTTGCTCAGGTCGTACGGGGTCAGCTCTACAGTGACTTTGTCGCCCGTCAGGATGCGGATGTAGTTTTTGCGCATTTTACCGGAGATATGAGCGGTAACCACGTGACCGTTTTCCAATTCAACGCGGAACATGGTGTTAGGTAACGTATCGAGTACGGTACCCTGCATTTCAATATTGTCTTCTTTGGCCATCGAATCCTCTAGGTGGACTACCTTAGTTTTGAACCGGCGAGATAATGCCGAATTTCACGTATTAAGTAAAGAATTGCGGATGAATTCATCCACATCAATCCCTCTGACGCGCACCTGGCGCAGACGGATTACGAATTAATCTGGAGTCAGTGACGTCAGCGTGGGGGAACAGCGGGCTAAGAATCTGTTTAAAATATGCTTTGGTCGCACGATTAAAACAGTTCTGAAAAGGTGCGTTGAGATTCCCAGCCTGGTATTCCGCATCACCATCTTGTACCGGTGAAAGGCGGACGACATACCAAACGCGCATATTATATCACTGTTCTTGCCCTGTTGCGTGCAAAACATAGAAGGATTGCATTAAAAAAGCCGACGTGGCTGCCAGCAATCAGCAGAAAGAGGCTGATGCGCCAGAGAATGGACATATTGCAGGTAGGCCGCGCGGGGAATTTCCTGCGCGCCCAGAGAGAGGGTATGAGGATTAAGCACCTGGCAGTCGATTAACTTGCCACCCTGTTGCTGAAAGTACTCACTGAAGACCAGCAATGCCGTTTTGGAGGCATTCTCGCTGCGGCTGAACATCGATTCACCGCAAAAGATTTGCCCCAGTTCCAGCCCGTACATACCGCCGACCAGGTCTTCACCACGCCATACTTCTATCGACTGTGCGTGTCCCAGCTCATGCAACTTTTGCCAGGCGCGTTTCACCTCATGGGTGATCCAGGTTCCTTCATTACGATCGCTGGCGCAGCCTTCTATCACCTGCTGAAATTGTTGGTTCAGTGTGACCTGATAAGGGGATTTTTGATGAAAGCGTTTCATACTGCGGCTGAGATGGAAATGTTCAGGCAGCAGCACTGCCCGCGGATCGGGTGACCACCAGAGGATAGGATCGCCAGGGGAAAACCACGGAAAAATGCCCCGATGATAAGCGTTAAGCAAACGCTGCGGACTGAGGTCTCCCCCCATTGCCAGCAGGCCATTGGGTTCCCGCAACGCCATTTCTGGCGGCGGGAAATTAAGCGATTCACGTGAGAGCTGGATCAGGCGCATCGGGCAATACTCATCAGCACGAGAGGTAATGACTATAGCGCAAAGCGCTGCAGAAATGTCCAGTATCGGCCCTGTTTTGAGACTAATTCCTGGTGATTGCCTTGTTCAATAATCTGGCCGCTATCCATAACACAAATTCGATCGAAATGTGCCAGACCCCGCAGACGGTGCGTCACCATAATCAGGGTTTTCCCGCGGGCGACCTGGCGCAGCAAAGCCAGGATCTGCTGTTCGGTTTCCGCATCCAGGCCTTCCGTCGGTTCATCCAGTAACATTAAATCGCCGCCGTGCAGCAACGCGCGCGCCAGACCCAGTCGGCGCAGCTCCCCACCGGAAAGCTGACGACCGCCTTCACCCAGCCAGGCATTGAGTCCCTGATCATTATCCAGCAGTGTCTCCAGCCCGACCTGATGAAGGGCATCACACAGCTGCTCATCGCGGCATGCCGGTGCGGCCAGCAGCAGATTGTCACGCAGGCTGGCGCTGAACAGATGCACACGCTGGGTGACCACGCTGGTGCGGGCACGTAAATCGGCTTCACTCCAGTCAGTCAGCGGTTGACCATTCAACAGGATAGTCCCTTGTTGCGGGTCCCAGGCGCGGGTGAGTAGTTGCAACAGCGTGGACTTGCCGCAGCCAGTCCGACCGAGCAGGGCGATATGTTCGCCAGCGCCAATCTCAAGCGTTAGCCCGGCAAGGGCGTACGGGCCTTCGCCGTAACGGAAGCTGACATCACTCAGGCTCAGCGCCGCACCAGCACTCTGTAATGTTCCACTTTCCGCTGTGAAGTTAACGGCCGGTCGCTGTTCGATAATCTGTGAAACGCGTTTTGCTGAGGCGATAACGTGGCCGAGATGCTGGAATGCAGTACCGACCGGTGCCAGCGCTTCAAAGGCCGCCAGCGCACAGAAGACAAACAGCGCAATGTAAGCACCAGGATAAGGATCGCCGCCGATGCCAACAGCACTTAACCACAACAGCAGCGTGACGGCGATGCCACCCATCAACATCACCAGTCCCTGAGACATCCCGGTCAGGCTCGCCTGACGCTGTTGCGCTGCCAGCCCGTCCTGCTCGGTGGCATTCATTGTGCTGCGGAACTGGCTGGCAGCCCCATACAGACTTAATTCGGCTTGCCCCTGAAGCCAGCGGGTCAGGCCGCTGCGATATTCGCCACGCAGGCGAGTTAAATCAGCGCCTACCGGCAGCCCGGCACGGTAAAACACAGGAGGGATAACAATCAGCGTCAGCAGCATCAGTGCGCCAAGGGTCAGTGCCAGACTGGTATCCAGCCAGCTCAGGCCGATCGTCACCACCACAATGACGGCCAGCGCCCCCACCAACGGTGAAATGACACGCAGATAGAGATGATCCAGCGTATCCACATCCGCCACCAGACGGTTGAGCAAATCGCCTTCACGGAAACGGGCGATACCGGCAGGAGAGAGCGGCAGCAGCTTGCTGAAGGTGAATACCCGCAGATGCTGAAGCACACGGAAGGTAGTGTCGTGGCTGACCAGGCGCTCCAGGTAGCGTGCCACCGTACGGCTGATTGCCGTGCCGCGAACCCCGGCGGCAGGAAGCATATAGTTAAAGCTGTAGATCCCGGCGACGCCCGCCAGAGACGTCGCGGCGAGGAACCAGCCCGACAGCGTCAGCAGGCCGATACTGGCCAGTAGCGTCAGCACAGCCAGCACAATGCCCGCCAGTAACCGCAGGATATGGCGACGATAGAGTCTTAAAAACGGCAGCAGGGTTTTCATTCGAGCGCTCCTCCTCGCTGGGCCATCAGGTCTGCAAATGGGCCTGGTTGATGGGCCAGAGCCTCCCAGCTTCCTGTCTGAACAATTTCGCCTTTGCGCATCAGCCAGATTTCATCCCACTGATCCAGGCGATCGAGCTGGTGGGTGATCAACAGCGTACTCTGGGCATGAGAAGCCTGTAACAGCGCGTGGTTAACATGCTGTTCACTGTGCGCATCGAGGCTGGCATCAGGTTCATCCAGCAGCAGCAGCTGGCAGGGCTTCATCAACGCACGTGCAACGGCAACACGCTGCGCCTGGCCAACAGAAAGCCCCGCAGCCTGATCACCGGTTTCACTGTCAAGACCCGCGGGTAACTGTGAGAGGAATTCATTCACACCAGCCAGTGCCAGCACCTGGTGAAGACGGGCTTCATCGCTATTACCGCTCAGCAAAATGTTCTGCCGCAGTGTACCGGCGGGAAGGTGCGGGTTTTGGCCCACCCAGGCCAGCTGCAACTGCCAGTGCGGCAGAGCGATATCTCGCAGCTCTGTGCCATTAATCAGCAGCGAACCGCGATAGGGCAGGTAGCCGAGCAGCACATTCATCAGCGAAGTTTTGCCCGCACCGCTTTGCCCGACCAGCGCCACGCGTTGTCCCGGTTGTAAAGTAAAACTCAGTGGACCCGCAAGCGGTGTGCCTTCTGCCGTAGTGATGACCAGATCCTGGGCCACCAGACTCAATCCATTACTCAGGTCCGGAGTCAGCGATCCACGTTCAACTGAGGCAGACTCACTCTCTTCAAGGAAGGTTTGCAGCGCATCGGCGGCGCCAATCGCCTGTGCCTTGGCATGGTAGTAAGTCCCAAGGTCACGCAGTGGCTGGTAAAATTCAGGGGCGAGTATCAGCACGAGGAACCCGGCAAACAGGGTAACCGGGGTGCTGTAGTGACCAAAATTGAAGACGCCAAGATAAGAGAAACCGAAATAGACCGCGATCAGGGCAATGGAGATTGACGCGAAGAACTCCAGCACCGCCGAGGACAGAAACGCCATGCGCAGCACTTCCATGGTGCGCAGACGGAACTGCTCGGACGCTTCTGCGATGGTGGCGGTTTCAGCCTGTGCGCGGTGAAACAGACGTAACGTTTCCAGCCCGCGCAGACGGTCAAGGAACTGACCGCTCAGACGTGCCAGTGCCTGAAAGTTACGGCGGTTTGCATCGGCAGCACCCATTCCCACCATTGCCATAAATAAGGGGATCAATGGTGCAGTCGCCAGCAGGATCAGCGAGGCTGCCCAGTTCACCGGGAACAGCAGGATCAGTACCAGCAATGGGATGATCCCCGCCAGCATCATCTGCGGCAAATAGCGCGCATAGTAATCCTGCATCTCCTCAATCTGTTCCAGCAGCAATGTGGCCCAGCTCCCGGCGGGTTTACCCTGAATCCAGGCGGGCCCGAGATCAGACAGACGGTTCAATACCTGACGGCGCAGGGTCTGGCGGATAGCCTGGCCGGTTTTGAAACCGATCTTTTCGCGCAGCCATGCCAGAAAGGCACGACCCGCAAAGCAGGCCAGTAGCAGAATAAAATGCAGCAGCTGGCTATCACGCGGCTGATGGTCAATCAGCAGGGCCTGAAGCAGCGAGGCAAGAAACCAGGCCTGGGCTAAGATCAGCAGGGCGCTCAATGTGCCTAGCAGGTATGAGAGGCGCAGCCAGCGATGGCCATGCACACTCTGACTTTTCAGCCAGCGGGTGAGTTGTTGTTGTCGTGTTTTATTAATCTGTTGCCGTATTGCCCTGACGTAAACAGTAGTGAGGCAAAGGCCCCAGGAAGATAGGTGTCAAGCGCGGCAATGTTACAATGCGGAGGATAAAAAGGCGACAATTGCTCGTCGCCTTAGGCAAGATTAGCTCAGAGTTTTAACAACTTACTGATTATTTTTAACTAAACCGTCAAGATAACGCTCTGCGTCCAGGGCGGCCATACAGCCCGTTCCGGCAGAGGTAATCGCCTGGCGGTAAATATGGTCCATCACATCACCTGCGGCGAATACGCCCGGAATGCTGGTCTGCGTGGCATTACCCTGAAGTCCGGACTGGACTTTGATGTAACCATTTTCCAGTGCTAACTGACCATTAAAGATAGCGGTGTTCGGGCTGTGACCGATAGCAACGAACAAGCCTGCGACTTCCAGTGTTTTAGTCTGATCGTCTTTGGTGGAGCGCAGACGCAATGAGCTGACGCCCATCTGATCGCCCAGCACTTCATCCAGCGTGTGGTCAGTATGCAGCACGATATTGCCGTTTTTGACCTTTTCATTCAGACGGTCAATCAGGATTTTTTCCGCACGGAAGCTATCGCGACGGTGGATCAGATGCACTTCGGCGGCGATATTCGCCAGATAAAGCGCTTCTTCCACTGCGGTGTTACCACCGCCAATCACCGCGACTTTTTGGTTACGGTAGAAGAAACCGTCACAGGTGGCGCAGGCTGAAACACCGCGACCTTTGAACGCTTCCTCTGAAGGCAGACCCAGGTAACGAGCGGATGCACCGGTAGCAATAATCAGTGCATCAGCAGTGTACACACCTTCATCGCCGGTCAGCCGGAACGGGCGGTTTTGCAGATCCACGCTGTGGATATGATCGAAAATGATCTCGGTGTTAAATTTCACCGCGTGCTCGTGCATGCGTTCCATCAGCAGTGGCCCGGTCAGCTCGTTCGGATCGCCTGGCCAGTTTTCCACGTCGGTGGTGGTGGTCAGCTGACCCCCTTTTTCCAGACCGGTGATCAGCACCGGGTTCAGGTTAGCGCGGGCTGCATACACGGCAGCGGTATAACCTGCCGGGCCCGAGCCCAGAATCAGTAATTTACTGTGTTTAGCCGTACCCATGAGACCCTCATTAATTGACTGGCAAACCTATACCCGGATTGTAGGGAATTTAGCGAGGCAAAAAAAGCATTCTGCGATTTTGTTAACAATTAATGAAAAAGGTCTGGCCAATCGTTGTCCGTATGACAGGGTGAGGGTGGAAAAATAGCATTTCAGCCATTTTTTGTCATTTTGGCGACAAAATTGTCATTGAAAAACAGAGAGACAGCATTCGCTTTGGCATGTTGTACTGATTTTGTTTGTTTTGCTTTGACAATCGGCTGCGCTTTTGCGAAAACATTATGGGAAGCAGAGTGTATTTGGTCACCTAAGTCAGGGTTTCATCCCGGATTTTGCGTTTATCGCCCGATATACTCAGCCTGTTATTTGGAATGACGCATGGTGTGGACAGACAACATGCGTCATGCAGATAGAGCGTTTAATACCGCGACAGGCTCGATGTCTTCACTTAGATCAACCCTGTTACATTGAGTCGTTCAGGGTATGGCAGGTAAAGGGAAGAAATTTAAGAGAGACAATAATAATGGTAGACAATAAAAAACGGCCGGGTAAAGATCTCGACAGAATTGACCGCAACATCCTGAATGAACTGCAGAAAGATGGGCGTATTTCTAACGTCGAGCTTTCCAAGCGCGTAGGCCTATCACCCACGCCGTGCCTTGAGCGCGTTCGCCGTCTGGAGCGACAGAACTTCATTCTCGGCTACACTGCTCAGTTAAATCCGCACTATCTGGATGCATCACTTCTGGTATTCGTTGAGATTACTCTGAATCGTGGTGCGCCTGATGTGTTTGAGCAGTTTAACGCCGCAGTACAAAAACTTGAGGAAACTCAAGAGTGTCACCTCGTTTCCGGTGATTTTGACTATCTGCTAAAAACCCGTGTTCCAGATATGTCTGCGTACCGTAAATTGCTGGGCGAAACCTTGCTACGTCTGCCGGGTGTGAACGATACCCGTACTTATGTGGTCATGGAAGAAGTGAAACAAAGTAACCGGTTAGTGATTAAAACCCGGTAACACAGGGCAGGTGCAAAACCTGTTAGTTTTCGGTACACTCCTGTGAATTCATACAGGTTCAGCGCCGGGCATGCCCGGCGCTGTTACCTCCATAGTTTACAGGCACCTGGAGAGTACTCTTGAGCCAGGAATACACAGAAGATAAAGACGTTTCGTTAGAACCGTTGAGCAGCGGGCGTCGCCTGCTGGAAGCGCTATTAATTGTTGTTGCTCTTTTCGCCATTTATCTGATGGTGGCGCTGGTGAGCTTCAATCCTTCCGATCCCAGTTGGTCACAAACCGCCTGGCACGAACCTATCCACAACATCGGTGGTGGCGTTGGGGCGTGGCTTGCAGATACGCTATTCTTCATCTTTGGCGTGATGGCTTATGCGCTTCCTCCCGTGATTTTAGGCCTGTGCTGGATCACGTTCAGCCGACGCCACTTCCAGGATTACATTGACTATTTTGCCGTTGGTTTGCGCATGATTGGCGTGCTGGCGCTGGTGGTTACTTCCTGTGGTCTGGCCGCATTGAATGCTGACGATATTTGGTATTTTGCGTCGGGTGGTGTGATTGGGAGCTTGTTAAGCAATGCGATGGCTCCCTATTTTAGCGGGCCGGGCGGCACGCTAACCCTGCTGTGCATTTGGGCAGCGGGGCTGACGCTCTATACCGGCTGGTCATGGCTGACGATTGCCGAGAAGATTGGTGGCGTGGTGATGGGAGTACTGACTTTCGCCAGTAATCGCTCACGTGCTGATGAGAAATGGCATGAAGAAGACGATGAAGATGAAGTGGATGCGCCGGTAGCGGTACGCAGTGCACCGATGCATGCTGACGATCACGACGACGTACTGCTGACGAAACCACAGCCTGTTCACGCAGATGATGAGGAGGGCGAGCAGGACGATCCGCTGCTGGCCAAACCGACATCCAGCGATGTTGTTTCGGTTCCTGCGCAGCAATCTGCGATTGCCCCCGTTGCGCCGGTCATTGCTCCTGCGCAGGAATACGCAGCCCAGGCTGAGGTGCAGGTTTCCACACCAGTGGCACCGCCACAACCATCGCTCTATCGTTTTGAAGTGCCAGCAGAAGCCAGGACGCCAGCGCCTTCGCTACCGGTTGATGAAGAAGACGGTCCGCAGATGGGCAACTGGCAGGATACCTCAGCGGCTTCGCCGTTTGATTTCTCCACACCACATGCCTCTCATCCAGCCTCAGTAGCTGCTGCTGCAACCGGAGCTGCGCTTGGTGCTGTTGCACAGTCAGCCAGCAGTAATATGCCGTTTATGCCGGGCTTTACGGCAACCAGTGGCGACGATCTTAATCCCCAGGTTAAGCAGGGTATCGGCCCTGAACTGCCGCGCCCAAATCCTGTAAAATTGCCGACACGCCGCGAATTGGCTTCTTACGGCATTAAGTTGCCTTCGCAGCGCATGGCGGAAGAAAAAGCCAAAGAGCAGGAGTCCCTGCAGCCAGAGGTTGCTGAAGGAGATGCCTGGCAGGCTGTCACGCCTGACGAGCAGGATGATGCGGAACAGGCACAGCTACGTGAAGCGTTCCTGGCACGGGAACAGCAGCGTTACGGCGAAGAGTTTGCTGCTGAAGATGAAGAAGCACTGCAACAGGCGGCGCTGGCGCGTCAGTTTGCTGAACAGCAGCAGCAGCGTTATGCCGCCGAAACGTCAGGCCAAAGCCCAACCTTTACGCTTGATACCTCCGGTGCTTTCGATTTCTCACCGATGGACGATCTGGTCAATGACGGCCCGACTGAGCCATTGTTTACGCTGTCGGCAGCACCGGAAACAGAGTCCGTTGCCCCCGTTCAGTCACAGTGGCAACAGCCCGAAGAGGCGCAACCGCAGGCTCCCATTGCGCAGACTTCTCCTGCCTGGCAACCTGCTGCTGCACCTCCTGTGACGGCCCAGCCAGTGAAGCCGCAAGAACCGGATATGGACAGTTTGATCCATCCGTTCCTGATGCGTCATGAGCAGCCAACGTACAAACCAACCACGCCGCTGCCAACGCTCGATTTGTTAGCGTCGCCGCCAGCCGAAACGGAACCGGTAGACCAGTTTGCGCTTGAGCAGACCGCTCGTTTGATTGAGGCGCGGCTGGCTGACTATCGCGTGAAGGCTGAGGTGGTTGGGTACTCACCGGGTCCGGTTATCACCCGCTTTGAGCTGGATTTGGCGCCGGGCGTAAAAGCTGCGCGTATCTCTAACCTGTCGCGGGATCTGGCTCGCTCATTGTCAGCTGTTGCCGTGCGTGTGGTGGAAGTCATCCCTGGCCGTCCATATGTGGGGCTGGAGTTGCCTAATCTGAATCGCCAGACGGTTTATCTGCGAGAAGTGCTGGATTGCCCGGCATTCCGTGATAATCCCTCCCCGTTGTCGATTGTGCTGGGCAAAGATATTTCCGGCGATCCAGTGGTAGCCGATTTGGGCAAAATGCCTCACTTGCTGGTTGCCGGTACGACCGGTTCCGGTAAGTCGGTAGGCGTTAATGCCATGATCCTCAGTATCTTGTATAAAGCCACGCCAAAAGAAGTGCGCTTTATTATGATCGACCCGAAAATGCTCGAATTGTCGGTGTATGAAGGCATTCCACATCTGTTAACCGATGTGGTCACCGACATGAAAGATGCGGCCAATGCGTTGCGCTGGTGTGTGGTTGAGATGGAGCGTCGTTACAAGCTGATGTCGGCACTGGGTGTGCGTAACATCGCGGGCTATAACGAGAAGGTGGATATGGCTGAGGCGATGGGGCGTCCCATCCCTGACCCGTTCTGGAAGCCAACCGACAGCATGGATATGACACCACCGGTACTGGAAAAAGAGCCTTATATCGTGGTGATGGTGGATGAGTTTGCAGACCTGATCATGACCGTCGGCAAAAAAGTGGAAGAGCTGATCGCACGTCTGGCACAGAAAGCACGTGCGGCGGGGATTCATCTGGTGCTGGCCACACAGCGACCTTCTGTGGATGTGATCACCGGTCTGATTAAGGCCAATATTCCGACACGTATTGCCTTTACGGTATCCAGTAAAATTGACTCACGTACCATTCTCGATCAGTCGGGTGCAGAATCTTTGCTGGGCATGGGTGACATGCTGTATCTGGCACCTAACTCTTCTATTCCGGTCCGAGTCCATGGTGCCTTTGTTCGCGACCAGGAAGTGCATGCCGTCGTGAAAGACTGGAAGGCACGCGAACGTCCTCAGTATAAAGAAGGTATCCTTAGCGGCGGCGACGATACTGAATCGGGTGCGGGTGGCGTTGACGGTGACGAAGAGCTGGACCAGTTGTTCGACCAGGCCGTTGAGTTCGTTGTCGACAAGCGTCGCGCCTCGATTTCCGGCGTTCAGCGGCAATTCCGTATCGGTTATAACCGTGCTGCGCGTATCATTGAACAGATGGAAGCGCAGGGAATTGTTTCGTCACCGGGGCATAACGGGAACCGCGAGGTGCTGGCACCACCTCCGCATGAGCGTTAAGTCTTCTTGTTTCGCTCACCATCAACGGGTCAGGCACTGCCTGGCCCGTTGAATTCCTGACAGCAGTCCCAATATTTGTAGGATACGGACTGGGAGATTCAATTTTTTCTCCTGTTGTTGTTATCAGCGCCTGGCTAAAGTTATCCACGTCACGCTTAACCCGAACGGGATACAAGAGTTTCAATAAGGATGCCGTAATGAAAAAATTAATGATTTCCTGCTGTGTGTTGGCTGCTTTTTCCTCGGTTACCGCCTGGGCTGATGCATCTGGCGATTTGCAGCAACGCCTGGATAAGGTGAAAAGTTTCCATGCCACGTTTAGTCAAAAAGTAACCGACAGCACCGGTGCATCGGTGCAGGATGGCGAAGGTGAGATGTGGGTTCAGCGTCCGAACCTGTTCAACTGGCATATGACAGCGCCGGATGAAAGCACCCTGATTTCCGATGGTAAAACGTTATGGTTCTACAATCCGTTTGTTGAGCAGGTTAGCGCCAGCTGGGTGAAAGATGCCACCAGCAATACCCCCTTTATGCTGATTGCACGTAACCAGGCGAGTGACTGGAAGCAATACAACGTTGCGCAAAAAGGGGATGACTTCTCTCTGACGCCGAAAAATGCTGATGGCAACCTGAAGCAGTTCACCATCAACGTGGCGACCAATGGCACCATCAATCAGTTCAGCGCGGTAGAGCAGGATGGGCAGCGCAGCAGTTATACGTTGAAAAGCCAGCAAAATGGCAGCATCAGTGCCGATAAGTTCAAGTTCACACCACCTAAGGGTGTAACTGTGGACGACCAGCGTCAGTGAGGTTTGCGTGAGTAACCTGTCCCTCGACTTTTCCCGTAATGAGTTTCAGCCTCTGGCCGCGCGTATGCGGCCACGTACGCTGGCCGAGTATATTGGCCAACAGCATCTGCTGGCAGCGGGTAAACCGCTGCCGCGCGCTATTGAGGCGGGTCATCTTCACTCGATGATTCTATGGGGACCGCCGGGGACGGGGAAAACCACGCTGGCCGAAATTATCGGTCACTATGGACAGGCTGACGTTGAGCGCATTTCCGCTGTCACCTCCGGGGTGAAAGAGATCCGTGAGGCGATTGAGCGTGCGCGGCAAAACCGCAATGCAGGTCGGCGTACCATCCTGTTTGTTGATGAAGTTCACCGTTTTAATAAAAGCCAGCAAGATGCTTTTCTGCCACATATTGAAGATGGCACCATTACCTTTATCGGTGCCACAACGGAAAATCCCTCATTCGAACTGAATTCAGCGCTGTTATCGCGTGCCCGCGTGTATCTGTTGAAATCTCTGACCACGGAAGACATTGCTGCCGTGCTGAACCAGGCGATGCAAGACGGTGAGCGTGGCTATGGTAATGACAACATCATCCTGCCTGAAAATACCCGCAATATGATTGCTGAGCTGGTCAACGGCGATGCGCGCCGCGCGCTGAATACGCTGGAAATGATGGCCGATATGGCTGAGGTGAATAGCAAAGGCAAGCGTGAACTGACGCCGCAGTTGCTCAATGAAGTGTCTGGCGAGCGTAGCGCACGCTTTGATAATAAAGGTGACCGTTTCTACGATCTCATATCGGCGCTGCACAAATCAGTGCGGGGGTCGGCCCCGGATGCGGCACTTTACTGGTATGCACGGATCATTACCGCAGGCGGTGATCCGCTGTATGTCGCGCGACGTTTGCTGGCTATCGCCTCCGAAGATGTTGGCAACGCGGATCCGCGTGGCATGCAGGTAGCGATCTCTGCCTGGGATTGTTTTACTCGTGTCGGCCCGGCAGAAGGTGAGCGGGCGATCGCCCAGGCGATTGTTTACCTGGCCTGCGCGCCAAAAAGCAACGCGGTGTATAACGCTTTCAAAGCGGCCATGCGTGATGCGCGTGAAAGCCCGGATTATGATGTTCCTGAACATTTACGTAATGCGCCAACCAAACTGATGAAAGAAATGGGGCTGGGAGCGGAATACCGTTATGCCCACGATGAACCTAACGCGTATGCAGCAGGTGAGGACTATTTCCCGGCGCAAATGGCACAAACCCGCTATTACCATCCGACCACGCGTGGGCTGGAAGGGAAGATTGGTGAAAAGCTCGCCTGGTTGATTGAACAGGATCAAAATAGCCCGACAAAACGCTACCGCTGACAGTGACGTTGCGGTAAGGTTAGCAATGAATTCAACGCATTCGATATGTCGGTGCGCCCCTTCTTTTTTAACTCAATCAATCATCACAGGACAAGCATGCTCGATCCCAATCTACTGCGTACTGAGCCAGACGCAGTCGCTGAAAAACTGGCACGCCGTGGCTATAAGCTGGACGTTGATACGCTGCGCGCACATGAAGAGCGTCGTAAAGTACTGCAGGTCGAAACTGAAAATCTGCAGGCAGAGCGTAACTCGCGATCCAAATCCATCGGGCAGGCCAAAGCACGTGGGGAAGACATCGAGCCATTGCGTCAGGAAGTGAACGTACTGGGCGAACGCCTGGACGCTGCAAAAGCAGAGCTGGATGCACTGTTGACCAGCATCAATGACTTTTCAATGGCCATTCCCAATATCCCTGCGGATGTAGTTCCACTGGGCAAAGATGACAGTGAAAACCAGGAAATCAGTCGCTGGGGTGAGCCGCGCAAGTTTGACTTCGCGGTGCGCGACCACGTTGAGCTGGGCGAAATGGCCGCAGGCCTCGATTTTGCCGCCGCAGTTAAACTGACCGGTTCACGTTTTATCGTGATGAAAGGCCAGATTGCACTGATGCATCGTGCTTTGAGCCAGTTCATGCTCGATCTGCATACCGAGCAGCATGGCTACCTGGAAACCTACGTACCTTACCTGGTGAATCATGCCAGCCTGTACGGCACGGGCCAGTTGCCTAAATTTGGCGAAGACCTGTTCCATACACGTCCGTTGGAAGAAGAAGCCTCCAGCAGCAACTATGCTCTGATCCCGACCTCCGAAGTCCCGCTGACCAACCTGGTACGCGATGAGATTCTGGAAGAAGAATCACTGCCGATCAAAATGACCGCACATACGCCATGTTTCCGTTCCGAAGCTGGCGCGTATGGTCGTGACACTCGTGGTCTGATCCGCATGCATCAGTTCGATAAAGTTGAAATGGTGCATATTACACGCCCTGAAGACTCAATGGATGCGCTGGAAGAACTGGTGGGTCATGCAGAGAAAGTGCTGCAACTGCTGAACCTGCCATACCGTAAAGTACTGCTCTGTACTGGTGACATGGGCTTTGGTTCTCACAAAACCTACGATCTGGAAGTGTGGTTGCCAGCGCAGGATACCTACCGTGAGATCTCGTCCTGCTCCAATATGGGCGATTTCCAGGCGCGTCGTATGAAAGCGCGCTGCCGTCCACGTGGTGAGAAAGCAACACGCCTGGTACACACCCTGAATGGCTCTGGCCTGGCAGTGGGTCGTACTCTGGTTGCGGTGCTGGAAAACTACCAGCAGGCTGATGGCCGTATCGCCGTACCGGATGTTCTGCGTCCGTATATGAAAGGCCTGGAGTTTATTGGCTGATCCACGCACAGGTTCGAGGCTGTACCAGCAGGATAAGTCGCCCTGAACAGTGTTTTGAAAAACCCGCCACTGGCGGGTTTTTTATTGTCAGAGATTGAGCAAAAATAATGATGGATAATAGTGATGCTATTCTGACTTATTACATGTGAATTCAATAAGATAATTCCGTCGACAGTCCTCTGCTAAACAGCTCTAAGCCATTGAAGATAAAAATTTTAAATCGCGTAGCTACAAATCGTGCTATTGCCTTTTTATTGTGCTTTTCCAATCGTCTACTCAGTGGCATGATGCGCGCAAAATCTCCCTCGTTTTCGGTCCCCCAACTACTATGTCCACCTGGTCACGTCCTGTTTTGGTGCTGCTGTGCGGCTTGCTGCTGCTAACAGTCTCTATTGCTGTGCTCAATACGCTGGTGCCGCTCTGGCTCACGCATGATGCACTGCCGACCTGGCAGGTGGGGATGGTCAGCTCGTCATATTACTGCGGGAACCTGCTGGGAACGCTGATGGCGGGTTGGGTGATCAAACGCTATGGCTTTAACCGTAGCTACTATCTCGCCTCTCTGGTCTTTGCTCTGGCAACGCTGGCACTGGCGCTGGGTACCGGCTTCTGGTCCTGGACACTATGGCGCTTTGTGGCCGGTATTGGCTGTGCGCTGATCTGGGTTGTGGTGGAAAGTGCGCTGTTGTGTAACGGGACGCTGCGTAACCGTGGGCGACTGCTGGCTGCCTATATGATCATTTATTATATTGGCACGGTTATCGGGCAATTACTGGTCAGCAAAGTCTCGACTGAATTGATGCACGTTCTCCCCTGGGTCAGCAGTGTGATACTGGCGGCGGTTCTGCCATTGGTCTTTTGTCGTGTCACTGCCAGCCAGGAAGGTGACGAAGAAACACCTGCAGGGCGGCTGTGGCCGATGCTGCGCCGCCGTAATGCCCGTCTTGGTATCAATGGCTGTATTATTTCAGGCATTGTTCTGGGGTCGTTATATGGTCTGATGCCGCTTTACCTTTCGCATCAGGGGATGAGTGACTCAACGGTAGGTTACTGGATGGCGTTACTGGTGAGCGCCGGTATTATTGGCCAGTGGCCGGTAGGCCGTCTTGCCGATCGTTATGGGCGCCTTTTGGTGTTGCGGGTGCAGGTGTTTGTGGTGATCCTTGGCGCTCTGGCGATGCTGAGTAATGCTGCGATGGCACCTGCCTTGTTTATTCTCGGCTGTGCAGGCTTTACTCTTTATCCAGTGGCGATGTCCTGGGCGTGTGAAACCGTTGCCCACCATGAACTGGTTGCGATGAATCAGGCGCTGCTGCTGAGTTATACCGTTGGCAGTCTGGTGGGGCCGACGATGACCTCAATGTTGATGCAAAGCTATTCAGACCGCTTGCTGTTTGTAATGATTGCCGGGGTCGCAATGGTGTATCTGGCGATGTTGCTGCGTAAGGCCGATCACCACGCCAATCCTGTGGCACACGCATAAAACAGACATTAAAAAGGCTGACTTCTGGCCAGCCTTTTTAATCACTAAAATTGAGTCCGAACCGCTAATACATCACGTAGTGACCGTAGCTTTCGAGAATACTTTTGACCCGTTCCATCGTGTCGGCTTTCGGTGGATGAACGCCGTCCAGCTTGTACTCTTCCCCCATTGCGACCCACTTATGTTTGCCCAGTTCGTGATAGGGCAGCAGTTCGATTTTCTCAACATTGCCCATATCGCGTGTGAACTCACCCAGACGATGAGCCGATTCATCATCATCAGAATAGCCTGGCACAACAACATAGCGGATCCAGGTGCGAATGTTACGCTTGGACAGATAACGAGCAAAATCGAGTGTGCGGTGGTTGGATACGCCGACCAGAATCTGGTGGACATCATCATTGATCTGCTTAAGGTCGAGCATCACCAGATCGGTAACGTCAAGCAGTTCGTCAATCACCGGGTCATAGCGGCGAACAAAACCGTTAGTATCCAGGCAGGTATTAATCCCTTCAGCTTTACAGGCACGGAACCAGTCACGTACGAATTCGGCTTGCAGGATAGCTTCCCCGCCTGACGCGGTAACACCACCGCCAGAAGCATTCATGAAGTGGCGATATGACACCACGTCTTTCATCAGTTCTTCTACGGTGATTTCTTTGCCGCCGTGCGTATCCCAGGTATCACGGTTATGGCAATACAGGCAGCGCATCAGGCAGCCCTGGAAGAAGGTGATAAAACGGATGCCGGGGCCGTCAACGGTCCCGCAGGATTCAAAAGAGTGGATGCGACCGAGTACTGACATTGCGATGAATTCTCCACGGTGACACAGTCTTTAGCTGTGTTAAGTCTGTTTTGGCAGGCGTCCGTATCAGGCGACTGAAAAAACCGGCTGGTGGTGAGCAGGCCCCCTTACGGGAGCCTGTTTAGAGCGCAGCGACTTACATAGACTGTGTAAAGGTACGTGTAATCACGTCCTGCTGCTGCTCTTTAGTCAGTGAGTTGAAGCGTACTGCATAGCCTGATACGCGAATGGTGAGCTGCGGGTATTTTTCCGGGTTCTCCATTGCTTCTAGTAGCATTTCACGGTTCATCACATTGACGTTCAAGTGTTGACCACCTTCGATGCTGGCTTCGTGATGGAAGTAACCATCCATCAGACCCGCAAGGTTGGTTTTGCGTACGTCGTCATTTTTGCCCAGTGCGTTTGGCACGATGGAGAAGGTGTAAGAGATACCATCTTTCGCGTAAGCAAACGGCAGTTTTGCAACCGAGGTAAGAGAGGCAACCGCACCTTTCTGATCGCGACCATGCATTGGGTTTGCACCTGGCCCGAATGGCGCGCCAGCACGACGTCCGTCCGGGGTATTACCCGTTTTCTTACCATACACCACGTTAGAGGTAATGGTCAGTACGGATTGAGTTGGCACTGCATTACGGTAGGTTTGCAGTTTCTGAATTTTCTTCATGAAACGTTCAACCAGGTCGCAGGCAATGTCATCCACACGTGAATCGTTGTTACCAAACTGCGGGTATTCACCTTCGATTTTGAAGTCTACAGCCAGACCATCTTCATCACGAATGGTGGATACTTTGGCGTATTTGATAGCAGACAGGGAGTCAGCCGCAACGGACAGACCTGCGATACCGCAAGCCATAGTACGGTAAACATCACGGTCATGCAGTGCCATCAGTGACGCTTCATAGCTGTATTTATCGTGCATATAGTGGATAACATTCAGCGCAGTGACGTACTGTTTTGCCAGCCAGTCCATAAAGTGATCCATACGGTTCATCACTTTATCGTAGTCCAGCACTTCATCCATCATTGGCGCTTCTTTTGGGCCAACCTGCATTTTCATTTTTTCATCCACGCCGCCGTTAATGGCATACAGCATGGTTTTCGCCAGGTTGGCACGTGCACCGAAGAACTGCATTTGTTTGCCGACGATCATCGGGCTTACGCAGCAGGCAATAGCGTAATCATCATTGTCAAAATCAGGGCGCATCAGATCATCATTCTCATACTGCAGAGAAGAGGTATCGATGGACACTTTTGCCGCGTATTTTTTGAAGTTCAGTGGCAGTTTTTCAGACCACAGAATGGTCATGTTTGGTTCCGGTGAAGGACCCATGGTGTAAAGGGTATTCAGGAAACGGAAGGTGTTTTTAGTCACCATGGTACGGCCGTCAACGCCCATACCTGCCAGTGATTCTGTCGCCCAGATTGGGTCACCTGAGAACAGTTCATCGTATTCAGGAGTACGCAGGAAACGTACCATACGCAGCTTCATCACCAGGTGGTCGATCAGTTCCTGTGCTTCCAACTCGTTAATCACGCCTGCTTTCAGGTCGCGTTCAAAGTAGATATCCAGGAAGGTCGATACGCGACCAAAGGACATCGCTGCACCGTTCTGGGATTTCACCGCAGCAAGGTAACCGAAGTAGGTCCACTGTACCGCTTCTTTTGCATTGGTAGCCGGACCAGAGATATCACAGCCATATTTTGCTGCCATCTCTTTAATCTGCTGGAGTGCGTGATGCTGGTCGGCAATTTCTTCGCGCAGGCGAATTGTCGCTTCCAGGTTAACACCGTTTTCCATATCGCTCTGCAGTGAGGTGAACTGAGCGAATTTATCTTTCATCAATGCATCGATACCGTACAGCGCTACACGGCGGTAGTCACCAATGATACGGCCACGACCGTATGCGTCAGGCAGACCCGTCAGCACACCTGATTTACGGCAGCGCATAATATCTGGAGTGTAGACATCGAATACACCCTGGTTATGGGTTTTACGGTATTCGGTGAAGATTTTTTTCACGGTAGGATCAAGTTCGCGGCCATACACTTTGCACGAACCTTCAACCATTTTAATTCCGCCGAAAGGGATCAGCGCGCGTTTCAGTGGAGCTTCTGTCTGCAGACCAACGATTTTTTCCAGGCTTTTATTGATATAGCCCGCATCATGAGAGGTAATGGTTGATGGCAGGTCGGTATCAAAGTCAACCGGTGCATGAGTGCGGTTTTCTTGTTTGATGCCTTCCATCACTTTGTCCCACAGGGCAGTTGTTGCCTCAGTGGCACCGGCCAGGAACGCTTCGTCGCCTTCATACGGTGTGTAGTTTTTCTGGATGAAGTCACGGACGTTAACGCTGGTCTGCCATTCGCCCTGTGCAAAGCTTTCCCAGGCTGTCGCCATTTTTTGATTAAGCTCGGTCATTTGATACCTACCTTATAACGTGAAGTTCGTTGTACGTTCCCGCCGTGTGACATCACACCGACGGTTGCAAAATTCTGTTAGTGGGTGAATCAGTGATGATCGCCATCACGCAGATAAATTACCCAGTAAGTTAAACCAACAAGCAAACCACCACCGATGATATTGCCCAGGGTAACCGGGATCAGGTTATCGGTAATAAAATGGCCAACGGTGAGGTGCGAAAACTGCTCTGCACTTGCTCCGGTAGCTTGCCAGAATTCGGGAGTCGCAAAGTCTTTAATGATGATCGCCATCGGGACGAGAAACATGTTGGCGATGCTGTGCTCAAATCCACTGGCAACAAACATCGCAACCGGCAGTACCATGGCAAACATTTTATCCATCAGACTACGACCGGAGTAACTCATCCATACTGCCATGCACACCATCAGATTCGCCAAAATGCCAAGGCAGACTGCTTCAGTGAAGGTATGGTGCATTTTGTGGTCAGCGGTTTGCAGGACATTCAGTCCCCAGGCACCGTTGGCCGCCATGTATTGCCCGGCAAACCAAATCAGAGCGACAAATAAGATGGCACCGATAAAGTTACCGACGTAGACGATAATCCAGTTGCGTGCGAGCTGCGCCCAACTGATACGACCGCTGGCTTTAGCAACCACGGTGAGAACAGTGGAAGTAAACAGGTCAGCACCGCAAACCACAACCAACATCAGACCCAGTGAAAAGCAGATACCACCAACCAGTTTTGCCAGCCCCCATGGGACAGCAGCCGTACCCGTTGTCGCAGTAATATAGAAAGCAAAGGCGATGGAAATGAAGACTCCAGCGGTAATTGCCAGAAAAAATGTGGTGAAGGGGTGTTTCGTTGCTTTATAGACACCTGCATCTTCAGCAACTTTCGCCATTTCTGACGGTAATAATAAATCAAAGGGGTTGCCAGCTTTCACACTAACGTCCTCCCAAAAGTAATCAGCGAGGAAAGTCTAACAAAGGAGTATAGGAAAGAATTTGATGTGGATCATATAGGCCCGGCTAATTCGCGGATAAGACCCTATTTTTATCATGGGTTTATTGTTTAAGTTGTTGTTTTTATTTAAATAAAACTTTTTTAATTATTAAAAAAATATTTGAGTATCAGATGTGTTTCGCGAAAGAGTGGGTGAATAAACGAGAGTAAATATAGCCAGGTTGTAACAATTAAAAAGGTAACAGCCTGCGCTGTTACCTTTTATTAACCTGCAGATAGAGATCGGCTGCGGTGAAATAATCTTGTCTGTTTATAACCCCCTTTAACCGGGTGCTATTTTTATAGTCAATTATTTCCAGTAAAGACGTTTGGCCGCCTGAAGTTTTTCATAAGCCGCCAGCAGAGATTGGTGTGCCGGGAACGCTTTCAGATCGTTATCAACCGCCTGCAAACCATAAAATGGCGCTTCACCACTGATAGCTGCTGAAGCTGTGTCTACGGCTTCCTGCCCATACATACGGACGAATGCCGTATGATACTGCAAAGGGTCGCGACCTTCTTCCTGGCTCAATAACAGCAGTGTTTGCAGGCAGCGATAGTAGTTGGCGCGTTCGGCGCTGAAGATCGACTGATTGAACTCCATGGTCCATTCCGTCCAAATCAATGCCTGTTCCAGATCGCCTGCTGCCAGTGCTAACATCGCCTTAAGTTCACCAATACGCAGTGTGTACCAGCCGTTATCTTTACCCGTTGCAAGGCCCAGCAGTTCGCGTACACGTGTGAAGTCGTCATGGCCGTCTTCATCCAGCTGCTCCAGCAGAGACAGATAGTCTTCTTTTTCCCAGCTGCTTTCCGGCAGGCTGAGTAGTGTATCGCGCAGGTAAGCACCCATGCTGTTGTTCGCCAGCAGCAGGTCTTCTGCCGGGTAGATATCAGACATGCCCGGCACGATGATGCGGCAAGCGTACACATCCAGATGCTCATAGTCCGCGATGTAAACTTCCTGATCTTCTGACTTGAAGATGTCCATCAGTGTCGAGAACTCTTCTTCAGTGCTGCCTTTAAAGCTCCAGTCAACAAACGGATAATCGGCGTCATCCTTAAACATATCCCACGAGATCAGACCGCTGGAATCGATAAAGTGTGTTTCCAGGTTGGCGTGTTCCGCCACTTCTTCATCGTCGAAGGTCGGCGGTGTGAACACATCCAAATCTTTGAGGCCACGACCTTGAAGCAGTTCGGTGACGGTACGCTCAAGCGCTACGCCAAAGTCAGGGTGAGCACCAAAGGAGGCGAAGCACGTGCCATTAGCAGGGTTAAACAGCACCACACAGATAACAGGATATTTACCGCCCAGTGAGGCGTCGTAAGAGAAGATTGGGAAACCTTCTGCTTCCAGCGAGGCGATGGCTTCGACAACGCCCGGATAACGATTTAACACGTCTTGCGGAATGGCTGGCAGGCTGATTGATTCCGCGATAATACGGTTTTTAATATAGCGCTCGAATACCTCTGACAGCCCCTGAACGCGGGCTTCGTTGGCGGTATTACCGGCAGACATACCGTTTGATACATACAGGTTGCCGATAATGTTCATCGGGATGTAAACGGTTTGCTGATCCGACTGACGGGTAAACGGCAGGCCACAGATGCCGCGTGCGGCATTGCCCGACTGCAAGTCAACCAGTTCGCTGGCGCTCACTTCGTTTTCCGGGTCGTAGAATTTACGCAGTCGTGGATCCAGAATGCCTTCTGGCAATTGGTCATCTTCCGGCAGTGGGAACCACTTCTCGTTAGGGTAGTGAACGAAGTCGCCGTTAGCGATCTTCTCGCCTAACCAGAAGTCAGCGAAGAAATAGTTGGTGGACAGGCGTTCAAAGTATTCGCCCAGCGCAGAGGCCAGAGCCGCTTTTTTGCTCGCGCCTTTACCATTGGTAAAACACAGCGGGCAGTCGCGATCGCGGATATGAACTGACCAGACATTCGGGACCGGGTTCAGCCAGGATGCTTCTTCGATGTTGAAGCCAAGATCCTGCAGTTTTTGCTGAAAGCGTGCGATGGAAACTTCCAACGCGGCGTCTTTGCCTGGGATATAAGTTTGAGTCATTTTGCCCACTCGTTATTGATTGTGCGGAAAGCGCGCAATGATACGGGGTTTCCGGCGGAATCGCTATCCGACATCATTAATTTCATGAACGCAAGAATGCCATTTTAGGATGAAAAGATAACGGGTCTGTTTTTTAAACAGGAAAACACCTCACAAAATATCGTCTGCTGTTGCATTTCCCCTACAAGCTGTTGCGGTACAGGCCGGTGAACTGGTCGGTCGACCTGATAAATCATTGCAGCAACGGGGTGGCAATGATAAAACCGATAGAGGAATCAAAACCGATTGATCTGAAAGTGGTGAGGGGAAATGAGTCAGGTTTTCAATTTTAGCTCAGGCCCGGCTATGTTGCCGGTAGAAGTACTTCGTCGCGCTGAACAGGAACTCTGCAACTGGCAGGGTTTAGGAACCTCCGTAATGGAGATCAGCCACCGTAGTAAGGAATTTATTCAGGTCGCGGAAGAGGCTGAAAAAGATTTTCGTGATCTGCTGAAAATCCCCTCCAACTATAAAGTTTTATTCTGCCATGGCGGTGCACGCGCTCAGTTTGCTGCCATCCCGATGAATCTGTTGGGGCAGCATGCTACGGCGGACTATGTTGATGGCGGTTATTGGGCAGCCAGCGCAGTAAAAGAGGCTCAGAAATACTGCACGCCAAATGTGATCGATGCCAAAACGACGATTGATGGCCTGCGCGGTATCAAACCAATGAGCGAGTGGGCACTGTCTGATGATGCTGCCTACGTTCATTACTGCCCGAACGAAACGATCGACGGTATCGCTATCCCGGAAACCCCGGACTTTGGTGATAAAGTGGTAGTGGCCGATCTTTCTTCCACGATTCTGTCGTCCCCGATCGATGTTAGTCGTTACGGCGTGTTGTATGCCGGCGCACAGAAAAATATTGGTCCTGCCGGGTTAACACTGGTCGTTGTGCGTGAAGATCTGTTGGGTCAGGCGCGTAAAGAATTGCCTTCCATCCTGGATTATAAGGTCCTGGCGGATAACGAATCTATGTTCAACACGCCACCGACCTTTGCCTGGTATCTGTCCGGCTTGGTGTTTAAGTGGCTGAAAGAGCAGGGCGGCGTGGCGGAACTGGATAAACGTAACCAGGCAAAAGCCGATCTGCTGTATGGCACCATCGATAACAGCAGTTTCTATCGCAACGATGTGGTAGCCGCTAACCGTTCACGTATGAACGTACCCTTCCAACTGGCTGATGCCACACTGGACAAACTGTTCCTTGAAGAGTCATTTGCAGCAGGTCTGCATGCTCTGAAAGGCCACCGTGTGGTCGGCGGCATGCGTGCTTCGATCTACAATGCGATGCCGTTGCAGGGCGTGAAAACGCTCACCGATTTTATGGTCGACTTCGAACGTCGCCACGGCTAAGGTACGCCTGCATTGGCAGTAAGTTTTGAATCTGAAACCCCGCAGCCCAGCGGGGTTTCATTGTAATTATTTTGGAGAATACGTTTCACATGCAGGATTCCCTGACGTTACAACCTATCGCCCTGGTCGATGGCACCGTTAACCTTCCCGGCTCTAAGAGTGTGTCTAACCGCGCGCTGCTGCTGGCCGCACTGGCAAAAGGCACCACCCGCCTGACGAATCTGCTTGATAGCGACGATGTTCGCCATATGCTGAATGCACTACAGGCGTTGGGCGTTCATTTCACACTGTCTGCCGATCGCACGGTGTGTGAAGTCGAAGGTCAGGGCGGTGCACTTCAGGCAGAAGGCGCGCTGGAACTGTTTCTTGGCAATGCCGGAACGGCAATGCGCCCTCTGGCGGCGGCACTGTGCCTGGGCAGCAACGACATCGTTCTGACCGGTGAGCCTCGCATGAAAGAACGTCCGATTGGCCATCTGGTTGATGCTTTACGTCAAGGGGGGGCCGATGTCGAATACCTTGAGCAGGAAGATTACCCGCCGCTGCGCCTGAAAGGCGGGTTCCGCGGTGGCGAAGTCGCCGTCGATGGTAGCGTTTCCAGTCAGTTTCTGACGGCGTTGCTGATGACCGCACCGTTAGCCGAAAACGATACTCGCATTGTGATTAAAGGTGATTTGGTATCAAAACCCTATATCGATATCACGCTCAACCTGATGGCGACTTTTGGCGTTAACGTTGAGAATGAAGATTACCGCGCGTTCCACATTCGTGGCCAGCAGCAGTATCAGGCACCCGGCGACTACCTGGTTGAAGGTGATGCATCCTCTGCGTCTTATTTCCTTGCCGCGGCAGCAATCAAAGGTGGAACGGTGAAAGTTACCGGTATTGGCCGTAACAGTATGCAGGGCGATATTCGTTTTGCCGATGTACTGGAAAAAATGGGCGCCAGCGTGGAGTGGGGCGATGATTTTATTGCCTGTACGCGTGGGGATCTTAATGCTATCGATCTGGATATGAATCATATCCCTGATGCTGCGATGACCATTGCAACAGCTGCCCTGTTTGCGAAAGGTACAACGGTTATGCGCAATATCTATAACTGGCGTGTGAAAGAGACCGACCGTCTGGCGGCGATGGCCATTGAACTGCGTAAAGTGGGTGCTGAAGTTGAAGAAGGCCATGACTTCATTCGCATTACACCACCCGCGCAGGTTAAATTTGCTGAAATTGGAACCTATAACGATCATCGTATGGCGATGTGTTTCTCCCTGGTTGCTCTTTCCTCAACGCCAGTGACCATTCTTGATCCAAAATGCACGGCGAAAACGTTTCCCGACTACTTCGAACAGCTCGCCCGTATCAGTCAACTGGCGTAACGGGCATCTTCGTCAGGAATGCGTGCCGCCTATGACAGAATACGGTGCGCAACCAACGCAGTTGCAGCTTCATGCATGAGGGGTATAATGCGCGTCGATATTTGTCTGGGCACCCGTTGCCCAGGCATTCCACCGACAGGAGAACGACATGATGGCAATAGCCCCAGTGATCACCATTGATGGCCCAAGTGGTGCAGGGAAAGGTACATTGTGTAAAGCGATGGCCGAGGCGTTGCAGTGGCACCTGTTGGACTCCGGTGCAATTTATCGCGTTCTGGCCCTGGCTGCGCTGCATCATCAGGTGGATATGGCTTCTGAAGAAGCTTTGGTTCCTATCGCCGCCCATCTTGATGTGCGTTTTGTTTCTAACAACGGCGAAATGGAAGTGATTCTGGAAGGTGAAGATGTTACCGGTGAAATCCGAACTCAGGATGTCAGTAACACCGCCTCCAAAGTGGCCGCATTCCCTCGTGTGCGTGAAGCATTGCTGCGTCGTCAGCGTGGTTTCCGGGATTTTCCGGGATTGATTGCCGATGGTCGCGATATGGGCACGGTGGTTTTCCCTGATGCACCAGTGAAAATTTTCCTTGATGCCAGCTCTGAAGAACGTGCTAACCGTCGTATGCTACAGTTGCAGGAAAAGGGCTTTAGTGTTAACTTTGAGCGCCTTTTATCTGAGATAAAAGAGCGTGATGAGCGAGATCGTAATCGAGCCATTGCACCACTGGTGCCGGCTGATGATGCGTTAGTGCTTGATTCGACAACGATGTCGATCGAGCAGGTTATCGACATCGCATTAAAGTATGCGCGTGAGAAGCTCGCGCTGGCGTAAATATCAACTACGCTTAATGACCTCTGCATGAGCTTCGGCTTGCAGAATGATTTATCTAACTCTGTGATATGGATGTCATGGAGCATGTGAAACAACCCCACCCGGCAGGATGTCAGGTGGACGTTAAATTGAAGAATCCTGAAGATTATCAATATGACTGAATCTTTTGCTGAACTATTTGAAGAATCCCTAAAAACAATCGAAACCCGTCCGGGTTCCATCGTTCGTGGCGTTGTTGTCTCTATCGACAAAGACGTAGTCCTGGTTGATGCGGGTCTGAAATCTGAATCTGCGATCCCTGCAGAGCAGTTCAAGAACGCAGCCGGCGAACTGGAAATCCAGGTAGGCGACGAAGTTGACGTTGCGCTGGATGCAGTGGAAGACGGCTTCGGTGAAACTCTGCTGTCTCGTGAGAAAGCTAAACGTCACGAAGCATGGATTACACTGGAAAAAGCTTACGAAGATGCTGAAACTGTTACCGGTGTTATCAACGGCAAAGTTAAAGGTGGCTTCACAGTTGAGCTGAATGGCATTCGTGCGTTCCTGCCAGGTTCACTGGTAGACGTTCGTCCAGTGCGCGATACACTGCACCTGGAAGGCAAAGAGCTTGAGTTCAAAGTCATCAAGCTGGATCAGAAACGTAACAACGTTGTCGTTTCACGTCGTGCGGTTATCGAATCCGAAAACAGCGCAGAGCGCGATCAGCTGCTGGAAAACCTGCAGGAAGGCATGGAAGTTAAAGGTATCGTTAAGAACCTTACTGACTACGGTGCATTCGTTGATCTGGGCGGCGTTGACGGCCTGCTGCACATCACTGATATGGCATGGAAACGCGTTAAGCATCCAAGCGAAATCGTGAATGTTGGCGATGAAATTACCGTTAAAGTTCTGAAATTCGACCGCGAGCGTACCCGTGTTTCTCTGGGTCTGAAGCAGCTGGGCGAAGATCCATGGGTTGCTATCGCGAAACGTTACCCAGAAGGCACTAAGCTGACTGGTCGTGTAACTAACCTGACCGACTACGGCTGCTTCGTTGAAATCGAAGAAGGCGTTGAAGGCCTGGTACACGTTTCTGAAATGGACTGGACCAACAAAAACATTCACCCATCTAAAGTTGTTAACGTTGGTGATGTTGTTGAAGTTATGGTTCTGGACATCGACGAAGAACGTCGTCGTATCTCCCTGGGTCTGAAGCAGTGCAAATCTAACCCATGGCAGCAGTTTGCAGAAACCCACAACAAGGGCGACCGTGTTGAAGGTAAAATCAAGTCAATCACTGACTTTGGTATCTTCATCGGCCTGGACGGCGGCATCGACGGCCTGGTTCACCTGTCTGACATCTCCTGGAACGCTACCGGAGAAGAAGCAGTTCGTGAATACAAGAAAGGCGACGAAATCGCTGCTGTTGTTCTGCAGGTTGACGCAGAGCGCGAGCGTATCTCCCTGGGCGTTAAGCAGCTGGCAGAAGATCCGTTCAACAACTACATCTCTCTGAACAAGAAAGGTGCAATTGTTAACGGTAAAGTGACTGCAGTTGACGCTAAAGGTGCTACAGTTGAATTGGCAGACGGCGTTGAAGGTTACCTGCGTGCTTCTGAAGCATCGCTGGACCGCGTAGAAGACGCAACTCTGGTTCTGAACGTTGGCGACGATGTTGAAGCTAAGTTCACCGGTGTAGACCGTAAAAACCGCGTTGTTAGCCTGTCTGTTCGTGCAAAAGACCAGGCTGATGAGAAAGAAGCAATCAATACTGTTAACACCAAACAGGAAGAAAGCAACTTCTCTAGCGCAATGGCTGAAGCTTTCAAAGCAGCTAAAGGCGAGTAATCGCTTTCAGGGCAGCGCAAGCTGCCCTGTACCGTCGTTACTGTCAGAACTTTTCCTAACAAGGATTAACCGGAGGTTATATGACCAAGTCAGAACTGATTGAAAGACTTGCCGGCCAGCACTCTCATATTCCGGCGAAAGTCGTTGAGGATGCGGTAAAAGAGATGCTTGAGCATATGGCAACAACGTTGTCAGATGGCGAACGCATTGAAATCCGGGGATTTGGCAGCTTCTCTTTACACTATCGTGCACCTCGTACTGGCCGTAACCCGAAAACGGGTGACAAAGTGGAGTTGGAAGGCAAATACGTTCCACACTTCAAGCCAGGTAAAGAGTTGCGTGATCGCGCTAATATTTACGGCGGTTAATACCTTAGGGTATTGCGATGAATCGATAAAACGACACTCCGGTGTCGTTTTTTTTTGCCCAAAATAAAACCATTGGTTTATGCATAAAATCTTGATGACATTTGCAAATAGCGAAAATTGTTTGCGAGGTGTTTTCCACATCCTTTCCGGGTGATATGACTTTCAGGAGTGATTGCTGCACACTGGTCATCATTGATACAGGGAGGTGTCATGTTGATAACTGTGAACCGGCTGGCATGGAGTGTCATTGCTGCAACGCTACCGCTGAGTTTCCTGTCTAAGCTTCCTGCTGCTGTCTACGACCTGCCCGTTTTGTCCGCAGCTGTTCTCATGGCGCTGTCCGGATGGCGTTGTGCAAAATTGGTCGCGCTGATATTAGTCTTGTTCCTCTGGGCAGTCTGTGCTGGGCGGGTCATGTTGGATCAAATAGAACAGCTGACGCACGGGCAGTTGAAAGCAGAAATTGTCGTAGAAAACGTACTACCCGATGGGAAGATGGTTAAAGTACGGCTGCTGCGCTACAAAGACAGGATTCTGTTCCCTCCGATTTATGCCACCTTGAAAGTTCCGCCGCAGGAGATAGCCTTTTGCGCCGGACAGCACTGGAACATGGAACTTGTTCTGCGTCCAGTGCATGCTCAGCTCAATGAAGGCGGATTTGACCGACAGCGTTTTGCGCTGGCTAATCATACGCCACTCACTGGCAGAGTGGTGTCGACAGAGGTTATTGATTCACAGTGCAGCTGGCGTGCCAGGGTGATTAATGCAACGCAAAAGAACTATGGTCATCTGACGTGGCAGGCATTGATTTCTGCGCTGGCCTTTGGCGAAAGAGCGGAAGTCGACAGGGAAACAAATCTGCTATTGCGTGAAACTGGCACGGCACATCTGATGGCGATTTCAGGTATGCATATTGCCCTTGCCGCGAGTTTCGGCTGGTTATTATCGCGTGGTGTTCAGT
The DNA here is from genome assembly GCF_037479575.1 of Erwinia sp. MYb416. Taxonomy (NCBI): domain Bacteria; kingdom Pseudomonadati; phylum Pseudomonadota; class Gammaproteobacteria; order Enterobacterales; family Erwiniaceae; genus Erwinia; species Erwinia sp. MYb416. The sequence continues at coordinate 836,954 of NZ_JBBGYT010000438.1, forward strand.
TCCTGTTGCCTGCCTGGTGTATTGGCTACCGATTGCCTATGTATTGCAGCCTGATGATTGCATTAGCCTATTGTTGGTTATCCGGTGGCAATCCCCCCGCGCTGCGGGCAATGCTGTCTTTACTGGTCTGGAGTACGCTTCGTTTGCGTTTTATCCACTGCCATAGTTGGCAGGTATGGTGCCTGTGCATCGCTTTGATCCTGTTTTTTGATCCATTAAGCGTACTTTCTGACAGTCTTTGGCTGTCAGCGCTGGCGGTAGCGGGTCTGTTACTGTGGTTTCACTTTTTTCCTCTACCTCGCCGTTTTAACCGTGGTAAACGCTGGCTGCTCTTGCGTTTACTGCATCTTCAAATTGGAATGCTACTGTTATTAATGCCACTACAAGCGATGCTGTTTCATGGGTTTAGCTTGAGCGCGTTGGTAGCAAATTTGTGGGCAGTGCCGTTAATCACGATGCTGACAGTGCCTTTGATTCTTGTGGCGATCGTGTGCAATCCGTTGCCGTGGGTCAGCCCGCTACTGTGGCAATGGGTTGACCACTCTCTGGCTCTGGTTTTTATTCCTCTTCAACATTTACCTCGCGGCTGGTTTCCTTTGGACCAAACATTGGGCGCTGCCAGCCTGTTATGCTGGCTGATACTTTTGAGTCTGCGTTTCGGCTGGTGGCGTACCTCACCTGTCAGCCTGTTTAGTGCGGCTCTTTTGCTGTGTAGTTGGCGCGAAGTAGGATCCCATCCGCATTGGCGTGTTGATATGTTAGATGTTGGCCATGGGTTAGCCGTCGTTGTCTCTCGTAACGGCGAGGCAACGCTATACGATACCGGTAACCGCTGGCCAGGAGGGGATGTTGCCCGTAGTCAGATCCTGCCCTGGCTCAACTGGCAGGGATTAAACGTCACCGATGTTATTATTAGTCACGGCCATCTTGACCATATTGGCGGGCTGGAAACTGTGCAGGCTGCATTCCCGGCGGCGCGTGTACGCAGCGCTCTGGCGCGTAGGGGGCACTTACCCTGTCGCAAAGGTACTCGCTGGCGCTGGCAGGAACTTCAGTTCAGCGTTCTCTGGCCACCCGAGGCGGAAAAAGGTGAGGGGAACAACCAATCCTGTGTCGTCGCCATCACGGACGGAAAATGGCGAGTGCTACTGACAGGAGACATTGAGGCCCCGGCAGAGCTAAAACTGGTCGCAGAACAGCGTGCCAGCCTGTCGGCGGATCTGTTGCAAGTTCCACATCACGGTAGCAGAACATCCTCTTCTCCACCTTTCTTACGCGCGGTGGGCGCCACAGCGGCGGTCGCATCAGCCGCGCGTTACAGTGCCTGGCGGCTACCAGCTGCCAAGATTATCCAGCGTTACGATAAAAATCACGTCGAATGGCATGATACGGCCCTTTCGGGACAGATCAGCGCCCGTTTTTTTGTTGATAACTGGCAACTTATGGGGTTAAGAGAACAAATAATGAACCGTTGGTATCATCAGTGGTTTGGCGTAGTCAGGGATTCCAGGTAGAATGAGCGGCTATTTCATTCAAAGCTGGTTAAATAATGCATCTGGATAAAGATCTCTCCACCTGGCAGACCTTCCGTCGACTCTGGCCAATGATTGTGCCATATAAAACGGGGTTGATTGTGGCTGCAGTCGCACTGATTATCAATGCGGCTGGCGATACACTCATGCTGTCACTGCTGAAGCCTTTACTCGATGATGGTTTTGGGAAAGCAGACAGCTCCGTACTACTCTGGATGCCGCTTGTCGTGATTGGTCTGATGCTTGTTCGCGGCGTTACCAGCTACGTTTCCAGTTACTGTATTTCCTGGGTGTCTGGCAATGTGGTGATGTCGATGCGTCGTCGCCTGTTCAGTCATATGATGGGCATGCCGGTCACCTTCTTCGATCAGCAGTCTACTGGTACGCTGCTATCGCGCATCACCTATGATTCCGAACAGGTTGCTTCGTCCTCTTCCAGTGCATTGATTACCGTCGTACGTGAAGGGGCGTCTATCATTGGTCTGTTCATCATGATGTTCTACTACAGCTGGCAGTTGTCGGTGATCCTGATCGTTCTGGCACCAATAGTCTCCTTCGCTATTCGCATGGTCTCAAAGCGTTTCCGCAATATCAGTAAAAATATGCAGAACACCATGGGCCAGGTGACGACCAGCGCGGAACAGATGTTGAAAGGGCATAAAGAAGTGCTGATCTTTGGTGGTCAGGAAATCGAAAGCGAGCGCTTTAACCGTGTGAGTAATCGTATGCGTCAGCAGGGGATGAAACTGGTTTCAGCATCCTCTATTTCTGACCCGATTATTCAGCTGATCGCCTCGCTGGCGCTGGCCTTTGTGCTGTATGCCGCGAGCTTCCCGAGTGTGATGGAAACCCTGACAGCGGGTACGATCACCGTAGTGTTCTCGTCAATGATTGCCCTGATGCGTCCGCTGAAATCACTGACTAACGTCAATGCTCAGTTCCAGCGCGGTATGGCTGCCTGTCAGACGTTGTTCTCCATTCTCGATAGCGAACAGGAAGTGGATACCGGCAAGCGCACAGTTGAGCGGGCAAAGGGCGACATTGAGTTCCGTGAGGTAACATTTACCTATCCTGGTCGCGAAGTGCCTGCCCTGCGAAATATCAATCTGACGATCCCTGAGGGTAAGACGGTGGCTCTGGTCGGGCGCTCGGGTTCAGGTAAATCAACGCTGGCGAGCCTGCTGACCCGTTTCTATGATGTGCAGCAGGGGGCCGTCCTGATGGATGGACATGACCTGCGTGAATATACCCTTGCCTCACTGCGTAATCAGGTGGCGCTGGTATCGCAAAATGTGCATTTGTTCAATGACACCATTGCCAATAATATTGCCTATGCGCGCGAGGAACAGTACAGCCGCGAAGATATTGAGAAAGCGGCAACGATGGCCCATGCCATGGACTTTATCGGCAAGATGGAGAATGGCCTGGATACCATGATTGGTGAGAATGGTGTATTGCTCTCAGGGGGGCAGCGCCAGCGTATTGCTATTGCCCGTGCCCTGCTGCGTGACAGCCCGATTCTGATCCTGGATGAAGCCACCTCGGCTCTGGATACCGAATCTGAGCGTGCTATTCAGTCAGCCCTGGACGAACTGCAAAAGAACCGGACTTCGCTGGTGATTGCCCACCGTCTTTCCACGATTGAAAAAGCGGATGAGATTGTAGTGGTTGAAGATGGTCAAATCGTTGAGCGTGGCAGTCACGAGATGTTGCTGGCAGAACGTGGTGTTTACGCGCAGCTGCATAAGATGCAATTTGGCCAATGATTGAACGCATCTGGAGCGGCCGCTCTGCGCTTTATCTGTTGTTGTTGCCTTTCAGCCTGTTATACGGGCTGATTAGTAATGTGCTCCGTCTTAGCTATTGCTGGGGCTGGCGTAAAGTGTGGCGTGCACCCGTTCCGGTGGTGATCGTCGGTAATCTTACTGCCGGCGGGAATGGTAAAACGCCAGTGGTCATCTGGCTGGTACAGGCACTGCAACAGCGGGGTTTTCGCGTTGGGGTGGTGTCTCGTGGTTATGGTGGTAAAGCAGAAAGCTATCCGCTGGTGCTGGGCGAAGAGACGACTACCCGTGAAGCCGGTGATGAACCGGTTCTGATCTATCAGCGTACCGGGGCGGCGGTCGCGGTCGCACCCCAGCGCCGTCAGGCCGTAGAGGCGTTGGTGAGCGGTGGCGGGGTCGATGTGATTATCACTGATGATGGATTACAGCACTATGCTCTGGCGCGTGATGTTGAAATCGTCGTCGTTGATGGTGAACGTCGCTTTGGTAATGGCTGGTGGTTGCCCGCAGGTCCCATGCGGGAACGCGCTTCTCGCCTGAAAAGTGTGACTGCCGTCATCGCCAACGGTGGCCATGCACAGCCGGGTGAACTGTCGATGCAACTGGTGCCGGGCCAGGCGGTAAACCTGCTTTCAGGGGAACATCGTCCGGCCGCACAACTGCAAAATGTGGTGGCAATGGCCGGTATTGGCCATCCGCCACGTTTTTACAACACGCTGCGTCAGCAGGGGGTTGTGATCCAAAAAGAGGTCTCTTTCGCTGACCATCAGAATTACACTGCCGCTACTCTGAATGCCCTGATAACGGAAGGACAGACACTGTTGATGACAGAGAAAGATGCGGTCAAAGCGCGCGCTTTTGCCACTGACAGCTGGTGGTATTTACCGGTTGATGCCATGCTTCCCGATGAGCAGACCATCGTATTGCTGAACAAAATCAGTGCATTAATTCCACGTTAATTCAGTCCACAACTCTCCACATCGCGCTACACTAAAGCCATCTGAACTTTACGGATGGCATCATGACGGCGGTAACTCTTTCTCTTGTTCAGGCGCGCCAGCTTCAGCTGGCGGCTCAGGGCCTGCTGCGCCCACCTTCACATAAAGCCCGGTTTGACGATCTACTGTCGGCGGTACGCCGAATGTCACTGCTGCAAATCGATACCATCCATGTGGTGGCGCGTAGCCCTTACCTTGTGCTATTCAGCCGTCTCGGCGAGTATCCGCACATCTGGCTTGAGCAGGCGCTGGCACAGCGAAACCTGTTTGAATATTGGGCGCATGAAGCCTGCTTTATTCCCATTGAGGATTACCCTCTGCTGCGTCACCGCATGCTGAACCCCTCAGCATTAGGCTGGAAGTACAGTCAGACATGGATGGATGAGCATCAGCAGGATATCACCCATTTGCTGGCACATATCCGTGAAAATGGCGCGGTTCGTTCGGCGGATTTTACCGCTCCGGCAGGGCAGAAGCCTGGTTGGTGGGCGTGGAAACCTCATAAGCGCCACCTGGAAAATCTGTTCACCGCCGGTGAGTTGATGGTCAGTGAACGTCGTCAGTTTCAGCGCGTTTATGACCTGCGTGAGCGGATGATGCCAGATTGGGATGATGCACAGCATGCACTCACCGAAGCAGAAGCGGTACAGCGTATGCTGGATAACAGTGCGTGCAGTCTGGGGATCTTTCGTCTGGCCTGGCTGGCAGATTATTACCGTCTGAAACGGGCGCCAGTTATCCAGGCCATCGATCGCTGGCTGGAGCAGGAAACAGTACGTGAAGTACAGGTTGAAGATCTCGGCACGATGTATGTCCATCACAGTCTGTTTACACAACTGGCTCACCCGCGAGCCGCTACTCATACTGCTATTCTGTCGCCATTTGACCCATTGGTGTGGGATCGCAAACGCGCGCTTGAACTGTTTGATTTTGACTATCGCCTGGAATGTTACACCCCGGAGGAAAAACGGCAGTATGGATACTTTGTCCTGCCTGTTTTGCATCGAGGTGCGTTAAAAGCACGACTGGATGCCCGTATGCAGCGCAAAACAAAAGTGCTGGAGGTCAAACAATTATGGCTGGAGCGGCACACACGCGTCAGCCAGCAGTTCGTGGATGATGTGCAGCGTGCTCTGACGAAATTTGCACGCTGGCAGGGGGCGGAGATGATCGAGGTCAATAAACTCCCTGACGCAATGGGTTCCTGCTGGCCAACTCGCTGGGAAATATAATCCGGGGCATGTTTTTCGTGGTGAGCGGGTAACTGCACCAGTACAGCTATGGTATTCTTAGCCCATTGCAAAATTGGATTTATCGCGGAGGATTTATGGATCATCGTCTACTCGAAATCGTTGCTTGTCCGGTCTGTCATGGCAAGTTGTACTACAACAAAGAGCAGCAGGAACTCATCTGTAAACCAGATGGCCTGGCATATCCGGTACGTGACGGTATTCCTGTGTTGCTGGAAGTTGAAGCACGCGCATTGACGCTTGAAGAGAGCCATCCATGAGTTTTGTTGCCATTATTCCTGCCCGCTTTGCTTCCACCCGTTTGCCGGGTAAACCCCTGGTCGATATTCACGGCAAACCGATGGTGGTTCACGTGATGGAACGTGCACTGGAATCCGGTGCTGAACGGGTAATTGTAGCCACGGATAATCAGGATGTGGCACGCGCGGTTGAAGCTGCGGGTGGTGAAGTCTGTATGACCCGTCCTGACCATCAGTCCGGCACTGAACGCCTTGCCGAAGTAATTGATCACTACCAGTTCCCGGATGACACGGTGATTGTTAATGTTCAGGGTGATGAGCCCATGATCCCACCGGTTATTATTCGCCAGGTGGCGGATAATCTGGCCAGCAGCACTGCGGGTATGGCAACGCTGGCGGTGCCGATTGAATCAGCGGAAGAAGCCTTTAACCCGAATGCGGTGAAGGTGGTACGTGATGCCAACGGTTATGCGCTGTACTTCTCACGAGCCACTATCCCGTGGGATCGTGAGCGCTTTGCGGCTTCCCATGACACTATCGGTGACCACTTCCTGCGCCATATTGGTATCTACGGTTATCGTGCCGGATTTATCCGCCGTTATGTCCGATGGGAAGCCAGTCCGCTGGAGCAGATCGAGCTGCTGGAGCAGTTGCGAGTGCTTTGGTACGGCGAAAAAATCCATGTTGATGTGGCAAAAGCCATTCCCAGCGTGGGTGTTGATACGCCAGAGGATTTGCTACGCGTTCGCGCAGCCATGCAGTAAATCCGCGTCGGGGCCACAGTGCTGGCCCCGCACTTTATACGACGAATTTGATCCAGTTCGGAGCAAATCTCATCCATTCGCACCATCATAAGACCTCTTGCCTGATAAGGAGGGCAGATGGAACAACTGCGATCTGAACTGGCACTGGTACTGGGCGAACCCGTCAGCCGGGTGGAGTGTATCAGCCAGCAGCCTTACGCCAGTCTTTATACCCTTTACGATGACAGTGGTCATTCACTGCCGTTAGTGGCGAAATACTTCAATATGAAGGGCATTGCAGCCCAGGAAGCGCATAAGCTCTCAATGCTGATGCGTGAAGGGAAGGTGCGTGTGCCTGCCGTATATGGTTTGGTGATCAGCCAGCAGCCGCCCCTGCATGAAGTCTTACTGATAGAGCGTATTGGTGGCGTTTCCGTTGAGGCGCCCACGCGTACGCCCGAGCGCTGGCAGCAGCTGCAGGAACAGATTGTTGAAGGGATGCTCGGCTGGCATCGTATCGACAGTCATGGGCTGGTGGGAACGGTAGATAGCACCCAGCAGAACCGATGGCCCGCCTGGTATGCGCAGCGAGTGGAGGTGTTGTGGGCGACGCTCAACTACCTGCGACCGGCATTGCTGAGTATGGATGACCGACGTGTGCTTTATCGCAGCCGTCAGAGTCTGCACGCACTGTTTAAAGATTTTGACGATCCCTGTGTTCTGGTCCACGGCAACCTGGTGCTCAGCAGCATAATGAAAGAGGCCTGGGGGGATCAGTTACTGGCGATGATCAATCCCGGTACGATACTTTGGGCACCACGAGAATTCGAACTGTTCCCGCTATGCGCATCCGGCGCAGGCGACGGCATCGTCAGTGAATACTTGCGGCGAGCCCCCGTAGCGGAAGGGTTTGTTGCACGCCGTTGGTTCTATAGTCTTTGGGAGGAAATTGCGCGGCTCATTCACACCGCGCAGTTTGACCGTGCGCGTTTTACGGCAGCCAGCCAGTCACTCCTTCCCTGGCTCGACTGACGGTTTGGCGGCGGGTTTCAGCCATTGCCACAAACGCCCCAGGCTTTCGTAGATCGCGCGCTCGCTGTGGCCCAGCCAGAATGATGAAGGTAAAACCCGCTCCCAGAAGTTCAGTGGTGATGTGACTGCCAACTGGTTTGCAGGCGCAGGCCAGGGGGCCAGGCCCTGACGCTGGAAGAAGATCATGGCCCGCGGCAGATGGTTAGCGGAGGTCACCAGCGCAAATGGGCGCTGCCCGACAATATGGGAAACTTCCAGGGCTTCCTGCTCAGTGTCACTGGGTTTATCCAGCGTAATAATCGCACTTTGCGGTACGCCCAGTGATTGTGCCACGAGTGAGGCCACTGCTGCTGAACTCATCGGGTTGCCCTGCGCATGTCCGCCGGTCACAATCAGTTTTGCCCCTGGGTTCGCCTGTAAAATACGAATGCCCTCTGTGAGGCGTGGCAAGCTATTGTTGAGCATATTTGAGCTGGGTGCCCATTGCGGATTCCATGTGTAGCCACCGCCGAGAACCACAACATATTCCACCGGGTGCTGATTGTGCCAGGTGGGATAGTTATTCTCGATGGGGGCCAGCAGTCTGTCAGCAACAGGTTGCAGGCTGATCAGCAACAGAATAGCCCAGGCAACGGAGATGAGTGTTTTGCCGCTTTTCTGCCAGCGGCTGAACCAGAGTAAGATAATCCCTAGTGCCATCACCAGCAGCAGCATTGGCAGTGGAAGCAGCAGGCCGCCAACAATTTTTTTCAGTGCAAAAAACATCAAAAAGGGTTCCTTTTGTCCGAAAAAACATCACACAATCACGAAGCGATGACTGAAAGGTTCATTATTTGCCAGTGTATGCCAAAATACCCCGCATCTTTCAAGCTACAGACGCGCTGACGCATTCCCTTCACTTCGCTGAATGACGTGAATGAGCACAGTGTAACGTCTGAACGCCGCTCGAAATAGCCGGGTAACCCCGTAGAATAAAGCCCTGAATGCCGGAGTCGTTGTATGCAGGATCGCAACTTTGATGATATCGCAGAAAAATTTTCTCAGAATATTTACGGTACCACCAAAGGCCGTATTCGCCAGGCCATTCTCTGGGAGGATCTTGATGCGTTGTTAACATCGTTCCCTGACGGTCCTTTATCGGTGCTGGATGCAGGGGGCGGAGAAGGGCAAACCGGCTGTGGCATTGCAGCCCGGGGTCATCAGGTGCTGCTTTGTGATGTCTCCGAAGAGATGTTGTCCCGTGCCCGCCGCCTCGCCGATGAAAAAGGTGTGAGCGGTAACATGCAATTCGAACAAATTAGCGCTCAGCAGGTCGGTCAACATTTGGATAAACCGGTTGATCTGGTATTGTTTCACGCGGTGCTGGAATGGGTGGCGGAACCTCAGCAGGTGCTGGCGGCGTTGTATGATGCACTGAAGCCTGGTGGTGTCCTGTCGCTCATGTTCTATAACCTCAATGGTTTGCTGATGCAGACGATGGTGCTCGGCAACTTCGGCTATTTACAAACGGGGTTGGCCAAACGTAAAAAGAAAACCTTGTCTCCGGACTACCCAAGGGATCCTGAACAGGTGTATGGCTGGCTACAAGAGTGTGGCTTTACGATTGAGCACAAAACCGGCATCCGCGTTTTTCACGACTACATGCGTGATAAAACCAAACAGATCGATCGTTTTGATGAGGTTCTGGCCCTGGAAAAGCAATACTGCCGCCAGGAGCCGTTTTTAAGTTTAGGGCGTTATATCCACGTTACAGCGCGGAAACCCATAAGGCAGACGAACTATGAGTGAATTTTCCCAGACTGTACCGGAGCTGGTAGCCTGGGCGCGAAAAAATGATTTTTCCGTCTCATTGCCAACCGAACGTCTGGCTTTTTTGCTGGCGATTGCCACCCTTAATGGGGAGCGCATGGATGGCGAAATGAGTGAAGGCGAACTGATTGATGCCTTCCGCCATGTCAGTGAAGGCTTCGAACAGACCAGCGAAACTGTCGTGGTACGTGCCAACAATGCCATTAACGATATGGTGCGCCAGCGCTTGCTCAATCGTTTTACCAGCGAACATGCAGAAGGTAATGCGATCTATCGTCTGACGCCGTTGGGCATCGGCATTACCGACTATTATATTCGCCAGCGTGAATTCTCCACCCTGCGTCTCTCTTTGCAGTTGTCGATCGTAGCGGGTGAGCTAAAACGTGCCGCCGATGCTGCTGATGAAGATGGCGACGAGTTTCACTGGCACCGCAACGTGTTCGCTCCGTTGAAATATTCGGTGGCAGAGATCTTCGACAGCATTGATATCACCCAGCGCATCATGGATGAACAACAACAGGGCGTTAAAGATGATATTGCTCAGTTACTCAACAAAGACTGGCGTGCGGCGATATCCAGCTGTGAACTGTTGCTGAACGAAACGTCCGGTACGCTGCGTGAACTTCAGGATACCCTGGAGGCTGCGGGCGATAAGCTACAGGCCAATCTGTTGCGCATCCAGGATGCCACGATGAATAGCCCCGATCTCGGCTTCGTCGACAAGCTGGTGTATGACCTGCAAAACAAGCTCGACCGCATTATCAGCTGGGGCCAGCAGGCGATTGACCTGTGGATCGGCTATGACCGCCACGTGCATAAATTTATCCGTACCGCGATTGATATGGATAAGAACCGCGTCTTTGCCCAACGTTTACGTCAGTCGGTACAGAATTACTTCGATCAGCCCTGGGCGCTGACCTATGCCAATGCTGACCGCCTGTACGATATGCGTGATGAAGAACTGACGCTGCGCAGTGAGGAAGTGACGGGTGAACTGCCTTCTGAACTGGAATACGAAGAGTTCAATGCTATCCGTGAACAGCTGGCGGCGATGATTGAAGAAGCACTGGCCATCTACAGGACACAGCAAAAGCCGCTGGATCTTGGGGCGGTGATTCGTGATTACCTGACACAATACCCGCGTGTACGTCACTTTGACGTGGCACGTATTGTCGTCGATCAGGCTGTACGCTTAGGCGTGGCCGAAGCAGATTTCTCTGGCCTGGCTGCAAAATGGCAGGCGATTAATGATTACGGAGCCAAGGTGCAGGCACATGTCATCGACAAATATTGAACAAGTGATGCCAGTTAAACTGGCGCAGGCACTGGCCAACCCGATTTTCCCGGCACTGGACAGCCAGTTACGCGCAGGGCGCCATATTGGTATTGAAGAGTTAGATCAACACGCCTTTCTGATGGACTACCAGGAATTTCTGGAAGAGTTCTATGCCCGTTACAACGTTGAACTGATCCGTGCGCCGGAAGGTTTTTTCTACCTGCGGCCACGTTCCACCACGCTGATCCCGCGTTCAGTGTTGTCCGAGCTGGATATGATGGTGGGTAAAATCTTATGTTATCTCTACCTCAGCCCGGAACGTCTGGCCAATGAAGGGATCTTTACCCAGCAAGAACTGCACGACGAGTTGATGTCGCTGGCCGATGAAAGCAAATTGCTGAAGCTGGTTAACCAGCGTTCTACCGGCTCAGACCTTGACCGCCAGAAACTTCAGGAGAAAATGCGCGCGTCGCTTAATCGCCTGCGTCGCCTGGGAATGGTGTGGTTTATGGGTAATGACAGCAGTAAATTCCGTATCACCGAATCCGTCTTCCGCTTTGGCGCCGATGTGCGCAGCGGTGACGATGCGCGTGAAGCGCAGCTGCGGATGATCCGCGACGGTGAGGCGATGCAGCTTGACGGTGGCCTGGCGCTGAATGATGAAAGCGAAGACGGTGAAAGTGACACTGAAAACAGTGTGCCGGACAGCGCGGAGGAAGAATAAATGATTGAACGTGGAAAGTTTCGCTCGCTGACGCTGATTAACTGGAACGGTTTTTTTGCCCGTACTTTTGACCTCGACGAATTGGTGACAACGCTGTCAGGTGGGAACGGTGCAGGTAAGTCGACCACGATGGCGGCATTTGTTACTGCGCTCATCCCCGATCTGACACTGCTGCATTTCCGTAACACTACTGAAGCCGGGGCAACCTCAGGTTCCCGTGATAAAGGCCTGCACGGCAAACTGCGCCCAGGCGTTTGTTACGCTGTGCTCGATGTGGTGAACTCGCTGCATCAGCGCGTGCTTGTTGGGGTCCGACTGCAACAGGTTGCCGGCCGTGACCGTAAAGTGGATATCAAACCTTTTAGTATTCATGGCCTACCGACCTCCATTAACCCGACCGAAATTCTGACTGAGACGGTGAATGCCCGTCAGGCGCGTGTGGTGCCAATCAGTGAACTGAAAGAGCGGTTTGAAGCGATGGAGAGTGTGCAGTTTAAACAGTACAACTCCATTACGGATTACCATTCTGTGATGTTTGACCTCGGTATTGTGGCGCGTCGTTTACGCTCTGCCGCTGACCGTAGCAAGTATTACCGCCTGATTGAAGCCTCGCTGTACGGGGGGATCTCCAGTGCGATCACGCGTTCCCTGCGAGATTACCTGCTGCCTGAAAACAGCGGAGTACGTAAAGCGTTCCAGGACATGGAAGCCGCGCTGCGTGAAAACCGCATGACGCTGGAAGCGATTCGCGTGACCCAGTCTGACCGCGATCTCTTTAAGCATCTGATCTCAGAAGCGACCAGCTACGTGGCGGCAGACTATATGCGTCATGCCAACGAGCGCCGTATCCATCTGGATGGTGCGATGCAGGTGCGTAATGATCTTTTCACCAGTCGTAAACAGTTATCCGCTGAGCAATATCGTCATATTGAGATGGCGCGGGAACTGAGTGAGCACAATGCCGCTGAAAGCGATCTGGAAACAGATTATCAGGGTGCCAGCGACCATCTCAATCTGGTTCAGACGGCACTGCGTCAGCAGGAAAAAATTGACCGCTACGATGCCGATCTCGAAGAGCTGACCTTCCGCCTCGAAGAGCAGAATGAGGTCGTCGCTGAAGCGCGTGAAGTGCATGAAGAAAATGAAGCGCGTAGCGAAAATGCTGAGCTGGAAGTGGATGAGCTGAAAAATCAGCTGGCTGATTACCAGCAGGCGCTGGATGTGCAGCAGACGCGCGCCATCCAGTATCAGCAGGCGTTGCAGGCACTTCAGCGTGCTCAGGAAATCTGCCAGATACGCGACCTCAGCGTGGATAACGCAGATGAATGGCAGGAAACCTTCCAGGCGAAAGAGCAGGAAGCGACCGACAAACTGCTGATGCTGGAACAAAAAATGAGTGTGGCGCAGGCCGCACACAGCCAGTTTGAGCAGGCGTTTGAACTGGTCAGTAAAATTGCCGGCCCGGTTAGCCGTAGCGAAGCCTGGCAGGTAGGGCGCGATCTGCTCCGTGATGCCAGCAACCAGCGTTATCATGCCGAACAACTACAGCCGCTGCGCAGCCGCCTGAGTGAACTGGCACAGCGTGTACGTGAACAGCAGGATGCCGAACGCCTGCTGAGTGACTTCTGCAAGCGACACGGTCAGCATGATGCCAGTGAGCTGGAGTCCTTACAGGCTGAACTGGAAGCACAGATTGAGCTGTTAAGCGAAAGCGTGGCGGACGCCGGTGAGCGCCGTATGACACTGCGCCAGGAGCTGGAGCAGCTCCGTGAACGCATTGCGCGTTTGACTAAACAAGCGCCGCAGTGGCTGGCCGCGCAGGAAATCCTCTCGCAGTTGAGTGAACAAACGGGCCAGGCGCTGGAAAACAGCCAGCAGGTCACCGAGTTTATGCAGCAACTGCTGGAGCGTGAGCGTGAAACCACGGTAGAACGTGATGAAGTCTCAGCCCGTAAGCGCGACATTGAGAAGCAGATTGAGCGTCTCAGCCAGCCGGGCGGGGCAGAAGACGCTCGCCTGAACAACCTCGCCGAACGTTTTGGTGGCGTGCTGCTGTCAGAAATTTATGATGATGTCACCATTGATGATGCGCCGTACTTCTCAGCATTGTATGGCCCGGCTCGTCATGCCATTGTGGTGCCTGACCTGTCACTGATCCGCGATCAGCTCGACGGTCTGGACGATTGCCCGGAAGATCTCTACCTGATCGAAGGGGATCCGCAGTCGTTTGATGACAGCGTATTTAATGTCGAAGAGCTGGAAAAAGCCGTCGTGGTGAAAGCGGGGGATCGCCAGTGGCGCTATTCTCGTTTCCCGAAAGTACCGCTGTTTGGTCGTGCTGCGCGTGAAAACCAGTTAGATGTGCTGCACGCTGAGCGCGAGGCGCTGGCCGAACGTTACGCTACGCTGTCATTTGATGTTCAGAAAACCCAGCGTCTGCATCAGTCCTTTAGCCGCTTTATCGGCAGCCACCTTGGCGTAGCGTTTGAGTCCGACCCTGAAGCAGAAATGCGCCTGCTCAATACCCGCCGTAACGAGGTGGAGCGTGCGCTGACGAATCATGAAAGCGAAAACCAGCAGCAGCGCCAGCAGTTCGAACAGGCGAAAGAGGGCGTTGCCCAGCTTAACCGTCTGTTGCCTCGCGTCAGCCTGCTGCTGGATGATACGTTAAAGGATCGTCATGAAGAGATTCAGGAAAAGCTGGATGAAGCGCAGGAAGCCGCGCGCTTTGTGCAGCAGCACGGTGCTCAACTGACGAAGCTGGAACCCATTCTCTCTGTCCTGCAGAGCGATCCTGAGCAGCATGACCAGTTAAAACTGGACTACCAGCAGGCGCAGCAGCAGCAGCGCGATGCGCGTCAGCAAGCCTTTGCCCTGACCGAAGTGGTTCAGCGTCGTGCGCACTTTGGCTACATTGATTCTGCAGGTATGCTCAACGGCACCAGCGACCTCAATGAGAAGCTGCGCCAGCGCCTTGAACAGGCGGAAGGTGAACGTACCCGCGCCCGTGAGCAGCTACGTCAGCATCAAACCCAGTTAGCGCAATACTCCCAGGTTCTGGCCTCGCTGAAAAGCTCCTATGACGCGAAACGCGACATGTTGAAGGAGCTTCAGCAGGAGATGCTCGATATCGGCGTGCAGGCGGATGCCTCCGCTGAAGAGCGGGCGCGGCTGCGTCGTGACGAACTCTACAGTGCCCTGAGCAACAACCGACTGCGTCGTAATCAGCTGGAAAAACAGCTGACCTTCTGTGAAGCCGAAATCGATGCGTTGCAGAAAAAACTACGCCGTCTGGAGCGCGAGTACCAGATAGGCCGTGAGCAGGTTGTGAGTGCGAAGGCGGGCTGGGTTGCGGTACTGCGACTGGTGAAAGACAATGGCGTTGAGCGCCGTCTGCACCGTCGTGAGCTGGCGTATCTCGGCGGTGACGAGCTGCGCTCCATGTCGGATAAGGCGTTAGGTGCGCTGCGTCTGGCGGTAGCGGATAACGAACATCTGCGCGACGTGCTGCGTCTGTCGGAGGATCCGAAGCGGCCGGAGCGTAAAATTCAGTTCTTCATTGCGGTTTATCAGCATCTGCGTGAGCGTATCCGTCAGGATATCATTCGCACCGATGATCCGGTCGAAGCCATTGAGCAGATGGAAATTGAGCTGAATCGCCTGACGGAAGAGCTGACTGCCCGTGAGCAGATGCTGGCCATCAGCTCGCGCAGCGTGTCGAACATTATTCGCAAAACGATTCAGCGCGAACAGAATCGTATTCGTCAGTTGAACCAGGGCTTGCAGGCCGTGAGTTTCGGGCAGGTGAAGAGTGTGCGTCTCAACGTTAACGTGCGGGAAGCTCACTCTACGCTGCTTGATGTGCTGTCTGAGCAGCATGAACAGCATCAGGATCTGTTTAAGAGCAATCGTCTGACCTTCTCCGAAGCACTGGCAAAACTCTACCAGCGCCTGAACCCACAAATCGATATGGGCCAGCGTACACCGCAGACCATTGGTGAGGAGCTGCTGGATTACCGCAACTATCTTGAGATGGAAGTGGAAGTTAACCGTGGCTCTGACGGCTGGTTGCGTGCAGAAAGTGGGGCGTTATCGACAGGGGAAGCGATTGGTACCGGTATGTCGATTCTGGTGATGGTGGTACAAAGCTGGGAGGAAGAGTCACGCCGTCTGCGCGGGAAAGATATCTCCCCTTGCCGTCTGCTGTTCCTTGATGAGGCCGCGCGTCTGGATGCAAAATCCATTGCCACCTTATTCGAGCTGTGTGACCGACTGGAGATGCAGCTGATTATCGCGGCACCGGAAAATATCAGCCCTGAAAAAGGCACCACTTACAAACTGGTTCGTAAGGTCTTCAATAATACTGAACATGTTCACGTTGTTGGGCTGCGTGGATTTGCTGCAGAACCGACGATAACGGCAAAAGATGTTGAGGCAGGAGCCTGATTCACGAAATCCTGTAAAAAATAATGGTACGCAGTGGTAAAATTTCTGTGTCCAGATTACTCTGCATAACGGCATTTGCAACGTAAGAGGCAAATGCCGTTTTCTGTTTCTATACTTATAACAACGACTAATTGCTGCGGGTTACTCATCCGGCAGTCTTAACAGGGAGCAAGGGATGTTGCTGCAGAAATCGTTTTCCACCCAGGTTGTTGCACTGGGTTGTAGTCTTTTGTGCTGGCTGGTGCCGGTGTCTTCTTCTGTGGCGGGAATTCCACCCGTCTCTGCTCCGATTGTGCAAAGTATCAGCGTCTCGCAGAGTGCATCGCATATCAGCGGCTTGTTCTCTCAGGGGATGGCGCCGTTCTATCTGAAAAACCTTGCACCGTTGTATGCCAGTCGTGGCATGCAGCCAATGTGGCAGGATGAGCAGGCGGTAAAACAGTTCCAGCAACAGCTGGCTGAGGTCGCGATTTCCGGTGTTCAGCCGCAGTTCTCCCACTGGGTAAAACAGCTGACGGATCCGAATATTACTGGCATGGCACGTGATGTGGTGTTGTCTGATGCCATGTTGGGTTATCTGCAGTTTACTTCTGGCGTTCCCAGCAAAGGGGAAACCTGGCTGTACAGCAATGTACCTTATAAGATGGAGGCCCCGTCTGTCGCGGTGATTAATCTGTGGCAAAACGCGGTAGTTCAGAATCGTCTCAATGGTTTTGTTCTCTCACTGGCCCCGCAGCATCCGCAGTATGTGCGTATGCATCAGGCATTAAAAACGCTGCTGGCAGAAAACCGTCCCTGGCCACAGCTGGTTGATAAGCAGACCCTGCGTCCTGGCCAGATCAGCAATGATGTGCCTGTGCTGCGCGATATTCTTAAACGTACCGGCATGATGTCGGCAGACAGCGAGCCACCAAAACCCACGGAAGAAGTGGTGGGCCCTATTGATGCGCCGTTGGTGCATGATGATGATAATGCCCAGCCTGATGCCCCTGTGCAGGCGAACGTTGATAACAATGTCGTCGTCAGCCCGTCTGCAATGCCGTCAGAAAATAATCCTCAGACTGCCGTTCCTCAGAATGTCGGTAATGTGCAGGGAACTGCCGCACCTATCAATGCTGATAATGTTTATACTCCGGACCTGGTCGCCGCACTGAAACGCTTCCAGACCTGGCAGGGGTTAGAGGCCGATGGTGCGATAGGTGCTCGCACCCGCGAATGGTTAAATGTTTCCCCACAACGTCGTGCATCGCTGCTGGCATTGAATATCCAGCGTCTGCGACTGCTGCCGGATGATATGCATAACGGCATTATGGTGAACATTCCTAATTACTCACTGGCCTACTATGTCAACGGTAATGAAATTCTCTCTTCCCGAGTGATTGTCGGCCGCCCTGACCGTAAAACGCCGTTGATGCGCAGCGCGCTGAATAACGTTGTCCTCAACCCGCCGTGGAATGTGCCCACCACCTTAGTGCGCAAGGATATTGTGCCGAAGGTCAAACAGGACCCGATGTACCTGTATAAGCACAATTATACGTTACTGTCGGGTTGGAGCAGTGATGCTCAGGTGGTTGATCCTTCGATGATTGACTGGAGCATGGTTTCTGCCGCTTCGTTCCCGTACCGCATTCGTCAGGCACCGGGCCCGACGAATTCACTGGGGCGCTATAAATTCAACATGCCGAGTTCGGATGCGATCTACCTGCACGACACACCAAATCACGGTCTTTTCCAGAAAGATATTCGTGCTCTCAGTTCTGGCTGTGTACGTGTGAACCGGGCATCCGATCTGGCTAATTTGTTGCTGCAGGATGTGGGCTGGAACGACACGCGGATTTCCAGCACCTTGAAAGAGGGGGATACACGCTATGTGTCCATCCGTCATCGTATCCCGGTTAACCTCTATTATCTGACCGCCTGGGTGGCAGATGATGGCCAGCCGCAATTTCGTACAGATATTTACAATTATGACAATACGGCACGTTCTGGTGCGCAGGTGCTAACGCAGGCTGGTCAATTATTGCTCTAATGATTGATTAATCAGCAGTTCCCGTGCAGGGAATAGTTATGCTAAAAAGCCGGTGTAAAGGGTGTGATGCCAATCTTTGCGCCGGTTTTACTTTTGTTGGGTTGACGTAGGTATTCTCCCCCGGTAAGGTTCAAAACGGTGTAATTAGTGCACTGTTCCGAATTCTTTAGCTGGGTAATACTGATTCATGGATAAATTCGACTCTCATCGCCGTAAGTGGCTGACGTTAGGCGGCGCGGCGCTCGGTGTGGCATTGCTCCCCGGGCAGGCCTTCGCCTCGCTTTCAACTTCCCGCCCGCGTGTATTAACGCTTAATAATCTCAATACCGGCGAAAACCTTAAAACGGAATTTTTTAACGGTAAAAGCTATGACAAGGATGAACTGGCACGACTGAATCATTTCTTCCGTGACTACCGGGCCAATAAAAGTAAAAGCATCGATCCCCATCTTTTTGACCAACTCTTCCGTCTGCAATCGCTGCTCGATAGTCGTAAACCGGTGCAGCTAATCTCTGGCTACCGTTCTCTCGGCACCAATAACTCATTACGGTCGCATACCCGCGGTGTAGCGAAACATAGCTACCACACGCTGGGGCAGGCGATGGATTTCCACATTGAAGGAATTTCGTTAAGCAATATACGCAAAGCCGCACTTTCGCTGCGGGCGGGTGGTGTAGGATACTACCCAAGTAGTAACTTTGTGCATATTGATACCGGGCCGGTTCGGAACTGGTAAAACGAAATTCCGGCACCCTGTGGTGACCGGTAACGGAGAGTTATGGACTATCATATTATCCCGGTCACTGCGTTCTCGCAGAATTGTTCGGTGATCTGGTGTACGGAATCAAATGAAGCTGCGCTGGTGGATCCGGGTGGCGACGCAGAGACAATTAAACGTGAAGTGGCTGCGCTGGGTGTTAACCTGACCCAAATACTGCTGACGCACGGTCACCTTGACCATGTCGGTGCCGCTGCTGAACTGGCCGCACATTATTCTCTACCGATTGTAGGGCCACATAAAGCCGATAAATTCTGGCTTGATAGCCTGCCGACACAAAGCCAGATGTTTGGTTTTGCCGAATGTCCTCCCCTGGTCCCCGATCGCTGGCTGGAAGAGGGTGAGACTGTGCAGGTAGGGCAGACCTCTCTGGAAGTGCTGCTTTGCCCGGGGCATACGCCGGGACACATTGTGTTCTTTGACCGTGCAGGGCGCCTGCTGGTCTCTGGCGATGTGATTTTCAGTGGCGGGGTAGGACGATCTGATTTCCCCCAGGGCAGCCACAGCGACCTGATAGCCTCTATTCATAACAAACTGTTGCCACTGGGGGATGACGTCACCTTCATTCCAGGCCACGGACCGATATCGACGCTGGGGCGTGAACGAATCAGTAACCCGTTCCTGCAATAAACGCATCTCGGCATTGGTGCCATAAAAAAAGCCTGCTTAAGCAGGCTTTTTTGATCGCGATAAAGCTCAGCGGTGGGGCAACGAAAGATTCACTGGCTAAATTACAAAACCGCGACGATGGCTTCACACAGTGGAGACATATTGTCAGGTGTCATCCCCGCCACGTTCACACGGCCTGAATTTACCGCGTAGACGCCAAACTCATCTCGCAGGCGCACAACCTGATCTTTCGTCAGGCCGCTGAATGAAAACATCCCATTCTGATCGATGATAAAGCTGAAATCGCCTTTCGCGCCTTTCTCTTGCAGGGTATTCACAAACAGCTGACGCATACGCTGAATACGCTCGCGCATGCTGGTCAGCTCCTGCTCCCACAAGGCACGCAGCGCGCTGTTGCCGAGAATGGTGGCGACGACGGCTGCACCGTGTGCGGGGGGGTTGGAGTAGTTGGCACGAATGGTGGCTTTCACCTGACTGAAGGCGGTATCCACGATGGCTGCATCAGCAGCGACCAGCGTGAAAGCACCGACGCGCTCATTGTAGAGGCCGAAGTTTTTAGAGTACGAGCTGCATACAATCAGTTCCTGATGGCTGGCAGCAAACGCACGCAGGCCTTCGGCATCTTCTTCCAGACCACGGGCAAAGCCCTGATAGGCAAAGTCGAACAGTGGCAACCAGCCTTTCGCCAGTGACAGTTCAGCCAGCTGGGCCCACTGAGCGGCCGTTGGGTCAATGCCGGTTGGGTTGTGGCAGCAGCCATGGAACAGCACGATATCACCCGCCTGTGCGGCGCTCAGGCTGTTTAACAAGCCGTCAAAGTCCAGCGCATGCTGTGCAGCGTCATAATAATCGTATTCGCACACTTCCAGGCCGGCAGCGGCAAAGACATTTTTGTGGTTTGGCCAGCTTGGGTTGCTCACCCAGATACGTTTAGCGCTGGTCTGGGTGGCGATGAAATCGGCTGCTACGCGCAGTGCGCCAGTGCCGCCAGGCGTCTGTGCGGTACGTGCACGATGGTTGCTGATAAGGGCGCTGTCTGCTCCGAACAACAGCTCCTGGGTGCAGCGGCCAAAATCGGCGATACCATCAATGCTGAGATAGTTTTTGGTGGTTTCGTTTTCCAGCAGATACTGTTCAGCTTTTTTCACGCTGGTCAGTACCGGCGTTTTGCCGGTTTCATCTTTATACACGCCAATACCGAGGTTGATCTTATTTGTGCGGTCATCAGCGCGGAACAGATCGGCTAAACCAAGAATAGGGTCGGCGGGTGCAGCTGCAATACGTTCAAACATAGTCGAAGTCCGTTAGCTTAGTCTAAAGCGAAGTGAGGACTCAGGTTACCGCCACAAGTGGCAAATTACCAACCGTTTGCATCAAAAAAACAGCAGAAAGCGAGTGGGGAAGGGAGAAAAACAAAAAAGGGGCCGAAGCCCCTTTTTGATGCACTTTTAATCGCGACAGAAGTCGCGATTAAATGGCAATTAGAACTGGTACACCAAGCCAACACCCACGGTGTTGTCAGTGTTCACACCCAGGTTACGGGTGTCATCAGTTGCGTCAACCAAGTTAATTTTGTAATCAACATAGGTAGACATGTTTTTGTTGAAGTAGTAGTAAGAACCTACAGAGATGTATTTGTACAGATCTACATCGCCAATACCTTCAACATTTTTAGCTTTATCCTGCACATATGCCAGGGATGGACGCAAGCCGAAATCGAACTGGTACTGAGCTACTGCTTCGAATTTCTGCTCTTTGTTTACTGCGCCTTCAGCATCAACACCGTTCAGGGTGCCAGAAATCCAAGTAGAGTTACGAGTTTCACCGTACATTGCTGCCAGGTATACGTTGTTCGCATCGTATTTAACCGCAGTAGACCATGCTTCTGCTGATTTGCTGCCGTTAGCAAAGGCAGCAGCCTGCTGGCCATCGGTACGGTCAGACTTGGTGTAAGCACCTGTTACCGCAACGCCAACTGGAGAGGTATAGGTTACAGAAGTACCCCAGCCGTCGCCGTTTGCATCAGCTGCGTCACGACCGTTAGCGCTGTCTTCGTTTTTTCCCTGATATTGCAGAGCGAAGTCCAGGCCATCAACCAGACCGAAGAAGTTGCTATTACGGTAAGTTGCCAGACCGTTAGAACGACCAACCATGAAGTTGTCAGAGATACCGGTGTCGCCACCGAATACTGGCAGCACGTCGGTCCATGCCAGTGGATCGTAGCCTACACCGTAGTTACGGCCGTAGTCGAATGAACCGAACTCACCGAATTTCAGACCGGCGAAGCCAACGCGAGTTTTAGAGCCTTCGGTGCCCTGGTTTTCTGCAACGTTAGCCTGGATGTTGTATTCCCACTGGCCGTAACCGGTCAGTTGGTCGTTAATCTGAGTTTCGCCTTTGAAGCCGAAACGAACATAAGAAGCATCACCATCAGCACCGTTGCTGTTAGTGAAAGTGTGGCGCGCATCAACTTTACCGTACAGGTCCAGTTTGTTGCCATCTTTGTTATAGATTTCTGCTGCGTTAGCGGCACCAGCAGCCAACAGTGCTGGGATCACTACTGCAAGAATGTTGCGCTTCATCATTTTGTTATTACCCTCATTGGAGTTATTTGGACACCTGCCACTGCCGTCAATAATTCTTTACAGAACCACGATGAGAGTTTGGTGTCTTCCTGTGTCTGCACGCATCTTTCCATTCGCAGCCTGGTTAATCTAGCCCGAAAATGCTACTAATCTCTTATTCTGGTAACAAAGAGAAAATATGTATTACAAAATGTAAAATTTACGGAACTTTGTGAACCAACTCTAAATTTACAAAAATAAAAAAAGGTCAGCGAGGCTGACCTTAGTATATATATGAATTTCTTATATTTAATGCAGAAATCAGAACGTCGCGTTGCGTGGGGTACGTGGGAAGGCGATAACATCCCTTACATTTTGTACACCGGTGACATAGGCGATTAATCGTTCGAAACCTAATCCGAAACCTGAATGTGGGACCGTACCGTAACGACGCAGGTCGCGGTACCACCAGTAATCTTCTTTATTCAGGCCCATTTCGGCCAGACGCGCATCCAGCACATCCAGACGCTCTTCACGCTGAGAACCCCCGATGATTTCACCAATTCCTGGTGCCAGAACATCCATCGCGGCAACGGTTTTGCCATCGTCGTTTAAACGCATATAGAAAGCTTTGATATCTTTCGGGTAGTTCTTCACCACCACCGGTGCTTTAAAGTGTTTCTCTGCCAGATAACGTTCGTGCTCAGAGGAGAGGTCAATACCCCAGGATACGGCGTTTTCAAACGTCTGGCCTGACGCCAGCAGGATCTCAACGGCTTCGGTGTAATCCACCTGCGCGAAATCGGTAGTCACAAAACGCTCGAGGCGCGAAATGGCATCTTTGTCTACGCGCTCGGCGAAGAAGGCCATATCATCAGCGCGCTCTTCAAGTACCGCTTTAAACGCGTACTTCAGCATGGCTTCCGCCAGGGCAGCGTTATCTTCCAGGTTGGCGAAGGCCATTTCCGGCTCCAGCATCCAGAATTCCGCCAGGTGACGGCTGGTGTGGGAGTTTTCCGCACGGAAGGTTGGGCCAAAGGTGTAGATTTTGGAAATCGCGCTGGCATAGGTCTCGCCATTAAGCTGACCTGATACGGTCAGAAACGCTTCTTTGCCGAAGAAATCTTCGTCGTAATTAACTTTACCTTCCGGCGTGCGCGGCAGATTTTCCAGATCGAGCGTCGATACACGGAACATTTCACCCGCGCCTTCGGTATCGGACGCGGTAATCAGCGGCGTGGACACCCAGAAGAAGCCCTGCTCATCGAAGAAACGGTGCAGTGCCTGTGCCAGCGTATGGCGCACACGGGCGACGGCGCCAATCAGATTGGTACGCGGGCGCAAGTGGGCCACTTCACGCAGATATTCAATGCTGTGGCGCTTAGCAGCCATTGGGTAGGTATCCGGATCATCAACCCAGCCGATGACTTCCACGTGGGTGGCCTGAATTTCAAAACTCTGACCTTCACCCGGAGATTCAACCACTTTGCCGGTAATAACCACCGAACAGCCGGTAGTCAGGCGCAATACTTCTTCCTGATAATTATTCAGAGAATTATTAACGACAGCCTGAACGGGATTAAAGCAGGAACCGTCATAAACGGCGATAAAGGAAATACCGGCTTTTGAATCTCTTCGTGTACGCACCCAACCACGTACGGTGACTTCGCTGTCAACCGCGACCCGGCCGTGCAGTACATCCGCTACAGGCACAACGCTCATATAAGTCTCTCACTATTAATCTGAATGAATTACCCCGAATTTAGGGTCTTGCTATGTTACTTGCCGGGCGATGATAAACAAGCGAAATTCCGGCAATAAAGGCAGATTTCTTTAGAAGAAGAGGGAATCTGGGGCCGACACGTGTGCCGACCCCTGAGGTATTCCTATAAATTAAGACAGGCATAAAGCGGAGTGGCCGACCTTCTGTTTCGGTCGGCCAGTGATGCTAGCTGGCTTTTTTGACCAGCGGCAGGTCGAAGGCTTTGCGCAGGGCGCGAACAAAGGCTTTATCCTGGCAAATGGTTTTACCCGGACTGTCCGACAGTTTAGCAACGGGTTTGCCGTTACACTCCACCAGCTTAATCACGATATTAAGCGGTTTAACCTGAGGAATATCGCAGGTCAGGCGGGTACCAATGCCGAAAATAACATTAATACGCTGACCGAAATGGCGGTAAAGCTCCACCGCTTTTTCCAGATCGAGGTTATCAGAAAATACCAGCGTTTTACTTAGCGGGTCGATACCCAGCTGTTGATAATGTGCGATGGCTTTTTCACCCCATTCCAGCGGATCGCCAGAGTCGTGGCGCAGTCCTTGATAAGCGCTGGCAAACTCAAGGCCGAAATCACGCAGGAAGGCATCCATAGTAATACAGTCTGTCAGGGCAATACCTAACTGGTCCGGGTACTCTTCAAGCCAGGATTGCAGTGCGGCGCGCTGGCAGTTAGCCAGCACCGGGCTAAGCTGCTGGTGGGCCTGGAACCACTCGTGTGCCTGGGTGCCCACCGGCATGATATCCAGCTGACGTGCCATCTCGTAATTACTGGAGCCAACCAGCCACGGGAAATCCTGTTTCAGCGTACTGACGATCGCCAGCTGAACATCGTGTGAGAAACGGCGACGCGTGCCGAAATCCATCAAACGAAAACGCGACATATCGAGATCGGCGGTCAGCGCTTTAAACTGTGCCAGTTTACTCTTCAACTGACTCACAGCCATTTCCGGCGTGACCTGCGGTGAACGATGGCGATGCACCACTTCGCTGATCAGCGCCAGCAGCGGCACTTCCCACATGATCACTTCACGCCACGGCCCGCTGATGCGGATATCCAGTTTTCCCTGGTGATTGCGCACGCGAACCTGAGCGGGGTCATAGCGGTAACTGCGCAGCCAGTTGAGGTAATCCGGGGTGAAAAAAGGCAGGCCAGAGAGATAAGTGAATTCATCTTCGGTCAGCGTTAATGCGGACATGGTTTCGATTTGTTGCTGTATTTCATCAACATAAATACCCAGCATGTCGTCACCCCGGCAGCGAAACTCGGCGGCCACAGTCACATCGTAATAACGATGGAATACCGCCTGCTGCATATGGAGTTTGTAGGCATCGGTATCGAGCAGCGTAGTCAAAATCGGGGAAGCGTGTCGTGTCATGGTGCGTTTCAGCATCCTCTGGCGAAGAGCGTTATCCCTGGTTCAAATGAAGAAAAAGTCGCAGGAGTATAACCCGAATAGATATTTAGTGAACCCAATCACAGCACAATTCAGGCTGAGAGGTCGAGGTAAATACGTGCGATTGTTAATGAAATGTCTTCTTTTATGGCAAAGGCCGCAATTGGCAGTGATTCAACGTGGCAACCTGGTGATAACAGGAATAGACTTGAAAAGGTTAACTAATTATCGACGTGAGAAGGACTTATGACGCAACTGCCACAAGCCAAAAATCGCCATGATTATCGTGCGCCTGACTACACTATTACCGACATTGATTTGACGTTTAATCTTGATGCCAGTACCACCCAGGTCACCGCCGTCAGCCAGATTAAACGGTTGGGAGCCAGTGGCGCCGAATTGCGCCTGGATGGCGAAGACCTGACGCTGATCTCGTTACATGTCGACGATCAGCCCTGGCCGCACTATCGGCAGGAAGAAGGGGCACTGGTGTTACAACAGCTGCCTGAGTCCTTCACGTTAAAAATCGTCAATGACATTCATCCGGATAAAAACACCGCGCTTGAAGGTCTGTACAAATCAGGCGAAGCACTATGTACCCAGTGTGAAGCGGAAGGTTTCCGCCATATTACCTGGTATCTCGACCGTCCCGACGTGCTGGCGCGTTTTACCACCACCATTATTGCAGAGCAGAAGCACTATCCCTTCCTGCTTTCAAATGGTAATCGCGTTGATGCCGGGCATATGGAAGATGGCCGCCACTGGGTTAAGTGGCAGGATCCATTCCCGAAACCTTGTTACCTGTTTGCCGTGGTGGCCGGTGATTTCGACGTGCTGCGCGACAGCTTCACCACCCGTTCCGGCCGTGATGTCGCGTTGGAAATCTTCGTTGATCGGGGCAACCTTGACCGTGCTGACTGGGCGATGACCTCGCTGAAAAACAGTATGAAGTGGGATGAAGAGCGTTTCGGCCTGGAGTACGATCTCGATATCTTTATGATTGTCGCCGTCGACTTCTTCAATATGGGGGCGATGGAGAATAAAGGGCTGAATGTCTTTAACTCCAAATACGTGCTGGCCAAAGCGGAAACCGCCACCGATAAAGACTATCTCGGGATTGAGGCGGTTATCGGTCATGAATACTTCCACAACTGGACCGGTAACCGCGTCACCTGCCGCGACTGGTTCCAGCTCAGTTTGAAAGAGGGACTGACGGTGTTCCGCGATCAGGAGTTCAGTTCTGACCTCGGTTCGCGTGCGGTCAACCGCATTGATAACGTGCGTGTGATGCGCGGTTCACAGTTTGCTGAAGATGCCAGCCCGATGGCGCACCCGATCCGCCCTGAGCAGGTGATCGAGATGAACAACTTCTACACCCTGACGGTGTATGAGAAGGGGTCTGAAGTGATCCGCATGTTGCACACCTTGCTTGGCGAAGAAAACTTCCAGAAAGGCATGCAGCTCTACTTCGAGCGCCATGATGGCAGTGCAGCGACCTGTGATGACTTTGTTCAGGCGATGGAGGATGCTTCCAATGTTGACCTGTCACAGTTCCGCCGCTGGTACAGCCAGTCGGGTACGCCCGTGTTGTCCATCCGTGATGACTACAATCCTGAGCTGGAACAGTACACGTTGCACGTGACACAGATGACGCCGCCAACCGCCGATCAGAAAGAGAAGCTGCCGCTGCATATCCCGCTGGATATTGAACTGTACGATGGGGAGGGGCAGGTCATTCCGTTACAGCACAATGGCCATCCGGTGCATCATGTACTCAATGTCACCGAGTCTTTCCAGACCTTCGTCTTTGATAAGGTTTACTTCCAGCCTGTGCCTTCCCTGCTGCGTGAATTCTCTGCGCCGGTGAAACTGGACTACAACTGGAGCGATGCGCAGTTAACCTTCCTGATGCAGCACGCACGCAATGATTTTGCCCGCTGGGATGCGGCACAAAGTCTGATGGCGAACTACATCAAAATTAACGTGGCCCGCCAGCAGCAGGGGCAACCGCTGTCGCTACCCTTGCACGTTGCGGATGCCTTCCGTGCGGTGTTGCTCTCTGAGTCCAGCGATCCTGCCCTGATGGCGTTGATACTGTCGCTGCCGGGTGAGAATGAGATTGCCGAGCTGTTCGACATCATTGACCCGCAGGCAAATGCTGTTGTGCGTGAGGCGCTGGTTCGCACGCTGGCAACCGAGCTGGAAGATGAGCTGCTGGCGGTGTATTACGCCAGCCAGACCCCGGAGTATCGCATTGAACACGCGGATATCGGCAAGCGGTCGTTGAAAAATGTCTGCCTGAGTTACCTGGCCTTTGCGGATGTACCGCAAGCCGATAAGCTGGTCAGCGCACAGTATCACCATGCTAATAACATGACGGATACCGTGGCGGCTCTGTCGGCTGCCATGGCCGCACAGCTTCCTTGCCGTACGGCGCTGTTCGCTGATTTCGATGAGCGCTGGCATCAGGATGGTCTGGTCATGGATAAGTGGTTTGCCCTGCAGGCGACCAGTCCGGCAGCGGATGTGCTGGCACAGGTACGAGTACTGTTGAGCCACCGTTCGTTTACCCTGAGTAATCCGAACCGTATCCGCTCGTTGATTGGTGCATTCGCTTCGGCGAATCCGTCCGCATTCCATGCGGCAGACGGTAGCGGTTATCAGTTCCTGACGGAGATCCTTAGCGATCTGAATACCCGTAACCCACAGGTCGCGGCACGCATGATTGAGCCGTTGATTCGTCTCAAGCGTTATGATGCAGGCCGTCAGGCGCTGATGCGCCAGGCTCTGGAGCAGTTGAAAGGGCTGGATAAGCTGTCAGGCGATCTGTTCGAGAAGATCACCAAGGCACTGAACGCCTGATAAAAGCGGTCAGTGATAAACAAAAAAATGGGCGATATCTTCGCCCATTTTTATTTTTTAGCCATGTGCATAATGGCGGTCCTGTTGGACGGGTGAACGTTTCATCACGCGGTCGAGCACTTCCGCTTCCAGTTCCGCCAGTTTGACCGAGCCTTTACGGCGTGGACGTGGCAGCTCAACCAGCAGGTCCAGTCCGATATTCCCTTCTTCAATCAGCAGAACCCGGTCAGCCATTGCTACCGCTTCACTGACATCATGGGTCACCAGCAACACGGTAAAGTGATGCTGTTGCCAAAGCGATTCAATCAGATCCTGCATCTCAATACGGGTTAAGGCATCCAGCGCACCGAGTGGCTCATCCAGCAGCAGCAAGCCCGGGCGATGAATCAGGGCTCGCGCCAATGCCACGCGTTGTTTTTGCCCGCCGGACAACGCAGCAGGCCACTCTTTGGCACGATCTGCCAGACCAACGGCATCCAGCGCCGCCAGCGCCTGTTCTTTCCAGGCTTTGCCTTTCAGGCCAAGGCCAACGTTATCGATCACGCTTTTCCACGGCAGCAGGCGCGCATCCTGGAACATCAGACGAATATCTTCCCGTGCTTCATTCAGTGATGCACTGCCGGCCAGCAGCTCGCCACTGCTGGCTTTCTCCAGCCCGGCCAGCAGTCGTAACAGGGTGCTTTTACCGCAGCCACTGCGGCCCACCACGGCGACAAACTGGCCCGAGGGAATATGCAGGTTGATGTTATTCAGTACTGTGCGCTGGTTATATTGCTTGCTGACACCATTGATCACCAGCGGCGTACCGGCATTAAGACGCGCCGGAGACGTGTTTAATTAGCTCATGCGTTTTACTCTTTTAGTTGATACGCTGGATGCCAGCGCAGCCAGACACGCTCCAGCAGTTGAGCGCTGACGTCAGCCAGTTTGCCCAGCAGGGCATAAAGAATAATCGCCACCACCACCACATCGGTTTGCAAAAACTCGCGGGCATTCATGGCGAGGTAGCCGATGCCGGAGTTGGCTGAAATGGTTTCGGCAACGATCAGGGTCAGCCACATCAGGCCCAGCGCAAAACGCACGCCGACCATAATGGAGGGCAGGGCGCCAGGCAACACCACCTGGATAAACAGACTCCAGCCAGACAGACCATAACTGCGTGCCATCTCCACCAGCCCGCGATCGATATTACGGATACCATGGTAGGTATTCAGGTAAATCGGGAACAGCGTCCCCAGCGCAACCAGAAAGATTTTGGCCGATTCATCAATTCCGAACCACAGGATCACCAGCGGGATCAGCGCCAGATGGGGGACGTTGCGCAGCATCTGCACGGAGGTATCGAGCAGGCGCTCACCCAGACGTGACATTCCGGTGATTAACCCCAGTATCAGACCAATCGATCCACCGATGCTGAAACCAATCGCCGCACGCCAGCTACTGATCGCCAGATGTTGCCATAGCTCACCGCTGGCAGACAGCTTCCAGAAGGTCACCACAATGGCTTCCGGTGACGGCAAAATGCGCGTTGAAAGCCAGCCCATTTGTGAGGCTAACTGCCATACCGCCACCAGCAGGATCGGCAGCGCCCAGGGCAGCAGGCCATTGCCGATACGATTAAGGGTCTTACTCATTCTCCACCTCTAACTTTGCGATACTTTTTGTGGGGCAAAATCATGCGCAACATGTTCCCCGTGCGCCTGAACGACCTGCGGTTGCGGGATCGAAGGGACATTAAGATCCAGATGTGGGAACAGCAGTTCGCCCACGCGATATGCTTCTTCCAGGTGCGGATAGCCGGAAAGAATAAAGGTCTCAATGCCGAGATCGGCATATTCCTGCATACGGGCTGCCACCGTCGGGCCATCGCCCACTAAAGCGGTTCCGGCACCGCCACGCACCAGGCCCACACCTGCCCACAGATTCGGGCTGATCTCAAGCTGGTCACGTTTGCCACCGTGCAGGGCAGCCATTCGCTGTTGGCCAACAGAATCTGTTTTCGCCAGTGCGGCCTGCGCTTTGGCAATGGTCGCATCATCAAGATGCGAGATCAGACGGTCAGCGGCCTGCCATGCCTCTTCATTGGTTTCACGCACAATCACATGCAGACGAATACCAAAACGCACTTTACGCCCTAATGCGGCGGCTTTCGCCTGTACCTGAGCAATTTTTTCTTTGACCTGCTCAGGCGGTTCCCCCCAGGTCAGATAGACATCAACCTGTTCGGCAGCCAGATCCTGCGCGACATCAGACGACCCGCCAAACCACAGTGGCGGACGGGGCTGCTGAACCGGCTTAAACATCAGACGCGCGCCACGCACATGAACATGTTTCCCTTCGTAATCAACCGTCTCGCCTTCCAGCACGCGGCGCCATACGCGGGTAAACTCGGCAGACTCTGCATAGCGCTCACGGTGATCGAGGAACACGCCATCTCCCGCCAGCTCTTCCGCATCGCCACCGGTGACCAGATTAAACAGTGCGCGGCCGTTAGAGAGGCGGTCGAGCGTGGCTGCCTGACGGGCAGCCTGCGTGGGCGAGATCACGCCGGGGCGCAGTGCCACCAGGAAGCGCAGACGCTGGGTGACCGGGATCAGCGAGGCGGCAACCAGCCAGGCATCTTCACAGGAGCGGCCGGTCGGGATTAGCACTCCGCCAAATCCCAGGCGATCGGCAGCCTGCGCGATTTGTTGCAGGTAAGCATGATCCACCGGGCGGGCACCTTCGTTGGTACCCAAATATTTCCCATCACCGTGAGTGGGAAGAAACCAGAATACGGAGAGACTCATTATGTTATTCCTCAATCAATGGGTTGACGGGCCATGCCAGATGCGGCTGGAAATATCGACTTTCACCGGCATCAGCTTGCTGGTGTAAAACAGATCGGCAGTTTGCTGCTGCGCCTGTGCTGTCTTCTCACTGACCAGGGTAATGGCGGTTGGCGGGCGATGATCGAAATAGGTTGAGATCACCGGTTTTGGCAGACCCATCGCCGTTGAAAGCAGGTCCACGCTCTGTTCACGATGGCTGCGCGTCAGGGCATCGGCCTGGCTGAAGGTGTCCAGTACCTGTTGCAGAAACACGCCATTCTTTTCGGTGAACGGGCGAGTTGCGAGGTAGAACGAGCCGGTCAGATTTAACGTGTCGCCATTTTTCAGTACGCGCACGCCGCCCTGCTGGATGGCCGCAGAGTAATAGGGATCCCAGATTGCCCAGGCGTCAACATCTCCCTGCTGGAAAGCGGCGCGGGCATCCGCAGGCGTCAGAAACGCAGGCTGAATATCATTGAAACCCAGTCCGGCCTCTTTTAATGCACGTAACAGCAGATTGTGGGAGCTTGAGCCCTTCTGGAAGGCCACTTTATGGCCCTTCAGGTCTGCCACGGTTTTCAACGGACTGTCTTCACGCACCAGAATCACTTCAGATCGTGGTTTTGGCGGTTCGGAACCGACATACAACAGATCCGCGCCAGCGGCCTGAGCGAAAATCGGCGGGATGTCGCCGGTGCTGCCAAGGTCAATGCTGTTGACGTTTAATGCTTCCAGCATCTGTGGCCCGGCAGGGAACTCTACCCATTTAATGGTGGTATGCGGGAAGCGCTTCTCCAGCAGCTGGTGGGATTTCGCCAGCACCATACTGACCGAGCCTTTTTGGTAACCAATACGGACCTGGTCGGGGGCCGGGATGGCGTCAGCAGCAATCGCCTGGCTGGCCAGCAGCCCGGTTATCAGCAGGGTGCTAAATATGCGAGCAAACAATGTCATAGACGGTCACCTTTTCAGACGGCAGCAGCCAGTGGTTGATGGCGGCGGGCAAGTGCATGCCAGAAGGTATCGATCGACTCTGCCAGCCGCTCAGCCAGAATCGGAGAGAGTTCAGGCGTCCGGTCGTAATGGCTGATCTGCGTATCGTCAGCGAATACCCCGTGCAGCACTTCCTGCGCTTTCAGTGCATTCAGAACGGGTTTCAGTGCGTAATCGACGGCCAGCAGATGGGCTACGGTGCCGCCTGTTGCCAGCGGTAACACCACTTTATGTTCCAGCGCACGTTCTGGCAGCAGGTCAAGCAGCGTTTTCAATGCCCCGGCAAACGATGCCTTATAGACAGGGGTTGCGACGATCAACCCGTCAGCCGATTCGAGGTCTTCCTTTAAGGCCAGCAGGGCGGGGGAATCGAAGCGGGCATACAATAAATCTTCGGGATTGAAGTTATGCAGATTCCACGGGATAACCTCGACGCCGCGTTTTTCCAGCGCATGCTGGCAAATGGTCAGTAGTGCGGTGGAGCGTGAAGGAAAACGGGGGCTTCCCGCCAGAGTAATAACGCGCATAACCTCTCCTTATAACCAAAAGTTATTGATAAACGAAATTCAAGAACCGATGACTCATCCTGACAGAGCGCGTTTGGACGCTTAAATGATTTATCCGGCATATTTTTGCCAGTTTGCACATATAGCGCGGCATAACGGCCTTGATGAAGTAAAAAAACCGTCGATTCAGGCCCGCTTTTGCGCCAGGTCATTTCCCTTTACCCCATGAAACCCGGATAATACGACCCCGATTTTCCATCGGGACCTCAGGAGTGACCATGTATTACCCTTTCGTTCGTAAGGCGCTGTTTCAGCTCGATCCTGAGCGCGCGCATGACCTGACTTTGCAGCAGTTGAAGCGTATCTCCGGCACCCCGCTGATGGGTCTTATCCGTCAGTCGCTCCCTTTTAAGCCCGTAACCTGCATGGGACTGACCTTTAAGAATCCACTGGGCCTGGCCGCTGGCCTGGATAAAAATGGCGAATGCATTGATGCATTTGGTGCGATGGGGTTTGGTTCCATTGAAATTGGTACCGTGACGCCGCGCCCTCAGCCGGGCAATGATAAGCCGCGTATGTTCCGGATTGTGGCAGCGGAAGGGATCATCAACCGCATGGGCTTCAATAATATGGGCGTTGATAACCTGGTAGAGAATGTTAAAAAAGCCCATTTTGACGGTATCCTCGGCATTAATATTGGCAAGAATAAAGATACCCCGGTAGAGCAGGGTAAAGACGATTATTTAACCTGTATGGATAAGATTTATCCGTATGCTGGCTACATCGCCATCAATATCTCTTCACCTAACACCCCAGGCTTACGATCTTTACAATACGGCGAAGCGCTGGATGATTTGCTGGCGGCGATTAAAATCCGTCAAAACGATCTTCAACAGATCCATCATAAATATGTTCCTGTGGCGGTTAAGATCGCACCGGATCTTTCTGAAGAAGAATTGATCCAGGTGGCCGACAGTTTAGTGCGTCACAATATTGATGGCGTGATTGCGACCAATACCACCCTCGATCGTGAGCTGGTAAAAGGATTAAAGCACGCGGAAGAAGCGGGTGGGCTAAGTGGTCGTCCGGTACAGCTGCGCAGTACCGAAATCGTTCGCCGTCTGGCGCTGGAATTACAGGGGCGCATCCCAATTATTGGCGTTGGTGGGATTGATTCACTGGTTTCGGCGCGTTAAAAAATGACGGCGGGTGCTTCGCTGGTGCAAATATATTCTGGATTTATTTACAAAGGTCCGCCTTTGATAAAAGAAATTGTGACTCATCTCTAGGTTAATTTAGCGTTAAATATGCCAGGGGCTTTATTTTCGCTGCTGTCTCGTTTATATTTTGTGCTGTTCAGACAATATTCAAATTTTACAGAGCGAGCTGAGAGCGTTAACGAAGCCTCTGGTTTCCGGAAAGGGAATATGCTTTTCCGGCTACTTGTAACTAAGTATTAATACAGGAACCATCATGAGGATAAAACCAGACGATAACTGGCGTTGGTTTTTCGACGAAGAACATGACCGGATGATGCTCGACCTGGCGGACGGTATGTTATTTCGTTCCCGCTTTCCGCGCAAAATGTTAACGCCTGATGCTTTTGATGTTTCCGGTTTCTGTGTTGATGATGCTGCACTGTTTTTCACCTTTGACGAACGCTGCCGTGATACGCAATTGAATGCCGATCAGCGAGCTGAGCTGGTGCTGAATGCGCTGGTGGCCACGCGTTTCCTGAAACCATTGATGCCTAAAAGCTGGCATTTTGACAGCTATATTCAGGGAAACTGGCGTCCGGCTGACGGTGAACTGGTCAACGTCAAGGTCTCTGACAGCGGTGAATCGGCAAGTCTGCTGGTGGTAGAGTCTGGTGACAGCGCCGCACTGTGCCTGCTGGCGCAGGCGCAGTTAACTGTGGCTGGTCGTGGAATGGTATTGGGTGATGCAATTAAAATTATGCATGATCGCTTGCTTCCTCACGCCAGTGCAGATGGTATTCGCTTCGCACGCGCGGTGTAAGTCACCGCGCTTGCTATTAGCGCAGCACCACATCGCCCGCCGGAATACAGCTACAGCTTAATACGCTGCCGTCCTGACGTATCGCCCCTTTTTTCATCGCTTTCACTTCCCCACTGACCAGTGTGACTTTGCAACTTCCGCAGATACCTGAGCGGCAGGAATAAGGCACTTTAATGCCCTGAAGCTCCAGCTGTTCCAGCAATACCTGTTGATTGTTA
Organism: Erwinia sp. MYb416; assembly: GCF_037479575.1. Classification (NCBI taxonomy): domain Bacteria; kingdom Pseudomonadati; phylum Pseudomonadota; class Gammaproteobacteria; order Enterobacterales; family Erwiniaceae; genus Erwinia; species Erwinia sp. MYb416. The sequence continues at coordinate 871,368 of NZ_JBBGYT010000438.1, forward strand.
CCAGTAAAATGCTGGCCCTGCCAGTGGATGGTCACATCGCGGGCTGCAACGGTGGCAACCTCCAGCGTTTCTGTTACGCGTCCTGCACCGTAAGCGCGTGGCGTATGGCTGGTTAACACCTCAATTTTATCGCCCACGCGAACGACGCCGCTGCTGCGAGCCACCAGGTTAAGGCCAAAATCAATATCACCGCTTCCATCCAGCGCACTGCGAAACCCCTGTAAGGTATTCAGTGGCTCGCCGCCGGGATGTTTACGACCATATTGTGTGCTGACGGTGGTTAATACACAGCGGCTACAGGGTTTCGGCACATCGAAGATAATTTCCCCGATACGTAATGACGACCAGCTATCTTCCGCCCATGCACCCGCACCGCTAACCACCAGGTTGGGGCGAAACTGTTCCATTCTCACCCCCGCCGGACAACGTTGTTGCAGATCGTGCAAAGAGGCCTCATTGACCAGCAGAAACGGGTAACCGTCAGCAAATCCCAATGGGACCTCGTCAAAGCGTTTTACCCGGCGGGTCATCTCCGGGCCGACCCAGCGTAACTGCACCTGGCGCGGGAAAAAATCACTCAGCCATTGATTAATCGTGTCGGGAGCGATTAACGCGGTGAACTGGCTACCCCAGACTTCGGTTGGCGCGGGAGTCTTGAGGAAATCCTCAAAGCGCACGGTCGCACTGCTGCCATCCGGCGCGCTCAGGTGTAACCCGTCGACGATCAGCGCCGGGGTAAACAGCACCATTTCAGGATATTGCCGCGCGGTAATAAAGGTGCCATCGGGTTCGGTCAGCATAAAGATACGGTCGAAGGCCAGACCGCTGTTCAGCGCCTGCGCATGGGAAACCTGCATCCCTCGCATTGATTTAACCGGATGAACAAATAAACGAGACAGACTGATCATGGCGATTCTCCATTGCGCCCACCGCGGACCCTGTTATTTACAGGGTTTTTGCAGTAATAAACGCTAACTTTATGACATGACGTCATGATTAGCTATAATGCGCAGCAATTTCTGATGACGATAAGTGACGCTATGAATTCTCTGTTTGCCAGTACGGCGCGTGGGCTCGAAGAGCTGTTAAAAAGTGAACTGGAAGCGCTGGGGGCCGAAGGCTGCCAGGTGGTCCAGGGCGGCGTACATTTCCAGGGCGATGATCGTCTGATGTATCAGAGTCTGATGTGGAGCCGACTGGCTTCACGTATCCTCCTGCCGCTAACCGAATGCGGCGTTTACAGCGACCTCGATCTTTATCTCGGGGTGCAGGCGATTGACTGGCCAGCCATGTTTGGCAGCGACCAAACCTTCGTGGTGCATTTCAGCGGGTTGAATGAGGTGATCCGTAATAGCCAGTACGGCGCGTTGAAAGTGAAAGACGCTATCGTTGATAGCTTTACCCGTAAAAACCTGCCGCGCCCGAATGTTGACCGCGAGCAGGCGGATATTCGCGTTAACGTCTGGTTGAATAAAGATACGGCCAGTATTGCCCTGGATCTGAGCGGGGACGGCCTGCATCAGCGCGGCTATCGCCAACAGACGGGTCAGGCTCCGTTGAAAGAGAACCTGGCAGCGGCCATCGTGCAGCGATCCGGTTGGCAGGTGGGATCGCCGCTGGTGGATCCGATGTGTGGTTCCGGGACCTTGCTGATTGAAGCCGCAATGATCGCCAGCGATCGTGCGCCAGGACTGCAACGTAAACACTGGGGCTTTACGGGCTGGAGCCAGTTTAATCAGTCCCTGTGGAGCGATGTGACGCGCGAAGCACACGAACGCGCCCGTAAAGGGTTAGAGGAAACCACGTCGCGCTTCTACGGCTATGATAATGACTCCCGGGTGATCGAACGTGCCCGCGCCAACGCCCGTAACGCCGGGCTGACTGACCTCATTGAGTTCACGACCCAGGACGTGCTGAAGTTGACCAACCCGCTGGCGCAGGGAGTGACCGGGACGGTGCTGAGTAACCCACCGTACGGCGAGCGTCTGGACAGTGAACCTGCATTGATTGCGCTGCACGGCCAGCTGGGCCGTATTATGAAAACGCATTTTGGTGGCTGGAACCTGTCTCTGTTCAGTGCTTCACCAGAGCTGCTGAGCTGCCTGCAATTGCGAGCCGACCGCCAGTTTAAAGCGAAGAACGGCCCGCTGGATTGCGTGCAGAAAAACTACCAGTTGGCGGAAAATCCGACCGGTGCCGCTGCGGGCCAGTTGGCAGAAGACTACGCCAACCGTCTGCGCAAAAATACCAAGAAACTGGATAAATGGGCGCGTCAGGAAGGGATTGAATGCTATCGCGTCTACGATGCCGATCTGCCCGACTACAATGTGGCGGTCGACCGCTACGGCGACTGGGTTGTGGTGCAGGAATATGCGGCGCCGAAAACCATCGAGCCCGCCAAAGCGCGTCAGCGCCTGTTTGATGTCATTGCCGCAACCCTCAGCGTGCTCGAACTGCCGGCTAACCGACTGGTGCTGAAAACCCGTGAAAAACAGAAAGGAAAAAATCAGTATCAGAAACTGGGCGAGAAGGGCGATTTCTTTGAAGTCGGTGAGTTTAACGCCAAATTATGGGTTAATCTGACGGACTATCTCGACACTGGCCTGTTCCTCGACCACCGTGTTGCCCGCAAAATGCTGGGGCAGATGAGTAAAGGGAAAGACTTCCTGAACCTGTTTGCTTACACCGGCAGCGCCAGCGTTCATGCTGGTCTGGGAGGCGCGCGCAGCACGACTACGATCGATATGTCGCGTACCTATCTCGAATGGGCCGAGCGCAATATGCGTCTCAACGGTTTGTCCGGGCGTCAGCACCGTCTGATGCAGGCAGACTGCCTGAGCTGGCTGCGTGATGCGGATGAACAGTTTGATCTGATCTTTATCGATCCGCCGACGTTCTCTAACTCCAAGCGTATGGAAGAGAGCTTTGACGTGCAGCGCGATCATCTTGATCTGATGAAAGATCTGAAGCGTCTGCTGCGTAAAGGGGGCACCGTAATGTTCTCCAACAATAAACGCGGCTTCAAAATGGATTCTGCCGGCCTGGAAGCTCTTGGCCTGGCTGCTACTGAAATCACTGCGAAAACACAGTCGCAGGATTTTGCCCGTAATCGTCAAATTCACAACTGCTGGCTGATCACTCACGCCGGTAAGGAATAAGTTTTTATGTCACTAATCAGTATTCATGGCGCTTACCTCTCATTCAGCGATGCGCCGCTGTTGGATAACACTGAACTGCACATCGAAGAAAACGAGCGTGTTTGTCTGGTTGGCCGTAACGGGGCGGGTAAATCCACCCTGATGAAGATCATCAACCGCGAACAACCGCTGGATGATGGGCGCATTATTTATGAGCAGGACCTGGTGGTGGCACGCCTCCAGCAGGATCCGCCACGTAATGTGCAGGGCTCGGTGTATGATTTTGTCGCGGAAGGTGTGGAAGAGCAGGCGGAACACCTGAAAGCCTATCACGCGATCTCGCATAAAGTGATGGACGATCCGAGCGACAGAAACCTGAATGAGATGGCGCGCTTACAGGGCATTCTTGACCACCAGAATCTGTGGCAGCTGGAAAGCCGTATTCACGATGTGCTGCAACAAATCGGTCTGGATGGGGACGCCGAGCTGTCCTCATTATCCGGTGGATGGTTGCGTAAAGCTGCGCTTGGGCGCGCGCTGGTCAGCAATCCGAAAGTGCTGATGCTGGATGAACCCACTAACCACCTCGATATTGAAACTATCGACTGGCTGGAAACGTTCCTGAAAACATTCCAGGGCAGCATCATCTTCATTTCGCATGACCGTTCGTTTATTCGCAACATGGCGACGCGCATTGTTGATCTGGATCGTGGCAAGCTGGTTTCCTGGCCGGGCGATTACGATCTGTATCTGACCAGCAAGGAAGAAGCGCTGCGTGTTGAAGAAATGCAGAACGCCGAATTCGACCGCAAACTGGCGCAGGAAGAAGTGTGGATCCGTCAGGGCATCAAAGCGCGCCGTACGCGTAACGAAGGGCGTGTTCGTGCGCTTAAAGCGTTACGCCGTGAGCGTTCCGATCGCCGTGAAGTGATGGGTAAAGCTAATATGCAGGTCGAAGAGGCTTCTCGCTCCGGCAAGATTGTCTTCGAGCTGGAAAACGTCAGCTATGCGGTGGGTGGTAAACAACTGGTGCGTGATTTCTCCCGCCAGGTACAACGCGGTGATAAAATTGCCCTGATCGGCTCTAACGGCTGTGGCAAAACGACCATGCTGAAGTTGATGCTCGATGAGCTCAAGGCTGATAGCGGCCGCGTGCATATTGGCACCAAGCTTGAAGTCGCCTACTTTGACCAGCACCGCGCGGACCTGGACCCGGATCGCACGGTCATGGACAACCTGGCAGAGGGTAAACAGGAAGTGATGGTAAATGGTAAGCCACGCCACGTGCTGGGCTACCTGCAGGAGTTCCTGTTCCACCCTAAACGCGCGATGACGCCGGTGCGTGCTTTGTCTGGTGGTGAGCGTAACCGCCTGTTGCTGGCACGTCTGTTCCTTAAGCCAAGCAACCTGCTGATCCTCGATGAACCGACCAACGACCTCGATGTGGAAACGCTTGAGCTGCTGGAAGAGTTGGTTGATGGTTATCAGGGCACCGTTCTGCTGGTGAGCCACGATCGTCAGTTTGTTGATAACACCGTGACCGAATGCTGGATCTTTGAAGGCAATGGTGAAATCGGTGCGTTTGTTGGCGGCTACCACGATGCGCAGCTGCAGCGTAGTGCCTATAAACAAAACCGCGCCAGCGCAAAATCCACCAGTGCGCAGCCGCGTCAGGAAAACGCAAAAACTGACGCCGCAAAAAAACCTGCGGCTAAGTTAAGCTACAATTTGCAGCGTGAACTCGAACAACTGCCGAAGAAAATGGAAGAGCTGGAAGCCCGTCTTGAAACGTATCAGACGCAGGTTGCCGATGCTAACTTCTTCAACCAGCCCCATGATGTGACCCAGCCTGTACTGGATTCGCTCGCCAAGGCTGAACAGGAGCTGGAAGTCGCTTTCGAACGTTGGGAATACCTGGAGTCGTTAAGCAACGGCGCCTGATACTGCTGTTCTGAAATTATCGAGGGTCAGGTATGTGTTCGTCGCACCACGCGCATCAATGGATGCTTTGCCCACAGTGTGACCTGATGACACAGTTGCCAGATATCCGGCCGGGCAGCAAGGCAAGCTGCCCACGTTGTCATACCACACTTCAGTCTAACTGGGTTGAGCCGCGAAAGCGGCCAACGGCCTATGCGCTGGCAGCACTGTTTATGCTGCTGCTGGCTAACTTATTCCCTTTCATCAATATGCATGTTGCCGGACTCAGCAGTGAAATCACCCTGACCAAAATACCTCAGGTGATGATTTCCGATGACTACAGTAGCCTTGCGACGCTGTTTTTGCTGTTTGTTCAGGGGGTTCCGGCCTTCTGTATGCTGGTGATCCTGCTCTTAGTGAATGATATTACGTTGCCACAGGGGCTGAAACGCACTCTGGCACGCGTGTTGTTTCAGCTGAAAACCTGGGGCATGGCGGAGATCTTTCTCGCCGGTGTGTTGGTGAGCTTTGTAAAGCTTATGGCTTATGGTGATATCGGCATTGGCACCAGTTTTATCCCCTGGTGCCTGTTCTGCCTGTTACAGCTCAGAGCGTTTCAGTGTATTGATCGCCGTACATTATGGCTGCGGGTCGCCCCATTGCCTGTGCTTCCCTTCACGCCATTACCCGCCGTGAGTGGCTTGCGTCAGGGGCTGCGTTCCTGCAGTTGTTGTACTGCGGTACTCGCCAGCGATACGTTGGAGTGTCCGCGCTGTGGGGTTCATGGGCATGTCAGACGAAAGCACAGCCTGCAATGGACACTCGCTTTATTGATGACATCAATCTTGCTCTATATCCCGGCCAATCTGATGCCGATCATGATTACCGAGGCGCTGGGCAATAAAATCACCTCAACCATTATGGCTGGCGTGATCCTGCTGTGGAGTGATGGATCCTACCCGGTGGCGCTGGTGATTTTTATCGCCAGTATCATGGTCCCAACGCTGAAAATGATGGCCATCGGCTGGTTGTGCTGGCATGCCAACGAGCGCGACAGCAACCGGGACGACAGTGATAAAATGCATAAAATATATGAGGTTGTTGAGTTCGTCGGGCGCTGGTCAATGATTGACGTATTCGTGATTGCCGTGTTATCGGCACTGGTGCGAATGGGGCAGTTGATGAGTATTTATCCAGCCAGTGGTGCGGTGCTGTTTGCCCTGGTGGTGATCCTGACGATGTTTGCCGCCATGACGTTTGATCCCCGTCTCACCTGGGACCGGATACAAGAAAAGAAGACTGAGGAGCCTGCAAGTGACGGACAATAACCACGGCGTAGCCACGGTAGATAAGATAAAGCGCTGGTCGCCGGTGTGGATCATCCCCATCGTCACCGTCTTGATAGGCGCATGGATTTTGTTTTATCACTTCAGCCATCAGGGCCCGGTAGTCACGTTAATGACCACCAACGCTGAAGGTATTGAAGGGGGGAAAACCCTGATTAAAAGCCGCAGCGTTAACGTCGGGGTGGTCGAAAGTGCCGTGCTAACCGATGATCTGCACCATGTGGAAATCAAGGCACGGCTTAATTCCGGCATGGAAAAACTGCTGCGTGAAGACAGCGCTTTTTGGGTGGTGAAACCCGCTATTGGTCGTGAAGGGATCACCGGGCTGGGAACGCTGCTGTCGGGTGCCTACATTGAACTTCAGCCCGGGGCAAAAGGTGAAAAAGCGGCGCAGTATGAACTGCTGGATTCACCCCCACTGGCGCCGCTGGATGCTAAAGGTATCCGCATTACCCTCGACAGTGAAAAAGCAGGCCAGCTTAATGCGGGTGACCCGGTGCTGTTCCGTGGTTATCGCGTGGGGTCTGTTGAAACCAGCGCCTTTGATGCGGACAAGCGCATGATGACCTATCAGTTGTTTATTTCCGCACCTTATGACCGCCTGGTGACCAGCAACGTTCGCTTCTGGAAAGACAGTGGAATAGCGGTGGATATGTCGGCTTCAGGAATGCGTGTGGAGATGGGATCGCTGACGACTCTGTTCAGCGGTGGTGTCAGCTTTGATGTACCAGAAGGCTGGGAGCGCGGCGAGCGGGTTGAAAACAAAGCGGAATACCGTCTGTTCAACGACCAGCGCAGCATTCAGGATTCACTCTATACCGAACACAAAGACTTCCTGCTGTTCTTTAACGACTCTATTCGTGGTCTGCAAAAAGGCGCGCCAGTCGAGTTCCGCGGTATCCGTCTGGGGACGGTCGCGGAGGTACCATTTACCATGCCAGGCCTTGCTCAGCGTCTGAATAATGATTACCGCATTCCAGTTCTGATCCGTATTGAACCGGACCGCTTCGAGAATCGCTTAGGTAATGATTTCAATATTGAGCAGCATCTGAAAGACGGTATCAAAAGTGGGCTACGAGCTTCACTGAAGTCTGCCAATCTGTTGACGGGCGCATTGTATGTCGATCTCGATTTCTACAACAACGCGAAACCTGTTAGCGGTCCGACGACGTTTGCTGACTATGAGCTGATCCCAACGGTCAGCGGTGGCCTGGCGCAAATTCAGCAGAAGCTGATGGAATCTCTGGATAAGATTAACAGTCTGCCGCTGAATCCGTTGCTGAACGAAGCGACCGGCACGTTGAAAGAGAGCCAGCGTACGTTGCGTGAAATGCAGAAAACGCTCGACAGTCTTAATCAGATCACTTCCAGCCAGTCGATGAAAGAGCTACCGGCGGATATGCAAAGCACGCTGCGTGAACTGAATCGCAGCATGAAGGGCTTCCAGCCAGGCTCACCGGCTTACAATAAGATGGTGGGAGATATGCAGCGTCTCGATCAGGTCCTGCGTGAATTGCAGCCTGTATTAAAAACGCTCAACACCAAGAGTAATGCGTTGGTATTCGAAGCCAAACCCGGTCAGGACCCACAGCCGAAGAGGGCGAAATAATGATGAAATGGATCCCCGTAGCTTTTGTGCTGGCACTGAGTGCTTGCAGCACCCCCAAAACGGCTTACTACCAATTGCCAACGGCGTGCAGCACGGCTGTTGTGGCCAGTCGGAACGTGGCGACGCCAGTATGGATAGAACGCGTATCGGTGCCGGATTACCTTGCCGGGAATGGTGTGGTCTACCAGAGCAATGATGTCCAGTTCGTGATAGCGGCGAATAACCAGTGGGCCAGCCCGCTGGATCAACAGTTGCAGCAAACGCTGGTGACCAATCTCAGCACGGCGTTGCCGGGAGCGCTGGTCTCGTCTTCTCCACTGGGACAGCAACACGATACGCTCAATGTCACCGTAACGGGTTTCCATGGTCGCTATGATGGACAGGCGGTGATCAGTGGTGAATGGATACTTGAACACAATGGGAAACTGCAAAAGCAGCCGTTTACGCTGGTACTACCGCAAAGCGAAGATGGTTACGATGGGTTAGTAAGAACCCTGGCTAAAGGATGGCAGCAGATTGCGGGGCAGGTCGCTAATGCGATAATTCGCGAACAATAAGAAAAAATTAACTAACGTACTAAGCCTTTGATTGTTGCAGAACCTGATTTCTGTGGCATCAAAGGCTTTTTTATTGCCATTCAGTCAGATAGCAGTGTTTTTTCAGCGAGCAGTGGCGAGAAATCATCATGGGTTTGATACACATTCATGACATTGGCGTGAAATTTGCGCGTTGATCTTTACTGAAAGTCGCGGTAGAACTTATGAGTGGTTGCGCGAAACGTAACCACTGTATCTTTCCACCAGATTCCACCAGACTAAATGAGGGAAACGCGGCATGAAGAGACAGAAACGAGATCGCCTGGATCGGGCACAATCACGGGGTTATCACGCAGGCATTACAGGACGCTCAAAAGAGATGTGTCCGTATCAAATGCTGGATGCTCGATCTCACTGGTTGGGAGGTTGGCGACAAGCCATGGAGGACAGGTCGGTTACCGCGTAACACCTGTCAGAGAAAGGGAAAAACCTCCGCTTATGCGGAGGTTTTCATTTTTATCCTTCATACTTCAAGTTGTCTCTGCGTTGGCTGCTTTCAGTCACCCGAATCACTGACTTCACTCAGCTCATCGGGATTCCTTCTTTTGCCGCCTTAATACAACTCGAATTATTTTGGATATCAGAAAGCAGTGAGAGACTTAGAACGCGGTGGTGTCTTTGAACAGGCCCACTTTCAGGTCAGTAGCGGTGTAAATCACGTTACCATCGACCAGTACTTCGCCATCTGCCACGCCCATCACCAGTTTACGGTTGATAACGCGTTTGAAATGAATACGGTAAGACACTTTCTTCGCGGTTGGCAGAACCTGGCCGGTAAATTTCACTTCACCCACGCCCAACGCACGACCTTTACCTTCAGCGCCTAACCAGCCGAGGTAGAAACCAACCAACTGCCACATAGCATCAAGGCCGAGGCAGCCTGGCATGACCGGGTCACCGATAAAATGGCAGCCGAAGAACCACAGGTCAGGATTGATATCCAGTTCAGCTTCAACGAAGCCTTTACCGTAGTTACCGCCGTCTTCGGTCATTTTAACCACGCGGTCCATCATCAACATATTTCCAGCTGGCAATGGCGGGCCTTCCGCGCCAAACAGTTCACCGCGACCAGAGGCAATCAGGTCTTCTTTTGTATAGGATTCGCGTTTATCTACCATGTTTTCAATAAGCCTTATTTTAATGAAGCAGGGAGTTTAGCTTACACGTGTACGCCGGACAAGTCCGATCAGCCGGGCGTAAACCAGTTTAACCAACGCAACGGCCACGGTCGATGGCGTGGTTCAGGGTGAAGTATCTGTGCGATACGGTCCTGAATCGAACGTAACAGGCACGCTCCTGTCTCTTTGTCCCACTCTACACCCGTTAACAGCGGCAGAGCTTCATCAACGCTGGAGACGGCCCACAGATGGAATTTACCTTCACGAACGGCATCAACCACCTCCTGCTGAAGCGAGAGGTGACGCACATTGGCCGCAGGAATAATGACCCCCTGGGTTCCGCTTAATGTGCGTTGATTACAGATGTGGAAGAAGCCTTCAATTTTTTCATTCAGCCCGCCAACAGGCTGCACGCGACCAAACTGATCGACGGAACCCGTCACAGCCAGCTGTTGATTGAGCGGCTGTGAGGCGAGGGCACTGATCAGTGCACACAGCTCAGCCAGGGAGGCGCTGTCACCATCGACTTCGGAGTAGGATTGCTCAAAAACGATTGAGGCAGAAAACGGCAGCTGTTGCTCAAGCTCCAGCTCTGCAATCAGCCATGCCTGCATGATCATCATACCTTTGGCATGAATATTACCGCCAAGCTCGGCTTTGCGCTCTACGTCGGTGAACTCACCATCGCCAACATGAACGACGCAGCTAATGCGTGAAGGTTCACCAAATGCGCGAGGATGGCCTGGGAATTCCATGACCGACAAGGCGTTGATCTGACCGATCATCTCGCCTTCTGTTTCAATCAGAATCTGATCAAGCAGGATCTCGTCACGAATGCGCTCAGGCAGGAAACCTTCACGCCATTCGCGCGTGCTGAGGGCATCCTGAAGATTTTCGGCAGTGAGCTGATTGTCTTCGCTGTAGAGTGCGGCTTCCTGTAACTGTCGGCCCAGCCATTGAGGATCCAGTGGAAGGGTATCCTGATCGCCGGTATAGCGTGCGGCCTCACGGATCAACACTGGCCAGAAATCAGGCGCAGGAGAGGGATAGCCAAGACTGTGGGCAACACTTTGCACCCACTGTAACCAGTGGTTGAATTCCTCTTCGTCCACGAGTTGAATATTGTCTTCGAACTCGCTGTACAGCGATAGCCCTGCCAGTTCAGGCTCCATATCCTGGAAATCTGCCAGCACATCGCGTTCACCCACCAGTACCAGGCGGAACTGCATTGGCATGGATGGGATCGCTAATGGCAGAGGACGGGTTTCATCCTGGGAATACCAGTCAAACCGTTGATTAACCATGATCTGTTTTAGCCGCAGCCACAGCAGCGGTTGCGCCATCAGGGCACGCATTGACAGGATCAATACTCCGCCATTGGCACGATGTACCAGACCTGGTGACAGCGTTATCGTAGACTGATGGATGCGTACACAGCCAAAGAGTTGTTCGGCTTCAATCCATTCAGCCTGATGAACTCCCCCTTCGCTGGCGAAATTATCCGCAGCGTTTTCCGCCGGACGCCAGTTTACCGCGTGTTCGCTGATGTCATATTGGCCACCAAATAAGGCCGGAACATCATCATCATCGACAGTAAGAGAGGAAAGAATATCCTGCAATAAAGCGAGATATTCAGCGCTCTCAGGGCTTTTGACCAGCATTAGCGGTACTTTGGCCGGGGTTTGCAGTAGCAGGCTCAAGCCATTAAACAGGCGTGCCTGCACGGATGCAAAGCACTCTGTATCGGCAGCATAGGCCTGCGAGAGGAGATGCTGGAAGCGTTCTGTATCGGGCTGTAGGGCGCGCCACTCTAATCGGTTGTTGGTCAAAGTTATCGTATTTTTCTTAGATGATTAAAAGCGGCATTATACAATATTTCAGCCGGTTAAGCACAGTGCACATGCACATCTGCGCTGCTTGCGTTAACATTGACGCTGATGTCCCTGTTTTCTTTACAGCCTGATGAAAAAAAGCTGTTATTCTTAATTCGTAATGTGGTCAGCATGAGATTCCGATGAAATACCAGCAACTGGAAAATCTTGAAAGCGGATGGAAATGGAAATACCTGGTCAAAAAACACCGTGAAGGTGAATTGATCACGCGTTATATCGAGTCAAGTGCAGCGCAGGCCGCCGTCGATGAGCTACTGGTGATGGAAAATCGACCAGTAGAGGTATTGAAATGGATCAGCCAGCATATTAATCCGCTGCTTGAAAATCGCATGAAGCAGACTATCCGTGCGCGTCGCAAACGTCATTTTAATGCCGAACATCAGCATACGCGTAAGAAATCTATCGATCTGGAATATCTGGTTTGGCAGCGGTTGGCTGGTCTTGCGCAGCGTCGAAATAGTACGTTGTCTGAGACGATAGTGCAGTTAATTGAAGATGCAGAACGTAAAGAGCAGTATGCCAGCCAGATGTCCTCGCTGAAGCAGGATCTAAAAGCGATTTTGGGCAAGCCTGAATAAAATCGACATATGCCTTATCCCTTCCTCTTTTTCACCTTATTCAGCCAATAAAAAACCCCGCCGGAGCGGGGTTTTTTTAACGAGATAACTTAAGCCTGTGGCTGAGTTACAACGTCTTTGATGCCTTTAACTTCGATTTCTACGCGACGGTCTGGCGCCAGGCAGTCGATCTGGGCGTTACGGCCTTTCACGCTGTCACAGGTGCTGCCGGTAACAGGGTTAGATTTACCCTCGCCACGTGCAGAGATCTTGTTAGCAGGGATGCCTTTAGACACGAGGTAGTCTACAACAGACTGAGCGCGTTTTTCAGACAGTTTCTGGTTGTACTGCTCTGAACCGATACGGTCAGTGTAGCCCAGAACGACAACAGAGCCGTCTTTAGGATCCAGATTGCTCAGCTGGGTATACAGCTGATCCAGAGCCTGCTGACCTTCTGGCTTCAGAGTGGCCTTGTTGAAGTTGAACAGAACGTCAGACTTCAGGGTGAAACGCTTGGTTTCAACAACTGGCGCTGGAGCCGGAGCCGGAGCAACAACTGGTGCTACTGCATCATCCTGACCGAAACGGTAGGAAACGCCAACACTCAGCATTGAGTTATCAGGACGCGCACCAACGGTACCTGCGTCACCGATGTTGTTAACCCACTGGTAATCCAGACGAGTTGCCCAGTTTTTGGTCACTGCGTATTCAACACCAACAGCAGCCAGCGGAGAAACGCCGGTGTCGTGGTCGCTGATACGAGTGCCGTTAGCGTTCTGGGTGGAGTCTGCACGCCATACCATGCCGCCCAGACGAGTGTACACGTCCAGATCGTCAGCAACTGGGTAGCTTAATTTAGCTGCCAGCTGAACGCCCTGCGCTTTGAAAGCGCCGTTGACGTTGTTGCCTTTGTTAGGCATGCGGCCTAACCAGTCGTAACCCAGCTCGAAGCCCAAGTACTGGTTTGCCTGATAGCCACCAAATGCACCAGCGCCGAGCTGGCTTTCATGTGATGGGCCGTCGTTATCTTGGTAACCGTTACCGTAGTAACCTTTGTCGTGGTACTGAGACCAGCCCAGTTTAGCACCGGTGTACCAGGTGTCATCTTTAGGGGCGGCCTGCGCTACGGTAGCGAAGCCAGCCAGTGCCACTGCAATTGCGATAGCTGTCTTTTTCATTTTTGCGCCTCGTTATCATCCAAATAGGCAATGAGCTTTAAATTAGCTCTTTGATTTAATCCTTCGCCGGGTTGAGAAGCTCGATTGTGACTCTTCCAAAAAATGGAGGTTATTGAGCACCCTGGCGAGCTAAAGTCTACAACGTACCAGCAAACTTACAAGTATGATGTGACGATGGTCAGCAAAAAAACAGCGTTTCATACACATTTTTTAACATTTGAGGGTGAATTCTTTGCTCAAAAACAGGTCTGAGAACCCAGCTAAACCGTTGTCGCACCGCGTCATAACATTATTAGCCTGTTAAGAAGGGTCTGGCAGAGATAAAGTCTGAGAAAAATCTTATTTTTACTTAATGATACAAAGATGAGTGAATTCTTAATCCATTAAGCGGTCTGGCTGAGGAGTAAATGCTATTTTCTGAGCGCATAATTAACCCCAGTGCCTGCCCTGAACTTGCTGCTTCTTGCAAGCGTTGACGATCCACTTCTGATACTTCTTCATCCAGCCAGCCTAAAACCACACTGTAATTCCCTGTCTGCAAGGCTTTGATCATGGCTTCTACCGTGGTGATCGTACCGCAGTAGGGAGACTGCATGACTTTATCAAGGGGTAACCCGGAGCGCTGTAACCAGTCGCGGCTGAGCTTCTGTTGCGGTGTCAGCCATAACTGCCAGCGAGACTGCATCCCCAGCTGCTGCAACAAAGGCAGCAGCAGCAATTGAGTCATGTCAGGTTGATTCTCACTGTAAATCAGTTCGCTGATCAGGCCATTCGCACAAGTCGAGCCAGAGGACGCAGATGCGGAAGCATGCATGTTACGACTAACAGACTGAGATTTCAGGAAATGAGTACGCATAATGTCTTCGCTCACTAGGTTACTGTATGGATATACAGTATATGTGTGGTGAACAAAGATCAACCTTTAATCTGACTTCCTGACACATGTCGGCTCAGAGGCTGGTGTACTGAGAGTCTGTGTACACATGGCGAATGTATTAAGGCTTTTTTTCAGGTCTGACGGGTGTCGTTCCAGAGCTTCCTGACATTTCAAGCATTCTTGTTCTTACGGTTAAGAATTTAAACATTTGAGGTACATGGCAATCATTTATCAATGATAAGTGTCCGCACTTTGTATCGCAATTAACGATTACATCAGAAAGGAATAAAAGATAATATCGCTGCGAGTACCTATTTTCATATTCTATTTCCCGCCCTGGAAAGTAACGATACTTAACTTGTTTCTCATCGGGGGGATTAACGTTTACTCAGTCATGGTCGAGTAGGTGCTCGGGCTTTCTGAACATTTGGTGGATGGCGATGAAAACATGAAAACTTCACCCATACATCCGCAGGATAAAAATTGTGGAATACATCCATTTTGGATCTCATTGGAACAGAATATCAGCATGTTTATTTTTCATGGTAACCCAGCCTTAACGGGCTGCAGAGGGATTCGATAGGGGGAGAATCGTGGTTTTTTTTTGATGAAGGGCCGTGAAACGCGGTTTGTACAGTATCTTCTTGCTTAACTTACTCTGGTTAGCATGCCCGTTTGGTTGACCGGCTTTGTCGCGTTACTGTTATCCCGCTGGACGAAAAAATATTTAAGACTGAATTTTAACGAAGTGTGTTTTATTGAGTTTTTAACCGGATGCAGATATTGTGGTTTTTAATGCTATTTTTTCTAAGGAGAAAATGCCGTCCTTGAATGTATTCTTATGAGCGATTTTTTTCGTAACGCCTCGCAAAATTACAATGTAAACACATGAAATAAAAATTAGTCGTTGAACCTGTAATGAGTATTGCCTATTTTCTAATATGTTTTACCGAGACCTTATGAGTTATTTCTTAACTAACTTGGGATGATAATATGGATCGTTCGAAACGTAAAATTGCAGAAGCGAAACAACGACTGGCTCAGCTTGGAGAGGTGCAGTCCCGTACACAGTTTGGCGGTTATTGCCTGGCAGTGGAAAAAACTGTGTTTGCCGTGGTGGCTCAAGGAGAGCTTTATCTTCGCGCCTGTGAAGAGGTTCAATCCTATATTGTTGAGCGTAAGATGACACCGCTGAGCCTTAGTAAGCGTGGTGTGCCAGTAGAACTCAATTACTATCGTGTTGATGGTGCCTTGTGGTCTGATGGTGAACAGCTGGTAGCCATCTCCCAGCTTTGCCTGCAGGGAGCGAAGCAACAGCAGAGAGAGCGTCAGAATAACCGCCGTCTGAAGGACCTGCCCAATATGGGCATCAGAATGGAAATGTTACTACGGCAAGTGGGTATTTCAACCATCGAGATGCTGGTTCAACAGGGAGCAAAACGAAGCTGGCTGCTGCTACGTAACAACAACAAGAATCTGGGGTTAACGGTGCTCTTCGCTTTGCAAGGGGCCATTGTCGGTCGCCACTATGCCGCGCTTCCACAAGAGATGAAAGAAGAGCTGCGCCTTTGGTTTAACTACAATACGCAGCGAGAGCGTAAAAAGCCGCGTGAAGAAGATTAACCACGTAAGGCTATTTGTTTTTTAAGGCGCGTAATTTCAGGTAAAAGAGCCACCAGTAAACCAACCTGCTGCAAGACCAGTGGTTCTTTTGTTTCGGCATTGGCTTCGCTGTGCTGTAAGCGTAGCGCCAGACTGTCGATCATACGCTGTGCTTTCGCCTCATCGACGATGTCAATATGCAGTACATCGTCGACATAACAGACGGCATCATCCATGAGCTGCAGCATGGCATCGTTTTCCAGCTTCTCACGATGCGCGCCTAAAGCAGAAATGTAGCTCAAAAATGAATGGTTAAGGCACAGCAAACGGAAAGCCGCTTCTCGCAATGCCAGATCAGATTTATTTTCGACCGAGAGATTAGAAACAACGGATGCCAGTTCTGCATCACCGTTATGGGCATCGCGGCGAGCAATACGATAATCCAGTCGGTTATCTTTACCCTGGTGATACTGCACCAGAATAGCATCGAGATAGCGGCAGTTCGCATTCAGGGTGCGTTCAGCAACGGCAGGAAGCCGGCGAAAACGCCAGTCAGGCCAGATAAATGTCACCGCCAGCCAGGCAATACCGCAGCCAACCAGCGTATCAACAATACGCGGTATCGCGACTTCAAATCCTTCGCCCAACAGGTTGAAGCACAGTAACACCAGCAAGGTAATAAACATGGTGGCATGCGCATACTGAACGTTGCGGAAAGCGAAGAACAGCACGCCCGTAACCACAATCAGCATCAATTGTCCTTCAACAGAAGGAACCAGCCACAGCAACGGCAGACCCAGTACAATCCCGGCGAGTGTACCGATAATACGTAATGCCAGGCGACGACGCGTCGCACTGTAATTGGGCTGGCAGACAAACAGACTGGTGAGCAATATCCAGTAACCGTGTTGCACCCCGGTAGCCTGAATAATACCATAGCCAACGCACAGCAGAAGCGACATGCGGACTGCATGACGAAACAGCGGAGACTCCGGGCTGAGATGGCGGCTCAGGCGAAGACGAATATCGCTCCAGCCAGTTAGCCCCTCGCTGGATAGCGTCTGGTCATGCGGGGCATCGCCCTCTGTCAGAACTTGCTCTGATTCAATAGTCGCCAACTGGGCATCAATCGCTTTAAGGTTGTTCAGCAGGTAGGCCATGGCTTTGACCTCCGTGCTGTCAGGCTGCGCGGTTTCAAGGCGATGCAGCGCAGCGTGCAGGTTTATAAAGACTCGTTCGAAGCGCGCATCATGCTGATAAGGCTCTCGCAGTAAGATTGAGCGCGAGAGCCGTCGGCAAGCTTGTGCCTGTAAAGATAAAAGACGCTGAAAGCGGAACAGAATATCGCTCTCCCCCCATGCTTTACGCAGTGCGTGATACTGCACATGGGAAGAGCTGGCTCGTTCATGGATATCCTGCGCAACAAAATAGTAGTGTAGCGTTCTGCGAGTACCACGCTGACCACGGTCACCGCGCAGTCGTGACTGAATCGATGCTTTGGCCTGATTAAGCAGTTGAACCAGTTGACTGTTCGCCATTGCCACGTCGACCAGCGTTTGGTGATCATCCCCTTCAATATCGGGATCAAACAGGTTGGCTTTGGCTTCCAGATAGCGCGCCAGTTGCGCAAAGCAGCGAGATATATTTTCCTGCAACGGCCGGATAGGGAACAGCAGATGTCCGGATAAGGTCAGAAGGTTGTACCATACTGCACCCAGCAGTAGCAGCACCGGTTGCAGATACCATTGCGGAAATAAATGAATGCCCAGCATGGTATAAATGGCGATCAGTAATGCGCCAAAGGCGATTGTTGCGTAACGAGGCCCCAGTGCGCCGAGCAAAATGAAGCCCCAACTGGACAGCGCTAGCCCGGCAACAAATAGCCACGGATGCGGGAAGAGTAATTCGACTGAAACGGAAGCAATACAAAAACAGACCAGCGTGATCAGCAGGTTACGTAATCGTCCGGCAAGACGATCGTCAAGATCCGCCAGCGCAGCAGCCACGACTCCCAGCGTTAGTGGGATCGTCCAGGTAATCTGATGCAGCCACCAGGGTACGGCAGTGGTGCCTGCCAGCGCCAGAGTGATGCGGATATTGTACAACCAGGTACTGTTAAAGGCGTAGCGGCGTACATTGCCGATCATGGTCTTGTTCATTATCGTAACTTAGCGGAAACGCGCACGTGCGTTGGCTTCACGAGCGGCCTGAGCAACTTCGACGGAAACCACGCGGCGGCCAACCGGCCACAAGGCAATAGCAGCAATTTTAAAATTAGCGATACCAACGGGAATGCCAATAATCGTCACACACTGTGCGATGCCTGCCATGATATGCATCACGCACAGCCACCAGCCAAACAGTACCAGCCAGAAAATGTTCAGCAGAGTGCCGCCAGAATTCAGAAGCGCATTTTTACCTGATGGGTTCAGCTCATCAACATGCACTGCTTCATTACCATAAGGGAGGAGAGACAGTTTGGTTATCTCCCAGCAGGAGCGGGTGAGTGGCAGGGTAAAGATAAAAATAATGCTCACAACCGTGGCCACCAGCCAGGAGAATGTGGTCAGGAATCCACCCAGCACAAAATTCAGAACATTTAATACGGTGCGCATAAAAGAGTTTCCCTTCAGCAGATAACGGTGATTAACCGACAATACCTTGATTGTAACGTGTTTTAGCGCTGGAGAGGTACACGTCAGCCAGTTAAACTGTCTGATGATGAAAATAACCTCAGCCAGGGTCACCGGAATGGAACTGAAAGCAACAGCGTTGGGTAAACATCTGGCACAGCATCCTTATAATCGGGTGCGTCTTCTGACCGCAGGTGTAGAAGTTAGCGGTGAAAAGCATGAGTATTTGATCCCGTTCAATCAGTTACTGGCAATTAAATGTAAGCGTGGGCTGGTATGGGGTGAGCTTGAGTTTACGCTGCCTGACGAAAAGGTCGTGCGCCTTCACGGCACCGAATGGAGTGAAACACAGCGCTTTTTCCACTATCTCAACCAGGAATGGCAGCAGTGGAGTAAGGAAATGAGCGATGTTTCAGCCAGCGTTCTGTTAGCACAGCAGCAGCAAATTTATGAGGCGGAACAACAGGACAAATGGCTGCGTCGTAGTGATATCAGTGCCTGGCAACTGGCGATCCGTAAAGCGTTTGACGCCGTGCCGTTGCCCGCAGAACGATTGGGGGAATTTGATAATTGTCGCGAACCCTACCTTTACTGCCAGCAGTGGCTCCATAACAGCGATGCACGCCGTGTTCAGCGCAACAATGAATGGACCAACCGTATGCTGGAACAGCATGCGGATTTCTTTAATCAGGTGGAAACCTCACCGCTGAATCTTTCCCAGGCACGCTCCGTTGTTAACGGAGAGGATGCCGTGCTGGTTCTGGCGGGGGCAGGCAGTGGTAAAACATCCGTGCTGGTGGCGCGGGCAGGTTGGTTGATGATGCGTCGGCAGGCCAGTGCGGGGCAGATTCTATTGCTGGCGTTTGGTCGCCAGGCGGCCAAAGAAATGAACGAACGTATCCAGGAACGCCTGCATACCGAAGAGATCCAGGCGCGTACTTTCCATTCCCTGGCTTTACACATCATTCAGCAGGGCAGCAATAAAGCCCCCACGATCAGCAAACTGGAAACCGATCATGGTGCGCGTCAGGCGCTACTGATTGAGATCTGGCGACAGCAGTGTAATGAGAAAAAAGCGCATGCGAATGGCTGGCGGCAGTGGCTGACAGAGGAGCTGGAGTGGGAACTGGAGGAAGGCAGTTTCTGGCAGGACGATCGCCTGGCGCGGCGCCTAGCCAGTCGGCTTGAGCGTTGGCTTGGACTGATGCGTATGCACGGCGGAGCACAGGCTGCGATGATCGAGAGTGCACCTGACGAAGTCCGCGATCTTTTCAGCAAACGGGTCAAATTAATGGCACCGATGATGAAAGCGTGGAAGGGTGCGCTGAAAGAAGAGGGAGCGGTTGATTTCGCCGGGCTGATTCATCAGGCGGTAAATATCCTTGATAAAGGGCGCTTTATCAGCCCCTGGAAACATATTCTCGTCGATGAGTTTCAGGATATCTCTCCGCAGCGTGCCGCTTTGCTGGCGGCACTGCGCCGTCAGAATAAACAGACCACACTGTTTGCGGTGGGGGACGACTGGCAGGCTATCTATCGCTTCAGTGGCGCTGAAATGAGCTTAACAACGGCCTTCCATCACCATTTTGGTGAAGGCGACCGTTGTGTGCTGGATACCACCTACCGTTTTAATCAGCGTATTGGCGAAATCGCGAATACCTTTATTCAATGCAACCCTCATCAGTTAAAAAAACCACTTAACAGCCCGATTAAAGGCCATAAAAAAGCCATCTCTTTGTTGCCTGAAGAGCAGTTGGAAGCGCTGATGAACAAGCTGAGTGGCTATGCCGCTGCTGGCGAGAGAATTCTGGTTCTGGCGCGTTATCACCATCTGCGACCGGAAATACTGGATAAAGCCGCAACGCGCTGGCCGAAGCTCAATATTGATTTTATGACTATTCATGCCAGCAAAGGGCAGCAGGCAGATTATGTCATTCTTCTGGGGTTGGCAGAGGGCAAAGAGGGCTTCCCGGCAGCAGCCAGAGAGTCAGTGATGGAAGATGCGCTGTTACCTGCCCCGGAAGACTTTCCGGACGCCGAAGAGCGAAGACTTGCGTATGTTGCAATCACGCGTGCGAAGCAGCAGGTGTGGTTAATGTATGATCGTGATCATCCCTCGGTATTTGTTGCCGAGTTCAGCCGTCAGGGCGTACCGGTATTACGTAAACCCTGACGGCCAGCGCCTGAGTTACTTCAGGCGCTGTTGCAGGTAGCGTTCGTAATCCGGGATCTGGATTTCAACCTGGCGGGCGAACAACGGTGACTGAATAATGAAGTCAGCGGTGGCACGGTTCGTTGCAACAGGAATATTCCACACGGTGGCCAGACGCAGCAGCGCTTTCACATCGGGGTCATGTGGTACCGCATTCAGTGGGTCCCAAAAGAAAATCAGTACATCAATTTTCCCCTCCGAAATCAACGCACCGACCTGCTGATCGCCGCCCATTGGGCCACTCAGCATCGCCGTTACCGGTAATCCGGTGGCGCGTTGTACCAGATTGCCGGTTGTTCCGGTGGCGTAAAGCGTATGATGCTGCAACTGTTCTTTATGAACATCCACCCACTGCATTAAAGCATTCTTACAGTGGTCGTGGGCTACCAGCGCGATATGTTTCTGTGGCTGGAGAGTGCGGGTTGTCTGATCCATTCAGTATCCTGGTTGGGTAGGGCAAGAGGAATAAGCAAACAGAGGATTGAGTGTAGCGCCGGGTATCTGCCGATATCAACTGGTATGCAGGGCCTTCATCAACATCACAAAACGCTGACGGGTGGCTGAATCGACCTGCAAGTACCAAAGACGCAGCATGCGTTCGGCCGGATGCTGGCTGGTTGAGGGATCGGGAAGAACAGAAGCCGATTGAGAGGTACGGCGCATTGGCTGAGCAAAGCGTGGCACCGAGGCGACTTTGTTATCGAGGTTATACTGTATCATTGCCTGTTCGAGATCGTCCTGCGTCTGCAAACGAAGCGCATCCCGTTGGCTCTCAATCTCGACGCCGTGTTCATTCACCAGCGTAAACTGCGGATTTTTGTCGAAGTGCTTTCCGTCATGCAACGTTTGCAACGCGGGTAACTGAATCACGACCGACTGAGTGCTGGCAGTAAATTTGACAATCTGAGGCGCTGAAACCCAGTTGATCGGCGTCTGCGCGTTGCGTGTGACCGTTCTTTCTACACGAAAGAGCAACTGGTGTTCCCCGCGCTCGAGTTCCAGACCTTCTGCGCCTTTGAGCAGCGAACCCGAAATCTTGTGTCCATCCAGTACCAGCAGGTCAATATCGGCTGAAAGCTTCAGCGTTGTCGCCTGCACGGTTGCGGCAACCAGCATCGCTATCAGTCCGGTGATGACCATACGCAGCTTCATTCTTTCTCCAGCAGGGTAAAGGATATAAGGGGGTGTGAATGTATCAAAGTCTTTCAGTATGGCAGCATATTAACATTTAAAAATACTTAATCGTGCTATAAATCGAGAATCGCATGAGTTGCATTTTTTAATGTGGTGAATAAGCCACACTTAGCGGCAATAGAGCCAGTAAGGCAAATGGAGGCAACAATGAGTGATAAAACCATCGCTGATGTTCTGACATCGACAAAAACCATTGCACTGGTCGGCGCCAGTGATAAACCCGGGCGGCCAAGTTACGGTGTGATGGCTTACCTGTTGTCACAAGGTTATCAGGTCATCCCGGTTAGCCCCAAACTGGCAGGCAGTACTTTGCTGGGGCAAACCGTTTACGCTGAACTGAGTGATATTCCCCACAGCATTGATATGGTCGATGTCTTTCGCAATACGGAGGCTGCGTGGGGTGTGGCGCAGGAGGCGATTGCTATTGGCGCAAAATCGCTGTGGTTCCAGATTGGCGTGATCAACGAACAGGCCGCTGTTCTGGCTGGAGAAGCCGGGTTGAAGGTGATCATGGACCGCTGCCCGAAAATTGAAATTCCCCGCCTGGGGCTGGAAAAATAACAAAAAAACCCCGTGTTAACGGGGTTTTTTTAATGCCTGAGGCTGGGGGCCTGGAGCTGCTGGCGGATTGATGCCGCCAGTTCATCTAGAGAGGGCTGTTCAGGATGCTCACCAGGTGATTCCCATGCGATTTGCGCTTCTGCCAGGTAGGTTTGCACCCGCTGACCATCATCATCTTCCATCACCACGTGATACCAGGGTGAGGAGCGAAGCGTTTCGGCGCCGTCAACCTCGTCTATAGCGGGCTCGGTTAATGAGTATTCCGGGTCGACATCAACAATAACCCCGAGAAAACCGAGTAGCTGGTGGCGTACCTGTTGTCCGATACCATATTTGCTGGCAATCATCGTAACCTCCTGAGAAAAGTTGCCCTTATCTCTATATATATGGAGGCAAAGGCAGCGTTTTCAAGTTACAACACGCGGCAGGCAAATCCTTTCAGATACATTCCTTCCGGATAGCTGGCGATAACCGGGTGATCGGCAGCCTGACGGAACTGCTCAATAAATTGAACGTCGCGCTGTGCATCAAGGGCGGCATCGGCAATGATTTTCTGGAACAGGTCAGTCGCCATCAGGCCTGAGCAGGAGAAGGTCATCAGCATCCCGCCAGGATTGAGTAACTGCATCGCCAGCATATTGATGTCTTTATAACCACGGCAGGCACCCATCAACTGGTTTTTGTTCTCAACAAATTTCGGCGGATCCATGATGATCAGATCGAATTTTTCGCCTTCCTCGCGATAACGGCGCAGCAATTTAAAGACATCGTCACGCTGGAACTTCGCTTTGCTCACATCCAGACCGTTCAGCTCCACGTTCTGGCGGGCCACATCCAGCGCAGCCTGTGAGGTATCTACACTGATCACTTCTGAGCAGTTACCCATCAGCGCCGATACCGCAAACCCACCGGTATAAGAGAAGCAGTTGAGCACACGACGGCCTTCCGCGTAGCGGCGGGTTGCCAGGCGGCTGTCACGCTGATCAAGGTAGTAACCGGTTTTATGCCCGGTCTGAATGTCGACCAGCAGTTTCATACCGTGTTCGGTAATCGGCAGCAGCTCAGGCGGAGTATCACCCAGCACTACGCCCTGTGTCAGTTCCAGACCCTCTTTTTTACGCACGCTGACATCAGAGCGGTCATAGATAGCACAATTCGGGTAGCAGGTCTGCAGAGCGGTAATCAGCGGTGCTCGCTGATACTCAGCACCGGCAGAAAGCAGTTGCAGCACCAGGAAGTTGCCGAAGCGGTCGATGGTGATACCCGGTAAGCCATCAGACTCACCGGCAATCAGTCGGTAACTGTCAAGGTTATCGCGCTGCGCAAGCCAGTCACGCAGCTGCTGCGCGGCCTGTAAACGGCGTACGAAGAAATCGATATCAATCGACTCATCCTGCTGCCAGCTCCACACGCGGGCGCGGATCTGCGATTCCGGTGACCAGGCGGCACGTGCCAGCCATTTACCCTGGCTGTCACAGACATCAATAGTTTCACCCGACTGGGCTTTGCCTTCCATACGGGCAACTGCCCCTGAGAAAACCCACGGATGGCGACGAAGTAAGGACTTTTCACGTCCTTTGGCAAGAATCAAACGAACAGTCATATTTTGCTATGCTTACACTCAGAGAATCAGTCGATATTGTCCGGTGCCGACCACGAAAAAGCAATCGGTGTTGGCAAGAGGAGAGAAAATGGCAATCATCTGCATCCGCGTATGGGTCCACGGTAGTGTTCAGGGCGTCGGGTTTCGTTACAGCACTCAGCGGGAAGCAAAAGCGCTGGGCGTGAAGGGGTATGCCAAAAATCTGGATGACGGCAGTGTTGAAGTGCTGGCCTGCGGTGAGGCGCAGCAGGTTGAGGCCCTGCTGGCGTGGCTAAAAGCAGGTGGGCCACGCAGCGCCCGCGTGGAGAAGGTGCTGGCGGAGCCACACCATCCCGCACACCTTCCGCACGGATTTAGCACGATTTAATGTTTACAGGCACTTGGCAGGTTTTGGTAGTCCGGCAATTTTTGTTGCCTGCTTCGCAGGGCCTTTTGGGAACAGTCGGAACAGATAGCGGCTGTTACCTTTCTCTTCGCCGTACTTTTGTGCCATCGCTTTCACCAGCATTCTGACCGCCGGGGAGGTATTGAACTCCAGATAGAAGGCGCGCACAAAGTGCACCACCTCCCAGTGGGCCTCACTTAATTCAATCCCTTCCTCTGCGGCTAACAGCGGGGCCAGCCCTTCGCTCCACGCGGCAGTAGATTTCAAATATCCCTGAGCGTCACGTTCAATCTCTTTCCCGTCAAACTGCACTGTCATTGCCTCACACTAAAAATCGGCGATCAGTTTACCAAACTTTTGGCCCAGCAAAAATAAAGCCCCGCAGTGCGGGGCTTTAATAACGTTGTTTGTATGACTTAGTTACTGCGTGACATACCCAGCAGGCTCAGCAGACTGACAAAGATGTTGTAGATAGAAACATACAGACTGACGGTGGCGCGGATATAGTTGGTTTCGCCACCGTGAATGATGTTGCTGGTTTCCCACAGAATGGCCCCGGTAGAGAACAGCACAAACAGCACGCTGATCGCCATATGCAGGGCAGGGATGTTAAGGAAGATATTGGCCACGACGGCAATCAACAGCACCACAAAGCCCGCCATCAGCATCCCGGAAAGGAAAGACATGTCCTTACGGGTGGTCAGCACATAGGCTGAACAGCAGAAGAAGACTAATGCTGTGCCCCCTAATGCCAGCCCGATCACATCACCCATTCCAGCAGACAGGAAGCTGTTCAGGATTGGGCCCAGGCAATAACCCAGGAAACCGGTAAAGGCAAAGGCCGCCAGAATACCCGCCGGGCTGTTAGCCAGGCGATGGGTCAGGAACATCAGACCATAAAAGCCGACCAGCATCAGTATTAAACCGGGTGCCGGCAGCGCGTACACA
Organism: Erwinia sp. MYb416; assembly: GCF_037479575.1. Classification (NCBI taxonomy): domain Bacteria; kingdom Pseudomonadati; phylum Pseudomonadota; class Gammaproteobacteria; order Enterobacterales; family Erwiniaceae; genus Erwinia; species Erwinia sp. MYb416. The sequence continues at coordinate 896,736 of NZ_JBBGYT010000438.1, forward strand.
GTACTTAGCGTGGCAGTCACCGCTGAGAACGCTAAGGTCAGGCCGAGCAGAAAATAAGTATTACGCAGGACTGTGTGCGTGCTCAGTAACGAGCTGTCGCGCGTGGACGAAACAATGCGATCCATAAATCACCTCTTAGGGTCACGAAAGTAAGACTCAGACTATCATGCAGAATAAGGAGCAGATGGCGGTGGGGAAAGGCGTTTTACCCTTCTTTACGCGCTAATCCGCTGATTCTTTAAACAAGGTGGCGATATTAGCGACAATCAAACCGTTTGAGGCTTTTTTTTTGGCAGTTGATACAAAACTCACTTTACAAGCAGAACAGGGATGTTTATAGTGCGCCCCATTGTGGAAGCGTGGCCGAGTGGCTGAAGGCACCGGTCTTGAAAACCGGCGACGGGAAACCGTTCTAGAGTTCGAATCTCTACGCTTCCACCATCAAATCCAACGGGTCAGCGTAAGCTGGCCCGTTTTGCTATACGCGAAATAAAAAAGCGGGTGATGTGCTGCTGCGGCTTTTTTCTCCTTTTTGATCTCTATTGCTGAAATTTACAGCAAACAATCACAAATGCTCACAAAATCAACAAAGTAGCGAAAAATAGTGTTGGCAAAGTGAAAAACATCTCCTATACTGCGCTCCATCAGTTAGCGAGAGTCTTCTTAAGCAAAGCTGATAACCGTGTGGAAGCGTGGCCGAGTGGCTGAAGGCACCGGTCTTGAAAACCGGCGACGGGAAACCGTTCTAGAGTTCGAATCTCTACGCTTCCACCATCCATTCTGACCCCGTGCTGGCAACAGCGCGGGGTTTTTCGTTTTATCGCATCCCAGATAACCCGTGTTCAACAGTCGCCAGATAAATACAAAAATAATCTTTTACCATATCAATAAATTCCTGAGAAAGTGCGAGTTGCTGTGACTCGTCCTGTATCTTCAGCAGATTGACCTGCTCTGCTGCCTGTAGGCAGCGCCGAATATGTGACCTTGAGACGCCACAGAAAAAAGCGGCTTTGAGAATATTGTAATGAATGATCGGTGATTTCTGTTTGATGCTCTCAAGATAGATATTAAACATAATCATATGACCGCCATCCCGACTCAAAAACTCGCCGCTGCCTGGCACCAAATCATGCAGAAATAACCGATTCAGGGTGATCTCTGAGTAAGTGCGGAAGAATTCCGGCACAAAATTTGGATGTTTTTGATAAAAGTTCAAATCAAAATCATCTATCAACATGGCACAAGGAATCAGCATCGTGTTAATCATGCGCCGGGTTTCTGCCAGCGCTTTCGTTGTCGGTTTATAGTTGAGCTTACGTTTATCTTTTGCATCGCGATAAACCTCCAGTCTTCCCCCCACGCGCAAAAAAAGCAAAAAAGAATCCAGTGAATTACTGCTAAACAGGTCATTTCCAATACAAAATCGTTTAATGTCTTTAAACGTACTACCTGAACGTGTGTAGTAAATACCTAATATGGCTGAGCCGACAATAAATCTGTTTGCCTTGAACAGAGTCTTGAAATAGAGCGGATTAGTTAAGTACTGTTTAAGTAAAAGATCATAGTGGCATTGAATGGCATCATCAATCTTACTCCTCTCCCTGAATTCCCTGGACATACTTTTTAGCTTAACTTCCAGCGCTAACTTCTTCCTACTAACAAAAGGCATACGTAAATATCTTATTTTCTTATTTTAAAATTGGTAAGAATTATCTTATTTGCCACAGGTGATTGTGTCAACCAACTAAGATATTTTGCTTTGCGTTTTTCTCTATGGATTCGATAGCTGGATAATAAACACCTTGTTTTACATGTGTTTAGTTGTTGTTGAATATATCGCTCCACTTAAAAATGCTATCACAATGTTAATAATATATTTAACTTTATGTTTTTTAAGGTTTTTAAATTAACAACAAAAATGGACAGTGACTTGATGAAAGATCGGATTAGTATTGCGGCACTTCACAACGGAATACCCGAGATGAGTCTGGCTGTCATTTAAGTAAACTAAAGCCGGAGCTTTTGTGAGGATGGATCATTCTGCAAGACAGATAAAACTCAAGGATATCTAAATGGAAATTAAAAAAATCGCTGCTATTTCACTTTTCACTATCGCAGCGTCAGGTGCAGTTAATGCCGCCGATGAAGGAAGTGGTAAAATTACTTTTTACGGTTCAATCGTCAATGCACCTTGCTCAATTGCACCCAATGTTGACGACCAGAAAATCCCTCTGGGGCAGGTGTCGAATACATTGCTGGCTAACGGCGGAGAGCAGACTGCGATCCCTTTTACCATTGATTTACAGAACTGCGATAACAGCACGAAAAAAACGGTAACCGCGACCTTTACCGGTAAATCCGGTGTGGATGGCCGACTGGGTATTACCGGAGAAGCAAGCGGTGCCAGTATTCTTTTGCGCGATGGTAGCGGCAAGAAAATCGAGCTGGGTACAGCAACTACAGCACAGAATATTAATGGTGGTGCGAACACTCTGCAATTCACCGCAGCACTGAAAGGTGATGGTACAACCGATGAACCTGTTGCTGTAGGCACGGGTGCATTCACCGCGGTCACAAATTTCACCCTGGCTTATCCCTGATATCCTTTTTGCCGGATGAACATGGCGTCCGGGATCCCGGGCGCTATTTATTTGTTTATCAGACGAAAACGGATCCTCCGCCTGCTTAATTATGGAAAAAGTAACATTAAAAATAAAATTTCCAGGGATATTGGCTATTTCCATTTTTCTGGGGTTGGCGGTATGGGGTGGTCGTGTTCATGCTGATGATATTCAGTTCAATACCGATCTGTTTGATGTGGAAGACCGTCAGAATATTGATGTATCGAATTTTACCCATAAGGGCTACATCATGCCGGGTCGTTACCCCATGAATATCCGTCTGAATAACGATCCGCTGGCAGAACGCGCCATCAATTTTTATTTAGCGGAAGACCATCCTGAGACGAGCCTGCCCTGCCTTGATGCGCAGCTCGTCAGCGAGCTGGGGCTGCGATCCGAATCTGTCAGTGCGTTGAAGTGGTGGCATGAGGGGCAGTGCCTCGATATTCGCAGCCTGAAAGGAATGCAGGCAAGGGGCGATCTTTCCACCACAACGCTGGCGATTAGTGTGCCACAGGCATTCCTCAACTATCAGTCCGCCAACTGGGATCCTCCCTCGCGTTGGGATGAGGGGATCCCAGGCGTGCTGTTTGATTACAACCTGAATAGCCAGGTCCGTTTTACCCCTCATGCCGGTGAGCAACGAACCACCGCCGGAACAGGCGTCGCCGGTGCCAACCTCGGTCCCTGGCGGCTACGTGCAGACTGGCAGGGGCGTCGCGACACACTCAATGGTACTACGCGCAATACCTTCGACTGGACGCGTTACTCTGCCTCACGCGCGCTGCCGGAAAGCGGAGCCAGGCTGGTAGTCGGTGAGGACTATCTGGTCTCTGATATTTTCGACAGCTTCCGCTTTGCTGGTGTCAGCCTGATCACCGATGACAATATGTTACCTCCCAACCTCCGTGGCTACGCACCGGAAATTACCGGTGTGGCGCGTACCCACGCCAGAGTCGTCGTGATGCATCAGGGACGTGTCCTTTATCAGACTCAGGTGGCCGCAGGGCCGTTCCGCATCCAGGATATTGATGATTCAGTGCTGGGGGAATTACAGGTTCGTATCGAAGAAGAGGATGGGTCGGTTCAGACTTTCACCCTTAACACCGCGACGATCCCCTATCTGACGCGTCCCGGACAGTTGCGTTACAAAATGGCGCTGGGGCAGCCGATAAACGGGCAGCACAGTATGAGTGGGCCGCAGTTTGCCAGCGGCGAATTCTCCTGGGGAGTGAATAACGGCTGGTCGCTGTATGGCGGAGCGATCGGCAGTGAGCACTATCAGGCGCTTGCCAGCGGGATTGGTCGCGATCTGCTGGTGTTCGGTGCCATGTCTTTTGACGTGACTCATTCGGTGGCCCGACTTCCGTGGGGAGATACCCGTCAGGGGAATTCATACCGACTGAGCTATTCCAAACGCTTTGACGATTATGGCAGTCAGGTCACCTTTGCCGGCTATCGCTTTTCTGAACGCGAGTTTATGACGATGGATGCATTTCTCGATGCCGAACGTCACGGTAACGGGCAAAGCAACAGCCGTGAAATGTACACCGTCACGCTGGCTCAGGATTTGCGGGCACTGGGAACCAGCGCACAGCTCAGTTACAACCGTCAAACCTATTGGGACAGGCCGGAAAGCGAACGCTATAGCCTGGCATTGTCGCGCTACTTCGACATTCTGCAGTGGAAAAATGCCAGCCTTTCATTCTCTGCCTGGCAGAACCGTTATAACCAACTGAGTGATAAAGGGCTTTATCTCTCTTTATCATTACCAATTGGTCATCAGGGCACTCTCAGCTATAGCGGTTCGAGTGGGCGCAATAATAACAGCCAGCAGGTTAATTATTACAACCAGATAAATAATAACGACAGTTACAGTCTCAGTGCCGGAACCACCAATAGCAGTAATACCCTGTCCGGATATTATCTGCATGATGGCAGTAGTGCACAGCTGACCGGAAGCGTCAATGTGCAGCAAGATAATTATCAGGCCTTTGGCGCCTCGTTGAAAGGTGGAATAACCGCGACAGCAAAAGGGGTAGCGGCGCACCGTCAGAACTCTCCTGGGGGAACGCGTTTATTACTGGATACCGACGGTGTTGCCAATATTCCAGTGCGGGCCAACGGCGGAATTGTTTACAGCAATAGTCGCGGGAAATTAGTGATTTCCGATATCAGCAGCTATTACCGAAATCAGGTGGGCATTGATATTAATAAACTGCCGGAAAACGCCGAAGTTACCTCATCCATTGTGCACGCCACGCTCACCGAAGGGGCGATTGGTTATCGTCATTTTCCGGTACTGGCGGGATTGAAAGCGATGGCCGTTATCCGTCTGGAAGAGGGGACATCCCCGCCGTTCGGAGCACAGGTGATGAATGCACGTCAGCAGGCGGTGGGGTTGGTGGCGGATGGCGGCAGCGTTTATCTCAGTGGCATGCAGTCAGGAGAACATTTGAGCGTCTCCTGGGATGGCAGACAACAGTGCCAGATTACGCTGCCGCTATTGAATAAAGACAGGCTGGATAATCTTCTACTGCCGTGTATCGGCGACCACGCGATGTCGGGTAAGCCCCAGAATCAAATCAAGGAATAAATGTAATGAAACAGTCAACAAGCACGGGGGTGCTGAATACCCTTGCCGCCGGTATAGTCTTTTTTTCATCCTGGTCGCAGGCGGCTCTTTCTCTCGATCGTACCCGTATTATTTTGGATGCAGGAAACCCGTCGGTCAGCCTGACCATTGCCAATGAAAATCCCCGGCTTCCTTATCTTGCTCAGGGCTGGATTGAGAATGAACAAGGTGAAAAAGTGAATTCACCGTTAACGGTACTGCCGCCAGTACAGCGCATAGAGGCCGGTGATAAAAGCCAGATAAAGATACAGTCGCTTTCTTCGGTGAATTTACTTTACCAGGATAAAGAAACGTTATTTTATTTTAACCTGCGCGAAATTCCACCGCGCTCCGATCAGCCAAATACGCTGCAAATCGCGTTGCAGACGAAAATAAAATTATTCTATCGCCCGGAGGCGCTGCAGATTTCGTCCGCGCAATATGCCTCACCGATTCAACAGCAGGTGCAGCTGGTCCGCAAAGGAGGGCGCTACCGTTTGCACAATCCCACGGGTTACTACATCACGATTATTGAAGCCAGCCACGGCAAGGGAGAGGAGCCTCTTAAGGACTTCACCCCGGTGATGGTTGCCCCGCGTGCTGACGTGGAGCTGAATGTCAGCCCCGCTGCGTTGGGGGACGCGCCGGTACTCCAATACGTCAATGATTTTGGTGGCCGATCCAGCCTGATATTCCGCTGCCATGGGATGACCTGTAAGGTCATCACACAAGCATGAAACGTTTGATGCTCTGGCTGATCGTAATGCTGCTGCCGCTAAAGGCGCTGGCCTTCTCCTGCATTGATAAACGCGATGGTAAAGCGTTTGATGCTGTCGGACAGCGCAATATTGATGTCACCGTTAACCTGTCGCCGGAAATTATGATCGGTGACGTAGTGGTGTTCGATCTGTCCCAATACTTTACCTGTCAAAACACCATCCCTGCCCGCTACGTCGACTATATGCGCATCAATGCCGGGACCTATCAAACCTCGCTGGATGCCTCTTTCAACAGCGGTCTGGAGATTAACGGTAAGCGCTATCTCAACCCGATAACCTCAGCGCTGACGATTTATGAGCTGCGCGATGGTAACTGGCATGATCTGCAGGTTAAAGCGTTCTATCAGTTGAAAGATAATCCAGGGCGCGGCGTGTATATCAAAGCCGGTACCGTTGTGGCCAGTATGCAGATGTACAAATGGAGCGCGCCCGCCGGCGGCGTGTTTACCGCTAACTGGCGGGTGATTGCTGCCAATGATGCTTACTACACCTCCGGTACCTGTGCGATCAACAACGGGCAGGATATTGATGTGAGTTTTGGCTATATCGCGCGTAATCAGTTAAGCCAGAGCGCGACCCTGTCGCCGTTCCGCCGTGAAGTGCACATTCCCTATCAGTGTAAAGATACCAGTAGCTGGCCGATAAAAATGACGCTATCAGCGGATGTCAGCAGCTTCTCGGGCAACGCGATTAAAACCACCAATCCTGACCTGGCGGTACAGATTTACCATCAGGGCAAACTGGTCCGTCCGTTCGACAGCATCAGTAGCCGGATTACCAATGGTGTGGGCGGCGATGATTTCAGCTTCGTGCTGCTCAGATCCTCCAATGCGGCGGTGGCTACCGGGCCATTCAACGCCACGGCGGTATTGGTAATGAGTCTGCAATAAAGCCAGTTGCTATTCGGGTCAAGGAGAAAAGATGTCCGATCCACGCTGTTTAACGCTGGTAATGTTCGATCATGACCGTTTCTTTGTCGAGGGGGTTCTGCGCTTTCTACAGTCTCAGTATCCGCATACTGTCAGGAGGCTATCGACCAGGCCGGTCAAAAAAGTGGACCTGTTACTGACGGGACTGGATGCCGTTTCACTCTGTGCCTCGCTGCAGTTCGGGCGGATGATGACAGCAGAAAGCCAGCTAGTCGTGGTTCATCATTCGTTTGAAGAAAGCTGCAGAGGATTACCGCCAGGCCTGCAACGTTACCCCACACGGCATCTTCACCCCAGGCAGTCACTGGAACAACTGGGCAAGGTGTTTAAGCAACTGATACCGGATAAAAATCGGCTGATTACCCTTATCGACCCGCGGGCGGTCAAAGAAGATGTCCTTACGCCACGCGAGAAAATGCTCATTGCACATTTGCGCAGCAGCTTAACACCGCGCCAGATTGCAGCCAGCATGGCTTTACATCCTAAAACCATCAGTACTTACAAACGTTCGGTGATGTTGAAACTGGGGATGCAAAAAAATCTGGAACTTTATCACTGGTTATTTTATTCCTCATTATCAGAAGGGGAACGATCATGACACGATACGGGTCAGCGTGGTTGTGCCTGGCGGTTGCTTTTAGCTGTGAAGGCGCGGATAACGGCTATGGAAAAATTAATATTTCTGGCGTGGTGGTGGATGCCCCATGCTCTATCTCTCCGGGGGCCGATAATATCCAGGTCAACTTTGGTGATGTCAGTGCTTCTGCGCTGCAGAACGGGCATGAGTCCGCAGCGGTGGACTTTTCGCTGGATCTGCTGCGCTGCAGTACCTCGCTGAAAAATCGGGTACGCGTGACTTTCCAGGGTACGGCGTTTCCTGATGGTTTATTTTCGGTCGGGCAGGGTAACACTACCGTGGGTATTGCCGTTCGTGACCGCTTCGGGCAGCAGGTATTCAATAACCAGCCTGTTGCATGGCAGCGCATTAATAATGGCGATAATCAGCTCCGTTTTTCCTCGGTACTGAAAGGACGTGCAGCGGTGGTGAGCAGCGGCAGCTTTCAGACTCAGGTACTGTTTACGGTGGAATACCTCTGAGCCATAAGAAACAGGGCGTAACCGGGACGAACACCCTTCTGTTTTCCCCGGCTTCCTGTTATTTTCTTCACGGGTGGGCGATTAGATCATTCCTAAAAACATCTTGTTTCTTTTCAAACTCCTGAAGCCACTAAACCGCCGGGTGCAGAGTCTGCTATATTCTCACTATTCATCTTTCTATGAGCATCTGGCTTGTACTCTGGAGAGCGGTTGTGGTGAGTCAGTGCCGATGCGCTGATTTATTTCTGCGCTGCATGTTAGGCCAGCCAGCCAGTTTACCCCTTTGAATCAATGGAATACACACATGATCAACAAGTATAGTCTTTGTGCGTTAGCCGTTTGCTCCGCACTTTCCGGGGTTCCTGCCTGGGCTGCTGATAGTGATTACCAGCTGGAACAAGTGCTGATGATGAGCCGCCACAATCTGCGTGCTCCCTTAGCGGATAACGGCAGCGTACTGGCACAGGCGACAAAAAAAGCCTGGCCGAAGTGGGATGTAGCGGGTGGACAGCTGACCACCAAAGGCGGCGTGCTGGAAGTGTATATGGGGCGCTATACCCGTGAATGGCTGGCACAGCAGGGCTTGGTAAAAGACGGTGAGTGTCCGGCACCTGATGACGTCTATGCTTATGCAAACAGCCTGCAACGCACCGTTGCTACCGCCCAGTTCTTCGTGGCGGGGGCTTTCCCTGGCTGTGATGTTGCCGTTTCTCATCAGGATGAGATGGGATCGATGGACCCGGTGTTTAATCCGGTGATCACCAACGGCAGTGAAGATTTTAACAAACAGGCGCTGACCGCGATTAACGGCGAAGGCGAGAAGCTGGCATTGAAACCCGCTTTCCAGCGTCTGGAAAAAATCATCGACTATAAAAATTCACCTGCCTGTGACGGTAAAAAGCAGTGTGATCTTTCCAGCGATAACCAGAACAAATTCAGTGCCGATAACGGTAAAGAACCGAATGTGTCTGGCCCGCTGAAGGTGGGGAACTCACTGGTTGATGCCTTCACCCTACAATATTACGAAGGCTTCCCGATGGAGCAGGTCGCCTGGGGGCAGATCAAAACGCCTGAGCAGTGGAAAGAACTGGCGGCGATCAAAAATGGTTATCAGGACACGCTGTTCACCTCTCCGATTGTCGCACGTGAAGTGGCTGCCCCGCTGGTGGACTACATCCGCAGCTTGCTGGTCGATCAGGATCAAGCCACTGCGCCTAAAGTAACCTTAATGGTTGGCCATGATTCGAATATCGCGTCACTGCTGACAGCCCTTGATTTCAAACCTTATGATCTGCCAGGACAAAACGAGCAAACGCCGATTGGCGGTATGGTGCAGTTCCAGCGCTGGCATGATAAGAAAAATGACCGTGAGTTGGTGAAGGTGGAATACGTCTACCAGACGTCCAGCCAGCTGCGTGATGCGGAAGCTCTGTCCCTGGATAACCCACCGAAGCGTGTCACTCTGCAAATGGCTGGTTGTCCGACCGATGCTAACGGTTTCTGTTCATGGGATCAGTTCACTCAGGTTCTGAACAAGTCGTTGCAGGGAACGCCGTTACAGGTGGCTGAACAGGCACCGACTGCTGCGCCAGCTACCCCGGCGACCAACCCGGCTGACGAAAACGCCGTCGTCAATAAGACACTGGCGGACAAAGCGGCCGCAGACCAGGCCGCAGCGGATAAAGCGGCTCAGGCCAAAGCCTCTGCGGAGAAAGCGGCTGCTGATAAAGCCGCTGCAGATAAAGCAGCGAAAGAGAAAGCCGCTGCAGATAAGGCCGCCGCTGAACAGGCCGCAAAAGATAAAGCGGCAGCAGACAAAGCCTCCGCAGACAAAGCGGCTGCCGATAAAGCCGCAGTGGATAAAGCGAAAGCGGACAAAGCAAAAGCAGAAAGCGCGCCAGACGCGAAACCTGCAGCTAACTGATCTGGGGGGAGGCATTGACGTCTCCCCACGTTCAGAGATGAAAAGGGGCGACCTGGTTAACAGGTCGCCCCTTTTTTAATGGCGATATTTTGATGCGGGGCCGCGCAAAAACACCACGACTCCCGACACATCCTTAATCCTTACTGATCACAACCAGTTTCTGGTTCACAAACTCTTTAATGCCGAGGTCGGAAAGTTCACGACCATATCCTGACCGTTTCACGCCCCCGAAGGGCAGTTCTGCCGCGGTATTGCTCGACGAGTTGATGTACACCATCCCGGTTTCAATCCGCGAAGCCAGTGCTTTGCCACGGGCGATATCTTTCGTGAACACGGCGCCACCCAGTCCGTAGTGCGAATCATTGGCCAGTTTCACCACGTCATCGTCATTTTTCACCACATAGATCTGAGCCACCGGTCCGAAGAACTCTTCAAAGTACGCCGGATTGTCGCGTGTGATGCCGGTCAGGATGGTGGGCTGATAGAAACAGCCGTCACCCGGTACGGGCGCACCACCGAGCAGCACGTTAGCGCCTTTCTCTTTCGCCTGCTGAACCTGCTTATGCAGACGATCGCGTGCCTCAGCGGAGGAGAGTGGGCCGAGAGTGGTGCTGGCATCAAGGGGATCGCCAATTTTCACCGCCTTAAATGCCTCGGTCATTTTTTCCAGGAAGCGATCGGCCACCTTCTCATGCACCAGGAAGCGTTTGGCGGCGGTACACACCTGGCCGCAGTTGCTCAGGCGGGCACCAACACCGGCCTTCACGGCTTTCTCCAGGTCGCTGTCGTCCAGTACCACAAAAACATCGTTGCCGCCCAGTTCGAGCGTGGTCTTTTTCAGATATTTCCCCGCCTGCTGTGCCACTGCGCTGCCTGCACGCTCGGAACCGGTGAGAGCGGCACCCTGCACACGGTCATCAGCGATCAGCGCTGCCACCTGATCGTTACTGGCGAAGATATTGGTCCACGCCCCCGCTGGCGCACCGGCTTCGGTCACCAGAGCCTCGAATAACACGGCACAGTGCGGAACATTTTGCGCATGTTTTGCCAGTACCGGGTTTCCGGCAGCGAGGTTAGGCGCCAGCACACGCATTAGCTGATAAAACGGGAAGTTCCAGGGCTCAACGGCCACCAGAACGCCAATCGGATGGTTCTCTACCCAGGCCTCGCCAAGTTCACTGGGGTAGGGCGTTGGCGCAAGAAAACGCCCGGCATTCTCGGCATAGTAGCGGGCAATCTGTGCACAGAGTTGCACTTCACCGCGACTTTGCTCAATCAGTTTTCCCATCTCAATACTGGCCGCTTCGGCCAGTTCGTCAACACGGCTATCAATCAAATCTGCCAGTTTTTTCAGCACCTGCACTCGGGGCTGGAGATCGCCTTTGGACCAGTCAGAGTGATACAGCGCATCGGCGGTGGCCAGCGCCTGTTCAATCTGGCTGTCGCTATGGTCAGGCCAGGACTTGATCAGCTTATTACTTGCGGGATTAATCGTCTGGTACGGCATTACGCCTCCTTTGGATAGTGTCAGTAATCAGCCGGGTTCTGGCTGTCAGTATGTCAACCCAGCATTAAGCGTAGACGACATGACGGCAGGTTGGTGGGTTCTCAGAGGAGTCTCAGTTGCAAAATGTAAGCGTTGAAACGGCGGGCGCAGATACCCGCCGATGGGGTATCAGACGTTCCTGCGCTCAACCACCTTATTATCCCAGGTGAGCACATCTGCACCGGTCTTATCAAAGGCGCGCAGCAGGACCTCATCGCTACCCTGTTGCTGCCAGATAGCTTCGGCCAGACGCTCATCGTAATTAGCGACCTCAAAGATAGCTTCGGCGATTTCGGGTGACGTTCCGCGCAGACTTGCCCATTCGCCAACGTGATGCGCTTTCGATTGTTGTGTTGCCATAACGCTCTCCTGTGGTTGATGTTGTCCGTTCAATGCCTGATTCGTCAGTATAGAAGAGTGCGCGTTGCCTGCTCGTGGTGCAATCAATGTTTGCTTAAAAAAACAGCGCGTTCACATTTTTTGCCACAATGCATTAATAAAAATTAAGGGGATAAATCAGTGCATTCGGGGCTATCTGGCACAGGAAATGGCGAGTCAGCGATGCATCCTTAGTTGAATACACTATGCTTAACAACGCGGCAGGCCAGCGTTTGCCGCCATTGTTGCCGGGAAACGCCAGCTGAGCACGGGCACAATGCAGTATGATGTCTTAACTATTCGGAGGTAAGAAATGGCAGAACATCGTGGTGGATCTGGCAATTTCGCTGAAGACCGTCAAAGAGCATCAGAAGCCGGACGTAAAGGCGGCAAGGTCAGCGGGGGGAATTTTAAGAATGATCCTCAGCGCGCCTCTCTGGCAGGAGAAAAAGGTGGCCGCAACAGTCGCGGGAGCAAAAGTAAGACCGATGACGGTAACTAAGCAGCCATGCCGCCCGCCGCCGGGTTCTCCGGCGGCATAAACATCCCCCCATTTTCAACGCTTGACCCCCCGCAGCGAACGCAGCACACTGACGCCAAATTTCCAGCAGAGTGCGCCAATGTCCGGTTTTTTATCACGTTATAAATTTGCAGTGAACCCCCAGGAAGGGGTGCTGATCCTGATCACGATGGTCTGGGGCGGCACCTTCCTCGCCGTGCATCATGCCATGACGGTCAGCGGCCCCTTCTTTTTTATCGGCGTGCGCTTTGCTACAGCGGCCGTGTTGCTCGGGCTGATTTCATGGCGGGTTCTGCGGGGTGTCACCTGGTATGAGGTGAAAGCGGGGGCGCTGATTGGTCTGGCGATTGGCCTTGGCTATGGTTTGCAAACCTACGGCATGCAGACGATTACCAGCAGCAAATCAGCGTTTATCACGGCGCTCTATGTGCCGCTGGTGCCGCTGTTACAGTGGGTTTTTCTTGGCAGAATGCCCGGGCTGATGTCGTGGGTGGGTATCGTGCTGGCTTTTGGCGGTCTGCTGCTGTTGGCGGGGCCGGAAAGCGGTGAGATGGCGTTCAACGCCGGAGAGATTGCCACGTTGTTGAGCACGCTGGCCATCGCGGCGGAGATCATCCTGATCAGCGCCAGTGCAGGAAACGTCAATGTGCAGCGAGTCACCGTGATCCAGCTGGCGGCGGCTTCCCTTTTTGGCTTTGTGATGATGGTTCCGAATGGTGAGTCGGTGCCGCCGTTCAATCCTTATCTTCTCTACAGCGCCATCGGACTGGGCATCGCCAGCGCACTGATCCAGGTGACGATGAACTGGGCGCAGCGCAGCGTGTCGCCAACGCGAGCCACGGTCATCTATGCGGGTGAGCCGGTTTGGGCCGGGATTGTCGGGCGTATTGCCGGGGAGCGATTGCCGGCTATCGCCCTGCTGGGCGGGGCACTGATCGTACTGGGCGTGCTGATCAGTGAGCTGAAACTGAAACGGAGAAAAGCTGCCCCTGAAAAGCCTGCGTAAAACGGATGGCATGCCTCATCTCTACGAGATGAATGAAGTGTTCAGCTGTGGATGGGACATGTGGACCGAATTGTTTCGTAGGGGTCGGGCATGCCCGACCCGCACATTCGTACAGAGGGATTAATGATCCTGACGCACTACACTACTGCCGCTGAGTGCGGCGGCGCGTTTATGGCTGAGTAGGGCGTTCAGTAAAATCGCCCCAAACGTTGCCGTACCGATCCCTCCGAGCGTAAAGCTGCCGATTTTTAGTGCGAAATCTCCCGCACCCAGTACCAGTGTCACGGCAACCATAATCAGATTACCATTCTGGCTGAGATCGACATTGTTCTGTACCCAAATGCGAGCACCGGCTACCGCAATCAAACCAAACACAACGATTGATGCGCCGCCAATAACAGGCCCCGGGATGGTATGAATCAGAGCGCCAAATTTGGGTGAGAAGCCCAGTACCATGGCAATCAGAGCCGCGGCGACAAAGACCAGCGTGGAGTAAACTTTCGTCACCGCCATCACGCCGATATTTTCCGCGTAAGTGGTGACGCCGCTGCCGCCAACGCCGCCGGATAACATCGTTGCCACCCCGTCACCGACAAATGCCCGGCCCATATAAGGGTCAAGATTGCGTCCGGTCATACCGGCTACGGCCTTGATATGTCCGAGGTTCTCGGCCACAAGAATGACCGCCACCGGCGCAATCATCACCATGGCCTGAGTACTGAACGTCGGGCTGGTGATCAGCGGCATGCCAAACCAGGGGGCATTCGCCAGCAGGCTGAAGTCGACGGGTTTCCCTAATCCAAAGCCGTTGGTCAGCAGCGCATAGATTGCCCAAGCGACAATCAGCCCAACGAGGATCAGCAGGCGCTGCACCATGCCGCGGGTGAATACCGCGACCACGCCGATACACAACACGGTCATGACTGCCATCCAGCTATCGAACATCGAGGCTGAAACGCCGCGCACGGCAATCGGTGCCAGGTTCAGACCAATCGCCATGACAACGGCACCCGTCACCACGGGCGGCATCAATTTTTCTATCCAGCGGGTGCCTGCTTTCATCACCACAAAACCGATCAGGGTGTAAACCAGACCGCAGGCAATGATGCCACCCAGCGCTACGCTGAGGTTCGGGTTCAGTCCCTGACCGCTAAAGCCCGTCACGGCGATCACCACGCCCACAAACGCCGCGCTGGAGCCCAGATAACTGGGTACGCGGCCTCCGGTGATCAGGAAGAACAGCAACGTACCCACGCCCGACATCAGGATCGACAGGTTCGGGTCCAGCCCCATCAGCAAAGGCATCAGCACGGTGGCACCAAACATGGCGACCGCGTGCTGCAGGCCCATCACTACCGTTTGCCCGAGGGGCAGTGTTTCATCAGGCGCGACAATACCGGTTGTCGACGCTGTCGTTTTCGACCATTGAGGGAACCAGGAACCTGCCATCGTTATCTCCAGAGTGTGAGCACTGCATTGACCGGCGAGTAAAGCCCGGGATCAGAAACTACGTTGTGGTAACGGGTGGTAGCCACGATCGAAATAGATCAGGCCATGATTGCTGTCGCTGAACACCAGTGCCTGTGCCTCGCACACTAAAATATCGTGGGTGCCGACGCTCATCACCTGTGTCACCAGACAGTCAAACGACACCAGTGCGCCGCTGAGGATCGGCGATCCGGTGACCTGCGTTGACCAGTCAGCGGCGATAAATCGCTCGGCCATCGGCGTTTTACCGCCAAACAGGTTAGATAGCGCTTCATGACCGGACGCCAGCGTATTCACGCAAAGCTGTCTGTTTTCTCTGAAGGTCTCATACACCGATGCGGAACGGTTCAGGCACACCAGCAGCGTCGGTGGCGTGTCGGTGACGCTACACACCGCCGAGGCAGTAAATCCGGCACGTCCGGCAGGACCATCGGTGGTGATAATATTGACGGCGGCACCCAGGCGTGCCATCGCATCGCGGAATTGTTGCTTTTCCACGCCGGTGACAGGCGGGGTGGGTGCCAGGGTATTCAAGGTTTCTGCCATAGTGGCTCCATATCAGCGGTATTCGCGGCCAGGCTGTCATCTTGCAGCCAGCCCATCAGCAGGTGATTAAAGGTGGAAGCGTCGGTGACACTCATAGCGTGGCCACCCCAGTTCATGCGTTGCAGGGTGGCGTGCGGCAATGCTGCCAGCAGTTGTTCGGAACAGGTCCATGGCACCAGCAGGTCGTCGCGTGAACAGAGCAACAGCACGGGCTGGGTAATCTGTGCGGCATGAGAACTGTAGTCGCAGGCCATCAGCGCATGCAGGCGCTTGAGCAAGTTATCCATACCCTGAAAATGCGCCGTATGCAGCGTATCTTCAGCTTCAATACGTGCCTGATGTTCCGACAGCCAGTCAGCGGGATAAAGAAACAGTGGCTGGGCACGAACATAAGCCTCGACCCCGACATTAAGCAGCAGATCCTGGCGTACGCGGAAACAGCGACGGGTGTGTGCATCCAGTTGTAACCAGCCGTTAACCAGCACCAGCCGCGACACACGTTCGGGGTAGTCGAGTGCCAACTGTAGGGCAACCATGCCACCGAGCGCATGGCCAACTATATCGAACTGCATAATATTGTGCTGTTCCAGCAGCATCGCCAGCTCACTGGCCATCTGCGACATACTGTAGCCTTCAGGCAGCGTATCCGGACTTTTTCCGGTGCCGCGCTGGTCGTAAACCACCACGCGAAATGCCGCGCGTAGCGCATTCATTTGCGGCAACCAGAAACTCCCCAGTCCGCCCAGTCCGGCAGATAACACTACGGTTCTGGCCCCGGGTTCATCGCGACCTGACAGCTCAATATGCATGAGTCACTCCTTATTTACCGATATGCGCCACGCTGGCGATTTCAATCAGCGCATCGGGTTTCACCAGTCCGCACTGAATGCAGAAGCGGGCGGGCTTTTCGCCGGGAAAATAGTCTGCGTACACCGCGTTCACGGCAGCGTAGTTACTCCAGTCGGTAATAAAAATGGAGTTAAATGTCACGTCATCCATTGTGCCGCCTGCGGTTTCAATCACGCTCTTAATCGTTTCCAGCACGTGGCGGGTTTGCGCGGCGGCATCTCCCACGTGAACCACATTATTGTCTTTATCGAACGGCAGCGTGCCGGAGACATACACCACGCCATCGGCCAGCGTTCCCGGAACAAAAGGGGCGATCGGTACGCTGGTGCCTGGTGGGGTAATAATCGTTTTTGGCATTGTTTTTTTCTCCGTTTAAATGCAGGTGTCAGGCTGTCTGGGCTGCAGTGGCTGGTTCCGTTTGTAATGCCGAGCAGAAACTGCCGACGTCAGACACCCAACCAAAGAAGGTTTCAATATTGAACAGGGCGGCCTGCTGGGCAAACAGTGGGCCTGCCTGATAGGTGGCGTCCTCAAGGACGATGCCGAAGTATTCAAGGAAGAAACCGTCACGCAGGGTGGACTCCACGCATACGTTGGTGGCAATGCCGGTAAACACTAAATGACGGATGCCCCGACTGCGCAGCATGCTGTCGAGTGCAGTATTAAAGAAGCCGCTATAGCGCGGTTTAGGCAGTACGATATCGCCCGGCTGCGGTGTTAGCTGATCGACCAGCTCATAATCCCAGCCACCCTTTGCCAGCAACGTGCCCTGCAGTTCCGGGTTCTGGCGCATGGTTTTCAGCGCATTCGATTTATGCCAGTTCGGTGAACCGGGTCCGCCGGCTTCGACGTACTGATCGTCCCAGCCATTCTGGAACCAAATCACCTGGATCCCAGCCTGACGGGCAGCCTTGACCGCCACATTGATCTGATCGATGACCGGGCGAGTGGCCGACACGTCAAACCCGGCGAGATCGAGATAGCCGCCTGTGGTGGCATAAGCATTCTGCATATCCACGACGATCAGCGCCGTTTGCTCCGGTGGGAAGACAATCGCTTCCGGGCGCGCGGGCAGGGTGATAGCGTCCAGGGTGGATGCGGTAGTGCACACAACAGCAGGTTTGTTATTCATTATGCCACCTCCTGTGCAGCATCAATCACATCGATACGGCACTGCATCAGCGGCTGGATACGCTCGCCAAAGTTCTCAATACCTTGCAGGAAGTCATCGAAGGTCAGCAGCACGCCGTGGGTGCCTTCCACCGTGGCAACGTCGTCGAGCATCCGCGCCACGTTGGCATAGGAGCCGACGAGGGTGCCCATATTGATATTCACGGCGGAAGTCGGGTCGGCCATCTGGCGTACGTTGGTGTCGCTGCCGGATCGTTTGTCCTGCTGGCTTTGGGTGGTCAGCCACGACAGCGCCTCTTCATCGGCACCGGCTTTGTAATGTTCCCATTTGGCGCGTGCGGCCTCATCGGTTTCATCAGCGATGATCATAAACAGCACATAGGAGCCGACATCGCGGCCTTGTGCATCGGCTGCGCTTTTCATTCGTGCCGCCGTCGGGGCGAAAGCGGTTGGCGTATTCACACCCTTACCAAAACAGAAGTTGTAGTCGGCGTGTTTGGCTGAAAATTCCATGCCTGCGTCGCTCTGTCCTGCGCAGATGACCTTCATCGGTTTCTGCGGTTGCGGGCTGAGGCGGCAGTCATTCATGGTAAAGAACTCGCCTTTCAGGTCGGACTTACCGTTGCCCCACAGATCGCGCAGGACGCTGACATATTCAGTCAGATAGTCGTAACGGCGTGAGAAGTATTCATCACCCGGCCACAGGCCCATTTGATCGTATTCGGGTTTCTGCCACCCGGTCACCAGGTTGACGCCAAAGCGGCCATTAGAGATGGAGTCGATGGTTGACGCCATGCGGGCCACAATCGCCGGAGGCAAGGTTAGGGTGGCGGCGGTGGCATAGATTTCAATGCGCGAGGTGACGGCGGCCAGGCCTGCCATCAGGGTAAAGGACTCGAGGTTATGGTCCCAGAATTCGGTTTTGCCACCGAAGCCGCGCAGTTTGATCATAGAGAGCGCAAAATCGAAGTGATAATGCTCTGCCTTCTGCACAATCGCTTTGTTCAGTTCAAAGGTCGGCATGTATTGCGGCGCGTTTTGAGAAATTAACCAGCCGTTGTTACCGATCGGGATAAAAACACCAATTTTAATGTGACATCCTCTGCTTGAGTGAAAGAGTGAATCCCGGCGCTGCGATGCATCCTGCAGTTTCCTTTGAAGCGGCGCTGTGAATCAAATTGCAAAGGCTGTGCCAGTTTGAAAATTGTTATTTAAAACAGTGAGTTGTTTTTTGTTTGTAAAACTCTGGTGGAATGAGTGGTCCATTTCAGACCATTTGGTAAAAAAGGTTGCACAAAAAGCAGGCGAGGATGGTCAATTAGAGTGCATGCCTAAGGGACAGCGCTAATTAGGTATGCGTCAGCTGTTTTGCTATTATCCCCGCAACCCACATGGATCATGGAGTCACGGTGAATTCTACTGATAAGTTACCGGCTAAAGCCCCGACGCGTCGTTCGCGCGCGGTGGCTGCAAAGCGTTCCGCTATTCTCTCTGCGGCGCTGGAGTTTTTCTCACAGTTCGGCATTCATGGCACCAGCCTGGATAAGGTAGCCGAACGTGCAGATGTATCGAAAACCAATCTGCTTTACTACTTCCCCTCTAAAGAAGAACTTTATATTGCTGTGCTGAAGGACCTGCTGGATGTCTGGCTGGCACCGCTGCGCGCGCTGCGCCACGATCAGCATCCTCTGGAGGCAATACGCGATTACATTCGTCTTAAGCTGGAGGTTTCACGCGATCACCCTCAGGCTTCACGTCTGTTCTGCATGGAGATGCTGCAAGGCGCACCGTTACTTAAAGCCGAACTGGCGGGGGATTTGCGTCATCTGGTTGAAGATAAGGCGGCCATCATAGAAACCTGGGTTTTGCAGGGAAAACTGGCCGCTGTTCAGCCTGATCATCTGATCTTTATGTTGTGGGCCACGACCCAGCACTATGCTGACTTCGCCACCCAGGTGGAGGCGATAACCGGGCAGACGCTGAATGATGAGCATTTCTTCAACCAGACGGTCGAAAATGTGCAGCGTATGGTGATTGAAGGTATCCGCGTACGCTAAGAGCCGTGATTAACAGGGAGCGATGATGGATTCCGTTTCACAATTGGTATTGGGCGCATCGGTCGCTGTTGCCGTGATGGGGCGTAAAGCCCCGGTATGGCAGGCGGCTGCCGTGGGGGCGGTTTGTGGTACGCTGCCCGATCTGGATGTCTTTATTGATCACGGCGATGCCATCCGCAATATGACTCTGCACCGCACTGAGAGCCATGCGTTGTTCTGGCTGACGCTGGCGTCGCCGCTGCTTGCCGGGTTGTGCAGCCGTCTGTGTCGCCAGCCGCAGGCTTTCGGACGCTGGTGGGCGGCAGTGTGGCTGGCGCTGATTACTCATCCTCTTCTTGACCTGACCACTATATATGGCACGCAGTTAGCGCTGCCTTTCACCGATCGTCCTTTTGCCATCGGCAGCATGTTTATTATCGATCCGCTATATACTCTGCCCTTGCTGGCCGGGCTGATAGCGGCACTGGTATGGCGACACCGTCACGGGCGGCGCTGGAATACGCTGGGCTTAAGTCTGAGCTGCCTGTATCTCGTCTGGAGCATGGTGGCGCAGGCATGGGTCACTCACGAGGTGAAGCAACAGCTGGTTCAGCAGCACGTCAGCGCAGAGCGACTGCTGGTGACGCCCACGGCATTTAACACAGTACAGTGGCGTGTGGTGGTGATGTCGGCTGATGATTATCAGGAAGGATTTTGGTCGTTATTGAGCCCGGATAAGCCGCTGGCGCTTACCCCTCATGACAACGGCAGTGCACTGTATCAACAGTACAGCAGTAACTGGTATGTTCAGCGCGTGGTCTGGTTCAGTCGTGGTTTTTATGCGATGAAGCGGGTGGGGGATCATATTACGATCACTGACCTGCGGATGGGGGAAGAACCCAATTACAACTTTACCTTTGATCTCGGCCCTGAGCCATTACAAGACGGGCCATTTAAACCGGAACGCTTGCCGGTTCAGCGCCCTCCACTGGGGCAGGCGCTGCATAAACTGTGGTCACGATTCTGATGCAGCAGGCAAGGTTGACCTGGCCTGCTTGTTTATCAGGCAGATTTACGCTGACGCAGGAACCATCCCACCGCCAGAATGATAAACCACAGTGGCGTGACCATCAGCGCCTGACGGGTATCCTCTTGCAGCGTTAACAGCACCAGCACAAAGGCAAAGAAGGCCATACACACCCAGCACATAAATTTGCCCAATGGCATTCTATAGCTGGATGTCGCGTGGCGTTCCGGATGCTTCTTGCGGTAGGCCAGATAAGAGCAAAGGATAATCGTCCAGACAAACATAAACAGAATGGCAGATACCGTCGTGACCAGCGTGAACACCGTCATCACATTGGGGATCAGGTAAATCAGCGCGACGCCGCCCAGCAAACACAGGCAGGAGAAGAACAGACCTGTGGTCGGCACCGAACGGCGTGACAGCAACCCAAAGCGGCGATGTGCCACACCCTGCTGAGCCAGACCGTAAAGCATGCGGCTGGTCGAGAAGATGCCGCTGTTAGCCGATGAGGCCGCGGAGGTCAGTACCACAAAGTTCACGATGCTCGCCGCTGCCGGTAAACCAATCAGCATAAACATTTCAACAAACGGGCTACGATCGGCCACCACCTGATCCCACGGCGTCACCGCCATAATCACCATCAGCGACAAAACGTAGAACATAATGATGCGTAAAGGGATGGCGTTAATGGCGCGTGGCAGGACGGTCTTAGGGTCATGCGTTTCTGCCGCCGCAGTACCGACCAGTTCGATACCCACAAAAGCAAACACCGCAATCTGGAAGCCGGCGAAGAAACCACTCAATCCTTTCGGGAACATCCCGCCGTGATCCCAGATGTTGCTCAGGGAAGCGGTACCGCCACCCGGTGACGGATAATGCATCGCGACCAGCACAATGCCGGTGGCAATCAGCGCAACAATGGCGACGATTTTAATAATCGCAAACCAGAACTCCATCTCGCCGAACAGTTTCACCGTCGCAATATTGAGCGACAGGAAAACGACGATGCACAGCAGGGCGCTCATCCAGATAGAGAAGTCCGGGAACCAGAGCTGGAAATAGGAACTGATGGCCACGACATCGGCAATCCCGGTGACCACCCAACAGAACCAGTACGTCCAGCCGGTGAAATAGCCTGCCCACGGACCCAGCAGGTCGGCGGCGAAGTCGCTGAAGGATTTGTACTCAAGATTAGAGAGCAGCAGCTCGCCCATCGCGCGCATGACAAAGAACAGCATAAAACCGATGATCATATAAACGAAAATGATCGACGGCCCGGCAAGGCTGATCGTTTTTCCAGATCCCATAAACAGACCGGTGCCGATAGCACCGCCGATGGCGATCAGCTGAATATGGCGATTGTGCAGATTGCGCTGGAGCTGGTCCGCTCCTTTTTCAGAGGCAGCAGCCTCTTTTGATTGATCAACCATTAATGGGTTTCCTGTCCTGTGGTAATGATATGAAAGCTCTGATGGCTTTTCGTATGTCTGATGTTGTTGAGGTTAGTGCGATCAAGAGCTTAACGTAAAATCCCGGTCGATAAAGCAAAATTGCAGCTAAACTACGATAACGAAGCGTCATATGCTTAAAAACCCGGCATCACTTCTTTGTGCCAGGGTAAAAGGAGGGGAGTTGAAGCGATTCATCACGTTGGTTGCTGTTCTCCTCGCCGGAGGATGGCTGTGTTCGCTGCTGTTACGTGTTTTACCCCCCGCCTGGGATCCCTTTGCGCCATTGTCGGTCACCGATGCACCGACGCTGGTTACACGTTATAAACTGAAGAGACTGGCTGCCAACCCGGAGGCCTGTTTCGCGGTGCTGCAACAGGCTCGAACACAGGGATATCTGAGCTACACCCGACCAGGCACACAGCAGGGACGTTGTCCGTTGGTTGACCCGGTCAGAATAACGGGCTTTGGCGATGTGACCCTCAGCAGCACCTTCCTCAGCAGCTGCACGCTGGCGGTCAGCAGCACGATGCTGGTCACTCAAACGCTCAAACCCATGGCTACTCGTGAGCTGGGGTCGCCACTAACGCGCATTGATCACCTCGGTAGCTACGCCTGTCGTAATATTTATCACCGTGCAGAAGGTCGCTTAAGTGAGCACGCCACGGCTGACGCCTGGGACCTCAGCGGTTTTCGTTTACAAAACGGCCAACGCATCAGTGTACTGAGTCACTGGAGAGGCGGAGATGATCGCAGCCGATGGTTGCACCTCGTCTTTGCCCGTAGCTGCCATCTGTTTGGTAATGCCTTAGGACCGGAATATAACGCGGCACATGCCAATCATTTTCATCTCGGTATGCGCGGTTTTGGTTTGTGCCGCTGAAAGCGCGTGGAGATGGCTGATACCTGCGGACTATAAATGAGACAACGAGTGATGAGCAATATTGATATAGCGCGATGCAATTAATGATGCATAAAGTCGATGCATTTGTAGGGCATGCACTCATGCTGCTTGTTTCAGGAGGCAGGTATTCGCAGAGACGTATTTTCGCATAACAATACGCAGCAGAACTTAAAACGAAAAGATGATGATGCAAATTGTACATATTGCCGTTAACCCCATGTGATAACTGTGGGATTGTCTGCTGTTGCTACATAGTCATTAACCTATTGCGTGAAAGCCAAATGGTAACAGGAGGGAGGTAATTGATAATTATATCAATAAGTTTTGACTTTTTGTCGGACGAGTCACATTTTTTTTACTGAAAAAAAGCCCTGAAACACTGTAAAACTATTGTGCGTAAACGCCATGACAAAAGGGGCAAAATTATTGAATCTTTATAGGAAAAATCCTATTCTAACCCCTGTGGTGAGTGGTGCGATAAATCGATGTATCTCGTTGGCGACACTGAGAACAAAATGTGACATAGGTTATTATCGGTCTGGTGTCCATTTTTTGGGCTTATTTTCCTGGTGATTTTTATGCCCAAACAGATCAATACCTGAACGTTGTAAACTGTTTTTTGTTCAGAAATATCACTCTGGACAATTAAAATTTTTACTCGATTTCATTCATTTTTTTACTGCCATATTCACAATGACAATTATAATCAGGGCGGGGATTTTCCCTGTCGGACTGAGGCATTAATGACATCTGAGAACTATTTCAGTTGGCGAAACAGGATGCAATTGGCTTTTGGTACGGGAAGCAACACCGCTCATATTACCAGGATAATTGAGCAACAGGCGGGGGAGCTGGAATTCGATTTTTATGCTCTTTTTATTCGTCATCCCGTTCCTTTTACCCGGCCAAAAACTTTTTTTTACAGTAATTATCCGCAGAAGTGGATTGAGTATTATTTGCATGAAGACTTAGTACAGCGCGATCCTGTGATGAAGAAGTGCCGTTCACCGGGAGCGATGTGGTTGTGGGGAGGCGATCTGCTCCCCGAGGAGCAGTGCGTTCTGCAAGCTGCCAGAGAACATGGTATTTATCACGGTATTTCTTGTTCCGTGATGGCGAAAAACAGATCCGTAGGTATATTATCGCTGTCGTCTGCCAATCCTTCTAAAATGATAGCGTTAACGACAGAACTTGAACTTAAACTCCAGTATATTTCGGAGCTGTCAATGGCTGCATTGATCGAAATGGATGATATTTCGATGCTGGCAACGAAACTGGAATTAAGTGAAAGAGAACTCGAAATTCTCAAATGGACCGCAGAGGGAAAAACATCGGCAGAAATATCACTGATCCTCTCTATCTCAGAGAATACCGTTAATTTTCACCAAAAAAACATGCAAAAACGATTTAATGCACCAAACAAAACGCAAATTGCCTCTTATGCCGCAGCAATCGGTTTAATCTGAAAGAGGATGCAACTACCAAATTTGGTAGTTTCGAATTGCCACCCGGTTGTCTACCCTGCGCCCAGGGTAACAACCCTGCCCGAACCGTCAGGAGCGGCGCTCACGAGGGAATGCGACAGGGGATCATGAATGAAGATTATCCAGACCAAGCTGAAGGACATGCCGTCATCTTTACTGGCAGAATTAGGAAGTTATCGTTACAGCGTCTTTGCCAGAGGTGAAGGTTGGTCGATTCCGTCTCGTCTTAGTACCCCGGGCCAGGAGTACGATCGCTTCGATCGTTCCGATGTGATCTGGTTGATTGCCTGGACTGCGCAGTTTGGTATCTGTGGTTGTGCGCGTTTAATGGCATGGCAGGATCCGGACAGCAACCGTTCAGCCGCAGGTGCTGAAAATAGTAACAATGAGAGTGATATCGTCTGGGAAATGTCACGTTTCTCTGCCCGGCTTGAAATTGATGCGGAGTTGCCGCTGAACATTTTATGGCATGCGGTGCAGTTGGCGGGACAATCGGGCATTCAGTATCTCTACAGTGCGGCAACGCCGATGCTGGAGCAGATGTTTGAACAGCATCAGGTGAACTATGATCCGCTCACACCAGGGATCATTCAGTCAGAAGACAACCTGTTTGCGGTCAAAATCCCGATTGCTCAGCCGAATCTGGCTGAAAAGTTCCATGGCGCACGTCGCTTCCGGCCTGAAGAAGTGCTGCCTACACTTGGGGTATCTGTTAGCTGGGGGCCACGCGGGCGCTAAGTTTATTATCCATGCCATTTCGACCACAGCGTGATCAGCACCCACGCTGCTACGCCCCAGCATAATACGGCTGCCAGCAGTGCCAGTGGCAGCCGCATCATCGTAATAAAATACCAAAGTGCCAGCAGATAGATAAAGTAGGGCAGAATCGCCCACATGCCAAAGACGATGGTGGTTCGCAGCGCCTCGATGCCCCGCTCACTGGCCACAATATAGTGGGCTATCAGTGCGAAGGTGGGAAACAGCGGAATGAGACCGGCAAGATAGTAATGACGGGTTCTCTATAACAGGCCGATTAACACCACGACCGCAGCACCCAGTATTGCTTTGAAAAGTAAGCCCATTGCTTTGTTCTGTCAGTTAAAACACTACGGTGTGACAAAACCAATAAAAAAGCAACGGGCGTTTAACGCGGCGGGAAGGCGGGTGTATTACTGACGATAAGCGTGTTTGATCTGCTTGACCGTATTGCTGAACACTTCTGCCTGCTGCTGATCTTCCAGCGCGGCGATGTAGCGTTCCATATTGATGATGACTTTACCGGCATCTGCCTGACCCATACCTTTCAGCATCAGTGTGACAAGTGCTTTCATGCACGTCACTTCGTTAGCTAATGCCTGCACTTCTTCGCTGGTTGAAAAGTCAGTCTCGCTCATGATTTCTCCCGATAGTCTTTGAAAAAACAGTGCTTCCGGTTAGTTTACCAGGCACGTAAAGTGTTCGAAAGTATATCATATAATGGCATGAAGAAAGCAGTGAGTCGGTTAAGATTAATGATAAAACAATCGGTTGTGCGTTAGTGTTATGTCACGTTGTAGAAAGTGCTAAAATTTAGGAAAATATTGACTTTATTTTTAAATGAAAAATAGCATTTTTTATACAACTTATTGTAAATTATAATTTATTTTATTATGGTGCTGGCGGATGAGATTTTTTTCGACCTAAAAGATTAACGTTTACAAGTTACACCTTTGCATTATTGAAGAATTTACGTGCTATTTAGCCTCTACAGATAAATTAGATTTGGTATAAAGTTCGACATTATTTCTGTTCTAACAGCCGTGAAAAAGTAGTAACATCATCGGCCTGCAAATGTTTTTTTCGCCACCTGCCTTAGCCGCTTAAGGAGCATCGTTTGATAAGCGTTTTTCTTGTTGATGACCACGAGCTGGTTCGCGCAGGTATTCGTCGCATCCTGGAGGATGTCAAAGGTATCCAGGTTGTTGGAGAAGCGAACTGCGGTGAAGATGCGGTAAAATGGTGTCGTGCTAACAGTGCTGATGTGGTGCTGATGGACATGAATATGCCAGGTATTGGCGGACTTGAAGCGACGCGCAAGATTATCCGTTACACGCCAGACTGCAAAATTATCATGTTAACGATTCATACCGAAAACCCGTTGCCAGCAAAAGTGATGCAGGCGGGGGCTTCTGGTTATCTCAGCAAAGGGGCAGCGCCGCAGGAAGTGATCAGCGCGATTCGCTCTGTCAACTCGGGGCAGCGCTATATTGCCTCCGATATTGCGCAACAGATGGCACTGAGCCAAATCGAACCGCAAAAAGCGGAATCGCCGTTCAACAGTTTGTCGGAACGCGAGTTGCAGATTATGCTGATGATTACTAAGGGCCAGAAAGTGACGGAAATCTCCGAACAACTCAATCTGAGTCCTAAAACTGTTAACAGCTATCGTTACCGCATGTTCAGCAAACTGAATATCAGTGGGGACGTGGAGTTAACGCATCTGGCCATCCGTCATGGCCTGTACAGCGCGGAGCCGTTAATCAGTAGTGAATGATCAGTTTGATGCAAAGTATTTCCTGAAAACCGTCACCAGCCAGCCCGGCGTTTACCGGATGTATGATGCTGCGAGTACGGTTATCTACGTTGGCAAAGCGAAAGATCTCAAAAAACGGCTCTCCAGCTATTTTCGCGGAAACCTCGCCAGTCGTAAGACGGAAGCGCTGGTGGCGCTGATTTGCCAGATAGACGTGACGGTGACCCATACGGAAACCGAAGCGCTGCTGCTGGAACATAACTACATCAAACTTTACCAGCCGCGCTACAACGTGCTGCTGCGTGACGATAAATCCTATCCCTACATCTTTCTGAGCGCGGATGCCCATCCGCGCCTGGCAAGCCATCGCGGTGCCAAGCATGCGAAAGGGGAATACTTCGGTCCTTTCCCTAACGGCTATGCGGTACGAGAGACGTTATCGCTGTTGCAAAAAATTTTCCCGGTACGCCAGTGTGAAAATAGCGTGTATCGCAACCGCTCACGTCCGTGTCTGCAATACCAGATTGGTCGTTGCCTTGGGCCTTGCGTGAAGGGGCTGGTGACGGAAGAGGAGTATGCGCGCCAGATCGACTATGTGCGCTTGTTCCTTTCGGGTAAAGACGATCAGGTCCTGAATCAGCTAGTTGCACGCATGGAACATGCCAGCCAGGAAATGCGCTTTGAAGAGGCCGCCCGTCTGCGCGATCAGATACAGGCGGTGCGCCGCGTCACGGAAAAACAGTTTGTCTCCAATCAGGGGGACGATCTGGATGTCATCGGTGTTGCGTTCGACTCTGGAATGGCCTGTCTGCACGTATTGTTTATCCGTCAGGGTAAGGTGTTGGGCAGCCGAAGTTATTTCCCGAAAGTGCCCAGTGGCACAGAACTGGCTGAAGTTGTGCAGACATTTGTGGGGCAATTCTATTTGCAGGGTAGCCAGGCACGCACGTTACCCGCTGATATTCTGCTGGATTTCCAGTTACCGGAAAAAGAGCTGCTGGCGGACTCGCTGACAGAGCTTGCCGGAAGGCGTATTGCCATCCAGAGCAAACCCCGGGGCGACCGCGCCCGTTACCTGAAGCTTGCCCGCACCAATGCGGCTACCGCGCTGGTGACGCGTCTGGCACAGCATTCCACTATACACCAACGGCTAACGGCTCTTGCCGACACCCTGAAGTTACCGGCTATTCGTCGTATGGAATGTTTTGATATCAGCCACACGATGGGGGAGCAGACGGTCGCCTCCTGTGTGGTTTTTGATGCCAACGGGCCACTGCGCAGCGAATATCGTCGCTATAACATCACGGGCATCACCCCCGGTGATGACTATGCGGCCATGAACCAGGTGCTGCGTCGCCGTTATGGCAAGGCCATTGAAGAGAGCAAAATTCCTGACGTAATTCTGATCGATGGTGGCAAAGGCCAGCTTTCACAGGCGAAAGACGTTTTCGCTGAACTGGATGTGACCTGGGATAAACATCATCCTCTGTTGCTGGGGGTGGCAAAAGGCACCGATCGTAAAGCCGGGCTGGAAACGCTGTTCCTTGAACCGGAAGGGGAGGGATTTGCTTTGCCGCCAGACTCTCCGGCGTTACATGTTATCCAGCATATTCGTGATGACTCTCACAATCATGCAATAACAGGCCATCGTAATAAACGGGCTAAAGTGAAGAACACCAGTGCGCTGGAAACCATTGAAGGGATCGGTCCAAAACGGCGCCAGATGCTGCTCAAGTACATGGGAGGCCTGCAACCGTTGATCAATGCCTCTATGGAAGAAATCGCCAGTATCCCTGGAATTTCACATGCGCTGGCTGAAAAAATCTTCTATGCGCTGAAACACTAAGCATTGCAACACCCGTAGCAATGTAGGAACATAGGGACAAATTCTACTCTGTCCAAACAGTTAGCGTAATTATGCCATTTAATATTCCGACCTTACTTACCCTGTTTCGCGTTGTATTAATCCCATTCTTTGTACTGGCATTTTACCTGCCATTTCAATGGGCTCCACTGGCATGCGCACTGATTTTCATCTTTGCTGCGGTGACTGACTGGTTTGATGGTTACCTGGCCCGTCGCTGGAAACAAACGACCCAGTTCGGGGCGTTCCTGGATCCGGTGGCCGATAAAGTGATGGTGGCGATCGCGTTAGTGCTGGTGGCCGAGTATTTCCACTCATGGTGGATCACCTTACCGGCTGCCACCATGATTGCCCGTGAAATCATCATTTCAGCTCTGCGCGAGTGGATGGCTGAAATCGGCAAACGCAGCAGTGTGGCCGTTTCGTGGATTGGTAAAGTCAAAACCACGGCCCAGATGTTGTCACTGTTTGCGCTGTTATGGCGCCCGAACAGTATTGTTGAGGGCGTTGGCGTTGCCGCGTTGTACATTGCCGCTGTGCTAACCTTCTGGTCAATGTTCCAGTATTTGAGCGCTGCACGTGGCGATTTGCTCGAACGGTGATCGAAGCGACTTAAAAAGCAGCAAACGGATGCATTGTGAGGATAATTTGGTTGACTCATTGCGCCAGAACAGTAGAATGCAACGCATCGAAAGGCAGCTCAGGCAGCCAGAAGATAAAGCAAATCAGCAAGTTCTGAAGGTCTCATTTAAAACAGAATAAAACTGATGGCAATGCGGGAATAGCTCAGTTGGTAGAGCACGACCTTGCCAAGGTCGGGGTCGCGAGTTCGAGTCTCGTTTCCCGCTCCAAATTAGTCGCCAGAGATGACTCTTTGATGACAAAAAGATTTAAAGGCGCGTTGGCAGAGTGGCCATGCTACGGATTGCAAATCCGTCTACCTCGGTTCGACTCCGGGACGCGCCTCCAATTAACACCCATGCCCGGGTGGTGAAATCGGTAGACACAAGGGATTTAAAATCCCTCGGCTTATGGCTGTGTGGGTTCAAGTCCCACCCCGGGCACCATATTATCAGTACCGATTAAAACGAATAAAAACAAGCAGTAAGCAATGTCGTAACCGCCTCGAAAGGCGGTTTTTTTACGTCTGAATTAATCCTTTCCTAATATGCCTTCCTAATATTCGCTTCTACTTCTGCCCACCAACAACCGGAACTACCGCTATTTTTCGGTCGTGACGTACAGACCGTTCAACATTTTTTACCATCACGAACCGCAGATTTAAGGCTGGGCCTTTAAAGAAAAGGAGGTTACCTGCGTTGAGGCGTAATGGAAAAATGGATGAATTACTCAAGCAATTGCGATATTTCATTCGCACCTTGAGTGCTATAACAATGGCCTAAGGGATCGCTATGATGATTAAGACATACGTGGCGATAAAATGGAGTTGTTTTATTAGGGATAAATAATGAAAAAACTGTGCATTGATCAAAACACCATTATCATCGGTGACTTGTCGTTGACTATTTCTGCTGCTGAAGACGAATGCGGTTGTATCAATATTAAAGTGTGCTGCAATACTCAGAAACCACCAGTGACAAAGCCGCCAGTAACCTGCCCACCAACGACAGAACCACCATTGACAAAGCCGCCAGTAACCTGCCCACCAACGACAGAACCACCAGTGACAAAGCCGCCAGTAACCTGTCCACCAACGACAGAACCGCCAGTCACAGAACCGCCAGTCACAGAACCGCCAGTCACAGAACCGGCAGTCACAGAACCGCCAGTCACAGAACCGCCAGTCACAGAACCGCCAGTCACAGAACCACCAGTCACAGAACCACCAGTGACACCGAGCTTTCTAGGATAATAAAGCACTGGCTGAGTGATGCTGGACCAGCCTATATCACTCCAGCTGCTTTGAAAGAGACTGATGTAGGTGCAGTAAAAGTCGTCTTTTGATGGCTCTCAGAAAATGAAAGCCATACTAACGCGGTGAAGAACGCTTATTTAATCTTCACCGTTTATTATCCAGACCTGATTGCCCATCCTCATCATTCACTTATCTAAGATCCAACACGATTCAGCATCTTGTCAGACGAAGGATCATCTATTACTGCGGACAACCCCAGCACCATCACCGTCACCCACTCTTCTGAAATCCAACGCTGTTCCACATCCTGCCAACCGAGTCGACGATAAAGAGCCTGTTGGTCCGGTGTATACAGCCATAACGCATCTATCTGTTGTGCGCGGGCGCGGTCAATACAGGCGTTTACCAGGCTGGAACCTATTTCTTTACCGCGCCACTCTGTTGGTGTGAACACTTCGCCCAGCCAGTAACGACGTTCTGGCCTGTCATCCAGCTCATATTCGATCACGCTGGCCGTGCCGGTCAGCGTGCCGTCAGTGTCACAGGCGATCAGGGTAAAACTGCCGCTGTCGTGCTGGTTACGCTCATCAAGACGTTGGCTGATGGTGGCTAACGAGGACCAGTTCGCGAGTTCAGACCATTCGCTATGCAACAGACGAGCAATCTCATGGCGGCGTTCAGGCTGCTGGCGCAGGGTAAAAATGGGCATCATGCTGTTCCTTAAGCGGTAGCCGCCTGGCGAGGCGGAAAAGAATTATCTACACTCTTCTGAGGTTGTCTTCCTTTCTTTATCTCATCGTGGCTATAATTGCTATATCGTTTAGTTAGAGCTCTAATTATCAGGCATCTTACCTATTGAATACCCAGGAACTGAATTTCTCCCGTTTGCTGCATCTTACTGCCCACGCCTGGCGTCAGGCGATAGATCGGCGGATGAAAGATAATGGTCTCAGCATGAGCAGCTGGATGGCCGTGGCGACGATCGCCCTTCAGGATGAGCCGATGAGTCAGAAAGAACTGGCGCAGTCGTTGGGTCTGGAAGATGCCAGCGTCGTGCCGCTGATTGACCGTCTGGTAAAGCAGCAACTGGTCGAGCGGGTACAGCCTCCTGAAGATCGGCGTAAACGACTGCTGCATGTCACGCCGAAAGGCGAGGTGTTGTATCAGCGTTTGAAAACGGAGGCTGATGCACTGCGCAATGAGCTGCTGTCTGGCGTGAATGCGGGCGATCTGGCGGTCACCCAGCGTGTACTGCAGCAGCTGCTGGCGGCGACAGAGGTGAAGTAAGGTGTCCCGCATTAAATCCAATCCCTATGCTCCGCGTGAGTGGGCGCCTGGCGAAAAGCCCATGCTGCCTGGATCGCCCTCTACGCCGCTGCACCCCACCCATAAACGCATTGCCTTTGGTATCGTTGGCCTGTTGATTTGCATCACCGGGGCGCTCAGTAACGCGCTGGTGACTGCCAACCTGACCAATTTGCAGGGCGTGTTTGGTGCCTACAATAACGAGATTGCCTGGCTGCCCGCCGTTTACGTGATGGGAAATATCTCGATTAACCTGCTGCTGGTGAAGTTTCGCCAGCAGTTCGGGCTGCGGGTATTCACCGAAGCGTTTTTGGTGCTGTATGTGCTGGTGGCGTTCTTCCATCTGCTGGTCAACGACCTCAGTTCCGCGATTATCGTCCGTGCGGCGCACGGCATGGTCGGTGCCGCACTCAGTTCACTGGGTATCTATTATCAGGTTCAGGCCTGGCCCGCGAAACATCGCCTGAAAGCGCTGGCGATTGGTCTGGGGGCTTCACAGCTCGCCATTCCTCTTGCGCGTCTGTTCTCGACGGAACTGCTGCAACTGGATGAGTGGCGCGGGTTGTACCTGTTTGAGCTGGGGCTGGCGTTAATGGCGCTCGGTGCGGTGCTGATCCTTAAACTGCCTCCGGGAGAGCGCACCAAAGTTTTCGAGAAAAAAGACTTTCTGACCTTCTTCCTGTTGGCACCCGGTATGGCGCTGTTCTGCGGCGTACTGTCGCTCGGGCGCATTGAATGGTGGACCAGCACGCCGTGGCTGGGCGTTTGCCTCGCCCTCGGGCTGGTGCTGGTCACGGCAGCCGTGCTGGTGGAACACAATCGCAGTAATCCACTGATTAACACCCGCTGGCTGGGGAGCGGGGCGATATTCCGTCTCGGTATTGTGATGATCCTGCTGCGTATCATGCTGGCCGAACAGAACACCGGTGCGATTGGTTATCTGCAACAGATTGGCATGTTGAACGATCAGATGCAGGGGCTGGCGCTGGCGATCCTTGCCGGGGTGGCGGCGGGGATTATCTGTAGCGCGCTGACCATTAATCCCAAACATCTGAGCTGGCCGATTGTACTGTCGCTGATTATCGTGATGGTGGCCTCGCTGATGGATGCCCAGTCCAGCCCGCTGACCCGCGCCAGTAATATGTATTTCAGTCAGTTCCTGCTGGGCTTCAGTACCTCCTTCTTTATCGCACCAGCGATGCTGCTGGGCGTGGGCAGCGTGGTGACTCAGCCGAAGAACCTGGTCAGCTTTGTAGTGCTGTTTGGTATGAGTCAAAACCTCGGCGGCCTGATGGGTTCGGCGCTGCTCGGGACCTTCCAGACCTGGCGCGAAAAATATCACTCCAGCCTGCTCGGTGACCAGCTGTCGCTGCTGGATCCGAACGTGACCGATCGTTTAGCCCAGTACAATAATCTGTTTGCCAGCCTTGTGGGTGACAGCACCCTGCAAAGTGCTCAGGGCACGGCACAGCTGCAAACCGTTGCCACATTACAGGCGAATGTACTGGCCTATAACGATGTGTATATGCTGACTGCCATCATGGCAGGGATCACTTTACTCTGGGTGCTGTGGCGTCTTTCGCGTCTGCGTTATCTCAACTGGCAGCAGGCCAAACGCGAAGCCGAAGCGGAACAGCGCGCGATGCAAAATCTTAACAAGACTATTGCCCGGTAAGCGTTCTGTGGAACGAAGAAGGGAACACGGGGAAAACATGAGTCAACAGGAACAGCAGCAACTCACCGAGCGTCTGAGAAATAATAAGCTGCGTATTTTATCGATTGCCCTTGGATCGGGGATTGCCCTGGTCGGCGTACTGGTGATCCTTTACGCCTGGCAGCTACCGCCCTTTACCAGCCAGACACAGTCAACGGAAAACGCCTATGTGCGCGGCCAGGTGACTTTTATCAGCCCGCAGGTCAGTGGTTATATCACTGAGGTTAAGGTGTTGGACTTCCAGCCGGTCCACCAGGGCGACCTGATGATGACCATTGACGACCGCATCTATCGCCAGCGCGTGCACCAGGCGATGGCGCAGCTGGATATGAAAAAAGCGACGCTGGCCAACAATATTCAGCAGCGCCGCAGCGCGGAAGCGGTGATCAAACGCAATGACGCCGCACTGCAAAACGCCAAAGCCCAGGCGGTAAAAGGTGGGCTGGATCTGAAGCGTGTGGAAAATCTGGTCTCAGATGGTTCACTTTCTCTGCGTGAACGCGATGCATCGCGTGCCAGCAATAGCCAGACACTAGCGGATGTGCAGCAGGCGCAGGCCACACTGGAAGTCTCTCGCCAGGATCTGCAAACCGTGATTGTTAATCGTGCCTCGCTGGAGGCGGATGTCGCCAGCGCGCAGGCCGCGCTGGAACTGGCGCAGATCGACCTCGACAACACCAAAATTATCGCCCCGCGTGATGGGCAGTTAGGGCAAATCTCTGTGCGGCAGGGCGCTTACGTCACGGCGGGAACCCGGCTGACCTCGCTGGTGCCGCAGCAGATGTGGGTGGTGGCTAATATGAAGGAGACCCAGATGGCGCGCATCCGTCCGGGGCTGCCTGTGACGTTCCACGTTGATGCACTGGACGGTGAACAGTTTAACGGTGAGGTTGAGTATATCTCCCCGGCAGCGGGATCGGAGTTCAGTGCGATCTCACCGGATAACGCCACCGGCAACTTTGTGAAAATTGCCCAGCGCATTCCGGTGCGAATTAAGATCACCAGCGATAACACGGCCCATCTGCGTCCGGGTATGTCGGTCGAGGTCAATATCGATACTGCGGCCGTGCAGGATGGAGATAAAAAATGATGCCTGCGCCGAAAACTCTGGTGATGATGATGCTGACGGCCACGCTGGCAGGCTGTGCTACGGAAGTGGAGCAGGCACCGTCGGCGTTGCCAATACCGATGCAGTGGCGAAACCAGGTTGGACCGGGTGCGGCGGTGGAAGCGAGCTGGTGGCGGGCGTTTAACGATGCATCACTGAACCAGCTGGTGGAGCAGGCGCTGCGCAACAACCCGGATATATTAACCGCCCGTTCACGCGTCGATCAGTATCGTGCTCAGCTACGTGGAGCGCAGGGGGATAACTACCCGACGCTGGATGCCGGCGTGGCGGCAAGCCGTGCGCGGGCTATCTCCGCGGCAACGGGCCAGCCTGCGCAATCCACCGTCTTCCAGGGCCTGTTACAGGCCAACTACAACGTCGATTTATGGGGTGAACGCAGCAGCAGCATTGATGCAGCCAAAGCCTCGCTGGCAGCCCAGCAGGCGGCGGCGAGCGCGGCCGAACTGACCATCGCCAGTTCGGTGGCGTCAGGGTATATGACCCTGGTGTCGCTCGACGAACAGCTGCGGGTTACGGAAGCCACGCTGGCCAGCCGTGCCAACTCGTTAAAGCTGGCACAGCGCCAGTTTGAAACGGGTTACACCTCGCGCCTGGAGTGGGTGCAGTCGCAGTCGGAATATCAGACGGCAAAAGCGCAAATCCCGCTGTTACAACATCAGATTGCTGAGCAGGAAAATGCCCTGAGTATTCTGGTTGGAATGAACCCGCGTCAGATTGCCCGCCAGAACCACTTTGACCACGTGGCACCGCAGACGCTGCCTGCCGTGATGCCGTCTCAGCTGTTGCAGCGCAGGCCGGATATCGTGCAGGCCGAACGCCAGCTCCTGGCGGCGGATGCATCACTTCAGTCTTCACGCGCCAGTCTGCTGCCTTCACTGAATCTCACCGCCACCGGAACAATGCAAAGCTCGGTGCTCCATGAACTGGTGGAGAATCCGTTCCGCCTGTGGAGTATTGGCGGCAGCGTGCTGGCACCGTTGCTGAACCGTGAAGCGCTGACCGCGCAGGTTGATGTCTCCATGGCCACGCGCAACCAGGCACTGTACAACTATGAAAAAGTGGTACGCAGTGCGTTTGGAGAAGTGAATAACGATCTGGATGCCATTACCCGTTATCAGGAGCAACTCTCCGAGTTACAGGCACAGGAGAAAGTGGTGCAGGAGGCGCTGCGTATCGCGCGCAACCGCTATCAGAATGGCTACGCTTCCTATCTGGATGAGCTGGATGCTCAGCGTACGCTGTTCAGCATCCAGCTCAGTGTGGTGCAGGCCAAAAATAATCTGTTGCTGGCGCAGATCGATCTCTACCGCGCACTGGGCGGCGGCTGGCAGGCGTCATAACAGATAGGCAGGCTTGCTGCTGTCGGCCTGCGATCAGCCAAAGAGTTTCAGTTTCGCCGTCAGTTTCCGCAGTGCCTTCTTCTCCCCGGCGATAGCCAGCCCGAGGTGTTGTAGATCGGCGGTGGCAATCTGACTGACGGCAGCTGAAAATTCGGCGTAATCCACCGTCATCTGGCCCTCCTGCGGAAAGATAATCGCATCAAACTGCTGCTCTTCGCAGCACTCAAGCAGCACACTCAACTGGGTATTATCGGCTGACAGCACCGGGATGCCCACCGGGATCAGGCCCGGATAGCACTGGCCACTGGCATCCGCTAACGCATCACCGACCAGATGCGGATGACGCTGCCCCAGCGTCAGGCTCAGTACCGCGGCGGCGTTGGCCGCCTTGCCCACGGTTAACGCACTATTCAGTACCACCACACAACGAACATCATTCATCATTTTTGCCTTCTGACGGAGAAAAAACGCAGCGTAAATCAGTGCGGCGGCTCAGTCTGGAAGATTTGTGCAGTGCTGTTGATAAAAAGCGGGAGTCAGCTGATAGGCGCGTTTAAACCAGCGCCCGAGATGGCTTTGATCGGCAAATCCCAGCTGTGCCGCAACCAGGGCTGGGGGCTGACCGGCCGACAGCAGGCGGCGCGCTTCGCTCAGGCGCAACTGAATCAGCCAGGCATGAGGAGGCAGGCCAAAGTGAGCGTGAAACTCGCGTGACAGACGAAAACGATCAACCTCCAGCGCCGCTGCCATATCGCTCAGGCCGATATTGTCATAACGGTGGTCCAGCATAAAATCGCGCGCCCGCAGCGCCAGGGTGTTCTCATGCGCAGCCAGTTGAAGGGGGCGCCGCCAGTGAAGGTGGCGTGTCAGGGCAGAAAACAGGCGCTGTAACGCGCTCTCTTTGATGATTTTCAACTCATTGTCATGCAGAGCCTGAAAGGCATGAAGCGTTGCCCACGCCAGTTGACGATCGCTGCTCAGGGTACGGGCAAAGTTCAGTTCAAAACGGTCGGGAATCTCACTAAACAGGCTGCTTAATTGCTGGCGCAGCGTGAGCGGGTCGATATACAGCATACGATAGGTAAAACCCCTTTCGTCGATCGCATCGCCATCATGCAGTTCACCCGGTTCCAGTAAAAATACCGTACCGGGACGGCTCTGATGCTGCTGGCGACGCGAATGAAACTGTTGCACACCCTGTTCGGTCACACCGACCAGGTAGCTGTCATGCCAGTGTGGATCGTAAGCGTGGCCGGTAAAATGAGCGCGCAGGGTTTCAATCGACGTCGCGTCATCGCGCGCCATTTCTATCCAGCCTGATGGCTTCATAACCTTGCCCCCTTCAGAGAACCCCCACGACAGCGTAGCGTCAGTGGCACCCTTGATGCCAATCAATAACGAGAAAAAATTGGGAATCAATCGGATTCTTTAGTGCTTCTCATTGCTTAGCAACGAATGCTATTATGCGAATCTTTACAATTAATAGTCTGAGTCATGCGGAAAAAAATCTCCGTAATGGGTGCTATTTGTGCAAATAACTAGCTGGAAATTATAGATTATTTTTAGGGATGCTATGAAAAAGTCACGTCTTTTCGCCACACTGTTATGCGCCTTTGCGCTGGCAGGGTGCGCGCGCACAGAACCGGTAAAAAATATCAATCAAACGCTGAATGCTGATTACAGCGACAATCAGTTGCAAACGGCCATTCTGGACGCCGGGCGCGCACGTCAATGGGTGATGCAGCCACAGCAGCCGGGCGTGATTACCGGGCGGATCATTCAGCGTAACCATAGCGCCGATATTCGCATTACCTACGGCGCGAACCATTATTCTATCAATTATGTCGGTAGCAATAACTTGATGGCCGCACCGGGTGAAATTCACCGTAATTACAATCGTTGGGTCAATAACCTCGATAAGGACATCCAGTTACGTCTGGCATCCTCAAAAACACCCTAATCGTCAGGCGTCGGTTCGCTCAGGCATTAAAGATCCTGCCAGCCTGGCCGACAACCCATTAAATGGGGTGAGTCGTTAACAGCGTTTTATATCGCAAATGCGGTTAATTCCGAATGCCAGCACCCGTTGCTAAACGCTATGCTGTGGTTTAGCCATGCGGCACGGGTGCCGCTGAATGGACCGATGAACCGCAGTGACGATCCCTCTGTGGGCATGATCAAATTACTCGAATACAGGGCGGAGAACGTTCCCGCGCTGCAAGAAGAATCAGCATGAATTTAGCCTTTACACTCCTCGACTGGCAGGCTAGCGCGCCCGGGTTGAATGAGCCTGAGCACTGGCAAAACTGGGCAATGCAGCCGCCCGTCATCGACAGCACGCAGCAACTGGCCAAATGCAGCCAGCTGCCGATGATGACTGCGCGGCGTCTGAACAGCGGCAGCCGTTCGGCGGTGGACTGTGGGCTGTCTGTCATGCGTCGTCAGCCCGTGGATGCGCTGGTATTTACCAGCCGTCACGGTGAGCTGGAGCGTAATCTACGTATTCTCACTGCCCTGGCAAAACAGCAGAATCTGTCGCCGACAGACTTTGCGATGTCGGTGCACAATGCGGCGGTAGGCAGCCTGACCATTGCCGCCGAAGCCCCGTTGGTCTCAACGTCATTGTCAGCCGGAGTGGACTCTTTTCAGCAGGGTATGCTGGAAGTGGCCGCGTTACATGCCTCGGGCTATCACCATGTGCTGCTGGTTGATTTTGACGGCACCATTCCTGATATCTATCACCCGCATATTCCTGACCTGACGCTGTTTTCTGCGTATGCGGTGGCATTGCTGCTGGCACCGGGTGATGCCTGTCAGTGTGTGAGCCAGCCGCAGGCTACGCCGCGTGCACCTGCGCTGCCGCAAAGCCTGCTGTTCCTACACGGTTGGCTGGCACGTCAGGCGCAGTTCAGCGTGCCGGGCGATCGTTTCCACTGGCAGTGGGCGTGTCGCTATGACTGATCTCACCCTGCGAGCCCGACCTTATCGTTATCTCAGTCGCTACTGGCGCATTCTGATGACCGGCCTGTGCTTTACGCTATTTGGTCTGGGAGGGCTGATGCTGTCGCTGGTGTGGTTTAACCTGCTGCTGCTGTTGCGCAATCCTCAGCAGCGCCGCCGCCTGGCGCGGCGCAGTATCTCGCGCTGTTTTCGTCTTTTCCTGCGCTGTTGCCGTACCCTTGGGGTGTTTGACTACCGCATTGAAGGGGCCGAACTGTTGCAACAGGATCGACGTTGTCTGATCGTGGCGAATCATCCTTCGCTGGTGGATTACGTGTTTCTGGCGTCAGTGATGCCGGAAGCAGATTGCCTGGTGAAAGCCGGGTTACAGAAAAACTTTTTCCTTTCCGGCGTGGTGCGCGCTGCGGATTATCTGGTGAACAGCCAGGGGGAAACGCTGCTGCCGGACAGCCAGCGCCGTTTGGATCAGGGCGATGCGATTATCCTGTTCCCGGAAGGGACACGTACCCGTTACGGTGAACCACTGAAACTCCAGCGCGGCGCTGCCAATATTGCAGTGCGCTGCCGTTGCGATCTGCGTCTGGTTCATATTGTCTGTACCCAGCGTATGCTCGACAAGCAGAGCCGCTGGTATCAGGTACCAGAAGAAAAACCGCTGTTCACCGTGCGCGTGCAGCAGCGCATTGACGGCAGCACATTTTGGGCCGAAGAGGGGGAGCTGGAGTCACGTGCCGCGCGTCACCTCACTCACTATTTGCAAGATGCATTAACACCAGAACATCAATAATTATTCGGAAACAGTATGGAAGAGTTATCGCTCGAAATTAAACAGATGATCATCGACACGCTTAATCTGGAAGAAGTGAGCGTGATGGATATTGAAACCGACGCGGCGCTGTTTGGCGACGGCCTGGGTCTTGATTCTATCGACGCACTGGAACTGGGCCTGGCGGTGAAAAGCCGTTACGGCGTGGTGCTCTCTGCCGAAAGTGACGAAATGCGTCAGCATTTTTACTCCGTTGCCACCCTGGCGGCGTTTATCCATGCCCAGCGTTCTGCGCTGACGGCCTGATTGTATCCAGGAGAAGACCGTAATGGATAAGAACGAAATTTATCAGGAAATCACTGGCCTGCTGGTCAAATTGTTTGAGCTGGATGCGGACGATATCAAACCGGAATCGCGTCTGTATGAAGACCTTGAACTGGACAGCATTGATGCCGTCGATATGGTCGTGCATTTGCAAAAGCGCATTGGCCGAAAAATCAAACCTGAGATCTTCAAATCAGTCCGCACCGTGCAGGATGTGGTGGATGCAGTAGAACAATTGCTGCGTGAAGGCTGATCGTTAACGGCGGCAGGGAAAGCGAACCGATGCTACGTATGCTCACCGGGCTGTTGCTGGTGCTGTGGCCATTTCTGGTCGGGTTCAGCCTCACTCACCCTCAATATCACTGGCTGCTGCCATTGATGGCACTGCTGTTTGTGCTGCGCTGGCTGGGGTTGCGTCGGCAGCAGGGGGCATTTGCGATGACAGGCAAATGGCTGGCAGTGGCCGGGGCAGCGCTGTGTGCGGCCAGCATGCTGCTGCGCGACCATCATTTGTTGCTGTGGTACCCGGTGGCGGTAAACGCCATTCTGTTGTTGCTGTTCGCCAGCTCCTTATTCAGCGCCATGCCGCTGGTTGAACGCCTGGCCCGTCTGCGTGAAACCGATTTACCGCCGCGCGCGGTGGCATACACCCGTCGCGTCACGCAGGTCTGGTGCTTGTTCTTTCTGATGAATGGCGGGGTGGCGCTGGTCACCTGCCTGCAAACTTCTCTTTTCTGGTGGACGTGGTGGAACGGACTAATCAGCTATCTGTTAATCGGGCTGTTGATGGCGGGCGAATGGTGTGTACGCCAGCGCATAAAGGCCTCGCGGTGAGTCACAACGTTTTGCCAATGGGCGACTGGCTGACCACCGTTACGCCGGGCATCGTGGCACGCAGCGGCACGCATCAATGGACCCGACAGCAGTGGCAGCAGCAGGTCACCGCGCTGGGTACGCGTCTGCTGGCGCACCCGGGGCAACGCTGGGCGCTGTGCTTTGAAGACTGCTATCTGTTTAGCGTGGCGTTACTGGCGGCGCTGCATGCGGGAAAAACCCCGCTGATCCCCGGCCACTGTCGGCCCTCACTGCTGGCGGAGCAAATCGCGGAATTCGACGGCGTGCTCAGCGATCAGGCATTTCCCCTCGATTGCCCGGTCTGGCAGGTCGACGAGGCGGGCAGGGCGTCAGACAATGCGTTGCCGCCGATGGCCCCTGATGCCGCCATTATCCTGTTTACCTCCGGTTCTACGGGCGCGCCACGGCAGGTCAGTAAACCCGTTGCCAGCCTGGATGAAGAGGCGCGCTGGTTGCATACGCTGTGGGGCGAACGTCTGCAAGGCTGCACCCTGATTGCGTCGGTCACTCATCAGCATCTCTACGGGCTGAGTTTCCGCCTTGTTATGCCGATGGCGCTGGGGCTGCCGTTTGACAGCCGCCAGGTCTGCTACAGTGAACAGCTGGTGGCGCAACCCCCAGGGCGCTATGCGTTTATCAGCAGTCCGGCCTTTCTGCGCCGTATTGATTTCTCCCTGGCGGCCCCTGACTGCTGCCTGACGGTGTCAGCCGGAGGGGCATTGCCCTGGCGGGATGCGCAGTCGGTGACGGAGTGGACCGGGTATCCGGTCGAAGAGATCTACGGCAGTACCGAAACCAGCGCCATCGCCAGCCGTACCCGCGCGCGTGATGACGCCGCGTGGCAGCCGTTCAGCGGGGTGGCATTCCGCCAGGATGAGCAGAAAAACTGGTGGGTGCGTTCGGCGCTGATCCCACTGCCGCAGGGTGCGATGCTGGACGATAAGCTGGTGTTCAGTGAGCAGGGCTTTCAGCTCTGTGGCCGCCATGATCGTATTGTGAAAATCGAAGATAAACGTGTGTCGCTCAGTGAGATTGAGCGGCGGCTGCTGGCGCTACCGGAGGTGGCCGATGCGGTGGCACTCCAGGTGGTGCGCGGCGATCGCAGCGGCATTGGGGTGGTACTGGTGCTTTATCAGCCGCAGAGCGATCTCAACGGACTCAAACGCCAGTGGCGTCATGAACTGCAGCGCTGGCTTGAGCCGGTGGCGATGCCGCGGTTCTGGCGGGTGGTTGAGATCATCCCGCATAACAGTCAGAGCAAACGTGCCTGGCCGCAGATACAGGAGTTATTTCATGTTGCCCGTTGAGCTTGCGGTACAACAGCAGGGCAGCGAAGCGGAACTGCTGTTGCGCGTCGATGCGGATCTGTTCTGGTTCCAGGGCCATTTCCCTGAGCAGCCCCTGTTGCCCGGCGTGGCGCAGCTGGACTGGGTGATCCACTATGGCACCTCGTTGCTGGCCCCAGGGCTGCAGTTTGCCTCCGTGGATAACATTAAGTTTCAGCAGCCGATCCTGCCGGGCGCTACGCTGAAACTGACGCTGAGCTGGCAGCCTGAAAAAGGGCTGAGTTTTCAATATCAGCGGGTGACCGATGCGGGGCTGCACCCGGCCAGTAGCGGGAAGATCCGCCTGTGTTAAACGAGACGTTCCGCCCCTGCGTGGTGATCCCCTGCTATAACCACGGCATGATGATGGCCTCGGTATTGGCCCGCCTGGCCCCGTTTACGTTACCAGTGCTGATTGTCGATGATGGCAGTGATGCCGCCACCGCCGTTCAGCTCGATGCGCTGGTGGGGCCGGACGTGCAGCTCCACCGCCTGACGACCAATCAGGGCAAAGGCGTGGCGGTACTGGCCGGGCTGACGGAGATGGCCCGTCAGGGCTTTACGCATGCGGTTCAGGTGGACGCTGACGGGCAACATCAGATCGAAGACTGCCCGCGCCTGCTGGATGCAGCGCGTGCTGCGCCGGAAGCGCTGATCTCAGGCCAGCCGCAGTATGACGACTCGGTGCCTCGGGCGCGCCTCTATGGCCGCTATATCACCCATTTCTGGGTCTGGGTGGAAACCCTGTCCTTTTCCCTGAAAGACAGCATGTGCGGATTCCGTGTGTATCCGCTGGCCCCGACGCTGGCGCTGGCACAGCGCCGTGCTATCGGTCAGCGTATGGATTTTGATACGGAAATTATGGTGCGCCTCTACTGGGCGGGAACGCCTTCGTACTTCGTTGCCACCCGCGTAACCTACCCGCAGGACGGGCTGTCACACTTTGATGCGCTGCGCGATAACCTGCGTATCTCCTGGATGCACACCCGGCTGTTCTTCGGCATGCTGCCGCGTATACCTTCATTACTCTGGCGCAGAAAACCCGCACGACACTGGTCTGCTACCCCGGAACGCAGCGGGCTGTGGGGCATACGCTTTATGCTCACCGTGTATCGGTGCTTTGGCCGCCGCGCGTTTACGTTGTTGCTGTGGCCAGTGACCGCCGTGTACTGGCTGACCGGCGGCGAACAGCGGCGCGCCTCCGTGCAGTGGCTGAATGCCGTCCGTGATTACGCACAGTCGCAGCAGCTGACATTGCCCAAACCGCTGAGCAGCTTCCGCCACTTCCTGCGTTTTGGCGATGCCATGCTGGACAAAATTGCCAGCTGGCGCGGCGATCTGCGCTGGGGTAAAGACATTGATTTCGCCCCCGGTGCCGGGGTGATTATCAACCACGGCCCGCCGGGCGGGCGACTGATCCTGGCCTCGCATCTGGGCGATATTGAGGCCTGCCGTGCACTGGCACAGCAGGTGAGTGGGCTGGTGATCAACGCGCTGGTGTTTACCGACCACGCGCAGCGCTTCAAACAGGTCCTGGACGAGATTGCCCCACAAGCCAGTGTTAATGTGATCCCGGTGAGTCATATCGGCCCGGAAACCGCCATCATGCTGCGGCAGAAGCTCGATGCCGGAGAATGGGTGGCGATTGTCGGTGACCGTACGGCGGTCAACCGCCAGCGCGGCGGCAGTCGTCGTGTGATATGGAGCGAGTTTCTTGGCAAACCGGCCCCCTTCCCGCAGGGGCCGTTTGTGCTGGCGGCGGCGCTACGTTGCCCGGTGATGCTGATGTTTGCCCTGCGTCAGGGCAGCACACTGCGTCTGCACTGCGAGCCGTTCGCCGATCCGCTGGAACTGCCGCGTGCGACACGGCAGCAGGCCTTACAGCAGGCCGTCGATCGTTATGCACAGCGGCTGGAATATCATGC
Source organism: Erwinia sp. MYb416 (assembly GCF_037479575.1). Classification (NCBI taxonomy): domain Bacteria; kingdom Pseudomonadati; phylum Pseudomonadota; class Gammaproteobacteria; order Enterobacterales; family Erwiniaceae; genus Erwinia; species Erwinia sp. MYb416. The sequence continues at coordinate 940,960 of NZ_JBBGYT010000438.1, forward strand.
GCTGCTGTCGCCACTCGACTGGTTTAACTTTTTCGACTTCTGGCAACTGCCGGAAGCTCCCCCGACCGAACATGAAGAGAAGGATTCCCGGTGTTAAACGATGCGCGTTTCTCTGTTGAGGTTGAGCTGACCGTTCCGTTCCACGATGTGGATGCTATGGGCGTGGTCTGGCACGGCAACTATTTCCGTTATTTCGAAATTGCCCGCGAAGCGCTGCTGGGCAAGTTTAATTATGGCTACCGTGAGATGAAGGCCTCGGGCTACGTCTGGCCCGTGGTGGATACCCGGGTAAAATATCGCGGCACTCTGACGTTTGAGCAGCGTATCCGCGTGCGTGCCACCATTGAAGAAGTGGAGAATCGCCTGCGTATCGCTTATCAGATTTTTGATGCAGAGAGCGGCCAGCGTACGACCACCGGTTACACCATTCAGGTTGCGGTGGCCGAAGGGGAGACGGGCATCAGCTTTGTCTCGCCGCAGATCCTGTTTGATCGTCTGGGAGTCACGCTATGATCAAAATGCTTTTCACCTTGCTGATGCTCACCAGCCTTAGCGTGCAGGCCGTCACGCTGGACGCACTGCAACAGCGCTTTGCCAGCCAGCCGGTGGTGCGGGCTGACTTCAGCCAGCTGCGTACCATCAAAGGCATGGCGCAACCCCTGAAATCCAGTGGCCAACTGCTGATAGCCCAGGATAAAGGGCTGTGGTGGCAGCAGGCAAAGCCTTTCCCGCTGACGCTGGTGCTGGATGAAAAACGCATGGTCCAGGTGATGAACGGCCAGCCGCCGGAAATTGTCACTGCCGACAGCAATCCGCAGATGTTCCAGTTCAACCATCTGCTGCGCGCCCTGTTTCAGGCAGACCGCCAAGTCCTGGAGCAGAACTTTGCGCTGGATTTTCACGATCTCGGGCAGGACCGCTGGCGCCTGGTGCTGACGCCAACCACTTCGCCGCTGGATAAACTTTTTAACAACATCACCTTACAGGGTGCTGCGTATCTCGACAGCATTCAGTTGAATGACCGACAGGGCGATCGTACGGATATAACCCTGAGCAATCAGCGCCTGACGCCGACTCACCTGACTGATGAAGAGCAGCAGCATTTTGTTTTCTAACCGACCGCGTCAGATTGCCGTTGCCTGGCTGATCGTCTGCCTGCTGCTGTTGGCCGGGCTGGCGGCATTGCTGCCGCAGGCGCGTATTAACAGTAGCGTGCTGGCGCTGCTGCCTGCTCAGTCGATGGGGGCGATGCCAGCCGACCTGGAACAGGGCTTTATGCAGCGTCTTGACCGCCAGATGGTGTGGCTGGTCAGCGCCGGGAAGCAGGATAACCCGGCCGTGGCACAGACGTTGCTGACGAAGCTGCAACAGCTTGAAGGACTGAAGCAGGTGAAAGGGCCGCTGGACGCACAGCAACAGCAGGCCTGGGGGCAATTTGCTTTTCAGCACCGAAACAGCATGATTGATGCCGCCACGCGCGCACGGCTGGAAAACGGCGGAGCCGCCCAGGCCGACTGGGTGCTGGCACAGCTCTATTCCGCGTTTGCCGGGGTGAGCGGGCAGGAACTGAATCACGATCCGTTGATGCTGGTGCGTGGCGCACAGCTAATGATGCAACAAAATGCCAGCCAGCTCGGGCTGAGCAACGGCTGGCTGACCACCCGCGATAAGCAGGGGCAGCGCTGGTACTTTATTCATGGCGAACTGGCCAGCAGCTCGTTCGATATGCAGCAAAGCCACGCCATTGTTGGTCAGCTTCAGGATATCGAGCAGCAACTGCGACAGCAGTACCCGAATGCACAACTGCTGTCACGCGGTACCGTCTGGTTCAGTGATTATGCCAGCCAGCAGGCGCGGCATGATGTCTCCACCCTTGGGGTGGCCACTATTGTTGGTGTGCTGCTGCTGGTTTTCTCGGTGTTTCGTTCACCGCGACCGCTGCTGCTTTGCGCGCTCTCCGTAGGGATTGGTGCACTGGCAGGGACGGTGATCACGCTCCTCTGCTTCGGTGAGCTGCACCTGATGACGCTGGTGATGAGCCTGAGCATTGTCGGGATTTCGGCCGATTACACCCTCTATTACCTCACGGAGCGCATGGTCCACGGGGCAGACATGACCCCGCAGGAGAGCCTGCATAAGGTGATGCGTGCATTGCTGCTGGCGCTGGGCACCACCGCCATTGCCTGGCTGATTATGGTGGTGGCACCCTTCCCGGGGATTCGCCAGCTGGCGGTGTTCGCTGCCGTTGGCCTGACGGCATCCTGCCTGACGGTGATCTGCTGGTATCCGCTGTTGGTGAAAGGCTTGCCTGTGCGCCCGGTGCCGCTGATGGCGCTGATGGGGCGCTGGCTGGCGGCGTGGCGACGCAACAACCGCCTGCGTATCGGTCTGCCGCTGCTGGTGGCACTGCTGTCGCTGGGCGGGATCAGCCAGCTGCGCGTTGATGATGATATTTCCCAGCTCCAGGCGCTGCCCGCGCATTTGCTGGCCGTGGAGCGGCAGGTCACTGCGCTCACCGGTCAGAGTGCCGACCAGACCTGGATGGCGGTTTCCGGCGATAACCCGCAGCAGACCTTGCAACGTCTGGAGGCGCTGGCCCCGAAACTGGCCGATGCGCGCCGCCAGCATTGGCTCAACAGTTACCGTCTGTTGCCGCTCTCCTCCCTGGCGCAGCAGCAGCAGGATTTACAGCGACTGCAGCAGGCGGCTCCGACGGTGATCGCCCGTTTGCACGAGGCCGGGGTGATGGTGAATGCCCCCGATCTCAGCGCGCAGCCGCTGACGCCGGAAGCCTGGCTTAACAGTCAGAACAGCGAAGGCTGGCGCCTGCTGTGGCTGACGCTGCCTGACGGGCGCAGCGGCGTACTGGTGCCGTTGAGCGGCGTAAGCGATCGTGCCGCACTGGCGCAACTGGCTGACAGCCTGCCGGGCGTCAGCTGGATTGACCGTAAACAGACCTTCGATACGCTGTTTGCCTTTTACCGCACCCTGCTGGGCTGGCTGCTGGCAGCCGCGCTGGTGGCAATTGCGCTGAGCAATGTGCTGCGCCTTGGCTGGCGTCAGGGGCTGTTGACGGTGATCCCTTCCGTACTGTCACTGGGCGGTGGACTGGCGGCGCTGGCGTTGTCCGGCCATTCGCTTAACCTGTTTTCGCTGCTGGCGCTGGTACTGGTGCTGGGCATTGGGATTAATTACACCCTGTTCTTCAGCAATCCGCGTGGGACGCCGATAACCTCTCTGCTGGCGGTGTTGCTGGCGATGGCGACCACGTTGCTGACGCTGGGGATGCTGGTGTTCAGCAGTACCCAGGCGATCAGCAGTTTCGGCATTGTGCTGTGCAGCGGCATCTTTACCGCGTTCTTACTGTCCCCGCTGGCACTGCCGGCGAAACGGAGAAAAAAATGAAAAGCCTTCTGGCGCTGTTCTGCGCCGCGTTGCTGCTCACGGGCTGTGCCGGAAAACCGGATGACACCCGGCCGCAGGCCTGGCTTAAACCCGGCGTACGCGTGACGTTACCGCCGCCGGCCATTGATCCGGCGTTCAGTCAGCAACAGCTGCTGACCGGGAGTTTCAAGGGCAAACAGCAGTCGCTGCTGGTGTTGCTGAGTGCCGATGGTCAGCAGCTGACGCTGGCCGGGTTGTCATCACTCGGCATCCGCCTGTTTCGGGTAACGTATGATGCCAGCGGCATTCACGCCGAACAGGCGCTGGTTCTGCCGGAGATGCCGCCAGCCAGCCAGGTGCTGGCTGATATTATGCTCAGTCACTGGCCAGTTTCCGTGTGGCTTCCGCGCCTGCCGGCGGGCTGGACGCTGGCAGACCAGGGCGACCGCCGGCAGTTGCGTGATGACGGGGGCAAACTGATCACGGAGATCCGCTACCTGCAACGCGGGACACAGCGGATGCCGATCAGTGTTCAGCAGTTTGCTTTTGGCTACCATATCTTGATTCAGAATCTGGACGGATGATGATGTTTATTTCTGCGGTGGGTATGCTCAATGCGCTGGGTGCAACGTCCGATGACATCGCCGATAACCTTGTGCGCGGCGTGGCACCGGGGATGCGTGCCGACAGCGGATGGTTGATCGGCGATAAACCCTGCTGGACCGGGCGGGTGGATGCGGAATTACCCGCGGTTCCGGCCCGGCTGGCGGCGCATAACAGCCGGAATAACCAGCTGCTACTGGCGGCGCTGGCACAGATTGAAACGGAAGTGCAGTCGGCGATCGCGCATTTTGGTGCAGACCGCGTGGCGGTGGTGCTCGGCACCAGCACGTCTGGCCTGGATGAGGGCGATCGTTTTATCAGCGGTGACAGCGAGAATTATCACTATTTTCAGCAGGAGCTTGGCGATCCCTCGCGTTTTCTGGCGGACTATCTGCAACTGAGCGGCCCGGCCTACACGCTGTCGACGGCCTGCTCTTCCAGCGCGCGGGCGCTGATCAGCGGGCAGCGATTGATTGACGCCGGACTGGCGGATGTGGCGATTGTCGGCGGGGCCGATACGCTCAGTCGTATGCCACTCAACGGTTTTGACAGCCTTGAGTCGTTATCAGCGCAACGCTGCGTGCCGTTCAGCCAGCAGCGTGATGGCATAACGATTGGCGAAGGGGCGGCGCTGATGCTGCTGACCCGCGAGCCGCAGCCCGTAGCGATTCTGGGTTATGGTGAGTCCTCGGACGCCTGGCATATGTCGGCACCCCATCCTGAAGGGGAAGGGGCCAAACGCGCGATTACTATGGCGCTGCAACAGGCGGGTCTGGCCCCGGAGCAGGTGGGGTATATCAACCTGCACGGTACGGCAACGCGGTTAAATGATCAGATTGAAGCGGGCGTGGTCAGTGCGCTGTTTGGCGACCAGGTACCCTGTAGCTCCACCAAGCACTTAACCGGACATACGCTCGGTGCCGCAGGCATTGTTGAGGCGGCGCTGTGCTGGCTTATCCTCACACGTCACCTGCCGCTGCCGCCGCAAGATTTCAGCGCCAGCACCCCGGACAGCGGCCTGCCAGATTGCGGTCTGCTGACGGCGCCCGAGCCGCTGGAACGCCCGGTGATCATGAGTAACTCTTTTGCTTTTGGCGGCAATAATGCCTGCCTGATTTTAGGAACGCTGTGATGTCAGAGTATCAACCCGCCGCGTATTACCTGCCGCATGCCTCACCGATGGTGCTGGTAGAGCAGGTGCTGAATGTCAGTGACGAAGAGGCCCATTGCCGTGTACGGGTCAGTGCTGACAGTGTGCTGGCACCCTTTCTCAACCCGCAGGGGGCATTGCCTGCCTGGTTCGGCATTGAAATTATTGCCCAGACGATAGGTGTCTGGTCAGGCTGGCATGGCCGCCAGCAGCATCAATGCCCCCCGCGTCCCGGGATGCTACTGGGCGGGCGCGGCTACCGCTGCCAGCAGGCGATTTTCCCCGCCGACAGCGTGCTGGATATTCGCGTCAGCCTGCTGATGTGCGATGAAAAAATAGGCAGTTTCGACGGCGTTATCACCATTGATGGCGACACCTGGGCTCATGGCCGACTGAATACCTATCAGCCAGATGACCTGGAACTTCAACAACTTATGCAACAGGATATTCAGGAATGACGCGTTCTGTTTTAGTCACCGGAGCTAGCAAAGGTATCGGCCGTGCGATTGCGCTGCGCCTGGCCGCCGATGGATTTACCGTGATAGTTCATTTTCACAGCGATGAGCAGGGCGCACGGGATACGCTGCAGCAGATAGAGACAGCCGGAGGCATGGGCCGCGTGCTGGGCTTTGATATTGCCGACCGCGAGATGTGCCGCACCCGTCTTGAAGCGTATATCGAGCAACATGGCGCTTATTATGGCGTGGTCAGCAATGCCGGTATTACTCGCGACGGTGCATTTCCTGCTCTGAGCGATGACGACTGGGACCAGGTGATCCACACTAACCTCGACAGTTTTTATAACGTGATCCAGCCTTGTGTGATGCCGATGATCGGACTGCGCAAAGGCGGGCGCATTATTACCCTCTCGTCGGTTTCCGGCATGATGGGTAATCGCGGACAGGTGAATTACAGTGCGGCCAAAGCGGGTATTATCGGTGCGACCAAGGCGCTGGCGATTGAGCTGGCGAAACGCAAAATCACCGTTAATTGCATTGCTCCGGGTCTGATTGATACGGGAATGATCCAGATGGAACCGGTGGCGGTGGATGAGGCGCTGAAGATGATCCCGATGAAACGCATGGGTGCCGCAGAGGAAGTGGCCGGGCTGGCCAGCTATCTGATGTCTGATATCGCGGGATATGTCACCCGTCAGGTCATTTCGATTAACGGGGGGATGCTCTGATGCGCCGTGTTGTGGTAACAGGAATGGGGGGCGTGACCGCCTTTGGTGAAAACTGGCAGGCGGTGTCTGAGCGTTTGCGCGCGGGCACCAATGCGGTCCGTAAGATGCCGGAATGGCAGATTTATGACGGCCTGAATACCCTGTTAGCGGCACCCGTAGATGATTTTACGCTACCGGAGCATTACACCCGTAAACGTATCCGTTCCATGGGGCGCGTCTCACTGATGGCGACCCGTGCTACCGAACTGGCGCTGGAGCAGGCCGGGCTGCTGGGGCACCCGGTGCTGACCAATGGCGATACCGGTATTGCTTACGGTTCCTCAACCGGCAGCACCGGCCCGGTCAGTGAATTTGCTACCATGCTGACGGAAAAGCACACCAACAACATTACCGGCACCACCTATGTGCAGATGATGCCGCACACCACAGCGGTGAATGCCGGACTGTTCTTTGGCCTGCGAGGCCGGGTGATCCCGACCTCCAGCGCCTGCACCTCCGGCAGCCAGGCCATCGGTTATGCATGGGAAGCGATCCGCCACGGCTATCAGACGGTGATGGTCGCAGGTGGGGCAGAGGAGTTATGCCCTTCAGAGGCGGCGGTGTTTGACACGCTGTTTGCCACCAGTCAGCGCAACGACCGCCCACAAAGCACGCCTTCACCGTTTGATACCCAACGTGATGGTCTGGTGATTGGCGAAGGGGCCGGGACGCTGGTGCTGGAAGATCTGGAACACGCTGAAGCACGCGGTGCGAAGATTTATGCGGAGATCGTCGGTTTTTATACCAACTGCGATGCTGCGCATATTACCCAGCCACAGCGTGAAACCATGCAAATCTGCATTGAGCGGGCATTGCGCTCGGCAGGGCTGACAGCCGACGATATTGGTTATATCAGCGCTCACGGCACCGCGACCGATCGTGGCGATGTGGCGGAAAGTCATGCCACGGCGGCGGTCTTTGGCGACCGTACGCCGGTTTCATCGCTGAAAAGTTATTTTGGCCATACGCTGGGTGCCTGTGGCGCGCTGGAAGCCTGGATGAGCATTGAGATGATGCGTGAAGGCTGGTTCGCCCCTACATTAAACCTCACTCAACCCGCTGAGGATTGTGCCGCGCTGGACTACATCATGCAGCAACCCCGTGCGATACAGACGGACTACATTCAGTCCAACAACTTTGCCTTTGGTGGCATCAACACCTCTCTGATCTTCCGTCGCTGGTCCTGACCCTGCCAGGGCGTTGCAACTGCAACGCCCTTCTTGTTATTTTTGTCTGGAAATATTAGTTAAGGTTGATAATCATTTTGTCTGACTGTTCAGTCGAGGAATCACTGCACCTGCCTGATTTCAGAAGAAAAGAGTCTATCTTATTCCTTTTTTAGCAGTGATGAATCAATTTATTACGTTAATCAGACTGGGAGTTGTGCTATTATCCTGCGCGATTATTTGAGAATGATTGACACTTTTTGGTGCTATAAACCCTCGTGGAATACTGTACTTTCGTTAGTGTTGCTTATTTTTTAGGTGAAAGGGACGTCTTTCATTTTTTAACGGCACCCCAACAGGATTGTTTGCCGGTACGCTGTGGCTGAACATGAAAAACAGTTCCAAACCTGAATCTGAAAAAGAACCTCGTGTACCGTTAGATGATGCGCAGTTTGCCATTGTGGTCCTCGCTGTCACCTCTTTTACGCTGATTATCTTTGTCCTCGGCATTACGTTGTGGATGTCCTGATCGGCTCCTGCTGATGTTTTATCTGCTGACTGCGTAGCATCAGCGCCATGGATTCATTGATGGTGCGATTGCCATTCGCATCGGGTAGACCAAATAATCCGGCAGGCAAGCGACGGTCATCATCCCATGCCGGGTAGTCGACAACGGGATAGAGTGAAATGCCCTCCAGCTGTACGCCCGCTTTCAGTGCCAAATCGCATTCCTGACTGACGAGGTTAAGCCACGTCTGAGACTGGCCTGCTTCTGCACCGGTTTCGGCGATCAGCAGGGGGCGTTGATAGCGTTGCCACACTTCCTGTAACAACACATTTAACGGCCGGTAGTCCGGGTGGTGCGGTTCCAGCGGGTCGCCGTTATGGAACCACTGATTGTCCGGGTACCAGGTCAGGCCCATAATATCCAGCAGATCTTCCGATCCCCCCAGTTCCGGTTCGCTTCGCCCTGCCAGCCAGTCCCAGACTTCATATTGCGCCTGATGCTGTTGCTGCGCCTGTAAGCGGGCGGCGGTGGAATATCCGGATGCCGCAACGTTGACCAGTGGATCGGTGAGCACAAAGCGCACCCCAGGCAGTTCTTCACGCATGGCATGCATTGCCGCTATGCTGGCGCGAGCGAGTTGTCGTTTCAGTTAGCGACCACGCCCGGTAACAAAAGGGTTAAACCAGGCGATTTCCGCACCGGCCCATGACCAGAATGAAATCTGATTCATGGGGGTAATAAACGGGCGGGTATGACCTTCTTCACGCATCAGGCGGGCGAGGGCGCGGGCAAAGGCGCTGAAACGATCAACGAATTCAGGCTGCCAGATATCCAGCCCGTCCGGCCAGCCACAGTGGGCCAGCTCCCAGATCATTTCAATACCGTACTTTTCCGCAGCTTTTAGCTGCGGCAAAAAACTGTCCCAGTGATATTCTCCGGGTTGCGATTCAATTAAATACCAACGGGCGCCATCGCGTGCCGTCAGGATCTGATGGCTGGCTAACAGCGCATAATCTTTCTCCAGCAGCGTGTCATGTCCGCTGCTGATCATCAGGTCGGCGCGCTTGCCCGGTGTCCGGCAGGCAGTGGAGCAGGCGAAGCTCCCCTGGTAGAAGCTGGAAAACAGACCGGGCGGGTAATGTCCATCATGCATAATGTTCTCCTGAGGGAATAAAACGCAGGCGATGGGCTAAGTCTAGACTATATGTTTGCAGGCCTGAACAGACTGTGGGCCAGGCCGGAGTTAACCGGATGAATAACCGTATTACCGCACAAGGATTGCTGATGACCGACACGCTTCACCCTTTGCAGGCAGTCAGCCCGGCTGACGCGACACGCCTGGCGCAGGCGATTACGCCACTGGTCGCACAGCATCCCCTGTACAGCGGGGTCTATCCACTGGCCGAAGGGCTGGATGCCTTTGCCGCGCGCTATCAGTTGATCACCCTGGCGGAAAATACGCTGGATATTCAGTATTACATCTGGCAGAACGACCTGTCGGGCAGGCTGTTGTTCAGCGCACTGCTGGCGGCAGCCCAGCGCGGCGTGAAAGTGCGTCTGCTGCTGGACGACAATAACACTCAGGGACTGGACCGGACCCTGAGCGAACTGAACCGTCACCCGCTGATCGAAGTGCGCCTGTTTAACCCGTTTACCTTCCGCACGCTGAGGGCGCTGGGTTACCTGACGGACTTTGCCCGCCTGAACCGACGGATGCACAACAAAAGTTTCACCGTTGATAATCAAGCCACCATCGTGGGGGGGCGTAACATCGGTGATGAATATTTTGGCGTGGGTGATGAACCGCTGTTTTCCGATCTGGATGTGCTGGCCGTGGGCCCGGTGGTGGATGAAGTGGCGCAGGACTTTGACCGCTACTGGCAGAGCCGGCCCGTGGCACCGCTGCACCGCGTGGTTGAAGAGGAAGAGGGCGAGACGTCGGCGGTGTCACTGCCGGAGGCCTGGCGCGACAGCCCACAGGTGGCGCGCTATCTACGTCAGGTGGATGAGTCAACGTTCGTGACCCAGTTAGACAATCGCAAGCTGCCTTTTACCTGGGCGAAAACGCGTCTGTTAAGCGACGACCCGCGTAAAGGGCTGGGACGGGCCAGAACCAGCACGCTGCTGCCACAACGTCTGCTGGAGGTGATTGGTAAACCGCAGCAGCAGCTCGACATCATTTCTGCCTATTTTGTGCCAACACGTACTGGCGTGGCGCAACTGCTGGCCCTGGTGCGCAAAGGGGTAAAAATCTCTATCCTCACGAATTCGCTGGCGGCCAACGACGTGTCGATTGTGCACGCGGGCTATGCAAAATGGCGTAAAAAGCTGCTGCGTCACGGTATTCGTCTATACGAGCTTAAGCCGAACAGCGGAACACGCGAGCCCAGCCACGATCGTGGTCTGACGGGGAACTCGGGGTCCAGCTTGCATGCAAAAACCTTCAGCGTGGATAACCAGACGGTATTTATCGGTTCGTTTAACTTTGACCCGCGCTCTGCCGTGCTGAATACCGAAATGGGGCTGGTGATTGAAAATGATGCGCTGGCAACGCGCATTCACGAGCGATTTATCAGCAGTATGCGCGACCGCGCCTGGACGCTACGTCTGGATAAATGGGGGCGGGTTAACTGGGTGGAGTATCCGGGAGAAGGGGCCAATGAAGTGGTGCATAAGCATGAACCGCGCACCCGGCTGATGCAGCGTCTGCTGGTGCGCCTGGTATGGCGTCTGCCAATCGAATGGTTACTGTACGGGGCGACCCTATTTCCGGTCGCCCCCTGCCATTACTGGCGCTGTGGCTTCCCGGAGAACAAGAAGCGCAGCAGTGGAATGCGCAGATGAATCTCATACAGCAGGAAGGCGATGCCAAACACAAACACCAGACCGGCGAAGAATCCGAGGGTGTTGCTGTCGATCTGCTTCACAAACAGAATGCCATAGAGAATGGTTAATGGATGGTGGACCAGGTAGATAAACAGCGAGGCGTTCACCAGATACGTTACGCGTGGAGAGTGGGAGTTCAGCAGGCGATGACCGAAGGTAAACACCACGTTGACCATCCACAGGCCCATGAGCATCGAGACCACCGCATCAATCTCATACAGCCAGCCTTCCCCTTTACTCCAGGTCTGATTGGCCACATAGGCGGCAAAAGCCAGCGCCGATCCCACAAAGGTCCAGGGAACCGGACGAACAAACAGGGCCTTAATCGCCGGATATTTCCATGCCATGGCACCCAGTATAAAGAAGGGCAGGAACATCAGTGTCTGCATCACCGCCATATTAAACAGCGCATCGCTCAGGATCTGTGGTGCAAAAATAAACATCAGACGACGAAATGCACCCCAGGCCAGGCTGCAAAGCAGAATAAAACAGGTTAAACGTGTCCAGGTGAGTTCGGAATAGTCTGTTTTCTCACGTGCGCCATCGCGCAGAAAACGGAACAGCCAGAAGCCTGCCACGGTCAGAACGATCAGGACCAGCAGGAACCACAGATGGGAAATCAGATCCCAAACCAACGTATTATATTTCTCATACAGGGTCTTACTGCTCCAGTCACCGATCTTACTGGTCCACTCTTTCAGCATAAAAAACTGCGGCAGCGTAATCAGGGGGATGGCGGTCAGCATCGGGATACCAACCCGCTCCACACGCACCTTCAGCCAGTCTGATGGGGTGTAGCGCAGGAACAGCATATAGGAAAAATAGCCTGAAATAACAAAGAACACCTGCATGCGAAACGCATGGATGAAGTCATTCAACAGCGTCAGCCATTCGGAGGGCGCGACACTGTTGACCGACCAGTTTTGTGTGGAATAAATCAATGAGACATGAAAAGGCACCCCTAATAACATCAGCCAGGCGCGAATCGAATCCAAAAAGTATTCTCGTTGTGGTGTTTTTTTAGTCATATATGTCCAGTATTAAACAAGTTAATCACCCGGTTCACCCTGAACCAGTCTAAAGCTTACCGCTTACTTTAATAGAGCAAACCCGCGTATACTATCAGCCGAATCTGTTTCCGCTAAACGCTTGAGAATCGGGCTATTAGCCACTCGGAATAGTGGAACAAAAACGGGCTCAGGCTGTCGGAATGCTGAATTATCCTTTAAGATGGATCCATTGATTTAAGCACCCGAAAGGGGGGGATGTGCGGACTAAAATGAACAATAAACCAAAACTGATGAAATTGCGCTGGGTTGGCGCGGCAGTTTTGCTTTCAATGTATGCCAACACCAGTTGGGCTTTCAACATTGACGATGTGGCAAAACAGGCGAAAGAGTTAGCCGGCAAAGGCTTTGAAGCGCCGAAAAGTAATCTACCGTCACAGCTGCGTGATATGAAGTATGCCGACTATCAGCAGATCCAGTTCAATCATGAAAAAGCCTATTGGAACAAGTTGAAGACCCCTTTCAAACTTGAGTTTTACCATCAGGGTATGTACTTCGATACGCCGGTACGCCTCAATGAAGTGACGGCTAACAGCGTTCGTGAAATCAAATACTCTCCGGAATATTTCAATTTCGGCAATGTGAAGCACGATCCGGATACCGTGAAAAACCTCGGTTTTGCCGGTTTTAAAGTGCTGTACCCGCTGAACAGTAAAGATAAGAAAGACGAGATTTCCAGCTTCCTGGGGGCCAGCTACTTCCGCGTGATTGGTCAGGGCCAGGTATATGGTCTGTCGGCCCGTGGTCTGGCCATCGATACGGCATTGCCGTCCGGTGAAGAGTTCCCGCGCTTCAAACAGTTCTGGATTGAGCGTCCGAAGCCGCAGGATAAACATCTGGTGATCTATGCGCTGCTGGATTCGCCGCGTGCGACCGGCGCCTATCGTTTCCTGATCACCCCAGGTAAAGACAGCACCGTTGATGTGCAGTCAAAAGTCTACCTGCGTGACAAAGTGGGCAAACTGGGCGTGGCTCCATTAACCAGTATGTATCTGTTCGGTGCGAACCAGCCGTCTCCTGTGGCGAACTATCGCCCGGCGCTGCATGATTCCAACGGCCTGTCGATCCATGCCGGCAACGGTGAATGGATCTGGCGTCCGCTGAATAATCCAAAACACCTGGCCGTCAGCACCTTCACCGTGGAAAACCCACGTGGTTTCGGTCTGCTGCAACGTGGCCGTGATTTCGATAAGTATCAGGACCTGGATGACCGCTACGATCTGCGCCCAAGCGGCTGGATCGAGCCTAAGGGTGACTGGGGTAAAGGCCGCGTTGAGCTGGTCGAAATCCCAACCAGCGATGAAACTAATGACAACATCGTGGCATTCTGGACCCCGGAAAGTCTGCCAGAGCCAGGCAAAGAGATGAAGTTTGCCTATCGCCTGCACTTTACACGTGACGAAAGCCAGCTGCATACGCCGGATACCGCCTATGTGAAAAGCACGCTGCGTTCTCTGGGTGATGTGAAACAGTCTAATCTGGTGCGTCAGCCAGACGGCACAGTGGCGTTTATCGTCGACTTTGTTGGCCCGGACATGAGCAAGCTGCCGGAAAACACCCCGGTCACGCCGCAGGTGAGCATCGGTAACAATGGTGAGCTGGTAGAAAACAGCGTGCGCTATAACCCGGTCACCAAAGGCTGGCGTCTGGTGCTGCGTGTTCGTGTTAAAGACAATAAACAGCCGACCGAGATGCGTGCTGCACTGGTTAACGGTGACAAAACGCTGACGGAAACCTGGAGCAATCAGTTGCCTGCCAATGAATAAGTCTACCGTAATACCCAACGAATATATCGATGCGCTGCCCCTTTCCCCGGAGCGGAAAGGGGCGCTGCGTGATGCGTTGCCAGAACAACCGTCCGATACCTTCAGCCAGTTGCACTATCAGCTGGCCGAAGACGGCCCGGTCGAAACGCGCCCCGATGATGCTCCGCAGGAATCGGTAAAAGCGCGTGTCGAGATGAGCTGGCCTGACTCTGTTGATGGCGGTCGTCAGTTTGACAAAGACGCGCTGGATCGCACCACGCTGAAAGCGATGCCGAAACACACCCGTTCTTCTATGTATCCGGAAGAGTGGCGGACCAACCCGGTGGCGCGTGCATGGGATTCCCTGCGTGGGCGTAAAAGCACACCGCGTTACGACAGCCGCGAAGAGCAGAAAAATGAAGACAAATGGCGCCATGTTGGCTCTATTCGTCGTTATATCCTGCTGTTCCTCTCCGTCTTCCAGACGGTGGTGGCCACCTGGTATATGAAAACCATTCTGCCTTACCAGGGCTGGGCGCTGATCGATCCTATGGAGATGATCAACCAGAACTGGCAGCAGTCGGTGTTGCAGATCCTGCCTTATGTGTTGCAGACCGGGATCCTGTTCCTGTTTGCCATCCTGTTCCTCTGGGTATCTGCGGGGTTCTGGACGGCACTGATGGGGTTCCTGCAACTGATGATCGGCAAGGACAAATACAGTATTTCGTATCTGACCAACGGCGACGAACCGATTAACCCGGAACACCGCACCGCGCTGATCATGCCCATCTGTAATGAAGATGTCGGGCGTGTGTTTGCTGGTCTGCGTGCTACCTGGGAATCCGTGGTGCGTACCGGTGAGCAGGCGAATTACGATGTGTATATCCTCAGCGACAGTTACAACCCGGATATCGCCATGGCTGAACAGAAGGCCTGGATGGAGCTGGTACGTGATGTCGGTGGGGAAGGGCGTATTTTCTATCGCCGCCGTCGCCGTCGCGTGAAACGCAAATCCGGTAATATCGATGACTTCTGCCGCCGTTGGGGCAGCCAGTACAGCTACATGGTCGTACTGGATGCCGACAGCGTGATGAGCGGTGACTGTCTGAACGGTCTGGTGCGCATGATGGAAGCGAACCCGAAAGCGGGCATCATCCAGTCATCACCAAAAGCATCGGGTATGGATACGCTGTATGCGCGTTGTCAGCAGTTTGCGACCCGCGTTTACGGTCCGCTGTTTACCGCCGGTCTGCACTTCTGGCAGTTGGGTGAGTCGCACTACTGGGGCCATAACGCGATTATCCGCGTGAAGCCGTTTATCGAACACTGTGCGCTGGCGCCATTGCCGGGCGAGGGCTCGTTTGCCGGTTCCATCCTGTCCCATGACTTCGTGGAAGCGGCCCTGATGCGCCGTGCAGGCTGGGGGGTGTGGATCGCTTACGATCTGCCGGGTTCTTATGAAGAACTGCCGCCAAACCTGCTCGATGAACTGAAGCGTGACCGTCGCTGGTGCCACGGTAACCTGATGAACTTCCGTCTGTTCCTGGTGAAAGGGATGCACCCGGTTCACCGTGCTGTGTTCCTGACGGGCGTGATGTCTTATCTGTCAGCACCGCTGTGGTTTATGTTCCTGGCGCTCTCCACCGCTCTTCAGGTGGTGCATACGCTGATGGAGCCGCAGTACTTCCTGCAACCGCGCCAGCTGTTCCCGGTGTGGCCGCAGTGGCGTCCGGAGCTGGCGATAGCGCTGTTCTCCACCACGCTGGTGCTGTTGTTCCTGCCGAAGCTGCTGAGTATTGTGCTGGTGTGGTTCAAGGGCGCGAAACCTTACGGCGGTGCACTGCGCGTACTGGCTTCCCTGTTCCTGGAAATGCTGTTCTCCGTGCTGCTGGCACCGGTGCGCATGCTGTTCCATACGGTGTTTGTGGTCAGTGCCTTCCTCGGTTGGGAAGTGGTGTGGAACTCACCGCAGCGTGACGATGATGCTACGCCATGGAGTGAAGCCTTTAAGCGCCACGGTTCGCAGATGCTGCTTGGCCTGGTCTGGGCGGGCGGTATGGGCTGGCTGGATCTTAACTTCCTCTGGTGGCTGTCGCCGATTGTCTTCTCACTGATCCTGTCTCCGTTTGTTTCGGTATGGTCCAGCCGTCGTACGCTCGGTCAGGCATCGAAGCGCGGTAAACTGTTCCTGATACCGGAAGAGTTCAGCCCGCCGCAGGAGCTGGTGGATACGGATCGTTACGTTGAGCTGAACCGCGAACGTGAGCTGGATAATGGCTTTATGCACGCCATGTTCCATCCCTCGTTTAACGCGCTGGCCAGCGCCATGGCGACCTCGCGTCACCTGAAGAGCGATATCCTCGACTTCGCCCGTGACCGTCGTATTGAGCAGGCGCTCAGTGAATCGCCAGCGAAGCTGGACCGCGATCAGCGCCTGGCGTTGTTAAGCGACCCGGTCACGCTGTCACGCATGCATTACCGCCTGTGGCAGCACGCCGATAAGTATCACGACTGGTTAGATCATTACCATACGTTGAAACTGAATCCACTGGCGCTGAATAACGCTAAATAGTATTTGGGTCGGGCATGCCCGACCCTTACGGGATGGCATACCCGACCTTGTAGAGGCTAACCTTTTTTTCCGGTCAGCCCGTCAGGCAGGAAGACTAAAAGCCGGGACCTTGTGTCCCGGCTTTTTTTACGTTTTTTTTGCATTGAGTGCTATGGTGCTGTGATGTACAGACGGTAAGATAGTGCGTTTTTTATTCGGGAATAATGTGGTGAGCATGTTTTTACGCGGTGTGATGTTGGTAGTCAGTGTGCTGGTACTGAGCGGGTGTGGCAGTATTATCAGCAGAACCGTGCCCGGACAGGGGCACGGCAATCAGTATTATCCCGGCGTACAGTGGGATGTGCGTGATACGGCGTGGCGCGTGATCACCATTATCGACCTGCCGCTGTCGCTGGTGGTGGATACCTTGTTGTTACCGGTGGATGCGCACCACGGCCCCTACGAGTAATCCCTTTTACCGTACCTCAGGCACGGTTATCGGCATCCGTATTATTGTCTTCCCACTCTTCTGCTGCCGCTTCGGCCTCTTCGCTGTCGGCAGGCGGTTCAAGCTGGAATTCCCCTTCATCCCATTCATGCAGGGTATTTTCAGGCAACCATTCGCTTCGCAATTCGACCTCGTCGAAATCACCGTCAAAAATGGCCTGCGCGGCTTCACCGCTGTACAGCGACACAAGCTCGCCTTCATCTCCATCCTCGGTGAGAAACTCCGCCTGCCACATAATGTCCCCATCCTGCATCACAAACTTTTGCAGATTGAACTGATTCACCGCGGCGTCATCTTCGTCGACCTCCGGATTGGCAGCAAGGTACTCTTCACGAGCCGTATCAATGGCTTCTTCCAGCGTGGCATAAAGTGTCATGATCATCTCCCTGGTTTTATTGGTAAAGAGTAATTGTTGTCGCTGTGCGTCAGGATGCAAGGCGGTAAAGAAGAAATTTTGTGTACCGTGCATGAGGCCGATTGACAAGAATTTCTGTCGCTTAGCGATATCTGGTCAATCTTTGAATGGGTAAATTTTACTTAAATACATCAGCAGTAAACGGCCTTTATTATTTTTCATCTTTTCTATTTTAATTAAATCAGCCTGTGTTATTGACTTAACGTAAATTACTGGAGGGAGTATTCAAACTGAATGAATTAAGTTTATTCTTATTTCACAGCAGGTAATCTGTGCGCATTGAATTCTTCCCCTATTCACATTTATTTAACTTATATCATGATGATGTTAACCCCGGTAAGGACACTGACGGCATTACTGCTGGCGGGTGCGTGTTTTACTCTTTCAGCGGCCATGCTCAGCCCGGCCGATCGTGACGCCGTACGCCAGCAACAGCAGCAAATCCTCGATCAGAACCAGCAGCAGCGTGATGAGCTGGAGCGCAGCACGGCATTACCATCCGCGCAGCCTCCGCGCCCGGTGCTGCCCTCTGCCGGCCCCTGCTTCAGGATCAATACGCTGCGTCTGACCGGCGTGACGTTGATTTCCCCCCATCACCAGCAGCAGTTGCTGGCACCCTGGCAGGGTTCATGTCTGGACATGGCCAGTATCAGCCAGCTCACCCACAGCATCTCCGACTGGTATATCAGCCGTGGCTATATCACCAGCCGCGCGTTTATTCCCGAACAGGATCTCTCCGGGGGGGAATTAACACTGGCGGTGCTGGAAGGCAAATTACAGCATATTCGTCTTAACGGTTCCCCGGCGCGTGAACTGAATATGGCTTTCCCTGGGCTCGAAGGAAAAATCCTTAATCTGCGCGATATCGAACAGGGAATGGAACAGATTAATCGCCTGCGTACCACGCCGGTTCAGATTGAAATCCTGCCCGCTGACCAGCCGGGGTACTCGGTGGTGAATCTGACCGCCACCCCGGAGTTTCCCCTCAGTCTCTCCGCGGGCTTTGATAACAGCGGGCAGAAAAGTACCGGAACCGGGCAACTCAGCGGGGCGCTGACGGCAAACAATCCGCTGGGCCTGGCTGACCGCTGGTTTATCAGCGGTGGTCGCAGCTCGGCATTTTCCCGCGCACGCGATGCGCAAAATTTCCAGGCCGGGTTCAGCGTGCCTTATGGCTACGGCCTGCTGGACTACAGCTACAGCTGGAGCAACTACCTCAGCACCATCAACAACAACGGCTTTGACTGGCTGTCACGCGGTGACACCAAAACCCACCGGCTCGGCCTTTACCAGGGGCTGTACCGCAACAGCGATATCAAAACCGGCCTGTCGCTGGGCATTACTCATCGCATCAGTCGTAACTGGCTGAACGATGCGCCGTTGCAGAGCAGCAGCCGCAAACTCTCCAGCCTGCAAATCGGTATTAATCATACGCAGAAGCTGGGCGGCGGTATCGCCACCCTGAACCCGATGTTCACGCGGGGAATGCCGTGGTTTTCGGCGGAAAGCGATGAGGGGAAAAACGGAGATCTGCCGAAGGCAGAATTTCGTAAATGGAGCCTGAACGGTAGCTATCAGCTCCCTGTCACCCACAGCCTGTGGTGGTTAAGCAGCTTTTACGGCCAGTGGTCACCGGACCGTCTGTACGGCAGCGAGCGCCTGACGCTGGGAGGTGAAAGCTCGGTACGCGGCTTTAAAGAGCAGTATCTCTCCGGGGATAACGGGGGCTACTGGCGTAATGAGCTGAACTACGCCCTGTTTACCCTGCCGGGTCTGGGGCAGGTCAGCGCGCTGGCGGCGCTGGACGGTGGCTGGTTGCACAGCGACCGCCTCGACCCCTGGGCGGCGGGCACCCTGTGGGGCAGCGCCGTGGGCCTGACTACCAGTCAGCGCTATTTCTCCACGCAGTTTACCGTTGGCACGCCGCTGGATTATCCGGACTGGCTGGCGCCCGATCACCTCACCGTGCAGTACCGCATCTCACTGATTTTTTAAGAGGCCAGGATTATGGACAATCATCAGCAACCGGTTCGCCGTTCTCAGCGTCTGCTGAGTTATCTGATTTGTACGCTGATTGCCGGGCAGCCGCTGCTGCCAGCGGTGGCTGCCGCCATCACCCCGGTGACCCCGGGCAGCCAGATGGACAAGGCGGCCAACGGCGTACCGGTGCTGAATATCGCCACGCCAAACCAGGCAGGGATCTCCCATAACCAGTTCAGTGATTACAATGTCGGCAAACCGGGGCTGATCCTCAATAACGCCACCGACAGGCTGACGCAGACCCAGCTGGGCGGGCTGATCCAGAACAACCCGAACCTGAAGGCAGGAAAAGAGGCGCGCGGGATCATCAATGAGGTGGTTGGCGGCAACCGCTCGCAGCTGCAGGGCTTTACCGAGGTGGCGGGCAAGGCCGCGAACGTGATGGTGGTTAACCCGTACGGGATCACCTGTAACGGCTGCGGCTTTATCAACACGCCGCAGGTGACGTTAACCACCGGGAAACCAAGCTTTGACAGCCAGGGCAACGTCAGCAGCCTGGCGGTTTCTAAAGGCACTATCATCGTTGAAGGGCAGGGGCTGAATGCCAGCCAGAGCGATGCGCTGTCCATTATCGCACGCGCCACTGAAATCAACGCCGATATCCATGCCCGGGATCTGACGGTGATTGCCGGATCGAACCGCGTTGATGCGCAGGGCAAGGTCACTGCGCAGGGATCTCAGGACCCGCAGCCCTCGGTGGCGGTGGATACGGGCGCGCTGGGCGGCATGTACGCCAACCGCATCCGCCTGGTGTCGAGTGACAAAGGCGTGGGGGTGAACCTTGGCAACCTTAATGCCCGTCAGGGGGATATCACCCTGGATGCCAGCGGCAAACTGACGGTGAACAACAGTCTGGCCAGCGGTGCGCTCAGCGTCCGGGCTGGGACGGTCGCGCTCAGCGGCGATCATAAAGCCGGTGGCGACATCACGGTCAGCAGTGACGGTGACGTGGCGCTGAAAAACGCGGCGCTGGTCAGCGATCGGGATGTGATAATCAACGCCGGGAAAACAGGGGCTCTGGAGAGCGGCAAACTGACGGCGGGCCGGGATATTCAGCTCAGCGGCAATGCGCTGACGCTGGATAGCGCCAGCCAGGCGAACGCAGCCGGAGATATCCGGGCCACCGCGACCACCCTGCTCTCGCAGCAGGGTCAGATGACCGCCGGACAGGATCTTACGCTTAACGCGGACGCGCTGGATAACCGCGGTGCGCTGAATGCCAGCCGAAACCTGAGTGCCCGCGCCACCACGCAACGTAACAGCGGCACAATGCAGAGCAGCGGCGACCTGACGGTCAGCGGCAGCCAGCTGAAAAATCAGGGAAAGATGTTGAGCGGCGGGTCGTTAACCCTCACTGGCGACCAGCTTGAGCAGAACGGCACGCTCAGTGCAAAAACGAAGGCCAGCCTGACCCTCAGCGACAGGCTGACGCAGGGCGCTCAGGGAGAAATACTCAGCGACGGTTTACTGTCGATGCGTGCCGGGCAACTGGAGCAGCAGGGCCTGCTGTCGGGCGATCGCGGCGTGTATTTCAGCGGCGACGGTTTGAATCAGCAGCAGGGCGCACGCATCACCAGCCAGCAGGCGATTGACCTGCAGGCCGACCAGATGCAGCTGGGCGGGGAGGTTAACGCAGACGGCGATCTGACGCTGAATGCCGGGACGCTGACGACCCAGAGCACGGCGCAGGTACAAAGCGGCGGTAACCTCAAACTGGCGGCGCAGCAGGCGACGCTAAACGGCACCCACGCCGCGCGCGGTGACCTCATCGTCAACGCCACCACCCTGAACCATAACGGCAAAAGTAACGCGGCGCGCATCGCCCTGACCGCCGACAGCCTGAATAACCACGGCACCCTGGTGGCGCCCGAACTGTCGCTCAGCACACAGCACCTCACCAACGGCGGCCTGCTGGATGGCAGCCGCAGCCTGCAATTGCAGACCGATCTGTTCGATAACCTACAGGGTGCCACGCTGCACAGCGCAGGTGACCTTGCACTGAGTCCCGCACGGCTGAATAACGCCGGGCTGATCGCCAGCGATGGCGATCTGACCCTGAGCGGTGACAGCCTGTTTAACCAGGGTGAAATTAACGCGCACAATCTCAGCGCGGATTATCTCGATCTGCACAATCAGCAGGGTGGCCTGCTGCTGGCAC
Source organism: Erwinia sp. MYb416 (assembly GCF_037479575.1). Taxonomy (NCBI): domain Bacteria; kingdom Pseudomonadati; phylum Pseudomonadota; class Gammaproteobacteria; order Enterobacterales; family Erwiniaceae; genus Erwinia; species Erwinia sp. MYb416. The sequence continues at coordinate 962,366 of NZ_JBBGYT010000438.1, forward strand.
AGGGGCAGCTGACGACCGTCAGCCAGTCACTGGATAATGCCGGACAGATGGCGGCGGCGACACTGCATGTTTCGGGCGATCGCATCGAAAACAGTGGCACCTTGCAGGGCAACGACAGTCTGGCCCTGAAGGCGCACACTATCACCAGCCAGGGCGATATGGTCTCGGATGGCGCGCTGAGCATCGACGGCGATAGCCTGAACAACGGCGGTGCGCTTCAGGGGGCGGTGCTGGCCCTGACGCTGGTTCAGCAGTTTGCTAACCAGCAGGGAGCGGAGGTGAATGCCACCCGCAGTCTGGCCATTGATGCGGCAACGGTGGTGAATGACGGGCAGATGGTCACGCCTGCTCTGACTCTGAACAGTGCCAGCCTGGTGAACCGTGGCTGGATGCAGGGTGATAATACGCTGGTGGTGAACAGCGCAACGATCGATAACCTCGCGGGTGGCACCCTGGTGAGTGGCGACCGCGCCGAACTGACCAGCACCACGCTGAATAATGGTGGTCAGTTGCAAGCTGGTCACCTGGTACTGAGCAGCACCAATCTCAATAACAGCGGCACGCTGTTGATGAACCATCAGGGAGAACTGACGGTTGCGCAGACGCTGACCAACAGCGGCCTGTTGCAGGCTAACCGCGCACTGACGTTAGGCACACGGCAACTGGTCAATACTGCCAGCGGTGCGCTGATTGATTCCGGCGGACTGACGCTGACGCTCGACAGTCTGCGCAATGACGGGCTACTGCAAATCAGCGAAGCGCTTGATGTGACGGCGCGCGAGCTGAATAACCAGGGCCAGCTGCTGGCAGGTCGCACGCTGGCGCTGAACGCGACGTCATTGATCAACGGCGGCCTGATGCAGGGCGATGAGCGGCTGACGCTTGACAGCACCTCGCTGGATAACAGTGGACAGATCCGTAGCCTGGCAGACGGCAAGGTCAGCGCAGACAGCTTACTGAATACGGGAAAAATTACCGCGCAGGATCTGGCACTCAGCGGTAATGTCCTCCGCAATAGCGGCCTGTGGCAGGGTAATCAACACCTTGGCGTCACCGCCGGGCAACTGACGCAGAGCGCCAGCGGGCAGGCCCTGAGCGGAGGCATGCTGGAACTCAGCAGCCATACGCTGACCACTGACGGCACCCTGCAGGGGGCGCAGGTTAGCGTCACGGCGCAGAGCTGGCAGCACCTCGGAACGGCCATCGGCAGCGCAGGCATCTCGGCACAGGTCGGGGATACGCTGGCGAATGCGGGTGAGATTTTAAGCCAGGGCGGCATTCAGCTTGATGCTGCGACGCTGAACAATATCGGCAAGCTGCTCGGCGAAGATGCTGTGACGCTGCGTGCCACTGGCTTCACTAATCAGGGCGCGGTGCAGGGCAGCACGCTGGCGGTAGACGCCGCAACGCTGACCAACAACGGCACGCTGGTGGGGTTGCAGGCCCTGACCCTCGGCTCTCTCCCCGCCGCTGTGGCACGCATGGCGCTGGCGGCAACACCAGCAGTGCAACGTATTTATAGCGGCAGCGGTAAGCTGCTGACCCAGGGCACTCTGAGAATAAACGGCGACAGCCTGAGTAATGACGGCATCTGGCAGGCGCAGGATATTGTCGCCAACGCCCGCACGCTGAGCAATCAGGGCCGTATACAGAGCGCCGACAGCCTGGAGTTGCAGCTGAGTGATACGCTGGCCTCCGCTGCCAACAGCCAGATCGGCGCGCAGGGAGAAGCGTTACTGCATGCCGCCACCTTCAGCAATCAGGGGCAGTGGACGGCTAAAAATCTCGCGCTGACGGCCGATACGCTGGATAACCAGGGCACCATCAGTGGGGTGGATAACCTGACCCTGGGCCTGACGGGTGCGCTAAAACAGCAGCAGGCCGGATCGTTGTTAAGCGGCGGTGCGCTGGGCGTGAATGCGACCTCAATAGAGAATGCCGGACGTATTCAGGGCAACACGCTGGCCATAAACGGCAGCACGCTGGAGAACAGCGGCAGGTTACAGGGGGATAACGGGCTGACGCTGGTCCTCGGCGATCGCCTGACCAATCATCAGAACGGGATACTGTTCAGCCAGCAGGCGCTGACGCTGCAGGCGGCGCAGATGACCAACGACGGTGTGATTCAGGGGGGGAAACAGACCCGGCTGGATATCACCGGAACGGCACAGAATAACGGAAAACTCCTTTTCAGCGATGATTTGACGTTTAACGCGTCGCAGCTGAATAACGGGGGCTGGTTACAGGCGACCGATCTGCTGCTCAAGGCGGCGCAGGTAGAGAATACAGGCACGCTGCTGGCGCAACAGCAGGGCGCCTTTACCGGCAATAGTCTGATCAATCAGGGCAGTGTTCAGGGCGATCGACTGACGGTTAACTATCAGCAACTGAACAACAGCGGCACCGTGCTCGGCAACCAGCAGCTAGATGTCACTGCCGCAAATGTCGAGCAACAGGACGGCGGCAAACTGCTGAGTGGCGGTAATCTGACGCTGAAGGCCAACCAACTCTCCCCCACCGGTCAACTGGTGGCCCTTGGGGATGTGACGGCCACACTGGCTAACGCCTTCACGCATCGCGGCACACTGGCGGCAGGCAATCAGCTGACGGTCACCAGCAATGGTGCCATCGACAACCAGGGCGTGATGCAGGGGCAGGGCGTGAATCTCAGCGCGGGGAGCCTCCTCAGCAACAGTGGGAAAATCACCTCCGGCACTCGAACCAGTACCCTGAGCGGTAGCCAGATCAACCTCAATGACGCCGGGAGCGTGCAGGGCGGGGGCGATATCTCGCTGACCAGCCGTGGTGATATCAATATCGCCGGCTTTACCGGAACCAGTGGGTCACTGACGCTGACGGCACCGGGCAGCATCATTAACACAGCCTTACTCTATGCCGGCCAGGATATGCGTCTGCAGGCCAACAGCATCCGCAACCAGCGTGGCGATATTCTTGCCGACAACAACCTGTGGATGCAGCGTGATGCCGCAGGCAATGCCAACAGTGAAATCATTAACACCTCCGGCACCATTGAGACGCGCAACGGCGATATTACGATGGCCACCGCGCATCTGCTTAATCAGCGCGACGGGCTGACCGTTGTTCGCCAGATTACTAATATAATCGATGCCAGTGCGGGCTATGTTGATGTGCCGTTAAGCAGTTTTAACCCACAGGATATTCTTTACGAGAATATGAGGGGGTGTGGTGGTGGGCGTAATGATAGTTGTCACAATAGCTATACGGCCAGTTTGAAAAATAAAGAAGATAAAACTCGTAAGCAGTTGGTTAGTACAGAATCAATAACAGCCACCGCAAATGGCGGGGCATCACGTATTGCCGCAGCGGGTGATCTTATTGTAAGAGCGGGCGATCTTGAAAATAATGCAAGTTCGCTACTGGCAGGCAACAGGATTAAGCTCACGGGAAATCAGCTTAACAATGATTCCGTAGAAAACGGAATCATTTCGCGATACCAGACCTATGTTAATAAAACTGACATAGCAGGAGGTGGAACACCTATTACGTCGGGTAATTTCCGTTTTGAAATTAGCGGAGGGCCTGAGTTTACAACCAAATCCGGAACGGCTTACACGGCCGTGATCCAGGCCGGTGGTGCACTGACCACCAGCTTCACCAGTAACGTCAGCAATACGACTACCCGTGCCAATACCGGCACGATCACCAGTACCCTGGCAAAACCCGTGCTCAATACCCTCAGCCAGCAGGGTATCGGCAGTGCCGTAGAAAAACAGGCTCTGTCCGGCACTGAAAAAGTGACGGTTAATTCACCCCAGTGGCAGGCGCAGATCCAGTCAGCCCTGCAACAAATGAGTGGTGGCAAAGCCCTGGACAGCAACGGTCAGCCGCTGGCGACGCTGGCCGATCAGCGCACGAATAACAACAACGGCACTTCGCTGTTTACCAAAAAACCGGCCTCGTTGCAGCAGCCAGTAGCTCAGAGTGTGGATACCAGCGCGTGGCCACTGCCCACCGGCAATAACGGCTATTTCGTTCCTGCCAGCGATCCCAAAAGCCCGTATCTGATCGTCACCAACCCGCAGCTCGACGGGCTGGGCAAGCTGGATCACAACCTGTTTGGCGATCTCAATGCGTTACTGGGCAAACAGCCGGGCAGCGCACCGCAGGAAACGCGCAGTGCTTACACCGACCAGAAACAGTTCCTTGGATCGTCCTACCTGTTGGATCGCCTCAATCTTAAGCCTGACTACGACTACCGTCTGCTGGGTGATGCGGCCTTTGATACCCGCTATGTCAGCAATGCGCTGCTTAATCAGACCGGCAACCGCTATCTGAACGGAGTGGGTTCCGACCTGGAACAGATGCGTTATCTGCTGGATAACGCCGCCAGTGCACAGCAGTCGCTGGGATTAAAATTTGGCGTATCGCTGGATGCAAAACAGGTTGCTGCGCTTGACCACAGCATTGTCTGGTGGGAAGCGACGCAGATTAACGGCGAAACCGTGATGGTGCCAAAGCTCTATCTGTCACCGAAGGATATTACCGTCAACAGCGGCAGCGTGATTGCCGCTAACTCGGTGGAACTCAACGCCGGAACGCTGACCAACAATGGCAGCACGCTGGCCGCCAAAACCAATTTGAATATCAACAGCCAGAACAGCATCAGTAACCTGAACGCAGGCCTGATAAGCGCTGCCGGGGATATGAACCTCAGCGCGTTGGGCGATATCAACAATATCGGTTCGGCCATCAGTGGCAAAACACTGGCGCTGGAGAGCCTCGACGGCAGTATTAATAACCAGACGCTGGCCACGCAGTGGAACGCCAGTAGCAAAGGCTGGCTTGGCTCCGGTGCGGCAATGAGCCAGACCCAGCTGGGCACAACGGCGACGATGAGCGCACAGCAGGGCGTAACGCTGAAAGCGGGCAAGGATATTGCGGTCACCGGCAGCAAGGTGACGGCAGGCGGCGATCTGAAACTGGATGCGACAGGCGATATTGCTATCAATGCCAATCAGACGTCCAGCAGCAGTCGCTATACCGGGTATGCAGGCAAAAACATCGCCAGCAGCGGCAAGGTCGACAACGTCGGCAGCAATCTCTCTGCGGGAGGTTCATTAACTCTTAACGCCGGAAACGATCTCAGCGCCACCGCCAGCACCATCAGCGCGACAAAGGATCTGTCGCTGTCGGCAGGGCACGACCTCAACCTGAACGCAGCAGACACCGCGCAGCGCAGCAGCAAGGGCAAAGGGGAAAACCATGTCACCGGTCAGGATCGCACCACGCTGACCAGCGGCAATGATCTGACGCTCAGGGCAGGCCGCGATCTGAACAGCCAGGCGGCAGGCCTGGTGGCCGATAACGATGTGACATTACAGGCGGGCAGGGATGTGAATCTGCTGGCAGCCACCACCACTAAAGGTGACAGCTACCGCAGCAGCGAACGCACGGAAATCCACGAAGCGGTGCGCCAGCAGGGCACGGAGATTGCCAGCGGCGGCAATACTGCGGTGCAGGCGGGGCGGGATATTAACAGTGATGCTGCAACGGTCAAAGCCGACGACCTTCTTGCACTTCAGGCCGGCCGTGACGTCAATCTGAACAGCGCGCAAGAGAGTGACTACGCCTTTAAAGAAGAAGTCACTACCAAGAAAGGCTTCCTGAAGAAAACCACGACCCACACCATTAAAGAAAATTACAAGACCACAGCAAAAGGAACGCAGCTGACGGGCGATGCGATTTCTGTGGTGGCAGGACATGATGTCACTGCAACGGGTGCAGCTATTGGCGCGGAAAGCAGCGTCACGCTTCAGGCGGGTAATGATGTTAACGTGCTGGCTGCCACTGAGAGAGCATCGACCTACAGTCTGCACGAAGTGAAAAAAAGCGGGCTGATGGGCGGCGGCCTCAGTATTGGCTATGGCAAACAGTCGGCGAAAACGGAATACAACGGGGCAAAAGTCACCCAGAGCGATGCACGAAGCCTGGTGGGGGCCTCTGCCGGTAATGTCATTATTGTTGCCGGGAATAATGCGACGGTGAAAGGCAGTGATGTCCTTGCTGCACGTGCTGCTGACGACATCACACGGGCCACCGGGCATATCGACATTACCGGGGCCAACATCGCCATTATCTCTGGCGAGGACCGCATCCGTGAAAGTCTGTCTCAGACAGTAAAAAGCAGCGGCTTTGGTCTGACATTAACCGGCACGCCGCTGGATACCGTGCGTAACCTGCGCGATATCGTCACTTCCTCCGGTAATGGCTTCCAGAAGGTGAAAGCGTTCAGTACTGAAACGGGGGCTTCCCTGGGAGACACCGCCCAGGTGGGACTGAGCTACACCCGGTCCTCAGCCAACAGCCAGCAAAGCAGCGACAGCGTTTACCAGAGTGGCAGCCAGCTGACGGCCGCCGGAAATACCCAGCTGCATGCCACAGGCAAAGAGAATAAGGCGGGCAGCGGCAACCTCCTGGTGGCGGGCAGCAGCATCAGCGCCGGGGAAGATGCCATTCTTGAGGCGAAAAATCAGCTCAGCGTTGTGGCCTCAACAGACAGCCAGAAGGTCAATAGCAGCAGTAAAAGCAGCAACTGGAGTGTGACCACAGATATGTCTACCCCGGGTGCCATGACGCGCCTGGTGGGTGGCACACCCAATCACGGGACTCAGGTCACGCCGGTTGGCGTACAAAAAGACAGCAACAAAAGTGACGGCACGTATCTGACGCAGAATGCTTCATCCGTGACGGGTAACCATGTGGCGTTGGCCAGCAGTGAGGGCAATATTCTGCTGGCGGGCAGCACACTAACCGGTAGCCGGGGCGTCAGCGTGCTGGCGACCAAAGGCCAGGTGACGGCGACCAGCGGTGAAAACTCACAGGTTGAGAAAGCCAGCGGCAGCAGCAGTACTCTCGGATCGCTGGGCAGTGATGGCTACAGCGGCACGCTTGGCTGGGGGCAGTCAGCCTGGCAGCAGGCGAGCCGCGGTAAACAACAAAGCGTGGTGCGCAGCGCTATCGTCAGCGACCAGGGTGACGTTACGATAGCGTCAGCGGGTGACACGGCGCTGAACGGCAGCGATGTGTATGCCGGTAACAACCTGAAGGTGAACGGTCAGAATATCGTGCTGGGCAGTTCACAGGACAGCACCAACAGCAGTAGCAACAGTAAATCCGCGCAGTACGGGATTACTACATCAGTGTCGGGTTATGCCGTTACCCTGGCGCAGGCAGCGGAAAAAATGACTAATAGCCTGTCAGGCAGCGACGACCCGCGCCTGCGGGCTATCTATGCCGCACAGGCAGCGTTAACCATCGCCTCCACCGTTACGCAAAATACGGCTGCCTTAAAGGTGACGGTGAAAACAACGGTGGGCAGTAGCCACCAGTCGCAGCAGTCAGAACAGGTCGCACAGCAGGGGACGGTACTGAAGGCGGTGCAGGATGTGACGCTGACTGCCGATCAGGATATCAGTGGTCAGGGTGTGCAGGTGGCAGGTAAAAACGTCACGCTGGATGCAGGGCGCGATATTGCCCTGAGTTCTGCCCAGGACATCTATTCACAACAGTCAAAAAGCGGCGGTAATCAGTACGGTGCGGGCGTCGGCCTGGGCGGTGGCGGTGGTCAAAACGGTTTCACCATCGAACTTTCTGCCAGCCAGAGTAGCGCCAAAGCCGATGGCAGTGGCCTGACGCACCATAACAGCGTGGTGGATGCCAGCGACAAGCTGGTGGTCAACAGCGGTCGGGATATCGTCCTGAAAGGCAGCAACCTCTCGGGTAACCAGGTGGAGGTTAATGCCGGGCGCGACCTGCTGATCGCCAGCCAGCAGGATAAGGCTAACTACGACAGTAAAGACAGCTCATCCGGTTTTAGTGCCAGCATTTGTGTTCCGCCTATCTGTGCGGGTACGACCGTTCAGGGCAGTGCCAATATCAGTGGCAGCCAGCTGTATAACAACTATGCCTCGGTACAGCAGCAGAGCGGCATTGCAGCAGGCAGCGGCGGCTACAATGTATTTGTCGGCAACCATACCCAACTGGATGGCGCAATCATTGCTTCGACGGCCGATGCCGATAAAAATCACCTTAGTACCGGTACGCTGGGCTGGAGCAGCATTGATAATGTGGCGAAGCAGTCAGCCACCGGTTTTAACGTTGCAGGGGGGACAGAAGGCCCGCCGGCCGCCGGACTCCAGCAGGTCAAAGACAGCGCCAGCTCTACTACCATCAGCGCGATATCGCCGGGCACTATCGAGATCCGTGATGCTGCCCAGCAGAAACAGGATATTGAGACCTTAAGCCGCGATACGGCCAACGCTAACGCCGCGCTGGAACATACCTTCGATGCGCAGAAGATGAGGGACCATCTGGCCGTGCAGCGTGAGATGGCGGCGCTGGGGCAGCAGGCAATAGGCTATGCCAGCACAATACTCACCGAGAAAGCAAAAGAGGAGGCCAAAGCCGCTGCGCTGGCCAGGCTTGCAAAAGAAGATCCCAACTTTAACAGTCTGAGTGCCGCTGCGTTGACAGCGAAGGTACTTAATTCTGACGAGTATAAGCAGGCAGAAGCCAAATACGGCATTGGTTCTAATTTCCAGATAGGTGCTAATGCCATCGTCGGTGCACTGTCTGCCCTGGCAGGCGGTAACGCAGGCGGCGCACTGGCGGCGGCCAGCGGACCGATGCTGGCGCAGGTGATTAAGCAGGCCTCTGGCGAACACGAAGCCATGCGCGTGGTGTTGCATACTGTTGTCTCCGGGCTGCTGGCCCAGGCGCAGGGCGGCAGTGCGATTGGCGGTGCCGCCGGTGGTCTGGTCTCTTCGGTTGGTGCGGAACCGCTTAGCCAGCTGTTGTATGGCAAAAGTGCTGCTCTGCTGACGCAGGAGCAGAAAGAGCTGGTCGCTAACCTCGCCACGCTGGCCGGAATGGGCGCGGGTGCGGCGGTGGGCGGCTCGACGGGTGCGGGAAGCGGCGGGGTGGCGGCGAAGGTTGAGGTGGAGAATAATGCTCTGACTCTAATGCAAAATCAGCAACGTATGAAAGAGTTAGCTGAATGTAAGTCAGATCAGGCATGTGAGAAAAGTATCACTGAAAAGTACGTAAAAATTTCTGCTATTCAGACCGACAGAATTAGAAATTGTGACGGGGCCACGGCATGTATCGCTGCCACACACGAAATGAGCGATTTAATTGCCGACTATTCGTCAAGGATCGACCAACTGATGAACAAGGCGCATGATAATGGCACTTTATCAGCAGACGAAGCTGAGGAACTTTCATATCTGAAAGGTGTTATGCCTGGTCTGGAATCTGATCGTTTTCAAGCCATAGATCGTGCAAGGGGATCTGATGAGGCATCACATATTATCGCAGAGACCATTGCCGCAGCTGCTGCCGGAACATTGGGGGGAAATTCAAAGGGAAAGAATGACTTAAATGAGAAAAAATCGAGTGGAAATACGCCCGAAATTATAGTCAGACCGCAAACTCTTGACCCTATTTTTGCCAATGATACCTGGAAGCCAGTCAAGCGTTTTCAGCTTATTGAGAATGATGGATTGTGGTATACAGTGGGCCAAAATGGTTCAATGTACCGTGCTAAGGGAACGTACGACTATGTCACAATCGATGGTAAAACGTATGTTTCGCGCACCAGTTCAGATCCAACAGCTGGTCATTATGATATCTCAAGAGGGGCGCAACAGGTTGATTATGCCGGTGCTGTAAAATTTGGTTGGAGTGACGGTACTCGTGGCATTTTGAAGGAATTTGATAATGCATCGGGACATTACAAACCTTCTGCTGATGCCGCTGCTCAGTCGGGATTACCGTTGGATAAATTTAAGGATCATGATGTTAAATGAACTGATTTCTCAACTTCCAGATGGAAAGGCGATTAATAAGTTGGTCACTCTGCTCAGAAAACAGCAGGAACAGGAGATTATGGAGACTATGGAATATCTTCTAAATCATCCGTCAGGTAAGATACAAATGGTTGCCTTGAAAATTGTTCCACGGGTCATTAATAATCCCGCTATGCTTATTCGGCTCCTGGATTGTGGGCTGGAGAAAAAAAATATATCGGGGGCAGCACCTTACATAAGGGCGATTGCGCCCAGTTTGGGCTATAAAAAGATGCTTCATCATCTAAAAAAATTAGCGCAGAATGAACCCGAGAAGATAGTGTACATCTGGTATTCATTGGTTCCTGAAGTTCTTAGAAGTGCTCCAGAGCAGCTATTTTTGTTGAAAGAGATATGCCAGAAAGTTGATGAACATTTAGTTCGGGATGGGGAGTTTCGGTCATTTTGGCAGCGTACTAAAGATTCGGTTCCGTTGTTATGAACCCTTCTTGGTTTTCTGAGAAGGATGAAGCTATTTCATTATGCTTATCAACTCATCCTGCGCTGTATAACGTTAAGTCAATGGATTCAGGCTGATGGCTTAAGATGTAGTGGTACACTGAATTTAGCCAGAACTATTATCGAGAAGTAGATAAAGATGGTAAAGCTGTAGGGCCTTGGATACTTGATAAGTAGGATTTATTATGTCTAATGATGTTTATGGATACTTAGAGCCAGCCTTAGGCGTTAACGAGATGGCTTCATTAATGGAGTATATTGAAAATAGTCAACTTAATATTCGGCCAATCAAGGTCGGAGCGCTATTCAACTACCCATTGGAATTTTTTCCAAAAGATGATTTTTTCCTATTCGATATTGCAGATGGTCATGGGGCAATTAATGCAACATATTTAATTGACTATGATCAATACGATCCTGACTCGTCAGACATAGGTTTTCCTGCAGATCCCAAAGAACGATTAAATATTCTCCTGGATACGCTAGTCGATATGATAAAGCTAACCAATGCCGAAAAAATGGTGGTTGCAATGATGGAGTGTAACCAAATCGAAACCATCAAAAAGATAACATTATCTGAGCTGTATGATGTCATTCATGCGGATTTTGAGAAATATCAGGCCCCTCCAGATACGCTTTATGAGATTACGGTTTAGTTCATGTTCTGCCGAACTCAAAATTTATTCGATGTGATTTTTAAATAGTCAATCACCCCGGCCCTTTAAGCCGGGATGAGCCTGTTCTCAAGCCGGCTTCATCCCGAGGTCCTCACATATCAGCAGTTCATTCACCAGAATGCACACAACTCCATCTCCCAGGAATTCTCTGGCTCGCCAGCATCGCGTGCTGTCGGCGGTTTTTCGCACGTTTTTAATGGGGTTCTGTTTCTGAAATATGATGTATTAGCGCCGGGCAAATGAACTGCCCCAACTCTGGCGGTGTGCCAGGTTGTTCACCCCCTTTTCAGGATCAGTGATATGGATAAATCAGCCTTAACGTGCAGAGCGTCGCGCACAACCGTTCTCACCCGTTTCTCCTGCAGTCTTCTCTTTCTTGCCGCGCCTGTGTTCGCGAATGATGCCCCTTTTGACCCGGATTCCCCGTGGCTGCTCGGTGACTGGGCGGGCTACCGCAAACATCTGGCGGATGAAGGCGTGGATTTCCAGGTGGACTATACCACGCAGTCGGCGGCCAACCTGGCCGGCGGCTACCGCACCAGCACCACGATGCGCTATGCCGATCAGTGGACGTTCGGCAGTAAGCTCGATCTGGATAAACTGATGAACTGGCAGGGCGGTCAGTTTCAGGTGACGCTGACCAACCGCAACGGGCAAAACCTTACGCCCTATATTAACGATCCGCGAACCGGTGGCCTGTCTAACGTACAGGGTATTTCGGCACGCGGTGACTATCTGCGCCTGACGCAGTTCTGGCTCAATCAGTCACTGTTTGATCACTGGCTGGAAGTGAAGCTGGGCCGTGTCACCACCAACGAGGATTTCGATACGGCCAGCGTCGGAATGTTCCAGAACTGGGCGATGGGCGGCGGACAGCCGGGCCACTGGCGTAACGACCGCTGGTTTAACGCCCCGGTATCGCAGTGGGGAGGGCGGTTCAAACTCAATCTGCCCGAAGACGTTTATTTCCAGGTCGGAGTCTATAACCAGAACCGTGCCAACTACACGAAAGCGAACGGATTTCGTTTTGATATGGGCCACGGCGAAGGAAACCTGATCCCGGTTGAACTGGGCTGGAAGCCGCAGCTTGGGCAGGACAAACTTCAGGGTAATTATCGGCTGGGGATGTTCTACAGTTCCACCGAGGGCGGGGATTTTCACTCGTTTAAGGATGGGGAGTATCAGCATAACCGACGTGCTTACGGCGGCTATCTATTGGCCGAACAGCAGTTGTTCGCGATGGACGGTGATAACAAGCGTGGTCTGAGCGTGAGTTTCCAGTATGTGATGAACGACCATCGTACGGCGAAGATGGACAATTATCAGTCGCTGGCACTGGCGTGGAAAGGACCCTTTGATGCCCGTCCCGCGGATGAGATCGGCATCGGCATGGCGCGTATCCATGTTAACAGCGACTACACAAAGATGCGTGAGGGGCAGAACGCCGCAAACGGCGTGAGCGATTATCGCAATCCGGCTTATCTGCCGCTGCAACAGGGCGCGGAATGGAACTATGAACTGTATTACAACGCGAAGGCTACCCGCTGGCTGAATATACGTCCCAACCTGCAAGTTGTGACTAAACCGGGCGGGGTGCGTCAGGTTCAGGATGCGTTAATTGGTGGCCTGGCCGCCGATATCAGTTTCTGATTAGCCGGGGGTGGCGTTTGTTTAAATGCCACCCCGGCACGATTAAACCTGTGCAATCTCATCCAGATGCTGATAAATCGTCAGCCCCAGCTCATGGCCAATGCGTACGTCGTTATCGGCTCCGCGTGACTCACCCGGTAAACGCAGAATGGCATCACAGTGGCCAATAAGTCGGTGTGCGACCGGATATAAATACGCTTCACTGATCGCATCGCCAATCTTCTGCGACCCGGCAATCCGCGCCAGCGGAAATGCCAGCCACTCGCCAATCAGCGGAATATGCCCTTTCTGGTAAATGGCTAAAGCTGCCTGTTCCATACGTTCAAGGTTGGCATGGATTAAGTCTTCACGGTCGCCTGTGCCGCTGCGTACCGGGCCTGCCACTAAAATTTGCAGTGATTTCATAATGATTTCCTAAAAAATGGGGTTAATGGCCAGGTGCTGGATCAGCATGATGGTTTTGGCATCCATAATTTCGCCGCTGCGCACGGCGTCCAGTGCGCGGGAAAAGGGCCACTCCAGTACTTCGATATCTTCCCCTTCCTCCGCGACGCCACCGCCGCTTCCCTGACGATCGTCATCAGAATATTCGGCGATAAAGAAGAACAGTTTTTCTGTCACTGAACCGGGGCTCATATAGGATTCGAACACCTTTTCGATGTGCGTGATGCGAAAGCCAGTTTCTTCTTCGGCTTCGGCAATAATACGCGCTTCCGGCGAGGCGTTATCCAGCAGGCCTGCGGTGGCTTCAATCAGAAAACCGTGATGGCCGTTGACGAAAATGGGGAAGCGAAACTGCCGCGTCAGTACCACGGTTTTTCGGGCTTTGTGGTACAACAGCACCACGGCGCCGTTACCGCGATCGTAGGATTCCCGGCTTTGCTCCTGCCAGCTGCCGTCGCGGCGCAGCAGTTCAAAGGTGTATTTTTTCAGGGTGTACCAGTTATCCGACAGCAGCTGCTCGCGGATGTTGCGTATGCGTTCCTGCATGTTTTGCATGTTTATGCCCTTATTGTGGTGACAGAAAACACGCTAACATGCATAATCGTGCAATATCAAGATCAATCGTGAAGGGGGAACCGTGCTTTCCAGTCAGCGCAAACAGCAGATCCTGGCCATGCTCGATCGCGAAAAGCAGGTGCTTTCGCGTGAACTGAGCCAGTATTTTTCCGTATCAGAAGACTCTATTCGTAGGGATTTGAGAGAGTTAGCGGCAGAAGGGTTGCTGCAACGCGTTCACGGCGGTGCGCTGCCGGTGTCTGCCGCGATTGCCCCCTTCGAAACGAGAAAAAGCGTGCAGATGGCGTCCAAACGTCGGGTGGCGGAGAAAGCGGCCGCATTGATTCAGCACGGTCAGGTGGTGATGATCGACGGTGGCACGACCACGGCTGAGATGATCACGTTGCTGCCGAGGGATCGGGCTTTTACCGTGGTCACGCACAGTCCGGGCGTGGCGGTCGGGCTGGTGGATTATCCGTTGATTGAGGTGATTATCATTGGCGGGCAACTCTACAAGCATTCGGTGGTGACGGTCGGTGCGGCGATGATGGAAGGGATACGCCGCATCAATGCCGATCTGTTTTTTATGGGGGTGACCGGGGTACATAAAAGCGCCGGGCTGACCACGGGAAACTATGAAGAGGCCTGCGTAAAACGGGCGCTGGCAGAGCGGGCCGCGGAAACCGTGGTGCTGGTATCGCAGGAAAAACTGAACTCTGCCTCGGCCTTTGCCATCGGCGATCTCTCGCTGGCCAGCACGCTGGTGGTGGATGCGTGGCCCGACGAAGAGATGTGCCAGCTGCTGGAAAAACTGCACATCGCCCTGGTTTGAGGATGACGTTACTCTTCCCGCACTACCATCATTTCGCTACGGCCGCGCAGGGTGATCCAGGTATACAGCACGTTAAACAGCACAATGCAGGCGGTGACGATAAACACCGCCCGAAAACCAAAGTGGGCTGAGACGGTCGCACCCATCAGCGGCCCGGTGACGTTGCCAATATCGCGGAATGACTGGTTGTAGCTGAACACGCGCCCGGCCACCTGGTTGCTGGCGTTATAAATCAGCAGAGACTGTACGGCGGGAAGCAGTGCGCCATCGGCGGCGCCGAGCAGGAAACGCAGAATCCCCAGCTGCCACGCATTCTGCACAAACGCCATCGGGATCAGCAACAGTACGGACAGCATCAGCATGGTGATCAAAATGCGCTCAGGGCCGATGCGGTCGCCCAGTTTGCCGAGCCGGGGCGCGCTCATTAGCGCCGCGACGCCCGGCACCGAGGCGATCATCCCGCTGATAAAGGCCAGGTTAGAGACATGTCCCGCCAGCTCACGCACATACAGCGTGAGGATCGGCGCAATGGAACCGGTGGCGACCTGAATAATCAGTGTGGTGACAAATAACGCCAGCACCAGGCGCGGGTTTTTCAGCGAGCTCAGCACCTGGCGGGCGTGCAGCATGTCTTTTTTCTGCACCGGAATAAAACTTTCGCGTACGCAGAACAGCGTCATCATAAAGCAGGTAAACAGCACGCCTGCCGTGATAAAGAACACCGGGCGCAGACCAAAGCTGTCGGCCAGCAGGCCGCCAATCAGCGGGCCAATCAGTGCGCCACTGACCGCACCGGTGGAGAGCCAGCCCAGCGCCCAGCCGGTTTTACCGCGCGGGACCTGGGTAGCGATCAGCGCATTGGCATTAGGAACAAATCCCCCCAACAAACCGAGCAGGGCACGCAGCGCCAGAAATTGCCAGATAGACGTTGCCATCCCCATCAACATCATCACGATGGCCATCCCGAGTGCCGAACGCAACAGCATGATTTTTCGTCCTTTGCGGTCGGCCAGTCCGCCCCAGAAGGGGGAGGCAATCGCGGAAAAAAGGAACGTAATGCTGAAGACCAGTCCTGACCAGAGATTCAGTGCCTGAGGATCGGTGATGCCCAGTTGCTCCACGTAGAGCGGCAGAAAGGGCATCACCAGGCTGAATCCTGCTCCCGTCAGAAAACAGCCTATCCAGGTCACGAACAGATTTCTTTGCCAGTTGATGGCGGCAGCGGGGGCAGCGGGCGTGGACATAAAATAAAGGGTCACCTTTTGAACTATTAGCTCACCAAGTATACGCGCTTATTCTGCTGCTAACCGACGTGCGATCAAAAAAAATGAAAAACTGTTTCAAATACTGGAACAGGCCGGATCGGCGACCCGTTAGTTGTCGTAAAAAGAGGGTTGCCCTTCAGGACGGGTCTTAAAGCGGCGATGCAGCCACATATACTGTTCGGGGGCCATTAAGACGGCGTGCTCAATAATCTGGTTCATATGTATGGCAGTGGTGCGTTCATCGTCCAGCGGAATGGCGGAGGTCTGCTCTGGCAGGATCACCATTTCATAGCCTTTGCCAGAAGGCAGACGTCGTGGAACAAAAGGGATCACCGCCGGGTTGCCGCTGCGGATCAGCAGGTAACTTCCCTTGGTGGTGGCGGCCTCGTCTACGGCGAACAGCGGCACGAACACACTGCTTTTGGGACCGTAGTCATGGTCGGGAGCATACCAGATGATATCGCCGTTCTTCAGGGCGCGGATCATCCCTTTCAGGTCTTTACGGTCAAGCATGCTTTTATTGGAACGCATCCGTCCCCAGGTCTGTAACCAGTCGATCAGGGGGTTATCATTGGGCCGATAAACGCCAATTCCCGGATTATAAATGCCAAAAATGCGCGCACCCAGCTCCAGCGTCAGAAAGTGCAGGCCAATCAGCAGCACGCCTTTTCCATCCGTTTTCGCCTTCTGGATGTGCTCCAGCCCGCTAACGCTGAACCATTTTTTGATGCGCCAGTCGGGCCAGAACCAGGCCATGCCAGTTTCGATCAGACCCATGCCCAGTGACTCAAAGTTACAGATGACCAGCGCTTCGCGTTCGGCATTCGGCATCTGCGGGAAGCACAGTTCAAGGTTACGTCTGGCAATGGTCACCCGGGATTTCAGGAAGCGCATTGAGACTCTTCCCAGGCCACAACCAATGAAGTACAGCACCGGGTAGGGCAACAAAACCAGCAAATACAGCAGGATAATCCCTGACCAGGTAAACCAATAACGGGGATGCAGCAATGTGCGATTGAAGTGGGGAAGCTGTGTCATGAGTGTCCGGATCGCAAGTAAATTAGAGTAATTATGAATAGGTATAAAAGTTTAATTATGGCTAATTGTGCGATTTACAACGAGATATTTTACATTATCTGTAGATTGCTGTGATGAAAAAGGGCTGTGACTAAGGACAATCCACCATGCCTCAGGTATGATAGCGCCGCAAATTTTTCCTCTCTTTGAATGCAGGAACGTACACCATGCCAGTGTTACATAACCTTGTTTCCAATGAAGAGCTGAAGGCGCGCATGTTGGCCGAAACCGAACCGCGTACCACAGTCTCTTTTTATAAGTACTTCACTATTGACGATCCGCGCGCGTTCCGCGACGCCCTGTATGTCACCCTGACAAAGCTGAAAGTGTTTGGCCGCGTTTATGTGGCGGCAGAAGGCATTAACGCGCAGGTCAGCGTCCCGGCCAGCCAGTATGAGCAGATGAAAGCCGCGCTGTACGGCTTCCACCCGGCGCTGAACGATCTGCGAATGAACATTGCGCTGGACGACGACGGTAAATCTTTCTGGGTGCTGCGCCTGAAAGTGCGCGAGCGCATTGTTGCTGATGGCATCACGGATGACAGTTTTGATGCCAGCGATGTCGGTGCTTATCTGAAAGCCGCCGAAGTGAATGCGATGCTGGACGATCCACAGGCAGTATTTGTCGATATGCGTAACCACTATGAGTACGAAGTGGGGCATTTTGACAACGCGCTGGAAATTCCGGCGGACACCTTCCGTGATCAGCTGCCGATGGCGGTGGACATGTTGCAGCAGGACAAAGACAAAAAAATTGTCATGTACTGCACCGGCGGCATCCGCTGTGAGAAAGCCAGTGCCTGGATGCGTCACAACGGCTATGAAAATGTGTACCACATTGAAGGCGGGATTATCGAATATGCCCGTCGTGCCCGTGAGCAGGGGTTACCGGTGCGTTTTAAAGGCAAAAATTTTGTCTTTGATGAACGTATGGGGGAGCGAATTTCCGAGGATGTTATTGCGAACTGCCACCAGTGCGGTGAGACTTGTGATACCCACGTCAACTGCCTGAACGATGGCTGCCATCTGCTGTTTATTCAGTGTCCGAGCTGCGCTGAGAAATTTAATCACTGCTGTAGCCCAATCTGTATGGAAGAGCTGGCGTTACCGCCGGAAGAGCAGCGTGCCCGCCGTGCGGGTCGTGAGAACGGTAATAAGATTTTCAACAAGTCCCGTGGCCTGTTGAGTACCACGATGCACATCCCTTCGCCTGAAGAGTAACCGGGTGTATCGACCTCTCACCGGGCGATGTTCCGGTGAGAGGCCAGTCTGGCGTTACTGACGCACGCCTTCGACAGAAATAATCAGCTCAACGTCCTGCGATGCCGGGCCTAAATCGGATTTAACATTGAAATCTTTCAGGGCAATGGTCCCGGTGGCTTCAAAGCCTGCACGGTAGCCGCCCCATGGATCTTTCCCTTCGCCGGTCAGCTTCGCAGCCAGTTTCACCGGTTTGGTCACGCCGTTCAGTGTCAGATTACCGTTCACGGCCAGGCCTTCACCCTTTTTCTCTACGCCCGTTGAAACGAACGTTGCCTGCGGGAATTTGCTGGCATTCAGGAAGTCAGCGCTGCGCAGGTGTTTATCGCGTTCGGCGTGGTTGGTGTCCACGCTGCCGGTATTAATGGTGACATTGACTTTGTCTTTCGCCGGATCGGCCTCATCAAAGGTAAAGCTACCATCGAAATCTTTAAACGTACCGTACAGCCAGCTGTAGCCCAGATGCTTGATGCGGAACTGGACAAAGGCATGCTGTCCTTCTTTATCAATTTTATAATCTGCGGCGCTGGCGGTGCCTGCGGTCATCAGCAGTGCGGCAGTCGTTAAACCCAGAATACTTTTCTTCAGCATGGTGTTCTCCATTCCTGTTAGTTAGTCGATGCGGTGACCCAGCATCCTTTTCAACGTAATATCACGATCGATAAAGTGGTGTTTCAGTGCGGCCAGCGCGTGCAGCCCGGAGAGGATCACCACGCTCCATGCCAGCCAGAGATGGATATCACCGGCCAGGTCGGCCTGTTCACCCAGCCCGGAGAAGAGCGCGGGCACCGGCAGCACGCCAAAGACATCAATAGGTTTACCTTCGGCAGTCGAGATCAGATAGCCACTGACTAAAATAGCAAACAGAATGCCGTAAAGCAGAAGATGGGCGGCGACGGCGCTGTAACGTACCAGCGGCGTATAACTGCTGAGAGGTTTAGGGGGCGGCTAAACAAAACGCCACACCACGCGCACCAGCATCACAACAAACAGCACCATACCGATACTTTTGTGCAGCTCCGGCGCTTTGTGATACCAGGTATCATAATAGCCCTGGGTGACCATCCACAGACCAAGTGCAAACATACCGTAAACGGTACCCGCCACCAGCCAGTGCATAGCAATACTCAGTGAGCCATAACGCAACACGCTATTTTTCAATTGCATTGAGAGACCCGTTTGTCAGAATTTTCAATAAGACTGACCAGATGTAAGGGCAAAATCAACAAATAATTTTACTGGTTTTAAAATTCACTCATAGCGTGAAATATTTTGAATAAAAAAATGAGTTATGCCCAGTAATTCAGAAGTGTTATAGCGTTTTATGGTGGATGGTTGCGTATTTTTGGCACTTTAACGGCAGTTGAATGAAAATATGATGTTCTGATTTTTTGCTGTTTAATTAAGGTAATGTCAATTTTCTGTCACGTTATGTCAATATCAGGCAGAGTTTAATCGTTATGAAAATTAATTCATTGCTGGTGGTTATTATTGCGTTTTTGAGGTGAATATCTCACGTAAAGTGAAAAATATAGCGTCTGTGATTAAAATTCGTCACCAGAGCAGTGAATATTGCGCTTAACTTGAATTTTTGCGAGATATTGTCTACCGTAAAGACGTGTCAGTAACGTCCGCTATAAGATTTACCGTTAATTACCATTCTTAATTCGCTGCGTTATAGCTTTCTTCCCCTTTGCTATTTTCCATTTTCTGTCAGGCGACGAAAGCTATGAGGCTGCTCATTGATAGTCACACCGGGAGCATGCAATGGGTCACACATCAGAGGGGCAACAGCCCCGAAAAAAACATTTCTGGAATAAAGATAAGTCCGCTAAACCGGCGTTGAGTGTCGACGATATCACCATCGTCGATAAACCGATGCTGAAGCGGGCTGTCGGGGCTGCGGCTCTTGGCAATGCCATGGAGTGGTTCGACTTCGGGGTATACAGCTTTCTGGCTGTGACCATCGGTAAGGTCTTTTTCCCTGGCGGTAGCCCGGCGGCACAGCTGCTGGCAACGTTTGGTGCTTTTGCCGCCGCGTTTCTGGTGCGTCCGGTAGGTGGGCTGGTGTTTGGTCCGCTGGGGGATCGTATTGGCCGCCAGAAGGTGCTGGCCCTGACGATGATCATGATGTCGATCGGTACCTTCTGTATTGGCCTGATCCCAGGTTATCACACCATTGGTATTATGGCTCCGGTGCTGCTGCTGCTGGCGCGTCTGTTACAGGGATTCTCGACGGGCGGTGAATATGGCGGAGCGGCAACGTTTATTGCCGAGTATTCTACCGATAAGCAGCGTGGGTTTATGGGGAGCTGGCTGGAGTTTGGTACGCTCGGCGGCTACCTGTTGGGCGCAGGTCTGGTGACCGGACTGACGGCGGCAATGCCGGAACAGGCGCTCCTGGACTGGGGATGGCGTATTCCCTTCTTTATTGCTGCGCCCCTGGGGCTGTTTGGCCTGTATATCCGCCTTAAGCTGGAAGAGACGCCGGCTTTCCAGAAGCATATGGAGAAACAGGAGCAGCTGGAACACAGCAAACCCCGCCTTAACCTGTGGCAGATGTTGAAAAAGTATCGCGCGGCGATGCTGAAGTGTATTGGGCTGGTGCTGCTGTTTAACGTCTCGAACTATATGATGACGTCTTATATGCCGAGTTACCTGACCGGGATCCTCGGCCTGAGTGAGCTGAGTTCGTTGCTGCTGATTATGGTGGTGATGTTCGTCATGATGCCGCTGACGCTGTTCTGGGGGCACTGGAACGATCGTCTGGGCCGCCGTCCGGTGATCTGGGGCGGGGCTGTCGCGCTGATCCTGCTGGCGGTGCCGTGCATGATGCTGATCGGCACCGGAAACCTGTGGCTGGTGTTTCTCGGCCTGATGATCCTGGGGGTGATTCACACCTGCTTCAGCGGTTCGATGCCTGCCACCTTACCGGCGCTGTTTTCCACCGATATTCGTTACAGTGCGCTGGCGATAGGTTTCAACCTGTCGGTGTCCTTGTTTGGCGGAACCACACCGCTGATCACCACCTGGCTGGTGGAGAAGACGGGTAACTTATTGATGCCTGCTTACTATCTGATGGGCGCGGGGGTTATCGGGGTGATCACGGTCTTCACCCTGCGTGAAACGGCACGCAAGCCACTACGAGGATCGGCGCCGTCGGTTGGCAGCCGTGCAGAAGCGCAGCGTCTGGTGGATAAACTGCGTTTGCGTGGGAAGAAAACCTCTGCGGCTACAGAGAAGTAAATCCCTCGTCTGAAAATACACAAACTCAGATAATAAATCGTAAAAATACGGGGGCCGGGTTACCGGTTCGCGTATTTTTTTTATGAAAATTTCTGGTTAAGTTGTCCTTCGCACATTTTATGTTCAACGTAAACGGGCTAAGGACAGCATATGGCAAAGGGCTATTTTCTTCGCGTTGGCGATAAAACCACCTGCGGTGGGGAAGTACTGGGCGGTCACTCGACCGTCTTTCTGCGTGGTGCGGAGCTTCCGCGGGAGGGCAGTCTGGTCTCCTGCGGTAAGAACCCGGGTATGACGTACAGCATCATCAGCGGGCCTGGCAAAATCAGGGTGGGCGGGATGCCGCTGGCCGGCACGCTCGACAGCGTCAGTTCCTGCCCCTGCGGGGCGACGTTTATTTCTTCCATTCCTGACGGTTACGGCAAAGAACCCGCCAGCGTAAGACAGCGTAAGCCAGATCCGATTGAACTCTCCCTTTTCGCCCCCTCTCAGGCAGACGTACCGCAACAACACGCCCAGTCCGCGAAGACAAAGCGGCGCGAAATCACGCTGACGATCGGGGTGTTTTTTGATGGGACGGGGAATAATGCACACAATACCGCGGAGAGTCTTGTCGCCTGTTCCGGGGAACATTTTGGCATGAGCAATGGCGATGCTCAGTCAGCTTATTTCCAGTGTATACAGCTTAAAAAGGGCCACAACGGCTTTGCTGCCGGAAGTCATCTCGGCTATTTCACCAATGTGCACTGGCTCAAAACGCTGTATAAGCAGAATATTACGGCTGATACAGGTTATGGACAGAGTGCTATTTATATTGAGGGAATCGGTACCGAAAGCGGACAGGGCGACAGCGCTTACGGAATGGGAACGGGCAGAGGTAATACTGGGGTGGTCAGTAAAACCGACAAGGCTGTCGCAGCGATTGTAGAGGGTATACTGAGCTATTTGCTCAAGAACCCGGAAGCCCGTTCATGCATCATTAAAGAACTGCAGTTTGATATCTTTGGTTTTAGTCGTGGCGCGGCAGCGGCGCGGCATTTTGCCAACCGGGTGTTCGAGCAGGATGATGCCATTGTGGCGGCCATCCACGCTGGTCTCGGTGAGGTTAAATTTACGGGTACCCCCAGTGGGAAAACCCGTTTTCTGGGGATATTTGATACTGTGGCGGGCATCGGTACGCCGCTTAACGGTTTTAACCCGCACAGTGCGGATACCGGAGAGGTGAATATCGCGCTGCGCCCCGGCGTGGCGGAGAAGGTGTTCCATATCACCGCGCAGCATGAGTGCCGCTTTAACTTCGCCCTGAACAGCGTAAAGCCTGCCTGGCCGGAACTGGCGTTGCCCGGGGCGCATTCGGATATTGGCGGCGGGTATAATCCTGACGAGCATGAAGCCTGTTTCCTTACGCGCCCGCAGTTTGAAACGGTTCAGGCTTCTGTTTCTGATAAGGAGACCGCAACGTATCGTCATGCCGGTGCACAGTTTGGGATCATGATGCGTTATCCGGCCATAGCGCCGCTGCTTGAGGGTAACGTGATTAAACTCAGAGCCTGGCATGACGACCGAATGCCCGCCGACCGCTATGGTATGCTGCAAAAACGCAGCGGTGCCGCGCTGATCCTCGAGCGCCCGACGCGCAATGACTGGTCAAAGGTGGCGCTGCGGGTAATGATCGACGCCGCGCAGGATGCGGGGGTGGTGTTTGAACCCATACTGCCTAAAGATGACAACCTTTCATTACCGACCGAACTAAAAGAGTTGTATAAAAAAGCCATTGTGATGGGCCGCGCTGTCCGCAATGGTCAATTGGTCAGCGAGTTTACTATCGCGGAAATTACTGCGCTGGCGGGTAAATACCTTCACTGTTCGGCCAACTGGAACAGCGTGATGCGGGACAGTCAGGGGAGGATCACCGGGGCAGTGAAGCCCGCGAAGTTGGTGACCTTTACCAACCGACCGGATGAACGCTGGCAACGGACGATTTACGATATGGACGGGAACAGAATATGGAAATAAAACGGATCGCTGTGCTGCTTTCACTACTGACGTTGACGGCCTGCCAGGGGGCAGACCAGGCCAACAAGACGGCTCAAAACACGGAACCAACGGAGTGGAAATTTAACTTTTTTACACCCAAAGCCCTGCCCGCACTGGTGACCTTTGCCGCCGTCCTCGATGCTGGCAATATTGATTATCGGTTTAACACCTTAGACTATACGCCTGCTCTGGATAGCGTTGTCGGCGAGTGGAACGAACGCTCGCGGGCTGCCAATGGACACTGGAACCGGACAAAATCTCCCCCCCGTCATATTTTATTATGCTGGGATTCGGTGATTGATAAAAAGGTCTATGAAACTCACCTGACGTTATCTGATGCCGCTATAGATAAAATGCGCAGGTCCAGCATGTACAAGAACTATCTTGGCAAGACTGCATATTACGACAGTATCCAGATTGGACTGGCCCCTGAAGGAAAAGTCGCCGTCTGGATAGATGGCATAGGATTTGAACCGAACCATCGCGTAATACCTGCAGTGCTGAAAACGGTTTCCGGCGATAAATTAGCGCTGTGCAAAGGGATAACACGTTTTTCAAACGGTTATGAATACGGAGAAAATACAAAAGAATTTATTAAGGACAAAGTGTATCCGTATGGTGTCTGGTAATTTTTAGCGCAAGGACGGGAACTGAATATGGAAATAAAACAGATCGCCGGGCTGCTTTCGCTACTGATCCTGACGGCCTGCCAGGGGGCAGGACAACCCAAGAAGGCGACTCAAAACACGGAGCCAAAAGAGTGGAAATTCAACTTTTTCACGCCCATATATTTACCCGCGTTGGTGACGTTTGTTGTGGTACAGGATGCCGCTGGCACCGTGTATCGCTTCAATACCCTGGACAGTACGCAGCCATTACATGACGTGACGGGTGAGTGGAACGACAGTGCGCGGGCTCTCAATGGTTACTGGAATCACGTTGAAAAACCTCCTAAGCATATGATTTTTTGCTGGGATTCAGTGATTGATAAAAAGGTCTATGAAACCCATCTGACTTTTCCCTGGGATGTGGTGGATAAAATGCGTAAACCCAGCGTATACAAGAATTATCTTGGCAAGGCTGCGTATTACGACAGCGTACAGATGGGGCTGGCTCCTGAAGGAAAGGTGGCCGTCTGGGTAAATGGTATCCGCTTCGAGCATAATTATCGTATAACGCCGTCTGTGCTGAAGACGTTATCCGGGGATAAATTAGATATTTGCAAAGGGATAACTAATTTTTCAAACGGTTATGAATACGGAGAAAATACAAAAGAATTTATTAAGGACAAAGTATATCCGTATGGTGTCTGGTAGTTTTTAGAACAGGGACGGGAACAGACGTCGCTATCTTGACGGCCTGCCAGGGGGCAGGCCAGTCCAGTAAGACGACTAAAACACGCAACCCAAAGCATGGGCCTTGAATCCGTGACTACTGAAAGCGCTTCAGCGCGAACGGCGTTAAATCAAAGTCGCTGCTTTTCCCCTGGGCGAACTGGGTGGCAATTTCTCCCAGTACGCTGGCGAATTTAAAACCGTGGCCGCTTAAACCGGTAATCAGCATGCGGTTCGGCTCACCGGGGAAGGTATCAATAATAAAGTCTTCATCCGCGGTGTTGTCATAGGTGCAGGCTTCCCCGCGCAGGCATACGCCAACGCCCGGCAGGAAAGTGCGCATAAAGTTAAACAGCTCACTGCCGTCTTCCGCTACGCTGCCAAAAGGTTTACGTCCATCCGGCGTATCAATGGGCTGCCCACCTTCGTGTTTACCGATTTTGATGGCGTTGTTATCGGCGGGGAAACCATAGTAGTGGATGCCGTCCGGCATCTCGACGGTAAACGCCGGGAACTTATTGTCCTCGCTGTAGCGACCGTCGGCCTGATGCCACGCAAACACTTTTCGTACCGGGGTGACCGGCAGGGAAGGGTAAAGGGTTTTCACCCAGGTTCCGGCGCTGATCAGCAGTTTGCGCGCACGGTAAACGCCGTCCGAGGTGGTGACCGCTTGCAGGCCGTCCTCGGTTGCAATTTGTGTGACGCCGCAGTTGAAAAGCTGGGCGCAGCCGGCATCCTTCGCCATGCGGATCCAGCTCTTAACGGCAACCTCTGATTTCAGGTAGCCCGACTGTGGTTCAAACACGCCGATATAACCGTCCGGTACGCTAATCTGCGGCCAGCGCTGACGCATCTCTGCTTCGTTCAGGATCTGTACGTTTAATGCAAACTGTTCTGCGCTCTGGATAACATTCTGAATAAATTCGGAGCGGTGTGGGGCAAGATTCAGTACGCCGCTGCGCTGCATGACGCGCTCGCCGCTCTGTTGTTCCAGTTGATCCCACAGCTGTTGGGCGCGCAGAACCATTGGGACATAGCGAGCACCTTCACCGTAGGCATGGCGGATAAGGCGGCTTTCACCATGATGGCTGCCTTCCCTGTGTGGCGGATGATGACGGTCAATCATCAGTACTTTCAGACCCGCCTGCGTGGCATACCAGCCGGTGGCAGCACCGACGGAGCCACTGCCCACCACAATTAAATCGTAAACCATCAGTATCAGCCTCTGTTAATCAAGCAATTGAAGCAGAATAGCAAATATGGCAGACATGAAAAAGGCACCCTGTTGGGTGCCCTGGGAAACAAGATTCAGTTGCAGATTAGTGCTTCTTGTAATCACGGTCCTGGTATTCGGTGGCTTCTATTTTGGCAATGCCAGCTTCAAGAATGGAAATAAATTGCCTTGCAACATCAGTTGTCAGCCAGTAGGTCTGACCGACTTCAGCATCTTCTGCCGGTTGATGATCGGAAGAGAGCGAGTGCAGACGGATCATCATGGCATCATAGCTGTCTACGGTACTGATATCCCATCCGATGAGGGGATGTGTCTGGATGACCTCTTTGTTTCTGTCCATTATAACCCCCTATTACTCGTGAAAGATGACAACGAAGTGTTTTATCGAGGTTCAATGCGGCTTTTTTTCTTAGAGCTTTCTAATTATAACAGGAGTTTTTTTGTTCGCAGACTTAAATTTCGTTCTGCGTAAAAATCAGGCGCTATTCGCACGCTAATTAAGCATCGCAGGGTGGAAAATAATCACCCTGCTGATGAATGGCAGCATTATTTCAGGTGTGATAATACAGGTTATATTTAAGACACATCCGGTATTATCGGTAACACACCCAGGCGTTTTTCCAGTTCCCCGGCCAGACGGATGAAATGCTGCTGGAGCTGTTCATCGTAGTTCTGGTTCTGTCCTTCAAGCTTTAAACTGTGTATTAACAGTTGGTTAGCTTTGTCATCAAGACAGAAAGAGAGGGTGGAAAAGGCATTTTCTAATACTGTCAGACGGCGTTGCTGTTCACCAATCATCGCCAGCAGTTCGCCAAACGTCATTGCCTCATCTGGATTATCGGCAGCCATAGGAAAAACCTCAGTAATAAATGTCAGCCTCAGAATAGGATATTCTACCCGAGCCGTCTATCAGCGTTCAGCGGTAAGGCGCGCACATAAAAAAGCCGGATGGCGTATCCGGCAAAAACGGCACAATCATTATGGAATCGAACGGGAATAGCGGTATTGCCTGACATCACAACCGCATTAACTCAGGCGATAAACCAGTCGTCAGCGCTTTCCCAGGTTTCCTGTAAAATATCGGTGATCTGATCTTTGGCTTCTTTTCCGCCGCCCATCACCGTCAGATTATTGGCTCCGGCATAGCGTACCGATATGGTATTGGTGCCATCTGGAAACTGTTTGTCGATTCGCTTGCTGAGTTCCTGCGTCAGCGCATCAATAGCGCCTGCAGGCAGGGACGTGGTTTTTGCTACAGTGACTTCAATACGCATGATAGCCTCCGGTTGAATTACTGTGAATATATACAGTAATTCAACCGTGCGCAATCATTATCGCGCATTGCCCAAGGGAGGGCGCGCGATTAAATGTCGACCTTCCAGTTGAGGGTTTCACCCGCCAGGAACGGTACCAGGGTGTGGCCGTCGCGGCCAACGGAGACGGATTCCGCCACGGTCCAGGGCTCACGAACCAGTGTCACGGTGCCTTGATTCAGCGGCAGGCCGTAGAAACGTGGGCCATTTTCGGAGCAGAAGGCTTCAAAGTGGGCCAGGGCGCCAATCTCTTCGAATACCGTGGCATAGGCGGAGAGCATTGAGGGGGCGTTAAATACCCCGGCACAGCCGCAGCTGGTTTCTTTACGATCGCGGGTATGCGGCGCCGTATCGGTGCCCAGGAAGAATCGGTCGTGACCGCTTGCCACCGCGTCACGCAGTGCCTGCTGGTGAATGTTGCGCTTCAGGATGGGCAGGCAGTAGAGATGGGGGCGAATACCGCCCACCAGCATATGGTTGCGGTTAAACATCAGATGCTGAGGGGTGATGGTGGCACCAAGGAAACGATTGCCTTCCAGCACATACGCGGCCGCTTCTTTGGTGGTGATGTGTTCACACACCACTTTCAGCTCCGGAAATTGCAGGCGCAGCGGGTGCAGCACAGTCTCAATAAAACGCGCTTCACGGTCAAAAATATCGATATGCGCATCGGTGACTTCACCGTGGATCAGCAGCGGCATGCCAATTTTCTGCATACGCTCCAGCACCGGGGCAATGGACGCAATGCTGGTCACGCCGTGCGCAGAGTTGGTGGTGGCGTGCGCTGGATAGAGTTTTGCGGCGGTAAACACGCCTTCAGTGAAGCCGGTTTCGATCTCATCCGGGTCCAGACCGTCGGTAAGATAGCAGGTCATCAGCGGGGTAAAATGATGCCCGGCAGGAACGGCAGCAAGAATGCGGTCACGGTAGGCACGGGCGGCAGCAACGCTGCTGACGGGTGGCACCAGGTTTGGCATAACAATGGCGCGTCCACACACCTCACTGGTAAACGGCACGACCGCCTCCAGCATATCACCATCACGCAGGTGGATGTGCCAGTCGTCAGGGCGGCGAATAATCAATTGCTGAGGTTGTGTGGTCATGCGATGTGCTCCGGCAGAGTGGGAAAAGGGCAGGTTTTGGCCGGGTACAAAGGATAGGGATAAAACGGGGGGAATGCACCAGGTTTATGCGCGCCGGGATAAAAAACGGTACGGGCAGACCGTACCGCCTTGTTCTGTCAGTCAGTAAATGGGATCACCAGTTCACCAGGTTTTACTTCCAGCCCTTTGGCAAAGCGTTTCGCCAGCGATTCCGCTTTGCTGCGGTCTGTGCTTAATACATAAGCCGGTTTCTGATTAAAGTAATTCTTCAACGACTCGTTAAGATACGGTGTCAGGGTTTTCAGTACGCCTGCCATTTTCTCCGGCTGCACTGTCACATCAACCAGTTCCATATCTTTCAGATAGATCGCGCCTTCCTGCTGATTAAACACGGGCTGTGCTTTCATCTTTAACATCATTTCTGCCTGCTGTGGGCCAAACAGGGAACTGATGTTGACGTTAGCTTTGCCCGTCAGGGTGATTTTGTTTGGTTCTTCACGGCCAATCTGGCTGCTAAGATCGCTCAGAGTAATATGCGCATCGGCCAGCCCGGAGACACCAATATTCTTCTCGTAGTTATTGTGTTTCACCAGCGCCTGGTTAACTTCCTGCTCGCTGATGCTGTACTGGGCAATATCATTACAGCCGCTGACCAAACCCGCTAACAGTAAAGCGCTCAGGCCAAAAAGTATTTTTTTCATGATGTTCCTCTGTTTTCAATCACCGGTCGATCCTACCGGAGCAGGGGGATAGCATGCACCACTCGCGCCTGCTCGTCACCAGGACAACGCTGAGAGAAACCGGGAAAAATGACAACGGAATGTGTCGGGCCGCCGTTTGACGGCCCGGACAGGTCAGGAAGCGGAAGAGGAGAGCAGGGTGATCTGGGTCTGTTTTGCCATATTGTCGCGGTAATCCGCCACGCGGGTTGGGTATTCTACCCCGGCCACCAGCGTCAGGGAACGCAGCAGCGGGAACAGGTGGATATCGTCCAGCGACAATTCACCGCTCACGGCATTCGGTTTAACAATCAACTTGTCGAGTTTACGCAGGTCATCATTGATGTTTTTAATCCAGCCTGCTGAATGTTCTCTCAGCTCAGCGAAATCACCGGCAACGGCCTGTTTTTTGTTTTTAAAATAGCTGCGTGCTTCCGGGGTCGCGAACT
The DNA here is from genome assembly GCF_037479575.1 of Erwinia sp. MYb416. Taxonomy (NCBI): domain Bacteria; kingdom Pseudomonadati; phylum Pseudomonadota; class Gammaproteobacteria; order Enterobacterales; family Erwiniaceae; genus Erwinia; species Erwinia sp. MYb416. The sequence continues at coordinate 991,906 of NZ_JBBGYT010000438.1, forward strand.
CGGCAAACGGGGCTTCTGCTACGCGCGGATACAGCAGTTTATTCACATAAGTGTGGACATGTCGCAGCCAGTCGCTGATCGCCGGATTGGTTTTACCGGTCAGCAGGGGGTCATGATCCACCCGATCAATGTACTGCACAATATCCAGACTTTCCGGCATGCAGCTACCGTCTTCTTTCATCAGAATCGGTGCCATTTTCTGACCGATCAGACGGTTTGGCGTGGCTTCGTCATCGTTCATCATCACCACCAGTTCAACCGGAATATTTTTCAGGCCGAAGATCATGCGGGCTTTCACGCAGAACGGGCAGTGGTCATAAATATAGAGTTTCAAGCGGTTCCCCTTAAATTGGGATAAATGATGAGCACTCATCAACTATCTGAATGTACAAAGGAAGTATGGAAGAGAACCCGCCATAGGGCAAACCTGTCCCTGACATTCGTTGTTTTCTCCACAATTTTACGAATTTTTAATCGGCAGTGTTTTACCGGGGATTCGGATGGCGGTTATAGTAAAGCGATGGGGATAACGTGCTTTTTCGCCGATAAATCCCCCCCCGCAAACTTACACCCGGCCAGGGATTTCAGGAGAGAAGATGTTTGGCTACCGTACTGCTGCGCCGAAAGTGCGCCTGACGACCGATCGACTGGTGGTTCGTCTTGTCAATGAGCGTGATGCCTGGCGACTGGCTGACTACTATGCGGAAAATCGCGCGTTCCTGAAACCCTGGGAACCCGTGCGTGATGAAAGTCACTGTTATCCCTCCGGCTGGCAGGCGCGGCTCGGGCTGATTGCAGAAATGCAGAAGCAGGGCAGCGCATTCTATTTCGCAGTGATGGACCCGGAGGAAAATGAAGTGCGCGGTGTGGCCAACTTCAGCAACATTTTGCACGGGTCATTTCATGCCTGCTACCTCGGTTATTCGCTGGGGGAAAAATGGCAGGGGCAGGGGATGATGTTTGAGGCGTTGCAAAGCGTAATTCGTTATATGCAGCGGCAGCAGCGCATTCACCGTATTATGGCCAACTACATGCCACATAATCACCGTAGCGGCGGTTTACTGGCGCGCCTCGGCTTTGAAAAAGAGGGCTACGCCAAAGATTACCTTCTGATTGACGGGCGCTGGCAGGACCATGTTCTGACGGCGCTGACCTCCCACGAATGGACGCCGGACCGGCGCGGAGTGTAACCCCCAGATGATCAAAACCCCTTTTACCGCCGTTGAAGCGCGCGTCATCGGCAGCCTGTTGGAAAAACAGGTCACTACTCCGGATCAGTATCCGATGTCGCTTAACGGCGTCGTGACCGCCTGTAACCAGAAGTCCAACCGTGAGCCGGTGATGTCGCTGACCGATAGCGATGTACAGAACACCCTCGATTTGCTGGTGAAAAAACACCAACTGACGGCGTTGAACGGTTTTGGCAGCCGGGTAGTGAAGTATGAACAGCGTTTTTGTAACTCTGAGTTTGGTCAGTTGAAGTTTACTGCTGCCGAAGTGGCGGTGATCACAACACTGCTGCTGCGTGGCGCACAGACGCCGGGTGAGTTGCGCACCCGCACTACGCGTATGCATGATTTTGCCGATATATCCGAAGTGGAACAGACGCTGGAGCGGCTGGCACAGCGCGAATCCGGCGCACTGGTGGTGCGTCTGGCACGTGAACCGGGTAAACGCGAAAGCCGCTTTATGCATCTGTTTAGCGGTGATGTGGATGAAGGTTCACTGGCTGCCAGCCCTGTTAATGACCATGACAGCGGGCTGGAAGCGCGGGTGGCCTCCCTTGAACAACAGGTTGTGGCACTGCAACAGCAGCTTGCCCGGCTACTGGCCGTACAGGAGGCAGAATGAGTGCATTAAAAGTGGGGATCGTCGGTTTGGGCGGCATTGCGCAAAAAGCCTGGTTGCCGGTGCTGACGAAGACGGATGGCTGGCAGATTGCTGGCGCGTTCTCACCGAATCAGGAAAAGGCGCGCCCGGTCTGCGATAGCTATCGCATTCCCTTACTCAGCTCCCTTGACGATCTGGCGGCGGCCAGCGATGCCGTGTTTGTCCACAGCACCACTGCCAGCCACTATGCGATCGTCGATCGGCTGTTACGCGCCGGGGTGGATGTCTGCGTTGATAAACCTCTGGCGGCTACGCTGAGTGAGGCGGAGCGGCTGGTGGACCTGGCCGATAAGCGCGGACGCAAACTGATGGTGGCCTTTAACCGCCGTTTTGCACCACGCTACCTTCAGTTGAAGTCAGCGCTGTTGCAACCGGCGACGATACGTATGGATAAACACCGCAGTGATAGCGTGGGGCCACAGGATCTGTTTTTCACCTTGCTGGATGACTATTTGCATGTGGTCGACAGCGTGCTGTGGCTGGGTGGCGGGGAAGGAAAGTTGTTGAGTGGCACGTTGCAGACCAACGACAGTGGGCAGATGCTGTATGCCGAACACCACTTTAACGTGGCGGGTGTTCAGGTCACGACCAGTATGCATCGTCGTGCTGGCAGCCAGATGGAACGCGTGATGGCGGTGGACGAGGGGGCGGTCTATCAGGTCAGCGATATGCGTGACTGGCAGCAGGAGAAAGCAGGGCAGATCAGTATTGACCCCATCCCCGGCTGGCAGAGCACGCTGGAGCAGCGTGGTTTTGTCGGCGCAGCGCATCATTTTATCCGCTGCGTGGAAAATCAGACAATGCCGCAAATCAGCGGCGAGCAGGCGCTGCTGGCCCAGCGTATGGTCGAAAAATTATGGCGTGATGCCGAGCGGGAATAGGTTTACAACACAAACCCCGTAACAATCCACTGTGGTTATTTCCTTTCACTTCAGTAGACTATCCGCACCTTAAATGGCCCGAAGATCATCGGGCTGTGATTGTCGCAAGCCGGTCTTCCCGGATATCAGAATCAGGAATTACATGAACCTGTTGAAATCACTGGCAGCGGTCAGCTCCATGACCCTGTTTTCACGTGTGCTGGGCTTTGTGCGTGATGCCATTGTGGCACGCGTGTTTGGCGCGGGGATGGCGACCGATGCCTTCTTTATTGCTTTCAAATTGCCAAACCTGCTGCGCCGTATTTTTGCCGAAGGCGCATTTTCTCAGGCCTTTGTGCCGATTCTTGCGGAGTACAAAAGCAAGCAGGGTGAAGAAGCGACCAAAGTCTTTATTGCCTATGTGTCAGGGCTGCTTACCCTGGCTCTGGCGATTATCACGGTGCTGGGGATGTTCGCGGCTCCCTGGGTGATCCTGATTACCGCCCCGGGTTTTGCCGACACACCGGACAAGTTTGCGCTGACGTCTTCGCTCTTGCGGGTCACCTTTCCTTATATTCTGCTGATTTCGCTGGCGTCGCTGGCGGGGGCAATCCTCAACACCTGGAACCGTTTTTCTGTTCCCGCCTTTGCGCCCACGTTACTGAACGTCAGTATGATCGGCTTTGCGCTGTTTGCGGCACCGCACTTTCATCCTCCCATCATGGCACTGGCATGGGCGGTGGTCGCGGGGGGCGTGCTGCAACTGGGTTATCAGCTGCCGCATCTGAAGAAAATCGGCATGCTGGTGTTGCCGCGCCTTAACCTGAAGGATGCGGGCGTGTGGCGTGTGATGCGTCAGATGGGGCCGGCGATCCTCGGTGTGTCAGTCAGCCAGATTTCGTTGATCATCAATACCATCTTTGCCTCCTTCCTCGTGTCCGGTTCGGTATCGTGGATGTACTACGCTGACCGTCTGATGGAATTTCCTTCCGGGGTGCTGGGCGTGGCATTGGGCACCATTCTGCTGCCTTCGCTGGCCAAGAGTTTTGCCAGCGGTAACCAGGACGAGTATTCCAAACTGATGGACTGGGGGCTGCGCCTCTGCTTCCTGCTGGCACTGCCCAGCGCGGTAGCGCTGGGGATTCTGGCGAAACCGCTCACCGTGTCGCTCTTCCAGTACGGCAAGTTCAGCGCATTTGACGCCGCCATGACGCAGCGGGCGCTGGTGGCTTATTCGGTCGGACTGATGGGGCTGATTGTGGTTAAGGTGCTGGCGCCGGGTTTTTACTCGCGACAGAACATCAAAACCCCGGTGAAGATTGCGCTGTTTACGCTGCTGGCCACGCAGGTGATGAACCTGGCGTTTATCGGCCCGCTGAAACACGCCGGGCTGTCGCTGTCTATCGGTCTGGCTGCCTGTCTTAACGCCGCGCTGCTCTACTGGCAACTGCGTAAGCAGGATATTTTCCAGCCGCAGCCGGGCTGGTTCAGTTTCCTGATGCGTCTGGGGATTGCTGTTGTTGTGATGGCAGCGGCGCTGCTGGGCATGATGTACGTGATGCCTGACTGGGCCAGCGGCAATATGTTGTCGCGTTTGCTGCGTCTGGCCGCGGTCTGCGCGGTGGGAGGGGGTGTCTATTTTGTTGTGTTGGGTGCTCTTGGTTTCCGCCCGCGTCACTTCTCTCGCCGAACGGCGCAGTAAGAGAATAACAAACAGAAAAACCCCGCAGCGCAAGGGCGCAGCGGGGTAAAGTCGAACACGGGTTGACGGATATTATGCTTTGCGACTTACCGGAGCGCTGGTAATCGCATGTCCGTCAGGGCCATAAAATTTTTGTGACTGATAAGGCTTCAAGACTTGCAGCGCATGCTCGTTATGACTGATCTGATGGTTGAGCAACATACCGTTATGTAAATTGGTATCACGCAGTTTTACCGTCTGTTCCTGAATAGCCGCCCAGCGCCGTGCAAGTGCCGGGTGCTGGCTGTAAGGCACATGCATACCAGTGACTTTTTCGGCGTCACGACGCATATCTTCCAGGAAATTGAGGGTAGCCAGTAAAGAGCTTTTATCCTCGGTAATCCGTTGCAATAAGCTGCTGTTGACCTGACCTGCCGAGAGCTGTTCTTGCTCCGCATTCATGACATCGGCCAGCGACGAAAGAACTTCAAGCATTTTATCAAGTGCGTTTTGCAGCTTATCCATGGGTTAATTACCTTGCAGTGAGTCTTTAGCTTCCTGAATCAGTGCGTCGGCAATTTTGCCGGTGTCCATCTTCAGTTCGCCGTTGCGAATTGCGTTCTTCAGCTCTTCAACGCGAGCCGTATTAATGTCCTGTGAGCTGGCTTTGCTCAACTGTGACTGCGCGCCGCTGAGAATAACCTGAGTACCGGTTGTGGTTTCAGTGGTCTTGCTTTCTGCTGCACGTGCTTTTGGCTGGGCAACATCATTGGTATCACGTGACTGTACAGTGCTTGCCGGTTTCAATGCCTGGGTTCTGTCGATGCTCATATGCGCTCCTGTTAACTCAGGTTCTCACAACCTGATGTTCAATATTCTAATAGTACAATGACCGTTATTAACACTATCGGCAGAACTGTAGCCTTCTTTAGTGGTTTATAGCGATATCAGAATATTCCCATTAGCGTCGACCTTACCCATCACGATTTGCCCTGAACTCATCCGAACTCTGACCGGTTGCGTGGACGTGGCATTGTTCATTGCCTTGCCTTCGCTGCTGATATTAAACCCTTCACCGCTGGCGGTAACGGTAACCATCTGGCCTGCTTTCACTCGCCACGGTTGGCGCATCATCATCAGTGTGACGGGCTGACCAGGATTGATATCGCGCAGGGCAATAGCGCCGACCGCGTCTGCGGGGCTCGTCAGGGTGCGGGCGGGCAGGGTATCCAGTCGGCCCTGCTCCATTCGCATATCGCTGGCGGAGATCGTCGCGCCGCGCGGCACCTGGCGGGTAGCAACCAGATACTGACCGCTGACCTGAACCTGTACCTGAATATAACGTCGATTCTGATCGCAATTGGCGGCAACGCTGATGTTTCCCCACATGCGGCTGTTACCCGGCAGTGAGAACTGCGGTTGCTCACAGGCTGGCCACATTGTCTGCGGGGTTTTCACCACCACGGTGAGGTTATCGGCAGACTGACCACTTTGCCCATAGCGATTTTTAAAAAATTCATTGAGCTGTGCGTTAAGGTCGACAGCACTGGCAGAGACGCTTATCAGAGCCACTAAAACGGCCAGTAGTCGTGTGAATCCTCGCATCAGAGACCCCCTTAATTTCAACATGGCACCGATTCTACCCTCAGATGCATATTGTCAAGGCGCAAATTAGCGACGGTTTTTAGCGCTATTCAAACGATAGCCCTTTCCCCCACGAGATTATGCTGTCAGCTCTAAATTCTCACTTGCGGAGGACGCATGCTCGACAAACTGGACGCAGCACTACGGTTTAACACCGAAGCCCTGAACCTGCGTGCACAGCGACAGGAAATCCTGGCATCCAATATCGCCAATGCTGACACGCCGGGCTATCAGGCACGCGATATCGATTTCGCCAGCCAGATGAATAAGGTGCTGGAACAAGGGCGGGCGCAGGGTTCCGGGCTGTCGCTGGCGGTGACGTCGGCACGCCATATTCCTGCGGAAAATCTTCAACCGCCTTCGATGGACCTGATGTACCGCATTCCTGACCAGCCTGCGCTGGACGGTAACACGGTAGATATGGACCGCGAACGCACAGAGTTTGCCGATAACAGTCTGAAATATCAGACGGATTTGATGGCTATCAGCAGTCAGATTAAAGGCATGATGTCTGTGCTACAGGGGCAATAACGATGGCACTTTTAAATATTTTTAATATTGCCGGTTCGGCAATGGCTGCACAGTCACAGCGTCTTAACGTCAGCGCCAGTAACCTGGCCAACGCCGACAGCGTTACCGGGCCGGATGGTCAGCCCTATGTAGCGAAACAGGTGGTGTTTCAAACCGACGCGGCACCGGGGTCCCCGACCGGCGGCGTGAAAGTGGCGCAGGTGATCGATGATCCTGCCCCGGCGCGTCTGGTGTATGAGCCCGGTAACCCGATGGCCGATGCCAAAGGTTACGTGAAGATGCCCAATGTGGATGTAGTAGGAGAAACGGTGAACACCATGTCGGCCTCGCGCAGTTACCAGGCCAATGTTGAGGTTTTAAACACCGTTAAACAGATGATGTTGAAAACCTTAACCATGGGTCAATAAGGAGCTTCCCGATGAGTATTGCTGTTGGTGTAAATGAAAAGCAGGCCACCACAACGCTGCAATCTTCCTCGTCTTCTTCTGATACGTCAGCGGCGGACTTGCAGAGTAACTTCCTGACGCTGCTGGTCACCCAGTTGCAGAATCAGGACCCGACCAATCCGATGGATAACAGTCAACTGACCTCGCAGCTGGCACAGATCAATACCCTCAGTGGTATTGAGAAACTGAATACCACGCTGGGATCGATTTCCGGTCAGATTACCTCGGGCCAGTCCTTGCAGGCCTCGACCCTTATCGGTCACGGCGTGATGGTCAATGGTTCACAGGTGCTGGTCGGCAACAGCACCTCCACGCCGTTTGGTGTGGAACTGGGGCAGGCTTCCACTGCGACCACCGCCACCATTAAAGATGGCAGCGGTGCCGTGATCCAGACCATTGACCTGGGCGCTCAAACCGCCGGTGTGCATACCTTCCAGTGGGATGGGAAAGCCGCCGATGGTAGCGTCGCGGCCGACGGTAAATACACCGTTTCAATCAGCGCCAGTAATGCCACCGGTCAGCTGGTTGCACAGCCGCTGAATTACGCCTACGTGAGCGGCGTCAGCAGTAGCGCGACGGGTGCTGTACTTGACCTGGGCACCATGGGGACGACCACCCTGGAAAACGTACGTCAGATTATTTAATCCACTAATTTATGCTTCAGGAGTGACAACATGGGCTTTTCACAGGCAGTCAGCGGCTTAAACGCAGCATCCAGCAACCTCGACGTTATTGGTAACAACATTTCCAACTCCGCCACCTCGGGCTTTAAATCCAGCACCGTCGCGTTTGCTGATATGTTTGCCGGTTCTAAAGTAGGTCTGGGTACTAAGGTTGCGGCCGTGGTACAGGACTTTAACGACGGTACCACTACCACCACCAGCCGTGGTCTTGATGTGGCGATCAGCCAGCAGGGCTTCTTCCGTATGGCGGACACCACTGGTGCGGTGTATTACAGCCGTAACGGCCAGTTCACGCTGGATGCAGATCGTAATATCGTTAACATGCAGGGCTTGCAGCTGACCGGTTATCCGGCCACCGGTACCCCGCCAACCATCCAGACCGGTGCTAACCCGGTAGGATTGAGCGTGCCAACCACCGCGATGTCAGCGAAAGCAACTACCACTGCCTCCATGACTGCGAACCTGAATTCGACGGATAGCGTTCTGGCTGTTGCAGACTTAGATATTACCGATCCAACGACTTATAACGCCAAGTCGTCAATGACCACATACGATTCACTGGGTAACTCACATACCATCAATCTGTACTTCAATAAGACGGCTGATAACAACTGGACGGTCACTCCGGTTGATGCTTCAACCGGTACCACGGGTACGGCTACTCCGCTGGTCTTTGACACCAGCGGTAATCTGACCACCCCAGCGAGTGGCATGGTGGCCTTCACCATGGGCGCGTTGAACGGTTCAGCAGGCCCGACCAACCTGACTGTCGATATTACCGGCAGCCTGCAACAGAACAACGGTACCAGCACCTTCGGTAACCCGACCCAGAATGGTTACAAACCGGGTGAACTGACCAGCTATCAGATTAACGATGATGGCACCCTGGTCGGAACCTACTCCAACGAACAGACTCAGGTTCTGGGTCAGATCGTGCTGGCTAACTTCGCAAACCCGGAAGGCCTGAAATCAGAAGGTAACAACGTCTGGTCTGCGACGGCGTCTTCTGGTCAGGCACTGACCGGCATCGCCGGCACCGGTAACCTCGGTACGCTGACCGCGGGTGCGCTTGAGTCCTCAAACGTGGACCTGAGTAAAGAGCTGGTGAATATGATCGTTGCGCAGCGTAACTACCAGTCGAATGCGCAGACCATCAAAACTCAGGACCAGATTCTTAATACACTGGTCAACCTGCGCTAATTCGGTTAACAGGACGGCCCTATGGATCACGCAATATATACCGCAATGGGGGCTGCCAGTCAGACCCTCGATCAGCAGGCAGTGACGGCGGCCAATCTGGCCAACGCCGCAACGCCGGGCTTCCGTGCGCAGCTCAGTGCTGCGCGTGCGGTGCCGGTGGAAGGGTTGTCATTGCCTACCCGTACGCTGGTCACGGCGTCGACGCCGGGAGCAGATATGACCCAGGGCGCGCTGGATTACACCGAGCGTGCGCTGGACGTGGCGATGCAGGGTGACGGCTGGCTGGCAGTGCAGACTGCCGACGGCACCGAAGCCTATACCCGCAACGGGAATATGGAAGTCAGCCCTGCCGGGCAACTTACCGTACAGGGCAACGTGGTGATGGGTGACGGCGGACCGATTGCGGTGCCGCAGGGCGCTGAACTCACCATCGCGGCTGACGGTTCTATTACTGCGCTGAATCCGGGCGATGCGCCGAATGCGACGGTGCAGTTGGGCAGGCTCAAGCTGGTACAAGCTACTGGCAGTGAGCTGACGCGCGGTGATGACGGTATGTTCCGCGTCTCAGCCAGTGCGGTGGCCCAACGCGGTGCCACGTTACCTATCGATGCCACCATGAAAGTGATGCCGGGCGTGCTGGAAGGCAGCAACGTCAGCAGCACGCAGACCATGGTGGACATGATTGCCAACGCCCGTCGTTTCGAGATGCAGATGAAAGTGATTTCCAGCGTCGATGAAAACGAACAAAAAGCCAACCAGCTGCTGTCAATGGGCTGATCAGAGGAATAACACATGATCCGTTCTCTATGGATTGCCAAAACCGGCCTTGACGCCCAGCAGACCAATATGGACGTTATTGCCAACAACCTGGCAAACGTGAGCACCAACGGTTTTAAACGCCAGCGTGCGGTTTTTGAAGACCTGATGTACCAGACGATGCGTCAGCCAGGCGCGCAGTCATCAGAACAGACCACGCTGCCTTCCGGTTTGCAGATCGGTACGGGTGTGCGTCCGGTGGCCACAGAGCGCCTGCATAATCAGGGTAACCTGTCGCAGACCAGCTCATCGAAGGATGTGGCGATCAGTGGCCAGGGCTTCTTCTCGATTCAGATGCCGGATGGCACCACCGCGTATACCCGCGATGGTTCTTTCCAGACGGATCAGAATGGCCAGCTGGTCACCAACGGTGGTTTCCCGGTTCAGCCCGCTATCACGATCCCGCCAAACGCCCTGAGCATGACCGTCAGTCGTGATGGTGTGGTGAGTGTGACCCAGCAGGGCCAGACTAACCCGGTTCAGGTAGGGCAGCTGACGTTGAGCACGTTTGTCAACGATGCCGGTCTGGAAAGTATGGGTGAAAACCTTTACCAGGAAACACAGGCATCCGGTGCGCCAACGGAAAGTAACCCGGGCAACAACGGTGCCGGTACGCTGTACCAGGGCTATGTGGAAACGTCGAACGTAAACGTCGCGGAAGAATTGGTCAGCATGATCCAGACTCAGCGCGCTTATGAGATTAACAGTAAGGCCGTGAGTACCTCTGACCAGATGCTGGCGAAACTGACTCAGCTGTAAAAGTAAGACGGACTGATTGACCGTTACAGGTGCCGGGCTTGCCCGGCCCGTTAATACAATATTCTCGTAATGAAAGGTTTATATCCATGGCGCAGCAGATCTCATTGCCTGGACGTTTGTTGGTAGCCACGTTGCTGCTAACGCTTAACGGTTGTGCGTTAGTTCCCCGTAAGCCACTGGTCGAAGGCTCGACGACGGCCCAGCCGATGCCTGCTTCACCTGCATTGGTCAACGGTTCTATTTTTCAGGGCGTGATGCCGATGAACTACGGCTATCAGCCGCTGTTCGAGGATCGCCGCCCACGTAATATTGGCGACACATTAACCATCACGCTGCAGGAAAATGTCAGCGCGAGTAAGAGTTCTTCTGCCAATGCCGGACGTGATGGATCTTCCAGCTTCGGGTTAAGCGCGACACCGCGTGCCCTCGTCGGACTGCTGGGTGGCGACAAAGCCACCTTCGCCGGGGAAGGGAAAAATGATTTTGCAGGAAAAGGGGGCGCTTCAGCGAATAACACCTTTACCGGCACCATCACCGTTACCGTTAACCAGGTATTGCCTAATGGCAACCTGAATGTGGTCGGTGAGAAACAGATTGAAATTAATCAGGGAACAGAGTTTATCCGCTTCTCCGGTGTGGTTAACCCACGCACGATTAGCGCCAGCAACAGTGTTGTTTCCACCCAGGTGGCTGATGCCCGCATTGAGTACGTCGGTAACGGCTACATCAATGAGGCGCAGAATATGGGCTGGCTGCAACGGTTCTTCCTGAACATATCACCGATGTAAGAGGTTTTAATGCGTAATGTACTGATTCGATGTGTCCTGCTGCTGACGGTGGGGTTTAGCGCCCTGGCGCAGGCCGATCGTATTCGCGATCTCACTACCGTGGGCGGCGTGCGTGATAACTCCCTGATCGGCTACGGTCTGGTGGTGGGACTCGATGGCACCGGTGACCAGACAACCCAGACGCCATTTACCACACAGAGCCTGAGCAACATGCTGTCGCAGTTAGGGATCACTGTTCCTACCGGCACCAATATGCAGTTGAAAAACGTGGCGGCGGTAATGGTGACTGCAAAGCTGCCAGCATTTGGCCGTCAGGGGCAGGTGGTTGATGTGGTGGTTTCCTCCATGGGTAACGCCAAAAGTCTGCGCGGCGGTACGCTGCTGATGACCCCGCTGAAAGGCGTGGATAACCAGGTTTACGCGCTGGCGCAGGGTAACATTCTGATCGGCGGTGCCAGTGCTGCGGCCGGTGGCAGTAGCGTGCAGGTCAACCAGGTGAACGGTGGTCGTATTACCGGCGGTGCCACGATTGAGCGTGAATTGCCGAATAACTTCGCCACCAGCAATATCGTAAGCCTGTATCTGAACCAGGAAGATTTCAGCATGGCGCAGCGCATCAGCGACGCCATTAACAGTCGCGGTGGCTACGGGATGGCGCAGGCCGTCGATGGCCGCACGGTGCAGATCCGCTCAACAGCAAATAACACCTCTCAGGTACGTCTACTGGCGGATATCCAGAATATTGATGTCTCGGTTCCGATTCAGGACGCCAAAGTGATCATCAACTCACGTACTGGCTCGGTGGTCATGAACCGTGAAGTGATGTTGACGCAATGTGCGATCGCCCAGGGCAGCCTGTCGGTCACGGTCAATCAGACGCAGAACGTTAGTCAGCCTGATACGCCATTTGGCGGTGGTCAGACTGTGGTGACACCGCAAACGCAGATTGATATGCGTCAGAGCGGGGGCGCACTGCAAACGGTTAACGCCAGCGCGAATTTGAACAGCGTGGTTCGTGCACTGAACTCGCTGGGTGCGACGCCTATCGATCTGATGTCTATTTTGCAGTCGATGGAAAGCGCAGGTTGCCTGCACGCCAAACTGGAAATTATCTGATGAGTGACAACAGCCAGTCTCTGAGCAGCGCGGCGTATGACAGCCGCTCGCTGAACACCCTGAAACGGTTAGCCGGTGATGACCCGAAAGCGCATGCGCGCGAAGTGGCAAAACAGGTCGAAGGGATGTTTGTCCAGATGATGTTGAAAAGCATGCGCCAGGCGCTACCGCAGGATGGCCTGATGAGTAGCGAGCAGACGCGGCTTTATACCTCAATGTACGATCAGCAGATTGGCCAGGAGATCGGGGCGAAAGGCCTCGGTCTGGCTGACCTTATCGTGAAACAGATGGAAGGGCAGAAGCCGCTGGATGAGAAAGCCGGTACGGTGCCCATGCCGCTGGATAAGAGCTTTATCAACACATTACCTCCGCTGGCGATGGAACAAATGGTCCGTAAAGCGGTGCCACGTTTCTCCAGCGCAGAGATGCCGTTATCCGGTGACAATGGTGACTTTATCGCGATGCTGTCAAAACCGGCACAGGCGGCGAGTGAGCAAAGTGGTATTCCTCATCACCTGATTCTGGCCCAGGCCGCACTCGAATCAGGTTGGGGCCAGCGCCAGATCCTCACGCGTGACGGTAAGCCAAGCTATAACGTCTTTGGTATTAAAGCGACGGGCAGCTGGCAGGGTAAAACCACTGATGTGATGACCACCGAATTTGAGAATGGTGAAGCGAAAAAGGTGAAGCAAAAATTCCGTGTTTACGACTCCTATTTCGATGCCCTCAACGACTACGTCAAACTGCTGAGTAACAATCCACGCTATGCGGCCGTGACGACCGCTTCCTCGCCGGAACAGGGCGCGCAGGCGTTGCAGGCTGCGGGTTATGCCACCGATCCTAAATATGCACAAAAGTTGGTGGGTATGATCCAGCAGTTCAAAAATATGGGTGAAAAAGTGGTCAAAGCCTACAGCCAGGATATCGGCGATTTGTTTTAAATTTTTCGGGGAAATGCTCAAGTTTGCCCCGGTTTAACCGATAACCTTTTCAGGCCGGATTTGCGTTAACCCCCTTCCGGCAAACGATTCGTCAATGCTGGCTCTGCAGTTGCCGGTTAACAAGGACCCGAAATGGCTAACTTAATCAATACCGCGATGAGCGGGTTAAGCGCTGCATCTGCTGCGCTGAATACCACCAGTAACAACATCTCGAACTACGCGGTAACCGGTTACTCGCGCCAGACAACTGTGCTGGCTCAGGCCAACAGTACCCTGAGTGGCAACAGCTACTATGGTAATGGTGCGAACGTCTCCACGGTATACCGTGAGTATGACCAGTTCATCACTAACCAGCTGCGCGCGGCCAGCGCTCAGTCCAGTGCCATTACGACTCAGTACAGCCAGCTTTCCAGTATTGACGACATGCTGTCCAGCACCACAAACACATTGTCGACCAATATGCAGGACTTCTTCAGCTCGCTGCAGACGCTTGCCAGCAACGCCAGCGACTCTTCTTCCCGCCAGGCGGTATTAGGCAAAGCGGAAGGTCTGGTCAATCAGTTTAAAGTGACTGATACCTATTTATCGAACCTCGACAGCAGTGTGAACACGTCGGTAAAAGCCACTGTTGAGCAAATTAACAACTACGCCAAACAGATCGCTAACGTTAACCAGCAGATCATCAAACTGAAAGGCGCGGGTGGGGGTAGCGAACCCAACGATTTGCTCGATCAGCGTGATCAACTGGTCAGTGAGCTGAATAAGCTGGTCGGCGTTAACGTCACCCAGCAGGATGGGGGTAGTTACAATATCTCTATTGGTAACGGTATTTCTCTGGTCCAGGGTGATACTTACAGCCAACTGGCTGCCGTGCCTTCCAGCGCCGATCCATCGCGTACCACGATCGCGACCGTTGACTCTGTGACGGGTCAAAAAGTCGAAATCTCAGAAAAACTGGTCACCACGGGTTCACTTGGTGGATTGCTGGCATTCCGTAGCGATCTGGACAGCGTACGCAACCAGGTGGGACAACTCGCTATGGCGCTGGGCACCAGCTTCAATACCCAGCATGAATTGGGCAAAGATGTTGATGGCGCAGATGGCGGTGCTTTCTTTGCGCTCGGTAGCCCGTCTGTGATCTCGAACAGCAAAAATACCGGCGGTGCTTCGCTGACTGCCACCTGGGCAGATACTACTGCGGTACAGGCTTCTAATTATACCGTCAGTTACGACGGCACCAACTGGACGGCAACGCGCCTGTCTGACAACACTAAATCGACAGTTACCGTGGATACCACTGCTCAGACGCTGTCGTTTGATGGCCTCTCAGTGGCCTATGACACTCTGCCTGCAGCCAAAGACAGCTTCACTGTTAAGCCGGTCTCCAGCGTCGTGACCGGAATGAGCGTACTGGTGACCGAGGAAGCCAAGCTGGCTGCGGCCAGTTCGGCGGGCGGTGAAAGTAACAATGAAAACGTACAGAAGCTGCTGGATCTGCAGACAGCTAATGTGATCAACGGTAAAAGCACCCTGACGCAGGCTTACGCCAGCCTGGTGGCGACCGTAGGTAATAAAACCAGCACGCTGGAAACCACCAGTACCACACAGGCGGCCGTCGTCACACAGCTGACTAATCAGCAGCAGTCTGTTTCCGGGGTGAACCTGGATGAAGAGTACACCAACCTGACGCGCTATCAGCAATATTACACGGCTAACGCCCAGGTATTGCAGACTGCATCCACCATCTTTCAGGCACTGCTTAGTGCTGTCAGCTAATTTTTTGCAGAGGAACTAATACCATGCGACTCAGTACCGGCATGATCTATGACCAGCAGATGCGTGGCATCCAGACTTCGCAGGCAAGCTGGCTGAAAGTGGGTGAACAGCTCTCAACGGGTAACCGTGTTAACCGGCCGTCGGATGATCCCGTTGCATCTGCGCAGGCGGTGGTGGTGTCTCAGGCACAGGCTGAGACCGCCCAGTTTAAAACGGCGCGCGTATTTGCTACGCAAAACCAGTCAACCGAAGAAACCACGTTGAAGCAGGCTGCTGATGTCATTATCAGCGCTCAGACTACTGTGGTTGCCGCATCAAACGGGATCTTGTCAGATGCTGACCGTGCTTCCTATGCCACCCAGCTGGAAGGACTTCGTGCACAGTTACTCAATCTGGCAAACAGTACCGATGGTAATGGGCGCTATGTGTTTGCCGGTTATGATAGCGATACGGCACCGTTCACCACCGATGCCACTACAGGCGAAACCACCTATAATGGCGGGCTGACTCCGATTACACAAAAAGTAGATGCCAGCCGTACGCTGACCACGAACCATACCGGCAAGCAAATTTTTGACTCGTTGACCAGTAGTGCGGTGAAAGAACCGGATGGCACCACGGGTGAAAGCAATATCTTTACCATCCTTGATACCGCGATTAAATCGCTGAAAGTCCCGTTGGACGATGCCGATCAAGCGGCAATCGATGCCGAGGGGCTCAATATGGGCAAGGCTAACCGTGGTTTGAGTAATGCGCTGGAAAATGTGTCAAGCGTGCGTTCTGAGATCGGTACGAACCTGCAGGAACTGACAAACCTTGATTCAAAAGGGGATGACACCACACTGAATCTGAAGAACCAGTTAAGCGGGTTAATCGGTGCCGATACCACTGAAACCATCTCCAGCTATACCATGCAGCAGGCGGCCTTACAGGCCTCTTATACCGTGTTCCAGCAGATGTCGAAACTGTCGCTGTTTACTATGAATTCCTAGCTGACCTCTAATATTTGAACGTGCTTTAACCGTGTACGTTCAGTTTCTCCCGCTGTCAGTAGCCAAAGCTGACAGCGGGTTTTTTTTGCCTGCTATCTCCCCTCACGTAACGGTGTGCCCCGTATCCTTTTAACGACTTGTCGATAACGCAATGGTGTCTATGAACCGCGATGCTGATGACGGCGGGTATATGTATACTCACAGACATGAATACGTTGCGACAACGATCGGTGAATACAGAGATACTGGCGTAAACGGGGAGGGAAGAGCAGATAAAAAAAAGCCCCGGCCAGGTGGCCAGGGCTTGATTGACGCGTTATCAGGTATTAAGGACGGGTTGCCGGAGCAGTCGCCTGATGAGTTGCAGCGTGACCGCCTGCTGACCCCTTACCTTCAAAGTTAAAGTCCGGACGCACCCAGTCGCTCTGACTTGGTGCTTCTGGCTGGTAAGCCGGAGCCGGGGCGTTCGTCATTGGCGCGGTAGCATGATGCGGAGCGCTGCTCTGCACGGGGGCAGCGGCCACGGGTTCTGCAACAGCAGGTGCGCTGGCAACGACCGGTGCAGCATCAACCACAGGCTCAGCAGCAACCGGTGCATCCGCGACAGGCTCGTCACGGGCAGGAACCGGAGCGTGCGGCTCGCTGGTCGCCACAGTGTGTTGTGCTGCAGTCACTTCCGGTGCATGGAGCACTTCGGCAACCTGCTGCTCAACTTCAGGGCTGACTTCAACCGGAGCAACGCTGGCAATGTCAGTCGCCTGTTGGGCTTCTTCCACAATATCCGCAACAGCATCAACTGCGGCAAAAGTTGGCTCAGGCTGAACATCTTCCACAGGCGTCGCTTCTGCTGCAGTCTCTTCCGCGACAACTTCGTCAGCGGCAGAAATTACGGCGGGTTCTTCGTTTACCGGTGCGTCAATGGCAGCCGTCTCTTCAGCAATCACAGGGGTGATTTCTGGCAGATTTTCTGGCTGTGGCTCAGCCTGCTGCACAGGTTCTGCCTGCTCTTCGACCGGGGCTTCAATCGCAGGAGTGTTAACCTCAGGGGTTTCAAACACAGGTGCGGTGGCAGCGACAGCCTCTACCGCATTAGCGGCTTCGACAGCGGCAGTGGCTTCTGCAACAGGCGTTTCAACCTCTGTATGACCGTAAGGAGGGACCACTGAATGGCCATGCTCTTCATGCGTTTCGTGATCGCTTGTCTGAGCAACCGGATAAGAAATCCACACTTTACCTGATGCCATTTCTGGCGATGCAGCAGCGTTAGACAGCGGCATTGGTGACTGTGTCGGATAACGCTCATCACGGTAACGGCGACGACGCTGACCGCTCACACGCAGGTGGCGTGGAGAGCGACGTGAACGGCGTGGCATATTGTTGCCATCACGATCGTCGTTGTCATCAGACTCAGCCACAGGTTCGTTAACCACTGGCGTGGCTGCCGGGGTCACTTCTTCACCTTGCGGTTCAAACGAACGCGCAGCGGTCTGTTCAGCCGTTTCGATACGCACTTTCTGGTTCAACTGGCGCGGTTTACGGCGCGGCATCACCTGTACGTTCTCTTCCTGCACTTCCTGATTGTCTACAGCTTCGATGATCGGCTCAACGATGCTCTCTTCCTGCACGACCGGCCGTTTTTATTACTGGTTCTGACCAGGACGACGACGCTGGCGATCCTGACGAGGTTGACGTGGCTGCGAGGTTTCGCTGCGTTCAAATTCGTCTGGAACCATACGTTCGCTGCGGGCATCCGCCTGTGGTGCATTGCGTTTATTGGCGTTGTTACGACGATTGTCGTCACGACCATTTTCACGCGCTTCGTTGTTGCGTTCACGTGGTGCACGTTCAGTACGTTCAGTACGTTCACCGTTGCGGTCGTTACGCTCGCTGTTGCGCTCGTTACGTTCACCATTACGGTCGTTACGTTCACTGTTACGGTCGTTACGTTCGCCATTACGATCGCTACGGTCCGCATTACGGTCGCCATAACGCTCACCACGTTCACCGTTACGGTCGCGACGGTTGTTGTTCTGGCGGCGGTTATTACGACGCTCACCACGTGGAGCCGCGGCTTCGGCCGTTTTTTCTTCAACGACAGGTGGCTGTGGCTCAACGACCGGTTTCTCTTCCGCAGCGAAGAGTTTTTTCAACCCGCTGAAGAAGCGGCTAACCAGGCCCGGCTCAGCAGCAGCAGGTGTTTTCGCGACAGGCTGGGCAACCGGAGTGGCTGCTGCAACTTCTGCGATTTCTTCCTGTGGTGCTGGCGGCGCATCTGGCATCACGAAAGCGGCGAGGGCAGGCTGCTCAGGACGCTTGCGCTCAGCGTGCTCTTCTTCAGAAGGTAACGCCATTTCTGCTTCGTGAAGTTTAGGCAGGTGATAGCTGAGAGTTTGCGTCTCTTCACCACTGCGCACGCGCAGAACTGAGTAGTGCGGTGTCTGCATATTATCGTTGGGTACGATAATGGCACGCACGCCGCCCTGGCGTTTTTCAATGGCGCTGACGGCTTCACGTTTCTCGTTCAGCAGGTATGAAGCAACCTGAACCGGTACGATGGCATGAACTTCTTTGGTGTTCTCTTTCAGCGCTTCTTCTTCAATCAGACGCAGAATGGAGAGAGCCAGCGATTCGTTATCACGGATGGTACCGGTGCCGCTACAGCGTGGGCAAACGTGATGGCTGGATTCACCCAGAGAAGGGCTAAGACGCTGACGCGACATTTCCAGCAGGCCGAAACGTGAAATATGGCTGATCTGAATACGAGCACGATCCTGGCGTACGGCTTCACGCAGGCGGTTTTCTACCGCACGCTGATGACGAACCGGGGTCATATCGATAAAGTCGATAACGATCAGGCCACCGAGGTCACGCAAACGCAGCTGGCGGGCAATTTCATCGGCCGCTTCCAGGTTGGTGTTAAACGCCGTTTCTTCGATGTCCCCGCCGCGAGTGGCGCGTGCGGAGTTGATATCGATAGCCGTCAGCGCTTCGGTGGAATCGATAACAATCGATCCGCCAGAAGGCAGACGCACTTCACGCTGGAATGCAGATTCGATCTGCGATTCGATTTGATAGTGGCTGAACAGCGGGATTTCACCGGTGTACAGTTTAATTTTGCTGCTGAAATCTGGACGACCCAGTGCGGCGATATGCTGGCGAGCCAGCTCCAGCACTTTTGGATTGTCGATGAGGATTTCGCCGATGTCCTGACGCAGATAGTCGCGGAAGGCGCGCACGATCACGTTACTTTCCTGATGGATCAGGAAAGGCGCGGGGCGGCTGTCAGCAGCTTTCTTAATGGCTTCCCAATGTTTCAGACGGAAGCTGAGATCCCATTGCAGTGCATCGGCCGATTTGCCCACACCCGCGGTGCGTACAATCAGACCCATACCATCAGGCAATTCCAGTGCTGACAGGGCTTCTTTCAGTTCAGTGCGGTCATCGCCTTCGATACGGCGTGAAATACCGCCTGCTCGTGGGTTGTTTGGCATCAGAACCAGGTAACTTCCCGCCAGGCTGATAAAGGTGGTCAGGGCTGCGCCTTTATTACCACGTTCTTCTTTATCGATCTGAACAATGACTTCCTGGCCTTCACGCAGTACATCCTTGATATTTGGACGACCGTGAGAATTGTAATTAGCAGGGAAGTATTCGCGGGAAATTTCTTTCAGAGGTAGGAAACCGTGCCGTTCAGCGCCGTAATCAACAAATGCGGCTTCGAGGCTGGGTTCAATGCGGGTGATCTTGCCTTTGTAGATGTTGGCTTTTTTCTGTTCGTGTCCAGGGCTTTCAATATCCAGATCGTACAGACGTTGTCCGTCCACGAGGGCAACACGCAACTCTTCCTGCTGAGTTGCGTTTATCAACATTCTTTTCATCGTAACTTACTCATTATTCTTACATTAGTGACAAAGCTGCGGGCAAAGTAACGCTGGACATGAAAACCGATGACCCCGTGTCTCATCGCAAAGCCGTCAACCTCCCGGTTGTCAGCAGCTAAAGGGGTGCAAAAACTCGGTAGCCTGTTTTACATATGGAAAAACAGCGCTTTTAAGGGGGGAACCGCCAGTAGAATACCAGGTGAACCAATCCCGTTTTATCGTCCAGGCTGCAACCCGCAGCCCGCTAAATGCCTGATTGCACAATACGTCTTACGCCATTGCTGCGTGTATGCGCTATCCGGCAAAATTTCTCACCCTTCATCTTTCGAGCCGCAGCCATGTTGGCTGATCTCATTCATCCCCAAATACCGACTTATGTCTGTTTCCGGGGATTCTTTCGCTTGCCTTGCTGCAACACGAAATCTATTGGGTACACGCTAACTATTCCCTTACGTTCGCAAGTCTTAGCGTCAAAAACGGAGATATTATTCCATTGCTAAGGCGGTGATCGCAAGGTGACTTTATCCGCGTTGAGAAGTTTCTCTCAGCTTTTAGAACGTATTGCAGTGCTTTTCAGCAGATTGTCTAAAAACCGGTCACAACTTCCTGCGGTAACCGTCTCTGTCAGTTAAGCACAGAAAAAGAGGTGGCGCTATCACAGCGCACTATTTAGAATCGCCAACCATGAAAACCAATACTCCAGCCGTACATTTTATTGCCATTTCTGCTGATGAAGCAGGACAGCGCATCGATAACTTTTTGCGCACCCAGTTAAAAGGGGTGCCGAAAAGCATGATTTATCGCATTTTGCGTAAAGGCGAAGTGCGGGTGAACAAGAAACGTATCAAACCGGAATACAAACTGGAGGCCGGGGATGAGGTGCGCATTCCCCCCGTGCGGGTGGCAGAGCGTGAAGACGATAATGTGTCACCTAAGCTGGCGAAAGTCGCCGCACTGGAACACGCCATCATTTATGAAGACGACCACATTCTCGTCATGAACAAACCGTCCGGCACTGCCGTACACGGGGGCAGTGGTCTGAGTTTCGGTGTGATTGAAGGGCTGCGTGCGCTGCGTCCAGATGCGCGCTTCCTGGAGTTAGTCCACCGCCTGGATCGCGACACCTCCGGGGTATTGCTGGTGGCAAAAAAACGCTCTGCGCTGCGTTCGCTGCACGAGCAACTGCGTGAGAAGGGCATGCAGAAGGATTACCTCGCGCTGGTACGCGGGCAGTGGCCATCCCATGTGAAAGCGGTCCGGGCACCTTTACTGAAAAATATCCTGCAAAGCGGTGAGCGCATTGTGAAGGTGAACAGTGAAGGCAAACCGTCCGAGACGCTGTTTAAAGTGGAAGAGCGTTATGCCATGGCTACGCTGGTAAAAGCCAGTCCGGTCACCGGGCGTACTCACCAGATTCGCGTACATACATTACATGCCGGGCATCCGATTGCCTTTGATGATCGCTACGGCGAAGCCGATTTTGACCAGCAGCTAAGTGGGACCGGTCTGAAACGCCTGTTCCTGCATGCCGCTGCGCTGCGTTTCACGCACCCGAATACCGGGGAAATCATGCGTGTGGAAGCGCCCCTGGACAACGAACTGAAACGTTGTCTGGAGATTCTGCGTAAACAGTATCCCGCCACGTAGGGTCAGGCAGCCCTGACCCAGGGCGAGGCATGCCTCGCCCCTACGTAAGGACACGGACTTTGTAGGGGGCAGGTAGCCCTGACCCAAGGCGAGGCATACCTCGCCCCTACGTAAGGACACGGACTTTGTAGGGGTCAGGCATGCCTGACCCAGGCCCCCATGCCGTGCTTCGGTTCTCCATCACACCAGTGGATTAACACCGGCGTTTCTCAGCATGTCGCACAGGGCAATCAGCGGTAGCCCTACCAGTGTATTGGGGTCACGCCCTGACAGGCGATCGAACAGTGTGATACCCAGTCCTTCACTTTTAAAGCTCCCTGCACAGTTAAGTGGCTGCTCTTTGCTGATATAGGCCACGATTTCCTCGTCACTCAGTGTGCGAAAATCGACGCTGAAGGGCTCACAAAGCACCTGCAGTGACGCGTTGCGGCTGTCATAGAGCGCCAGACCGGTATAAAACACCACGCTGTGGCCGCTGGCTGCACGCAACTGCTCCTGTGCCCGTGCGGCTGTGAGAGGTTTGCCAAAAATCTTGCCGGCCACCACGCAGACCTGGTCGGAACCAATGATTAAGTGGTCCGGGTAGCGTCCGGCCAGCGCCTGCGCCTTGGCGGTTGCCAGTCGGACCACCAATTCAGTGGCATCTTCATCGTCCAGCGGTGTTTCATCCACCTCTGGCGCCGCGGTAATAAACGGCAGTTCCAGTTTGGCTAATAAGGCTTTTCGATAGCTCGATGTGGAGGCTAATACCAGGTGGCGCATAATTTTTTCCAGAATATATAGCGAATCAGTGTCAGGCATTTTAAACTATGCGCCGCACTGGATGCGAATCATGGGTGAAAGATGCCGTAAAACGGCCTTTTTCTTTGACTCTATGTCGTTACAAAGTTAATATGCGCGCCCTATGCAAAAGGTAAAATTACCCCTAACTCTCGATGCGACTCGTACCGCTCAAAAACGCCTGGACTACCAGGGTGTTTACACCCCTGAGCAGGTTGAGCGGATTGCCGAGTCGGTAGTGAGTGTGGACAGTGATGTAGAATGTGTCATGTCGTTTGCGATTGACGAGCAGCGTCTGGCAGTACTGAAAGGTACGGCCGAAGTTTCAGTGACGCTGTGCTGCCAACGTTGCAACAAGACTTTTCCGCAGCATGTCCACGTATCGTACTGTTTCAGCCCGGTCGTCACTGACGAACAGGCCGAAGCACTGCCGGAAGCGTACGAGCCGATCAACGTCAACGAGTTTGGCGAAACCGATCTGCTGGCAATGGTTGAGGATGAAATCATTCTCGCCCTGCCTGTCGTTCCGGTGCATGATTCTGAACACTGTGAAGTGTCCGAGGCGGACATGGTCTTTGGTCAGTTGCCTGAAGAGGCAGAAAAACCAAACCCATTTGCCGTATTAGCCAGTTTAAAGCGTAAGTAATAGGAGTAAGGTCCATGGCCGTACAACAGAATAAACCAACCCGTTCCAAACGTGGCATGCGTCGTTCACACGATGCGCTGACCACAGCAGCTCTTTCCGTAGATAAAGTTTCTGGTGAAACTCATCTGCGTCACCACATCACTGCGGATGGTTACTACCGCGGTCGCAAGGTCATCGTTAAGTAATTCCGCGGTCCGCGGCGCTACTTTGACACGTTTGACCCTGGCGATAGATGCCATGGGCGGGGATTTCGGTCCCTGCGTGACAGTGCCTGCATCACTGCAGGCACTGGCCTTAAATCCGCATCTGCATCTCCTTCTGGTCGGCGATCCCGACACCATCACGTCATTACTTGCCAAAGCTGATTCTGCCCTCAAGGCACGTCTGCAGATCATTGCTGCCGAATCGGTTATTGCCAGTGATGCCAGACCTTCACAGGCGATCCGCGCCAGCCGTGGAAGCTCTATGCGTGTCGCGCTGGAGCAGGTGAAAGCAGGGCAGGCACAGGCCTGTATCAGTGCAGGTAATACGGGTGCGCTGATGGGGTTAGCTAAATTATTATTAAAACCGCTGGACGGCATTGATCGCCCGGCGTTGATGACCGTGTTACCGCATCAGCAATACGGGAAAACCGTGGTGCTGGACTTAGGCGCTAATGTCGATTCGGACAGTGCTATGCTGGTACAATTTGCCGTTATGGGCGCGGTGGTGGCAGAGGAAATCCTGGCCATCGACCGACCGAGAGTGGCACTGCTTAATATTGGTCAGGAAGAGACTAAAGGGTTGAGTTCGATACGTGAAGCAGCGGCAATACTGCGTGCATCGCCAGAACTTAACTATATTGGATACCTCGAGGGTAACGATCTTCTCACCGGTAAGACGGATGTGCTTGTTTGCGATGGTTTCGTGGGCAATGTCACGCTGAAAACGATGGAAGGTGTAGTAAGAATGTTCCTTTCGCTGTTGAATTCACAGGGCGAAGGTAAAAAGAAGGCCTGGTGGCTGGGATTGCTGGGACGCTGGCTCAAGAAGCGTCTGGCAAAGAAGTTCGGCCATCTCAATCCCGACCAGTACAATGGCGCCTGCCTGTTAGGATTACGTGGCACCGTGATTAAGAGTCATGGCGCGGCGAATCAACGTGCATTTACTGTGGCGATCCAACAGGCAGAGCAGGCGGTGCGGCGGCAAGTTCCCGAGCGGATTGCTGCGCGCCTTCAAGCGGTATTACCTAAGAGTGACTGAGCGTACATGTATACGAAGATTATCGGTACGGGCAGCTATTTGCCCGAGCAGGTGCGGACTAACGCCGATCTGGAAAAAATGGTAGAAACGTCGGATGAGTGGATTGTCACTCGTACCGGCATTCGTGAACGTCGTATTGCCGGCCCGGACGAAACCGTGGCAACCATGGGCTTCCATGCGGCCGAGCGCGCGCTGGAGATGGCCGGTATCGATAAAAATGATATCGGTCTGATCGTGGTAGCGACCACGTCGTCCAGCCACGCATTCCCAAGCTCAGCATGCATGATTCAGCAGATGCTTGAGATTGATGATGCCGCTTCCTTTGACCTCGCCGCCGCCTGCGCAGGCTTCACCTATGCGCTGAGTGTGGCCGATCAGTACATTAAAAATGGTGCAGTGAAACACGCACTGGTGATCGGTGCTGATGTCCTCGCTCGTATGCTTGATCCTGAGGATCGTGGCACCATTATCCTGTTTGGTGATGGCGCAGGCGCCGTGGTATTGGGCGCCAGTGAAGAGCCGGGGATTATCTCTACTCATCTGCATGCAGATGGCCGCTATGGCCAGTTGTTGACGCTGCCTAATCAGGATCGTGCGAACCAGGACACGCCAGCGTATGTCACCATGGCGGGCAATGAAGTGTTCAAGGTTGCTGTGACTGAACTGGCTCACATTGTTGATGAAACGCTGGAAGCCAATAAGCTTGATCGCTCTGCTATCGACTGGCTGGTGCCGCATCAGGCAAACCTGCGTATTATCAGTGCCACTGCCCGCAAACTGGGCATGGACATGGATAAAGTCGTTGTGACGCTCGATCGTCATGGCAACACCTCGGCGGCATCTGTGCCGACCGCACTTGATGAAGCGGTACGTGATGGCCGTATTCAACGTGGTCAGTTGATTCTGCTGGAAGCTTTTGGTGGCGGGTTCACCTGGGGTTCTGCACTGGTTCGCTTTTAATTAAGCAAAAATAGCGATTAACAGGAAATCACAATGACGCAATTTGCAATGGTCTTCCCGGGGCAGGGATCGCAAACGGTAGGTATGTTGGCCGATCTGGCTGCAACGAATCCGCTTGTGGAAAAAACCTTCCGTGAAGCTTCTGACGCACTGGGTTACGATCTCTGGCAGTTAGTGCAACAAGGCCCTGCTGAAGAATTGAACAAAACCTGGCAAACTCAGCCTGCTTTATTGGCTGCTTCTGTTGCCATTTTCCGCGTTTGGCAGGAAAAAGGCGGAAAAGCGCCGTCAATGCTTGCAGGGCACAGCCTGGGTGAGTACAGTGCGCTGGTTTGTGCAGGTGTCATGGCGTTTGCAGATGCGATTAAGCTGGTTGAACTGCGCGGCAAACTGATGCAGGAAGCCGTTCCGGAAGGAACTGGCGCGATGCAGGCGATTATTGGTCTGGACGATGCGTCTATTGCCAAAGCCTGTGAAGAGTCTGCTCAGGGGCAAATTGTCTCTCCGGTGAACTTTAACTCTCCGGGTCAGGTTGTGATTGCCGGTAACAAAGAAGCCGTAGAACGTGCGGGTGCTGCCTGTAAGGCCGCCGGCGCGAAACGTGCACTGCCGCTGCCTGTCAGCGTGCCGTCACACTGTGCACTGATGAAGCCTGCGGCAGATAAACTGGCCGCAGCACTCGAATTGCTGACCTTCAACGCGCCTGCCTTCCCGGTAGTGAATAACGTTGATGTGCAGTGCGAGACGTCAGCAGAAGCTATCCGTAGTGCGCTGGTTCGCCAGTTGTACAATCCAGTGCGCTGGACCGGATGTGTAGAATTTATGGCCGGGCAGGGCGTAACGTCGCTGCTGGAAGTGGGTCCGGGTAAAGTTCTGACCGGGCTGACTAAACGTATTGTTGACACCCTGACAGCGGCGGCGGTAAACGACCAGGCCAGCCTGACAGCGGCGCTTGAACAATAACACGGAGAGAAACATGAACTTCGAAGGTAAAATTGCGCTGGTAACCGGTGCAAGCCGTGGAATCGGCCGTGCGATTGCAGAAACCCTGGTGGCACGTGGTGCCAAAGTTGTGGGTACTGCGACCAGCCAAAGTGGCGCCGACGCTATCAGTACCTATCTGGGCGATAACGGAAAAGGCCTGCTTCTGAACGTGACCGACAGCGCATCGATTGAAAGCGTGTTGGAAAATATTCGCGCCGAATTTGGCGAAGTGGACATTTTAGTCAATAATGCAGGCATCACGCGTGATAATCTCCTGATGCGCATGAAGGACGATGAGTGGCAGGACATCCTGGACACCAATCTGACTTCAGTATTCCGTCTGTCAAAAGCGGTAATGCGTGCCATGATGAAAAAACGTGCGGGTCGAATTATTACCATTGGCTCCGTAGTTGGAACAATGGGTAATGCGGGTCAGGCAAATTACGCGGCAGCAAAAGCGGGTTTGATTGGCTTTAGCAAATCACTGGCGCGTGAAATCGCGTCCCGTGGTATTACTGTTAACGTCGTGGCACCTGGTTTCATTGAAACCGACATGACGCGTGCACTGAGCGAAGATCAGCGTGCGGGCATTCTGGCGGAAGTTCCTGCAGGTCGCCTCGGCGGCGCGCAGGAGATCGCTAATGCCGTTGCATTTTTAGCTTCTGACGAGGCAGCGTACATCACTGGTGAAACGCTGCACGTCAATGGCGGAATGTACATGGTCTGAAAATCACGAAAATTATTTGCGTTATTTGGGGTAAAGGCCGCAGAATAGCGTAAAATCGTGGTTGGACCAGCCGGGATTTAGTTGCATCTTTTTCAACATTTTATACACTACGAAAACCATCGCGAAAGCGAGTTTTGATAGGAAATTTAATAGTATGAGCACTATCGAAGAACGCGTTAAGAAAATCATTGGCGAGCAGCTGGGCGTTAAGCAGGAAGAAGTTGTTAATACTGCCTCTTTTGTAGAAGATCTGGGCGCTGATTCTCTTGATACCGTTGAGCTGGTAATGGCTCTGGAAGAAGAGTTTGATACCGAGATTCCGGACGAAGAAGCTGAGAAAATCACTACCGTTCAGGCTGCTATTGATTACATCAATGGTCACCAGGCATAAGTGAGCATCTCCAGGCGGTCGCTCGACCGCCTGAGTTTTATCTGAACGTCCCACACAGTGTCAACTTTTCCCTCTCTGGAGGACGAACGTGTCTAAGCGTCGTGTAGTTGTGACTGGTCTTGGCATGTTGTCTCCTGTCGGCAATACCGTAGAGTCCACCTGGAATGCTCTTGTTGCCGGTCAGAGTGGCATCAGCCTCATCGACCATTTTGATACTAGTGCCTACGCAACGCGTTTTGCTGGCTTAGTAAAAGATTTTAATTGTGATGAATTCATCTCGCGTAAAGATCAGCGCAAGATGGACGCCTTCATCCAATATGGAATTGTTGCTGGCATTCAAGCCATGCAGGATTCCGGCCTGGAAATCACCGAAGAGAACGCTGAACGTATTGGCGCTGCCATTGGCTCCGGCATTGGCGGTCTTGGTCTTATTGAAGAAAACCACACCTCTCTGGTGAATGGTGGCCCACGTAAAATCAGCCCGTTCTTTGTTCCTTCGACCATTGTTAACATGATTGCGGGTCACCTGACGATCATGTTTGGCATGAAAGGCCCAAGTATCTCCATCGCAACTGCCTGTACTTCTGGCGTGCACAATATCGGTCACGCTGCACGTATCATCGCTTATAACGATGCTGATGTTATGCTGGCTGGTGGTGCTGAAAAAGCCAGTACACCACTGGGTGTGGGCGGATTTGGTGCTGCACGTGCACTTTCTACCCGCAACGATAACCCGCAGGCAGCAAGCCGTCCGTGGGATAAAGATCGTGATGGCTTTGTACTGGGTGACGGTGCAGGTCTGGTGGTGTTGGAAGAGTATGAGCACGCGAAAAAACGCGGGGCGAAAATCTACGCTGAAATCGTCGGGTTTGGGATGAGCAGCGATGCCTACCACATGACCTCTCCACCGGAAAACGGTGCGGGTGCGGCGCTGGCGATGGTGAATGCACTGAAAGATGCACAACTGTCACCAGAGCAAATCGGCTATATCAACGCGCACGGTACCTCGACGCCGGCCGGAGATAAAGCAGAAACGCAGGCAGTGAAATCCGTCTTTGGTGCCAGTGCGAACAGCGTGATGGTCAGCTCGACAAAATCCATGACCGGTCACCTGTTAGGTGCAGCGGGCGCGGTGGAGTCGATCTTCACTATTCTTGCATTGCGCGACCAGGTCGTTCCGCCAACCATCAATCTGGATAATCCAGATGAAGGTTGTGATCTTGATTTTGTTCCGCACACGGCGCGTCAGACAAAAGGTCTGGAGTACACTTTATGTAACTCCTTCGGATTCGGCGGTACCAACGGTTCGCTTATTTTCCGTAAGATCTGAGTTTGTCCTGTCCGATTGAAAGGCCCGCACTGTGCGGGCCTTTTTTTATTCTGATCGTCAGTGAGCGACAATCAGATGATTCTGGCGGGATTGGCAGGTAATCTTGGCACTGACGATAACGGAGAGTGAGCATGATGTGGGTCAATGGTGACACGCG
Organism: Erwinia sp. MYb416; assembly: GCF_037479575.1. Classification (NCBI taxonomy): domain Bacteria; kingdom Pseudomonadati; phylum Pseudomonadota; class Gammaproteobacteria; order Enterobacterales; family Erwiniaceae; genus Erwinia; species Erwinia sp. MYb416. Next base: position 1,020,774 of record NZ_JBBGYT010000438.1, read on the forward strand.
GGACAATATCGATATCCGCGATCGCGCAGTGCAGTTCGGCGATGGTTGTTTTACCACGGCGCGTGTTCAACAGGGCAGGGTAACGTTTCTTGAGGCCCATCTGACGCGTTTACAGCAAGCCTGCGAACGTCTTATGATCGTTGACGTTGACTGGCATAACCTCGAAAAAGAGATGAGCTTTGCTGCGACAACCCGTAGCGATGCCGTACTGAAGGTTATTTTGACGCGTGGCAGCGGCGGACGCGGTTACAGCGCAACGGGCTGCAGCCAGCCGGTACGCATCATATCGCTCGCTGACTATCCTGCTCATTATCATACGCTACGCCAGACTGGCGCACGGCTGGCACTCAGCAATGTGCGCCTGGGGAAAAATCCCCACCTGGCAGGAATAAAACATCTAAACCGCCTTGAACAGGTGCTGATCCGCACAGAGCTTGAGCAGACTGCCGCCGATGAGGCGCTGGTGCTTGACAGTGACGCTATGCTGGTGGAATGCTGTGCGGCTAATTTATTCTGGCGTACGGGAAATCAGGTGTTTACCCCTGATTTAACGGCATCGGGTGTGAATGGCATTCAACGTCAATGGGTGATGCAGCAGGTGGTTCAACTGGGCTTCACCCTGACAGAAGTCCGTGCTGAGATTGACGCACTGGCGTCGGCAGAAGAAGTGCTGATCACCAACGCACTGATGCCTGTATTGCCGGTTTACCAGGTTGAGAACTGGCATTATTCATCACGCCAGCTTTTTGGTCTGCTCAACCACCATAATGAATGACGTGGGACCTTCATGACTAAACTCCGAAAAATGATAGTAGTGCTGTTCGCATTCGTGCTACTGGTAGCCGCATACGGTTACTGGCAAACACGCCAGCTGGCTGATTCTGCGTTAACCATTGATAAAGAAACGATCTTTACCCTGCCTGCGGGGTCAGGCCGCGTGGTGCTGGAAGCTCAACTGGAGTCAAAGCACATCGTGCCTGATGGCCCGTGGTTTGGCGTTCTGCTGAAGTTGGAACCTGAACTGGCGAAATTTAAAGCCGGAACCTACCGCTTCACGCCAGGAATGACCGTGCGTGAGATGCTGGCGCTGCTGGCCAGTGGTAAAGAGGCACAATTCCCCCTGCGTTTTGTTGAAGGCACGCGTATGCAGGAATGGCTGAGTCAGCTCCGCAATGCGCCATACATTAAACATACCCTGACGGATGACAAACTCACGACGGTTGCCACGGCATTAAAGCTGGAGGGGGAACAAGCCGCCGTGGAAGGCTGGTTTTATCCCGATACTTATCTTTATACGGCGAACACCACCGACGTCGCGCTGTTGAAACGTGCGCATGATCGCATGGTGACGCTGGTTGACAGTGAATGGCAGGGTAAAATGGATAACCTGCCGTATAAAAGCAAAAATGATATGCTGACCATGGCCTCGATCATTGAGAAAGAGACTGCGGTGAGTGACGAGCGTCGTCGCGTCGCCTCGGTATTTATCAACCGTCTGCGTCTGGGCATGCGCCTGCAAACCGACCCGACGGTAATTTATGGTATGGGTGATGCCTATAAAGGCACGCTAACACGCAAGAATCTGGAAACGCCCACGGCATATAACACCTATACGATTAACGGACTGCCGCCAGGCCCGATTGCCATGCCAGGAAAAGCCTCGCTAGCTGCGGCAGCGCACCCGGATAAAACTAACTTCCTCTATTTTGTGGCCGATGGAAAAGGAGGGCATACCTTTACCACCAATCTGGCCAGCCATAATAAAGCCGTACAGGTGTATCGCCTGGCGATGAAGGAAAAAAATGAACAGTAAATTTATCGTTATTGAAGGCCTGGAAGGCGCAGGGAAAACCACAGCACGTGATGCCGTGGTCAGCGAACTTCAGCGCCACGGCATTAACGACATTGTCTTTACCCGCGAGCCCGGCGGTACGCCGCTGGCAGAGAAACTGCGCGAGTTGATCAAGCAGGGAATAAATGATGAACCCATCACCGATCAGGCGGAACTGCTGATGCTGTACGCAGCCCGCGTACAGCTGGTTGAAAATGTCATTAAACCTGCGCTGGCACGCGGTGCCTGGGTGGTAGGGGATCGTCATGATCTCTCATCGCAGGCTTATCAGGGCGGAGGACGCGGCATGGACAGCGAGTTAATGCGCAGCCTGAAGCAGGCAGTACTGGGCGATTTTTCCCCGGACCTGACGTTGTACCTCGATGTCACGCCTGAAATTGGCCTGCAACGTGCCCGTGCCCGTGGCGCGCTGGACCGCATCGAACAGGAATCCCTCAACTTCTTTATCCGCACGCGTGACCGTTATCTGGCGCTGGCAGCCGCTGACACCCGTATCAAAACCGTGGATGCCACCCAGTCACTGGAACAGGTTACCGTCTCGCTGCGCCAGACGCTTGACCAGTGGTTACAGGAACAGCAATGAACTGGTATCCGTGGCTCAATCACAGCTACCGTCAGATCCTCAGCCAGCATCAGGCACAGCGCGGCCATCATGCTTTGCTGATTCAGGCGCTGCCGGGGATGGGCGATGATGCCCTTATCTGGGGGATCAGCCGCTGGCTGATGTGCAAGCGGCCTGATGGCCTGAAAAGCTGTGGTGAATGCCACGCCTGCCAGCTGATGCTGGCCGGAACGCATCCGGACTGGTATCGGCTGGAAGCGGAAAAAGGCAAAAGTTCGCTCGGCATTGACGCAGTGCGCAGTGTCACTGAGAAGCTGTACCATCATGCGCAGCAGGGCGGGGCAAAAGTTGTCTGGCTGCCGGATGCCGGACTGTTGACTGAAGCGGCCGCGAATGCGCTGCTGAAAACGCTGGAAGAGCCGCCGAAAAATACCTGGTTTTTACTCAGTAGCCGCGAACCCTCGCGCCTGCTGCCGACGCTGCGCAGCCGCTGTCTGCTGTGGCACCTCGCTCCCCCCGCAGAAGCACAAAGTCTGCAATGGTTACAGAAACAGTCTGCGGCCGGTCTGAGCGAACGTACTGCCGCCTTGCGCCTGTCAGCGGGCGCACCTGCGGCAGCGCTGGCGTTACTGGACGACAAAATCTGGCAACAACGTCAACGGGTCTGCGAGGCGCTACCTGATGCGTTGCAGGGTGATATGCTGAGCCTGCTTCCCGCGTTACATCATGATGATGCCGCCCAGCGTATTGGCTGGCTCTGTTCACTGCTGATCGATGCCGTGAAATGGCAGCAGGGAGGCGGGCAGTTTATCAGCAACGTCGATCGCCAGGCGGATGTGATGCGTATCGCCAGCCTGTTACCGACCAGCGCTATTGATGCCAGTCTGCGCCAGTGGATTATCTGTCGCGACCGCCTGCTGAATGTGGTCGCCGTCAACCGCGAACTGCTACTGACCAATCAACTGCTAGGCTGGGAAGCCATGCTCAACCCGGCATCGGCCGGTTCACCGCTTTAGAGAGTACATTATGTTTTTAGTTGATTCCCACTGCCACCTCGATGGCCTGAATTATGAAACGCTGCATCAGGATGTGTCGGATGTGCTGGCAAAGGCTGCTGCCCGCGATGTGAAATTTATGCTGGCAGTAGCGACCACGCTGCCGGGCTATAAAGCGATGGTTGACCTGATTGGGGAACGTCCAAACGTTGCATATTCATGCGGCGTGCATCCGCTGAATCAGGAAGAGGCGTATGACTTCGCTGAATTGCGCGAGCTGGCCGCCCACCCGCGCGTTATCGCGATGGGTGAAACCGGGCTGGATTATTTTTATCAAAAAGAGACGATGGTGCGTCAGCAGGCCTCTTTCCGCGAACATATTCGCGTCGGGCGCGATCTGAACAAGCCCGTGATCGTCCATACTCGCGATGCCCGCGAAGATACGCTGGCGATCCTGCAGGAAGAGAAAGCAGAAGAGTGTGGCGGTGTGTTGCACTGTTTTACGGAAGATCGTGAAACGGCCACCCGACTGCTGGATATGGGGTTCTATATTTCCTTCTCAGGGATTGCCACATTCAAGAACGCCGAGCAGATCCGCGAAGCCGCCCGCCATGTGCCGCTGGATCGTATGCTGGTGGAAACCGATTCGCCGTATCTTGCGCCGGTGCCGTATCGCGGTAAAGAAAACCAGCCTGCTTATACTCGCGATGTGGCGGAATACATGGCGGTAGTCAAAGGGGTCAGTATTGAGCAGATGGCGCAGGCGACCACAGAAAACTTCTCGCGCTTATTTCATGTGCCAATGTCGCGTCTGACAGACTGACATTGAGGCGGGGATTTCTTTTATAGCTCGTAATTAATAAGCAAAAGTCGTAAAGTGCAGCGCCCTTAAATCGGGTGCTGCATTTTTTTTGCGCAAAAAACTGGCGTTTCCCGTCAACTTTTACTAAAGAAGTGGCACGCGTTCAACGAAACGTGATAGCCATCAAACAAATTTGAGCGGATTTATTTTACCCTTCGTAATAAATACCGAGAGCGCTTAAGACGCTCCTTATTTTGCACTACCCGCAAAGGATCCTCCCCCTTTGCAACGCGCACAGCGCGAAGAAAAGCACTCATACTCAGGAGCTTTACACTATGTTCAAAAATGCATTTGCGAACCTGCAAAAGGTCGGTAAATCGCTGATGTTGCCCGTATCGGTGCTGCCGATTGCGGGGATCCTGCTGGGCGTTGGTTCTGCCAACTTCGACTGGCTGCCAGCGGTAGTTTCTCATGTGATGGCCGAAGCCGGTGGTTCGGTGTTTGCCAATATGCCGCTGATCTTCGCGATTGGTGTGGCACTGGGCTTCACCAATAACGATGGCGTTTCAGCGCTGGCCGCCGTTGTTGCTTACGGCATCATGGTGAAAACGATGGCCGTCGTGGCACCGCTGGTCCTTCACCTGCCTGCCGAAGAGATTGCGACTAAGCACCTGGCTGACACGGGTGTACTGGGCGGGATTATTGCCGGTTCCATCGCGGCCTATATGTTTAACCGCTTCTATCGCATCAAGCTGCCTGAGTATCTGGGCTTCTTCGCGGGTAAACGCTTCGTTCCGATCATCTCCGGTTTTACCGCGATTTTCCTCGGTGTGTTGCTGTCCTTTATCTGGCCACCAGTCGGTACTGCGATTCAGGAATTCTCACAGTGGGCGGCGTATCAGAACCCGGTCGTCGCCTTTGGCATTTACGGCGTGGTTGAGCGTTCGCTGGTGCCATTCGGTCTGCACCACATCTGGAACGTTCCCTTCCAGATGCAGATTGGTGAATTCACCAATGCGGCAGGCCAGGTATTCCACGGTGATATCCCACGTTATATGGCGGGTGATCCAACGGCAGGTATGCTGTCAGGTGGCTTCCTGTTCAAAATGTACGGTCTGCCAGCCGCTGCGATTGCTATCTGGCATTCAGCGAAACCTGAGAACCGTGCCAAAGTGGGCGGTATCATGATCTCCGCCGCGCTGACCTCGTTCCTGACCGGTATCACCGAACCGATCGAGTTCTCGTTCATGTTCGTTGCGCCGATTCTGTATGCAATCCACGCAATCCTGGCGGGTCTGGCCTTCCCAATCGCTATCCTGTTGGGTATGCGTGACGGCACCAGCTTCTCGCATGGTCTGATCGACTTCATCGTTCTGAGCGGTAACAGCAGCAAAATCTGGCTGTTCCCGATTGTGGGTATCGTCTACGGCCTGGTCTACTACACCATTTTCCGTGTACTGATCGCCAAGCTGGATTTGAAAACACCTGGCCGTGAAGAAACGACCAGCGAGCAGACTGTCGGCAACGCCAGTGAAATGGCGGGTAACCTGGTGGCTGCCTTCGGCGGTAAAGATAACATCACCAATCTGGATGCCTGCATCACCCGTCTGCGCGTTAGCGTGGCGGATGTGAGCAAAGTCGACCAGGCGGGTCTGAAGAAACTGGGTGCGGCCGGTGTGGTCGTGGCAGGTTCTGGTGTTCAGGCGATTTTCGGTACTAAATCCGATAACCTGAAAACCGATATGGATGACTTTATCCGTAATTCGAAATGATCACGGTATAGTGACCAGAAGGGGCGCGAAAGCGCCCCTTTTTTTATGCCTCAGAGATAGACCCGCAGATACTCTGTCAGGCACAGGAGCGCCATCGCCTGTCCATACGGCATTGAGGTCAGCGGTATCTGGCGGTAATAGTCTAAATCACTGCCCATCGCGGTGCCGAATGACACCTGCGTCAGCTCACCGTCATCATTGATGTGTTCCATCACACCTTTCAGTGCACGCTCGGCCACAGGATAATAGTCGCGGCTGAGATAGCGTTTACGCACAGCTTTCAGGATGCCGTAAGCGAAACCGGCAGTCGCCGAGGCTTCAAGATACGCGTCACGATCGTCCAGCAGCGTATGCCATAACCCGCTTTCATGCTGGCACTCCGCCAGCGCTTTCACCTGTCTTTCCAGCACCTGAAGCAAGTAGCGGCGGGTGGCGTGTTGCTCCGGCCAGTTCATCAGTTCAAGAAAATCGGGAATGGCGATGGTCAGCCAGCTGTTACCGCGCGCCCAGCGGGCGTTGGCAAAGTTGTGGTGGCCGTCGAATGTCCAGCCGTGGAACCACAGGCCGGTCTGGCGATCCATCAGATATTGTGTATGCAGCAGAAACTGATAGGTGGCTTCTTCGACAAACTCCGGACGGTTAAGCAACTGGCCTATTTTCGCCAGTGGCAACACGCTCATCATCAGCGTGTCATCCCACATCTGCTGGTGGTTCTCATTGTTATAGACCAGATGCTGAATACCATTATGCTCAGTGCGTGGCATGTCATACATCACCCATTCTGCCCAGCGTTCCAGTACCGGGCGCAGGGACGGATCGCGCGTTTCTTCATAGCGGTACGCGAGGGTCAGGAACGGACAGACAGTATTGACGTTTTTGGTCGGTGTACCCTCCTGGAGCCGTGCACTAAACCAGTCATCGATACGTTGTAGGGTCAGCTTATCGCCGGTCTGCTGGTAATAGTGATACATGCCGTACAGCCCGATGCCGTGCGTCCACTCCCAGCCTGCCCAGCCTTTGGTATCAATCACCCGGCCATCATCCAGGCGCAGCAAAAATTCGCCGTTTTCATCAGTAATGCCGACCAGATTATCACTGACGCGGGCAATCAGCTGCTGTAGCGCGGTGCGCGGCAGCAGGTATTCGGGCTGGCGCAGCAGTGCGCTGAACTTAACCGGGTAAACTGTCATCGTGGTGCTCCTGAGGTCGGATAGAAGGGAAGGCGGCGCGTGTTTCTGACAACGCTGCTGCCTGAGGTTTATGACGATTGAGGTAGCCAACATTGTTGTTACCCCAGAGATTCTCATACGGCATACCGGTCAGGGTTTCGACGGTGGCACGTGCTTCCGGTGTCAGCTGCTGCGAAACCACACCATCGGCCTGGCGCATTTTCAGCGTTTCTTCGCGCAGGGTATGGTGAGTGGCAAGATTGAGTTTAAAGCGCAGGGAGATAATAAAACCGAATGTCAGCATCACCAGCGTGCCGGCACCGAGAATAACGACAATGGTATGGCCGACCTGGGGAAGCTGCTCCGCTTTGCCCGAAACAAACCCGGAAAGTTGCAGGACGATACCGACCACCATCACTGCACCTGCCTGTGAGGCTTTGCGCGTCAGCGTCATGATTCCGGCAAAAATCCCCTCGCGCCGCTGACCGGTAATGGCTTCATCCACATCGGCGATGTAGGTGTAAATATTCCACGGTATGTAGTTGATGCCACCACGGCCCAGACCCGCTACGGCGGAAATCAACAGCAGCAGTGCCAGGTTATTACTCATACCTGCGTACCACAGCAGGCAGTATGAGAGGGCACTGGCGGCAAACAGTGCCACCACCAGGCGATAGGCCGGGGCTGGTCCAATACGAATACATAACGGGATCATGCCAATCACCGCGATAAATTGCAGGACAGCCATGGTGCCCATCAGGTTGGAGGCCAGCTGCGCGCTCTGCATCAGCACAAACACCACGTACCAGGTAAACACCGCGTTAAATACATCCTGAGCGATGTAGCCGCCGAGATACATACCAAGATGTTGGCGGAATATACGGATACGTAACGTTGATGCCAGCTCGACATACAGGCGTTTCAGGCTCTGGCCCAGCGTGAGGTGTTTTTTCTCCTCCTCTGCGCGTTTTGACTCTTCCGACATGGCATCGGCCGGACGCTCCCAGGTGAAGAACCACACCAGCGTCAGTACGATGGCACAGAGCGTGGAAAACACCAGGCTGGAATAGAAGAATGACACCGCGTTGTCCTTACCGAAAACCCCCAGCAGGATGCCAGGTAAAAACGCAGCGAGAATGGCAGAAAGCTGGGCGAGGGCGATACGGGCACCGGAGAAGCGCGTTTTCTGCTTAAAGTCGTCGGTCATTTCCGGTACCAGTGTTTCATAGGGCACCAGCACCATGGTGTAGACGATATCAAACAGCAGATAAGTGAGCAGATACCACAGGTAGCTCATATCCCCGACCCACATCAGGCTGTAGCTGAACACACAGGGAATGCCGAGCAAAATAAAGAACTTACGGCGGCCAAAGCGTTTACCCAGCCGGGTGCTGCCGAAGTTATCGGTGAGAAAGCCCATCAGTGGACTGATCACGGCGTCCAGCACCCGGGCAAGGGCGAAGATAAAGGTCGCTTCAATTGGCGTCAGGCCACAGAAGGTGGTGTAAAAATAAAGCAGCCATGCGGCGGTCAGGGCAGTAGTGCCGGCGCCGAGAAAATCACCGGAACCGTAGGCGAGATAATTTGCCAGTCCGATCTTACGAGTGTGCATCAGGAAAACTCCTTGCGCGGTGGGGTGGCTTCAGCCACAGGTTCCGGACAACTCATACGGATGCTGGAAAAATAGAGCGTTCGCGATGGCTGAACCTTGCCGTTTTTGCCATCTGAGGCAAGAAGGTGGCAAAATGGCCGTCATCGGTGTGTCGCACATCTAAATTTATAAAACACTGTTTTGTTTTTATCGAAAGTGGCGGTTCATTTTGTTGATGAACAGCACAGAAAGAGGGTGAAGGGCAACGCTGAGAGAGTGAAATGCCGTAAAGCCGAGCGATTAACCAAAGAAAAGTCAGTTGCAGGTTGAAAGAAAACGATTCTCTCGCTCATACTGCGGTAACGTTAACGACATGAACACAAGGACAGATAGCATGGCTGAAGAAACCATTTTCAGTAAAATTATCCGCCGTGAACTCCCGGCCGACATCGTCTATCAGGATGAACTGGTCACGGCATTTCGCGATATCTCCCCGCAGGCGCCGACGCACATTCTTATCATTCCTAACCTGCTGATTGCCACGGCTAACGATGCTGTCGCCGGGCATGAAGCCGCGCTGGGACGTATGATCACCGTAGCGGCGAAAATCGCGAAGGATGAAGGGATTGCTGAAGACGGCTACCGTTTGATCATGAACTGCAATAAACACGGCGGTCAGGAGGTTTATCATATCCACCTGCATCTTGTCGGTGGCCGACCTTTAGGCCCAATGCTGGCGTCCTGAACGCCAACGAATACGGACATAATCCTATGCGGGCAAGCGTAACGGCCATCACGTTACTGATAGCATTAACCGGATGCAGCAGCGATCGTACTGCCATCAATACCTCACAGTCACTGGTGATGGAATCGTCAGTATTGTCAGCGGGGATCACGACCGACGAACCGACGATCCGCGAGACAGAAGGACAACAGCGCGCGTCAACGGTACTATTTAATCAGCAGGAAAAACCGGTCCAGGTGACCTACCGATTCTATTGGTATGATGATAAAGGGCTGGAAATCTTGCCGTTTGAACGACCACATACCCTGACGGTACCCGCTCATGGTAAAGCCGAAATTTCATCTCAAACCGGTAATCTGACGGCAAGCAAAGTTCGTCTCTATCTGTATCTGTAAGGAGTTATCGCGTGAACAGCAACATCGTTAAACGCTCAGGAGTGCTGATGCTGGCGCTTTTTCTGAGCGGCTGTGTATTTTTTCAGAAGCAACAGGAAACGGCACCCCCTGCGCCCGTTGAACCGGTGCAGCCACCGATTACTGTGCCTGAACAGCCAAAAGCAGAGCCGGGGCAGAACGTGCCACCGCCGCCGAAAATGCAAACCCTCAACTGGCCAGCCAGTGTTTCTCCGCTGATTGCCCAGATGCTCAAAGCGGATGGCGTTACGCCTGGCGGCGTGCTGCTGGTGGATAATGTAAAAAACAGCACCAACGGCAGCCTGCAAAGTGCTAAAGCGACGGCTGCGCTGCAAAGTGCGTTGAAGGATAACACCCAGTTTACGCTGGTGACGCCACAACAACTGGCGGTGGCGAAGCAGACGCTCGGTCTGTCAGCGGATGACAGCCTGGTCTCACGCAGTAAAGCGGTGGGTCTGGCGCGTTACGTGGGTGCACAGTATGTGCTGTACAGCAATGCGGAGGGGGATGTGAAAGCACCCACGCTGCAAATGCAGTTAATGCTGGTGCAGACCGGCGAAATCATCTGGTCAGGTAGCGGTGCCGTTGTGCACTGATCCCGCCCTTGAGCGGCTGATCATGCAACAATTTCCGGCGGCGCGAGCCGCCGGTTCTTTTTCCCCCCTTGAGGGATTGAGCGGGTGCAGTGTTCAGGTTTCGCTTGAGGGAGTTTCCCTGCTGGCCAGGCGTGCCGCAGGGCTGCAGACCATGCCTGGGGTGGATCGCCAGCGTGAATACCGACTGCTGCGCAAACTGGCCGCCAGCGGCCTTACACCGCGCGTTTATGGACGCAATGCGGACTGGCTGCTTCTGGCCTGGCAGCCGGGTAACGTGCTGTCGACAGGGCAGTGGGACAGGTGGGTAGAACCTCTGGTGAATGAAGTCGTCCGCTTGCACCGTCAGCCGCTGTCAGGATACCCCTTACAGCTGCTGCCGCTGCTGATGAGCTACTGGCAGCTCAGTCAGCCTGCGCGGCGCCAGATACACTGGCTGCGGGCGCTAAAGCGCTGTCAGCGGCAGGGCGAACCGAAACCATTACGGATGGCCTTACTGCATATGGATATTCACTGTGGGAACCTGATCCTCAATGACGGGCGCCTGCGGCTGATTGACTGGGAGTACGCCGGCGATGGCGATGTGGCGCTGGAACTGGCCGCGATCATAATGGGTAACGGGCTGGATACACAGCAACAGCAGCGTTTGATTGTCCATTATTCGGATCGGCAACAATTTGATTATGACCCACTACGACGGCAGGTTGACCGTTGGTTACCGTGGCTCGATCTACTGGCGACCAGCTGGTATGAGTTACGCTGGCAGCAAAGTGGTGAACACCAATTTAAGACGCTGGCAGCCGAGGGCTGGCAGCGCATGTCATCAGGTTAAGAGGTGAAGTGTGGGACCGGTAATGTTAGATGTACAAGGCGGCGAACTGGATGCCGAAGAGCGTGAAATTTTACAACACCCGCTGGTTGGCGGACTGATCCTGTTCAGCCGTAACTATCACGATCCGGCGCAGCTGCGTGAGCTGGTGCGACAGATCCGTGCGGCATCGCGCCATCGTTTGGTGGTGGCCGTCGATCAGGAAGGTGGCCGCGTTCAGCGCTTCCGCGACGGATTTACGCGTCTGCCGGCGATGCAGGCTTTTGCCGCATTACATCGTGGTGAGCAGGCAGAGGCACTGGCCCAGCAGGCAGGCTGGTTGATGGCCTCTGAAATGATTGCAATGGATATTGATATCAGCTTCGCCCCGGTACTGGATATTGGTCACGGCAGCGCGGCCATCGGCGAACGCTCATTCCATGAGAATCCGCAGGTTGCCCTGCAAATGGCGCGTTCATTTATTCGCGGGATGCACGACGCGGGAATGAAAACCACGGGTAAGCATTTCCCGGGACATGGTGCTGTGAGTGCAGATTCCCATAAAGAAACTCCGCGAGATACGCGCAGTGAAGCCGAGATCCGCCAGCATGACATGCCAATCTTCAGGCAGTTGATTGCGGAACAGGCGCTGGACGCAATTATGCCGGCCCACGTTATCTATACTGAAGTTGATGCGCGCCCGGCCAGCGGTTCGTCACACTGGCTAAAAACCGTGCTGCGTGAGGAACTTGGTTTTGACGGCGTCATCTTTTCAGATGATTTGTCGATGGAAGGTGCGGCTATTATGGGCAGCTATGCCGAGCGGGGTCAGGCCGCGTTGGATGCCGGGTGTGACATGATTCTGGTATGCAATAATCGTCAGGGAGCGGTGAGCGTGTTGGATAACCTGTCGCCGATCAATGCTGAAAGGGTGACGCAGCTTTACCATCGAAGCTCATTTACCCATCAGCAACTGCGTGACTCGTCACGATGGAAAGAGACCAGTGCCAGACTGAGTCAGTTGCAGGAACGCTGGCTGGAACATAAAGCGGCGGCAGGCATCTGATTTCAGGCTGCCTGCGGCGCATCAACGGTGAGGATGACAATGATTATTTATCTGCACGGTTTTGATTCAAACAGCCCGGGCAACCATGAAAAAGTGTTGCAACTTCAGTTTATTGACCCGGATGTCCGGCTGCTCAGCTACAGCACCCGACATCCGAAGCACGATATGCAGCATCTGCTGAAAGAGACCTACAAGATGTTGCAGCAAAGTGATGACGAACGGCCATTGATTTGTGGTGTTGGTCTGGGCGGCTACTGGGCTGAACGTATCGGCTTCTTGTGTGATGTGCGCCAGGTGATGTTCAATCCTAACCTGTGGCCACAGGAAGTGATGGAAGGCAAAATTGACCGCCCGGAAGAGTATGTTGATATTGCCACCAAATGCGTCGGCAATTTCCGTGAGAAGAACCGTGACCGCTGTATGACCATTCTTTCCCGTCATGACGATGCGCTTGATAACCAGCGCAGTGCCGAGGCGTTACAACATTTTTACGAGCTGATATGGGATGAAGTGGAAGGGCATAAATTCAAGAATATCTCCCATCATCTTCCGCGAATCAAAGCGTTCAAATCATTAGGTTAATCCCCGTTTTTTATCCCTCGAAAACAGACCTCATGCCCGCTAAAAGGCGGGCTGGATGCAGGGTCTTTATTCGTACTATTCTTAGTTTTGCTAATAAAATTGACCAGGATCAATTTTCTTAGAACAGATGAATTCCCTCGTGTTATTCTGGCCCCAGCTCGCGAATTAACATCGCCAACCCTATGTTTACTAAGGTTATTTATTTAACTTTTAGTTAACGATTGGTTTACTTTTAGAGAGGGTCGTTTGACAACACCTATGAAAAAAATTGTAATCATCGGCGGAGGTGCCGGAGGTCTTGAACTGGCGACTCAGCTGGGGCACAAACTGGGCCGCAAGAAGAAAGCACACATTACGCTGGTGGATCGTAACCACAGCCATTTGTGGAAACCCTTGTTACACGAAGTGGCAACCGGGTCGCTGGATGAAGGTATTGACGGCCTGAGCTACCTGGCACATGCGCACAAACATGGTTTCAGCTTCCAGCTGGGAACGCTCACCAACCTCGATCGTGAGAATAACCGTCTGCAACTGGCTGAAATTCGCGATGCGCAGGGTGAACTTCTGGTCCCGGAGCGTGAGCTGGCGTATGACACGCTGGTGATGGCGCTGGGGAGCACCTCAAACGACTTTGGTACGCCGGGCGTAAAAGACAACTGTATCTTCCTCGATAATCCACACCAGGCACGCCGTTTCCATAATGAGATGCTGAACCTGTTCCTGAAGTTTTCCGCCAGTGAAGGTTCGCAGGATAAGGTTAATATCGCTATTGTCGGCGCGGGTGCGACCGGCGTTGAGCTGTCAGCCGAGCTGCATAACGCGGTGAAACAGCTGCACAGCTATGGCTATAAAGGTCTGGACAGCCAGGCGTTGAACGTCACGCTGGTGGAAGCCGGTGAACGTATTCTGCCTGCACTGCCACCGCGTATCTCCAGCGCGGCTCACAGCGAGCTGACCAAGTTGGGGGTACGCGTGCTGACTCAGACGATGGTCACCAGCGCGGATAAAAAAGGTCTGAACACCAAGAGCGGCGAATTTATTGATGCCGATCTGATGGTCTGGGCGGCAGGGATCAAGGCACCGGACTTTATGAAAGAGCTGGGCGGCCTGGAAACCAACCGTATTAACCAGCTCGTGGTTGAGCCAACCTTACAGACGACTCGTGACCCGAACATTTACGCCATTGGTGACTGCGCATCCTGCGCGTTGCCGTCCGGCGGTTTTGTCCCTCCGCGCGCACAGTCTGCGCACCAGATGGCCTCACGTGTTTTGGCCAATATTCTGGCGGATATAAAAGGGCAGCCACAGAAACCGTACGTCTATAAAGATCACGGTTCACTGGTCTCACTGTCCCGCTTCAGTACAGTGGGTAGCCTGATGGGTAACCTGATGCGCGGTTCGATGATGGTCGAAGGGCGCATTGCGCGTTTCGTCTATATCTCGCTGTACCGCATGCACCAGGTTGCGCTGCACGGTTACTTTAAAACCGGGTTGATGGTGCTGGTGGGCAGTATCAACCGCGCGATCCGTCCGCGCCTCAAGCTGCACTAAGCTGTGAAAAAACGGCTTATACTCCCGGATGAGCGTCTGTGGTGGTATAAGCCGTTCTTCTGACTCCCCCCGCTAATCCCCTTTGATAAGAACTCTCTTAAAAACTTTCTCTTATCATGCCTGATCCGATTTTCGTCCAGTATTCTTATTGTCACAATCCCCGGCTGGTAGCAGAATTCCTATCAATTACCACGGCGCGTCGCGCACGCCGAATATGCCGCACCTGTTCAGGATGCCGCAGTAATCAAGAATGCGCGGTAACAATGTCAGGAGGTTTCCTGTGAATAAATCAATGTTAGCGGGTATTGGTATTGGTGTTGTGGCTGCACTCGGTGTAGCAGCGGTGGCCAGTATGAATGTGTTCGATCGCAGCCCACAGTTCGCGCAGGTACTTTCAGCCACGCCGATTAAAGAGACCTTGAAGAATCCACGTCAGGAGTGCCGTAACGTCACGCTGACTCATCGTCGCGCTGTTCAGGATGAAAACCGCATCGCCGGTTCCGTGCTGGGTGCTGTTGCCGGTGGTGTGCTGGGTCACCAGTTTGGTGGCGGTCGTGGTCGTGATGTTGCCACCGTGGCGGGTGCGCTGGCGGGGGGCTATGGCGGTAACCAGGTCCAGGGCGCGTTGCAGGATCGTGATACCTACACCACGACCGAGCAGCGTTGTAAGACGGTCTACGATAAGCAGGAAAAAATGCTGGGTTATGACGTCACTTATAAGATTGGCGACCAGCAGGGTAAAATCCGCATGGAGAATGACCCGGGTACACGTATTCCGTTAGACGATAATGGTCAGCTGGTGCTGAGTAATAAAGCGTAAGTCAGCAGATTGACGCTATACGATGAAAAGGGACCTCATGGTCCCTTTTTTGATGTCAGCCCGTTGCATTCTCCAGCATCTGCTGCATAAACGTCTGCACCCACTTCATCCGCACCTTACGTTCGCCCAGCTCACGGATAAATTTCAGACGCGTTGGCCCATCCAGGCGCCAGTGCTGCGGTTCTTTTTGTAACAGACCAATCAGCCATACCGGGTCGACCTTGTTTTTCTCTGCAAACTCAACGAAACCGCCTTTCTCACTGGCTTCGACCTTGCGGATACCCAGCGTTTTCGCCACCAGACGCATAGACGCGATATCCAGCAGATTGCGTGCCGCATCCGGCAGCAGGCCGAAACGGTCAATCAGCTCAACCTTCAGGTCGTCCAGTTCGCCCGGCTGCACGGCGCTGGCAATGCGTTTATAGAATGAAAGACGGGTATTCACATCCGGGATAAAGTCATCCGGCAATAGTGCCGGCATACGCAGCTCGATCTCGGTCTGATTGTTGGTCAGATCCTCGAGCGAAGGTTCACGCCCCTCTTTTAAGGCATCGACGGCGTTTTCAAGCAGTTCCATATACAGTGAGAAACCAATGGTTTCCATCTGGCCGCTCTGACCTTCGCCCAGCAACTCCCCGGCACCACGAATTTCCAGATCGTGTGTTGCGAGCGCAAATCCGGCGCCCAGATCCTCTAACGAAGCAATGGCTTCCAGACGCTTATGCGCATCGGTGGTCATCGATTTTGGATGTGGCGTCAGCAGCCAGGCATAGGCCTGATGGTGCGAACGCCCGACGCGACCACGCAGCTGATGCAGCTGTGCCAGGCCAAAGTGATCGGCGCGTTCAATGATGATGGTGTTCGCGGTCGGGATATCAATACCGGTTTCAATAATGGTGGTACAGACCAGCACGTTAAAACGCTGATGATGGAAGTCATTCATCACCCGCTCCAGTTCGCGCTCACGCATCTGACCGTGACCGATGGCCACACGGGCTTCTGGCACCAGATCCGACAGGCGTTTTGCCGCCTTTTCAATATTCTCAACGTCGTTGTACAGGTAATACACCTGGCCGCCGCGCAGTACCTCACGCAGGATCGCCTCGCGCACCACCATATCGTCATATTCACGTACGAAGGTTTTCACCGCCAGACGGCGCGCGGGCGGCGTGGCAATAATCGACAGATCGCGCATTCCGCTCATCGCCATATTCAGCGTACGCGGGATCGGTGTGGCGGTGAGCGTCAGGATATCCACGTCGGCGCGCATCGCTTTGATTCGCTCTTTATGGCGCACGCCAAAGCGATGCTCTTCATCGACGATCAGTAACCCCAGATCGCGCCACTTGATGTCGTTTTGCAGCAGCTTGTGGGTGCCGATAAGAATATCGACCTTACCCTCCTGCGCTTCTGCCAGCACCTGTGCCTGTTCTTTGGCGGTACGAAAACGTGACAGCATCTCAATACGTACCGGCCAGTTAGCAAAACGGTCGCGGAAGTTATCGTAATGCTGCTGAGCCAGCAGGGTGGTCGGCACCAGCACGGCAACCTGCTTATGATTTTCTACGGCCAGGAAGGCGGCGCGCATGGCGACTTCGGTTTTACCGAAGCCAACATCGCCGCACACCAGACGATCCATTGCCAGCGGCTGGCACATATCGCTCAATACCGCATTGATGGCCTGCGCCTGGTCCGGGGTGGTTTCAAAAGGGAAGCTCTCACAGAACAGCTGGTACTGCTGTTTGTCGTGCTTAAACGCGAACCCGGTTTTCGCCTCGCGCTGTGCGTAGATATCCAGCAGCTCTGCTGCAACGTCACGCACTTTCTCGGCTGCTTTTTGCCGCGCACGTGACCAGGCATCGCTGCCCAGTTTATGCAGTGGGGCATTCTCTTCGGCGCCGCCGGCATAACGGCTGATCAGATGCAGTGACGAGACTGGCACATATAACTTGGCATCCCCGGCATAGGCCAGCATCAGATACTCGGCCTGAATCCCCCCCGTTTCCAGCGTAGTGAGGCCAATGTAGCGGCCCACGCCGTGCTCCAGATGCACCACGGGCTGACCGGGACGCAGTTCGGCAAGGTTACGGATCAGGACATCCGGGTTAATGGTCCGGCGGCTATCCTGACGGCGGCGACTGACGCGCTCCCCCAGCAGATCGCTTTCACAGATCAGGGCGCGGTTGCGCAGCCGGTCAATAAAGCCGTGTTCGCTGGCACCAATTAACAGATAGTGGCCGGGTTGGTCGGCCTGCGGCAGCGAGTCGATAGCGGTGGGTTTTAACTTGATGCGTGCCAGCAATTCCTGCAACGTTTCACGGCGGCCCTCGCTTTCTACCGAGAACACCACCGGACCATCGAAAGACTCAAGGAAACGGCGCAGCGTGTCCAGCGGGGCTTTGGCCTGCGCCTGTACGGCGAGGTCCGGCAACGTTTCATAACGCAGGTTGGTATTGGCGGCTTTGTCAGCCAGCAGGTCGGTTTTCAACTGTACGCGAGGCCACAGCTTCAGTTCGCTGAACAATTCATCCGTACGCAGCCACAATGTCGGAGGCGGTAGCAGTGGGCGCATCGGGTCGACGCGGCGGTTTTCATAACGTGCATTGACATCCTGCCAGAAGCGCTCGGCGCCGCTTTCCAGATCGCCGGAAATCACCAGCAGTGTGGTGGCCGGGATATAGCTGAACAGCGCGGGAAGGGGCTGCTCAAAAAACAGCGGCTGCCAGTACTCAATCCCGGTAGGCAACGTCCCCTTACTCACCTGCTGATAAATATGCTCGGGCTCACGGCGCACATCAAAATGCTCGCGCCACTGGGTGCGAAACAGTTCGATGGCTTTTTTATCGGTCGGGAATTCGTGAGCGGGCAGCAGATCGATCGCTGTCACTTCTTCCTGCGTACGCTGGCTGTCGATATCGAACAGACGCAGGCTGTCGATTTCATCATCAAAGAAGTCGATGCGGTAGGGACGTTCACTGCCCATCGGATAGAGGTCGAGCAGGGCGCCACGGGTAGCAAATTCACCGTGTGCCATGACCTGGTCAACGCTGCGATAACCGGCTTGCTCAAGCTGGGCACGCAGCTTATCACGTGAGAGCTTCTGTCCCTTTTTCATCACCAGCGCGTGGCCGTGCAGGAAGTTATGCGGGCAAACGCGCTGCATCAGGGTATTGACCGGCATAATCAGTAACCCGCGCTCCAGCCCGGGAAGTTGATATAAAGTGGAAAGCCGGGAGGAGATGATTTCCTGATGGGGAGAAAAACTGTCGTACGGCAGGGTCTCCCAGTCTGCCAGCGCCATCACGGGGTGGGAGGTAAACTGTTTGATTTCATCCTGCAGGCGCAGTGCATTCTGCATATCCTGCGCAATCAAAATCACCAAACCATGATGACGTTCAACAATTTCGGCGCATTCAACGGCACAGGCCGCGCCGGTGAGTTGCCCCAGCTGGCGCTGGTCACCTGCTCTGGTCGGCAGGTCATAACGGTAGAGTTCAGGCATAATAAGTTAGACGGTCTCTTCACAAAAGGGAGAACGGGACCCCTGGCGCGCCGGGGGGGCCCGATTCAGCTAGATGGAGTATACCTTGATTTTAGCGCTTGTTGGGGGCAGTACGTTATTTTGGTGATTGTTGACCATCATGCATTCTTGGGCGGTCGATATTCGCCCATATCAGTTCGTTTTCAGCGTGATAGCTGTGGTTTCCATCATCCCACTTGATGTAATATCCTGCGGATCGGTCGCCCTGATCAAAGACGTTAAGGACCACACCTTTAATCTGTCCCGTTTTATGGCGCACAATACTGCCTTTAGGAAATCTGGACATTACTACCTCCTGTACCAGCAGGGCCTCAGGCGAATACTCTTTACAGTAATAGCGCTATTTTCCCCCTGTTGAAAGGGGTTTGGCCTGAAGGAGATCAATAAAAATGTCATCACTCTGTCGTACGAACGCCGCGTGCTGGCTGCGCAGTAGGCAGCGGTCTAAACTGTGTAAAAACCAAGAAGAGTAGCGGCGGAGAATGCTTAAGTGATGCCTGACAAAAGTTCGCGTTTCTTTCGGCCTAAAAACATGGTTCATTTCTGTTTTGCGATTGTCTTTGCCTTCTCCAGCATTTTAACCCTGCATGAAGCGATAGTGCTGAAATCGTCACATGAAACCACCCAGCGTGCCTGGCTGACTCAGGCGGGCAGCAGCCTTGAGCGGCAGTGGCAGCAAAGTATTGATGAGATGTTCTTCTTTCGTAATATGCTGCGCCATGCGCTTGGCGATCCGCTGGAAACCGATAAATCCCGTGATGCGTTAACCGTCTTTGCCGGCGAGCGGCAAAGTCCGCTGTGGAGCATCTCTATTAATACCGAGCGCAGCATACCGATCTCCGGAATTTCTGATGCTGCCGTACAGCGCCTGCCATTACTCGACCGCAGCGATCCACAGCGCCTGAACGATGAGCTAACCGCCGCGCTGGAGATGAGCTACATCCTGCAGTTCAACAATCCTCAACAGGATTTCCACTACCGTCTCTGGTATATCTCGCGCGCCGGTTTTTATCTGAGTTCTGTGCCTGACGATCATGCCGAGACGGCGACAAGTTACAGCAGCGTTATCAACCGCCCTTATTTCCTCAGTGCCAGCCCGGAACAAAACCCGCAGCGTAAACTTCGCTGGTCTGGAACCTATCGTTCCGTTGATAACGAAGGTGATGTGGTGACGGTGGCTCTGCCCGTCGACCATGACCAATACTGGTATGGCGTTCTGGCGATGGACTTTTCCACCCAGGTCATTCAACGGTACTTACAGCACGCTTTGCCCAGGTGGCAGGACGGCAGCATCATCTTGTTCGATAGCCAACAACACGCGGTGGCGATTTCGGATGGTCAACCGCTGAACGAACACGGACTGGATGCTGCACAGGTGGCCAGCATTTTCAGCCAGGTTACCCCGGAGCAAAGTGGGCAAATCCGTTCAGGAATGCAGTTAATCACCTGGATGCATTTACAAAACTTCGACGGACTGCTGGTTAATGTGCAAACCCTGCATGAGGGGCTGCGGGGTGAAGCGGGACGGGTGATGATGATACTGCTGCTGATGTGGGGGCTGTTCAGCCTGACGCTGCTGGCGTCCCATCAGGCCATCATTCGGATGATCGGGCGCTTATTGACCCTTCAGGAAACCCTGAGCTGGCGTGCGAACTATGATGGTTTAACCCGCCTGTTAAACCGCAGTGCCTTTTTCGACCATGCGGAACGCGTGTCAGCGTTCTGTGAACGTCAGCAGCAGCCTGTTTCTCTGATTCAGCTCGATCTTGACCATTTTAAATCGGTGAACGATACGCTTGGGCATCATGCGGGCGATGTGGTGTTGACCCATGCAGCGGCCATCATTGCCCAGACCGTGCGAAAAGTGGATGTGCTGGGGCGCGTAGGGGGCGAAGAGTTTTGCATTGTCTTACCCGATACCGGGCTTGAGGAGGCAGTAGAAATAGCGGAGCGAATTCGCGGCAAGCTGGCCTCAAAAGAGGTGTTGATTGACGCCACTCATACGTTGAAGGTGACCGCCTCACTGGGTGTGAGCAGCAGCGAAGAGCAGCAGGAGTACCAGATAGATACCCTGCAATCGGTGGCAGATGGCCGGCTTTATCAGGCAAAAGCCGCCGGCCGTAACTGCGTCAGCAGCGGGCCTTAAACGTCCCCGCTGTTGTCATCTTCAACCGCCTGGTAAATGCGTTGCATGATATCAGGAAAGGCCGATTGAACACGGCTCCAGCTGGGGATAAACGGCTTCTCATTCGGGCGCTCAATAAAGGCTTGTCCGGCATCAAGGATCGACTGCGTAAACGTTTCGACGGCGGCTTCTTCCGCATGTTGATCGAAAGTCAGGCCATTCATGGTCGCTTCATGGTGGTAGATTTCCATCATATCCAGCGCATTGCGATAATAGGTCGCTTTCAGCACGCGGAAGGAATCACTGGTGATACTGACTCCCATCGTGGCCATCTTGCGCAGTAACGACTGCACAATGTCGTTGCTCATGCGCTTCAGACCGCCAGTGCCGTCCTCTTCTGCCAGTGGCTGATGCTTATGATCGTAATTATCCGCGATCTCTACCTGGCAGCTCTGGCGGGTGGTGTAGTTGCGATATATTTCTGACAGTACGCCGATCTCCAGCCCCCAGTCGCCCGGCAGCTTGATGCCGTTGAGCACATGCGTGCGCATGGCGAACTCGCCGGAAAGAGGGTAGCGAAAGCTGGTCAGGTAATCCAGATAGTCAGAGTGACCGTATACTTTTTGCAGAGAACGTAACAGCGGTCCCACCAGCAGCCGTCCCACACGACCGTTGAGCTTGTTATCGGCTACCCGCGCATAGAAACCTTTGCAGAACTCATACTGAAAGCCGGGGTTAGCCAGAGGATAGAGCAGGCGCGCCAGCATTCCCCGTTCATAGGTAACAATATCGCAGTCGTGCAGGGCGACGCAGGCCGACTTGTCTGACGCCAGGGTATAGCCGGTGCAAAACCAGACGTTACGGCCTTTTCCCGGTTGCGAAGGTGATAGCCCCTCTTTGTCCAGCTCCGCATCCAGCGCCTTCAGACGCGGTCCATCGTTCCACAAAATACGATGTCGCTGTGGCAGACGTGAAAAGAACTCGCGAGCGAGCAGAAACTGGTCGCGGTCCGCGCGGTCCAGACCGATAACAATCTCCGACAGGTAGGGGACTTTGGCCAGTTCATCGACAATATGACTGAGGGCTGGACCTTCCAGTTCGGAAAAGAGTGATGGCAGGATCAACCCCATTTTGCGCTTGCGCGAAAAGCGCACCAGATCTTTTTCCAGCGTCTCTACGGAGCGTCCGGTCAGATTATGAAAATTCGTTATCACGCCATTCTGGTAAAAATCGCTCATCGCTTACCCCTTAAAAATCGCCTCAGTTTACTGAGTGATAAAATGCGTCAGCCCTTCGCTCCAGCCCTCGGGGCCAAAGTGCGCGGTATGATAGATATGATGTTTATCCTGACGTTCCAGGATGATGGGATTTTTACTGTAGCCTTTGATTACGATGGCATAATCGACGGCATCCAGCATCGGCGCATCGTTGGGGCCATCGCCCAGTCCAATGGTGACGGGGGATTTGTCTCCCTGCAGGGTGTGTTGAAGTAGCCAGCGCAGTGCGGCGCCTTTGCCGCTGCCTTCCCGCATCACGTGCCAGAAGCGTCCTCCCTGAACTAAGGTCAATGCCCGGGCCTCCAACTGCTGGCGGAACAGGGCGAACTGTTCGCTACTGTCACGCCAGATAAGGCTTTCGGAGGCTTCGCGCAATCTGGCCAGAGCAGCATCATGCGGCGTCAGTCCCGTCCATTCGGAAACCTCTTTTTCGCTCACATCAGAAAAACCGGTGAACTTAAAGCCATACTGCTGCTTCAGTTGTGCTAACTGCCCGCACAATGCCGCGTAGTTAACGGTGCTTTCAGGAAGATGCGGTGACGGCGTACGGGCATGACCATCGCTCACAACGGCACCGTTTTCAGCAATAAAAGGGGTGCCACTTAGCCCCAGTGCTCGCTGTAGCGGAATGATTTCTGCTGCGGTTTTGCTTGAGCAGATCACCAGCGGAATGTGGTGCGCTTGCAAACGCGCCAGCCAGGGCTCAGCAGGCTGCCAGCTGTAGGTGTGGTGATCAAGCAGCGAGCCGTCGAGATCGGTGACGATCATCAGTGGGTCCTGCAACGTCGGCATAAGCCCTACCTCAGAGTGATATTTGGCAGTAGAACCGTCAGTATAGCTCAGCCATCGCATTGAGAAGGGTAGGGAAGGGATTGAGGCAAGGCTTCCACTCACTCCAGGAATTATCTTAAAAAAAACAGTGTTAAATAACGGGCGTGATTATCCCGGTAGGAAGAAGAAGCCAGATGTGGTGCAGCTTAGCGTCGTTTAAGCTGTACGAAAATTATCAGGCTGTACACATTAGGCGGTGTATTAAGACTTATCCGAACGTGAGGATCGGTTAGTCTGCTAACGTTAAAGAATTCCCAGATGTAACGAACTTCATTTCCTGTGAGAAACACTTTTATCCCGGCCTGGTTTGGTCGGGATTTTTTTTGCCCATTGATATCAGGTCAGGGATTCAGAAGGGATGTACATTATTCAGGGCAAAAAAAAGCCCGCGCTGCGCGGGCAAAAATCCTTGTTACTTAGGTGCTGCCCATTGAGTGGGCATCACCGTCTGCCCCTTTGGGGTTGGCGCAGTAAGAATATTCTAAGGGTTTACGCCGTGAAAAATCTCACTATGAATCGTAAAGAAAGTGAAAAAACCTGATGGGATAAGGCTTTACCCAGCTTTACCCGCCGCAGACAGTGATGTGAATCCAGACTGGCTATACTCTTTGTGCGGGTCATCCCGTGCGATAAAACAGATAACGGAGAATTTATGGACTTTTTACGAATTGTAATTGCGATTCTATTACCCCCACTGGGTGTGTTTATGCAGGTCGGTTTTGCAGGTGCCTTCTGGCTGAATATCCTGCTGACGATATGTGGTTATATCCCGGGCATTGTGCATGCTGTCTGGGTCATCGCCCGTCGCTAATCATTGATGTGAGTGCCTGCGCAGAGTGAGATTTTCGGTTAAACTCATCCAAAAATGGCGCAGGAGGGGTTATGAAGGTCAATGAACGGGTAACAGTGAAAACGGATGGCGGACCGCGTCGTGAAGGTACGGTTCTGGCCGTTGAGAACTTCAGTGAAGGTACTATGTTTCTGGTCGCGCTTGAGGACTACCCATTGGGGATCTGGTTCTTTAATGAAGTCGGTCATGACGACGGCATTTTCGTCGAGCCGCATTCGTAATCTGCTGTACGGGGCGACCCTTTTTCGGCCCCCCCTCCGCCCTGTGATCAACGACTCAGAACGTTTCCCAGTGGTCATTGCTGGTGGATGCCAGCGCAGGCCGTGGAGCCGCTAATGCTTTGGATTGACTGCCTGTGTTGCTGGTTTTTACCGTGGCTGCTGCGGCACCATTCAATTTAAAGGCTGATACCGCCTGAGTCAGACGCGCCGCTTGTTCTTCCAGAGACGCCGCCGCAGAAGACGCTTCTTCTACCAGTGAGGCATTCTGCTGGGTGACGTTGTCCATCTCGGTCACTGCCATACTCACCTGCTGAATGCCTTTACTCTGCTCGTCAGAGGCAGCAGCAATCTCCGCCATAATATCGGTCACCCGACGGACGGCATCAACAATTTCACCCATCGTATTACCGGCGTGGCCAACCTGTGCCGAACCTTTGCCGATCAAATCTACCGATTCAGCTATCAGTCCTTCGATCTCTTTCGCTGCACCGGCGCTGCGCTGCGCCAGATTGCGAACTTCGCTGGCCACCACGGCAAAACCACGACCTTGCTCACCGGCGCGTGCAGCTTCAACGGCGGCGTTCAGTGCCAGAATGTTAGTCTGGAAGGCGATGCTGTTAATCACCGTAGTGATTTCGGCAATTTTCTTCGAGCTGGTGGAAATATTATTCATGGTATTCACCACGCCAGTGACAATATCGCCACCCTGGCGTGCTTTGCCGGAGGCATCCGAGGCGAGTTGGCTGGCATGATGAGCATTCTCAGCGTTCTGTTTCACCGTCGCAGTCAGTTCTTCCATACTCGCGGCGGTTTGTTCCAGCGCCGAGGCCTGCTGCTCGGTACGGGAAGATAGGTCGGTATTGCCCGCTGATATTTCGCTGGAGCCTTGATAAATCGCTACGGCTCCTTCACGCACGGTGCCAACGGTTTTCACTAAGGCTTGCTGCATCAGCTGCAGATTATTCCCCAGACTGCCAATTTCACTGCGTCCCCAGTTTTGCAGTGGCGCGGTCAGATCGCCACGGGAAATATGTTCAATGCGTTCTACCGCCTGGCGTAATGGGGTAATAACCACCCGGCGCAAGAAGATAAAGGTCGCCAGGGTTAATAACAGCGCAAGGCCAAACGCGCCTGCCATCATAATAAAGCCGAGACGGGTTTGAGAGGCGGCCTGCACATTAATCGCTTCCGCGCGTTCGGTACGGATCTTAATGGCTTTTAACAGCACCGCGTTATACGCATCGTCCAGCTTGCGGGTGTAGTCAGTTTCCTGGGCAATAACGCCTTCAAAACTCCCATCGGAAGCACTTTTTACCATCGGCATGACGCCCTGAGTGATATATGCCTCAAAACGGGTTTTCAGCTCGCCATCCAGCGCTTCATCAGCCGGCGTTTTTACCCGGCGGTTGAGATAGGCATTAAAGCTTTCGCGTGCCGATTTAATGCGTGCCTGAGTTTTGTCGAGGTTGGTTTTGAACTCATCCATCTCACCAATACGTGCGGAAGCTCCTGCGTGGACTACGGTCAGGCGTGCCGTACGTAAATGGTTGGAACTGTTAGAAAGCGCCATACGTACCTGAATCTCTTCCGTCACATCATTCAGTGACTGATTACTCTGAATCAAAAAATAGCTGGCGAGGCCGATACACAGGGCAAAAAGTAGCAAAATTCCACCAAGGATGGCGGCGAACAACGGAACCAGACGCAGGTGCTGCCAGAAGCTGATAGCCTGATGTTCGTGAGATTGTAGTTGTGATTTCATATCCATTGCTCTCTGTCAGATAGGGACGAAGTCATACTCCGGTCGTCTACAAAACATCGGCATACGGGCTAAAAGGATTAGGGCTGGAAGTGGGAGCAGGCTCACATAATGAGCATTATCTGATGTGAGGCGGGGAAGCCGGTGAGTACCCGCTTCCCCTGGATGACTATCTTACGTTGACATAAATACCGCTGGTAACGTTATCAGTTAAACGAACCACATGATAAATAACCTGCTTGTTATGTGTTTTTATTTTACGTTTGATATTACCTTTGTGTGATGACACCGTTTTCGCTTTTATTTGCATTTTATCTGAAATTTGAATGGTGTCATGACCTGACATCCACATCTTCAGCATGTTTGACTCCGTCTGACTGAGCGTCAGTGGATGTACGTCGAAGCCCGAAGAATAGCGAGGTGACAGATTAAGTTTCTTTTGAAAGTACGTGCTAAGTAATGAATCCAGGGTCGACGGCTTTATCGATTTTGATGTAATAATCAGATTCTTACGAACGTAGAGGTATTCCTCAAAATGGATATTAGAGATGGCCATAAAAATGAAAAATAACGTATCAGGATGCTGCATAATAACGTTTCTGATCCGTTGGCTTGCATCGGATTCATGAATGAAACAATCTTCATTAATAAAAACAACGCCGGGTTGAAGCTGCTGACACTTTATTTGTAACTGCTCAATATCGTTAACTGAGGTTATATTTTTCTTTTTAACCCCTTTCACTGCCATATAGTCAGTTAAACCTAGCCGTGTATAGTTACATGAATCCATAATAATCGTTGGCATAATAGCGACCCTCACCAATTTGTTATACGTTTAAATCAACGATGAATTACGCGCGTTCGGTACGAGAGCAAGAGTTCTGTTTCACGGTCTTGTTATATTTACCCAGCGTTAGCAAAGCTTGCCATTGACGGCGAGGGTACTTAATTCATCCTTGCTGACAGGTAGTTTGAGTTTTGACGAGGTGAAAACCTGTCTGAGTACCAGGGTCAGTGCAAAAGCAGAGGTTCCGCTTAGCGATCTGACTTAACACAGCATTTGACGCAGATTTCTGCCTGCATCGACACACTATCGCGCAGAAAACAGAAAACTCTGATAGGACGATTCTTAAAAACATTCATTTCCCGAAAGTGTGGACTCGCGGAGTGCATTGACAATGCCGGAAAATGTATTTTAAAACAAGAAAAACCGCGAAAAATAAAATTCCCATAAAAAACAGTTATTTGAGTGTTTTTTAACCGTTAACTCTTTCGCAACAAATCATCGGTTTGAGGGGATAAAATACGCTAAGTGCGTTTTAATAAGAATGATTTTCATCGTGCTAGTGCATTTATCAGAATTTCCTTAAGGACATTCTGCAAATAATGGCCCAAAAAATACACAGATGTATTTTCAACGCTTAACAATAACTTTGCACAAAAATGAGAATAGGTAAGTTTACTTGCCGGGTAATTCACTGAGCAACGTAGCCAGCAAGTCGAACACTTCACTGAACAAATGTTCGCAGAAGGGCGCTAGCAGCGGCATCATCAGGCTAATGAACACCATACCGATTGATAAGGTGACAGGGAAGCCGATAGCGAAAACGGAGAGTTGAGGTGAAACGCGGTTTAACAAACCCAGGGCCAGGTTTAAGGTGAGTAACAGAGTAATTAACGGTAGCGCTAATCTCATGCCATTAAGGAAAATCAGGCCTGCAGCTTTGGTCAGGGCCATAAACGCATTGCCGTTAAGCGGCTCCCCGCCGATGGGCAATGTATGAAAACTGTCAGCAACCATCGAAATCAGCCAAAGATGACCGTTGAACGACAGAAACAGCAGCATGGCCAGCATATCCAGAAAGCGTGCCAGCACCGGCATATTCAGGCGGCTGCTTGGATCGAAGAAGGTGGCAAAGGATAACCCCATCTGCAAACCTATCACTTCACCCGCTGTGCGCACGGCTGCAAAAGCAAACTGCATGGTAAAACCAATCGATACGCCAATCAGTATCTGTTGGATTAGCAGCCAGAAACCACCGACGGAGAATAATGTAACGGTAGTCGGGGGTAAGGAAGGCACCAGTACCCAGGTAATCATCACGCCCAGCCCGATTTTGACTTTACGGCTGATGGATTTTTCATTCAGTAACGGCGCAGACATGATCAAAGCCAGCACGCGGGCAAGGGGCCAGAATAGCTGACTTATCCAGAACAACAGCTGACTACTGTCAAAAAGAATCATTATCCGATCATATACGGCAGGTTACTGAACAGGGTGCGCATATAGTCGAGCACCAGATTCAGCATCCATGGACCGGCAATCACGATAGTGGTGACAACCGCCAGGATCTTAGGAATAAAGGAGAGCGTTTGTTCGTTGATCTGGGTTGCTGCCTGCAACAGGCTGATAAGAAAACCGCTGACCAGCGCAGCCAGCAGCAGCGGAGCCGCCAGTGCCAGCGCAATCAACATGGCATCATGCCCCAGTACCATTACCGATTCAGGTGTCATTGTCGTGGCTCCGCGTTAGGAATAGAAACTTTGGGCCAGCGAACCGACCAGCAACTGCCAGCCATCGACCAGCACAAATAGCATGAGCTTAAAGGGTAACGATATGGTCGCTGGTGGCACCATCATCATCCCGAGAGCCATCAATACGCTGGCGACCACCAGGTCGATAATCAGGAACGGAATAAAAACGGTAAAACCAATCTGGAACGCCGTTTTCAGTTCACTGGTCACGTAAGCGGGCAGCAGAATACGCATCGGTACGGCTTCGGGGCCGGCAATTGGCGGTGTGTTGGCTAAACGGGCAAACAGCGCCAGGTCACCCTCACGCGTCTGACGCAGCATAAACTCACGCAGCGGCTGGGAACCTTTCTCAATGGCTTCCTGCATGCTGATTTTGTCTTCGCTGAACGGCTGATAGGCATCGGTATAAATTTTGTCGAACACCGGGCCCATAATAAAGAAGGTCAGAAACAGCGCCAAACCCAGTAAAACCTGGTTCGGTGGTGCAGACGGTGTTCCGAGTGCACTTCGCAGCAGACCAAATACGATAATGATGCGCGTAAAGCTGGTCATCATCAGTAAGATGGCTGGCAGGAAGGTCAGCGAGGTAATAAATACCAGTGTCTGTACCGGCAGTGACCAGCTCTGGCCGCCATTGGCCATTGGTTTGCTGATCAGGCCCGGTAACTGGGCATAAACATCAGGTGCCAGCATCAGCAGGCCGAGCAGCAGCAGTGGAAGGGTGCGTTTCATTTTTTCTTCCCGGCGCTTTTCATTAATGACTGGAGAACCTGACGGAAATCGGGCTTTGGTTCCGCAGAGTCGGATGTCTCTTGCTGAGGTTTGGCAGGCAGCGTGTGCAGATGGGTAATCTGCTGTGCAGTAACACCCAGCACCAGACGCGCATCATCAACGTCGACAATCACGACACGTTCACGTTGACCCAGCGAGCAGCTTGCACTGATATTCAGTGTCTGACTGCCGCTGCGTCGTGAAGCAAAGCCGAAGCGTTTTGCCACCCAGGCACAAGCGAGAATAAGAATAATAATCGCTGCCAGCACGCCACTCACCTGAGTGAGCATAGAGCCGGTTGAAATGGCCGGCTGTGGGATGACCGGCTGCTGCTGCGTGGTATTCATTTAGCGACTCAGGCGACGCATACGTTCAGACGGGGTAATAATGTCGGTGATGCGTACGCCATACTTATCGGCCACCACGACCACTTCACCCTGAGCAATCAGATAACCGTTAATCAGGATATCCAGTGGCTCACCCGCTAATCCATCCAGTGCGACAACCGAACCTTGCGACAAGCGCAGCAGCTCTTTGATTGTCATTTTGGTACGGCCCAGTTCAACGGTCAGTTTGACCGGGATATCCATAATCATATCGATATCTTGCAGAGAACCGGACACATCGCCCACATCCAGCGATTTAAATACGCTGTCGGTGGAAGAGGATTTTACCTGTTCATTCATTGCGTCAGCCCACAGGTCGTCCGCAGAGATGTCGTCATCGGACGGCTTATTCGTATCACTCATCGGGCTGTTCCTCATTCAGCGAATTCAAAATCGGGTTGATCAGGTGTTCCACGCGCAGAGCGTACTGCTTATTCAGCGTTCCGTACTGGCTGGTCAACACCGGCACGCCATCCACATGGGCGATAATGCGGTCCGGTTTTTCAATCGGTAATACGTCGCCAGGCTTCAAGGCCAGCAGACGTGAAATTCTCATCGATACTTCGGCAAAATTCGCCACCAGTTCCAGCTCAGAGTGCTGAACCTGTTTCACCAGCGTGTCACGCCAGTTTTCATCTTCGCTGCGAGAGTTTTCTAACGGTGGGTTCACCAGCGTTTCACGCAGCGGTTCAATCATGCTGAATGGAATACAGATATTGAACTCACCGGTCAGGTTACCAATCTCAACCTGGAACGGCGTGGTAACCACGATATCGTTAGGTGAGGTGGTGATGTTGGTGAACTTCACCTGCATCTCTGAACGAACGTACTCGACATCCAGCGGATAGATTGGCTTCCAGGCCTCACTGTAACAGTCGAGCGCCAGCTTCAGCATACGACGGATGACGCGTTGTTCAGTGTGGGTGAATTCACGTCCCTCGACTTTCGTCGGGAAACGGCCATCACCCCCAAACAGGTTATCTACGGCGATAAACACCAGACTCGGCGAGAAAACCACCAGCGCCGTGCCACGCAGCGGCTTGAGGTGGATAAGGTTAAGGTTAGTTGGCACCGGCAAATTGCGGGCAAACTCATGGTATGGCTGAATCTTGATCGCGCCGACCGAAATATCCGGGCTGCGGCGCAACAGATTAAACAGCGCCATACGATAAGAACGCGCAAAACGTTCGTTAATGATCTCCAGTGCTTGCAGACGCTCACGAACGACGCGGCGCTGGGTATTGGGATCATAGGGGCGAATGTCGCTCTCGCCACCGCTACTGACCTTATCTTCTGTCGCACTATCGCTGTCGCCATTGAGTAGTGCGTCAATTTCTGCCTGAGAAAGAATGCTATCGCCCATAAATATCCATCACCGCAGAATGAAGGCCGTGAAGAGGACATCTGTCACGACCTGCTGTGGTTGTCCCTGCACCAGCGGAGGTGCCAGTACCTGTTTTATCTGTGCTACTAATGCCTGCTTGCCTTGTTCATTCGCTAACGCCGAGGCACTTTGACGTGAAAGCAACAGCAGCAGACGACTACGGACTTCCGGGAGATAATCATTCATACGACGACGCGATTCTTCGTCTGGCAAACGCAGCGTAAAGCCCACGTACAGCACACGATCCGGGTCGTTATCTGGGTTGATCAAATTAACCGTAAAAGTATCCAGAGCAAAAAACACCGGCGCAGGTGGCGGCTCCGGCTTTGCTGCCGCAGCGGCATCTGCCGGAGTTTTCATCATGCGCCAGACTGTATAGCCCGCCACGCTGCAAGCGACCAGAGTCACAATGAGTAACACCGGTATCAGGAGCTTACGTTTGCCGCTTTTGGCTTTAGCGTTATCAGTCATATTAGCTGTAACTTCCTGTGATTATTTTCGGGGGCGGTGCCACGTAATCCACTGTCCCACGGCGTTATGACAAATTATCCCGCGTCTTGCGCCAAACAATAGGCAGAAAAGACGCGAGTTTTGCCATCAGCTTACGCGTTTGTTGCCGTCAGGCGAAAATATCAACAGCATTGGAGCCGGCTGCGCGCGCCTGCAGGGCGGCAGGAACGGCAATTGGCGTCACATCACTGTCATTTTCTGTAGCAAGACTAAACGGGCTTCCGTTGTTATTGCGCTGCTGTTCCTGCTGACCAGCAAAAGACTGGCCTTGCTGGAACGCATCGCTACTGACATTACTTTGACCCAGGTTGATGCCACTCTCAGCCAGAGAGGCGCGCAGTTGAGGCAATGCTGCCTCCAGTGCGGCCCGCACCTGGCTCTGATTTGACACCATACTCAGCTGGGCCTGGTCATTATCCAGTTTCAGGCTGATCTGGATACTGCCCAGGTCCTGCGGATGCAGATGCAACTCGGCGGTCTGTTGCCCGTTGCGACTGAACATCAGGATCTGTTGTCCCAGTGCCTGCTGCCATTCCGGGCTTCCCAACTGAGAATTCAGCAGAGGAGTTGCCGGTGCACTTACCATCGAGGTTGACGTCGGGGTAAGTAATGAAGACGCGGTACTGATCACATTATTGGTTATCGTCGCGGTAGGGGCAGAACTTGAATTTTCTTTATCGATATCTTTGCTGACGTTGCTCATAACCTGCTGAAAAGCCGGGTCGAGAGTCACCGCGCCTGGATTTACCGACGCTTTACCTGTGCCCGTGCCGTCAGAAGATTTTGCACTAACGGGAACCAAAAGGGCGTTATTGCTGTTTTTAGCGTCTGCGCTAGTGGCATCCCCTTCTTCCGTTGTCACTTTACCCAGGGCCGCACTCAGCGCATTCAGCGTCGATTGTTTATCGCTTTTATTAAGCCCAGCGGTGAGCAGATCGCTATTTTTTGCCGTAGCACTGGCAACCGGAACGGCGGCGTTGTTCGGCAGCATGGCATAAAGCGCCTGCA
This sequence comes from Erwinia sp. MYb416, assembly GCF_037479575.1. Lineage (NCBI taxonomy): Bacteria > Pseudomonadati > Pseudomonadota > Gammaproteobacteria > Enterobacterales > Erwiniaceae > Erwinia > Erwinia sp. MYb416. The sequence continues at coordinate 1,053,293 of NZ_JBBGYT010000438.1, forward strand.
ATGCCTGAAGATCGCTGTCGCTGAGTGTCACCGCAGGTGCCTCTTTTTCATCCGTTGCCACATCGTCTTTGGTAGCGATTTTTGCCTGCTGCGGCTGCAAGAGGGCCGTCAGCGTATCGGGCTTATCCAGAGCGGCCAGCAGATCGCTGATGCCCGGCTTCTTAGCCTCTTTGCCGTCATCACTGGCTGCAACCTCGACGCCATCGACTGCCACACCCGTTCCACCCTGTTGGGCCAGGGAGAGCAGGCGGTTGCCTAAAAGCGTCAGGAAGCCCTGCTGCGAGGTCTCCCCACCCACCGTTAATTCACTGCCGGTGCTGTCGAGAGTACTGTCGCCGGTGCTGCTGACTTTCGCGCTGCCGGTGGTTGCCGTCGTCGTGACCGCAGTTGGTAAGGTAATCATTCGCCTTTCCTCAATGATGCCCGTTGGGCAAATTCATCCATCCGTTTCTGATCGAGACGGTTTTCTTGTAACAGGGCGGTAGCCAGCGCGCGTGACTGAAGAGTCTCGTAGGCGTGCAGCCGTTGTTGTTTGTCGCGCCACAGGCGCAATGCATTTTCCACGCGCGTATTCCAGTGCAGCAGTTGCTGACGATGTTGCTCAATCGCGTTTTCCAGCGTCTGAATAAACTGGTGATAGTTGTACCAACGGGTACTGGCTATCCCTTCGCTCATGGTGTTGTTAAGGTTCTTGCGGTATTCGTCCTGATAATTGAGCAGCATGTTGAGCTGCTCATCGGCCTGTTTTTGCGCTCGACGCACGTCACCTAACTGAATGGCGGCTTTTTCCACATCTTTGTGCGCCAGATCGCGCAGCGTATCAATGGCTGAGACTGTTTTTGTCATAAAGCCCTCCAGTCAGGCGGCATCACGGCACAGGGCGTGATGCGACTTCAGATGAAACTTAACCAAAAATCGCCTGCAAATGCAGGCTGGCATCGTCGAAGGTGCTGCGCTCAAACATACCCTGTTGCAGGAAGGCTTCCAGTTCAGGGTAGAGTTTGATCGCTTTATCCAGCGTTGGGTCGGTTCCCGCCGCATAGGCGCCCACGCTGACCAAATCACGGTTGCGCTGATAGCTCGACAGCAGCTGTTTAAACTGACGCACGCGGGCGTAATGGGTCTCATCAATCAGGTGTGCCATTACGCGGCTGATCGAGGCTTCAATATCAATGGCCGGATAGTGGCCGGATTCCGCCAGGCGGCGTGACAGAACGATATGGCCATCAAGGATGGCGCGGGCTGAGTCAGCGATGGGATCCTGCTGGTCATCCCCTTCGGTCAGAACGGTATAGAAAGCGGTAATCGAACCACCGCCGTCGATGCCATTACCGGCACGTTCTACCAGTGCAGGCAATTTCGCGAACACGGAAGGCGGATAGCCTTTGGTCGCAGGGGGTTCACCGATGGCCAGGGCAATTTCACGCTGCGCCATGGCATAACGCGTCAGGGAGTCCATGATCAGCAGCACGTGCTGGCCACGGTCACGAAAATCTTCGGCAATACGCGTGGCGTACGAAGCACCCTGCATACGCAGGAGGGGAGAGACATCGGCCGGGGCGGCAATCACTACCGAACGCGCACGTCCTTCTGTGCCGAGGATATTCTCGATAAAGTCTTTCACTTCACGGCCACGCTCACCAATCAGGCCCACGACAATCACGTCGGCTTTGGTATAACGGGCCATCATGCCCAGCAACACACTTTTACCCACGCCGGAACCGGCAAACAGGCCCATACGCTGGCCGCGTCCGACGGTGAGCAGGGCGTTAATCGCACGCACACCGGTATCCAGCACATCGGTAATCGGCGTACGCTGCAACGGGTTAAAAGGCGGGGTATTCAGCGGTGCGCGATAGCCGGTTTCAGGTGCAGGCAGCCCGTCCAGCGGGCGGCCGCTGCCGTCCAGCACGCGGCCAAGCAGTTCCGGGCCCAGCATCATCTGTTTACCGCTGTTCTGTTTGTCGCCGGCGATACGTGCGTACACGCGCGCTCCGGGCAAAATACCTTCAACTTCTTCCAGCGGCATCAGCAGCAGCTTCTGGCCGTTAAACCCCACCACTTCACTTTCCACTTCGCTAACGCCCTGGCTGTCGTGACGTTCAATCACACAGGTGGCGCCCAGCGGCAGTTGCAGCCCGGTCGCTTCCAGTACCAGACCGGTAGCGCGGATCAAACGACCATAACGACGGACGTCCGGCACTTGTGCCAGACGTTGTTCGAAGTTGTCGAGTGCGCCAAGCCAGCGCGACAGGCGAGTGGTCATTATAATTCTCCCGGTGCGGCCAGGCGGCAGAGTTCGTGCCAGCGGGTGGCAATACTGGCATCCAGATCGCCATCTTCCGCGCTGACCTTGCAGCCGCCGGGATGGATGGTACTGTCACCGAGCAGACGCCAGCCGTGCAGGCTGAGCGTCGCGCCCAGCGTGGTTTCCACGCGGGGCAAATCGTCGGGATGGACGCGCAGCGTAGGTTTGCCGCTGAACATCGGTTCCTGTTGCAACATGCCCTGAATCTGACGCAGCAGGGCGGTACCGTCGACGTGAGGCGCCTGGCCAATCACCTGACGGGCCGCTTCCAGTGCCAACTGCATCAGACGTGAGGCAATCACGCTATCCAGTGCTTCCAGCGTATGGTGAAACTCGGAAACCAACTGCTGCATACGCGCCTGTAATGGCGCCTGCTGCTGCTGTGCCTCTGCCAGACCCTGTTGAAAACCAGCGTCATAGCCGGCTTTCTGACCTTCAGAAAAACCGCGCTGCTGCCCTTCGGCGTAACCCAGACCCTGGGCTTCGTTGCGGACCTGAGCCTGCAACTGTTCTAACTGAAACTGCTGCTGCTCAATCGGGTCATCGGTAGTGACCTCGGGTAAGACCAGCTCTTCAAGCAGCGGACGATCCGGGCGCGCCAGGTCGTTTGGCTGCCAGCGTTGCCAAGGCAGTGACGCGTTATCAGACATAAGTTTCCTCGCCACCACCAATCACCATCTCGCCGGTTTCGGCCAGACGACGAACAATCAACAGAATCGCTTTCTGTTCGGTTTCCACCGCAGACATACGCATTGGACCGCGGTTGGCGAGGTCGTCGCGCAGGATGTCGGCAGCACGCTGCGACATGTTGCGCAGGAATTTCTCGCGCAACGGCTGCTCGGAACCTTTCAGAGCCACCAGCAGCGATTCGGATTCCACTTCCTGCAACAGGCGCTGGATACTGCGATCGTCCACTTCGACGAGGTTTTCGAACAGGAACATTTCGTCGATAATTTTCTGTGCCAGCTCGCCGTCGAACTCGCGAACCGCTTCGATAACCGCTTCTTCCTGCTGAGTTTTCATCAGGTTGATAATCTCTGCCGCGGTACGAACACCACCCATCTTCGCACGCTTGAGGTTCTGACCATCCAACAGGCCATTGAGCACTTCGGTCAGTTCTGCCAGCGCGGCTGGCTGTACGCCGCCGAAGGTGGCAATACGCAGCATCACATCGTGACGCAGACGTTCGTCGAACTGCGCCAGAATATCGGCCGCCTGGCCGCGTTTCAGGTGCACCAGGATGGTGGCGATGATCTGCGGATGTTCGTCGCGGATCAGGTCGGCAGCCGCCTGTGGTTCCATAAAGTTGAGCGTGTCCATCCCGGAGGTGGTCTCGCGCGTTTCCAGAATATCTTCCAGCAGGGTAGACGCTTTCTCTTCGCCCAGCGCTTTGATCAGCACGGAACGCAAGTAGTCGTTAGAGTTGAGGCTCAGGGCTGCATACTGTTCTGCATCAATTTCGAATTCGCGCAGAACATCGGTAAGCTGCTTATGAGATACCTGACGCATATTGGCTATCGCCGCACTGAGGTGCTGCACCTCGCGGGAGTCGAGATGTTTGAACACCTCGGCGGCGCGGTCTTCGCCAATTGTCATCATCAGGATGGCGCTTTTCTCAGTACCGGTGAGACTCATAGTTCTTCCTTCATCCACTGGCGAATAACCAGAGCCACTACGCGTGGGTCATTTTCTGACATCTCACGAATACGCTGGCTCATCACCTCAGCACTCATGCGGTGCTGAGATTTACGTTCCTGGTCAAGTTCGTCTTTCGACAGCTTGACGGAGATACCGGACTCTTCATCTTCGGCCTGACGTGCAGCAGTAATGGCAGCAGCTTCCAGCGCGGCTTTCTCCTGCTCTGCTTTACGACGCAGCTGTGGACGAACCAGTTTGCGGTAGAGGATGTAAGCCACAATCAGCACCAGTAACCAGCGTCCGGCTTCCAGCATCTGCTCGATAAATGCAGGTTGTTTCCAGAATGGCAGCTCAGCGCCAAGGTCACTGTTTTCCGTGAACGGAGAGTTAACCACGTTCAGGCTGTCACCACGCTGCTCCGAGAAGCCCATCGCTTCGCGGGTCAGGTTTTCGATCTGCTTAAGCTGTGCATCATTCAGTGCAATAGGCTTACCGGCGGCATCGGTACGGTAGTTCACCACCACCGCAACAGACAGACGCTGAACTTCACCGACATTCATCTTGGTATGCAGGATGGTGCGGTTCACTTCGTAGTTAGTCGTGTCATCGTTACGCGTATTTGACGGAACGATTTTCTGAGCACTGCTGGTGGCTGCATTGGCAGCCGCATTATTCGCGTTAGCACCGGCTGCACCGTTAGCGCCAGCGGCACCCGCAGCACCGTTAGCACCCGCAGCACCATTGGCACCGGCGGCACCGTTAGCTGGGGTGGTAATCGGACCTGCGTTGGCCGGAGCCGGTTGGTTCGACAGGGCACCCGGAACGCCGCCAGGATACTGGCCACCAAGTTGTTCGCTGTTGCTGGTCTGGCGTGAGCGAATTGCTTGCTGGTCAGGGTTGCTGTTCGGTTTGTACTGCTCGTCGGTCTGCTCACGGGTATTAAAGTCGATTTGCGCGGTGACCTGCGCATGGACATTGCCGTTGCCAACGATAGGACCCAGGATGGCTTCGATACGCTGCTGGAAACGCGCTTCAACATCGCTGGCATATTTTAACTGGGTGTCATTGAGGTCACGCCCGGTTGGATCGTTCTGAGTCAGCAGACGGCCCGCCTGGTCAACGACGGTCACATTGCCCGGTGGCATACCGGCGACGCTGCTGGACACCATATGGACAACGGCGTTGATCTGACCTTCATCCAGCGCACGACCCGGCTGCAATGCCAGGGTCACAGACGCGGACGGTGATTTCTGCTCGCGCACGAACAGCGTTGGTTTTGGCATCGCCAGATGCACCCGTGCACCCTTAACCGGGCCGAGTGTTTCGATGGTACGTGCCAGCTCACCTTCCAGCGCACGCTGGTAGTTCACCTGTTCGCTGAACTGGCTGATACCGAATTTCTCTTTATCCAGCAGCTCGAACCCCACAGCGCCACCTTTCGGCAACCCCTGTGAAGCGAGGCGCAGGCGCAGCTCATGCACCTGTGCGGCAGGAACCAACAGCGCACCACCCTGATCGTCGAACTTATACGGTACGTTCATCTGGGTCAGTTGCGTGACGATAGCCCCGCCATCCTCATTACTGAGGTTGCTATAAAGGACGCGATAATCTGGCTGCTTGGCCCACAATACCATCGCAATAACGATGGCAATGACCGCGGCCGCCGCAACGATAATAGGGATGCGTGGGTTGGCGCGTAGGCGAGCGAACAGGTCATTCAAACCTTTCTTCTCTGGATTATCCTGCGTGACAGTTGCATTCATGACTCGTTCCTGCCTGACAGTTGACCGGACTGTTGCGTGTAGTGTCGTAACAAAACTGACTCCCTGATGCGCTGGCTTAAAAAATTTCCACCTCAATGGACTGCCATTATTTTCTGAAATGAGAAATTCGATGGCTGGATAAGCTGTGATTTATGCGGCTATTTAGGGGCTTTGTCTTATTGACATTGTGTTAAGTTTGTCAGCAATCGTAATCACCACATCGTTCGTTCGGGAGAAAACATGGCTATTCAGGGTATTGAGAGTGTGATGCAAGCGCTGCAAACCACCGCAATGCAGGCTGCTGGCGGTAAAGGCGCTGACAGTACATCGCAGGCAGATTTTGGTGCGGAGCTAAAAGCCGCGCTCAGCAAGATCAGTGAAGTCCAGACCGAGTCACGTGCTCAGGCGCAGGACTTCCAGATGGGTAAAGAAGGCGTTTCACTGAATGACGTGATGGTGGATATGCAGAAGTCCAGCGTCTCAATGCAGATGGGCATCCAGGTGCGTAACAAGCTGGTGAGCGCGTACAGCGACATCATGAACATGCAAGTTTAAATTGGTTAAGTACCTGAATAAAATTGTTTAAATACCTATCCGGTGTGAGTGTGGGGCAGTAGTGGGCAAAGCCGTTTCAGGGCTGGTGATCATCAGCCCTGCCATACCGCGTGATAGTGAAAGCAGTCACTGATTAGCTGCGCTGTATCCTTACAGGTGCTTATCGACACGTCATCAATGTGTTTTTTATTCAGTGATCATCGTTGATGCCGATGCTATGCCCCTGCCAGCCAATATAGACACACTCAGACAGTCTAAATTCCTATGCGAATGATACTTAATATCATTTAACTTGTTAAGAATGCTTCTTACTTGTATTATTGCTTTGCCCCTCACAGAGCTAACACCACAGAGTGCCGGAGATAAGCGCCGGAAGGGGTATGTCACTCTCATCTTTTTCTCTCCCCCGGTCATAAATCCTGCAATCTGCCCTGTATTTTTCTTCGTCACTGCCGATAACTTTCAACAGCGATCCTGAGCGCGTGCTGTTTTTCCGCGCCGGCTGACAACAATGAATAATAACCTTGAGGTAGACATGGATAACTTTCAAAAAGAGATCGATGAGAGAGCGAATCTCGCATTATCGAATAAGTTCGAACTTTTGTTATTCCGCCTGGGGTCTGCTCATCAGGATGATAAGCCTGAGCTGTTCGGTATCAACGTTTTTAAACTGCGTGAAATTGTGCCGATGACCAACATCACCCGTGCGGCAGGTATGAAATCGCCGCTGCTGGGTATGGCGAATATTCGTGGGCAGTTGATCCCGGTGATCGATCTTCCTGCGGTGGCGGGTTGTACTCCTTCAACGGGCCTCAATTTATTGCTGGTGACCGAATACGCGCGCAGCACGCAGGCGTTTGCGGTGGAATCTGTTGAAGATATCGTACGCCTTGACTGGAGCCAGGTACATGCAGCGGAATCCGGTGTCAGTACCCGTAACATTACCAGCATTGCCTGCCTGGATAACAACAACAACATGGCCATGGTGCTGGATGTTGAGCAGATTCTGCATGATGTCATCCCTTCTGTTCGTGAAGTGAAAGAAGGCGACATTAAGGTGAAAACCTTCAAGCTGAAGCCGGGTGCGATAGCGATTGTGGCGGAGGACTCGAAGGTTGCCCGTCAAATGCTTGAGCAGGGCCTGAAAGCGATGGGGATCCCGGCCGAGATGCATACCACGGGTCTGGAAGCCTGGGAAAAAATTAAAAAGCTCTACAAAGAGGCTCAGGAAGAGGGCACTTCTATTCATGACAAGATCGCTCTGGTGTTAACCGACCTTGAAATGCCCGAAATGGATGGCTTTACGCTGACGCGTAACATCAAGAGCGATCACAATCTGAAGGATATTCCGGTGGTGATCCATTCTTCACTTTCTGGCAGTGCTAACGAAGATCACGTCCGTAAAGTCGGGGCGAATGGTTATGTGGCGAAATTCGAAATTAATCAGCTTTCCGCGGTGATACACCAGGTACTGGAAGATGCAGTCTACTGATTGTAATACGTTAAATATCCCTCCGTCCTAAGAGGGTAGTCAATGAAGAGAATGCAGCGGGCAGGACAGGTGCGACTGGCGCACCTGCCTGCTTTTACTTCTCCCTGCAACGCCTTTGCAACGTGGCGATAATCATTGCGCTAATTCACATATCAGAATAATTCACTTATCACTTGTCTGAAAAATCCTAGAATGAAACCGGGCATCGTTAAAAGGAGGCTGGAGGAAGTAAGGAAGAGAACGTACAAGGCCCGGTACGTCGATTTGACGCGATCTGGATGGTGCGCTTGCTTACTGAGGTTCCTTCATCAGAACTTATGGATAAAGACAGTCATAACCCACCCGCCGATGTTCAGGCGGAAATTCCTGCGGATCCTCCACCGGACAGCACGGATTGTGCTCATCCGATTGCAGTGGATCTGGAAGGTTGGGTGTTAACACCCGCGCAGCGAACCTTTATTAAGTCATTACTCAGTGAGGATGACGAAAGCGATACCGATCGCTAAAAACAAACAGGCCGCCAGTGTGCGGCCTTTTTTTTTATCTGTCCGGTACCGACTGAACAAACGCAGAGCAAAATGAGCAGCCTGAATGGTTGCCTGGGCCAGGTAAAGCACAATGCGGGCAATGATGTCCGACGGCAAATGTACTGCGCATATTCAGACTTAACCTCGCACACTCTTCCTGACCCAGCAGATGACCAATTTTGCGTATCAATCTTTTTTCGCGCTGACGCGCAGCGATGGCAGCCGCACGTCGCGCCTTATAGCGGCTACGACAGGTACCGAATGGTGCTGCCGTTTTCCAAAATATCGTAGTCATAAAGACCTCCGGTGCAGGAACCCGTTCTCTGATTCCCCTTGCCATGTGCGGTAAAAACCCTCGTAAGCGCAGCTGATGAATCACGCCTATAAAAACGATAGCTATAGTTATTATCAATATCAAATGTTATGAATTAAATAACCTTTGCTATCAGCGTATTTATTTGAAATAGCTGATTTTTAATATTTAATTTGGATTAATTGGCAGTTTAATGGCAAAGAACTGAAAAATTTTACTAACCTATTCAGTTATATCGATAGATGAACACTGTCATGCCCATGATGTGAGAGGGATTGATGGTTTACCGCGAGGAAATACTGATGGTTTCTGTGTTGTTCAGGGTGTCTGGCGGTCACTACGAGGAGATAATCCTGCCGGAGCAGGAGGTGAGTGATTATCGTCTTAAATCGCGAATAAGGAAAATAGCCACACCGATTAAGCGGACTTCTCCCGCCAGCTCAACCGCGGGCAGGCGTGGGTCATCAACGGTTAAAAAACCATTCGAGGGCCCTTCCAGATAGCGGTATACAGAGACGCGTGAATTCATCTCAGCCATGACAAGATCTCCAGATTCAACTGGTACATCGACGTCAATGATCACAACGCTGCCTGCGGTTGCTTCCACGCAACCGCTATTTCGGTCAAGAATATAGGCCCGCCAGCTCTTTTTAGCCTTAACGCCGGTGGGGACAGCGACCAGTTCAGTGGTTTTTCCGCTGGCATCCCAGAGCGGCACAGTAGTGCCGCGTTTAACTTTTTCTGTGGGGCTCATGGCTGCCGCTCCGCGCATCTCTCCCGCGCCGTTTGCCAGCCACTCCACGTTGATATCCAGTGCTCTGGCAATGTCGACCAGCTTACGCGATCCCTCTGCCTCACCCTTCGTCAGCCGCCAAATTGTTGGCTGTGATACGCCCGATGCTTTTGCCAAAGCACCCTGTGTCATTCCCATCATGGTCATAGCCATGTTCAGCCGCCAGGCGAGTGTATTCGGTTTCATATACCAGAATTTATAGCGATGCGTATTTTTCGTCAAACACGCTTTGCTATTATTTTTTATAATAGCCTTTGCTATTTATTGTCTTTTATCTATACCTATAAGTATCGACATGGTGAGCGAATGGCATTCAAAAGCGTTTTTTTTGTTACCAGTCAGGAAAGCATGTCGGGTTCTATGTGGTGCTAACGGCCACATCCGGCGGTTCGGGAACAGGTCCAGTATTAACGTGACGTTGCAGGATAGTGTTGCACCGATATCGTCGGATTTCCCCTTATTGCAGGATATTTTTTACCGCTCTTTACCAACCCGGTCGTCCAGCCTAATCGCTGGTCTCATCTTCACGGTGGCGTAATGGCCACCCGTCCTGGTGTCTTTGCCAGCATCGTCACACTATCGGGAGATCGTGCCGACCTGGGCAAAACACTGTTTTGACACTCACCGTTGCAGGCCGACACCTGGCATAAATCGGGGCTGTCGGACAACCCTGCATGGGATAAAGGAGCAGGCTATGCGAGATATCAAAATACTATTGGAACGATGGGGCGGTTGGGCGGCGGCCAGTGGACACGGGCTGGGCTACTCTTCTGTCGCGGCGGGCTTCAGAGGCCTGGTCAGCGATCGTGGTCATCAACGACTGACTTGCAGTGATAACGACGGCCTGATACTCGACGGCTGTATTAGCCGGCTGATGAGCGTGAATAAAGAACAGCACACTATCCTCGTGGCACATTACCTCTATCAAATTTCACTCCGTTCGATTGCCCGTCGTCGTCGCTGTGCTGACGGGACTATCCGTAAGCAGATTCAGACGGCTGAGGGATTTGTTTCTGGTGTTCTCACCGCACTGGAGTGTGAACTGGAATGTGATTCGCTCTGCAAACTCGAATAGGACACTTCCGGGTAAAATCACTCAACAACGCAATTGAAAAAAGAATATTAAAAAAATCAGGAAAATTTATTGCGTACGCAAATTCTGTCTCAAACTATCACTATCCACCTTTAAATAACATTCTTAAGCGTCACTGTTATTTCTCTTTTGTGAAAAAACTTGCCATTTTATTGTTCGACGTGATGAACAAGGCTGGCAAAGCAGCCTTTTTTTATTGCCTGTCAGTGAGGTGAACTATGAGTAAAGTCATTCAGATTTTAATGTATGAAGAAGGATACCAGGAGAAACCTTACCGGGATACGGAGGGATATCCGACGGTAGGGTGCGGAATTAAGATCGGACCCAAAGGTGCGGCGCTCGATAATTATATTTTCAGCCTGCCGCGAACGGTCGCCGAAGTCTGGTTACAAGAGATGCTAAACAGCCAGATGAAGGATATTAACCGTCGTCCTTCGATTCTGGCTGCGCTGCGGCAGTGCAACACGCCGCGCGCCGATGTGTTGTACAGCATGGCCTACCAGCTGGGTGTTGACGGGCTGTCAGCGTTCAAAAACACCCTGTTGCTGATTGCTGCGGGGAATTTCAGCGGCGCAGCGGAAGCGATGCTGGCCAGCCTCTGGGCACGACAAACGCCGACACGCGCCCAGCGCCATGCTGACGTGATGCGCAGCGGAACCTATACGCAATATCAGGAGGTCCTGTGAAATTTACCCTGTTTGTTTCGCTGGTGGCTGTGACGTCACTGGCAATCTGGCTGTTAGTCCATTATGGGCGGGTGGCGGTAGTCAATCATGCGCGCCTGTTGTTTAAAACCTGGTCTGTCTGGCTGGCGTCAGGGGGGTCGGCACTGACCGCATGGGTGCAGTCTTTTCCCGATGCTGCGCTAACGGCATGGAGTTCGCTACCAGAGGATGTTAAGTCCTATCTGCCACACAATTTCCTGGGGATGACGGGCGCTTTTATGGTGGCAATGGCAGTGATGGCGCAGTTTATAAAACAGAAAAACCTGAGTAAACAGCGTGATACGTTGAATGGAGGCAAGGTATGAGTGCGCTGCTTTCACTACTCAGCAGTAGCTGGCATGGCCTGCTGGCGATCGTTGCCGTGGTTGGGGCCTTTTTCGCCGTCTGGTTCGGCGGTAAGCAGGTGGGCAAAAGCCAGCAGCGAGCGAAAGCCCAGGTCGCCGAGGCGCAGAAAAGTGCCGCGCAGATTGCCGTTGTGGCAAAAAAACAGGCAGATAACAGTGAGGAGGCAAAACGTGTACAAACGGCCAATGCTGTGCTTGATGATACTGACGCTCGTCGCAAGTTGCAGCAGTCACAATTCAACTCCGACGATAGCCAGTGAGTTAATTACTGACTCTTCCTGCATCCTCTTTTCACCTATTTACACGCACGGTCAGGATGCACAGTTAATGGATATCAGAACGGTCAGGCAAATAAATGCCCATAACGATCTCTGGGTATCATTGTGTGCAAGTAAAAAAAAGTAAACCTCGCCTTTATTATTTTATTTAGGAGGTGTTACGCAGTTTGTTATTTATTGTATCCCACTCAACCCCATTTATTAATCCTGAACAAGGCGGCTGACATCTGTGCGCTGCCCGGAGGTTATTATGATTGAAGTTAACTCTTTTGCTGAATTACGCACCACCGCGCCATCAAAATCAGGCGAAATTGCGCTGTTAAAACGTTATTACGATAAAGACTCCACCTTTCGTGGTGGTGGTACTTTTGCCGGTTTCGTGACAACGGCGCTGCCGGTGGATGACAGTGGCACCTATGCCGTCGGAACAGGATTTTTCTGGAAACGGGTGGTGAACAGCCAGGACGAGCTGAATATCTATCACTTTGGCGGCAAAGGTGACGGTATCACCGACGACAGCGGTGCCTTTAAGCTGATGCTGAACTGGGCACAGAATGTGAATACCAGCAGCAAGGATCTTGGCGTTCGTTTCCCGGGCGGTAAGTTTCTGATCAACCCGATTGATCTCTCCGCCAGCGAAATCCCGTTCTTTTATCTCTATGGTGACGACAACCCCCAGGGGGGAATGCCGCGTACTACCATTGTTTCCGATAAATCCACCAGCCCGGTGTTCAAAGTGAACGCACGGCGCACGGCGATTAAAGGTATTTGCTGGAACGGTCAGGCCTCGGCGGATATCTCCGCCAATAAGGGAGCGATCAGCGCTGAGATGTGTACCAACCAGCAGCCCTTCTTTGAAAATATTATGGTGGCAGGCCAGACGGTGCTGATCACCTGTTTCCGGGTACAGAATTCGGGGGGGACGGCGGTCAAGCTTCTGGATACGCTGGATACCAAGTTCGACCAGATTTACTCGATCAATACCTATGGGCGCGTCTTTGACGTCGGCTGGTCTGATACGGTGAAGGGCGTATGGGACCACTCCACGGCCATTGAGTTGTCGAATGCTAACTTCCAGAGCGGCTATGGTGACGCCACGCTAATGATGCCGCGCGTTGGCCAGGGGCTGATACGCAACGTCTGGATTGAGCACACCCGCTTCCCGGGGGATTTCAATAACGGGCAGTGGCTGGTGGATGCCCTGAGTCTGGAGGACTGCGCCAATCCGCTGAATATGGATAATGCCCGCGTGCAGATCCGCCAGCTCAATCTGCAATCCGGCGGCGCGGTCACCCTCACCCCCGCCGCCGGGCGCTGGTTGTCCGGCTATGAATCCGGCTGGCGTCGGGATGAAAGCTTCGGTACACAGATGACCGGCACTATGCGCGCGGGCTGGTACAGCGGCTATAAAATTACCAACATCTCTACCAGCGACAAATGGTACAAGCTGGGTAAAGTCTTTATGCCAAAAGATAACCAGCAATGGATCATTGAGATGATCGGTAAGTCGGCGAACGATGCGGTGACCGGGACGGCGGGAAGCCCTATCGGTGCCATGTCATCCGGCACCAGTTATCTGGCCATCTCTCGCTGCGCCACAGCGATTTACGGCGATATCCGGCATCATGGTTCTCCTGCGGTGCTGGATATCAAGTTCAACCGCATCGGCGTGACCACATCGGAGATTTGGGTCAAACTGAAAGCGGCCAGTGGCGATACTATGTTCAACCTGAAATCCACCGGACCGACGCGCTTTGAATCCGGTGAGTGCTCGCTGTTTACGCCGGACCTGAGTGAAGTCACTGATGCCACGACGATAGGCACCGTCTCTCCGGCGGCACGTATGAGCCTGCATAACGGGCTGGCGGGCGTGGGGGCGAATGAAAAAGGCGTGCTGACGGTGGCGACAGCGATCGCAACAGCGCCTGCCACCACCACGGTTGCCGGTTATATCACTGTGAACGTCAATGGGACCGACAGAAAAATTGCGTATTATTAATCAACAGCTTAAGGCCGGGGAAATCCGGCCTTTTTTTGTCGTTTTCGCGGCTGTTAAAAAATGGTTATGAACTTTCTCCACCTCGTCCGGTCACAAAAAGGGTAGGCTTCTTTTAACGATGAAAGGAAATATCCATGAGTGATAACGAAAGCAAAACGCAGACTGACCACTTACGTGACGTGACTTCGCAGCTAAAAGAAATGCGCCATTATGCTCAGAGTAATACTGAAACGCTGTCAACACAGTGGCTGGCGTTCGATCAGGGGGAGCACAAAGACACAGGCTTTGCAGAGAAAATTAATCAGTTACTGACTCAGCAAGGTAGCCTGCTGGATGAGCTGGATACCACCATCCAGGATTTTGAAATCGAAGCGAACCGCATCGAAAACGAAGCATAATGCAAAAAAGCCGGCCTTTTCAGGTCGGCCCTTTATTCTCATCTGGTCTGACAGCATCACGTCCTCGCCAAACCCGTAGTTACAAGATAAATTCCGGACGGACCTGATTTCTACCGCTGCTCTTGGCGATATAGAGCTGCTCATCGGCTTTGGTAATCGATTCGTCCAGACTGTTGACGTTATTGATATTGAGCGCGCTGATACCGATGCTGGCCGTCACGCTGAGATCGTTGCCGTCAAGCAGGATCTGGTTCTCTTCAATACTGTGACGCAGACGGTTGGCTAACAGAAAAGCGCGCGGCTGTGAAATCCCTTCTATTAATACCAGAAATTCCTCGCCCCCCATCCTGCACACCAGCGCTGACGCGGGCAATCCCTGACGAATACACTCCACCGTTTTTGCCAGCACATAATCGCCGCTGGCATGGCCGTAGGTATCATTAATGTTCTTGAAGCGGTCGATATCAATGACAAATACCGCACCAAAAAAGCCCTGTGGGCGGTTACGCGGGGTGACCAGTGTTTCCAGTTTGGAGGCGAGACCGCTGCGTGTCAGCGCGCCGGTCAGGAAATCATAGTCGGCACGCTTGGTAATCCGCGCCACCAGTTTACGGTTTGAGGCGGTACTCAGTGCCACAATCAGTGGGCTGATCAACATCGCTGCCACGCCCAGGCGCGCGGATGACAAACTGTCAATACGGAACAGGTCGTCTTTGCCCTGAATATTCAGCACGTTTCCCGCAACCAGAATAATTTCGCTAATACCGGTAAACAGCGTCAGGAAACAGGTAATAAACAGCGGATAGCTGATCGCACACCACAACAACGCCGGTAATGGGAACAGTAAACTGCCGCCGCCACCGACCCAAATGCCGGTTACCGTGGTGAGCACCAGCGCCAGTATCGGTAGCACGCTGCTGTCGCGCAGGGCAGTAACCAGATGTACCAGTTCATCGCGTCTCGGCAGGCTGATCACCAACGGTAATAGCAGAATCGATGTCGACATCTGTTCGGAGAACCAGGAGAACCAGGCTTTAAACAGCTCATCTTCGAAGTAGCGCTCGCTGACGATGGCGCCGACCAGCGCACAGGCTGCGGCACCCAGCAGTGAAGCAGGAAACACATGCAACAGCGCCTGCAAGCGGCGGGGATGTCCGCGCGTGAAAAAAGGGTTACTCAGCAACACCCAGCGGGCGGTGGCGATAAAAAGAATATTAGCGATATCCAGACCGACGGCAATCCTCACCTGGGTACCATAAAGGATATCGGCACTGAGCATACCGAAATAGAGCACGACCAGGGTGCTGGGTTTGTCCAGTGATGGGAAGCGGATCAGCAGCCCCAGAAGAATGGCGTTACCCGGCCAGAACAGTGACAGTGAGGCTAAATTGCGCGATTCCAGGCCGATTGTGGATAGCAGCATGGCAAGGGCAAATAAGATGATGGCCCTGTTGAGGTTATATTTATAATTTGGCATCGTTAGGCTCAGGACGGTTAAAACGGGTCACTCTCGAGACGGTCGAGTTTACTGGCTGGCTGCAGTTAGATAACAGATCGACATCAGGGGATTGGCGCGAAATGACGCGCCCACAACATACGTGACAACCCGGATGAAAGCAATTCCTTAAGACTATTCCTGGTATTGCTATTAGCAGAATGGCGCAAGCACGATCTGACTATCACTTGCGCTACTCAATCAGTTAAGTATTTTTAATCTGTTTCCCGGCCAGCGCCGTTATGTGATGCCACATATAGCGCAAAACCCAGCAGCGATCGAATAAAAAAATACACAGTCAGGCGGTTTGGGAAAAATCCTGGTGATGCTAACTCACTGAGCTAAATCATAAAAGAAACTGACTATCCTGAGTGTTGCGCTATCCGCAGGGAGGCCAGCCCGCTGAAATAAGGGTAATGAATGGACTTGAGGAGCCCGGCAGGAAGGCGGTTTGCGGCGGGGGGGGATGAACCGTAACGCGAGGCAGGAGGGGGAGAAGTGTTTCAGCCATTGACAAAACAATGTGCGGACTCAGGGGCTTAGTGGTTCCATAACGCAGTGCTAACCTTTATTATCCTCCCCAATTGTTTACTGCCATAAGAAAGACGGATGTCATGTATCAACCTGTCGCCTTATTTATAGGCCTGCGCTATATGCGCGGGCGTGGTTCAGATCGCTTCGGGCGGTTTGTTTCCTGGCTTTCCGCTATCGGCATTACGCTGGGTGTGATGGCGCTGGTTACCGTGCTGTCGGTGATGAACGGCCTTGAGCACGAGCTGGAAAAAAATACCCTTGGCCTGATGCCGCAAGCGTTGATCACCAGCGACACCGGGTCGATCAATCCGCAACAACTGCCCGCCAGTAGCCTGCACCTCTCCGGGGTCAGTCGCGTCACCTCGCTGACGACCGGGGAAGTGGTGATGCAGAGTGCGCGCAGCGTTGGCGTTGGCGTGATGCTGGGCATTAATCCCGATGAAGCCGATCCGTTAACGCCGTATCTGGTGAGCGTACGCCAGCAGCAGCTGGAATCAGGCAAGTACAATGTGATCATCGGTGAACAACTGGCAGGGCAGCTTGGCGTAAAACGTGGCGATCAAGTGCGTCTGATGGTGCCTTCAGCCAGCCAGTTCACCCCGATGGGGCGTATTCCCAGTCAGCGTCTGTTTACTATTATTGGCACCTTTGCCTCGAACAGCGATGTCGACGGTTATCAGATTCTGGTCAACCAGCAGGATGCCTCGCGTCTGATGCGTTACCCGGCCGGCAATATCACGGGCTGGCGTTTATGGCTGGACAAACCGTTACAGGTGGATAGCGTCAGCCAGCAAATCCTGCCGAAAGGGCTGGTGTGGAAAGACTGGCGTGAGCGCAAAGGCGAACTGTTCCAGGCAGTGAAGATGGAAAAAAACATGATGGGCCTGCTGCTCAGCCTGATTGTCGCCGTCGCTGCATTCAATATTGTCACCTCGCTGGGCTTGCTGATTATGGAGAAGCAGGGTGAAGTCGCGATCCTGCAAACGCAGGGGCTGAAACGCCGTCAGATTGTGGCGGTGTTTATGGTGCAGGGTGCAACGGCCGGTATTGTCGGTGCGTTACTCGGCGCACTGCTCGGCGTGCTGCTCGCCAGCCAGTTAAATAACCTGATGCCGGTGATTGGTGCCTTCCTTGATGGCGCCGCCTTACCGGTTGAAATTTCCCTGACTCAGGTTGCCACCATTACCCTGACGGCGATTGTCGTGGCGCTGTTGTCAACGCTTTACCCTTCCTGGCGCGCGGCCGCCGTTCAACCCGCTGAGGCTTTACGTTATGAGTAACAAGATCCTGTTGCAGTGCGACAACCTGTGCAAACGCTATCAGGAAGGCAGCGTGCAGACCGATGTCCTGCGCAACGTTACCTTTAGCGTAGAACCGGGTGAAATGATGGCGATTGTTGGCAGCTCAGGTTCGGGGAAAAGTACCCTGATGCACCTGATGGGCGGGCTGGATACGCCAACCTCCGGGGAGGTGGTGTTTGACGGGAAGTCGCTGAACAGCATGTCCTCGGTCGCTAAGGCCGAATTGCGTAACCGCGAACTGGGTTTTATCTATCAGTTTCACCATCTGCTGCCCGATTTCAGTGCGCTGGAAAATGTCGCGATGCCGCTACTGATTGGTCAGACCGCCAAAGCCGAAGCTCAGCAGAGAGCGGTCGACATGCTGAAAGCCGTCGGGCTGGATCACCGTGCTGCACACCGTCCGTCAGAGTTGTCCGGTGGTGAGCGTCAGCGTGTAGCCATCGCGCGTGCGCTGGTCAACAACCCTCGCCTGGTGCTGGCCGATGAACCGACCGGTAACCTCGATGCGCGTAACACCGATGCCATCTTTGACCTGCTCAACGAGCTGAATCAACGCCAGGGCACGGCTTTTCTGGTCGTCACCCACGATCTGCATCTGGCGAAACGTATGCGTCGTCAGATGGAAATGCGCGACGGGCAGCTCAGTGACCAGGTCAAACGGGCAGGTAGCTTCTGATGGCGGGCTCTCTCTCTCTTCTGCTCGGCCTGCGCTTCAGCCGTGGTCGTCGGCGCGGAGGCATGGTCTCGCTGATTTCCGTGATCTCAACGGTCGGCATTGCGCTGGGCGTGGCGGTGCTGATCGTCGGGCTAAGCGCGATGAATGGCTTTGAACGTGAACTGAATAACCGCATTCTGGCCGTCGTGCCGCACGGTGAAATTGAGCCGGTCAACCAGCCGTTCACCGGCTGGCAGGGGCTGGTGCCGAAAATGGAACAGATCCCAGGTATTGCGGCGGCAGCACCTTATATTAATTTCACCGGGTTGATCGAAAGCGGCAGCAAGTTGCAGGCCGTACAGGTGAAGGGCGTTGACCCGCAGCAGGAGAGCCGCCTCAGTGCGCTGCCCTCCTATGTGCAGGGGGATGCCTGGCAGAACTTTGGCGCGGGCAAGCAACAGATCCTGCTGGGGCAGGGCGTCGCCAACAGCCTTAAGGTAAAACAGGGCGACTGGCTGACGATTATGATCCCGAACAGCGATGCCGGGCACAAACTGTTGCAGCCCAAGCGCGTGCGCCTGCAAGTGAGCGGTATCTTAAAGTTAAGCGGGATGCTCGATCACAGTCTGGCGCTGGTGCCGTTAGCGGATGCGCAGCAGTTGCTGGGCATGGGGGACAGTGTTACCGGCATCGCCATCAAAGCCACTGATCCGTTCAATGCGGTCAGCCTTGTCCGTCAGGCGGGCGAAGTCACCCACGCGTATGTGTACATTCGCAGTTGGGTAGGCACTTACGGTTATATGTACCGTGATATCCAGATGATCCGCGCGATTATGTATCTGGCGATGGTGCTGGTGATTGGCGTGGCCTGTTTCAATATCGTCTCCACCCTGGTGATGGCGGTGAAAGATAAAAGCAGCGACATTGCCGTACTGCGCACCCTGGGGGCGAAAGACGGCCTGATCCGCGCTATCTTTGTCTGGTATGGCCTGCTTGCCGGACTGGTGGGCAGCGTGAGCGGCGTGGTGGTGGGGGTGCTGGCTGCGTTCAATCTGACACCGATCATTCATGGGATTGAAGCGCTGACCGGTTACCATTTCCTTTCCGGGGATATCTACTTTATTGATTTCCTGCCGTCAGAGCTGCACTGGCGTGATGTCGGGATTGTCCTGGTCACGTCGCTGTTACTCAGTCTGCTGGCAAGCTGGTATCCGGCGCGCCGGGCCAGCCGTATCGATCCGGCACGGGTACTGAGTGGGCAGTAAAAACACGAGGGCATTGAGGGCGGTCTCTCACTCTCAGGATGCGGATTTTCCTGGGGTGGATATCACGTTTATCGGCACACTCTCAGTGCACCCGGGTTAATCACCCGTTATTATCAGGGACAGGTTCCGCACCGTACGGTGCGCCATTCCTGCATATTAAGGATTAGAGGATTTGATGATGCGCACACCCCGTCGCCGCCTCAGGCTGGCACGCTACAAGAAGACCCGACGCCAGGTTCACCAGCGTTTTCGTCAGCGCATTTTCGAACGTGACCGCAATATCGAAATTGCCCGTCATCCGCTGCCGCGTGTGGTGGTGCTGACCGGGGCCGGGATTTCCGCTGAGTCCGGCATCCGGACTTTCCGCGCAGCCGATGGCCTGTGGGAAGAGCACAAAGTGGAGGATGTCGCCACGCCGGAAGGTTTTGCCCGCGACCCTCAGCGGGTACAGGATTTCTACAATGCCCGCAGGCGTCAGCTGCAGCAGGATGATATCCAGCCCAATGCGGCGCATCTGGCGCTGGCTGAACTGGAAGCCGCACTGGGTGACCATTTTCTGCTGGTGACACAGAATATCGACAACCTGCATGAGCGCGCCGGAAACCGTAACGTTATCCATATGCACGGTGAGCTGTTAAAAGTGCGTTGCTCCGGTAGTGGTCAGATCCTGCAATGGACGGATGATGTGAAACCCGACGATCGCTGCCATTGCTGTCAGTTCCCGTCCGTATTGCGCCCACACGTGGTGTGGTTTGGCGAAATGCCGTTGCAGATGGATGAAATTTACCAGGCGCTGGCGCAGGCCGATTATTTTGTGGCGATTGGCACCTCCGGGCACGTTTATCCGGCGGCAGGCTTCGTCCATGAAGCGCGTTTGCAGGGGGCTCATACCGTGGAGCTGAACCTGGAACCGAGCCAGGTGGGCAGCGAGTTTGAAGAAAAAGAGTACGGACTGGCCAGCGAAGTGGTCCCGGAATGGGTTCATGACCTGCTGAAAAACATCGCTGTACCGGTGCTGACCGGTGCCGATGCGCCTTCAGCGTTTGGCCAGCGAGAAGACCAGGTGGGCGATAACTCCGCCGACTAATCCCCAAAACGCGGCACCCACGCCAAGCAGGGTGAGGCCCGAGGCGGTGATCAGAAAAGTGATCACCGCTGCATCTCGCTGTTTCTCATCGCTTAATGCCCGTTGCAGACTCCCGGCGATGGTGCCCAGCAGTGCCAGCCCGGCAATCGTGTGGATCAGTGCCAGCGGCAACGCAGTAAACAGGCCGCTAATCGCCCCACCAAACACCCCTGCCAGTAAATAAAACACCCCGGCAGCGGCAGCGGCCCAGTAACGGCGCTGCGGATCGCTGTGCACCTCCGGTCCCATGCAAATCGCGGCCGTAATCGCGGCAATACACACGGTAAAGCCACCGAAAGGGGCCAGCAGTAGTGCCACCAGCCCGGTCCAGGCGATCAGCGGTGACACCGGAAGCGTATAGCCGTGTGCTTTGAGGGTGGCGATACCGGGTGCATTCTGTGATGCCATCGTGACCACAAAAAACGGTACGCCAATGCCCAGCAGCGTTTCGAGCGTAAAGTGCGGCATGATAAATTCCGGCATCACCAGGCTCTGCGTCTGCGTAGCATGAATATTGCCCTGGAGTGCCGCCATGCCTAACCCGGCCAGCAACGTGAGAATAATGGCATAGCGCGGCAGCAGACGGCGTGACAGCAGATAGACCAGGCACATGGTGCCGCTCAGGGCGAAGTTAACCTGGATCGCGGCAAATGCATCCACGCCAAACCGCAGTAAAATTCCTGCCAGCATCGCGGCAGAGATCGCCTGCGGTATGGCATTCATCAGGCGGGCAAACAGTCCGGTAATGCCGCAAAGAAAGATCAGCGCCGAGGCGAAGACAAATACGCCAACGGCCTCATTGAGTGATGTGCCGGGCAGACTGGTCACCAACAATGCCGCGCCGGGTGTTGACCAGGCGGTGAGTACCGGCGTGCGATACCACAGTGAGAGGCCGAGCGTGGTGAGGCCCATCGCCAGCCCAAGCATGGTCAGCCAGCCGCCCGTTTGAGACGCGGTGGCCCCGGCGGCCGCTGCGGCCTGGAAAATAATCGCCGCAGAGCTGGTGTAGCCGACGAGCACGGCAACAAATCCGGCGACGATGGCAGGAAACGTCAGGTGACTTAATGTAAGCGGTGGGCGCATAGCGAGTGTCCTGGCAGAGGCAGACCAATGTGCGTTATAACGTACAAGGTAGCATCGTGCGTTATAGCGCACAAGGCGTTATACTCGTTTCATGCTTACAGGAGATCACAACGTGGACAGTCTGCAACACCATCTGGCGCAAACCCTGAAGACCCAGCGTAGCGCACGTGGCTGGAGTCTGACCCAGGCCGCGGATGCCACGGGCGTGAGTAAAGCGATGCTTGGGCAAATCGAACGCGCGGAATCCAGCCCGACCGTGGCAACGCTGTGGAAAATCGCAACGGGTTTTAACTTGCCATTCTCTGCCTTTATCGATCCGCCAGCCGTTGACAGTGCGGCACGGCACCAACGTCAGCAGGGCTACACTGCCTTTGACAGTACGATGCAGGTGTTCCCGCTGTTTCCTTTCGATGCCGCCCTGAATTTTGAAATGCTGGTGATTGAGCTGGCCTCCGGGGCATCCAGTGCATCCGACGCCCATGAACGCGGTGTGGTCGAACATGTCATTGTCATCGAGGGCGAGCTTGAGTTACAGGTTGATGGTCAGTGGCAGCGCCTTTCCGCGGGGGATGGGGTGCGTTTTCACGCTGACTGCGCCCATGCTTACCGCAATCCGGGCACGGAGCCGGTGCGTTTTCATGATCTCATCCATTATCCGCAACGTTAATGCTGCGCCAGCGTACTAAACTGACCTGAAACAATATTTAACATTGTTCCGCTATCCATAATAAGCACTGGCATCCAAAGGGAAGACAGATGAATAACTTACTTGATCGCTTCTTAAACTATGTGTCTTTTGATACGCAATCTAAAGGTAACGTTCGTCAGGTTCCCAGTACTGAAGGGCAGCTTCGCCTGGCGCAAAGATTGTGTGATGAGTTACGTGCGCTGGGACTGAGCGATGTGTCCTGCAGCCCACGCGGTATTGTGATGGCCACGCTGCCGTCAAACGTAAGCTGGCCGACGCCGGTCATCGGTTTTATTTCCCATATGGATACGTCCCCGGATTTCACTGCGAAAAATGTTAACCCGCAGGTGATTGAGAATTATCGCGGTGGTGATATTGCCCTGGGAATTGGCGATGAAATTTTGTCGCCGGTGATGTTTCCGGTACTGCATGAGCTGACCGGGCATACGCTGATCACCACGGACGGTAAAACGCTGCTGGGCGCAGATGATAAAGCCGGAATTGCCGAGATTATGACGGCGCTGGCCCATCTCACCTCCGGAGAAGTGGCGCACGGCGAGGTGCGCGTTGCTTTTACTCCCGATGAAGAAATTGGCCGGGGTATCCAGCACTTTGATGTTGCCGCCTTTGCCGCCGACTGGGCTTATACCGTCGATGGCGGGGGGATGGGGGAGTTTGAATATGAAAACTTCAATGCGGCTTCGGTTACGGTAAAAATTACTGGCAATAACGTCCATCCGGGAACGGCAAAAGGCGTGATGGTCAATGCGCTGGATGTGGCGATGCGTTTCCATCGTGAAGTGCCGGAAGATCAGGTGCCGGAAAAGACGTCCGGTTACGAAGGTTTTTACCATCTGCATGGTATCAAAGGCAGTGTGGACCGCGCCG
Source organism: Erwinia sp. MYb416 (assembly GCF_037479575.1). Taxonomy (NCBI): domain Bacteria; kingdom Pseudomonadati; phylum Pseudomonadota; class Gammaproteobacteria; order Enterobacterales; family Erwiniaceae; genus Erwinia; species Erwinia sp. MYb416. The sequence continues at coordinate 1,076,554 of NZ_JBBGYT010000438.1, forward strand.
AGTTGCACTACATCGTGCGCGATTTTGCCCGCAGCGGCTTTGACGAGCGTAAACAACGGCTGGCAGCTATCGCCCACCGTTTAGAGAAAACGCTGCCTGCCCCTGCGGCGATTGAGCTGGTGGTTGAAGACAGTTACTACAATATGCGTGAACAGGTTGAAGCGTGCCCGCAAAGTATCGAGCTGGCCCTTCAGGCGATGCGCGATTGTGACATCACCCCGCATGTGAAACCGATTCGCGGCGGCACGGACGGTGCGCAACTGTCGTTTATGGGTTTACCTTGCCCGAATCTGTTTACCGGGGGGTATAACTATCACGGCAGGCATGAATTTGCCTCGCTCGATAATATGGAGCAGGCGGTAAGGGTGATCACCCGGATTGCTGCACTCACCGCAGAGCAGGCCAAACCCGCAGGCTGACGGGCATTGGATTCGTCAGGGGGGCCCACTCATTTTTTGTTGCTGACAGTTTGGCTTCAGGTCTGAGGCCAGTTTGAGCACGCCGGATCGGCAAAATCCGCATCCCTGCGGGCCTCGGCACGCGGCGTCCCTGCCGCGTGACGTCCGGCTTACCTCAAACTGGCCCCATCCCCTCAGAACGGTTGCTCGCTGTAGGTTTTAAAACCACCCCGAAACAGAAGGTCGACTACTACGGTTTTTTTGGGGCCCCAGAGAGCGACCCTTTTTCCGGTCGTCTCTGACGTAACCTCACTCGCGACAGGCTTCAGGCTGTGATGTTTTGACATCCGGCAGCAGCGTTAACAGCCCGCACAGCGCCATCCCGGCACCGATCCACAGCGGGGCGCTCAGGCCGAAGCCATATTCAATACTCAGCCCGCCCAGCAACGATCCCAGCATCAGCCCGAACGTCACCATCGACGTATGCAGCGTATTCACCAACTGGCGATTACCGGCCGCACCCATCACGCGGGTCACCATCGCCGGGTTCATTGTTACCCCGAACAGACCCACGCCGACAACGCAGGCTATCGCCACCGACGGTAGCTGAATAAAGCTGGCAAACAGGGCGAAAAAGCCCACCAGCGCCAGTAAACCGCAGGCAATGACCGGCAACGCATAGCGCCCGGCCAGACGCCCCACAACCGCATTCCCCAGCACGGTCGCCATGCCATACACCAGCAGTAACCCGGTGACCTGGCCGCTGCTAAAGCCGGTTTGCGCACTCAGGATCGGCGTAAAGTAGCTGAAGCCCGCAAAGGTCGCGCCAATAATCAGCAGACTGGTGGAATAAGCACGCCACAGCGTCGGATTTTTCAGTGCCCGCAGCTCTTCTTTCAGATTAATGTCATCCGGAGCCAGCGTGGAGGGCAACGTTTTGTGCGTCAGCCACAGCGCCAGCAGCGTAATCACCACCACCGACCAGAAGCTGACGCGCCAGCCCGCCAGGTTACCGATAAAACTGGCCAGCGGCAGGCCAATCACCGTACCGATCATCAGTCCACCCAGCACCACGGTAATCGCCGCCGGGATCTGCTGCTCGGGCACCAGCTTCACGCCGGTACTGACCGCACAGCCAATATAGGCCCCGGCCACGGCACCGGTAAGAATGCGCGCAATCACCAGCGGCAGATAGCTGCCCGCCACCGCCCCCAGCGCCTGACTGGCAATAAACAGCGTCAGCAGGATCAACAGACTGCGGCGCGGCGGGTGTTTCAGCAGCAACAGGGCGAGCAGCGGGCCGCCAATCGCCATCGCCAGCGCATACACGGTGATCAGATAGCCGGTCATCGGCAGGGTGATATGCAGGTCGGTGGTCATAATATTCATCAGTGCGGCAACCTGAAACTCACTGGTTACCAGCGCAAAAACACCAAAGCCGAGCGTATACACGGCAACGGGAAGACGGGAGGGAGACGACGACATAACGTTTCCTGAAAAGAGATAAGTGAATACGAGTGTAGAGCCTGAGGCCGCTGCGTCCAGCTAGCCTTTAGTAGAGGGGGGAGGGCAGATAGTTCATTTCAAGCGCCCGGCGAATCGCATGTTTCCCATTACTGACGCCCAGTTTCCGCGTGGCATTGGCGATATGAAACTTCACGGTACTGAGCTGAATCCCCAGGATGATAGCGATCTCTCCGTAGGTTTTACCCCGGCTGCTCCACAGCAACACCTCCTGCTCACGCGGCGAGAGCACCGGGCTGTTTTCGCGCCGCAGGTGGGTTTTTTCATGCAGCAGGATCAACAGCATCTGCAAATCCGCCAGCCGGGAAATCACGTCGTGGGAAAACGTCAGGTTGTCGTGGCGGCGTATCACGCTCAGCAGTGACATCTGTTGCTGCTCGTCGTGAACCGCAAAGGTAAATCCCTTCACCCGCTGGCACTGGCTGCCTGCATCGCATAGCCCGGCGTTGGGGCGCGTGCAATCCTGCCAGTTAAAGGGTGAGATGCGCTGCCGGGCGGCCAGCGCCACCGGATCTTTCAGATAGCGGCGGCGATCGCGATAGTCGCTGATCCACTCCTCTGAATGACTGGAAAGCACCAGCGCCTCTTCCGGGGCACGCTTATTCTGGCGCATATAAAGAAAATCCACCGCTCCCAGCTCTGCCAGTTTCTGGCTCAATACGGCCCCGGCCTGCACGATCTCGCTTTCGTTATCCACGCTGTATCCTTCTGGCTGACTCTGACGTTGCCTATCCTGACACACTCCCCGCACTTTTTAAAAACCTTCATCTGGCGTTAACCGCACTGTCACACAACATCTTCAATGTAACTGCCATCAGTAGCAGGGACCTTAACGCAAATAACCCCGCTAACCGGCTTTGTTCTGTGGAGATTTTTTTATGCTCAACTTATCCAGACATCCGACCACTTTATATCAGGCCATTGCGGCGCAACTGGAGGATGAACTGCGCAGCCGTTACCGCTGTGGCGAGTACCTGCCGTCTGAGAAACAGCTGGCGGCGCACTATGCCGTTAACCGCCATACCCTGCGCCGTGCGGTGGATGAACTGGTGGATAAAGGGTTGGTACAGCGCCGTCAGGGGGTGGGGATACTGGTGCTGATGCGGCCCTATAACTACCCGCTCCATGCCCAGGCACGCTTCAGTCAGAACCTGATGGAACAGGGAAGCCATCCCACCAGTGAACGCCTGCTGGCGGTGCTGCGCCCCTGCAATGCCGAAGTGGCCGCCGCGCTGGCCTGCAACGAAGGCGACACGGTGATCCATCTGCGCACCCTGCGCCGGGTCAACGGCGTGCCGGTCTGCGTGATCAACCATTATCTGCCCGACCTGACGTGGTGGCCGCACTTGCAACAGTTCAGCAGTGGCTCACTGCACGATTTTCTCCGTCAGCAACTGACTACCGGGCTGACGCGTAAACAGACACGCATTACCGCCCGCCGCGCGCAGGCGAAAGAGAGCGGTCTGCTTGAAGTTTCCCTGCATGCGCCGCTGCTGTGCGTACGCACCCTGAATACCTGTACCGACAACGGCCGGATGGCGGAATACTCCGTCAGCCTGACGCGTGCCGATATGATTGAACTGACGCTGGAGCACTAAATGGAAGCACATAAGGCACGTCAGCACTGGCTTTCCGTGCTGGCTCATAGCCAGCCGCAACAGTTGCTGGCGCATTGCCCCGCCGATCTCCCCACCGACTACCAACTGTTGCGCGCACCGGAAACCGGATTGACCCGTTTGCAGGCGCGAATGGGCGGTACCGGTCGTCGCTTTATTCTTGGGGATACCACCGTGACACGCGCCGTGGTGCGCCTGGCCAACGGACTCTGTGGTTACAGCTACATTCTCGGGCGCGACAAAGCCCACGCCGAACGCTGTGCGCTGCTGGATGCTCTGTTGCAGGGTGACAGCTCACCGCATTTATATCAGCAGATTATCGCACCGCTGGCGGCCTTGCGTGCAGAGCAGCTGGCGCTGCGTTCGCGCGAAGTGGCCAGCAGCCGGGTCGACTTCTTTACCCTTGTTCGCGGAGATAACGCATGACCTTACTGGCCAGTTTTAGCCATCCCGTTGCTGATGCTCAGCGCGCCTTCCGCCGTATTCTCAAGGCGATGAGTGAACCGGGCGTGATGGTATCGCTGCCGACGCTGCCCGCCTGGGGCAACGCCTCCTGTGCCGCAACGGCGGTCATGATGACGCTGGTGGATCGCGAAACGCCTCTGTGGATTGACGAAGCGCTGCGCGATGATGCCCTGCTCAGCAATCTGCGGTTCCACACCGGTGCACCGATCACCGACAGCACAGATGCCCCGTTTGCCCTGCTGCATGCCAAATCCGGCACCAGCATCGACAGTTTCTCCCCCGGCGATAATGTGTCACCGGAGAAAAGCAGCACGCTGATTATTGACGTACCGGCCCTGAGCGGCGGCCTGACACTGCGCCTGCGCGGCCCGGGTTTGCAGGAGCGCCGCGCCATTGCTCCGCAGCTGCCAGAAAGCGTGCTGAGTTACCTGCGCGATCGCCGCCACCGCTTCCCGCAGGGCATTGACCTGATCTTCACCTGTGGTGAAAACATGATGGCGCTGCCGCGCACTACTGACGTGGAGGTCTGCTGATGTATGTCGCGGTGAAAGGGGGCGAGAAGGCGATAGCCGCCGCCCATCAGCTTCAGGAGCGTTTGCGCCGTGGTGCGGATGACCAGCCGGAACTCACCTGCACACAGATTGACCAGCAGCTTGGCCTGGCCGTTGACCGCGTGATGACCGAAGGCGGTATTCACGACCGTGAGCTGGCGGCGCTGGCCATTAAGCAGGCGAGTGGCGACCTGGTCGAAGCGATTTTTCTGCTGCGTGCCTACCGCACCACGCTGCCACGGCTGGCCGACAGCCTGCCGCTGGACAGCGGTGCGATGCGCGTTGAGCGCCGTATCTCTGCGGTCTACAAAGATCTGCCCGGCGGACAGCTGCTGGGGCCAACCTATGATTACACCCATCGTCTGCTGGATTTCACCCTGCTGGCCGAAGGCAAAGCGCCCGTGACACCGCGTGCGGAACAGCCACTGGCAGCAGAATGCCCGCATATGTTTGACCTGATGACGCGCGAAGGGCTGGCGCTGCGCGAAGAGGACGATGGCAGCGAGCCGCTGGATATCACCCGCGATGCGCCATCTTATCCGATGCCGCGTTCAGCGCGTTTGCAACAGCTGGTACGCGGTGACGAAGGGTTTCTGCTGGCGCTGGGCTACTCCACGCAGCGCGGTTACGGGCGCACCCATCCCTTTGCCGGGGAAATTCGTACCGGATCGGTCACTGTTGAGATTATCCCGGAAGAGCTGGGTTTTGCGCTGGAGATTGGCGAAGTGATGCTGACCGAGTGTGAAATGGTGAACGGTTTCACCACCCCGGCGGACGATGCGCCGCACTTTACCCGGGGCTACGGGCTGGTCTTTGGTCGTGCGGAACGCAAAGCGATGGCGATGGCGCTGGTGGACCGTGCGCTGCAAACCGATGAACACGGCGAACGCATTACCAGCCCGGCGCAGGACGAAGAGTTTGTGCTATCGCATGCGGATAACGTTGAAGCGGCGGGGTTTGTCTCTCACCTGAAACTCCCGCATTACGTCGATTTCCAGGCTGAACTGGAACTGCTGAAACGCCTGCGGGCGGAATACCAGGAGAAGCAGCGTGACTGAACTAAGCGGTTATAACCCCGGTTATCTGGATGAACAGAGTAAACGTACGATCCGCCGTGCCATCCTTAAAGCGGTGGCGATCCCCGGTTATCAGGTGCCGTTTGGCGGACGTGAGATGCCGATGCCCTATGGCTGGGGCACTGGCGGTATTCAGCTCACCGCCAGCGTGATTGGCGAACATGACGTGCTGAAAGTGATCGATCAGGGCGCTGACGATACCACCAACGCCGTCTCTATCCGCCGCTTCTTCCAGCGCGTCAGCGGTGCCGCCACCACGGAACGCACCGTTGACGCCACACTGATCCAGACGCGTCACCGCATTCCTGAAACGCCGCTGACGGAAGATCAGATCCTGATTTATCAGGTGCCGATCCCGGAGCCGCTGCGCTTTATCGAGCCACGTGAAACGGAAACCCGCACCATGCACGCGCTGGAGGAGTACGGCATCATGCAGGTCAAACTGTATGAAGATATCGCCCGTTACGGTCATATCGCCACCACCTATGCCTATCCGGTCAAGGTCAACGATCGCTATGTGATGGACCCGTCACCGATCCCGAAATTCGACAACCCGAAGATGGATATGATGCCCGCGCTCCAGCTGTTTGGTGCAGGACGCGAGAAGCGTATCTACGCGCTGCCGCCCTATACCAAAGTGGAAAGCCTCGATTTTGACGACCATCCTTTTACCGTACAGCAGTGGGATGAACCCTGCGCGCTATGCGGTTCACGCGACAGCTATCTGGATGAAGTGGTGCTGGACGATCAGGGTTCGCGCCTGTTTGTCTGCTCCGATACCGACTACTGCCATCAGCAACAAGAGAATCCATCATGACGCGCGAAACACCGCTGCTGGCGGTCAATCAGTTAACGCATCTCTATGCGCCGGGCAAAGGGTTCAGTGACGTCTCCTTTGAGCTCTTTCCGGGAGAAGTACTGGGAATTGTCGGGGAATCGGGTTCCGGTAAAACCACGCTGCTGAAGTCGATTTCGGCCCGGCTGGCACCGCAGCAGGGTGAGATTATTTATCAGGGCCAGGATCTCTATGCCCTGAGCGAAAGCGAACGCCGCCGTCTGCTGCGCACCGAATGGGGCGTGGTACATCAGTATCCGATGGATGGCCTGCGGGCGCAGGTTTCTGCCGGGGGCAATATCGGTGAACGCCTGATGGCGGTCGGGCAGCGTAACTATGGGCAGATCCGCGAAACCGCCGGGAAGTGGTTACAGGATGTGGAGATCCCGCTGTCGCGCATCGACGACCTGCCGGGTACGTTCTCCGGCGGCATGCAGCAGCGTCTGCAAATCGCCCGTAATCTGGTGACGCATCCGACGCTGGTGTTTATGGATGAACCCACCGGCGGGTTGGATGTGTCGGTGCAGGCGCGACTCCTGGATCTGCTGCGCAGTCTGGTCCGCGATCTGAATCTGGCGGTGGTGATTGTCACCCACGACCTCGGTGTGGCGCGTCTGCTGGCACACCGTCTGCTGGTGATGAAAGAGGGGAAAGTGGTGGAGAGTGGCCTGACCGACCGGGTGCTGGATGATCCGCATCATCCGTATACCCAGCTGCTGGTCTCATCCATTGTTTAAATACTCCTACGGGAATCATTATGAATCTGAAACTGCGTGTCGAAAATCTGTCAAAAACCTTTGTGATGCACAATCAGCAGGGGGCAGAACTGCCGGTGTTACGTAACGCCTCCTTACAGGTGGCTGCCGGGGAGTGCGTGGTGCTGCACGGTCATTCGGGCAGCGGTAAATCCACGCTGCTGCGTTCGCTGTATGCGAACTATCTGCCGGATAGCGGGCATATCTGGGTGGATCATCAGCAGCAGTGGGTTGACCTGGTCAGCGCCCCGGCGCGCCAGATCCTCAGCATTCGCCGCGATACGCTTGGCTGGGTCAGCCAGTTTTTGCGCGTCATCCCGCGGATTTCCACGCTGGAGGTGGTGATGCAGCCGCTGCTGGAGCGTGGTGTGTCGCGATCCCAGAGCGAAGAGCGTGCCAAAGCATTGCTGGGCCGCCTTAACGTGCCGTCGCGCCTGTGGGCACTGGCACCGTCGACGTTTTCCGGCGGTGAGCAGCAGCGCGTCAATATTGCGCGCGGGTTTATTGCCGACTCGCCGATCCTGTTGTTGGATGAGCCGACCGCCTCACTCGATACCGCCAACAGCGCTGCCGTGGTGGCGCTGATTGAAGAGGCGCGCCAGCGCGGCGCGGCGATTGTCGGCATTTTTCATGATAACGCGGTGCGCGATCGCATCGCTGACCGTCTGCATGTGATGCAACCTGTTGCTCTGGAGCACGCCGAATGATCATCAATAACGTCAAACTGATCCTGGAAAATGAAGTGGTCGAGGGATCGCTGGCCTGTGAAAATGGCGTGATCCGCGCCTTCTCTGACACACAAAGCCAGCTTCCGGCAGCGATTGACGGCGAGGGCGGCTGGCTGATGCCCGGCATGGTCGAGCTGCATACCGACAATCTGGATAAGTTTTTTACCCCGCGCCCGAAGGTGGACTGGCCTGCGCACTCCGCCATGAGCAGCCATGATGCGCTGATTGTCGCCAGCGGCATTACCACGGTACTGGATGCGATTGGCGTGGGTGATGTGCGCGATGGCGGCCACCGCATGGAGAATCTGAATAAGATGATCGATGCGATTCGCCATGCGCAGAAGCATGGCCTGAACCGTGCCGAACATCGTCTGCACCTGCGCTGTGAACTGCCTCATGACTCAACGCTGCCGCTGTTTGAACAACTGATGTGTAACCCGGCACTGTCGCTGGTGTCACTGATGGATCACTCACCGGGGCAGCGCCAGTATGTGTCGCTGGCGGCATGGCGCACCTATTTTGGCGGCAAATATCAACTCAGCGATCGGCAGCTTGATGAGTACGAGGCCGATCAGCTACGCCTGGCGGCCCGCTGGTCCACGCCGAACCGTGAGGCGATTTCTGCCTGGTGTCGTCAGTATCACATTCCGCTGGCCAGCCACGATGACGCCACCTATGAACACGTGGTTGAATCGAAAGGGGTAGGCAGCGTTATCGCTGAGTTCCCGACCACCGAAGAGGCCGCACGCGCCTCGCGTGAAATGGGCTTACAGATACTGATGGGTGCGCCGAATATTGTGCGTGGCGGCTCGCACTCCGGCAACGTGGCGGCCAGCGAGCTGGCACAGCTGGGGCTGCTGGATATTCTCTCGTCGGATTACTATCCCGCCAGCCTGCTGGATGCGGCATTCCGTCTTGCCGCCGATGAACGTCACAGCATGACGCTGCCTTCGGCCATTGCGTTAGTAACGCGTAACCCGGCCCGCTCCATCGGCCTTGACGATCGCGGTGTGATTGATGAAGGCACGCGGGCCGATCTGGTGCTGGTGCGCGCGCACCGCGATCAGGTCTATGTATCGTCGGTGTGGGCGCAGGGCAGGAAGGTCTTCTGATGGGGCGGCTGATCTGGCTGATGGGCCCTTCCGGCTCAGGCAAAGACAGCCTGCTGCTGGCACTGCGCGAATGTGCCCCGGAGCGAGTGATTGTGGCGCATCGCTATATCACCCGCAGTGCCAGCGCCGGGGGCGAAAACCATATCGCCCTCAGCGAGCATGAGTTTCGCAGGCGGCGTGAATACGGTCTGTTTGCCCTCGACTGGCAGGCGCATCAGTTTTACTACGGGCTGGGTATTGAGATCGATCAGTGGCTGGCAAGTGGGCTGGATGTGGTGGTGAACGGTTCACGGCTGCATCTGGCGGCTGCCCGTCAGCGTTACGGTGAACGGCTGTTGCCGGTGTGTTTGCAGGTGTCGGCGGAGATCCTCGCCGGGCGACTGCGCCAGCGCGGTCGCGAGGATGAAGCCGCCATTGAACAGCGGTTGCAGCGTGCGGCAGAGCCGGTGGCGGCAGGGTGTATGACGTTAAGTAATGATGGGCCATTGAGTGAGACGTTACAGGGTTTTTCGGCGTTGTTAGCACAGCCCCGTTGACGGCGGGCGGGTCATGACCCGCCCCTACGCAACACCCACTGACCTGCGCATTCTCTAGGGGCGAGGCATGCCTCGCCCAATGTCCCGCGTCAGCAACATTGACGTTCCGGAAAATTCCTGACTTAATTCCCCCTCCAGGGGGAGCCAGGCAACTGGCTGAGAAATCGTAAAAGATTCAGCGCGATGACCCTTAACACCTGATCCGGAT
>NZ_JBBGYT010000438.1:1086377-1930662 GCF_037479575.1 Erwinia sp. MYb416
GGTCATGACCCGCCCCTACGCAACACCCACTGACCTGCGCATTCTCCAGGGGCGAGGCATGCCTCGCCCGCGTCCCGTAATGCAACCCCCACTGACCTGCGCATTCTCCAGGGGTGAGGCATGCCTCGCCCGCGTCCCGTAATGCAACACCCACTGACCTGCGCATTCTCCAGGGGTGAGGCATGCCTCGCCCGCGTCCCGTAATGCAACACCCACTGACCTGCGCATTCTGTAGGGGTGAGGCATGCCTCGCCCGCGTCCCGTAATGCAACACCCACTGAACTGCACATTCTGTAGGGGCGAGGCATGCCTCGCCCAATGTCCCGCGTCAGCAACATTGACGTTCCGGAAAATTCCTGACTTAATTCCCCCTCCAGGGGGAGCCAGGCAACTGGCTGAGAAATCGTAAAAGATTCAGCGCGATGACCCTTAACACCTGATCCGGATAATGCCGGCGAAGGGATGGGGCCTCTTACCTCTCTTTTGCCGGTAGTCTGCTTATAAGGACTACCTGATGACCACTCGTTTTACTGACACACTCCGTACCCTGAGCCAGCCCATCTGGACACAGGCCGTCACGCATCGCTTTGTTCGCGAGCTCTATGATGGCAGCGTGGATCGCCAGGTGATGAGCACTTACCTCACCCAGGATCACCGTTTTCTCGACAGCTTCCTCACCTTAGTCGGATCGGCCATTGCCAGTGCCGACAGCCCCGCAGCCCGCCTGCGCTTTGGTCGCTGCGCCGGGGTTGTCTCCGGTGAAGAGAACACCTATTTTCTGCGCGCATTTGAGGCGCTGGACGTCAGCGCGGCGCAGCGCGACGCCGAACCGGACACTTCTCCCACTGCGGGATTCAAGGCGATCATGCTGGAGGCCGCTGCCACGCGCTCCTATGCGGTGATCCTGACCGTGCTCAATGTCGCCGAGTGGCTGTACCTCGACTGGGCGTCACAGGCCCCACTGCCATTGCCTGCCAGTTTTGTTCACGCCGAGTGGATTATGTTGCACGATAACCCCGATTTCCGCGAATTTGTCGCCTTTTTACGTCAGGAGCTCGACCGTGTTGGCCCGGCACAGCAGGCGCAGTGTGAGGATTTCTTCCTGCGCGCCGTGACGCTGGAAAAGGCTTTCTTTGATGCGGCTTATCAATAAACAGATCTGATTATTCGCAGTGGCCGACCTTTTCGGGTCGGCCTTTTTGCCGGAGTGATAATGCCGTTGTGCAGGTTGATGAGACGACGCTTAATCGCTCTTTAACGCGGCGGTGACGTGGCCGATGGCGCGTAGCACATCGTCGGAACTGTCGCGTATATCAGCGATGACGCCGCCGGCTTCCTGCGCCAGCTCCACGCCGCGATCGGCACGTTGCAGGTTTGAGGTAATGCCTTTCTGCGCTTTGCTCGCCAGCAGGTGATTTTGCTGCACCATCTGTTCGATTTCGGTGGTGGCGCGGTTGATGTTTTGCGCCAGCGTGCGCACTTCGTTGGCCACCACCGCGAAGCTGCGACCCTGCGTGCCTGCGCGGGCGGCTTCCACCGCCGCATTGAGGGCCAGCAGGTTGGTCTGATCGGCAATGCGACGAATACTGGTCACGATCTGGCCGATATTGTCTGAGGAATCCCCGAGCCCGGTGATATCGCCAGAGATCCCGTGCAGTTCACCTGCCAGTTCATTCATGGTCTGCACGCTGTTGGCAATCACACTGGCACCGCGTTTTGTGCTTTCGCTGGTTTGCAGCGCCGTTTGATAAGCCTGTTGGGCTGCATCACGCTCTAGCTGGTTTTTCTCAACCTGGGCGGTGACATCGGTGGCAAACTTCACCACTTTATACAGCTCACCACTGTCGTCGAACACCGGGTTATAGGTCGCGCGCAGCCAGAGGGTAGACCCTTGCTTGTTGACGCGCTGAAACTGGCCGGAAATAAACTCACCACGGTTGAGCTTCTGCCAGAACAGTGTGTATTCCGGGCTGCTGCGCAATGTTGCGGAACAGAACTGGCTGTGATGCGCACCGATAATTTCACTGGCGCGATATCCCATGGTTTTAAGAAAGTTATCGTTAGCTTTCAGCACTTCGCCTTTAAGGTTAAAGGCAATCACCGCCATTGAGCGCTCGATAGCATTGGTCATTGCCCGTTGCTCCTGGGCATCCATAATGCGCGACGTGATGTCGGTAGCGAGCTTAATAATTTTGAACACGCGCCCGTTACGATCCCGCACCGGTACATAGTTGGCTTCGAGCCACACCGGACGGCCGTTTTGCGCCACGCGCAGAAATTTGTCGCTGAAACTTTCCCCGCGATTCAGCCGCATCCAGAAGTCCTGATACTGGCGCGATGCCAACAGGTCCGGCGTGCAGAACAGACTGTGATGTTGACCGACTACCTCATTCAGTTGGTAGCCCATTTTCTCAAGAAACAGGCTATTAGCCGTGATGATGGTGCCATCGGTCATGAATTCGATCATGGCGATAGAGTCTTTCAACGAGTCAAGCGTGGCAGAAGAATGGGTGCGTTTCTGCCACGCAAGGCGTGACGTGATACCTGATGCAATAGTGGAAAACATGGTGGACCTTATTATTAGAGTTAGCTGTCCACAGGGTTATCGGCGGGAGGGGATAAACATTCAATCTTTGTTAATTTGCTCAGTGCCCTTTTCGGTCTGTCATGCTTCCATCACCCCTCTGTCATTAAACTTTCATCGCACAGGTGGTTAATAGGGCGCACAGCGGATAACGCGCAACCTGATAATGGACAACACATGGCACAGGCATTGTTAAAAATTGCCCCCCAGCAGCAGGCGATCCCCCACGCGGAGCATCGTGCAAAAGTGCTGGCAGTGAATGGACTCGGAAAATCATACGGCACACAGACGCGCGTCTTGCAGGACATTAACTTTGACCTGCATGCCGGTGAGCTGGTGGCGGTGATTGGTCGCAGCGGCGCAGGAAAATCAACGCTGCTGCATGTGCTGAATGGCACCCTCCCGGCCAGCGAAGGCGCCATCCTTCACTTCAATGATCATGGCAAGCAACAGAACATTGTTGAGCTGAATACCCGGCAGATGCGCCAGTGGCGCAGCGAGTGCGGCATGATCTTCCAGGATTTCTGCCTGGTGCCACGGCTGGATGTGCTGACCAATGTCCTGCTGGGCCGTCTGAGCCAGACCTCGACGCTGAAATCCTTCTTTAAAATCTTCCCCGATGCCGATCGTGCCCGCGCCATCGGCCTGCTGGAGTGGCTGAACATGCTGCCTCAGGCCTTGCAGCGGGCGGAAAATCTCTCCGGTGGACAGATGCAGCGTGTGGCGATCTGCCGTGCGCTGATGCAGAACCCGAAAATTTTGCTGGCCGATGAGCCGGTTGCTTCGCTCGACCCGAAAAACACCCGTCGCATTATGGATGTGCTGCGTCAGGTGAGTGAAAACGGCATCAGCGTGATGGTGAACCTGCACTCGGTGGAGCTGGTGAAAGAATATTGTACGCGTGCCATTGGCGTTGCTAAGGGCCGCATTGTGTTTGACGGCCATCCGTCAGAACTGACCGATGATCTTTTGCATGTGTTGTATGGCGACGAAAACTCTGAACTTAACGATGCCCATCACGGCTGACGGTCACACCGCAGGCATGACGGGTAATAACACTTTTATGGGACACGGAACTCAGCAATGAAAAAAATGATTCTCGCAGCAGTAATCGGTAGTGTGATGGCAGCTAACGTCTCTGCCGCTGACGCACCGAAAGAACTGAATTTAGGTATCCTCGGCGGCCAGAATGCCACGCAGCAGATTGGTGATAACCAGTGCGTGAAAGATTTCTTCGATAAAGAGCTGAACGTTGATACCAAACTGCGTAATTCGTCTGACTATTCTGGTGTGATCCAGGGCCTGATCGGCGGCAAAGTGGATATGGTGCTGAGCATGTCACCGTCATCGTATGCCTCGGTCTACATCAATGACCCGAAAGCTGTCGATGTGGTTGGCATTGTGGTGGATGACGCCGATAAATCACGCGGCTATCACTCTGTTGTCGTTGTGAAAGCGGACAGTCCGTACAAAACACTGGCCGACCTGAAAGGCAAATCATTTGGTATGGCCGACCCGGATTCCACTTCCGGCTTCCTGATCCCGAACGAAAGCTTCAAGAAAGAGTTTGGCGGTTCGGTGGATGACAAATACAAAGGCCACTTCTCCAGCGTGACCTTCTCCGGTGGCCACGAGCAGGATGTACTGGGCGTGCTGAACGGTCAGTTCGAAGGCGCAGTGACCTGGGCCTCGATGATCGGCGATTACAACACCGGTTACACCAGCGGTGCATTCACCCGAATGATCCGTGCCGGTAACCCGGACCTGATGAAGAAAATTCGTATCATCTGGCAGTCACCGCTGATCCCGAACGGTCCGGTGCTGGTGAGCAACAAGCTGCCTGCTGATTTCAAAGCGAAGCTGGTCACGGCTATCAAAAAGCTGGATACCGAACATCACAGCTGCTTCGTCAAAGCCGTGGGTGGCGCCCAGCATATCGGCCCGGCTACCGTGGCTGATTATCAGGCGATCATCGATATGAAACGTGCGCTGACCAAAGCCCGTTAATCACCCGTTCTCTTCTCCGCTGATAAGGGTCGACTGCCGTCGACCCTTCACTCAGGTATCCGCATGACACATCCCGATTTTGAACGCTATTACCAGCAGATCCGCGGTAAGCAGAAGCGCGACACGCTGCTGTGGTCCCTGACGCTGCTGGTGCTGTACCTCGCCTCCGGCCAGATGGCGGAATTTAATCTGCACACCATATGGGTGTCGTTGCCGCACTTTTTCGATTACCTCGCGGAAACCGTGCCCACGATGAGCGCCTCACGCTTGTTTGCCGACAGCCATACGGAAGGCTCACTGGCTTACTGGGGCTATCGTCTGCCTATTCAGCTGCCGCTGATTTGGGAAACACTGCAACTGGCGCTGGCCGCGACCCTGGCATCGGTGATGGTGGCGGGCGTATTGGCCTTTTTCGCTGCCAGCAACACCCAAACACCGCGCAGCGTGAGTTTCGCCATTCGTACCTGTGTGGCTTTCCTACGTACCATGCCGGAACTGGCGTGGGCAGTGATGTTTGTGATGGCGTTTGGTATTGGCGTGATCCCGGGCTTTCTGGCACTGGCGCTGCACACCATTGGCAGCCTGACCAAACTGTTCTATGAAGCGATTGAAAGTGCGTCAGATAAACCGGTGCGCGGCCTGGCATCCTGCGGGGCATCGTCGTTGCAGCGTATGCGTTTCGCGCTCTGGCCGCAGGTCAAACCGGTGTTTCTCTCGTATGGTTTTATGCGTTTTGAGGTCAATTTCCGTCAGTCCACGATCCTCGGACTGGTGGGGGCGGGGGGCATCGGCCAGGAGCTGATGACCAACATCAAACTGGACCGTTATGACCAGGTCAGTATGACGCTGATACTGATTATCGTGGTGGTCTCACTGCTGGATATGGTGTCCGGACGGGTGCGTCAGCGTGTTGTGGAAGGAAACCGCTCATGATGGGATTAATCGGCAGTGACAAGCTGGAAGGCATGAAGCAGCAGCATCAGGCGCTGTTTGCCATTCAGCGCAGCTACCTGAGGCGCATCGGGCTGATTGCGGCAGCCATCCTGCTTTACTACGTGTTTTTCTTCACCCAGTTTGGCATCAGCTGGCAGCAGCTCACCATCGGCCTGGGCCAGCTGGCGCACTATTTTATGCGTATGTTTGTCTGGCATGATGTTGCGAACTGGCCATTTGCCTACTATTTCAGCCAGATTTTTATCACGCTGGCGATTGTCTTCGCCGGTACGATCACCGCCACACTGCTGGCCTTACCGCTGTCATTTCTTGCAGCACGCAACGTGATGGCCACGCCTGTGCTGCGTCCGGTGGCGCTGGTGGTTCGTCGCCTGCTGGATATCCTGCGCGGAATTGATATGGCAATCTGGGGGCTGATTTTCGTGCGTGCTGTCGGCATGGGGCCGCTGGCAGGGGTGCTGGCGATTATCATGCAGGACGTCGGGCTGCTGGGGAAACTCTATGCCGAAGGGCATGAAGCCGTGGAACGTTCACCAGGACGCGGGTTAAATGCGGTGGGGGCCAACAGCCTGCAAAAACACCGTTACGGTATTTTCACCCAGTCATTCCCGGCGTTTCTGGCGCTGAGTCTGTATCAGATTGAGTCGAATACCCGTTCGGCGGCCGTGCTGGGCTTTGTCGGCGCTGGCGGTATCGGCCTGGTGTATGCCGAAAATATGCGCCTGTGGAACTGGGATGTGGTGATGTTTATTACCCTGATCATGGTCGTGATCGTAATGATCATGGACCATCTCTCGGCGAAACTACGCAAACGCTATATCAGCGGGCAACCCGTGCCGCTGTTTACGCCAGAAAAATAGCAGCAGGGGGCTCTCGATTTGTCGGGGCGGGGGCGTGCCCCGCCCCGGGTCAGACATGTCTGACCCCTACGATACAGCGTTCCACCACAGCTTATTCAGCGTGTAATAGCGGGCATCAGGATCGGGTTGCTTCTCCCATGCATATGCGGCTGCACTTCGGCATGCCAGCGTTTAATGCGGGTAATCACCGCGTCAGCACGTGCCAGCGTGGCATTCTGTGCTCAGTTGCACACCAGGGGATGCTGGGGGGAAAGATGTGGCTGACGGCGGGGATAGCCGGTCGCCGCCGCCCTGGGGACCCGGGCTTTGCGGCAGGCGCTGCGTCCGCTGCGTGGATACCTTCGCAAGCATCGTTCACCGACGGAGCAGTCGTGACGGCACATCCCTGTGCCGGCTCTCCCTCTCACCGCCGTCCTGGCGGTTCGTCCTGGTTCACTGCGCTTACTCAGCGCTGCTGAATGCCGCCTAAACGTTAAAATCCAGATCCAAAATCCTGATTCAAATCAATCCGCAGAGGCTGTCACAAGGTGGGGGGGGGTAATACCCACAGCGAGCAGACGTTCTGCGGGGATGGGGCCAGTTTGAGGTAAGCCGGACGTCACGCGGCAGGGACGCCGCGTGCCGAGGCCCGCATGGATGCGTCTTTTGCCGATCCGGCGTGCTCAAACTGGCCTCAGACCTGAAACCGAATGATCAGCCATTCATTTTTGTGGGAATACCTCAGGGCATAGCGGGGTAATTGTGAGTTGTACCGATTTAAATGGGCTGTAGAGATTAGCGCTCAGGGCGCAGATAACGCAGCGTGGCATCCACCACTAACCGGCGGTTACGCGCCAGGCTCTGCTGTTCGGTTTCATTGCCGCCAAACAGCGTATGGAAGGTGTAATGGTTGCCGACGTTGTGGAAGCTGATGCTGCTGATCAGGCGGTGAACGTCCACGGTGGTGACATGCGGATCAAACTCACCGCTCTGTTTTCCGCGTATCAGTACCGCATCCAGTACATCCAGCGCGCTTTGGTTCAGCGTTTTGATCGTCTCTGACTGGCGAATATAGCGGCCACGCATCAGGTTCTCACTGCAGATCAGGCGCATAAAATCGGGATGCGAAATGTGATAATCGAAGCTGGCTTCCGCCAGGCGGGCAATGGCCATGCCTGGTGACATCTCGGCCAGATTCAGGCCGGTCTCATGCTGGCGGATCTCGCGATACACCAGGTGCAGAACCTCGATATACAGCTGCTCTTTATTGGTGAAGTGATACACCACCATTCGCTTGGTGGTCTGCGCATCCTCGGCAATCTGCTCCATACGTGCACCCTGTAAGCCGAATTCAGCAAAGGTGGTGAGGGCGCTGGCGAGGATGCGTTTCTTTAACCCTTCCGGATCGTTTTTACGTTTGACGGGGGCTGGCATAGTGAATCTATATCCATCATTTTCAGTGGAAACCGCCGCCAGAGTAGCGCCTGAGGCGCTGATTTACAAATAGTGCCTCGCAAAATCGCCGTCAGCAAATAGCCAGATAAACCGGTCTGCGATAAAATAATTGTTCACATATTGTGACCATGAAGGGATGTCTGTATACTTTGCAACCATGATAACGAAGAGGGATCTATGCGTGTTATCTCAAGACGACCGTTTATCGAGGCTGCCCGCTGCTATCCGAACGCAGCACTCTCGCTTGATGATATCTGGAGGGTACTGAACTCAAGGGATTACATTACACCTGAGCAGTTGAAAGCCCAGTTTGCCTCACTGGACAGATTCAAGTATCGGCGTAAATGGTGGGTCATCAATGCCGCGGGGAACCACCTGCGCATCATTACCTATATCAAGTTTGAGACACAAAATGTATTTATTAAGCATATTGTTACGCACGATGAATACGACAGGTTAACGGACTACTATCGGAGGCACCCGGAATGAGGGTTGCAGAAAAAAAATTTCATACCGCACTCAGTGCCAGTGCTGCACTGATTCATGCGATTCCTTTCCTTGGTCGTCAAGCAACCACACATGACTATGAAGAGGCACTGGTGCTGGTGGAGTACCTGATCGATCACGATGATGAAAATCCACTGATCGATATTCTGGCGAAGAAAATTTCCGCCTGGGAAAATGTTGCACCGGCATTCGCGGATTTTAATGCGCGTATTGATGCAACACCGCGCGAACTGGCAGTACTGCGGGTTTTAATGGATCAGCATGGCCTGAACCAGAGCAGCTTCCAACAGGAGATTGGCAGCCGCTCGCTGGTGAGTATGATCATGAGTGGCCAGCGGGCCTTAACGCTGGAACATATGAGAGCGCTGGCGAAACGGTTCAGCATTCCGCTTGCCACTTTTATCGAATAATAGCGGGCTGACTACACTGTTGAAAACCACGGATGCATGCGCTCGGTGACGCTGGTGTGATGCTCTTTAATGCGGGTTTTCAGCTGTGCCTCCGTGGGAAGCGGGCGGCCGCGTAATACCGCCTCAGCAGTGGCACCAAAGGTGATAATCCCCCGGGTGGCGATGTCGGCGGCGGCAACATATCCCGCCAGTGCATCCTGCTCGCCGCTGCTTTCTTCCGCCTTCTGGCGGCAACTCACCAGTAATCCTTCCAGCGCCCGGTACAGTTCACGCGCTTCACCCAGCACCGGGATCTTACCGCTGGAATCATTCAATACCTGCTCAAGCCGGGTAAACACCGCGGCATTATCGCCCGCGCAGAACAGGGTCTCCAGCGTTTGCTGCCAGTGGTGCCAGGTGCGGACAAACAGCGCATTCTGCACCAGCGGCAGGCTGGCATGCTGCCAGCGAAAGTGCTCACTCAGATGGCTGACACGCTGCTGCAGCTCACAAAACTGGGCTTCATTCACCAGCGCGGCAGGAACCACTGGGTTAAGCGCAGCAATAAAAGCGGCCACTTCATCTTCGGTTTCTGGGGTGATCAGCGGCAAAATTTTTCGCTGTTGCAGGAGCTTAAGCTGGCTGAGGTCATAAAACGCTGCACTGACCCGTTCTCCGGCCAGTAATGCACGATTAATGGTATGAATTACCTCTGCTGACTGCACCCGGGAACGTTGTTCCAGCAGGGCGCTGTGCAGTTGGCCGTAGGCAGGGGATGGGCTGAGTTCAGTATTCATCGGGCGCCTCACGGTGATGAGAATCCGGCCCGTAGCCGGGCAGTGCCACAGAGTATGGCAGAATCTCAGCCACCCATCAGGCCGGGCGGGCTTTCTCGCGCCGCCACTGCGTAGGGGAGCAGTGAAAATGTTGCTGAAATACCTTGGCAAACTGCATCTGACTGGTGTAACCCAATGAATAGGCTATTACTTTTATTGGCAGGCTGGGGTCAGAGAGCAGCGAAGTGGCCACCTCCATCCGCAGCAACAACAGATACTGTTTCGGACCATAGCCGAACTGCTGCTGAAACAGGCGGCTGAGATAGCTGCGGTCAATATTGCAGTGGTCTGCCACCTCGCCAATCGCGAGATTACGGTGATAGTGGCGTTCAATAAACTGAATGGCACTGTCCAGGTGTTTATTTCCGCAACGGGTTTCCTCACCGTCCTCGTGGTGCGCGTTGGCGATTAATGCATCAAGAAACAGGCAGGTTAACCCGGCGATACGCAGCGAATGTACCGGGTCCTGCGCCACCAGTTGTTGCAAATAGGGGTAGGCAGGGCAGGGAGAAAGCGTCTCTTTTGGCCGATACAATGGCATGTCACGGCGTAACCCGCATTTTTCCAGGCTTCTCAACGCAATCAATCCATCCAGTTCCACCCACATATATTCCCATGGCCGCTGTTTATCGGCGGTGTAGGTGGTGATCTCATGCGGATGGATAAGAAACGCCTCCCCCTGACGCACGGGCCAGCGCCGATCGCCGCTAAACAGCGTCCCGCCGCCGCGTATCACATAATGTAAAAGATAGTGCTGGCGCACTGCGGGGCCATAGCTGTGCTGGCTGGCGCAGACTTCATGCCCGTACTGATAAATGTTTAGACCGAACTGGGCAATGTCATCGGGGTGAATATCTTTCTGCATGGCATCTTCCTTTTATTTTTCAGCTTATTACAGCAGTTAATCGTCAGCTGGTTGCGTGAAATAAACCCGGATTGTGACATTGCACCGTTATTTTGCTCGTCGGGGACGGTAATTAGCGAGCCAGATCACAGTTCGATTTGGCGGTCGTTTTTCACCATATCAATGTCAAAAAATTACATAGGCAGCCGTGCGCCTGCTGCCTAAAGTGAGTGCAACTTCACCTCATGGATTCAAAAGGGCACAACAATGAAAATTACGTTTCTCGGGGCAGGCAGTACGGTATTTGCGAAGAATGTACTGGGGGATATTCTGGCAACGCCCGCGTTGCAGCAGGTGGATATCGCCCTGTATGACATTGACGCTGAACGGCTTAATGACTCCTGGCTGATGCTGAATAATCTCAATGCCAATCTGTGCCAGGGCAAAGCTCGCATTGAGAAATACGCCGGCGTGGAGCAGCGCCGCCCTGCGTTGCAGGGGGCCAGCTATGTGATTAACGCCATCCAGGTCGGCGGCTACGATCCCTGCACCATTACTGATTTTGAGATCGCAAAAAAGTACGGACTGCGCCAGACCATTGCCGATACTCTCGGTATTGGCGGGATTTTCCGTGCATTACGCACCATTCCGGTGATGCTGGATTTCGCCCGTGATATGGAAGCGGTGTGCCCGGATGCCTGGCTACTGAACTACACCAACCCGATGGCGTCGCTGACCGGTGCCATGCTGCAACACACGGGGATTAAAACCGTTGGCCTGTGCCACAGCGTGCAGGTTTGTGCTGAGACACTGCTGAAGTCCGTTGATATGTCGATGGACGGTGTGAAATGGCAGATTGCCGGTATCAACCATATGGCGTGGTTGCTCAATATTACCCGTGATGGCGAAGACATTTACCCGGAGATCAAACGCCGCGCGTTGGCCCTGACGGATAAACATGACGATATGGTGCGTCACGAAATCATGCGCGTCTTTGGCTATTACGTCACCGAGTCCTCCGAACATAATGCGGAATATATGCCGTACTGGATCAAGCGCAACTATCCCGAGCTGATTGAGCGTTTTAATATTCCGCTGGATGAATATCCGCGTCGCTGTATTGAGCAGATCGACCGCTGGCATCAGCAGCGCGATAAGCTGACGCAAAACGAGAACCTCAGCCATACGCGCAGCCACGAGTACGCGTCGTGGATGATTGAAGCGATGGAAACCGATGTGCCGTATAAGATTGGCGGCAACGTTCTGAATCACGGGCTGATCACCAACCTGCCGTCCCAGGCCTGCGTAGAGGTGCCGTGTCTGGTGGATGGTCAGGGTGTGACGCCATGTTATGTCGGCGACCTGCCGCCACAGCTGGCGGCGCTTAACCGCACCAATATTAATACCCAGCTGCTGACCATTGAGGCCGCGATCAGCCATAAAAAAGAGCATATCTACCATGCTGCGCTGCTTGACCCGCACACTTCTGCTGAACTGTCGATTGATGACACGGTGAAGCTGTGCGACGAACTGATCGCCGCTCACGGTGACTGGTTACCCACTTACCGTTAATCCCTGAAACGGGTACAGCGCTTTGGCTCGTGGCGGCCACTTATGGCCGCCATTTACGATGACACTGGCAGGGATTAATCACGATGACAGTTTCGGTAAAAACAAAAATCAGCTACGGGCTGGGGGCATTCGGTAAGGATTTTGCCATCGGCATTATCTATATGTATCTGATGTACTACTACACCGATGTGGTTGGGGTATCGGTCAGTATGGTGGCCTCACTGTTCCTGGTGGCACGCATTCTTGATGCCTTCTTTGACCCGGTGATGGGCTGGATTGTTGAGCGCACCCGCACCCGCTGGGGCAAGTTTAAACCCTGGATATTGATTGGTACGCTGAGCAATTCGGTGGTGCTGGTCTCCGTTTTCTGTGCGCATAACTTCGAGGGCGGTGCGCTGATTGCGTGGATTTGGGCGACCTACCTGCTGTGGGGTTTTACCTATACCCTGATGGACGTGCCGTTCTGGTCGCTGGTGCCCTGCATTACCCTCGACAAACGGGAACGTGAAGCGCTGATCCCGTGGCCGCGTTTCTTCGCCAGTCTGGCGGGTTACACCACCGGGGTGATCGGTCTGCCGCTGGTGAACTACCTGGGTGACGGCAACAAAGGGCAGGGGTTTATGCTGTTCTCGCTGATCCTGGTGGTGTTCTTTATCCTCTCTGCGATCATCACGCTGCGTAATATCGAAGAGAAATACTCTTCCTCTGCTGTGCCGAATGCGCCAGAGCAGACCACCATTAAAGCCGTACTCAGTATGATTTTCCGCAACCGCCCCTTGTTTGCGCTGCTGCTGATGGCGCTGGCCTGGAATCTGGCACATAACGTGATCACTGCGTTTGCCATCTACTACTTCACCTATGTGGTGGGCCGGGCAGAGCTGTTCCCGTGGTACATGATGTATGCCGGGATCGCCAACCTGATCGCCATCCTCTGCTTCCCGAAACTGGTGGCGCGCTTCTCACGGCGGGCGATCTGGATTAGCGCCTCGGTGCTGCCGGTGATGAGCTGCCTGCTGCTGCTGGTGGTGGGCATGTATGCGCCACAGAGCGCGACGCTGATTTCACTGTCCGGGATTCTGGTCAACATTGGCGGGGCGTTCTTCTGGGTGATGCTGGTGATTATGGTCGCGGATACCGTGGACTACGGCGACTACGCGCTGGGCGTTCGCATTGAAAGTATCGCCTTCTCGGTGCAGACCATGGTGGTGAAAGCCGGTGCCGCGTTTGCCGGGCTGCTGATTGGTGTGATGCTGGGTGTGGTGGGGTATGTGCCAGGCGCGCAGCAGTCAGCCAGCACCATCATGGGGATGCAGGGGATTATGATTGGTCTGCCGCTGGTGTTCTTTGTTCTCACGCTGTGGATCTACCTGCGTCACTACAAGCTGGATGGCGAAATCCTGCATGAAATGCAGCGGGCCTTACAGCATAAATATGGCGAAGGGCAGGGGGTGATGACGGCGCAGGTCAGGCCGCTGGAGAGTGACGCTGAGGGCAGATATGCATCTGAGACGTTGAATCCGGGTCACCTCAAACCGTAGTGGACGTGCACGATGGTCCAGGTCAACGTCAAGGGCGTTTCGCTTTCCCGCTGCGCGGGCTGAGCGACCAAAGGGCGGCAGTCGCCCCGCCCTTTGGAATCCGGGCTTGCGGCAGGCGCATCGCCCGCTTTCAGCGGGTGCCTTCGCAAGCGTCGTTCACCGACGGAGCGGTCGTGACGGCACATCCCTGTGCCGGCTCTCCCTCTTACCGCCGTCCTGGCGGTTCGTCCTGGTTCACTGTGCTTCCTCAGCGCTGCTGAATGCCGCCTCAACGTCAAAACCCAGGTCAACACCCAAACCAATACCCAAACCAATACCCAAACCAATACACAAAGAGCGTCATGCTGTTGCGATTTTAAAATCCACAGCGAGCAACGGTTCTGCGGGGATGGGGCCAGTTTGAGGTAAGCCGGACGTCACGCGACAGGACGTCGCGTGCCGAGGCCCGCAGGGAGGCGGATTTTGCCGATCCGGCGTGCTCAAACTGGCCTCAGACCTGAAGCCAGACTGTCAGCCACGAAAATGACTAATGAGGGGAATTGTAACTACAGATTGCCAATTGTAATGTTATAAAGTAACAGTTATCATCCGCAGCGCGGGCGTCAGCCTGCGTTGTTCCCTTTCTCTGGATAAAGGATTGATAACGGATGCACAAATTTTTACGCTCGCCGCTGCTGGCCCTGATGCTGGTGGCCGTTGCCGCCCCGGCCAGCGCAGCCCCTGAGCGGGTCGCCGCGCTGGTCGCCCCCTTCGAAATCAAAGGCACTGACCCGACGCTGTCTGGCGATATTTTCCTGAAAATGTCGATTGTCGAAACCCTCGTCAACGCGGATAGCGCCGGGCAGCCGCTGCCTGGCCTGGCGACCAGCTGGACGGTGTCTGACGATGGTCTGCAGTGGCGCTTTACCCTGCGTCCTGGCGTGAAATTCCATGATGGCAGTCCGCTGACTGCTGAGAGTGTGGTGAATGCGCTGGAAGTCTCACGCAGTAAACCCGGCCTGCTGGATAAAGCTCCGGTCACCGCCATCCGCGCCGAAGCAGGGCAGGTAGTGATTGCGCTCAGCCAGCCGTTTACGCCGCTGCTCAGTATGCTGGCGGAAAACCGTGCTCAGATCCTGGCGCCTGCTTCTTACGATGCCGCGCACAAAGTCGTGCAGATTATCGGTAGCGGCCCGTACCGGATGACCTCCTTGCAGGCACCGCAGAAGCTGACCGTGACCCGTTTCCACGACTACTGGGGCAAAGCCCCTGCCATTGAGCAGGCCAGCTACATGGCCGTGGGTCGCGCGGAAACCCGTGCCCTGCTGGCTGAAAGTGGCAATGCCGATATGGTGCTGAATCTCGATCCTGCCAGCCGCAGCCGTCTGAAAAACAACCGCAACGTGCAGTTGCTGTCAGTCTCGATCCCGCGCAGCGTCCTGCTGAAAGTGAATGCCGGGCATCCGCTGCTGAATGATGTGCGTGTGCGCCAGGCGCTGAGCATGGCGCTCGATCGTCAGGGCATTGCACGCGCCATTCTGCGTTATCCGGCGGCAGCCGATCAGCTGTTTCCTCCTTCCGTGGCGCAGTGGCATAACGCCAGCCTGACGCCTCTGGCGAATCAGCCGCAACAGGCCCAGGCGCTGCTGGCGGAGCTTGGCTGGAAACCGGGAGCAGACGGCGTGCTGCAACGTAACGGCAAGCCGTTCTCCCTGACGCTGACCACCTATCCTGACCGCCCGGAGCTGCCACTGATCGCGGCGGCCATCCAGCAGCAGCTGCGTGAAGTCGGCGTGCAGGTGGCGATCAACTCGACCAACTCCGGGGAAATTGCCGCGAAGCATCATGACGGCACGCTGGAGCTGGCGCTGGTGGCACGTAACTTTGCGCTGACGCCAGATCCACTGGGTACGCTGTTGCAGGATTATCCACCTCAGGGCGGAGAGTGGGGGGCAATGAACTGGAGCAACGCCACGTTCAATCAGACCCTGGCCGACCTGGTGCAGGGCCGCGACCCGGCGAAAAGCCAGGCAGAACGTCAGCAGTTAACGCGCATTCTGCAAACCGATCTGCCCACCATTCCGGTGGCCTGGTATCAGCAGACCGCTGCCGTGTCTAAACGTTTGAGTGGTGCCACCCTTGACCCGTTTGAGCGCACCTTCGGACTGGAAAAAATGAGGTGGGCTGAATGATACGCATGCTGGGCTACCGCTTGTTGCAGGCC
The DNA here is from genome assembly GCF_037479575.1 of Erwinia sp. MYb416. Taxonomy (NCBI): domain Bacteria; kingdom Pseudomonadati; phylum Pseudomonadota; class Gammaproteobacteria; order Enterobacterales; family Erwiniaceae; genus Erwinia; species Erwinia sp. MYb416. The sequence continues at coordinate 1,102,106 of NZ_JBBGYT010000438.1, forward strand.
GGGCTGGTGGCGCTGCTGGTCGGCGGCCTGACCTTTGTGCTGATGCGCTCGCTGCCGGGGGATATTGCCTACCGTATTGCGGCGGGGCGTTACGGTTATGACCGCGTTGATGCGGCGGCGGCCAGCGCGGTTCAGCAAGAACTGGGGCTGGATCGCCCGGCCTGGCAGGCGCTGGCTGACTGGTTTGTGCAACTGCTGCACTTCAATCCCGGCAACTCGCTGGTGTCCGGTGCGCCGGTGATGGAAGAGATAGGTCATCAGCTGGGGCAGACCCTGCTGCTGGCGGCCGTGGCGCTGCTACTGTCACTGCTGCTCGGCCCGCCGCTCGGCATTCTGGCCGGGTTGTCCCCCGGAGGGAAGCTGGATCGCGCGCTGCTGGCGATCTCCACCACGCTGCGTGCGCTGCCGCACTTTGTGCTCGGGCTGATTCTGGTGGTGATCTTTGCGCTCAACCTGGGCCTGCTACCTGCGGCCGGCTATGGCGATGTGCAGCATGTGCTGCTGCCTGCCCTGACGCTGGCCCTCGGGTTGGCTGCGGTGTCCAGCCGGGTGGCGCGCAACGCCATGCGCCAGGTGACTGACTCGGCCTGGTATCAGTTTGGCCGCACCAAAGGGCTGAAAGAGGGCACGCTGTTCTGGCGGCACGGTCTGCGCAACGTCAGCGTGCCGCTGGTGACGTACCTCAGCGTTCAGTTTATCTACCTGATTGAAGGCGTGATCGTGGTGGAGACGCTGTTCGCCTGGCCGGGCATTGGTCATGCACTGGTGCATGCGATTTTTGCCCGCGATGTGCCGATGATTCAGGGTACGGCACTGGTTATGGGGCTGATGTTTGTGCTGCTCAACGCACTCAGTGACGGGCTGTGTTACTGGCTCGATCCGCGAAGGAAAAATGCATGATGATGACGATAGTGCGCCGCAGTTCGCTGGCGCAACGGACCGGGGCAGCACTGTTACTGCTGTTGGTGGTGTTTGCTTTTGTGCTGCCGCTGCTGTGGCCGCAGGACCCGGTGCGGCAGAAGTTGATGCTGGCACTGCAATGGCCTGACCTCAGTGCCCCCTTCGGTTATGACCATCTGGGGCGCTCCCTGTTTGCCCGTCTGACAGCGGCGATCCGTCTGTCGCTGGGGCTGGCCTTTGTCAGCGTGCTGAGTGCGATGATCCCCGGCATTCTACTGGGCGTGCTGGCAGCCTGGCGCGGGGGTGTGGTGGATCGTGGCGTCTCACTGCTGGCCGATGCGTTTCTGGCGTTGCCCGGCCTGCTGCTGGTGCTGCTGCTCACCGCGTTGGTGCCTGACTCGGCCGTGATGCTGTATGTCGGGATTTCCCTGCTGCTGTGGGTGGAGTATTTCCGTATCAGTCGTGCCATTGCACGCCCGCTGCTGAGCTCACCCGCCGTGCAGGCATCGCGTCTGCTGGGTCTGAGTCCGTGGCTGATTTTCCGCCGTCATTTGTGGCCGGAGATGGCACCCGTGGTGCTGACCGTAGCGGCCTTTGGGGCAGCCAGCGCGATTATGGCGATTGCTGCATTAGGCTTTGTCAGCGTTGGCGTTCGCCCACCGACCCCGGAGCTGGGGCTGATGATGACCGAGCTGCTGCCGTATTATGAAGAAGCGCCGTATGCGCTGTTGCAGCCCGTGGTGGTGGTGTTTTTACTGGTGTTAAGCCTGCTGTTGCTGGCAGGCAGGGAGAAAGCATGATCCTGATGGATATTGAACAGGCGGCCGTTAGCGGCGGCGATTTACCGGTGCAGCCGCTGTCGTTTACGCTGCGTGCCGGGCAGCCATTTACGCTGTTAGGGGAAACCGGATCGGGTAAAAGCCTGCTGGCGCAGGCGGTGATCGGCACGCTGCCCGCCGGACTGAAGGCCAGCGGCACGCTGCATGTTGATGGTCAGGTGCTGCCGCTGGCTTCTCGTCCGGCGCGTGCCTTCTGGGGGCATCGGCTGGGCATTCTGCCGCAGGAGCCGTGGCTGGCGCTGGACCCGACCATGCGTGCAGGCGAGCAGGTGGCCGAGAGCTACCGCTTTCTGCGTGGCATGAAAGCGCAACCGGCCCGCGAGGCCGCCCTGCGCGATCTGGATGCGCTGGGCGTGGCCGCCGCAGCTGACCGCCTGCCGCAGGCACTGTCCGGCGGGATGGCCCAGCGCGTGGCCTTTGCCGCGGCGCGGGCCGGTGGGGCGAACATTATTGTCGCCGATGAACCGACCAAAGGACTGGATGTGGCGCGGCGCGATGAAGTGATCGCCTTGCTGTTGCAGGAAGTGCGCGCAGGCGGCGGGTTGCTGACCATCACCCATGATATCGAACTGGCCCGCCAGATCGGCGGTGAAGTGGCGGTGATGCTGCGCGGTGAAATCATCGAGCGCGGCAGTGCAGAGCAGGTACTGACGCAGCCGCAGCATCCTTATACCCAGGCGTTGCTGGCTGCCGATCCGGCTCGCTGGGCCGCACGTTTACCTGCTGCACACGCGCGTGACGTGGTGCTGGAAGCCCATAACCTCAGTATCACGCGCGGAGGCCGTCAGTTGTTCAGCGACCAGTCGCTGCGCGTCCATGCCGGGGAGGTGATTGGCATTACTGGCCCCAGCGGCTGCGGTAAGAGCAGCTTCGGCGATATCCTGCTCGGGCTGCTGGCCGCTGACAGTGGAGACGTGGTGCGTGACCGCCAGTTAGCCGCGGTGAAATACCAGAAGATTTTCCAGGATCCGCCGTCTGCTTTTGCGCCGCGTGTCACGCTGCGTCAGGCATTGAGTGATGTGGTGAAACGTCATCGCCTGGACGGCGCACGCATTGCGCCTCTGATGGAACGACTGAAGCTGCGTCCGCTGCTGCTGGACCGTTATCCCGGTGAGATTTCCGGCGGTGAGCTGCAGCGTTTTGCCCTGCTGCGCGTGCTGTTGCTCGACCCGGTGTTTCTGTTTGCCGATGAACCCACCTCGCGGCTGGATCTGCTGACCCAGCAACAGACCATTGAGCTGTTAGTCGAGGTCGCCGCAGAGCAGAACTGCGCGCTGCTGGTGGTCAGCCACGATGAAGCGCTGATTGATCATATCAGCCATCGGCGCATTCGTTTTGGGGAGGAGGGGATCCGTAGTGGAGGGTAACACCGCCACGGCATGGGTCACCTGTAATATTGAACGGCCCCATCGTAAACATTCATGTCAGGTCTTGATTGTGAGGGGCTGATGCTGGCTAATGTAGACTCAAAAATCTGTTTAAAAAGGATTTAGTGATGAGCATGATTGAACAATTAACCGTTAAGTACCCGGGCGCGATCGCATGGGCATTTGGGGACACGCCAGAAATGGCAGATGAACTGGCTGAACTGGTAATTAAAGGGAAAAAAACGGCATCGTGTGGATCGCTTTCGTCGTTTAAAAACGAAGAGGGATCACCCACCATTGGTGGTTACAGCATCATCCTTAACGGCAGAGACGAACCGGTATGCGTCATCAGGACTATTTCGCTGCGTATCGTTCGCTTCTGCGATGTCGCTGAAGATCTTGCAAAGAAGGAGGGCGAAGGGGATCTCAGCCTGAAATACTGGAGGACAGAGCATAAAGCATTTTTCTCAAGAGAGGGCACATACCAGGAGGATATGGAGCTGGTTGCAGAAGAATTCGAGCAGGTTGAGGTCCTGTAGCAGGCGATTGTTGTGCCCGTCGCGTGCGCAACGTCTGTTATTACCGTCTTATTATTTTCCGGTAAACCGCAGGCGTGACGCCAGTCAGCCGGCTGAAAACACGCCGCATCACGTCCGGCCCGGAAAAGCCGCATTCTGCGGCCAGTTTTTTCGCGGGCAGCATTTCTCTCTCGATCAGAAGCCGCGCTTTTGATACCCGTTCATTTTTCTGTGGACGAGTGGTTATTGCGCTTTGACACGATAGATATCAGGCCGGGTTATCGCCCATGCATAATTCGGTTTATTGACAGGCTCATAACCGAACTTTTCATACAGCCAGGGCGCGGTGGTGGTGAATAGCGTGATCCTGCGGAGCCGGACAAAAACCGGGTGACTGTGGATGGATTGCATCAGCCATTTTGCCAGCCCCTGGCCCTGATGTTCTTCCAGCACGTAGACGTCGCACAGGTAGGCAAAGGTGGCGTAATCCGTAATAAGGCGGGCAAACCCCACCTGCACCCCATGGTGATAAAGGCCAAAGTTAAGGCTGTGACGGATCGCGTTCGTCACGGTATCTTTATTGATTCCGGCAGCCCACGTTGATCGGGTCAGATACTGGTGTATTGCCACCGTGTCTAACTTTTCGCTGTCGGTGCTGATCAGGTAAGCGTTGCTGTGCCACTCATGTATCGCGTTTTCACCCATTTTTTGCCTGTTTATCCTGTGACAGTTTGCGTGATTTCAACCTTATCATGGGGCGGAAGGGCCAGGGGGAAAATTCAGGAGGTGAGGGCGGGGGAGTAAAGGGAAGCTGGCTGATCCTGATAATTAGTGTTTGAGTTACTACTGGCAAGATCTGCAATCGGTTAAGGCATTTGCCGGAGAAAGTTATCACGTCGCGGTGACTTACCCAGATGACGAAGAATTTGAACTACTTTCCGATCCCTACGTTTTCCAGCATGTCGTGGAAAACATTGTGCCGCTTTAGCTTCTTTTCCCGGGCAACCTGTCGGTTACCCGGATTTTGTATAATATCCATACTTATTCCACGCGCTAAGGTCTGCTCCTGGCACTGAGCGAGCTGACGCAAGTAGAGGAAGGTCAGCTGTGAGCGAAATATAGTCATTCGCACCCTGAGAATTACACTATTAAGTGATTCAGGGTATGCGCTTGCTGGTTACGAATATTGAGCGAGAATCACGTGATGATCGCCGCTTTTCTTTCGAGCCAGTAGGTGCTCCACGTTCGCTAACGAATACTCAGGGCATGCAGATAAACTGCTGGCTATATTTCTTTCGAAGAGCGTGGAATGCATACCAATCCCCGATAAAAAGGAGTTGGTGATGACTGTGACTAATCAATTTGCTGCGCACGTTGGTCTGGACTGGGCGGATAAAAAACACGATGTCTGTGTTCAGTTTAAAAACGGTGAACGCGTATTCCATGTGATTGAACATACAGCAGAAGCGCTTGATGCCTGGCTTACTGAGTTACACCAGAAAGTAAAAGGCAGAATCGCCATAGCTCTCGAGCTGAAGAAGGGCCCCGTGGTATATGCTCTTCAAAAATATCCCTTTATCACCGTTTTCCCCGTCCACGCTTTGTCCCTGGCTCGTTACCGGCAAGCCTTCTCGCCCAGCGGCGCTAAAGATGACCCGCAGGATGCAGAGCTGGCATTAGAGTTAATGCTGCGTTATCCCCAAAAGATAAAAGCTATTGAACCCGACAATGCGGATATTCGCTTACTTCAGCAACTGGTTGAGCAACGTCGTCAACTGGTTGAAGACAAACGCCGCTTTGTGAATCGGCTCATCAACACGCTTAAACAGTATTATCCTCAGCCACTGGAGTGGTTCTCACATCGGGGTAGCTTACTGTTGTGTGAGTTGATTATCCGGTGGCCCAGTCTGCAACAACTGAAACGAGCCAGGCGCTACACGACCCGAAATTTTCTGAATGCCAGAGGTGGCCGCGCAATGGCCCTTACCGAGCAACGTGTTGCGAGTATTGATAATGCGATCCCATTGACGACAGACCCGAGTGTTATAGAGGCTAATGCTTTGATGGCAACAGCACTGGCGACACAAATTAAAGTCGTGAGTGAAATCATCAAAACCTATGACGAACGAATCGAAACGCTGTTTGACACATTGCCAGATGCGGGGCTGTTCAAATCACTTCCGGGCATGGGGCCGTGTATGGGCCCACGGATGCTTGCTGCACTTGGTGATAACCGTGACCGGTTTAACAGCGCTGAAGAAATTCAAAACTATGCAGGTATTGCACCGGTGACCGAACGAAGTGGCCAGAAATCATGGGTTCACTGGCGATGGCAATGTGCCAGGTTCGTCAGGCAGACCTTTGTCGAATGGGCTGCGAAGACGATTAACTCATCATACTGGGCCAGACTTTATTATCAGGGACTGCGAGAAAAAGGAAAATCTCACCAGTCTGCAATCCGGGCTCTTGCCTTCAAATGGATAAGGATCATTTACCGCTGCTGGAAGACCAGAACCCAGTACGATGAAGCGAAGTATTTGCTGGCTCTCGAAGCGCGACACTCGCCCTTACTGAAGCCATAAAAAGCTTGTCGAATGTCTCAGGGCGTGAAGCGGTCTTTGAATATTTAAAAGTAAAAGCCTGTAATGTCTAACCCTTAGAATCCTCATTGCAGCAAACCTGTAGAGGAAAGTATTTCAGATAGGGTTAATGCAGCTCTAGCCGGTTTGAAGCCGTCATTAAGGTGATTGCTTAGCCAGAGGTTAAAAAAAGGTCGTGTTTTACGAGCAATGACAAGACACAGGTACAACTTTAAAGTGCTCCACGACCAACAAGTTACATTAATTTAAAAATCTATTGTCATTCTTAACGGATATAGCAGTTAATCTAAATGGCTGTTTTATTTGCCTGATACAATGCTAATAAGGTCGAAAAGGGTTCTTTTCTCATTTTGACATGCAACTCATGGCAAAAATTATGGTGTCGACTTCCACCATTTTTTGAAAGTCTGATCTTGATCGCTCAGGTCTACAGCTTCGCCTATTTCTGGAGTCAACAATTTCCAGGTCCGCTGCCTGCTGGTTTGCTGAATCCGGTTGAAAGGCTCATCCCAGTCGTGAGCAGCAATGCTAAAGCGCCCCACATGTGCTGGCATCAGCGCGCGCGCACCTAATTCATCGGCCGCCTGAGCCGCCTCTTCAGGAAACATATGGATGTTAGCCCATCGGTGGTCGTACTGGCCCATATCAAGAGCAACCAAGTCGAATCCATTAAACTTCTTCCCGATTTCACGGAAATGAGGGCCGTAGCCGCTGTCTCCGCTGAAATAAAGACGCCGTTCAGGACTTTCCAAGGCGAATGATACCCATAGCGTCTGGTTCCTCTTAAGCCATCTGCCCGAAAAATGCCGTGCTGGAAGAACAAAAATTTTAAGCCCATCAGCTATGCTTACTTCATCGTTCCAGTCAGCTTCATGTATGCGGCTTTCCTTATATCCCCAACGGACAAGATGCGCACCAACGCCAAGTCCGGTAACCACCTCGCTCACCTTAGTTCTGAGCGAGCGGATAGAGGCGTAGTCGAGATGGTCCCAGTGGTCGTGGGTTATCAGTAATACATCGATATCCGGCATATCCTGAGCGGTGTAAAGCATGCTCCCCTTGAACGCAGAATTGGTGTGCGGCACGGGACTGGCGTTTGTGCTGAAAACAGGATCAATCAGTATTCGCTTTCCATTTAACTGAATGTAAAACGACGAGTGGCCGAGCCAGATAACCAAATCCTGCTGTAGCGACAGCGATTTCAAATCAGTTTGCACAGAGGGTAGTGGTGTGGCGGGCTTTAGCCGGGGATTACGATCGAGAACGAAGGACAGCAAATTAGAGAAGAAACTGCTGTTGCCTGTATCAACCTGTGTTTCAACAAGATTCTGGAATTCACCGTGCTGATAATGAGGGGAGCGTTCAACCTCAAGCAAACGTAAGCCCATCGGTGCCGCTCCAAATTCAGCTCTGGCCAGCCAGGCATAAGCACTGGCGGCCATAATTACAGTGCTCAGAATGGCGATCAGCATGGCTATTTTCTTTTTTTTCATGTGATCTTAATTCCGGTTACTTAGAACCGGAGTTTCCCTGTGCTGGCCGTAAGGAAACCGGCGTCAGTTCTGCGCTTGCGATACTGTTGGAGTTCAGCATATAACCAACGAGCGCACCGCCTGAGTCGCTGCTCACAGGTAGTGAAGCGACTTTCAGCGCCCATACTTTGAAATGGTAGTGATGTACTCCATCTCCTGTCGGTGGGCAAGGGCCACCATAGCCCGGACCGCCAAAATCTGTGCGCCCCTGTATTGCACCATCAGGAAGGTTTTTACCATCGGCATTTCCGGCTCCACGTGAGAGCGCCTGAATATTTTTCGGGATATTTACTAACGTCCAGTGCCACCATCCGCTTCCTGTGGGCGCATCTGAATCAAACATAGTGATGGCAAAACTTTTGGTGCCCGCCGGCGCACCCGACCATGAGAGCTGAGGAGATATGTTTTTCCCCGTGCATCCTGAGCCATTCAGAACGTTAATATCGTTTACTTGTTCTCCCTGCTTTACGTCAGTACTGTGGAGCTGAAATGACTGCGCATGTAGTGAAGGTATGCATGACAGCAGTGACAAACCCAGAATGTATTTTTTCATATTTATTGTCCTGTAAAATAAGTATCACTCAGTTGTAACGTCCAAAGCGGTAAACCCATCTCGGATCGCTGTCTTCGTCATAGGCCAGCGCCGTTGCCAGCATGGCGAAGGGCTCAATGTAACGAGCCATACGCAGAACGCCGGCATCAACGGGCTCAAAACCAGCAAGAGAGAGCAGACCCCGCACTGTGCTTTTACTTTCCAGGTTATCTCCGCAATACAGCATGTCCGGGCGATTTTGTTTATTCCTGCCGTTAAACACGTCCATTAGCACTTCGCTTGGCGTCGCCTGGAAGGCGGCTACAATCTGTGCATCAGGCAGTTTCCGCGCAATGGTTTCCGCACCTGAATCGGTATGGGCAATGACAAGCTCACTGTCTGAAGCATTTAGCGGATTGGTGCAGCTGATAACAGTTTTTCCGCTTAAACTGCCTGCCTGAGTCAGCACATCATCAAGACGCGACCAGTGAACTGCCAGAACGATAATATCTGCGTCCTTTGCCGCCTCATGAGGAGATCCACACGCCCCCCCGGCTGACTCTGCCAGGCTCTCCAATCTTTGAGGGCTGCGGGAATAGCTGAAGGTGACCTGGTGACCCAGTTTCGCAAAAATCGTTCCGATAGTTGCTCCCATACGTCCAGCACCGAGGATGCCTATTTTCATAACATGCCCTTTTATGAAACCGGCGCAACTGCTGAGCCAAAGCCCACGTAGCACTGATGTTCTGAATTTTTTGCTGGTATCTATTGACGTTTTTTAAGCCTGAGTCTGCTCCAGCGTGGACATATCTATAACGAAGCGGTAGCGAACGTCAGAGCGTTCCAGTCGATCATAAGCCTCATTAATTTGGTCCATACGGATCATCTCAACTTCAGGTAAAACATTCTTGCGCGCACAGAAATCAAGCATTTCCTGGGTCTGAGCTATGCCTGCAATCGCAGAACCGGCAACACGACGGCGTCCTAGCAGTAACGGAATGCTGCTCATTTCAGCCAGTGGTCCAATTTGTCCCACTACACAAAGTGTGCCGTCCACATCAAGCAGAGGCAGGTAAGGATCCAGCTCATGTTTTGCTGGAACGGTGTCAATGATCAGGTCAAAAGATGAAGCTGCCTTTTCCATTGCTTTGGCGTCGCTGGAGATAAGAAAAGCATCTGCACCGAGAGATTTTGCATCGGACTCTTTGGCCGCTGAACGGCTCAGCACGGTGACGCGTGCGCCCATTGCTTCAGCAAGTTTTATTGCCATGTGGCCCAGTCCGCCCATACCAATCACCCCAACGCGGCTGCCCGGGCCAACGTTCCAGGTTCGCAGTGGCGAATATGTAGTTGCGCCGGCACACAATAGCGGGCCGGTTTTGGCCAGATCGAGGCCTGCGGGAACGCTTAAAACGAATTCCTCACGCACAACGATATGTTTTGCGTAGCCGCCCATAGTGGGTTCACCAGTGATACGGTCTACACTGGCAAACGTCTGCGTATTTCCTTCACGGCAAAGTTGCTCTTCACCTTTATGGCATTGATCGCATTGCTGACAGCTGTCGACCATCGTACCCACAGCAACGTGGTCGCCCACTTTATGTCGTGTCACGTTACTACCGGTGCTGATAACGCGGCCCACGATTTCATGGCCTACCACGATAGGAAAGCGGGTCCATCCCCAGTCATTGCGTGCGGTATGAAGGTCAGAATGGCAAACTCCGCAGTAGAGAATTTCAATAACAACATCATCGGGACGAGGCTCGCGGCGCTCGAGAGAAAAAGGGACCAGCGGCTTGTCAGCGGACAGCGCGGCAAAAGCAGACGTTTTCATAAAGAGATCTCCGTTGTGTATGCATTGACCCTGACCACGTGATGGCCAGGGTCGGGTCGACTATTTAAGGTTAGTTTTAAAGAATTGGGTCAGCTTAGCGAACGGAATGAGGTCGGTGCGGTCGTAGAGATCCACGTGACCGGCCCCCGGAATGACCAGCAATTCTTTGGGCTGGCCAGCTCGTTTGTAAGCATCTTCGCTGAACTCCCTGGAGTGGGCTTCTGAACCTGTGATGAACAGCATCGGACGCGGTGAAATAGTTTCAATATCTTCAAACGGATAGAAGTTGTTAAATTTAACTTCACTCGAAATCGGACGGTTTTGAGACTGCTCTACGGTCATGCCTTTTGCTACCACCTGACCGCGTGGGGTACGGTAAAAGTAATAAAATTCACGACGAGTCTTATCGGCGTCAGCAGGAAGTTTTACCGGCAGATAATCGACCCATTTGGTTTTTCCGCCAGTGAATTCTACGTAACGCTGTTCAGCCGCTGCGGCAATCATTGATTTGCGCTGGTCGAGAGACAGCCCGTTTTGCAAACCGTGACGGGTAACTGCCCCCATGTCATACATGCTGACGGTGGCAATAGCCTTCATACGAGGATCGATTTTTGCGGCGCTGATTGCAAAGCTGCCACTGCCGCAAATACCGATGACACCAATACGGTTACGATCCACAAATGGTCGGGTACCCAGATAGTCGACCGCTGCATTGAATGACTCGGTAAACATTTCAGGAGCAACGGCATTGCGGGGCTGTCCGTCACTTTCACCGAAGAAGGACAGGTCAATTGCGAGGGTAACAAAACCCTGCTCTGCCATTTTCTGAGCGTAGAGAGTGCCCGTCTGTTCCTTCACCGCTCCCATAGGATGGCCCACAATGATGGCCGGACTTTTTGCTTTCGAATCTACTTCTTTGGGTCTGTAGAGAATACCCGTGATATTCATTTTATACTGGTTTTGAAAGGTGACCTTCTGTGCAGTGACCTTGTCGCTCTTGAAAAAATTATCCGCGCCTTTAGACATATCAGCAGCGAAGGATGCAAAAGAGGACACGAGTAGCCCGCAGGCCAGCAATATGTTTTTCATTGGCTTTACCTTTAATCATTTTAGTTAATTCTGCTGGTTGCAAGTCGTTGCCAGCTCAGCAGACCCGGAGGGAGGTACTTCATTTTTATGTTTATGCAAACCCTGAGGTGCGCTTATGGGAGCTCTATTAACTGAATAAAGATCCCATCAGGATCGGTTATGACGATACAACGTATGCCACCACCGAATGCTTCAGCCTCTTTCGTCAGGAAAACCATTCCTTTTTCCTGCAGAGAAAGTACGGTTGCATCTAGGTCAGAAACCCTCAGTGCAAAGCGGTTAATTCCGATGTGGTTTGCTACGGGATAGGCAGCGCCGGGAGAAGGCGGTTCAACCCATTCGACCAGATCGATAAAGATGCCTGACTTTCCGCCTGGCGGGGCCAGATACACAACCTTAAGATGACTGGAAGGCAGGCAGAATGCCGTAGCAATCCCCTTTTCCATTACGTCACCAACACGCCGGGTAACCTCAAGGCCTAGCGTCTCGTAGAACTTAATGCTGCGCTCAAGATCACGGGTGGTAATACTCAGATGAAAAAAATCCTGAATCATGGGAAGCTCCTGTTAATGCGTCCTGCGCCGTTTCTGGCGGGCGATACATTTGATAATGATTCCGGATTAGTTCGCCGTAAAACCGCCATCGACCGGAAGCCCTACTCCCACAACAAAACTTGCACCGGGGCTGCAGAGCCACAGAACGGCAGCGGCTATCTCTTCCGGTTCCCCCAGGCGATTGATAACCTGTCGGATCATAATGTCGTCCATGGCCTCTTTCTGGGTTTCCATCATTGCCGAAACCATAGGCGTATTGATCGTGCCCGGACATACCGCATTAATGCGAATGCCCCGTGCGGCATACTCCAGTGCCGCACCTTTGGTCATCCCGATTACAGCGTGTTTTGTACCGTTATAAGGGGCCAGATTGGGCTGACCAACTAAGCCGCCAACTGATGCGCAGTTGACGATGGCTCCACGGCCCTGAGCGCGCATTTTCCTGAGCTCATGCTTCATACATGCCCACATGCCCCGCTGATTTACTGAAACAAGCCGATCAAATTCTTCGGACGGCAGATCTGCAAAATCACTGGAAGGCGCCTGTATGCCTGCGTTGTTATAGGCAAAATCGAGAGCACCATAAATTTCCACCGTTTTATCCACGGTTGCAGCAATCTGGGCCTCATCTGCAACGTCACAGCTGAGCCCCGTTGCGATGTATCCTTCTTTCGTAAGCTGATCTGCAACACCGGTTACGGCCGTGAAATCAAGATCTGCGAGTACCACTTTTGCTCCAGACTGGGCAAAAGCACGCGCCGTTGCGGCACCGATTCCGGTACTCGCGCCAACAACGAGCGCAACGCGGCCGCTAAAATCGTAAACAGGGTTCATAGTTTCATCTCTATTAAATGCATGAATGAGGTTCAGGCCTAATGACCCGGAACCTTTTCGTGACTGAATGTCTCCGGGTTAATGAAACTGATCGGTGGTTACTTTTTCTTCAGTGTTCATTCTCCATAGATCTTTCCGGAGGAGGTACAATGATTCGCTGTATTTTTTGCCTATTCCTATGGGGCGGGTGGCATTCTGTGGTTTTAATGCTGGTAAGGGGAGTAAAGTAGCACCACGATAATTTTACGAATGGCCGCAATGACACAGTCTATTAAGAATGAAAATGAAGCTCTGCTTGCCGGTCTCGTGCAGAGGATCGCTGCACGGACGAATGGAACAGGTGATTTTGATACGATGGTTGAAGGACTGACTTTCTTTCGGCGAGAAGCTCCCACTAAACCTACCATGTGCATGATCGAGCCGAGTATCGTGCTGGTAGCCCGTGGCATTAAGCAGATGTGGATTGGAGGAATGAATTATCGTTATGACACGTCAAACTTTCTGTTGACGTCTCTGGATCTGCCTGCTGATTCAGAAGTGTTGGCGGCAAGCAGCGAAGAGCCCTGCCTGGGGTTGACGATGAAGCTGAATATGCGGACGGTGGCCGAGCTTATTTCGCAGGGCGAACTCCCCCCGCATCGTGCTAGGGGCATCAGTTCCGGCGTCGGTATTGGAACGGCATCAGGGTCTGTACTTCGGTCTTTTGAACGATTGCTGGAACTGCTGGATGAGCCGGAAGCTATTCCGGTTCTGGCACCGCTCGTACAACGGGAAATCCATTTTCGGCTGCTGTTGAGTGATCAGGCTACACGGCTGAGACAAATTGCATCGGTTGACAGTCAGGGGCACCGTGTTGCCCGAGCAATTGACTGGCTCAAGAAGAATTATTCTGCGCCTCTGCGCGTTGAAGAACTGGCTGCGCGGGTGCAGATGAGCGCTCCCACCTTTCACCAGCATTTCCGGCAGCTGACTTCAATGAGCCCCCTGCAGTACCAGAAATGGCTGCGACTGAATGAAGCCCGCCGCCTTATGCTTAATGAACATCTCGACGTTTCAAGCGCGTCTTATCAGGTTGGCTATGAGAGCCCATCGCAGTTCAGCAGAGAATACAGCCGCGTGTTCGGCATGCCGCCCAAAAAAGACATTAAAAAGCTTCGAGAGGCGAATATGTCCATAACTTCAGGCTTTCAAATTTAAATCAGGCAGCCGGTTTAAATAAACGCCGGAGCTCTGGTTGGCTGTTTAACTATTAAAAATTTTAGCCTGAAGTTGCGATGCGACCACGTCCTGCAGGTCTGGCGGGTACGGTTTCACCGTGCTCAAGCCACCATGCAGTCAGTGCTTCCATTGTTGGGCCAAGTCCCCTTGCTTTCAGAGTGATTTCATACTCCACCCGGGGTGGCACTTCTGCAAAAACCGTTCTGGATATAAGTCCGTCACTTTCAAGCTCCCGCAGTTGGGCTGTCAGCATATGCTGCGTTATGCCGGGTATTGCTTTTCTCAGTTCGCCAAATCTGTATATACGCTGGTTCAGAAGCCACATAATTTCCAGCTTCCATTTTCCGGATAGCAGGCTGAATGCCCGCCGCATTTCATCATGCATATTAACTTCAGAGTCTCTATTGGTATGCTTTTCCATACTTACCCTCCTTAATTCATCCTACTTGTTTTAAATCATATTAGGCGACATTCTTGCCCCGGTCGATAACTGATACACGTCAGAAGGGGTGATATGACTGGTTTTTACGTTTACTGGATTTGTACGGGCCTGCTTTGCCTGCTTTACATTACTTCTGCCACCCTGTACGTGGTTAAGTGGGAATGGGTTCGCCAAACACTGGTTAACCTGGGCTATCCGGCCTATCTGCAGCCTCTACTCATTGCTGTAAAGATTCTGGCTGTACTGGCCATCCTGTCACGGGAGAGCGTGTTTCTGAGCGATCTGGCGTATGCGGGTATGTTTTATCACCTTCTGCTATCTGGCCTGGCTCATGTTGGCAAACACAAACCAACCGGGGCTGTGCCTGCAGTTGCTGGGCTAATCCTGATGATTATTTCTTTCAGCATGCAGAACGTTGCCAGAGATATACCATCACCTTACGCCCTCACTACCGAGTATCTCACACATGCACAGCTCTATTAGAGGAGAGACTATGAACATACTAAGTGAAAAGGTTGCGATCGTTACCGGGGCAAGTCGGGGAATTGGCCGCGCAACGGCGATGCTTCTTGCCAAAGAAGGTGCAAAGGTTGCGGTCGTTGCGCGTACGCCAGGCGCCATTGATGAAGTTGTGCATCAGATTCAGGCACAGGGCGGGATTGCCATAGGTATCAAATGTGATTTAAGTAATTCGGAACAAATCACTTCGATGGTCAATACAGTCATCAGCGCCTATGGACAAATCGACATTCTCGTTAACAACGCGTTTGATCCGGGTGCGCCTCTGTCATCCATTTTGGATCTCTCGGTGGAACAGCTTCAGCGCAATTTTGACATGGGGCCCGTGGCCTATCTGCGAACCATGCAAGCCTGCTATCCGTGGCTCAAAAAGAGCAGCGGCGGGCGCATCATCAATTTCGGCTCAATGGCGGGTATTGTAGGGCTCGCTGGATATGGGCCATACAACATGGCCAAAGAAGCGGTGCGTGCACTTACCCGCACCGCTGCGCGTGAGTGGGGGGGCGATAAAATTACGGTTAACAACGTTCTTCCTGTTGCCAAAACCTGGGGCGATGACGTGAGTGTCCCTCCGCCAGGAAATGCGCTTGGCCGCTTCGGATCACCGGAGGAAGACATTGCGCCTGTAGTTCTATTTCTTGCGAGTAAAGACGCACAGTTTTTGACGGGCTACAGCCTCACGCCCGACGGCGGAGCAATTATTGACAGCTCGCGTTAACGTCCAGGAAGGGCAGTCTTCCACTCAATTATGAGAGATCTAGAGAAATGATTGACCACATTTTGTTTTATTCATCCGATTATGAAAAAGCCATTTCATTCTATGATGCCGTTCTGCCAGCGCTTGGTCATACCCGCCTGTTTCAGATGTCTGATGCTGATAGTCGGAAGTCAGGTTACGGTAAATCCAGCCCACAGGTCTGGATCGCTGAAGGTGAGACCGGGAGTGCAACGCTGCATATCGCCTTCCGAGCCGACAGTGAGGATGCCGTAAAAAAATTCTATGAAAACGCTCTCGCAGCAGGAGGCTCGGACAACGGTAAACCTGGCTACAGGCCTGAATACTATGCCGGCTACTTTGCAGCATTTGTAACGGACACAGATGGAAATAATATTGAAGCTGTATTTCATGCTCCTTTGTTCCCGCATTGATAATGGAAGCATTATCAAGGGTAAATGAGAGCAACTTTTAATTTTTTATTCAGCATGAATGTACTTTGACTCATAAAATGAACCAGCCATTTCACTCTTGATTAAAAAATTCAATTTACTTCATGTCCGCTTTTGGCACGGAGCGGACAGAAATTAAGGTCACAAGGTCTGCTGCGAGCGAAGAGCGGACATCATACGCGTTGTAATCAGCCTTTATTATTTGTGGTTTCACAATCTATCACGAAGGTATTTCAGCCCAAAAAAATGGCCTTTCTTCTTCTCAAGAATCCCTAGGTTTAAATCGTAAAAAAACCATATTAGCTCCGGCTTTTTTGGCCGTTCAAGAGATGGAGATTGTAATGCACCATCTGCATATAATTGAGATATAAAATCGGCATCATTTAATTTCGGGTCCAAAAAATTGATTGTATCCTCGCAATGTATCGCATAGGCAAATATTTCCAATGTATGACCTGTAGACATTACAGGATTGAGCATATAGGGTTGGCCTGCCGGGATATCTCGTTCAAGATATCGGCGACGGATGTCAAAGAATCGATGTGCATCCTCACTGTCATGCTCGAAAACCCTGTGAGGGGCGATAGCGACTATAGTGAATGTGTCTTTTGACACATCAGCAAAGATAAGATAGTTGCTTCTTCCTTTGGGGTTTTTGTTATCTTTAGGGGCAAAATGAAAGTGGTATAATCCTTCCCTAAGCACAAGAGTGTCTATATCTTTCCCTTTGTTTTTTAAGGATGCGCCTGGTAAAATGACACCATGCGTCCTAACTCGCTCAGATAAGTACGGATTTAGATCATTACCTTTAATGACTTTATCGAGAAACACCTTTATGTCAGGATACATTTTTAATAAAATCTTTAAATCTATACCCATGGGGTAAAAAGCTATAGTTCTTTTCCTTATGGGAATAGTTCTGATCTTCCAAGTGATATACTTTGAAATAATCATTCTGGTCGGCATTCTTTCGAGTTCTTCGATGGCAACAGGAGTATTAGGAACCTTCGGCAGTTCCTTAATCATTGTTTGCCTGAAACGCTTTATACTCAGCGAATATTCTTCACCCATGTTTAATATTCTCTATGTTTTTAATTACTCATGGCTAAATATAACAACTTAAATCTATGTGCGGAAAATTTCAACTCATAAACATCTCACTGGTTACAAGCTGGTTAGTCCATTATTTAGGTGCGTCCTCTTTTGGCACTGGGCTGTTGTTGCAGCCCTGACCACCTTAGACTTCAATCGATTCAGAGATCTCTAGCGTATCATCGACTTCAATGCCCAGATAACGGACTGTGCTTTCCAGTTTCTTATGGCCCAACAGAAGTTGAATCACCCGGAGATTCTTGGTTTTCTTGTAGATCAGGTAAGGTTTTGTTCTTCTCATGGAATGTGTGCTGTAAAGCGCATCTTCGAGACCAAGTTTTTCTACCCACCCATGAAAAATTCGGTTGTATTGCCTGGTTTTTCGTTATCCCACCGATGGACGTTTTCTCCCCTGGCAATTTATCGTCGATGGGCAACCTGTTAACGCGAAACTTAATCCCGAATTTTTCAGCGATGATATTGATGTCATTGCAAAAATAGCAGAAAGCGGCGGAGGGGTTGCCCGTCTGGCAAGCTTTATTGCCCAGCCGTTAATCGACAAGGGGCGACTCACTCCTTTATTCTGCTCAGGCCTCAACGGTGAGAGCGACATCGCGTCTTCACCGACGAATATTTATGCCTGCGTCAACGAACGTTCGGCGCTGAATTCAAAGGTAAGAGCATTTATTGCGTTTTTAGAAGAGGCGATTTAAGACGCTGGACGATCTAAAGTGCGCAGCGTGTTTGACGTGAAGTGAAAAATGTCAGCCCGGCTGCGCTAATCAGTAACAGGCCACTCAGTGCAAAAGCGCTCTGCCAGCCGAGGTGGTCAAACACCATCCCCCCAGTCATTGAACCCAGGGCTATAGAGAGCTGAACGACGGCAACCATGAGCCCGCCTCCCGCTTCTTCATTCCCTGGCAGCGTCCGTGCGATCCATATCCACCACCCCGTTGGCGCTGCAGTGGCAAGCATCCCCCAGCAGCCTAACAGTAGCGTAGCGGCCCAGACGCCGTGTCCGGTCAATATTAACCCCACGGCAATGGAGGCCATAAGGCAAGGGATGGCAATCAACGTCGGATAAAACCGCTTGTTCAGGAATGGGGTGATGACCAGCGTGCCAACCACCCCCATGAAACCGGTGGTGAGCAGAATCAGTGACAAACTGGACGTATTGACCCGGGTTACTGTTTCCAGAAAGGGGCGCACATAGGTAAATAACGCAAACTGCCCCATAAAGAATAATCCGCAGGCCAGTAAACCCGTTGTCACGATAGGGTGCCTGAAAAGACGAAACACCGATCCGCGCGATGCGTCACTTTTATTGTTGTCCATGTTGGGCAGGCTAACCCACTGCCAGATGAAGGTCACAACCGCGATTGGGACCAGGCACAGGAAAGCGCCGCGCCATCCAATGCTTGACCCAAGATAGCTGCCAAGCGGCGCCGCCACGACAGTCGCCAGCGCGTTACCGCCATTAAAAATGGCTAACGCACGGGCGACCTGATGCTTTGGCACAAGGCGAATAGCCGTTGCCGCAGACATTGACCAGAACCCACCAATCGCGATACCAATCAGGGCTCGTCCTGCCATATAAACCAGGTAGCTGGAGGCCAGGCCGATAATGGCTCCCGATATTGCCATCAGAACCGTCATCCCCAGCATCAGATGCTTACGATTAGCGTTTCCGGCAAGGCCAGACAGTGTCAGGCTGGTCAGGACCGCGAACGCACCGGAAATAGCAATTCCCAGCCCCGCCAGCCCCTCCGTTACGCCCAGGTCTGTGGCTAAAGGCGTCAGTAAACTGACCGGCATAAATTCTGATGCAATCAGTACAAATACGCACAAGGTCATGGCAAAAACGCCGTTCCAGTGTGCAGGTTCTTCATGTTGTGGTGTTTTAAGACTCAGTGTGGACATTATCAGCATCTCTGAAGATCGCTCCGGCTCTGTTAAGGCAAACCGGGACGGACGCTATTCACAGAATAACGATCAAAAAAAGTATGGGGAAAGAAGTGTGATGTAAGCATGCAGGGGGAACGTCAGGCCGGGTACAGGGCAGAATCAAGACCACCCGCTCAATGCGGGGGTCTTTTACCTGTTGCGACGCTGGTTTTATTTCAAGCTGGTTTTGAAGAACTGTTCAAAACGGACAAACGGTATCTTACCGGCGACATTGTCGTATAAATCCACATGGTTGGCCCCGGAGACAATCACCAGTTCTTTCTTGTTACTGCCAACGGCTTTATAGGCATCCTCTGCAAAATAGCGCGAGTGTGCATTTTCACCCGTCACGATCAACGTTGGGATCGTGATTTCCTTTGCATAGCTCAGCAGCGGCATATTCATAAAGGATAAGGGTGTTGTCGCCGTCCATGCGCCAGTGGAGTTCACGGAACGCTCATGGAAACCGCGCGGCATCCGGTAATAATCGAAAAATTCTTTGAGTATCGGGTTTGGATTTGCGGGTAACGCTTCCGGCAGAATACGCGCTGAAGTGCTTACGCTACCGTTCTTATCCACATAAATATCATGACCGGCGTGTGCGATAGTTCCGTTTTCCGCATCCTTCCAGCGCTGCTCATTAAGATACTGCAAAACGGCGCGGCGATCGGCAGTTGAATAACGGTCTTTGCCCTCGCCAACGCCATGCCCCATCGCCCGACTCATATCGTACATCACGCTGGTGGCAACCGCTTTAACGCGTGTATCCATGGCTGCCGCGTTCAACGCCATTCCCCCCCAGCCACAGATGCCGAGTAAACCGATGCGGTTGCGATCCACCTCTTTTTGTAACCCAAGGAAATCAACTGCGGCACTAAAGTCCTCGGTGTTGATATCCGGAGAGGCGACATTACGCGGGTAGCCACCGCTTTCGCCGGTATAAGAGGGGTCGAATGCCAGTGTCACAAATCCCTGTTCTGCCAGCGTCTGCGCATACAGGCCGCTGGATTGTTCCTTCACCGCGCCAAAGGGACCACTCACGGCAATCGCAGCCAGTTTGCGTTCCCCTCGATTTTTGGGCAGGTAAAGATCCGCGACTAACGTGAGCCCATACCGGTTCTGGAATGACACTTTGCGATGATCAACTTCACTGCTGAGAGCGAAAGTTTTATCCCATTTTTCTTCCATTGAAACGGGGGCATTCGGATGGGCTGTGTCAGCATAACTCATCGTTGTTGTTCCTGATATTGATGCGCATAGCAGTAGGGCTGGCATTGCGGCGGTCAGTTTACGGGTGAAAACGCGCATTAAAAACTCCCCTGAAAACATGAGACAGGTACAGGTTTCATACGGACAACGCTGCGGTGTTTGGTATCAATGTGCTGATTATAATGGGCATAAATAGTGCTGATTAGCCGGGCGAAAATGCTAAGATTAATATCATTTTGTTATGAATTCAGAGGCGGTCGTGGCGGCACCTTTGGCCAGATACGCTGAGGACACACTGATGGCGAAACGGGAAAACTATAATGATCTCTACTTGTTTATGCTGGTCGTGCGAGAGGGGAGTTTTACCGCCGCAGCGCGTCGGCTTGGGCTGGCACAATCAGGGATCAGTCGCGCTGTGCGCGAACTTGAAGAGAGGTTAGGGATACAGCTTCTGGTTCGAACCACGCGCAAATTATCATTGACGCAGGCAGGGGAACGGCTCTATCAGACCGTAGAATCCGGGTTTGATGCTTTAGATACGGGCCTTGCAACACTGGCATATTATCGGAGTATCCCCTCGGGTACGGTACGCATCAATGCCAGCCAGCATGCTATTGATAAAGTGCTGTTACCGAAGCTGGCCGTCTTTAAACAACGCTATCCGGATATCGAACTTGAGCTGATCAGTGAAAGCCGGTTTGTCGATATTATTGCTGAGAGATTCGATGCCGGTGTCCGTCTCGGGCCGGAGGTGGGCAGTGGCATGGTGGCGGTACGTATTACCCCGGATATGGAGATGATCGTGGTGGGCACGCCCGAGCATTTTCGTCGCTATGGTTTTCCACAAACCCCGGCTGATTTAGTGATGCATCCCTGCATTGCCTACCAGTTTGCCGACGGCAGTCTGTACCAGTGGGAGCTTAATCAGGACGATAAAAAGATCACGCACCGGCCACAGGGACAATGGGCCTTTTCTGACAGCTATATGGAAGCAAAGGCAGCCAGGCTGGGGCTGGGACTGGCGTATGTCCCTGAGGAACTGGTGGCTGAGGATTTGGAGCAAGGGACGCTTATCAGAACCTTACGGCCTTACAGCCAGCGGATGGAAGGTTCGTTCCTTTATTATCCTCATCGCAATGTGTCACCTGCGCTCAGAGTGGTCATTGATACATTGAAAATCTGATGTGTCGCTAACCCGTCCCCTGTATGAGGACGGTAGCGCTGAGTCACCCGGAGATGCGTCGTGTCCGGGCCTTAATCTGGCAGGAGGAGATGGGCACAGGGAAGGGCTCAGTGACCGTGAACCGTTAATCCGACCAGCCGGATAACAATTGGACGCACAACGAGTATGCAGACAAAGGCCGCAGGCATGGCAACCTTGTACGCATTCATCACACTTTCCATGTAATGTGGCCCCATGCCAAATTCCGCGAGAGTGATGACCAGGCTCATCATAAATGCCATGATGGTCGCCATATAAAGCGCAAAGATGTAGGGTGAAGTGTGCTTTGGAAGGCGCACGCGTGGGGTATTCCTGGCGACAGCATTCGTCATTACGTTATCCTGTTTTATCAAGTGGGGTGAAACGGCCACTAACCTAACAAGCTAACCAGGACGGCGGTAGAGCCGTTATGCTTTAATCATTATTAAGTAAAAGTGACGAATGAGGCATTGGGAACACTATGGATCTGTTGGGGCTGATGAGTAATTTTATCCGCGTGGTGGAGAACGGCAGTATCGCCGCGGCGGCGCGTGCCAAAGGAATGAGCCCGGCGGCGGTGAGCCAGAGCCTTTCCCGGCTTGAGGCTCATCTGGGCGTGCGTCTGCTATCACGCACCACCCGCAGCATGACCTTAACCGAAAGTGGTCAACGTTATTTCGAGAAAGTACGTCACATTCCTCATGATATTGACCTCGCCTCGCAGGCTGCGGCCATTGAAACCAAACCGCAGGGCCCACTTTGTATCGCGACGACGGCTGCATTTGGTCGGTACGTCATCGCTCCACTGATGCCTGCGTTCAAAGCGTCTTACCCTGATATTGATATCGAACTGATCAGTACCGATCGTAACGTCGATCATCGTCTGGAAGGCGTCGACGTCAGTATTCGTATTGAGGCGCAGCTCAACGATCAGCTGATTGCCAGAAAAATCGCCTCATTACCCTTTATATTCTGCGCCGCCCCCGCTTATCTGGCGCGTGCGGGCACTCCCCGGACTCCCGAAGAACTTAGCCAGCACGCCTGCCTGGTTTTTCGTTATCCCACCGACGGACGTTTTCTCCCCTGGCAATTTATCGTCGATGGACAACCTGTTAACGCGAAACTTAATCCCGAATTTGTCAGTGATGATATTGATATCATTGCAAAAATAGCAGAAAGCGGCGGAGGGGTTGCCCGTCTGGCAAGCTTTATTGCCCAGCCGTTAATCGACAAGGGGCGACTCACCCCTTTATTCTGCTCAGGCCTCAGCGGTGAGAGCGACATCGCGTCTTCACCGATGAATATTTATGCCTGCGTCAACGAACGTTCGGCGCTGAATTCAAAGGTAAGAGCATTTATTGCGTTTTTAGAAGAGGCGATTTAAGACGAAACGTCGGAGGATCGCACAGCAGAATCGGTCAGTGTGGCCCTCACATGAGGAAGGCTTTGCGGATAATTCTGCTGAATAAACTCAATCATCTTTTCCCGCACGTGGCAGCGTAAATCAAAGGCCGTGGGGGAATTCTGTGCCGTCATTAATAATCGGATCGTCATGGTTTTGTCAGTCGTATCGGTGACCTGGAGCACCTGAGTCTGTTGATCCCAGAGCTTTGTTTCACTGAGGACTTTTTCAAAATATTTACGCAGAGGATCTAATGGCATGGAATAATCAAGGTAAAGAAAAACAGAACCTAATATTTGTGCGTTATTACGCGTCCAGTTCTGGAAGGCGTTTTCGGTAAAGTAGGTAATGGGCAGAACCAGTCGGCGCAGGTCCCAGATACGCACAACAACATAAGTCAGGTTGATCTCCTCAATCCATCCCCATTCATTTTCAACCACCACGGCATCATCAATTTTTATCGGTTGCGTGAAGGCGATCTGAATGCCGGCAAACAGGTTAACCAGCGACTTCTGCAGGGCAAAACCAATGATGATCCCCGCCACCCCAGCACCGGCCAGGATTGTGGTGCCGAATTTTCGAACCCCAGGAATACTCAGTAACACCAGGGAAAGACAGAATAGCACCAGTAATACGATAGCGACCTTTTTGACATACATTATCTGCGTGCGAATTTTACGGGCGCGAAGATTATTTGAAAGGTTAATGTCATAGCGAATAAAAAGCATATCCTGCGCGACATTAGTCAAGCGGATTAAAATAGAGCAAAATGATAATATAATAAATATATTAATGACTGTACTTATAAAAGAAAGTGAGTTCGGATTAACATTAATATAATTAACCCCTACATTGATTAACAGTAAGGGTATTAAAATAAAAATTGATCCACTAAGATGATTTTCATGTTATTTCAAGAGCTTTCTGCCACGACTCTGCCAGTATCGGATGAATCTTAAAAGTATAAATCGGGCCAGGAAACCCACTGCAAATGAGAGCGTGACGAGCAATACAGCAGGCACCCATGATGGAGCACCAGATAACTCACCGAATATCATTGGCATTCTTTTTCCCTTATCTTCCGCCAACAACCCATTGGTTGTCAGGTCAGTAATAAAACTCAGTAACCGCTCTCTTCTCAGTGATCTGCGGATGAAATGGTGAATACATGAGTGTATGAAAAATTGAGTGTCCTGACTGTCTTAACACAAAAAAACGTTGAAAAGAAAACGATTTTTGTGGGGCATCAGCGTGATCCAGCTCACCCCCGCATTCAGCAGTATGTCCGCCCAGGATGGCCTGCTTAACTTGCCTGACCCGCCGCTTTGGCAAACAGACGCACATCTGCTGCGCGGGTGATCGCCGTGAGTGTTTTGATGGTCGGGTTCCCTTTTTCGGAAAGCGTGCGGTAAAGTTGCTCACGGGACAGACCGGACTTAGCCGCAATTTCACCGATGCCGCCACGGGCATTGACCACGTGGCGCAGGGCGGTCAGAAAAGCACCGACGCCACCGTCTTCATAAATATCTTCCAGTGCTGTTTGCAGGTAAACCTGCGCGAATCCGGGATCCTCACGGAGCATGTCGATAACGGCGGTATCATGTTCAATTGCTTTACTGTGCATATCTTTACCTCGTCAATGGTGATATTTCATCCTTGATAATTTTAACTGTAGTTTAAATACAACAGACAGGCAAGTGACTACCTCGCAAGAAAAGCTGTACACGAATAAGTACAAATAATTGTTTTTTTTGAAATAAAAAAATCGCGCTGAATTTCAGCGCGATTGACGAGTTCAATGCAGGCAGTTTACTGCGGATGATATTCGATATTGATCGGCTCATCCGGCAGCTTAGTAAAGGTGCGGATAATGTAGTGATAGTCAGCGGTCGGATTCGTCTGGCTGAACTGCTGCGGGTAGAAGTCCTTCGCCAGCATCTCAATGCCGATAATGTTGTACGGATGGTTATAGAAGTGGTGATACACCGCCGCCACTTTGCCTGCTTTTACCGCCGGAATATCTTTCACCCCGGTACGATTGCGCAGGTTGTCAAAGCTGGCCTTAATCTCGCTCACCTCGGTGTTGTAACCCAGCGGGATCACCGGGCTGGTTTTACCCCCGCGCTTCGAGCCACTCATCACGTAGTAATCCGGGTTCAGGTTGATGACCTTTTCCACCGCGATGGTGCCGCTGGTGCCGGGCAACAGATCGGAACCGATATTTTTCGCGCCGGTAGCTTCTATCAGCGCGCCCCAGCCGTTATGGCCGTGGGTGAAGCAGCACTCACCGCCGCCGCCTATCCCGGCAATCGGCTCAACGAATACGCTCGGTTTAGGTGATACGTTTTTGACTGCGGCCTGAATGGCGTTGAGTTTCTGGGTATAAAAATCGGTGTAGGCGCGGGCATTGTCTTCCTTATTCAATACCTTGCCCAGCAGGGTAATGCTGGCCGCGGTATTCTGTACCGGGTGCAGCTCATCATCAACAAACAGCACCGGGATATTCAGCGCACTCAGTTGAGTCAGTACCCCGGTCTGTTTCAGCGCCGGTTTGGCGCGCAGCTGGGCAATCATCAGGTCTGGTTTTTTGGCGATCACCGTTTCAAGGTTGACCTCACCCTGGTCAGAAAAGCCCATATCGAGGATTTTTTCCGCGTCCGGCCAGCGTTTTTTTAGCAGGTTCCAGCTACCGGTATCCTGCTTTTTCATCAGGTTATTCCAGGAGACGACACGCTGGAAAGGGTTGTCACGGTCAAGTAAGGCGAGGCTGAGGATTTCACGTCCGTCCTGGAGGATCACCCGCTGCGGTTCATGGTTGATGACCACTTTTTGCCCGTCCATATCGGTGACGGTCAGCGGGTAAGTGGTGGCGAATGCCAGTGAAGGCAGCGTCGCCAACAGCAGAGCGGGTAAGGTTTTCAGCGTTGTCATGGTACAAATTTCCCGGCCAGTTAATAAACGATAATTGTTATCATTATTATTGGCCGTAGAGTAAACATAAGTTAAACAGAATGTAAACGGCGCACCCGAAAATCGTGACGGGATTTGTCAGGATGGCGTTTTAAAGCGGCGCGGCTTCTCACGACGAAAACCCAGCCCGATGATCCAGCCGAAAACATAAGGCAGGAAAGGAAAGCGCTTTATGATACGCGGCAGCGGGCTGGATTCGCCCTCTTTGCGTTTTTTTCCGCTCATTTTTATCTGGATAAATTGCGTGGCGCAGGTTGGGAAATGGCGGCGTTTTTGCACTTTTTTCAGCAGGCGCAGGCTGACTTTCCCCTGGCGTAACGCGGGCGTCAAAATGTTGGCGCAGGCAACGGCATCCTGGATCGCGAGGTTGACGCCAACGCCGCCGATAGGCGACATCGCATGGGCGGCATCCCCGATGCACAGCACGCCGGGCTTCATCCACGCATCCAGTCTGTCGATGCGGATATCGAGTAGCCTGACCTGCTGCCAGTCGGTCATCTCTGCCAGCCTGGCGGCCGGAAAGGGCGCCACGGCGGCAACCTGCTGTTTAAACGCCTCGATTCCTGCGGCCTTCATTGGCCCGAACTCACCTTTGGTAATGGAGTAGCCGCACTGCCAGAAACTGCCGCGATCGAGCATGATAAAGTTTTGTTTGGGTCCCTTGTGGCCCATATTCCATTCCGGGTCCTCATCGCGTTTATCCAGAGGGAACCACAGCACATCGCGCGGCGATCCAAACGAGCGCCCGGTCAGCCCGGCCTGCTGCCGGACCAGCGAATGCCGTCCGTCACAGCCGATCACCAGCTGTGCGTGGATGTCGCAGGTGCCGCTGCTGTTGCTGGCGCGCACGCCGCATACGCTGCCATTGTCATACAGTAATTCGCTGAATGCGGTGGACTGGCACAGGGTAAACGCGGGCAGGGCAGACGCTTTCGCCGCCAGAAAATTGAGGAAGTCCCACTGTGGCATAAACGCAATAAAGCGGCATTTCACCGGCAGGCGGGAAAAATCGGCCAGCGTGACCTCTTCACCCCCTACTTCAGCCTGTAAACGCGGGGCACGCTGATGAGGCAGGCTGAGTAACTCCTCCAGCAGGCCCAGGTGATGCATGATTTGCAGCGTGGAGGGGTGGATAGTGTCACCCCGGAAGTCGCGCAGAAAATCGCCGTGTTTTTCGATCACGGTCACCTGCACACCTGCGCGCGCCAGCAGATAACCCAGCATCAGTCCGGCCGGGCCGCCGCCTACGATACAGCAGTCAGTGGTGATGCGTTCAGGGGACGTTGCGTTCATGTTGGCTCCGGGTAGGTAATCGCTGGTTTATGGTAATGGTTATCATTATCTTTGGCGAGCGGTGATTTGCGTAGACTGGCTGGAACTGGCGACCCGGAACTGAAGGTCCATCATGACAGATTAATGCCTGCGAAGGGTTCGACCTTTTTACCGGTCGAACCCTGTTGAGGGGGGGCGTCAGGGGTTTTAGTCGATTAGCGCAACTCAACCGCATACTGCGCAACGGGCGTGATCTTCTTAATCAGCTTGTTCTTCAACAAAAACTGTTCGTAAGCGTCATACCGTTTCACGTCCAGTGCCGCCGGGTCTTTGGCAAACAGCGGCAGGGTTTTCTGCCACGCCACATGGTTCAGCTCGGTATTCAGCTCCGGGTGTGCTTTGGCGAACACCTGCCAGCTCTCTTCCGGGTGGGCCTGTAAATAGTCGTTGCCTTTCTTCAGCGCGGCGAGGAATTTCCTCACCTTCGGTTCATTGACGCTATCGCGATTCGCCACAATCACCAGCTCGTCATAGGCCGGAACGCCGTAATCCTCAACGTTGAACACCACCGGATCTTTGCCCTGTAGCTTCAGCTCCTGCGCTTCAATATTGCGGTAACCCCCAATCACCGCATCCACCTGCCCGGCCAGCAGGGCGCTGGTCAGCTGGAAGTTAACGTTGACCAGCTTAATCTCCTTCAGGCTGGCGCGCTCCTGTTTCAGCATGGTGGTCAGCGTTGCCTGTTCAATACCGCTCACGGAATAACCCACCGTTTTCCCTTTCAGTTTTGCCGGTGAGGTGATGCTTTTATCGAGCGTCATCACCGTGTTCAGCGGGGTATTGATCAGCGTGCCCACGCGCACCAGCGGCAGGCCTTCATCGGCGAAAAAGTGCAGCTGCGGCTGATAAGTAATGGCGAGATCCGCCTGTTTCGCTGCGACCAGGCGCGGTGGCAGGGAAGGATCGGACGGGGGGACAATCTTCACGTCCAGCCCTTCTGCCTTAAAGGCCCCGATCTGATCGGCAACCATAATCGGTGCGTGGTCCGGGTTGATATACCAGTCGAGCACCAGCGTCAGTTTCTCGTTGGCCATGACGCCTGTGGAGCAGGCACCGCTTAACAGCAGGGCAGCGCAGGTTTTCATCATCATTCTGTGTTCCTTTCAGATTTAAGGGGAATCAACATTATTCGGGTGCCCAGTTGATCAGGCGATGGAGCAGGGCATCGACCGCCATCCAGAGTAAGACGGTCATCAGCACCAGGATAAACAACGCGGCAAAGCACTGATCGGTTTGCATGCGCGCATTGGCATTCAGCATTACGTAACCCAGCCCTTCGGCCGAACCCACCCATTCGCCGATAATTGCGCCAATCGGTGCCACGGCAGCCGCCATGCGCAGGCCGGAGCCAAAAGCAGGCAGCGCCGCCATCAGCCGGACATGGCGCAGCTGCGCCCAGCGTGAGGCACCCAGGGTGCGGGCAAGGTCCAGATAGTCCTGATTAACCCGCCTCAGCCCGTCAAAGAAGGCAGAGGTCACCGGGAAGAAAATCACCAGTATCGCCATCGCCACTTTGGCGCTGATGCCAAAGCCAAACCACAACACCAGCAGCGGCGCGAGGGCAAACACCGGAATGGCCTGGCTGGTCAGCACCACGGGCATCAGCCAGCGTTGCAGGCGGGGGGAGAAGATCATGCCGATCGCCAGCAGTGATCCCAGCAGTACGCCCAGCACCAGCCCGATCAGGACTTCTGAGGCCGTAACCAGGCTGTGATACGCGAGGAAAGCGCGGCCATCCCACAGCGCGCGGGCAACAGCGGCGGGCGACGGCAGCAAAAAGGCGGGAATATCGCTCAGTGTGGCCAGCCACCACAGCAGCAGCAGCCCGGTAAAAATCATGACGCCACGTGCGCTGGTGGCGATTTTTCCGCTCATTCTGCGGCCCTCAGCAACTGCTGCAACAGTTCGGCCTGGCTTTTCAGCACGTCGGCATCATCCGGCGCACGGGGCGGCTGGCCACCAATGGTGTGAGTGTCGTCGATCCCGGCAGGATATCCGGACAACACCAGCAGGTGGTGACTCAGACGGCAGGCTTCCATCGGGTCATGGGTAATCAGCAATACGGTGTGGTCGGCCAGCAGTTCAGCGGCCAGCGTCTGAATTTTCGCCCGCGTCAGCGTATCCAGCGCGGAGAACGGCTCATCCATCAGGACAACGGGGCGTCTTTCATACAGCGTACGGGCAATCGCCGCCCGCTGGCGCATGCCGCCGGAGAGCGCCGCAGGACGGTCGTTGCCGTGTCCGTGCAGTCCGACGCGTTCCAGCAGATGGGCAGCCCAGGCGGCATCCACGTTTTCGCCGCGCAGACGCGCACCCAGTGTGATGTTGTCGCTGATCGACAGCCAGGGATAAAGCAGATCTTTCTGCCCCATATAAGCAATACGCCCGGGCAACGGCAGGCCATCGCTACCGCAGACGGTGCCGGAGGTGGGCTTCGCCAGCCCGGCGATAATCTTCAGCAGGCTGGTCTTGCCGCTGCCGCTGGCCCCCAGCAGGGCAACAAATCGCCCCGGCGGGAGGGTAAAACTGAGACGGTCGAAAATCTGACGCGGGCCGAAGCACAGCGTCAGATCGCGCACCTCAATGCCGGGTGGGTTCATGTCCGGTGCACCGCATTCAGTCCCATCTGCCAGAATGCCGACTCGAGGCGCGTGGCGGTGGTGAAAATCTCAGACAGAGCGGCGAAGCGGCTTTCGGCCCCGCGCTGCTCGCCGACCGTTTCCAGTAAACCGAGGGCGGCACGAACGCCGTTCAGATAGTCTGCATCACCATAGTTGCGGATCCAGGAGGCATAAGGGCTGCCTTGTAAAACCGTCTCCGGGGCGTTCAGCAGGCGCAGGCCAATCTCGGCGTAGCCCGCCACACAGGGCAGCAGCGCCACCAGCAGATCCAGCGCATCACCCGAGTGACCGATATCCAGCACGTAGCGGGTGTAGTTCATGGTTTCCGCCGCTTCCGGTTCGCGCATCATCTGCGCTTCGCTCAGTCCCCAACTTTCGCAGTAGCCAACGTGCAGCGGCAGCTCAGCCACAATGGCGTTCAGCGAAGCCGTCGCCGCGCGCATTTCCGGCAGCGTGCGCAGTTTGCTGACCAGCAGCGCCCAGGCACGGGCAAAGTGAATCAGAAAAAGATAGTCCTGCGTCAGATAACGACGAAAGGCGCTCTCGGGCAGCGTGCCGCGTGAGAGTTGGTGAATAAACGGGTGCGCCACATAGTCCTGCCAGTCGTTACCGGCCTGCTGGCGTAAACGTCCGTACAGACCCTGGCTGAAATCAACAGGCTGAATAGTTTTAGACACTGAATCCCCTCATTTAAGTGGAGATCCGGGCACGCGGAGGTGTGAACAGGGCAGAGGTGACTGCCAACCCGTCCCTTCGCTGGCATGACCCAGATCAGGTTCAAAGGGTTCGGCTTATTACGCCATCTCAGCCCATACAGGACACCCCTCGGAGGGCTCTTTTATACGGGATTTCATTTTTCATTACAATCCACCCGTCAGACTTCGAGCCGCAGATGCGTTGGCTGCACCTCGAATTATTTTGGGTATATACTGCTAATCAATCGTCATTTGTTTCACCCCACAGGATACCCCCATGAAAAGTATTGGATTTCTGTCGTTCGGCCACTGGACCCCTTCGCCGCAGTCCGGCACCCGTTCGGCGGCCGATGCGCTGTTGCAGTCGATTGATCTCGCGGTCGCCGCTGAAGAACTCGGTGCGGACGGTGCTTATTTTCGCGTGCATCACTTTGCCCGCCAGTTAAGCTCGCCGTTCCCGCTGCTGGCCGCCATCGGCGCGAAAACACGCCGTATTGAGATCGGCACCGGGGTGATCGATATGCGTTACGAGAATCCGATGTATATGGCAGAAGATGCCGGCTCTGCCGACCTGATCTCCGGTGGGCGTTTGCAGCTGGGCATCAGCCGGGGTTCTCCTGAGCAGGTGATCGACGGTTGGCGCTATTTTGGCTATCAGCCTGCGGAAGGGGAAAACGAGTCGGATATGGCGCGTCATCACACCGAAGTGCTGCTGGATGTGCTGCGTGGCGAAGGCTTTGCCAAACCAAACCCGCAGCCGATGTTCCCGAACCCGCCAGGGATGCTGCGCGTGGAGCCGTTCTCGGAAGGGCTGCGTGACCGTATCTGGTGGGGGGCCGGTTCCAATGCTACCGCCGTCTGGGCGGCGAAACTGGGGATGAACCTGCAAAGCTCAACGCTGAAATATGATGAAACCGGTGAGCCTTTCCATATCCAGCAGGCGCAACAGATCCGCGCCTACCGGGAAGCGTGGAAAGCCGCCGGACATACGCGCACCCCGCGTGTTTCGGTGAGCCGCAGTATCTTTGCGCTGGTGAATGATATGGACCGTGCGTACTTTGGCAACAGCGGCAAAGAAGGGGACAAAGTGGGTTACCTCGATGAGAAAACCCGCGCCATCTTTGGCCGCAGCTACGCCGCAGAACCGGACCAGTTGATTAAACAACTGGCGCAGGATGAAGCCATCGCCGAAGCCGATACCCTGCTGTTAACCGTGCCGAACCAGTTGGGTGTGGACTACTGCGCGCACACTATTGAAGCAATCCTCAAGCATGTGGCGCCCGGCCTTGGCTGGCGCGAGTAGCACGTGCCGTCAGGCTCTCCCGGTATCCGGGGGAACCTGACAACGATGATCTTATTCACACTCGCCGGGGCGTAGTCGGTTTAAAACGAGGTCCACTCTTCCTCAAGGGCTTTAGACGTTTGTGCGCGGAGGGGAAGGGGGTTATGGCTTGAGGATCCGACAACAAACTCGCCTTCATGCACCCGGCTGGTGTTGATCTTAAAGATAGCGACCATCTCACTCAGTTTCTTTGCCTGCTGCTCCAGCGAAATAGCGGCGGCAGACGATTCCTGAACCAGGGTCGCATTTTGCTGCGTGGTCGAGTCCATCTCGGTCACGGCTTTCCCTATCTGTTCAATGCCCTGACGCTGTTCGTGAGAGGCACTAGAGATTTCATCGATAATCTGGCTGACATGGCTCACGGAGTTGACGATATCTCCCATGCTGTCACCGGCTTTATTCACCAGTTCAGTCCCTGTCCCAATACGTGCTACCGACTCGTTGATCAGCGACTCTATCTCTTTCGCCGCATCGGCGCTGCGTTGCGCCAGCGTTCTGACTTCACCGGCAACAACGGCAAAACCGCGCCCCTGTTCACCGGCCCTGGCGGCTTCGACAGCGGCATTCAATGCCAGAATATTGGTCTGGAAAGCAATACCGTTGATCACGCTAATGATTTCAGTGATTTTCTTTGAGCTACCTGCGATGCCATTCATGGTGCTGACCACCTCACTGACGATCTGACCCCCTTTACGGGCATCGGCGCTGGCGCTGGCAGCAAGCTTGCTGGCTTGCAAGGCATTATCGGCGTTAAGGCGTACCGTCGAGGTGAGCTCCTCCATACTGGAGGCGGTTTCCACCACGGCGGCGGACTGTTGCTCCGTTCTGGACGCTAAATCCGTATTCCCTGCGGCAATCTGTGATGAGGCACTGGCTAAGTGACTGACGCTTTCACGTATGCCCGAGATCATGTCGCATAAACGGGTATTCATCGCGCCCATTGTTTGGGTTAGCTCACCCAATTCATCTTTGGAGGAGGCGGTGATCTGAGCCGTCAGATCGCCACTGGAAATGCGCTGTGCCAGGGCAAGATTTTCACTCACAGGTCGTGTGATTTTACGCGTGATCGCCCAAGCGGTGACCAGCCCGGTAAACACCGCCAGTAATGAAAGGAGGGTGATAATGGTGATCGTGCGAGAAATTACCTGGGTGTTATATTCCGTCTGCATTTCAATTAATGTGGCTGCAGTGGTGTTCAGTTCGTTAGCACCCTGGGCCATGTTGTCGGCAGATAGTTGTGTTTTCGCGATGGCAGATAAATACGTTTCTGCACTCGCTTTCAAAGCCTCGTAGCGCATCCATACCGGGGTCAATACGTTTTTTGTCGCCTCTGGCCATTGTGCCAGGCTGTCATTATACAGCGATTCAGTGCGGCGATATAATGCGTCAAAGTCCGATATGGTTTCAGGAGTATGCTTTGCGATCAGTGTGTTGCCAGCCTCACTGAGCAGGGAAAACGCGAAGAGTAAATCAAAAATTTTATCGAGAGAGTCACTATCAGATGCGGTATTTTTTAAGTCATCTTGCAGGTTGGGGAGAAAGCGATTATCACTTTGTTGCAGCAGGTTTTTAGCGAGTTGATTACTGTGGCGGCTTTTATCGTAATAGTCAGTTCGTAACTCACTGTAGCGTTCAATATTGGCGCTGAGCTGTTCAAACTGCTTTTGAGCTTCTCCGCGCCAGGTGAACTGACTGGCATCCTTAATCAGCGTTTGCATCGATTTAATGGCATCGCCGTTCGCTTTCATTTTCTCATCATCACCCGTATGCATGTAAATCAAACGGTTTTGCCGGGCGGCATCCAGCTGGTTGCCAATATCATTGGTCAGCGTTGTTTTTATTGAGTTATGTTCTATCGTTTTTAACGCGTAAATACCGTAACCTGATATACCGATAATAATGCAGATTAAAAGAATAAATCCTGAAAAAAGTTTCTTACCTATTGAAAAGTCGTTAAATTTTAAAATAATCATATTAAGTCCTTTATTAAACATAATTAGTGTTATTGAAATAATTCTGCTTCCGGAGGTAAAACACGTGCCTGCAGGATTTTATCGGCAGTGAGAGCGGTTTCATTAAAAATGACTTTTATTGGGCAGTGATGGGATTTAGTGTGTTGATTTTAAAGTTTTTTTAATGTTAATAAGGGGGGCTGATTATAAGATTGATGCGCGTTATTTCTGATGAAATAACGCGTTTTCTGATGTTTTGCTGGCAGACAGGGTACTTTTGTCAGTGGAATTAACTTTATGTAAATGGAGTTTTACATTTTTTTACATTTATATTGCAAGGTATCAGCGTTCTTTCTCGCAAACAGGCTGTTTATTTCTTAGCGTTTGCGGCTATCAGGAATAATCAAATCCCCGCGTAGCACGCATGCACCCAGCATGTCGCGGGTTTTCTCTGTCAGCCAGCTGACGATACGTGCTGCCATCGCATCCATGGAGTATTCAATCGAAGGAATGGACGGAATGCCCGGCAGATCCAGCGAACCGGCAAGGCTGAAGATCATAATGTCACCCGGTACGGTTTTATTAAACGCCTGCAGCTGGCCGATCACCCGCTGTGCTTCCTGCTCGTCAGCCACCAGCAGGGCGTTGAAATTAACGGTAGTGGCGTTATTCAGCAGCACCTGTACCGCAACGGACGAGGTGGTGGAATCCATAAACACCAGATTGCGGTTAAACGGCAAAAAGTTGTTTTCCAGCGCCAGCTTATAGCCCAGCAGCACCTGATCGGTATGACCGCTGGCCTCCGGATGGATCAGGGCAATCTGACGGCGGCCCTGGCTGATCAGATAATTACAGGCGGTCTCTGCGGCAAACGCATGGTCAAACTGGATGCTGTTTGGCGTGTCGGCAGCGACACAGTCAATCAGGATGACGTTGTCATCCGTAATATTCAGCGGGAAACGTGCGCCGATAATCAATACATCATCACAGAGGCCGCAGGAGAGTTCATCCAGCGCATTCATCACGCCCGTTTTGCTGTTGGCGAAACGCAGCAGCAGATGCTTTTGATGCTGGCTGAGGTGTTTTTCCAGTGCATAGAGATAACCGGTGGTCTGGTTAATATTCTCCTGTGCGCAGATCACGCCAATGCAGCCCGTCGACTGCGACAGTAGTGACTGCGCGATAACATTTGGCCGGTAGCTGAGTTCTTCGGCTGCTTTCAGCACCGCAAGGCGACTGGCTTCTTTCACTCCGCGCGATCCGCTCAACACCCGTGATACTGTGGCTTTAGACACCCCAGCTAAACGCGATACATCGTTGATTGTTGACATTTTTCTCCCCTGACACCCGGTAACAGCCTGCAAAAAATACCGCAAGAATGGCGCAAAATATCGCCACCGCCAGTATAGCGGCTTTGCATTTTCATGGAAACCGATTTTCCATATCACCTCAAAACTGTCCATATCGACCGCATTTATGTGATGGCAATCCAGGAAAAAACCCTTTAACACCTGCGTTTATGATGAGTATCACATTTTTGTTTTCCTTAAATGGAAAACGGTTTCCGTATGGTGTCCAATCGTTTCCACATTTACGTTCTATTACATTTCGAGGATAACGGATTATGGTCAGGATTATGCTGTGCTGCTCTGCCGGGATGTCCACCAGTATGCTGGTGAGAAAAATGGTGGAGGCCGCCAATGAAAGAGGGCTGGAGGTGGACATTGAGGCGTATGGCGTCGCAGAGTTCGATACCCAGTTTCCCCGTTATCAGGTGGTGCTGCTGGGGCCACAGGTTAAATATATGCTGAAAACACTGTCAGAAAAGGCTGCCACGCAGGGTATTCCGGTTCAGCCCATCGATCCGATGGACTACGGCATGCAGCGCGGTGACAAGGTGCTGGACTACGCGCTGTCGTTGATTAACGCAGCAAACTAAAGGGTGTTCATATGAGTTCGCTATATCAGTCAATGATTGCCGTTATCGAGCAATCCATCACCCCGCTGGCGGGGCGTCTGGGTCAGCAAAAATACGTTATCGCCATCCGCGATGGCTTCACTGCCGCGCTGCCGTTTATGATCATCGGCTCGTTTATGCTGGTGTTTATCTTCCCGCCCTTTTCGGCGGATACCACCAACAGCTTTGCGCGTGGCTGGCTGGATTTTTCACTGACCTACCGTGAACAGCTGATGCTGCCGTTTAACCTGAGCATGGGGGTGATGACCTTCTTCATCTCTGTCGGGATTGGTGCCAGCCTTGGGCGGCAGTTTAATCTTGACCCGGTGATGTCCGGTCTGCTGGCGTTTATGGCATTTCTGCTGGTGGCGGCCCCTTATGCGGATGGTCATATCTCCACGCAGTATCTCTCCGGGCAGGGTATTTTCACCGCGTTGATCACCGCGATCTACTCGACGCGCGTCTATGCCTGGCTGAAGCAGAACAACATTACCATTCGCCTGCCAAAAGAAGTACCCACCGGGGTGGCGCGCTCCTTTGAAATCCTGATCCCGGTGGTGGTGGTGATGGGCACGCTGCATCCGCTGAATCTGTTTATTGAAGCGCAAACCGGCATGATTATGCCGCAGGCGATTATGCACCTGCTGGAGCCGCTGGTGTCGGCATCGGATTCACTGCCTGCGATCCTGCTGTCGGTGCTGCTGTGCCAGATTTTCTGGTTCGCCGGTATCCACGGTGCCCTGATTGTGACCGGGATTATGAACCCGTTCTGGATGGCGAACCTGTCGGCCAACCAGGCTGCGCTGGCCGCCGGAGCGGCGTTACCGCATATCTATTTACAGGGCTTCTGGGATCACTACCTGCTGATCGGCGGTGTGGGTTCAACACTGCCTCTGGCTTTCCTGCTGTTGCGCAGCCGCGTGACTCATCTGCGTACCATCGGCAAAATGGGCGTGGTGCCCAGCTTCTTCAATATCAATGAACCCATCCTGTTTGGTGCACCGATCATCATGAACCCGATGCTGTTCATCCCGTTTATCTGCGTGCCGATGATCAACGCCTGCCTGGCGTATGGCGCGACCAAACTGGGCTGGCTGGCACAGGTGGTGTCGCTGACGCCGTGGACCACTCCCGCGCCAATCGGGGCTTCCTGGGCAGCTAACTGGGCGTTCAGTCCGGTAGTGATGTGTCTGATTTGTATGGTGATGTCGGCCCTGATGTACCTGCCATTCCTGCGCGCCTATGAGCGCTCGTTAATGAAAACCGAAGAGCAGAAAGCCCAGGCCAGCGCACCGTTAAGCGGCACCGTCAGCAGCAACTGAACATCATGGAGAACACAACGATGAAATATCAATTTCCCAAAGACTTCTGGTGGGGCAGCGCCAGCTCTGCGCTGCAAACCGAAGGGGAAAGCCAGCCCGCTCGTGGGGAAACCACCTGGGATGCCTGGTACCGCCAACAGCCAACGCGTTTTCACCAGCAGGTGGGGCCGCAGGATACCTCGACCTTTTACCAGCACTGGCGTGACGATATTGCCCTGCTGAAGCAGCTTAACCACAACAGTTTCCGTACCTCATTGAGCTGGTCTCGTCTGATACCGGACGGCACGGGAGAGGTTAACCTGGAGGCGGTGGCGTTCTATAACAACGTGATTGATGAACTGCTGGCGCAGGGGATCCAGCCATTTATCACCCTGTTCCATTTTGATATGCCGATGGCGATGCAGCAGCAGGGTGGCTGGGAAAGCCGGGACGTGGTGGCGGCTTTCAGTCGCTATGCGAACCTCTGCTTTGAGTTGTTCGGTGACCGCGTGCTGCACTGGTTCACCTTCAACGAGCCGATTGTCCCGGTGGAAGGGGGATATCTTTACGACTTCCATTACCCGAACGTAGTGGACTTTAAGCGGGCAGCGACCGCTGCATACCACACGGTGCTGGCCCATGCGCAGGCAGTGCGTGCATTTCGTGCCGGGCAGTACCCGGGGGAAATTGGCATTGTGCTGAATCTGACGCCGTCCTATCCGCGTTCGCAGAACCCGGCGGATGTGAAAGCGGCCCACCATGCCGACCTGCTGTTTAACCGCAGCTTCCTTGACCCGGTGTTGCGCGGCGAGTATCCGGCCGATCTGATGGTCCTGCTGCAAAGCTACGATCAGCTTCCGGCTTGCCAGCCGGGGGACCGGGCGTTAATCGCTGACGGTAAGATCGACCTGCTGGGGATTAACTATTACCAGCCGCGCCGCGTCAAGTGCCGGGACAGCGCCGTGAATCTGCAATCGCCATTTATGCCAGAGTGGTTATTTGATAATTACGAGATGCCCGGTCGTAAAATGAATCCGTATCGCGGCTGGGAAATCTATGAGCCGGGTATTTACGATATTCTGACTAATTTACGTGTGAATTATGGTAACCCGCGCTGCTTTATTTCCGAGAACGGCATGGGCGTGGAAAATGAACAACGATTTGTTGATGACGGCCAGATTAATGACCACTACCGCATTGAATTTGTATCTGAGCATCTGAAGTGGCTGCATAAAGGCATCAGTGAAGGGAGTCATTGCCTCGGTTACCACATGTGGACCTTTATTGATAACTGGTCATGGTGCAACGGTTATAAAAATCGCTACGGCTTCGTACAGCTCGATTTAGCCACGCAGCAGCGCACGGTGAAAAAAAGCGGAGAGTGGTTTGCCCGCACCGCCGCCCGTCATGGATTTAATGAAGAAGGGGATAATGATGATTGATTTAGAAGAGGCAGTGATGGAGATCATCGTCAACGCCGGACAGTCGCGCAGCCTGTGCTTTGAAGCCCTGCATGCCGCGCGTGGTGGGGATATTACCCGGGCGAAAGCCCTGTTGCAGGAAGCGGATGGTTTTTCGCGGCAGGCCCATCAGATGCAAACCAAACTGATCGAGCAGGATGCCGGAGAAGCCCGGCAGCCGATGACCTTGATTATGGTGCATGCGCAGGATCATCTGATGACCTCATTACTGGCCCGTGAATTATCCGAAGAAATTATCCATCTCTATCAGCGATAGAATCAAACATTCAGTGAGGAAATTAATTACCAGAATATATTAATCCGTCTTTACCTCTGTGTATTATCAATAAACTGCTGGTTATGGTAGTGGGGTTGGTATTATTTAAACCATAACAAGACAGTTATTATCCAAAATAACATCGCTCACGCACACGTCTTTGCGCGGCATTGTAACGCGCAAAGACCACGGCTGGGTAATATTGAGATAATTATGAAAATATTTAAAAAATTGCCCTTGACGCTGGCGGTCATGGCAGCCCTTTGTTCTGGATCCGTCGTTGCACAAGAATTTACTCAGGCACAAATCGACGCCATCGTGGCGCGAGCCGTGGATAAAGCGTTAGCCGAACGTCAGGTCAAAATAGATACTGCCGTCGATAAAGCCCTGGCAGAACGTCAGGCCAAAGCCGACAGTGCCATGGCTAAAAAAGCGGATGTGATCACTGAGCCACAAACCACGGCACAGTCGCCTGACAAGGCAATTCCGTTTGGCGTGCAGTTCACGGGCTACGCTCGCTACGGTGCACAGTTCCAGGGGGGTGACCAGAAGTTTGTCGGCGTCGACGGTTCCTATAATGGTTCTTCTGCGATAGGCCGTCTGGGCAATGAAGGCAATGGCGGTGAGTTCCAGCTTTCCAAAGCCTTTAAAGGCGATAACGGCGCAATCTGGGACGTTAACGTGATGATCGATCACTGGGGCGATGAGGTTAACCTCAAAAAAGCCTACGCGGGCGTCACGAATCTGTTCGAGTCGAACCCCAATGCGTATCTGTGGGCCGGACGTGATTTCCACCAGCGTCCACAGCAGGGGATTAACGACTACTTCTGGATGAACCATGATGGGCAGGGTGCGGGGGTGAAAAACTTCGAACTCGGCGGCGTGAAGTTTGATGTGGCGACAGTGGCCGCTGTAGAGTCCTGTAATCCTGAAGTGATGGACGAAGATGGCAACCCGTCACGCATCAGCTGTACCGGCGGCTCGGGCACTGGCGACAAAGGTAACTATGCGGTCACCTCCAAAATCCACGGCATGAAGGTCGGCCCGCTGGATCTGGAGTTGTACGCCAACTACGGCTTTGATTCCAAGGCGGTGGAAAGTGAAGAGCGTCTGAAAGCCTGGCAGGGCGGTGTGGTTCTGAGCCACACAGGCGAAAACGGCGTGAACAAAGTGATCACCCGTTACTCCAACAACGCCGATAACAGCGTGTTTAATAAA
Organism: Erwinia sp. MYb416; assembly: GCF_037479575.1. Taxonomy (NCBI): domain Bacteria; kingdom Pseudomonadati; phylum Pseudomonadota; class Gammaproteobacteria; order Enterobacterales; family Erwiniaceae; genus Erwinia; species Erwinia sp. MYb416. The sequence continues at coordinate 1,142,024 of NZ_JBBGYT010000438.1, forward strand.
ACCGACGAGCTGACGGCGATCTATGCCAGCTTTGAAGGGAACTACAAGTTCACGCAGCAGGCGCAGGTGGAGTATCTGCTGGCCTTCCACGACTACGCGAATAAAGCGGATAACACGGATGATCGCCGTAACTACGGGGCAATCGTGCGCCCGATGTACTGGTGGAACGATGTGCACTCCACCTGGCTGGAAGCGGGTTATCAGCGTGTTGATTACGATCAGGGCGGCGATAACCACGGCTGGAAGCTGACGCTGTCGCAGAACGTCTCCATTGATATGGGGCCGGAGTTCCGTCCGATGCTGCGCTTCTACGTCACGGGGGGCGAAGTGGATAACAAGCGTACCGCACGTATCAACGGCAACGATGATAATACGCAGCTCGACTCCTTTAACGTCGGTGCGATGTGGGAAGCCTGGTTCTGATTGTCAGCGGATGAAACGGGAACAGAGGGGCGACCAGTGACGCTGGTCTGCACGATGGTCCAGGTTCAGGTTCAGGTTCAGGTCCAGGTCAACGTCAAGGGCGTTTCGCTTTCCCGCTGCGCGGGCGAAGCGACCAAAGGGCGGCAGTCGCCCCGCCCTTTGGAATCCGGGCTTGCGGCAGGCGCATCGCCCGCTTTCAGCGGGTGCCATCGTCAGCTTCGTTCACCGACGGAGCGGTCGTGACGGCACATCCCTGTGCCGGCTCTCCCTCTCACCGCCGTCCTGGCGGTTCGTCCTGGTTCACTGTGCTTCCTCAGCGCTGCTGAATGCCGCCTCAACGTCAAAAGCCAGGTCAAAACCCAGATCCAAAACCCTGATTCAAATCAATCCGCAGAGACTGTCACGTGGTGGGGGTTGTAATACCCGCAGCGAGCAGACGTTCTGCGGGGATGGGGCCAGTTTGAGGTAAGCCGGACGTCACGCGGCAGGGACGCCGCGTGCCGAGGCCCGCATGGATGCGTCTTTTGCCGATCCGGCGTGCTCAAACTGGCCTCAGACCTGAAGCCGAATGATCAGCCATTCATTTTTGTGGGGATCTCTTAGGGGGCGGCCACTTGTATCTTAATAACGTAACGGGTTAGCTACCGTTACGCGAAGCGGGGTGACCCTCTTTTCCGGTCATCCCGTAATGGCTGCCTGGTCCTGCGGTAAGGGGATATCGGCGCTGATGCGCAGCCCGTCGCCATCAAACACCATGCACTGGTGCGGATAGAACGCGGGGCGCAGCATCTGATAAGGGCGGAAATGCACATCACCCGGCAGCAGCATCTTAAAGCCGTCGTAGCCGTAAATCTGCCCGAACAGATAGGTATTGTTACCCAGCCGTTCGACCACCTCACAGTGAAAATCCAGCTGTAACGGCGCATCGCTGTTGATGCGCAGATGCTCAGGACGGATACCCAGCGTCAGTTCCTCACCCGGCTGCAACAGGCGTGCAGGTGCAGGCAACGTCAGCGTGTTCGCCCCCTCATTCACCGTAACGATCAGCCCCTGAACGCTGCAGTGCTGCACGCGTGCAGGCAGGAAATTCATCTTGGGTGAACCAATAAAACCGGCGACAAAGCGGTTCACCGGGTTGTAATACAGCTCCATGGGGGACCCCACCTGCTCCAGCTTGCCGTAATTCATCACCACGATTTTATCCGCCAGCGTCATCGCCTCAATCTGGTCGTGGGTCACATACACCATGGTGGTTTTCAGCTCCTGGTGCAGTTTGGCGATATGCAGACGCATATCGACGCGCAGCTCGGCGTCCAGGTTTGACAACGGCTCATCAAACATAAAGACCTGCGGATTACGCACGATGGCCCGTCCAATCGCCACGCGCTGGCGCTGGCCGCCGGAAAGCTCTTTGGGTTTGCGTTCAAGCAGGTGGGAGAGTTGCAGGGTTTTCGACACCATCTCCACCTGATGGCGGATCTTCTCTTTCGCCACCCCGTTCACTTTCAGTCCGTAACCCATATTTTCGGCCACCGTCATATGCGGATAAAGCGCATAGGACTGAAACACCATCGCCACGCCGCGATGGGCGGGAGCCACATCGTTCATCAGCTCATCGCCAATCAGGATCTCGCCATCACTGACCTCTTCCAGCCCGGCAATCAACCGCAGAAGGGTGGACTTACCACAGCCAGAGGGACCGACGAAGACGGTGAACTCACCGTCTTCAATATCCAGATGAATATTATTGAGCGTTTCTGTTTTACCAAAACGCTTGGACACGTTTCTCAGTCTGATGCTGGACATGCGGAACCTCATCGAAAGGGGGATTTAAATAATAAATGTATTACGTATTACAATTTATGTTGTGACACGCTAACCCTTGTGGTGTCTGGCCTGACTATAAACCCCTGATGCAGAGCACCCTAGAGTCGATTTTGATTTCTGTAATATTGATCACATATTAGCGAGAACAGGGTGGAGGAGTGACGCTGTTCCGCGTAGCGTATGACATCACGCGCTGTGACACTCTCCCTTCTGCAAGTGACGCTATATGGGGCTTGCGATGTGTAGGTCAGAAATTCAGCGGATTGAAAAACAGTTAAATGTTATACCTTCACATGAGGTCAGCAATGAAAGTCAAAACCGGCATCACTCTGCTTCTGTCTGCTCTGGCTCTGGGGCAGGCTGCACACGCAGCGCAGCAACTTACCGTCTGGGAAGATATTAAAAAATCCGAAGGTATCAAAACGGCGATTGCTGATTTTCAGAAGCAATACAACGTTGAAGTCAAAGTGCAGGAAATGCCCTTTGCCCAGCAGATAGAGAAGCTGCGTCTTGATGGCCCGGCGGGGATTGGCCCGGACGTGCTGGTGATCCCTAATGACCAGTTGGGCAGCGCGGTGGTGCAGGGATTGCTGTCACCGCTGGCTGTCGATGCGGCACAGCAGGCGGCCTATACCCCATCAGCGATGGCCGCGTTTATTCAGAATAAAGTGGTATATGGCGTACCAAAAGCCGTCGAAACTCTGGTGCTGATTTATAACAAAGATCTGCTGCCGCAGCCGTTTAAAACGCTGGATGAGTACCGTGCCTTCTCGCAGAAGCAGCGCGAGGCGAAGCAGTATGGCCTGCTGGCAAAATTTGACCAGATTTATTACAGCTGGGGGGCTATCGCCCCGATGGGCGGTTATATCTTTGGCCAGGACGGCAAGGGCGGGCTCAACACCCTGGACATCGGGCTGAACACACCGGGCAGCGTAGACGCGGTCAGCTATCTCAAGAGTTTCTTCACCCAGGGGCTGCTGCCCAGCGGCATCCTCGGTGACAACGGTCTGAACGCCATCGACTCCCTGTTTACCGAGAAAAAAGCGGCGGCGGTGATCAATGGTCCCTGGGCATTCCAGCCTTACCAGGCGGCAGGCATCAACTATGGCGTGGCGCCGTTGCCTGAGCTGCCTAACGGCAAACCCATGAGCTCCTTCCTCGGTGTGAAAGGCTATGTGGTGTCCACCTGGAGTAAAGATAAAACGCTGGCGCAGCAGTTTATCCAGTTTATTAACCAGCCGCAGTATGTGAAAGAGCGCTTCCAGAAAACGCAGGAAATTCCGCCGGTCGTCGCCCTGATGAATGACCCGCTGATTAAAAACGATGAAAAAGCCAATGCGGTGGCGGTGCAGGCGGCGCGTGCCGTTGCGATGCCGGGTGTGCCGGAGATGCAGGAAGTGTGGGGCCCGGCCAATGCGGCACTGGAGCTGAGCGTGACAGGCAAGCAGGAGCCAAAGGTCGCACTGGATAATGCGGTGAAGCAGATTGCCATGCAGATTGAAGCGATGCAGGCCAGCAACCAGTAAGCCCCTGCCGCTCGCGGTTTGAATAAATAAGGAAAAGGCTGTGATGATTTCCCCCAGTGAAAAACTGACGCTGCACAAGCGCTCACGCCAGCATGCTCTGGCAGGCGTGCTGCTGGCGCTGTTACCCGGTTTTGGCCAGTTTTACCACCGCCAGTGGGCAAAAGGGCTCTGCTATCTGATCCTGCTGACCAGCTTTTACGGTGTGTTTCATAACTTCCTCCAGCACGGGCTGTGGGGGCTGGCAACGCTGGGGGAAGAAGTCCCCCGCGATAACTCCATCTTTTTGCTGGCAGAAGGCATTATCAGCGTCCTGATTATCGCCTTTGGCCTGACGATATGGGGACTGTCGCTGCGCGATGCCTGGCTGAACGGCTGCCGCCGTGACGAAGGCAAACCGCTGCACGGGGTGCGTAAGCAGTATCAGCTGCTGCTGCGAGAGGGGTTCCCGTACCTGATGATCACGCCGGGGTTTTTCCTGCTGGTGTTTGTGGTGGTGTTCCCGATCCTGTTTGGGTTCGCCATCGCCTTTACCAACTATAACCTCTACCACACGCCGCCCGCGAAGCTGGTGGATTGGGTGGGGCTGAAAAACTTCGTCAATATCTTCACCCTGTCGATCTGGCGTTCGACCTTCTTCGACGTGCTGCAATGGACCGTGGTCTGGACGCTGCTGGCCACCACGCTGCAATGTTCAGTGGGTGTGATGCTGGCGATTCTGGTGAACCAGAAAGACCTGCGTTTTAAACCGCTGATCCGCACCATTTTTATCCTGCCGTGGGCGGTGCCGGGCTTCGTCACTATCCTGGTGTTTGCCGGCATGTTTAACGACAGTTTTGGCGTGATTAACAATGCGATCCTCGATTTCTTCGGCATTGCGCCGAAAGCATGGATGACCGATCCGTTCTGGACCAAAACCGCACTGATTATGATGCAGACCTGGCTGGGCTTCCCGTTTGTGTTCGCCATGACGACCGGCGTATTGCAGGCGATCCCTGACGATCTGTATGAAGCGGCGATGATGGACGGTGCCGGGCCCTGGACGCGTCTGAAAACCATCACTCTGCCGCTGGTGATGTACGCCATTGCGCCCATCATCATCACGCAGTACACCTTCAACTTTAACAACTTCAACATTATCTACCTGTTTAACAACGGCGGTCCGGCGGTGGCAGGGTCAAACGCAGGCGGCACCGATATTCTGGTGTCGTGGATCTACAAGCTGACCATGTCGTCATCGCAGTATGCGATTGCCGCAACCATTACGATTTTGCTGTCGATCTTTGTGGTCGGTCTGGCGCTGTGGCAGTTCCGCGCCACCAAATCGTTTAAACAAGATGAGATGGCGTAAGGGAACCGTTATGGCGAAGTCAGTCAGTATTAAACGTGAAAAATGGCTGCGTCTGTCGCTCACCTGGCTGGTGGTTCTGGTGGTCTCGACCATCATTATCTACCCGCTGGTGTGGACGGTCGGGGCGTCGCTGAATGCGGGCAACAGCCTGCTGAGTAGTTCGATTATTCCGGAGAACGCATCGTTACAGCACTACCGCGACCTGTTTAACGGCACGGTGCCGTACCTGACGTGGTACTGGAACTCGATGAAAATCAGTTTCTTTACCATGGTGCTGACCTTAATCAGCGTGAGCTGCACCGCGTATGCATTCTCGCGCTTTCGCTTTAAGGGACGGCAGAACGGTCTGATGCTGTTTCTGCTGTTGCAGATGATCCCGCAGTTCTCGGCACTGATTGCCATCTTTGTGCTGTCGCAGCTGCTGGGATTGATCAACAGCCATCTGGCGCTGGTGCTGATCTACGTTGGTGGCATGATCCCGATGAACACCTATCTGATGAAGGGTTACCTGGACGCGATTCCAAAGGACCTGGATGAGTCAGCGCGCATGGACGGGGCAGGGAACTTCCGTATCTTTATCGAGATCATCATGCCGCTTTCGAAGCCGATTCTGGCGGTGGTGGCGCTGTTCTCCTTCACCGGCCCGCTGGGGGACTTCATTCTTTCCAGCACCATTCTGCGCAGCCCGGATCAGTTCACGCTGCCCATCGGGCTGTACAACCTGGTCTCGCAGAAAATGGGGGCCAGCTACACCACTTACGCCGCCGGGGCGGTGCTGATTGCCGTACCGGTCGCCGTGCTCTATCTGGCGCTGCAAAAATACTTCGTTTCCGGCCTGACCTCAGGAAGTACAAAGGGATAAACCATGACACCTAAAACGCTGTTACTCGCCCTGGCAATGGCCTGGGCGACGCCTCTCTTCGCCGCAAATCCGGACGTTATTCGTTCCATCGGCCCGGTGCCGGCCGATTTTGTCAAAGGGGCTGATATCTCCACGCTGCCGGAACTGGAAAAGCAGGGGGTGAAATTTTACAACGCCCATCACCAGCTACAGGACCCGATTGCCATCCTGAAAGCCAACGGCATCAATACTATTCGCCTGCGCCTGTGGGTTGACCCCTATGACAGCAACGGCAAAGCCTACGGGGGTGGCACCAACGACCTGCCCACTACCCTGGCGCTGGCGAAACGTGCCAAAGCCGCCGGGATGCAGATCCTGCTGGACCTCCACTACAGTGATTTCTGGACCGACCCGGGTAAGCAGTTCAAACCGAAAGCCTGGGAAAAACTGACTTTCCCGCAGTTGGAAACGCGCGTGCATGACTACACCCGCGACACCCTTGCCCGCTTCAAAGCCGAGGGTGTGCTGCCGGATATCGTCCAAATCGGCAATGAGCTGAACGGCGGCATGCTGTGGCCGGAAGGGAAGAGTTGGGGGCAGAACGGCGGGGAGTTTGACCGTCTGGCGGGCCTGCTGAAAGCGGGCATCACGGGCGTGCGGGAAAACCTCAGCGATCCGGGCCAGGTCAAAATCATGCTGCACCTGGCTGAAGGCACCAAAAATGACATGTTCCGCTGGTGGTTCGATGAGATCACCCGCCGTCAGGTGCCGTTCGATGTGATTGGTCTGTCGATGTACACCTACTGGAACGGCCCGATTAGCGCCCTGAAAGCCAATATGGACGATATCAGCCAGCGCTATCAGAAAGACGTGATGGTGGTGGAAGCGGCCTATGCATACACGCTGAAAAACTGCGACAGCGCCGAAAACAGTTTCCAGGCGAAGGAAGAGAAAGATGGCGGCTACCCGGCCACCGTTGAGGGGCAGGCGGCCTATCTGCACGACCTGATGCAGGCGGTGCTGGCGGTGCCGAATCACCGCGGTAAGGGCGTGGTCTACTGGGAACCGACGTGGATTGCCGTGCCGGGTAACACCTGGGCGACGCCGGAAGGCATGAAGTATATCCACGACGAGTGGAAGCAGGGCAACGCCCGTGAAAACCAGGCGCTGTTTGACTGCCAGGGCAACGTGCTGCCGTCAATTCAGGTATTTCATTAATTTACAGGCCTGAGGGCCGGTGTCACTGACACCTCAGAGGAACCGCAATGACTAGATTTCCACCGCTCTTTGCCGGGGTCAACACGCTGCTGCACGGCGCGGATTACAACCCGGAACAGTGGCAACATACCCCGGGCATCATTGATGATGACGTCGCGATGATGCAGCAGGCGAACTGCAATGTGATGTCGGTTGGCATCTTCAGCTGGGCGAAACTGGAGCCGGAAGAGGGGCGCTATGACTTCGGCTGGCTGGATGACGTGATTGAAAAACTGCATCAGCGGTCGATTCGGGTGTTTCTGGCCACGCCCAGCGGCGCGCGCCCGGCGTGGATGTCGCAAAAGTACCCGGAAGTGTTGCGCACCGGGCGCGATCGCGTGCCTGCGCTGCACGGCGGGCGGCATAATCACTGCATGACTTCGCCGCTGTACCGGCAAAAAGTTCGGGCGATCAACAGCCAACTGGCGGCGCGCTATGCGCACCATCCGGCGGTGATCGGCTGGCATATTTCCAACGAATACGGCGGCGAGTGCCACTGCGGGCAGTGCCAGCAGGCCTTTCGCGGCTGGTTGCAGCGCCGCTACGGCACTCTGGAGCAGCTTAACCACGCCTGGTGGAGTGATTTCTGGAGCCATACGTACAGCGACTGGTCGCAGGTGGTTTCCCCTGCACCGCAGGGGGAAATGTCGATTCACGGGCTGAATCTCGACTGGCGGCGCTTTATGACAGATCAGGTCACCGACTTCTGTACCGAAGAGATCAAACCGCTGAAAGCGGCCAACCCGGACCTGCCTGCCACCACCAACTTTATGGAGTATTTCTACGACTACGATTACTGGAAGCTGTCGCAGCCGCTCGATTTTATCTCCTGGGACAGTTATCCCACCTGGCATAACGAGCAGGATGAAACCACGCTGGCCTGTTATACCGCCATGTATCACGACCTGATGCGCACCCTGAAACAGGGGCAACCGTTTGTGCTGATGGAGTCGACGCCGGGGGCGACCAACTGGCAGCCCACCAGCAAGCTGAAAAAACCGGGGATGCACATTCTCTCTTCATTGCAGGCCGTGGCCCACGGGGCGGATGCGGTGCAGTATTTCCAGTGGCGAAAAAGCCGCGGCTCGGTGGAGAAATTCCACGGCGCGGTGATTGACCACGTCGGGCATCTGGACACGCGTATTGGCCGCGAAGTCAGCGAACTGGGTCGGATGCTGGCAGCAATGGCCCCGGTGCAGGGTAGCCGCGTTGACGCGAAAGTGGCGATCGTTTTCGACTGGGAAAGCCGCTGGGCGATGGACAATGCCCAGGGGCCGCGCAATACCGGCCTGCACTATGAGCGCACGGTGGCCGAACACTACCGCACGTTCTGGGAGCAGGGCGTGGCAGTAGACGTGATCAATGCCGATGTTGACCTCAGCGGGTATGCGCTGGTGATCGCCCCGATGCTGTATATGGTGCGCGACGGCTTTGCCGCCCGCGTGGAGCAACATCTGCGCCAGGGCGGGCAGTTTGTCGCCAGCTACTGGACGGGCGTGGTCAATGAAAGCGACCTCTGCCATCTGGGCGGTTTCCCGGGGCCGCTGCGGCCGCTGCTGGGGATCTGGGCAGAAGAGATCGACAGCCTGACGGACGACGAAACCAACGGCGTATGTGCTGTCGAAGGCAACATGCTGGGCCTGCGCGGCAGCTATCAGGCCCGTGAGCTGTGCGAACATATTCATCTGGAAGGGGCAACCGCGCTGGCCGTTTACCAAAGCGATTTTTATGCCGGCCAACCCGCGGTCACCGTTAACGCCGTGGGCGCCGGGCAGGCCTGGTATATCGCCTCACGTAATGACCAGGCTTTCCATCGGGATTTCTACGGTGCACTGATTGCCAGGCTGGCGCTGCCACGTGCGCTGGCGGTGGACCTGCCTCCGGGGGTGACCGCGCATCGCCGCACCGACGGCGAGTCCAGCTTTATCTTCCTGCAAAACTTCACGGCGCAGGCGCAGACGGTCACGCTGCCTGCGGGTATCAGCGATCTGATTGACGGTGTGCCGCTCTCCGGCGAGCAGATCATGCCGCCGTGGGGCTGCCGCGTGCTGCGCGCGCCGCTGTAAACAGCTGTTCACCAGCGGGCGCAAGCCCGCTTTTTTTATGTCTGAAAGGAGAGGTATATGGTCAGTCTGAAATCGTTTAAGCATTACTTCAGCCGGCAGGAAACCCCGGAGGAAGCCGACGCAGCGGAGTGTGCGCTGCTGGATCAGTTAATGGGCTGCTTTGGCGGGCGCGAGAATATCGTGCAGGTGGATGCCTGCCTCACGCGACTGCGCGTCACGGTGAAATCGGTGGCGGCAGTGAATGCCAGCGGGTTACAGCAGGCAGGGGCAACGGGAGTGGTGATTCTGGGCCATGAAGTGCATGCTATTTTTGGCACGCGCTCTGACCGTCTGCGTCAGCTGATGGAAGCACACTATTTCCGTCAGCCATAAAAAAATGGATAACCGGTGACGGTTATCCAAATTAACGATCCAGTGCTTATCCAATGATGATGAAGGCGTTGATCAGGGCATTACCACCAGGCTTCAACCTGCACACCAAAGTTCCAGGTGTTGCTGGCCGTGCCGTCCTGGAAGCTGTTCCCCTGCTCGGAGTCATTCAGGTAAGAAGTGAAGATGCGCAGTTCCGGGCGTGACATAAATTCCGGACCCGCGGCCAGGCCCAGCGCGAGGGTATATTTCTGCCCGGCCTGTTTGTAGTCGCTGCCGTCTTTGTTGTGATCTTTCTGCATAAACGTCCCGGCTTCACCGATACCGCGCACATAGTCTGTAAACTGGTACTGGGCGCGCCCGACCAGGGAGAGCAGGGTACTTTTATCGGTGAACGCGGTGACGTTATCGGCGGAACCCCAGGTCACGACCTGATTCAGCGACAGGCGGTCAGTGATCGGCAGCAGGCCGGTGTTGATCACGCGATAGCCTTTGGCATCACGGGTATCGTTCCACATGTCATACCAGCCGCCGCCCTGCGAGATCATATTCTGCGCCAGCCCTTTGTTGGCGTATTGCAGCACCAGTTTCTGATAGCCGCCCCACATATCCTGGCTGATTTCCCCGGTGACCATCACGCCGTTATCCGCGTCATACAGTTCGCCGTACTCTTTCTGTTTGTTGGTCGGGTTCGGCATGGCGTAGTCCACACCGAACTCTGTCCATGCGCCGTTCCACGGCTTCCAGCCAGCGTAACGGACATCGAGGTAGTTGATATTCACGTCGTTATCGCCGTCGGCACGGTAGTCAACATCGTTGGCATCACCGCGTATCCAGGCGACGGAGACGGCGCCTGGGCCAAAGGTGTAGTTTTCAATACCGGCACCGGAGCCGGAGATATTCCAGTATTTGGTATCAATGATATGCAGGTCATGGCGCTGGTAGTAGCGTTTACCGCCCCAGATGACGGCGTTTTTATCCCCGGGGATCAGGCCTTTGATTTGCAGGTTGAGCTGACGCAGCCCGAACTGGGCGTCGTCGCCGAAGGTGGTTTCATTATCGTTGGAGCCGTCGGAAAACATGCTGACCATTGAGTCGACATAGAAACTGACGTCATCCTTTTTGTACACTTCGCTGCCCAGTTCGATTTCACCGTAGGTATCGGCTTCGTTACCCAGACGACCAATCTTATTTTTTTGCCACTCCTCCATGCCTCCATCGCGCGAAACGCCCACACCGCCGCGCAGATAGCCGTGGAAATCAATGTTGTCGATGGCTGCGAATGCAGGAGAAGTCAGTGCTGCGGCAAGTGCCACAGCGGTCGCTGTCAGTCTTGTGTTCATGTCACCCTCTGTTTATATTTGTCATACGCTCACACGATGGCGACAGTAAACGCCTCACGATGAGCGTGAAGCAATTGGAGTAACGAAATTGTGTGATTTAGTGCAAGTATTTACCCGTTATTTGTAACGATTGGTGAAGTTGATCACCGAATTATGTATGTGAACGTCTGACTTTACTGTGGGTTTTTGACAGTGTGACCGACTTAACCTGAACGTCATTTGCACTGTGATACAATCCGGCCATCTGTAAACAGGGAAGCGAACCATGAAATCAAAGAGTGCCACCTTGGAAGATGTCGCCCGTCGCGCTGGGGTGTCTTATCAAACGGTTTCCAGGGTGCTGAATAAGTCTGCGAACGTTTCGGAAGGTACGCGCAGCAAGGTAACAAAGGCGATAGAGGAGCTGCGCTATGTGCCTAACCGCCTTGCGCAACAGCTGGTGGGAAAACAGAGCACCACGCTCGGTCTGGTGACCACGTCTCTGGCTCTCCATGCCCCTTCTCAGGTGGCGGCGGCGATTAAGCGCTACGCCAATGCGGCGGAGTATCAGGTGCTGATCGCCATGATCGGTGAGAACGTCAATCAAAGTTTGCAGGAGTCGATCAACGAGCTGAAATCGCAGCTGGTCGACAAAGTGATTATTAACGTTCCGCTGGATACCGCCTGTGCCGAGCAAATCGTCGAAGAGAACCAGGACATTATTTGCCTGTTCCTGGACGTCGACCCTTATTGTTCGGTGTTTAACGTTTCGTTTAACCCGGCGGATGGCACCCGTGCCAGCGTGAAATACCTCTACGAACAGGGGCACCGTGAGTTTGCGCTGCTGGCGGGGCCAGAGCACTCCGTTTCGGCGCGGCTGCGGCTCAGGAGCTGGCTCGAGACACTGGAGAGCTACCGGTTGGCCCCGGTGAGCGTTATTCACGGTAACTGGGATGCGCAGAGCGGCTACAGCGGCATCTTGCAGCTGCTGCGTGAAACCCCGCACTTCAGTGCGCTGCTGGTGGGGAACGATCAGATGGCCTTAGGCGTGCTGAGTGCATTGCATCAGCAGGGCGTAACCGTGCCGGGGCAGGTGTCCGTGGTGGGGTATGATGACACGTATGAGAGCGCGTTTTTCCATCCCTCGCTGACCACCGTGTCGCTGGACCTGGACTTACAGGGAAAAGAGGCAGTGCAGCGTATTTTACAGGCCAGCGAGGATGACCATAGCCGCTCATCCTCCATTCTGCCTGCACGTCTGGTGGTGCGCAGCTCAACGTCAGCAGCAGGTCAGCAGCAGCAGGATTTAAAACAGATTGCCGAACAGCTGCGCCTGATTGCCAGCCGTCTGGGATGACGGCTGAACGGTGATAGCTTCCGGTGGATCGACGACCGCCGGAAGCTCACGCGTTATTTCGCCCCAAAGCAGGCGTTCAGCCCGGCCTGGGTATCCTTGCTTGCCAGGCCGGGCATCGGTTTATCCGCGATAAGCGTGACGCCGGTATCCACATACCCGGACACTTTCTTACCGTGCCGGGCGTAAGCCACTGCTGCATCAACGCCCATCGCTGCCATGGTTAAGGGATATTGCTGCGCTGTGGCAGCAATCTTCCCTGAACGCACGTTGTTCACTCCGGCACAGCCCCCATCGACCGAGACGATCATCGCCTGTTTACCGGCTTCCTGTAAGGCCTTGTACGCGCCGGCAGCGGCCGGTTCGTTGATGGTATACACCAGGTTGATATCAGGATGGCTTTTCAGGCAGCTGGCCATCACCTCATAGCCTTCCTTCTCGGCGCCTTGAGAAAAACCGGCACAGACGGTTTCAGCGGTGACTGACAGCTCACTGGAGTCGGCACCTGCTGCCGCTAATCCCAGCCCGCTCATAAAACCATTATGACGTCTTGCCCCGACCAAATGTCCGGGCGATAAATCCAGCATGGCAATCTTCAGTGGCTGTCCGGCAAATTTTAACGGCATGGCGGCTTTGGCATATTCGCCAATCAGCTGCCCGGCTTTATAGTTGTCAGTACCAAACAGCGCATCCACCGCCGTCATCGGATCGGTCGGGGAGTCCAGTGCGATGACCTGTACCCCTTTGGCACGCACTTCATCCAGTGCGGGCACAATGGCTTTGGCATCGCTCGGGGTGATCAGCAGAGTGGTTGCTCCTGCCGCCACCATCTCCTGGATGGCCTGAATTTGCGCCGGATAATCGCCATCTTCTTTGCCTGCCGCCGTCAGGAGTTTTACCCCATGGACGGTGGCGCCCAGCATGGCACCTTCTTTCATTTTCAGGAAAAAGGGGTTGGTATCTGTTTTGGTAATCAGGCCAATGGTGATGTTGTCGTTGCTGGCATACGCCGCTGAACTGACCATCACGGCGAGAGCAAAAGCACAGGTTATTTTCATCTCAGATCCTTAGCGAATCGCTGCTGTTGTATCGTTGAGACGACCGGCACGTGAAATATCAAACGCAGAGATCCCTTCCAGCAATAAATAAGCCTGCTGCTTAAGGCTGGCGGCAGCGGCGGCACTCTCTTCCACCAGGGCGGCATTTTGCTGCGTAGCTTCGTCCATATGGACCACGGCTTTATTCACCTGATCGATACCCGTGTGCTGTTCGCTTGAGGCGAGGGTGATTTCGGCCATCAGGCTGTTAACCCCCTTAACCGCATTGACCACTTCCTGCATGGTACTGCCCGCCTCATCGACAAGCTTAGAACCGGTATTGATCCGCTCGACAGACTCATCGATCAGGTTTTTGATTTCCCTCGCGGCGGTGGCACTGCGCTGGGCGAGGATGCGTACCTCACCGGCCACAACGGCAAATCCACGGCCCTGCTCACCGGCGCGGGCGGCTTCCACGGCCGCGTTAAGCGCCAGGATGTTGGTCTGGAAAGCAATCCCTTCAATGACGGTAATAATCTGGGTGACCTTGCCGGAACTGCTGGCAATGTCGTGCATGGTGCTGACCACGCGTTCGACCACATTGCCGCCACGCTGTGCCACCTGAGAGGCACTGGTCGCCATCAGATTTCCCTGGTGTGCATTATCGGCGTTGTGCTTCACGGTGGCGGTTAACTGCTCCATGCTGGCAGAGGTCTGCTCCAGTGAAGAGGCCTGCGCTTCGGTGCGGCGGCTTAAGTCTTCATTGCCCAGGGTAATTTCACCTGACGCGGAAACTATGCTCTCAGCCGAGTTTGCCACCTGGCTGATCAGGTTATGCAATTTCTCCTGCATCTCACCCAGGGCAGCCAGCACGCTACCGGCCGGGGCAGTGACCGCGCCGTTAACCTGGCTCAGGTCGCCCTGAGCAATGCGCTGAACGACCTGACCTAAAATGGCCGGTTCTTCGCCTAAGGCACGGAACAGGGAGCGGATGATCATTGCACCGAGAATCACTGCCAGACTCAGCGCCAGCAGGCTGATCGCGATGAAAATAATCCGCGTTTGCTGATAGGCGCTCTCTGCGGTACTCAGACTCTCCGCCGCGCGCTCGGTGCTGTATTTAAGGTACTGATTCGCCGTGGTCAATAAGGTGGTGAGCTGAGGGCGTAATTCACGGTTCATACGGTCAATCGCTTCCGCCTTTTTCTCCGCCAGGGCTAACTCAACAATGTGGTGAGCAATGGGGCGATACCCCTCTTCCGCCTGTGCGATGGCGGAAACAAACTGTCGATCCTGGTCGGTTACGTCAGTGTGCTGCTTGATGGCTGCCTGTAACTGAGTCAGCGCTGCGGCGGTTTTCTCTTCTGCTGCGGCCACCTGTTTTTTACCGGCTTCAATGTCGGCGGCCTCACTGACCAGCACCAGACCGTACAGACTCAGTGAACTGTCCTTCACACCGCTGAGAATAAGATTGACGGAGGACTCACGTGCCGCCACCTGCTGCACATGGGTTTTGAATCGGTCATTCGCATTGCTGAGGGCGTTCATCGCGAGAAGAACGACGGCAAGCACAATCACCACTAACACGCCGAACCCGAGGAGGAGCTGAGTTCGTACGGTGGTATTTTTGAATTGCATAAATGGACACCCCTAAAATGGCAACTTGAAGGTCAGCCAGCGGCCGTGAAAACCGGCATGGCGCAGAATATATATTGTAATTGAATCGATTCAGCTACCCGGTTTGATGACACAGCAAAAAAGTTAGAGTGAAATGTCATTCAGACTGCGGATAGAATTTTGAAAATGCTGATCGGATTAACGGCGTGCAGGGGGGAAACTTGACGGTTCGACGCAGGCAAGACGCGGCTTTTTTGAAAAGTGTGATGAGAATCGCCTTATTGGTCAGTCGGCGATGGCCGGGTTTACTCGCGATACAATTCAGAGGATCGTGCCGGGAAAGCTGTTTCCTTCCGGGAAACAATTGTTATACTGTTTCCCGGAAGGAAACAAGGAGTGTTAGCCGTGATCAAAAGCTGGAAGCATAAGGGATTGCAAAAACTGTTCGAAACAGGAAATCCCAGTGGTGTGCAGGCCAAAGATGCCGAACGGATCAGAACGCGTCTGCTGGTTCTTGACGAAGCCCTGTCGGTAGAAGAATTCAGAAACTACCCTGGCTTCAGGTTCCATCCGCTGAAAGGCGACAGGCAGTATCTTTACGCCATTACTGTTCGTGCCAACTGGCGTATCACTTTCGAGTTCAGAGACGGTGATGCTTACATACTTAATCTGGAGGACTACCACTAATGGCTATGATGACCCCCCCGCATCCGGGCAGCCTGATTACCGAGTATCTTGAGGACTATAACGTCAGCCTGCGGACGCTGGCCGGAAACCTCGGGGTATCCCCCTCGGCGTTGAGCAAAGCGGCGGCAGGAAAAACCGCTATTACCCCTGAAATGGCGGTACGACTGGAAGCCGGGCTGGGCATTGCGGCCCGTCTCTGGCTGGCGATGCAGGCAACGTACGATATTAGCCGGGTCCGCGAAACGATTGATATCACGCAGGTCGTGCCCGCCTGCTATGACGAAACCGATGGTCAGCCAGTGAAGACCTGTGGATGATGACCTGGACCTGGCCTCATTACGCTCTTCACCGGCATCAGCACTCCTCATGCTAGTCGCATGATGCCCGGTTACGGATTGGTCACCGGGTCCTGCTCATCAGTCGGGCCTGCCTCCTCCGGCGGTGACATTGTCGCCCGGCGCAAGGTGCCGACCAGGCTTGCCAGCACCAGCGCTACGCCTGCGGCCACCGCGCCAAACGACAGCACGCTGACCACAGGCGTAAACAGCTTGCCTAACACGCCTAATCCCAGAGCACCGACAGAATCCCCGGTTACATCCTGCGCGGTGCCCAGACTGTTCACGCGGCCGAGCAAAGCGTCAGGCGTATGGTGTTGAATCAGCATATATTGCAGCAGCGAAGCGATCGCGTTGCAGTAGCCATACACCACCAGTGCCAGCAGGGCCGGGATAAAGTGGCTGTAAAGCCCCAGTGAGGCAATGGCCAGAAACGCGCAGGTGGCGCTGATCAGGACCAGCACACCTGGACGGGCATAACCCGGTACCCAGCCGCTGGTAAAGGCGCCAATCATGGCCCCCAGCGGCACGGCGGAATACATCAGACCAATCGCCGAAGCGTCAGCGTGATAGCTGATAGCCAGCGCCGGGAACAGAATACGCACCGCGCCGACGATGCTCACCAGCATGCCCAGCAGCACCACGGAACCCACTACCTTCTGCTGGCAGACAAACTGAACGCCGCTGGCCAGGGCGCGCAGCGGATGCTCCGGCTCCTGCGCTTCCGGCTTCATCGACGGCAGACGCACCAGCGGGATTAACGTTGCCAGCGTACCGACAGCCGCCACGGCAAAGGCCCAGCCCACGCCGCCCGCCACAATAATCACCCCGCCAATGGCCGGGGAGAGGATAGCCCCGAGACGTACGGTCACCATACTCAGCGCACCGGCCGCGCCGAGGTTCTCACGCCCGACCAGCAGCGGGATCACCGCCATTAATGCCGTCATCCCCAACGCCCCGAAGAAACCGTCCCAGGCGGCCAGCAAATACAGTGCCCACAAAGAGGGTTCCGGCAGAAACGCATTCAGACTGAGGGCCGCGAAGCCGATGCCGCAGGTACCACGGGCAAACAGAATCAGCTTACGACGATCGAGGCGGTCTGCGAGGATGCCACCCAGCATCAATCCGATAAACATACCGATGCCATCCAGCATCACGGCCACACCCACCTGAAGCGTGGAGCCTGTCATGGCCTGGATCTGAATCGGTACGCCGACTGCCAGCATACCGAGTGAGAACACGGACAGCATGCGGGCACAAAAGATGGCGCGGAAATGGGCGTTATTTTTCAGCAGGCTGAAATCAAGCAGAATGGAGGGCTTTGCCATGAGTATCCATGTAGTTAATAGGGCTCAATGCCTGGCGGCCGGAATGCTGTCCGGTGCGGCGCGTAAGGATGCCGATGTTTTTCTGGCGGGGCGCATGGTAACATATTTGGTTAGTAACGTTAATGATAATAATACTCATATTCATTTGCATATGAAGAGGATCTCTCAGGGATGTCATTGCAGCAAGCTTCCCCCCAATCTGCTCCGTTGTCGCAAGGCCTTTCGCGCAGCGCGGGTGTCATCATCTGTCTGATATTACTGACGGCGGTCAGCCTGGCGAGCCTGATGCTTGGGGCCAAACCCATCGCGCCTGCCCTGGTGTGGCAGAGTCTTTCCGGCCAGATCACTAACGCCGATAGCATCATTATTCTCAATGCCCGTCTGCCGCGTACGCTGGCCGGGATCCTCGTGGGTCTGGCGCTGGGCGGTGCAGGGGCGGTGATCCAGGCACTGACGCGTAATCCGCTGGCAGACCCCGGCATTCTCGGCGTCAATGCCGGGGCCAGCTTCGCGATGGCAATTGGCATTACCCTGTTTGGCGTCAGCGGCATGGCAGGCTGGCTTGGCTTTGCCTGGGGCGGTGCGCTGATTGCCAGCATGGCGGTCTGGGCGATTGGTACACTCAGCGGCGGCCGGGTCAATCCGGTGCGGCTGACGCTGGCCGGGGTGGCACTGAGTGCGGTATTGGGGGGGCTGACTTCGTCGCTGTCGCTGCTCAATCCGCAGACCTTTGACCAGCTGCGCTTCTGGCAGGCGGGAACGCTGGATATCCGTTCCTCAGCGAACCTGATGCTGGTGGCCCCGGCGATAGTCGTTGGCGCGGTGCTGGCACTCGCGGCATCGCGTTCACTGAACAGTCTCAGTATGGGTGAAGACATTGCCGCCGCGCTCGGCACCCGGGTGCTGCTGGTGCGCCTGCTGGCGCTGCTGTCGGTGATGCTGCTGTGTGGATCGGCCACGGCGCTGGTGGGGCCCATTGGTTTTGTTGGCCTGATGGTGCCCCATGTTGCGCGCTGGTGGGTGGGGGCCGACCAGCGCTGGATCCTGATTTATTCGTTTCTCATGGCCCCGGTGCTGTTGCTGACCGCCGATATTGCCGGGCGTTTTATGGCACAGGGTGAGCTGCGGGTGTCGATTGTCACCGCATTAATCGGTGCGCCAGTCTTAATCTGGTTAGTCCGTAGCCGCAAACATTAAGGATGACAGGATGCACAGTAAAACCTTACTGATCGGCCGTGCTGACGGCTGGCTCAATCTGCGCCTGGCGTCCCGGGTGCTGTGGGCGAACCTGACGCTGATCGTTCTCGCTGCACTGCTGGCGCTGTTTGCGCTGTGCTACGGCACGCTGAGCATCAGCCCGGGGCAGGTGTGGCAGGCGTTGCAAGGGGAAGGGCCTCGCGGATTTATGACCGTTATCGCACAGTGGCGTGCACCGCGTGCGGTGATGGCGCTGGTGCTGGGGGCGGGCCTTGGCGTCAGCGGGGCGATCTTCCAGTCGGCGATACGCAACCCGCTCGGCAGCCCGGATGTGGTGGGTTTTAATACCGGGGCGTTTACCGGGGCGCTGGTGATGATTATCGGCTTTGGCGGCAGCTACTATCAGATTGCCGCCGGAGCGCTAGTGGGCGGTATTGGTTCGGCTGCGCTGGTTTATCTGCTGGCGTGGCGCCAGGGGATTGTGGGTTTCCGCCTGATTATTGTCGGGATTGGCGTGGGCGCGGTGTTGTCGGCGCTCAATACCTGGCTGATTGTCAGCGCCTCGCTGGAGAGTGCCATGAGTGCTGCGCTGTGGGGGGCGGGATCGCTTAACGGCATCACCTGGGCGAAAGGGCAGCCTGCGCTGCTGCTGGTGCCACTGACCATTATGGTGTCGCTGGCGCTCAGCCGCCGTTTGCAGCTGATGGAAATGGGCGACGACAGTGCGCGGGCGCTGGGGGTGAATGCTGAGTCCAGCCGTCTGTGGCTGATGCTGTGCGGCATTATTCTCACGGCAATTGCCACCGCCAGTGCCGGGCCGATTGCCTTTATTGCGCTGGCCGCGCCGCAGATTGCCCGCCGCCTGACCGGTGCCAGCGCGGTGCCGCTTTTTTCCGCCGCCACCACCGGGGCGCTGTTGTTGCTGACGGCCGATGTGATCGCTCAGCATGCGTTTAACGGGGTACAACTGCCGGTGGGGGCTGTTACCGTCAGCATCGGTGGTGTTTATCTCATCTGGTTACTTATCAGGGAGTCACGACGTTGATCATGGATACTTCTTTATCCCCCCGTCTTCAGGCCGCTGGCGTGACGCTGGCCTACGATCAAAAAGTGATCGCCAGTGAGCTTAGCGTGCAGATCCCCGACCGCCAGTTTACGGTGATTATTGGCCCTAACGCCTGCGGTAAGTCAACGCTGTTGCGCGCCCTGTGCCGCCTGCTGAAACCGCGTAGCGGGCAGGTGCTGCTTGATGGTCATGATATTCATCAGATGGGCACCAAAGCGCTTGCCCGCCAGCTGGGTCTGTTGCCACAGCATGCGATTGTCCCGGAGGGGATCAGCGTGGCCGATCTGGTGGCACGTGGACGCTATCCACATCAGAGCTTACTGAAGCAGTGGAGCGAAGCCGATCGTGAGGCGGTGGCGGCGGCAATGCAGGCCACCAACATCAGTGAACTGGCCGCGCGCAGCGTGGATGAACTGTCCGGCGGCCAGCGCCAGCGCGTGTGGGTGGCGTTGGTGCTGGCGCAGCAGACGCCGCTGCTGTTGCTGGATGAACCGACCACCTGGCTGGATATCGCCCACCAGATTGAGCTGCTGGATCTGTTCCGTCAGTTAAATCAGGAGCACGGGCATACGCTGGTGGCGGTGCTGCATGATCTGAATCAGGCCTGTCGTTACGCCGACCACTTAATCGTGATGAAGGAAGGGCAGATTATCGCCCAGGGTAAACCCGCTGAGATTGTGGATGCACAGCTGGTGCGGCAGGTGTTTGGCATGAGTAGCGTGGTGATTGACGATCCGGTGTCACATACGCCGATGATCGTGCCGTGCGGGCGTTATCATCAGCCTTTACAGGGATCGTTGTAGGGGCCAGGCACGCCTCGTCCGGTGCGGAATAACAAGGGTCGGGCATGCCCGACCCCTACGGGTATTGTTCCAGGGGTGAGGCACGCCTCGTCCGGTGCGGAATAACAAGGGTCGGGCATGCCCGACCCCTACGGGTATCGCTGCAGGGGTGAGGCACGCCTCGTCCGGTGCGGAATAACAAGGATCGGGCATGCCCGACCCCTACGGGTATTGTTCCAGGGGTGAGGCACGCCTCGTCCGGTGCGGAATAACAAGGGTCGCGCATGCCCGACCCCTACGAGTATTGTTGTTGGGGCGAGGCACGCCTCGTCCGGTGCGGAATAACAAGGATCGGGCATGCCCGACCCCTACGGGTATCGCTGTAGGGGCGAGGCACGCCTCGCCCGCTGCGGGCCGGTCCCCCTTCTTTACGCCAGGTCCTGGCACGCCTCCATCAGCCCAGCCAGCAATGGCCCCAGCGTCACCAGCGTTTCCGGTGACAGGATATCCATATGCTCGCAGGCCAGTTCGTGGATCTGCAGTTGCTGAAGATAAGGCGCCCAGCTGTCTTTCACCTCCATTCCCTCAGGCAGGGTATTTTTCGCCACAAACAGCGTGGCCTGCCCTTCAAAGCGTGGTGTCCTGGCGGTACTCAGGCGCTCAACCGCATCGGCATAGTTTGCGACGATAGTGCTGAACATTTCCGCCTTCTCTGCCAGTAACAGCGCATCGTCATCAGTAGAGGCCATAAACTCGGCCTCCTCGCGCGCCACTTCGGCACGCGCATCCTCTTCCGACGGGCTGGTCCAGTCCTGGCCTTCCGGCGGATAGGTATCCAGCAGCCCGAGGAAGTTCACCTGTTCTCCCTGCTGTTGCAAACGTGCCGCAATACCGTGGGCGAGGGTGCCGCCCAGCGAGTAGCCCAGTAAGTGATACGGACCGTGCGGCTGAATGCTGCGCAGCGTCGCCAGATGGCGTTCGCACATTTCATCCACACTTGCGCAGCGGGCAATCACGCCGTTCGGGCGTGGCGATTGCAGGCCAACAATCGGGAAATTGCCCCCGAGATGACGCATCATGCCGGAGTACTGCCAGGCAAAGCCGGAAGCCGGGTGAATACAGAACAGCACCGGTCCTGTACCGCTGCGGAACGGCAGGCTTTCGCCGTTGGCACGGTTGTCCGCGTTCACGCCACGCGCGCTGTCATCCAGCAGGCGTGCCATGTTTTCGACGCTACGTGCGGCCATGATCTGCCCGATAGAGAGCGGTTGTGGCAGGCGACGGCGCAGCTCGGCGGCCAGGCGCATCGCCAGCAGCGAGTGCCCCCCCAGCGCGAAGAAGTCATCATCGGCATAGACCGTGTCACGCGCCAGCAGGCTGGAGAACAAGGTCACCAGCAGTTGCTCATGCAGGCCCTGTGCGGGACGACCTTCAGACTGCGGCGTCTGCGGCAACGGCAGGGACTTACGGTCCAGCTTGCCGTTAGCGCTGAGCGGGAAGTGGTCCGTCAGCACATAGCTGACGGGCAGCATATGCGCCGGTAAGCGCTGTGCCACTTGCTGATGCACAACGGCGGTATCCAGTGTGACACCGGGCTGTGCGATCAGCCACGCCACCAGCTGACGCGCATCGGCACCCACGGATGCCACACTGCCCAGTTCACGGGCGGCCACAACGGTCTGTGCCACGCCATCAACGGTTAACAATGCCTGTTCAATTTCGCCCAGCTCAATACGCTGCCCACGAATTTTCAGCTGATCGTCACTGCGTCCCAGATACTCAACGGCCCCGTTCTCCAGCCAGCGGGCAATGTCCCCGGTACGGTACATCCGTTCACCGTCGGCAAACGGGTCGGCGACGAAGCGTTGCGACGTCAGGTCGGCGCGATACAGATAGCCGTCTGCCAGCTGCACGCCGCACAGGTAGAGATCGCCCGCCACGCCGAGCGGCACCGGGCGCAGCAGCCCGTCGAGGATGCGCAGTTCCGTGTTCCACACCGGGTAACCAATTGGCACGCCTGCGCCGCTGCATTGTCGCAAGCTTTCGCCGCTGGCCGGATGGTATGTGACATCAACGGCGGCTTCGGTTGGGCCATAGAGGTTGTGCAGCGGTGCCGCGATCAGCGCCTCATAGCTGGCGGCCAGATCGCAGGAGAGGGCTTCACCGCTACAGAACACGCGTTGCAGGCTGTGGCACCCTTTGTCGCTGCCGTCACGGCTTTCCAGCGCGGTGACCCACGCGGCGAGCATCGAAGGCACAAAGTGCATTGTCGTCACGGAATAACCTTCAATCAGCTGTACCAGCGCATCCGGATCGCGATGGGCTTCCGGCGGTGCCATCAGTAACTGAGCACCGACCATCAGCGGCCAGAAGAACTCCCACACGGAGACGTCGAAGCTGCACGGTGTTTTCTGCAACACCACGTCATTCGCCTCCATCGGGTATTCATCCTGCATCCACCACAGGCGGTTAACAATCGCCTGCTGACCGACCACCACGCCTTTCGGGCGCCCGGTCGATCCGGAGGTATACAGCACATACGCCGGACGCTGCGGATCGGCGGCAGGCAACGGATGCGTCGGCTGACGCTGTTCGTCTTCCAGCCGATCAAAGGCCAGAATCGGCCCCATCACTGCAAAGCGTGCGGCTAAGGTGCTTTCACTGATAATCAGGCGTGGACGGGAGTCCTCCACCATCAGCGCAAGACGGTCGTCCGGATAACCGGTATCCAGCGGCAGCCAGGCGGCACCGGCCTGTAGAATGGCGGTCAGTGCCAGGCTCAGGCGTACCGAACGCGGCAGGGCAACGGCAACGATATCACCCGGTTGTACCCCGGCCTCAATCAGACGGTCGGCCAGCAGACGTGCCTGCTGCTGCATCTGGCGATAGGTCAGACGATGCTCGCTGTCCAGCAGGGCCAGCGCGTCTGGCGTGCGGTTAACCTGCTGTTCAATGGCCCCTTGCAGCGTGCCTGCGGCCACCGGGTAAGCGGTGTTATTGATGCTGGCAATCAGCGCCTGTTCGTCAGGGGTTTGCAGCTGCCAGCGTGCCAGCGGCAGGTCGGGCTGCGCCACCAACTGGGCAATCAGCATCAGCAGGCGCTCAGCAAAGCGTTGCGGATGTGGCACCGCATCGCGGTACTCCATCAGCAGATGCAGACGCTCACCCGGCAGCACCAGCAGGGTAAGCGGATAGTGGGTGTAACCCCTGTTGCTGATATGGTCGCAGCGCAGGCCATTGTGGCCCTGCAACAGGTCGGCGTTGTCCGGGTAGTTTTCCACCACCAGCAGGGTGTCAAACAGCGTACCGCTGCCGGCCAGCTGTTGGATCTCACCCAGGCCGAGATCGTCATGTTCGATCAGCTGGATCTGCTGAGCCTGGTGATCGGCCAGCTGATCGAGTAGCGGACGCTGGCTGTCGAAACGCACGCGCACAGGCAGGGTGTTACTGAACAGGCCAACGTGCTGCTCCTGGCCGTCAATCTGGCCGAAGCGACCGGAAACCGGTGAACCAAACACCACGTCCTGGTGGCCGCTTTCAATCGCCAGCTGCATTCCCCAGATGCCCTGCATCACGCTGTTCAGCGTCAGGCCACGGCTGCGGCACAGTGCCAGCAGGCCGCGTTCCAGATCGGGTTCCAGTACCAGATCCAGGTCGTGCACCGGACCGTTATGGGTATCGTCACCAAACAGCAGCGTGGGACGCACATCCTGCAACACCTGCTGCCACAGCTGGCGGGAGGCGTTGGCATCACGCGAGGTTAGCTGACGCACGATATCCGCGTAGCTGAAGCGATGAGGCGTCAGTGCCTGCGGGCCGTGGTACAGCGCGGTAAACAGATCGCCTAAGATCACCGGCGTTGACCAGCCATCCACCACCAGGTGATGGGCATTCAGCATCAGTGTAAAGCGCTCGCTGTCAGCATGCTGCACCAGCAGTGCATGCAGCATGACCGGCTGGCTGAACAGATCCCGTGCCAGCTCGCGTTTCTCCAGCGCCAGTAGCGCCTCGGTTTCTTCAGCCACTGACAGGGCAGGGAGCACGTGGCGATCCAGCGTCCAGAGCGACTGTTCCTGCGGGAGAACCGGGATCAGTTGTAACGGCTGTAGCGCCTGTTCACTGTCAAAGCGGGCCGCCAGCTGCGGATGGTGACGGACCACCGCATCCAGTGCGGCACGCAGGCGATTCTCATCCAGCGCACCGCTAAAGCTCAGGCGCGTCAGTGAGTTATAGCTGCCGCTGCTGTCGGCGGTGGCGGCATGGAACAGCAACCCCTTTTGCAGCGGCAGCAGCGGCAGAACAGCGGCCAGCGGGCCATGACGCTCACCCAGCTGAACGACATCCTGCTGGCTGACGCCGTCAATGGCGACCTCGGCGGCCACTAAGGTATCTGCCGCTTCCTGCGGATGACGACGGGCGAAATCACTCAGCGCATCGCAGGCACCGGCCAGCGCCAGATGCAGGGCATCAATGTCCTGCTCGCTGAATACCCCGTTCAGCCAGCCCCAGTTAACCGCCAGCTGCGGCAGGGCGCCGGTTTCATCCACGAAGATATTGATTTCCAGGCTGTGCAGCTGCGGCATGTCAGGTGACTGATGTACCGCAAAGGCATCGCGGAAATGTTTACGCGTCCGCTGTGGCGTCCACAGGCCATCCCCGGCACTGAAACGCCCGAGGTAGTTAAACAGCACTTCCGGCGCATGCTGCTGTGCCAGTGGCTGTAACTGGGTGGAACGCACCGCATCAAGATAGCGCAGCTGGCCGTAGCCAACGCCACGATCCGGCACGGCACGCAGCACGCTTTTGACCGCGCGCAGGGCATCGCGCAGGCTGCCGGTATCGCCTTCATCCAGCGTGACCAGCAACGGATACTCGGCGGTCAGCCAGCCGACGGTGCGGGCCAAATCATGGTCACCCGCCAGTTCGGCGCGACCATGCGATTCCAGGGTATAGCGCAACTGGCTGACCTTAAAGCGGTCGATCAGCGCCAGTGACAGTGCGCACAGCAGCGTCTCTTCGACGCTGGCACGATACTGCTGCGGCAGCGTGGTCAGCAGCGCCTGGGTTTGCGCACCGTCAAGCAGCGTACGCTTCTCTTTCAGTTCGCTGTGGGTATCCTGCGGATGCAGCGCCCGCTGGCCGAGCAGCGGCACCGGATGCTGCAACATGCTCTGCCAGAAAGGCAGCTCAGCGGCACGACGGGAGACGTTGCTTAACAGCGCAGCGGACCAGTCATGCAGTGATGTCTCTTCCGGCGGCAGGGTCAGCGGGGTGCCGCTGATGGCGGCCTCCGCTGCCTGACGCAGTTCATCCAGCAGTACACGCCAGGACACACCGTCCACCACCAGGTGATGGATCACCAGCACCAGACCAAAGGTCCGCTCGTTCTGCTGGAGCAGCGCGGCCTGCATCATCACGCCGTTCTCCGGATCGAGGCGGGTGACGGCGGCGTCGAAGGCATCTTCTGCGCAGGCTTCCGGGGCATCATGCAGCGGCTGGGCGGTGACCCAGCGGGTAAATCCGGCAGGGCGAGGTTCACCCACCACCAGCTGCCCGTCACGGGTAAAGGCGGCCAGCGCCGGGTGCGCGTGGCTCAGCGTGGTCAGTGCCTGCTCAAGGTGAGCACGCTGCAATGCCTCAGGGACCTGCAGGAACACGCCGTGCGCAAAGCGCTGATTAATGCCGCCATGTTCGTTAAACCAGTGCAGGATGGGTAAGCCGCTGATGGCACCGTGCTGCGCCACGTTATTGACGGCGGTGCGGGTGGTCAGCAGGGGCATATTTTGTGCCATACGTGCCGGGGTACGCTGGGCGAAAATATCGCGCGGACGCAGCAGATAACCCGCACGGCGGGCGGCCGTGCCCAGCCCCATCGCGGAAATACTGTCTCCGCCCAGCGCGAAGAAATCATCGTCAGCGCCAACGCGTTCCATCCCCAGCAGGTCAGCAACGGCCTGGCAGATCAGCGTTTCCTGTTCGCCCTGTGGCTCGCGGCCGGGTTTAAACGCCACCTGCTGCGGCTCAGGCAGGGCCTGGCGGTCAATTTTGCCGTTCACGTTCAGCGGCAGTTCATCCATCACCACCAGGATTGCGGGCACCATGTAGTCGGGCAGGGTAACTGCCAGTTTCGCCAGCAGTTTTGCGGATAACTGATCGTCGGCACGCAGGGCATCGTCATACACCGAGCAGTAGCCGATCAGGCGGTTGGTGGCACCGATAGGCTGAGCAATCACCACGGCGGTGCTGACCTCATCCAGCGCCACCAGCGCATTTTCCACTTCGCCCAGCTCAATACGGAAACCACGCACCTTGATCTGGTGGTCAACGCGGCCGATAAAGGCCAGCTGACCATCGCTGCGCCAGCGCATCAGATCGCCGCTGCGGTACATCACTTCCCCCTCCAGGAACGGGTTAGCGACAAAACGGGCAGCGGTCAGGTCCGGGCGACGCAGGTAGCCACGGGCAATCCCGGTACCGGAAATGTACAGCTCGCCCACGCAGCCCACCGGAACCGGACGCAGTTTGCTGTCCAGCAGCCACACCTGGGTGTTACCGACCGGGCGGCCGATCACCGGCTGGTCAGAGACCATCACGCTGGCACCCAGGGTATCGATGGTGTACTCAGACGGACCGTAATAGTTATGGATCTCCAGCTCCGGGTGCTGCTGCATCAGCTTCCACAGCGTTGGCGTCGCCGCCTCACCGCCGATCATCACAAACGCCGGGCGGTGGCTTTCCGGCTCAAACAGCCCGGCATCAATCATCTGTGAGAAGAAAGAAGGGGTGATATCCAGCAGGTCAACCGGCACCTGTTTCATCTTCTGCAACAGCGCCCAGGCATCGCGGCGCAGCTCTTCGTCGAAGATATTCAGCTCGCAGCCCATCATCATGCAGAACAGCGGTTCCCATGAGGAGTCGAAGGAGAAAGAGGCGGTGTGGCCGGTACGCATACGGCGCGGCTGGCTGCGATGGAAGCGCTCAATCGCCGGGCCGAACAGGTTAGCCTGATGGGAAAGAAACAGGTTGAGCAGTCCGGCGTGAGTACTCATCACGCCTTTCGGGCGCCCGGTGGAACCGGAGGTGTAGATCATATACGCCAGGTGTTCGCCACGCTGGGCAACACGGCGCTCGCTGTCGCTCACCGGGGTGGCAGCATGCGCATCACAGACGGCACGCACGGCAGCATCATCAATGCAGAGATACTCACCGTCCGGCATCTGGGCCACGGTGCTGCTGTGCGTCAGCAGCAGCTGCGGTTGTGCGTCATCGCACATCAGCGCCAGACGCTCACGCGGGTAGTCGAGATCCAGCGGCATATAGGCGGCACCGCTGGCCAGCACACCGAAGATCGCCACCAGCGAATCAACGGAGCGCGGGATACCAATAGCCACCACGTCTTCGGCACCCAGGCCGCGCGCAATCAGCTCGCGAGCCAGCTGCATGGCACGGGCAGAAAGCTGGCCGTAGGTCAGGCTGATATCGCCGCAGGCCACGGCGACCGCATCCGGCTGCGCGTCCACCTGGCGCTGTAACATTGCCAGAATCGACACCACACCTTCCGGCGGCGTGACGCTGATCCCCTGAGACCAGCGGGCAATTTGCTGCTGTTCATCGTCGGCAATCAGCGCCAGGCGGGAGAGCGCTTGCTGTGGCTGCTGCGCCAGCTGGTTTGCCAGGAACGCAATGCGTTCACCGTGCCAGGCCAGCGTTTGCGCATCATATTTCTCGGCGTTGGCGACCAGCGTGACCTGCAACTGGCCGCGCTGGAAGCCGATTTCAAACTCCAGATCGTCGACCGGGCCCATCGCCAGGGTGTGGCTGATGGCATCAATGCCGTCAAAGGTCAGGCTGTCGTGATAGACCTTCAGGTTGATCACCGGGCCATACAGCGACTGGCTGCTGCCGACCAGACCGAGGTCACGGCGCAGTTGTTCTGCCTCGTAACGTTGATGGCGGCGAACCTGTTTAATCTCGCTCTGTAAGGCGCGGCTGATATCGGCCAGCGTCATGCTGTCTTCAATATCCAGCAGCAGCGGCAGAACGTTGACCACCGGGCCGGTGGCGGCCAGCGCGGCGGAACCCATGCGGCGCATAAACGGGAAACCAATGCTCAGACGGGATTCACCGCTGATGCGCGCCAGATAGGCGACCAGCAGGGCGCTGGCAATTTCTGCCGGGGCGTTCTCCTGCAAACCGGGCTGATGAGTCAGCGCCGCCAGCAGCGCCGGGGGCAGGGTCACCTGTTGTTTTAACGGTGCGCCGTGGGCGCTGGCGGGGAAGGTTTCGCTGGAGAGCGAAATCGCCGTCGGGAAGTGCTCTGCGTGCTGTTGCCAGAACAGGGCGGCACGTTCACAGGCGGGTGAATGCTGCCAGGCCTGATACTCAGTGACCACTTCGCCAAAGGAGATAAACGGCGATGCCGCCGGTGTTTCACCCGCACGCAACGCCTGATAGATCGCTGCCACGCGGCGTGTCAGGGCCTCAAAGCTGAAGCCGTCGAGCATCAGATGGTGGTAGCGCTGATACCAGAACCAGCGATCGTCACTCACGCGGATCATCAGCTGGCGGTACAGCGGGCGGGCACCGTCTGCGGGCAGATCGGCGGCCAGATCGGCCTGCATCAGGTCGTGCGCGGCCTGCACGGCATCGCTGCGTGGGCTGAAATCAACCCATTCAACAGGCTGCACCTGTTCTGGGGTACGCGTACGCGGGAGGCGCTGCACGGCGCTGCCGTCATCAGAGAGACCAAAGGTGGCCTGCACGGTATCGGCTTCGGACATCGCCTGGCGGATCGCCTTATCCAGCATCGGGCGGTCAATATCGCCATGCAGTTCACTGTAGTGCGCAACGGCAAAGGTGTTTCTTGCGCTGGCGATCTGATCGGCGATCCAGATCCCCGGCTGCGCCGCAACCAGCGGATATTCGGTAAATTCGGCCTGTATTTCAGGCATGATCTGAGCTTCTGACACGGTGGCAATTCCTGTCGTAAGAGGTAAAAACTGATCCCGTAGGGGCGACCTTTTTTCCGGTCGACCCGGGCTGGCTAACCTGCCGTTTTCAGCACGGCGGGGCGCATGTCGTGCCAGTTTTATTCGATGTAACGAATGCATTCGGCGCGAGTATCCGGGCCGCTCACGGCCTTCCAGCCAGCAGGAACGTCGGAAAACGCTGGCCACAGGCTGTATTGCTGGCGTGCATTGAGCAGCACCAGGAAGTCGAGGGTTTCATCGTCGAAGGGATTTTGTTGTTCGGTCATGTTAATTACCTGTCTTTCCAGAATAGGGAGGTGTAATAAAGTCGGCGAGTAGCCAGCGTAAGCCGTCCAGCAGCCCGCCGCGCCAGCACAGGGCATCATGCCCGCCGGAGAAAATTCGGAAATTAATGTCATGCCCGCCCGGGAGCAGCGCCTGACGCATCTGTTGGTTAACCCAGGCCATATCGGCTTCGCGATCGCCCGCTTCCTGGAAGATCTTTAAGCGGCTGGCCGGCAGTACACCCTTGATCGCCTGCCCGGTCAGCCAGCCCATCTCCTGCTCACCGGCTTCGGAAAAGTGGGTGACCAGGCGGACGTTTGGCCACCAGAAGGAGCCAGACTGGCTGAGGATGCGGCCAAAGCGCCCGGGCCAGTGCAGCCCGGCATACATCGCCGCCAGGCCGCCGTAACTTTGCCCGGCGACCACGGTACGGTCGGCCTCTTCACTGAATTCCACACGGCGGCGCGCCTGCGGCAGTAATTCCTGCTGCACCGCCTGCCAGAATTCAGCATTGCAGGGCAGCTCTTTTTCGCGCCAGTCTCCGTTAATCACATCAATCAACAGCCAGCAGGCGGCGGGCAGATGGCCGCTGTCGGTTTCGGCATGCAGCGCGGAATAGAGCGGTTGTCCGTCTGCCCAGTTCTGTCCATCCAGCAGAATCACCAGCGGGCGCTGCTCTGGGATCGCTGTACTGCCCGTGGTATAGAGCCAGATACGGCGCTGATTCCCCAGCAGGGCGCTGTCCCAGGTAAATTGTTGCAGCTGGTGGTTATCGGGGTGTATCGGCTGTCCGCTGTCCAGCGCGTGCCACGCAGACTGGTCCGGCGCCGCGGGCATATGCGCGGCCGACAGCGCGTGCCCGCGGCTGTTGAGGTGGGCACAGCTGCGATTTAACGGGTCGGCAATCGCCAGCGGGAACAGAGATATCCACCATTCGCGCTGTTGTTTGCGGCGTGTGTCGTCATCGGTGCTAAAAGCGGGGGGGAGTTGCTCAGCGTTTACCGGGATCAGGCTGTAACTGCCACGCCAGTGCTCATCAATCTCCGTTGACCAGTGCCAGACATCGGTTCCCGCCAGGCGTTGCAAACTTTGCGGCTGCGGGCTGTGGTGGTCGGTCACGCAGTTAATATCCACATAAACCTGATGTATTGCAGAGCGGGTTTCGTCACCTGCCGGGTCACGCCAGAAATAGTTCATCCGGACTGTTCCTTCAGCAAAGGCTTCAACCAGTGGCGTGCCATGTTGCGCAATGTGCTGCCACCAGCTCTCTTCACCCACGTTATCGGCGGCCAGCAGCTGTGCTGCATGACCTGCGGGCTGACGCATCGGCCATAATGTGTGCCGTGTTGTCACGATAATTTTCCTTAATTTACATTTAATTACTTAAAAGGAGGGACTTTAATCTCTCTTACAGTAAATGACGCTAATACAAATAGTATTGAGAATAGTTTGCATTTGCAATAAGATGCGTCGCAACTTTCTTAAGGGCCTGTAAGTTGTACGTAAATATCGGTTTTCTTAAGAAGGGCAGAAGAATCGACGAAAGTAGTGGCAAACGTGATTCTCACATTTCACCGCGGCCAATCAGTTCTCCTTATCAATTGGCGGGTTTTAACGGTTTTTTTTTATCAGCAAATCTGTTCAGACGGGATACCAGAACATGTTTAATAAGATTAAAAAACAGGCAACACCAGGCATTGCAGTTCGTTCAGACAAACACACCCTGCGTTTATTACTGGCTTCAGCCCTGCTGATGGCGCCCGCCGTGCAGGCAGCCACCGAAGCCGAAAATACGCTGACGGTCACCGCAGACACCCAGGAAAGCGTCACCGCCCCGACCAAAGGGATCGTAGCGAAAGAGAGCGCTTCAGGCACCAAGACCGCCACACCGCTGCGTAAAACCCCGCAATCCATTTCTGTGGTGACGCGCGATCAGATGGACGATCAGGATGCTCGCTCAGTGGCTGATGCACTGAGTTACTCCAGTGGCGTGGTAGCAACCTACCGTGGAAACTCGAACCGTAATGATGAAGTGATCAGCCGTGGTTTCCGTTATGCACCGAAATTGCTGGATGGATTACATTTCGGTCTTTCTTCTGAGAATGGCGGGGCTGGGCAACTCGACCCATGGTTGCTTGAGCGTGTTGAAATCGTACATGGCCCGGCATCGGTACTTTATGGCCAGGTGAGCCCTGGTGGGCTGGTTCTGATGACCAGTAAGCGCCCGACAGCAGAAAGTATTCATGAAGTGCAACTCAGCACCGGTAATCGCCACTATGGTGAGGCAGCGGTGGACTTCGGCGGCAAGCTGAACGATGACAACACCTTGTTCTACCGCCTGAACGGCATTGCCAGCACCCAGAATGAGTTTGTGAAAAACAGCAAACAACAGCGTATGGCGATTGCGCCAGCGATCACCTGGCTGCCAAATGAAGACACCAGCTTTACGCTGTTAACCAGCTACCAGAATGACCCGAAAGCGGGTTCGCGTAACTTCTTGCCACGCGCAGGGACGCTCTATTCTACCGCTGCTGGCTATGTTCCTTATGACCTGAACGTCAGCGACTCTGACTTTACTAAGTCAAAGCGTGAACAGACCTCTATCGGTTACAGCCTGGAGCACAGCTTTAATGAAGCGGTATCGTTTACCCAGAACCTGCGTTACAGCCACCGCAATGAAGACTACAAATATCTGGTCTACAACGTGGATGACGGCAACCGTACACTGACGCGTCTGGCGCAGCATGAAACGGCGATGACTAACGAATTCAACGTCGACAATCAGTTGAAAGGGCTATTCGATACCGGTGAAGTGAAGCATACCGTCCTGGGCGGTTTCGATTACCGCTACTCGCATATTGATAGCAAACTGTATCGTGACTACGGCAGCAGTTACCCGATGGACTGGAGCAACCCGAGCCGTGTAGAGGTTGATGAAAGTTTGTTGGAGCTGGCCACCCATACCAAGAAATCCCTGAACCAGTACGGTGTTTATGTCCAGGATCAGCTGGAGTGGAATAACTGGAACCTGCTGCTGTCAGGTCGTAATGACTGGTCGCAGGTGAGCAACAAGGACCTCACAGCCGGGGGTTCAGATATCACTTATAATGACAGCGCGTTCACAGGGCGTGCCGGACTGCTGTATGCATTCGATAACGGTATTTCACCGTATGTCAGCTACAGCACCTCGTTTGAACCGGTGCTGGAGCAGGCGGCGGCAGGTGCCGATCCGCTGAAACCGACCACCGGTGAACAGACGGAAATCGGGGTGAAATTCCAGCCAGTGGGCGTGAATGCGATGATGACAGTCTCCTGGTTTGATATTAACCAGAAGAACGTCACCTCTTATAACCGTCTGACCAGTGCTTACGAGCAGATTGGTAAGGTCAACTCTCAGGGTATTGAGACAGAACTTCATGTGCAGCCAACGCCGGAAATTAAGCTGACTACCGCTTATACCTATACCGATGTGGTGACCAAGAGCTCAACAGATCCGGATAAAGTCGGTCACAGCCCAAATGCTATCCCGCGTCATGCTGCTTCAGCCTGGGGTAGTTACAGCTTCCTTGATGGTGTGCTGAATGGTTTGACTGTGGGTACCGGCGTTCGTTATGTGGGTAAAGCTCCGGGTGATGATATCGGCGAATACTATGTGCCGCATTACACCCTGTACGATGCGATGGTGAAATATGAACTGGGCCAGGCTGTCCCGACTCTGAAAGGGACCACCTTACAGTTCAATGCGCAGAACCTGACGGATGAGCACTATGTGTCATCTTGTGCGGGTCAGTGGGCATGTTTCTACGGTGCAGGCCGTACGTTTGTTGCTTCTGTTAATTACCGCTGGTAATGGGTAGAGCAGGGCGTTCGTCGCCACTTTGAACTAAAGCGGGGTTCCACAGAGAACCGCGTTCCTGACAAGCTTCATTATCATCCTTTTAGCCACCCCAGACGGGGTGGCTATTTTTTTTCCTGATCGTTCTCGCCACTGCACATCCTGCTTTTTTCTGACGCCAGTCTGTTTAGCCGAACCGTCGTAAATCACACTGATTTTTTCTTTAGTTTACATGTTGTTACTTTTCATTGTCCGTACCAGTTGTTTGTGTAATAAGAAATGCTAATGCAAATGTTATTGAGAGTGATTCACATTTGCATTAGTATGCGTCGGGACTTCATGCGGATGAAGCGTAACTCTGCATTTAGTAAGGTTTTTTTTCATTAATAGAGGGTGCGTTCGGACGTTAATGATCCGTGCCATTCCTGAAGTTAGCTACGGCCAATCAGTAAATCTAATGGGTTGGCGGGCTTTACTGGTTTCTTTCGTAGACAAGGCTGTTTCAGACGAGATAACACAACTATGTTGAAGAAGATAAAAACCCAGGCGCGCCCTGGTGTGGCAGTACACTCTGGAAATACCACCCTGCGCCTGTTGCTGGCGTCTTCACTGCTGGCGGCGCCGCTGGCGCAGTCCGCCACTGACAACACGCTGACGGTGACGGCGGAGTCCCAGGAGAGCGTGACGGGGCGAAACAGTGGTATTGTGGCGAAAGAGAGCGCTTCAGGCACCAAAACCCCCACCCCGCTGCGCAAAACCCCGCAATCGATTTCGGTGGTGACACGCGAGCAGATGGATGACCAGGCGGCAGCATCGGTTTCCGATGCCCTCAGTTATACCAGCGGTGTGGTGACCAACTATCGCGGTAACTCCAACCGTAACGACGAAATTATCAGCCGTGGCTTCCGCTACGCGCCAAAACTGCTGGATGGTCTGCACTTTGGTCTTTCCAGCTCCAGCGGGGGAGCCGGGCAGGTTGACCCGTGGTTGCTGGAGCGCGTGGAGATGGTCCATGGCCCTGCAGGGGTGTTATACGGCCAGGTCAGCCCGGGTGGCCTGGTGATCATGACCAGCAAGCGCCCGACGGCTGAAGCCGTTCGCGAAGTGCAGCTCAGCACCGGCAATCATCATCTGGGCGAAGCGGCCTTTGATTTTGGCGGTAAGCTGAACGATGACAACACGCTGTTTTATCGTCTGAACGGTATTGCCAGCACCAGACATGAAGAAGTGAAAAACAATAAACAGGAACGCGTGGCCATCGCGCCCGCCATCACCTGGCTGCCGAATGCCGATACCAGCTTTACCCTGTTAACCAGCTACCAGAACGACCCGAAAGCCGGATCGCGTAACTTCCTGCCGATGGTCGGGACGTTGAAAGAAGCCAGCACCGGGTATATCCCGTATGACCTGAATATCAACGACCCGAACTACTATGGTAACAAGCGCGAACAGGCTTCCATTGGCTACGAATTTGACCACAGCTTCAATGAAACGCTGTCGTTTACTCAGAACCTGCGCTATACCCATCGCGATGAAGACTATAAATATATGGTCTACACCACCAGCTCCGACCTCAACGACCACACCATTGAACGTCGCCCGCAACATGAAACGGTGATGACGAACGAATTCGGTGTCGATAACCACCTCAAAGGGCTGTTTGATACCGGTGATATCGGCCATACCGTGCTCGGTGGGCTGGATTATCGCTGGAGCCGCGTTGCCAGCACCCTGTCACGCCATACCTCCACCCAGTACCAGCTCGACTGGGCAAATCCTGGTCGTGTTGATGTGAATGAGGATGATTTTACCCCCAGCATTAACACCGTGAAGCAGCTGCATCAGGTTGGGGTCTACCTGCAGGATCAGATGGAGTGGAATAACTGGAACCTGGTCCTGTCCGGCCGCAACGACTGGTCGCAAATCCGTACGATTAACCGCCTGAACGGCACCGACGTGAAGAATAATGACAGCGCCTTTACCGGCCGTGCCGGGCTGTTGTACGCCTTCGATAACGGTCTGTCGCCGTACATCAGTTACAGCACCTCGTTTGAACCGAACCTGAGCAATGGCGCACCGGGAACCGATCCGTTTAAGCCGACAACAGGGGAGCAGACCGAAGTGGGGGTGAAATACCAGCCGCCGGGTTCCAATACCGTGATGACCGTGTCGGTGTTTGATATCACTCAGAAAAACATCACCTCGGCGAATACGGTGACCGGTTACAACGAGCAGATCGGTAAGGTTGACTCTAACGGCGTGGAAATGGAAGTGCATGCCCAGCCGTTGCCGGAAGTCAAACTGATGGCGGCTTATACCTATACCGATGCGGTGACAAAAGAGACTTACACAACCGCTCAACTTGGACGTACCCCGGCCAGCATTCCGCGTCATGCGGCATCGGCCTGGGGCAGCTACAGCTTCCTGAATGGGGCTCTGAGTGGGCTGACCGTAGGTACGGGTGTGCGTTACACCGGTGATGCCCCGGCGGACAGCACCGGAACCAACGAAGTGCCGCACTTCACGCTGTACGATGCGATGGCAAAATATGAACTGGGTGAGGCGGTTTCCAGCCTGAAAGGCACCATGGTTCAACTGAATGTGCAGAACCTGACCGACAAGCACTACGTGGCATCCTGTAGCAACAGCGAAGCCTGTTTCTATGGTTCAGGCCGCAATGTGGTGGCATCGGTGAACTATCGCTGGTAAGCCGCGAATCGTCTGACGACGAGGTGACGCGTACACGCCTCGTCCAGCGATTTATCATCTTTTACCACCCCAGCTGGGGTGGTTTTTTTTTGGCGCTCTGTCAGACTGAATGCTGCCAGTAACAGGAGAGAAAAATGTCGCAGTTATCGGGCCGCAGCCGTGCAGGCGCGTGCTGTTTCGCCGCCGGGGGATTGCTGTATCTGCTGGCCGAACGTACCAGCGCGCTGGCCTGGCATCATCCGGCCTATCGCTACAGCCACAACTATATTAGTGATCTCGGCATTCCTGAATGCGGGCCGCAGATTTGCTCACCGCTGCATAACGTGATGAATGCCGGATTTGCGGTGGAAGGCGTGCTGTTTCTGCTGGCTTGCTTACTGTTGCGGCCGCAGTTGTCGGGGGGAATGGGGTGGGCGGCGTTGCTGGCAGGCGGCCTGCATGGCATTGGTGGCGTTATGATCGCGCTATTCCACAGCGGTGGGGAAGCCGATGGGGTGACATTGCATCAGGCAGGTGCGGTGATGGCGATTGGCGGGGGTAATCTGTGCCTGATCGTCACCGGCCTGGCTTTGCGCCGTTGCGCACCCGTGTATGCCGCGTTTAGCCTGCTGCTGGGAATGTTCGGCTTGCTCTGTATGGTGCTCATCCCGTACGTGGCGTTGCCGATCGGCATCATTGAGCGTGCGGCGGTCTATCCCATCACCCTCTGGCAGGTGGTGAGCGGATTTTCATTGCTGTTACTGTCTTACCGGTTCAAAAGGAGCGTGTTGTGAATCAGAGTCAGCGTGAACATATTGCCACCGTGCTTGCCTGCACCCGCGAAGATACCCGGAATCTGGCGCAGCTTCGGCATGACCAGTCCATCCATGACTCCTGGCAACGCTGCGTTATCAACCATGGTCTTGATCCCAGCCGTATGCAGGCGGCGCGCATTCTCCCCTGGCAGGAGCTGCGTGAGCATCGCGAGCATCTTGAAGAGTTTCGCCATATTGCCCGGCACGGTTTGAGCCGGTTATACCAGCAGATTGCCCCGGCGGGCTATGTGGTGTTGCTGACGGATGCCCACGGAGTGACGGTGGACTATCTGGGGGATGACAGCGCTGAAATCAGCCTGCGCCGCGCTGGCCTGTTCCTGGGGGCGCAATGGTCGGAAGCCTGGGCGGGCACCTGTGCGGTTGGCACGGCGCTGGCGACCGGGAAAGCGCTGACCGTACATCACAACGACCACTTCGATGCCACGCATATTGCACTCTCCTGTTCGGCCGTGCCGCTGTTCGATCCGCAGGGGCAGCTTAACGCGATCCTGGATATCTCCGCACTGACTTCGCCGCAGCCGAAATCCGGCCAGCAGCTGGCATTACAGATAGCACGGATGCATGCCCACCAGATTGAAAATGCCTGGTTCGAGCATCGTCACCGTGCCGACTGGGTGCTGAAACTCAGCCCGTCCTCGCCGTTTGTCGAGGTCAGCCCGGATTACCTTATTGCCTTTGATGCCGATGGCCGGGTGATCGGGCATAACCACCGTGCGCAGCGGATGCTGGAGAAAGAGCTGGGCATTGATGCGCCGCTGCCGCACTGCCGCAGCACGCTGCTCGGGATGCCGATTGAACAGCTGTTTAATACTTCGATAGACAGTTTGCCGGACTGGCTGGCCAGCGCCAGCGGTCGTCAGGGCACGCTGGATCGGCTGCACAGCGGTGAGCGGCTGTATGTGACGGCGGTGCAGCCCGCACGCCGCCCGGAGCGCCCGGCGATCACCACACCCGCCGCACTGCCTGCGCCGCTGGCAGCGCTGACGGGCGGCGATCCGGTATTGCAGCAGCAGTTACAGCGTGCAGCACGCCTGCTGAGTGCGCCGCTGCATCTGGTGGTGCAGGGGGAAACGGGCAGCGGCAAAGAGTATTTTGCCCGCGCTTTCCATCAGTCCAGCCAGCGCAGTGGGCAGCCGTTTATTGCGGTGAACTGTGCCGCGATCCCCGCGACCTTGATTGAAAGTGTGCTGTTTGGTCATCTGCCGGGCAGTTTCTCCGGGGCGGGCAGCAAAGCGCGGCGCGGCCTGGTCCAGGAAGCCGACGGCGGCACGCTGTTCCTTGATGAGATCGGTGATATGCCGCTGGAGATGCAGACGCGGTTGCTGCGCGTGCTGGCCGAGCAGGAGGTGCTGCCGGTCGGGGCTTCACGCCCGGTTGCGGTGGATATCCGTGTGATTTCGGCCTCACATCATGTGCTTGAGGAACTGGTGGAGCAGGGGCGTTTCCGCGCCGATCTGTTCTGGCGTTTACAGGGGGCGCGTATCACCCTGCCTGCGCTACGCAATCGTCAGGATCTCGACTGGTTAATCGACAACATGCTGGCGGGCAAAGCCCGACTGTCCGCGGCGGCGCGTCAGTGCCTGCATCAACATGGCTGGCCGGGTAACCTGCGTGAACTGAGCAATGCGCTGGATTACGCCGTGGCGATGGCCGATGGCGACACGATTGACGCTGGCGAACTGCCTGACGGCATCGGCATTAGCGCACCGCTGACGTTAATTCAGGCGCGTTCGGCAGAGGGACAGGCACTGCCGGATGAAGGGCAACAGCTGGTGGCCCTGCTGCGTGCTGCACGCTGGAACCACAGCGCCGTGGCGCGTCAGCTGGGCATCAGCCGGATGACGCTGTATCGCCGGATGCAGCGTTACGGCATTCAGTCGCCCAATACGCAGCCTGCATAGCGGAAAGACATGACGATGAAAAAAAACGTTCAGGTTGCAGGTGACGGCCCGTTTATGTTGCCACACGGGCGACTGCTGTTCTGTGCAGACCCGACTGAGGCCGAGAACGGGTTGTTTCCGCTGGCCGCCGCAGGCCATAAAGTGGCCCAGTTGTGGTACGGGCCGCCGTCGCTGGTGGTGCCTTCCAGCTACCGGCGTTTCAGCTCGCTGGAGTCGGTGCGGGAGCAGTTTGCCGCAGCCGGATGCCCGGTGTTCCTGCGTAAATCCGGCGGCGGGCTGGTGCCGCAGGGGCCGGGCATCATCAACCTCAGCCTGGCGTATCCGATCGCGCGTACCCTCGGTGAGGCAGCGGAAGCCGTGTATCGTCATCTGTGCGCGATCTTAAGTGATGCGCTGGCGGAGCTGGGTGTGGTAACGGGCTGGCAGGCGGTGGAAGGATCGTTCTGCGACGGGCGTTTTAACCTCGCCTGTGGCGAAGGGCAGCAGGCGCGTAAAATCGCCGGAACGGCACAATACTGGCGGGCAATCCCTGACAGTGATGCGGATGCACCGCGTCGCCATGTGGTTCTGGCCCATGCGGTTCTGCTGGTGGACTGTGATTTAGCGGCGGCACATCGCCAGGCGAATCAGTTTGAGGCGGCGTTAGGCAGCGGGCGTTTTTATCAGGCATCAAAAACGGTCAGTGTGGCGCAGAGGCTGTCAGCCCGGCATCCGTATTTGCGTGATGAGGTGGTTGACGCGCTGATCGCGAGGATGACGTAAGCATCCCATGACGCGTTGTATCATCGCCCAACCGTAGGGTGTGACCACTGAGGTATGCCCACAAAACAAGACCTGTATTATTTGCCGCCACCTGCTTTCCCGGCCCGCCAGTGATGCAGGCCTGCACGATGGTCCAGGTCAACGTCAAGGGCGTTTCGCTTTCCCGCTGCGCGGGCTGAGCGACCCAGGGCGGCCAGTCGCCGCCACCCTGGGGACCCGGGCTTGCGGCTGGCGCTGCGTCCACTGCGTGGATGCCTTCGCAAGCGTCGTTCACCAACGCACCGGTCGTGACGGCACATCCCTGTGCCGGCTCTCCCTCTCACCGCCGTCCTGGCGGTTCGTCCTGGTTCACTGTGCTTCCTCAGCGCTGCTGAATGCCGCCTCAACGTCAAAATCCAGATCAACACCCAAACCAATACACAGAGAGCGTCATGCTGTTGCGGTTTTAAAATCCACAGCGAGCAACGGTTCTGCGGGGATGGGGCCAGTTTGAGGTAAGCCGGACGTCACGCGACAGGACGTCGCGTGCCGAGGCCCGCAGGGATGCGGATTTTGCCGCTCCGGCGTGCTCAAACTGGCCTCAGACCTGAAGTCAGGCTGTCAGAAATTAATATTGCAGGGGCTCCCTCAGTGGTCGATCTTGCGTTTCGGTCGGCTAGCAACACGGACCTGACCCATGGTACACATCATCATCACGGGCCGATCGAAAAAATGATCGACCCGCCGCCCCGGCAGACCGGGGACGGGCGGGATGGTGTTGATCGCTTTGCTTCTGTTGTCCGGTCACGGCCTGCGTCACCCTCAACGGCAGTAAGCATTCCGACTGGTGTAAAATCTGATTTATTGTGCAGCATGAAAATTTACGGAAAACCAGGCTATATTAGGCGCTTCTCTATTCCCCTACATGATGAAGGGGTAAAGCAAAAGGAGTTGCTCTGTGTCAGAACAATCGTTTGATCCCAACTCGCTGTTAAAGCATCCTGCCATTGCTCTTCCCTGTCGTCTGTTTGAGACGATGAACCGCATGGATGAATACAGTGCCGATGATATGCGCTATGGCGACTTATCAGAATCCCATCTGAAAAATGATTTCAATTTAAGGCTCGTTTCCGCACGGGTCGATCCTTACACGGGTGAGAGGATGACGGCATCGCGTTATGATCTTAATCATTGGACATCACAGCCGCTATCTGTGAAAGCACGAACGGATATTTTATTTGATGAGTTTCGCGAGTTATCGCGGATATTTTCATTTGTTGGTCCTTATCGCGGTCTGATCGAGAAGTTAATTACCCATATGCAGACAGGTAATGGCAAGGTATTTAGTAGCCACTTGTTAGATAGTGCGTATAAGGAGCAGATAGTGAACGATTCATCAAGAGATAGCTCACTTCTGAAAATCAAGAAGACACTATCGAAATTTATAAATTGGGAGGTTGGGTACTACGATAGTAAAAATAAAATTTGGTTTTCCAAAAATATGGCCAACATGATTTTACCAAAATTTAATAAATGGGTGGATAGAGTCAACTCGCTTACTATCAGCGTTCATGATGTGTGGGCAACCACCATTACGTTAAAATCACTTGTCATCAAAGGGATAACTATTCTGCTACCATTCACTATCGGGCCCAGGATCATTTTGGGCTGGATTCCAAAGATATTCTGAATCCGGTTTACAGGCAGTTTAGAATTTTTCGCATCTGGTTTTTACTGCAACATCATGAAAAATATTCATTTAAGCCTTTTATTACAGAGATGAACGCTACCATAACTATTACAGGTAATCGCTATGATTAATTCAAAAATAAAGACGAGTCAGCAACGTTTTGAAAAAGTCGTTCCGGCTACTATCATTTTGGTTGCCGCTCTTATCATACTGTATTTTTTCCTCAGGCCAGTGAAAATTGTCAGTACTGTCCGCGAATGGAATGAGGGTTACTTTTTTGTGGATAACTTTCCCATGACGGCTAAAGCGAGAATTGCATGGTGGCAGGATAATAAAGAGTTATTAAAAGAAAAATATAACATGCCGTTTATTGGCAGTGATAAGCGGTGGATGGTGTTAATTGGTGAGGCAGGTGATGGTTTTCAGTTTCTGCAGCACAGGGCCAGCGACAATGATTTGCGCTGTTTTGACAGTCTTAAGCCTGGCGCCAATTGTGTCGAAAAAAAATGGCTGTTATGGATATCGCACTACAACCAAACCGATACCAGTTACACGACGGATGATAGTGAATATATTCAGCGTGGCGAGAATGCTGAAATTAAGCGTGTTGCTGATTAATCGATAATGCTGAGATTAATCCGCAGGGGCAGACCTTTTTTTCCGGTCTGCCCATGATGTTGAGCAGGGTGCCGAGGCCCGCAGGGATGCGGACATTATCCGTGGTGATGGTCTGCACAATGGTTCAGGTCATCATCAAGAGCGTTTCGCTTTCCTGCTATGTGACTGACAAATTAACCCTCGCAAACGTTAAAAAGCACACACAAATGCTATCCTTGGCTGGCGATAATCATGGAAAAACTAAGGAATAGTAATGATTGATAAGGAAACG
This sequence comes from Erwinia sp. MYb416, assembly GCF_037479575.1. Lineage (NCBI taxonomy): Bacteria > Pseudomonadati > Pseudomonadota > Gammaproteobacteria > Enterobacterales > Erwiniaceae > Erwinia > Erwinia sp. MYb416. Next base: position 1,184,240 of record NZ_JBBGYT010000438.1, read on the forward strand.
AAGGACGGCAGTTTGCGCCTGATGACACCAGGTGAAGTCAAAATGGCCAAAGATATTTTTCGCGAGACAATTAACTACTCGAAAGTGTGGGTACATAAAGGGAGTTATTTCTTTTTTGGACTACAGAATAAGAATACTTCCATGTCTCCCAATGGAGAGATGTATTTCCGAAATTATTACCGCCCGGACTTTTCAAAAGCCAGTATAAGCAATCAGCACATCTTTATTCATGAGTTGTCACACGTATGGCAGTTCCAGCACGGTATGAAGGTTAAATTAAGGGGGCTGCTGAGTTGGGCAGCAAAGTATCAATATGCCTTAAGCAGTTGGCCTCTCAGCGTTTATGGCATGGAACAGCAAGCACAAATTATTGCAGATTATTATCTACTTACGCGTTTCAATGGACGAGTGGATTGGAATTCGAATACTTTATGTACTAACTGTAAAGACTTATCCGATGCGGATTTAATCAGCCAGTATAAGCACACGCTGAGATCCTTCCCGTGGAGTCTGTAATGAAGATGAAAAAAATAGTGTTTCCCGTGCTGCTCACTTCACTTTTGACTGGGTGCGGGTTATTGGGGGATTACACGCCATTGCCTGAAATCGGGCAGGTTTCAAGGTCTCAGGCTGGATTCTGTTTCCAGATTAAAAATCCAGGTGACTATTACGTACATTTTCTTTCGATCAGAGAGAGAAGTGCGCCTGAGAGGTCTGGCTTCAATAGAGAATTCCCTGCCTTGCAGATCGCTGATAATCAGCTGTGTATTCCACCGTCTTACTATCACTTCCCGGATGATGGTGAGATAAATGTTGATATCGCTTTACGCTCACCGACAAAGAAAAGGAAATATCGTCGAGATATTATTTCTGAATTCAGAGTGGTGAATGGTGTGCCGATGCCCTTTGCTCCAAAGGAATATTAAGTGAAAACCGATGACTATATACGGGAAATAGAATAACGGAGCTGAACGATCCCATTAAAATAATTATGGGGTACCTCTGGCCGTTATGGCCGACCTTTTCATTTGGTCGGCCAGCACAGCCTGAGGATTACTGCGGTGGACGTACCAGGATTTTCACCTGATTTTTCTCTTTCACCAGCGCTTCAAACCCTTCGGTCACCAGATCATTCAGCTCTATGCGCTTTGTCACCAGTTTCTCCGCCTGGAAATAACCCTGGGTCATCAACTCCATCACCGCCGGGAAGATATGACGGTAAGCGATGATGCCTTTGACGTTACGCTCGGCCAGCACCACTTTGTTCGGGTGGAATGAGGCTTCACCTTCCCAGATAGACACAATGATGGTTTCGCCTTCGTAACGGGTGCTGTCGATGCACTGCTTCAGCACCACCGGCACGCCGGTCACTTCGAATGCGACATCCACGCCGCCTTTGCTCAGTTCACGAATGGTGGCAACCGCATCCTGTTTGCTCGGATCAATCACCACGTTGGCACCCAGCTCACGCGCTTTCTCGCCACGCTGCGGTGACAGTTCCACCACGTAAATCTCAGAGGCACCCGCAGCACGCAGGGCTTCAATCACCAGCAGACCGATAGGGCCGGCACCAAATACCGCCGCTTTGTCACCGGCTTTCAGCTTACTCATACGCACGGCGTGCAGTGCCACGGCGGCAGGCTCGACCAGCGCACCCTGCTCGTAAGAGAGACCGTCTGGCATACGGTGCACCATGTGCTCATCCACGGTAGTGAAGGAGGAGAAACCGCCACCGCCGCCGGAGAGGCCGTGGAAGCCCAGGTCGCCACACAGGTTGTATTTGCCTTCGCGGCAGGCTTCGCATTCACGACACGCGAGGATCGGCTCGACCACCACACGGTCACCGGCTTTGAATTTGCTGACGCCGGTACCGACTTCGACCACTTCGCCAGAGAACTCGTGGCCCATAACGATAGGGGCAATATCGTGGCTGATTTTATGAGGTTTATCGACCGGGACAAAGATCGGCCCGGCGAGGTATTCGTGCAGGTCGCTGCCGCAGATCCCGGTCCATGCCACTTTGATTTTTACCTTGCCCGCAGAAACCTGGGGTTCTTCGATATCGTCAATACGGATGTCATGCGCTTTATACCAACGTGCTGCTTTCATCTTCTTTTCCCTTGAGATTGGTCAACATCCTGTCCATTGCCATTGATGCGGCCGGATCAGGAACTCAGGGCTGCATAGTGCGAAAAGCGTGCCAGGAATTGGAGCGTTGGTAACATGTTGATTTTTCAGAAGTGGGGTGAGGAGGGCGCAGGGGGCGGAGAGGAAAAGGCGGGGGGAGTGTGACAGGTGTAACGGGGTGCGGGTGTAACAGGGGGGTCGGTGGTAATAGTCAGATTTTGGTGCGTTGTTGAGTGTCTGCTGTGTGCCAGAAGCGGACGTTGCAAAGACTTAGTACGTTAAGTACATAGCGCGCTGACCTTATGTTAAGGCCAGCCATAGCAGTTTTTCGTGAGTTGTAATCAGGGTAAAGGGAGGTCAGAACGATCCCCGCGTGTCGTCGGGTGTGAAATTACAATAAATTCTACGGGAGACTCAGTATCGTTTCTGGCTTGATGTTTCGACCCCGGGGGAATTTCTAGCCCCTGCTGGGCCTTAATATTATGCGTTTCACCTTCCAGTTCCATTGAAAGAATACCGGTGAGAACAAAGAAAAACTGTCTGGAAACGGAGTGAAAATGTCGCTTTTCAGAAGTACCTGGGGGCATTTTTTCATGAATAACTAGCATGTCCTGGCGGTTTACTAGATACCAACCGTCACAATTGTCGGCCCAGACATAATGCTCTGCATTATCCTTTGAAACCATCATACTTCTCCTTTAATACATGTGATTATCTTTCAAGGTATTAGGGGTTTTATACCAAGAGATTCTATCAATTTGCAACAGGTTAATATTTGGTTAATTCCTTAAGTCATGAATGTATTGGCATCGGGCATATAAACAGGACCGTAATGTCCGTTGTTCGCTCAAAACTGCCTGTCAAAGTGGTTAAGCTCTATAACAGCTCAGAGGTACAAAAAATCACCTTAACGTACAATAATTTTCGATATCCAAACTGACCCCTTCCATACCGCTGGGGGCTATCAGTGAAGCAGGTAAACACAGAGTTTTGGCTTGGGTCTATCGTATTCATCCATCCCCTAAAACGGCAACCGAAACCATATGGCCCACAGGATATAAACGCCACCCGCGAGAAATAACAGGCGATAGACCCAGACAATGGCGTTTTCCTGCCGCAGGTAAAATTTCAGCGGGTTACGGTGCAGGTTGGCCGCATTGTGAGTTTTATGAAAATGCGTCATCTGTTGCGCGCCTCTGCTGGCCAGTGCAATCATAAAACTGGTCATCATGATCATCACTAATACCATATAGCTTTTCACCAGAAGCCCCAGGCTCAGGCGCAGCCATGAACTGTCACCCTTGTGCAAAACGACGACACCATGTTTTTTAAGCGCAATCGCAGCAAAGCTAAGCGTAAGGTGCACGACCAGCAGGATGACAAAATGCTTCGCATTGGTGCGGAAAGGATTCTTCAGTGTGATACCAAAGATCCAGGCGAAAAACAGCAGTGTTGATGCCAGCCACATCATTGAGTTTAGAATCATTCCAGGCCTGCTCAGTAAATTACTCAGTGGCATATTTTTGCCGAATGACGGTAAGAGCGCCAGGATGATTTTTGCTGCTAAATCGTAACTGACAATATTTCACGAATACTCGGGTTCTTTTGACTGACGGTTTTTTGCCAAAAGCGGACGTCAGATCCGCTAAATACAATCAGCGCAATGGCTTTGAGAAACAGACAGCTTCTGTCCTGCCTATGTATGGGCCGTAATTCTCAATACGGATATAACCATTTTTCTCGTAGAAATTTACAGCCCGATAGTTCATGTGTCGGGTTTCCAGCCTAAGTTCTGTATATCCCATCTCTTTTGCCGATTTTTCAAGAAAAGTGAGTAAGGCACCGCCAATCCCTGACACACTTCGGTCTGAAAACATTCTTTTAAGCTCGGCGATATTTTGCGTTAATGGCCGTATAGCACCGCATCCTATAGCTTTGCCATGAGAATTCTTTGCTAATGCCCATAAAGCTTTGTCATCACTCATTGCTTCAACGGTGAAATTGCTTTTGCCATTATCACCAGTAATAGCGGCAAGTTCTACTGACAGCATTTCGATTAGTCGATGGGATTCTGAAGAAAATGGATCTGATTTCTCTACTGTTATCATGGTTATACCCTGCAGGATGAGTGTGACCAACATAAAGCATCCTGTTAAGGAAAGCATCAGCCAATACGGGGGATGGGACAACACTGTTTCCAAACTATCCCGAGGGTATCATGCCCGCTCCTCACTCTAAGCCGCCATCAGTCCACTAACTCCCACATCAAAAAAAATGCCATCCCCCAACGGGACAGCATTCCAAAATCATCCAAACCACTCTGATCTCACAGACATAAGCGGTTTTGTTTCCCTACATACTCAACTCACCGGAACGGCGGTTCATTAAACGTGCGCAGCTTACGCGAGTGCAGGCGGTCGCCCTCGGCGCGCAGCAGATCGATGGCGTGAATGCCAATCTGCAAATGCTCGGAAATGGCACCCTCATAGAAGCGGTTCGCCTGGCCCGGCAGCTTAATTTCGCCGTGCAGCGGCTTATCGGAAACGCACAGCAGGGTGCCGTAAGGCACGCGGAAGCGGTAGCCCTGGGCGGCGATAGTGGCGCTTTCCATATCGACGGCAACGGCGCGGCTGAGGTTGAAACGCAGCGCGGAAGCGGAATAACGCAGCTCCCAGTTGCGGTCGTCGGTGGTCACCACGGTGCCGGTACGCAGGCGTTCTTTCACCGCTTCACCCGGCATCCCGCTCACCAGCTTGGTGGCGTCATACAGCGCGCGCTGCACTTCGGCAATGCTCGGGATGGGGATATCCGGCGGCAGCACGGCATCCAGCACATGGTCGTCACGCAGATAGGCGTGCGCCAGCACGTAGTCACCAATAGTCTGGCTCTCGCGCAGTCCGCCGCAGTGGCCGATCATCAGCCAGGCATGAGGGCGCAGCACGGCGAGATGGTCACAGATGGTTTTGGCATTCGACGGGCCCACACCAATGTTCACCAGCGTGATGCCCTGGCCATCTTTGCCAATCAGGTGCCAGGCGGGCATCTGGTGTTTTTTCCAGGCGAGGTCAGACACCGTCTGTTCCGGGTGCGGCGTATCATGTGTGATGGTGGTGCCACCCGCGCAGGAGAGCGCCAGATACGGTGACGTCGGGTCGGCAATCTGTTCGCAGGCCCACAGCACAAACTCATCGACATAACGCGTGTAGTTGGTGAACAGCACGTAGGGCTGGAAATCCTCCACCGGCGTGCCGGTGTAGTGGCGCAGGCGTGCCAGCGAGAAATCGGTGCGCAGGGCATCGAAGTGCGACAGCGGGAAAGTTTCACCCGGCGGTAGCAGTCCGTCGGCATTCTCATCGCCAATTTGTGACAGCTCGGTGGTCGGGAAATGCTGGGCGATCCCGGCGCTCATGCTGCGATCCAGCGCCAGGCCGGAACCGTCAATCACATAGGGGAAGGGGATCTCCTGCTGCGATGGCAGCACGTCAATCTGCACCTGATACTCCTGGGTCAGCAGCGTGAGCTGATCGCTGAGGTAGTGGCGCAGCAGGGCCGGGCGGGTAATGGTGGTGCTGTAGCTGCCTGCGCGGGTAAAGCGACCAAAGGCGCGGGTCAGGCGCTGGGAGGGGGCCACGCCGTCCCAGGTGACGCGCAGTTGCGGATAAACAAACAGGCCAGCTGCGCGCTGTGTGGCATCAGGCAGGCTGCCGTCAGCGATAAACGCCGTGATGGCGTCGCGCAGGGCATCAACTGCCGCGTTGTAATGGTTTTCGAGGCTGTCGAGCGCTTCGGTGACGATCAGGGATCGCGCTACGGGATAAGTCATGGTCTCTCCTTGCATCGTTTAATTTATACCCGTCATACTTCAAGCTGCCTCTTTGTTGGCGACGTTCACTCACCCGAATCACTTACCTGTGTAAGCTCATCGGGATTCGCTCTCTTGCCGCCTCAACGCACCTCGAATTATTCAGGGTATGTTAGCTGCTGGCACCGGGTTCCAGGCTGAATCTCACCTGTTCTTCCTGCGGCTGCGGGGCATTGTCAAGCATCGCCATCAGCTGCTGGCCCACCTGCTGGCCCAGCTTTTCATAATTCAGTCGCATTGAGGTCAGCGCCGGAAAGGTGTGATCGCAGTTAGCCGAGCCATCAAGGCAGGCCACCGCCATATCATAGGGTACCTTCAACAGTCGCCGCTGACACTCAGACAGTACACCAAAAGCAATCTCTTCATGACTACAGATAATCGCATCCAGATCCGGCTGATTTTGCAGTAGCTGCCCCAGCGCATAGCGGCCAAATTCCAGGCTTGGCGCATCCGGCACGGTGATCATCAGGTCCGCATTCTGATAGTGCATCAGCATCGCTTTATGCCAGCCGTTCAACTGCTGTTTGTGCAGGCGGTTATCCGTGTGCGCGCCAATAAAACCGATGCGGCGATAGCCTTTATCCAGCAGATGCGCCGTCAGGCGTTCGGCCGCATCGTTGATGGCGATATCGAGGGTGATATCGGCAGAAAAACGCTCCGCGCCGCAGACGTTAACCGTCACCAGTTCAGCGGATTCAATCAGTTCGCAGGTCTTTTTGGAGAGCTGCGCCCCGAACAGTACCAGGGCGGAAGGGCGGTTTTGCAGCAGTTTTTCCACCAGCGGCGTTTCACCGTACTGATGATATTCATGGCAGGCCATGATCAGCTGGAAAGGCTGTTTACTTAGGGTTTGCTGCAGTGCCTGAACAAAGCGGGTGCTGGCACGATCGTGCTGAAAGGGGTAGAGCACGGCCACGGTATGCAACTGGGACGAGGCGAGCGTGCTGGCGGCCTGATTGGGCACGTAGCCGAGGGTCGCGACCGCCTGTTGGATTTTGATGAGCGAGGCTTCAGAGACCTGGCTCGGATCGCGCAGCGCGCGCGATACCGTCATCGGGCCGATACCGGCATGGCGGGCGACATCCTGCAAGGTGACGCGGTCGCTGCGCCCGGCTGCCAGTTCGCTGGCTTCCGGATTGGCCTGATAGCCCAGTGCGCGGGCGGCCTGTTCTACTTTGTTACGAACACTGTCTGACACCAGCTCCGGTGTGCGCATCACGCGCGACACGGTCATGGCCCCGACGCCGACATAATCGGCGACATCCTGCAGCGTCACCCGACCGCTACTGCGACGCTTGCGCATCCTGGTTCTCCTTCTTTACTGGTTCCGGCAGGGCCGGGCGAGGCGTGCCTCGCCCCTACAAAAATCTATGTAATGGTGAGGCGTATCTCGCCCCCACGAAATTAGCGTAGGGGTCAGGTACGCCTGACCCATTATCAACGCGCATGTGATGGTGAGGCGTGCCTCGCCCCCACGAAATTAGCGTAGGGGTCAGGCATGCCTGACCCATTATCAACGCGCATGTGATGGTGAGGTGTACCTCGCCCCCACGAAATTAACCCAGGGGTCAGGCATGCCTGACCCATTCTCACCGTCAGTGTGCCGTTGCCGACGTCTGGCAACAAATTATTCTCCGGCTGATGATAAGCCGATCACAATTAATGATAGTTATAACAGTTAGCGTTATCTTTTTAGATGTTCGTCACATTAATCAGATGAGTCTCACACTACTCTGCTCGGGCGATTAAGAGAGAGGTGACACACATGCTTAAAGAATTACTGACAGCCGACGTTGTTCAGATTATCCCTGCCTGCACTGACTGGCGTGAGGCTGTCTCACTTTCCTGCCAGCCGCTGCGCGATAATGGCACCATTGAAGCTCGTTATGTCGAGGCTATCTACCGCTCACATGAGGCGATTGGTCCATATTACGTGGTTGGCCCCGGTATCGCTATGCCTCATGCACGTCCTGAAGACGGCGCAAACAAAATGGGCGTCAGCCTGACGGTGGTCCGCGAGGGTGTAAACTTCGATTCAGAAGGGAATGACCCGGTGCATCTGCTGATTGTGCTGGCCGCAACGGACAGTAACAGCCATATCGGCATTATTACCGCGCTCGCCCATCTGTTTGATACCCCTGAAGATACGGCATCGCTGATCGCAGCGACAGAGGTCGAACAAATTTTATCCATTATTTCACGCTATTAATTCTCCCAGAGGAAAAAAAATGAAAATCACCGTGGTATGTGGCAACGGTCTTGGTACCAGCCTGATGATGGAAATGAGCATTAAATCAATCGTTAAAGATCTGGGCGTGAATGCAGAAGTCGACCATGTCGACCTCGGTTCAGCCAAAGGCACCGCCAGCGATATCTTCGTGGGCACCTCTGATATTGCCGAGCAGCTCGTGGCTCAGCAGGTAGGCGGTAAAATTGTCTCCCTGAAAAACATGGTAGACAAAGTGGCGATGAAAGAGCGTATCTCTGAAGCTCTGACCGAACTCGGCGCGTTATAAGGGAGCCAAAAATGGAATTTTTCCGTTTTTTAATGAGTGATGTGTTGTCTGAGCCGTCCATTCTGGTAGGGCTGATTGCGCTGATCGGTCTGGTGGCACAGAAAAAACCGGCCACGGAAGTGATCAAAGGGACAGTGAAAACCGTGATGGGCTTCCTGATCCTCGGTGCCGGTGCCGGGCTGATTGTCTCTTCACTGGGCGACTTCGCCGCGATCTTCCATCATGCCTTTGGTATCCCGGGTGTGGTGCCGAACAACGAAGCGATCGTTGCTGTGGCGCAGAAGAGCTTCGGCACTGAAATGGCGATGATTATGTTCTTCGCGATGGTCATCAACATTGCGATTGCCCGCTTCACACCGTGGAAATACATCTTCCTGACCGGTCACCACACGCTGTTTATGTCGATGATGGTGGCGGTGATCCTCGCGACTGCAGGCATGAAAGGCGCCAGCCTGATTGCGGTCGGTTCGCTGGTGGTTGGCGTGTCGATGGTGTTCTTCCCGGCGATTGTCCACCCGTATATGAAGAAGGTGACGGGTTCAGACGATGTGGCATTTGGTCACTTCTCGGCGATTTCTCAGTTACTGTCTGCCTGGATCGGCAGCAAATTCGGTAACAAAGAGAAATCCACCGAAGATATGGAAGTACCGAAAAGCCTGCTGTTCCTGCGTGATACGCCAGTGGCGATTGCCTTTACCATGTTCTTCATCTTTATCTTCACCTGTCTGGTGGCGGGCCCGTCAACGGTGAAAGAGATGAACGCGGGTGGCAAAAACTGGTTTATGTTCTCACTGATGCAGTCCATCACTTTTGCCGCCGGGGTTTACATCGTGCTGCAGGGTGTGCGCATGGTGATTGCGGAAATCGTTCCGGCGTTTAAAGGCATCTCTGACAAGCTGGTGCCGAACGCTAAACCGGCCCTCGACTGCCCGGTGGTGTTCCCGTATGCCCCTAATGCGGTGCTGGTGGGCTTCCTCAGCAGTTTTGTTGCCGGCGTTCTGGGCATGTTCCTGCTGTACGCGCTGAATATGACGGTTATTATTCCGGGTGTGGTGCCGCACTTCTTCGTCGGTGCTGCTGCCGGGGTGTTCGGTAATGCCACCGGTGGGCGCCGCGGGGCTATCCTCGGGGCCTTCACCAACGGCCTGCTGATTACCTTTATTCCGGTGTTCCTGCTGCCGGTACTGGGCAGCATCGGTCTGGCGAACACCACCTTCAGTGACTCTGACTTCGGTGCTGTCGGCATCCTGTTAGGCCTGATTGTGCGTTAAGGTTCTTTGCCTGAAAGCAGGGGCTGGCGAGATTCTCGTCAGCCCCTGTTTGTTTTTAGCGGTGCCTTGACCCGGATTAATGCGTCTTAGCTGAATTTCACCCAACCACATTCGTTTTTCTTAGTGGCGTAAAAACCTCAGCCCTTTATTTTTTAAGCCTCTGACCTGGCTGAAATAAGGGACTTAACGTGACGACTCAACACCGCAGACGACTGAAAACACTGGTGGGCGCGGGCAGCGTGATTTACGCCGCCAACGACACCGACCGCGCCTTTGGCATTCAGCGCGCCGTGTCACTGGCGCAAACCGCTGAACGCGAAAAAATCACCGGGCTGTTTACCGCCGATCTGCTTCAGAGCGACCCCGCCGGGCTGGCCGGGATCACTGGCAGCCAGGACCCGATTGTCACGTTGGCGGCGTTAAGCCAGGTGACCCGCCACATAGGCTTGATAGCTACCGTCACCACCACCTTCCAGCACCCGTACAATCTGGCGCGTCTGATCGGCACGCTCGACCATATCAGCGCCGGGCGCGCGGGCTGGAATGCGGTGACCTCATCGGTGGGTGAGGAGAATTTTGGTGGCGGCGAGCTGCCTTCTCCGGCGGCGCGTTATGCCCGCGCTACCGAATTTATTGAAGTGATTAATGCACTGTTCGATGCCAATGACCGGGACGCGGTACAGCGCAAGAGCGGCGGAGGTGTCAGCATCGATCCCCGCAAGCTGCATCCGATCAATTACCACGGTGATTTCTTCCGCGTGGCGGGGCCGCTAAATGTGCCACCGTCGCCGCAACATCGTCCGGTACAGTTCCAGGCCGGGCAGTCGGAGGAGGGGATCAGCCTCGGTGCCCGCTATGCCGAAGTGATTTACACCTCGCAGCCTGGGCTGGATGCCGCCAGTGCCTTTGTGGCCGAAGTCCGGCGGCGTGCGCAGCTGGCAGGCCGCGAGCAGCCGCCGCTGATCATGAACTCTTTCCACTCGGTTATCGGTGAAAGCCCGGCCGATGTGGCGCGCCGCCTGGAAGAGAAGCATCAGCGCATTGACTATCAGCGTGGACGTCTGAAGGTGGCGGATATGCTCGGCGGGGAGGTCGATTTGCAGGAGCTGGATCTCGACCGGGCGATCCCGGAATCTCTGCTGCCGGATACGAGCCAGGTGAACCGACGTCGTGGACGTGCGGAGATATTTACCCGCTATGCCCGTCAGGGGCTGACGCTGCGTCAGCTGATTATTGAAGCCGAAGAGACCGGACACTGGTTTGTTGCCGGAACCCCGGAATCGCTGGCCGATGCCATTGAGCAGCGCTATCACGCAGGTGTGCTGGATGTGATTTCGCTGCACGGGCTGGGGCAGCCAGACCAGGAAGATCTGCTGATTAATGGCCTGCTGCCGGAGCTGCGCAAACGTCATCTGTTGGATGAGGATTACCGCGGCGAGGATTTCCGCACCAGTCTTGAACTGCCCGCACGACTGCCGGGCAGGTGATACAGGTGTCACAGAGGCCGCGATTGATCAGGCGATTGCGGCAGCCATATTGCGTAACTCTGGCAGGCCGCTGAGATCCTGCTCCAGCACCAGGTCCTGATGAATTTTCAGGATCACCGCTTTCACCACATCAGAGGTTTTTTTCATCCCCTGCTGCTGCATCAGCTGGTTGAGTTCCGCCTGCTGCTTTTGCGTGATTTTCATCGAGAGGCGTCTTGACGCTTTCGCATCCGCCATGTCGCTGCTCAGCAATGTTTTCAGTTCCTGCTGCGGATAACGGCCGCTGGTCAGCGCATGCAGATACCAGAGGATCAACGCCTTGTTGAAGTTTTCGCTGAGGGTGGTATCAATCTTCTGCGTGGCGACATACAGAATATCCAGGTAGTGTACCGGCACTCTGATTTCCAGCGGGGAGCTGGACTGTTCGAAGGCCTCTTTGATACGCGCGGTGGACTGCGCGGGGATAGCGGCCACCTCATCGCAGCGGTCACAGACAGCGGCGAGAATATTTTTCACCGTGCCACGCTTATCGCTGAATGCGACATCACGTACCCGGTAGGTGGCAGATGTTTTACCGCAGTTATGGCACAGCAGCGTCCGTGTTTCGCCCTCTTTGACAATTCTCATGGTCACCTCTTCCTTGTTACAGATGCACGCTGATAAAAATCATATCAGGTTCCATAAAATAAAATTTAACGTACCACCAGCCGCCGCATTTCCAGCTGCGACAGATATGAACATCCACGTCAGGGGCCCGATGATGAGGGCTGCAATGATACCCCGACCCGCTGGTTTTCCTGATCAGTTCAGCAACCCAGACCTTATCCACCACGCCCGTCGCAAACAGGTTTTTTACGTCCAGATCCCGCCGGACTTCATGGTCATAAGCATCTTGCCTGAGGCAGTTGATTGCCTGCTTCTTCACCTCTGTGAGTGTCATATTACCTCCGTGTATTGTGTACGTTTCATTTCGTACTTTCAAGTGCCAGACACAATAAATCTGCCTGGATTGTAAACGCAGGTGCGACAGAAAGGATGAAGTCATGGCGCTAAAGGGGCAGGAAATGACAACTTTCAGAGCAGGCTCGTAAAACTGACGTTGGGCAAAACTCTGCCCTGACCGAAATAGTTACCGATAACAATTAAAATAATTTTGTTTTTATATCAGATTTTTTTAGTTAAATTAGTGTAAGTACGTTGTAATTATTTGTCAGATAATAATTGCGCACTTTAACACTAAGGGATACCAATGCTTAACAAGATAACCAGTATTGTCATCGCAATCGTCGGGATCGCGATGCTCTACATGGGTACACAACTGCTGTTGATCGGCGGTACGCCGTTCTATGCACTGATGGGCCTCGGCCTGCTGGTCACGGCTATCACGCTGTTTATGAATAAAAAAATCGCTTTGTCTCTCTACGCTTTATTAATGTGGATGGTACTGGCGTGGATGATTTATGAAGTCGGCTTTGACAAATGGCAGTGGATCCCGCGCGGAGACATCATTGGCCTGATCGGCCTGTGGCTGGCGTTGCCCTGGGTGGTTCGCCCACTGTACAAAAAAGAAGGGCGCCGTTTTCATCCCTTCCTCGGCACGACGGTCATTCTGATTGTGGCGCTGGTGGTGGGGATGATGTTTTACGATCCATTGCCACAGGCAGGCAACATTACCAACCAGCGCCAGAGCGGCGACACCGAGGTGGCGGGCAGTGACTGGACGGCCTACGGTGGCACCACCAACGGCCTGCGTTTCTCCAGCCTGAAACAGATCACGCGCGATAACGTCAGCAAGCTGGATGTGGCCTGGACCTACCATACGGGCGACGTGCGCGATGCGGAAAAAGATGCCACGGAATACACCTTTGAAGCGACGCCGCTGAAGGTGAACAACAGCGTCTATTTCTGTACGCCTCACAATGAAGTTCATGCGCTGAACCCGGAAACCGGTGCGCTGAAGTGGAAATATCAGCCAGCGAAAGATGCCTCTTATCTGCAACAGCATCAGACCTGCCGTGGTGTGAGCTACTATGACGGCAGCGCGGTACAGGCTGATAGCACACCCGCCCAGCCCGCCCTTTGCCGCAAGCGTATCTATAACGCCAGCAACGATGCCAAACTGATCGCGCTGGATGCGGATACCGGCAAGCTGTGTGCTGACTTCGGTAACAACGGCGTGGTGGATCTGCATGCCAATATGGGCACAGTGCGCCCGCATGCTCTGATGCAAACGGCAGCACCGCTGGTGGCGGGTAACCTGGTGATTGTTGGCGGTTCCGTCATGGACAACGGCTACAATACTGGAAATCCATCTGGGGTGATCCGCGCTTATGATGCGATGTCTGGCCGTCTGGTGTGGAACTTCGACCCGGCCAACCCGGAAAACACCCAGCCGATTGGCGCCGACCAAAGCTATCCGCAGGATACGCCGGTGGCGTGGGGTACGCTGAGTGCTGACCTGAAAAATGGCCTGGTGTATGTGCCGTTTGGTAATGCCTCGCCGGATGAAGTGGGCATTGCGCGTGATGCCAACAGCAACACCGAGAAGTTCCGCGACACCCTGGTGGCGCTGGATCTGAAAACCGGTAGCTTCAAATGGCGCTTCCAGTCCTCGAAAAACGATCTGTGGGACCGCGATAATCCGTCACAGCCTTCGCTGCTGGATATCGACTATCAGGGCCAGAAACAGCCTGTGGTGATCCTGCCGACCAAAACCGGCAACCTGTTTGTGCTTAACCGCCTGACGGGCCAATCGGTGTACCCGATTAATCAGGTTGATGTTTCCACGCAGGGCATCAGCGGCGAGAAATATTCCCCAACGCAGCCCGTCTCTGCGCTGAACTTTATTCCGGCACCGCTGAATGAAAAAGCGATGTGGGGCCTGACGCCGTTTGACCAGATGGCCTGCCGTATTGACTTCAAGTCACTGCGTTATGACGGCAATCCGTGGACGCCAGCGACCGAAGCCGGTTCGATTATCTTCCCGGGCAATATCGGGGTGTTTAACTGGGGTTCTGTTGCGGTCGATCCTGAGCGTCAGATCCTGATCGCTTCACCGGTGCGTCTGGCTTACAAATACAACCTGATCAAACGTTCGGCGGCAACGGCGGACAAGCGTCTGTTCACCAAAGACGGTACGCCGTACTGGAATGAGAACTTTGAAGGTGATTACGCCATTCATATTCAGCAGCTCTCTTCCAGCCTGGGTATTCCGTGCATCGCGCCGCCGTGGGGCCGCATGGTCGGTGTTGACCTGAAAACCGGGAAAACCGAATGGCTGCGCCGCGTGGGCACCACCAAGAACCTGAACACCAGCTTCCTGCCGGGACGCTTCCCGATTGGCTTCCCAATGGGGATGGTGGCACACGGTGGCCCGTTAACCACCGCAGGTGATGTGGTGTTCCACGGTGCAACGGCCGATAACTTCTTCCGTGCTTACGATGTCAACACGGGTGAGTTACTGTGGCAGACCGAACTGCCCGCCGGGGGCCAGGCCACGCCTGCCACCTATATGGGCAGCGATAACCAGCAGTATGTGGTGATTGCGGCCGGTGGTCACGGTTCGCTCGGCACCAAAGCCGGTGACTCGGTAGTGGCTTACCGCCTGAAGTAATCTGAACCGGGGAGCGGTATCTGCCGTTCCCCGTCAGTCATTATCAAGCTGGTCGGCCACATACAGCAGGAAGCGGTCGTCCAGTTTGCTCAGATTCAGCCCGGTCAGGTCGGCAATGCGTTTCAGCCGATAGTCCAGGGTATTTTTGTGAATATAGAGGGCTTTTGCCGTGGTGCTGGCATGCAGATCATGACGAAACCAGGCACGTAACGTTCTGCGATAAACCCCATTTTCATCCATTGCTTTTAACCGTTTCAGTGGGCTGACCAGCTCAGCCGCCTGCCAGCCATCCGCTAAACTGTCCAGCAGCACTGGCAGCTTACTGTCCTGATAATCATAACAGTGCACCTCTGGCATACGCTGCTTACCCACCTTCATGGCCGCTTTTGCCGTGCGATACGATCGCTCAACGCCGCCCGTTCCCGGGAAAAAGTTCCCCAATGCCAGGCGTACTTTGAGTGAGCTGCCCTGTTGCAGGCGCTGATAAAGCCGCTCCATCCGCTGTTTATGCTCTTTCGGCTCCCAGCGTTCGGCATGCAGGTGAGCGGGGCGAAGGACCACCATTTCCGTCAGTGACACGATAGCCATCAGATCATCCTGCCCGCTTTCCAGCAGTAAAGACTGGAGTTGTTGCAGTTCACTCATGGCACTGGTGACGCCGAGCTGCCCGCTCTCCAGCTCCACCACCATGGCCACGCGCGGCTGTTGCAGATCCACATTGAGGCGCTGTGCCCATTCACTGGCGGTTGCGGTGTTCCCACTGTTGCGGATCAGGCTTAACACCAGCTCTTCACGCAGGCGGCTGTTATGGGCCAGCAGTTGCAGCAGACGCGCCTGCTCGAGCATCATTTCGGCGGTCATACGCACCAGTTCACCAAACTGCATCAGCCCCTGAGGGTCCCCGGTCAGTCCGATGACGCCAACGGTCTGGTTATTCAGTTTGAGCGGCAGATTGATGCCGGGCTTCACGCCGTGGAGCGAGTGCATCGATGCATCATCAATGGTGACGACGCGCTGCTGGGTTAACGCTAACAATGCGCCTTCATGCATTTCACCGATCCGCGCCGGGTCGCCGCTGCCAATAATGCGTCCATTGGCTCCCATCACGTTGACGTTGCAGTTGATGATCTGCATGGTTCTGTCGACGATGGAACAGGCAAGCCTGGCATCGAACAGAGATTCACTCATTGACGGACTCCGGAATAACTGACGAATGCACGCCGCGCAGGCGGGTCCTGCGCGGCGCTGCGGCACAGAGGCCGCAGAGAGAAGTGGACTTAGTCGACGATCGAAATACGGCAGGTGTTGGCGCTGCCAATCTGGCCAACGCTGTCTCCCTGCGTGACGATCACCAGATCGCCCGAGGCCAGGTAACCTTTTTCACGCAGAATAGCGATAGCATCCTGCGCCGACTGCACGCCTTCGGCATGACCGTTAAACAGCATCGGCGTGACACCACGATACAACGTGGTCAGATTGAGCGTGGACTGATGGCGGGAGAGGGCGAAGATCGGCAGGCGCGAGGTGATGCGCGACATCATACGTGCCGTGCGCCCGGATTCGGTCATGGCAATGACGGCTTTCACCCCGGTCAGATGGTTTGCCGCGTACATGGCAGACATCGCTGTCATCTCTTCGATATTGCTGAACTCAACGTCCAGGCGGTGTTTAGAGGTGTTCGTTCCCGGCACCCGTTCCGCACCCAGGCAGATATTATGCATGGAGGTGATGGCTTCTACCGGGAAGCTGCCCGCTGCGGTTTCAGCCGACAGCATGACGGCATCGGTGCCGTCGAGCACGGCGTTGGCGACGTCCATCACCTCTGCGCGGGTTGGCATCGGGTTGGTGATCATCGATTCCATCATCTGGGTGGCGGTGATCACCACGCGGTTAAGCTGGCGTGAACGCGCAATCAGGCGTTTTTGCACCCCGACCAGCGCCGCATCACCAATCTCGACGCCGAGGTCACCACGCGCCACCATAATGACATCGGAGGCGAGGATCATATCGTCCATGCTTTCCTGTGTTGCCACCACTTCGGCACGCTCTACTTTTGCCACAATCAGCGCCTTACAGCCCGCTTCACGCGCCAGACGGCGGGTGAAACGCAGGTCTTCACCGCTGCGCGGGAAAGAGACGGCAAGGTAGTCGACGTTCATTTTGGCGGCGGTGAGAATATCGGCTTTGTCTTTCTCGGTCAGGGCATTGGCGGAGAGACCACCGCCCAGCTTATTCACGCCTTTATTGTTCGACAGCACGCCGCCCACGGTGATCACGGTAGAGATCGTCGCGCCCGCCACGCGCAGTACGCGCAGTTGAATGCGGCCATCGTCCAGCAGCAAAATATCGCCGGGCACCACATCATCGGGCAGGGATTTATAGTCGATACCCACGCGCTGGTTGTCGCCCTGGCCTTTGTCCAGCAGGGCATCGAGGATAAATTCATCGCCGACCGTCAGCAGGGCTTTACCTTCTTTAAAGGTCGAAACACGGATTTTCGGCCCCTGGAGATCGCCTAAAATCGCCACCTGACGACCAAGGCGGCTGGCGACATCACGCACGCGCTGGGCGCGGGCAATATGGTCTTCGGCGGTACCATGAGAAAAGTTCAACCTGACGACGTTAGCGCCCGCTTTGATAATTTTTTCGAGGTTATTATCCCGGTCTGTCGCCGGGCCTAACGTGGCAACAATCTTGGTGCGTCTCAATACTTCAGACATGATCACGTCCTTGGTTAAATGTCACCCGTCGTTATCCTGGCGCGTTGATGCCAGTGATCGGGTATTAATGAGAACCTGCAGCTGTTTTTTTTATCAGTCGGCCAATATTTTCGCAGGTGCGTTCCATATTGGTTGTGCCTTCCTGCAACAGCGATTCTATTGCCGCCGCGTGCGGGATAATGCCAAAAATAGCATCAATGCCAGCGTCATACAGCGCGCCGACATCATCGCCAATACTGCCAGCAACTGCAATGACCGGAACCTGATGTTGTCTGGCGGTCTGTGCTACACCGAAAGGCGTTTTACCAAAACGTGTCTGGAAGTCGATGCGGCCTTCCCCGGTAAAGCAGTAATCAGCCCCGGCCAACTTCGCGCTCAGACCACTGTACTCAACCACGATTTCAATACCTTTACGCAGCGTACAGTGGGTGAAGGCCATCAGCCCGGCGCCCAGCCCTCCCGCGGCTCCGGCTCCTGGCGTTGCTGCCACTTCGTAGCCGAGTTGCTGCGAGATAACGTCAGCATAATGAGCGAGGTGATGGTCGAGGGTGGCGACCATCTCAGGTGTTGCCCCTTTTTGCGGACCAAACACCGCCGATGCACCCTGCGGACCGCATAGCGGGTTGGTGACATCACAGGCCACCTGAATATCTACCTCTGCCAGTCGGCTGTCCAGCCCGGAAATATCAATGCGGTGTAAATCACCCAGTGCGCCGCCACCGGGCGCTAAACGTTCACCCTGTTTATCAAAGAAACGCACGCCCAGCGCTTCTGCCATTCCGGCCCCGCCGTCATTGGTGGCACTGCCGCCGATGCCCAGGATGATCTTCCTGATGCCTTTATCCAGGCAGGCGCGGATCAGTTCCCCGGTGCCCCAGGTGGTGGTCAGCAAAGGATTTTTAGTGTGCTGGTTAACGTAATGGATGCCGCTGGCCGAGGCCATCTCAATCACCGCAATGTCGCCACCGCCCATAATGCCGTAGCAGCCTTCCACCGGGGTACCCAGCGGGCCGGTCACCTCTAGCGTGAATATCTCACCCCCCGTGGCATCAATCAGTGACTGAGTAGTGCCTTCGCCGCCGTCCGCCATCGGAACGTGAATATAGTTGGCATCAGGAAACACGCGCTTCAGCCCGGCCTCCATCGCGAGGCAAACCTGCTTCGCCGTCATGCTCTCTTTGAAGGAGTCGGGTGCTAATACAAACGTCTTGTTCATAATGGGTTGCCTTATATTAACGAGCAAAGCCGTAGAGAAGAGTCGCAACCAGCGTCATGGTTCCGCCCACCATTGCCTCATAAGGCAGTAGCGCCATACGTTGTCTGATGCTCATATTCATGCTCTGGGCCGTCACGTGGAAGTAGTTTCCCTGTGGTAATGAGTCAATCACGGTGGCGCCGGTGTGCACCATCACCGCAGAGGCAATCGGCGCCATGCCAATATTAGTGATCGTATGGCCGAAGGTGCTGGTGGCGAGGATCACCCCGGTGGAGGTCGACGCTGTGGCACCCGCCATCAGGATGCCGGAAATCGGGGCGAGGAAAGTGCCGGAAATCCCCATCATATCGATCAGTTGCACCACCTGGGTGGAGAGGTCTGATGCGGCAATCAGTCCAGCGATCGCCCCGGCACCGATCAGAATCAGCACGGTGGCGGTCATTTTTTCCAACCCGGACGTAGTATAGGCCAGCATTTTCTCTTTTTTGCCCATTGCCAGCAGTCCGACGAAACCGGCCACTGGCAACACGTACATGGCATCCAGTTTGAAGGCGGTCAGCGCGCTGAGATGGAAGATCGAACCTATCGGGTTGACCATCAGCAGGATCACGGCCAGCAGCGGAGCAACCACGGCTTTACCCAGCGTTGGGTACTGCTTATCGCCGGATGCATTGCCTTTGCCATAGGCTGCCGCGGCTTCAGCATCCGATACGTTGATACCTTTATTTCTCAGCAGTGAGGCGACAAGCACCGTCATCAGCAGGCCGCACAGGGCCGGAATAAAACCGGCAATCATCACATCGCTAAGATTAATATGGAAACCATTAGCGGCAGCAATGGCGTTGGGGTTGGGCGAAATAATATTTCCCGCTTTCCCTCCGCCAGATAAGGCCAGCAATAAAGCAATTTTCGATATGCCGATTTTATTACCGACGGAGAGCGCAATTGGTGCAACAATTAACACCGCCACCGGAATAAAGACACCAACGGCGGTAATAATCATGGTAGCCAGTGCCAGCGAAATAATCGCTTTGCTCTCACCCATTCTTTTCACAATCGCCTGGGCGATGGTTTCCGCTGCGCCGGACTCCATCATGACTCCAGCCAGCACCCCGGCCGCAAGGACGCGGATCACTGTGCCCATCACGCTCTGCGTGCCGGATGTCAGCAATGAAATCGTCTGCTCCAGGCTGCCGCCACCGATAAATGAGCCGATAATAGCACCGAAAAACAGTGAGTAAACAGGGTTGG
This sequence comes from Erwinia sp. MYb416, assembly GCF_037479575.1. Classification (NCBI taxonomy): domain Bacteria; kingdom Pseudomonadati; phylum Pseudomonadota; class Gammaproteobacteria; order Enterobacterales; family Erwiniaceae; genus Erwinia; species Erwinia sp. MYb416. The sequence continues at coordinate 1,204,303 of NZ_JBBGYT010000438.1, forward strand.
TTTTTTTCAGAATAAGAAAAATGGCAATAAACAGACCTGCCAGCGCCCCATACCAGGCAAGGGGTTCGGAAATAGGCATTTTGTCACCTCTATATTATTATCATTGACGATAGGGTACAGCTATCCCTGAGTTGTTTTTTATAATGTCCGAACAGGTGTTATAAATTTTTTTTATTTTCATTGTGAATGTTAAATAATAAATTTCGCCTCGCGTAATATTCAGTGAGAATATTCTAAGGCTTATTGTAGAGTGACGCTATGTGCGTTTACCCAAATAACAGGGGGAATAAAAGGAAAGAGTTGGGCGATCGCCCAGGAGCAAGAGAGGTTTATCACAGGTTCAGGGTGGAGGAATTACAGGGCCAGCTTGAAATGTCTGTTCAGCATCATCCTGCCTTTCGGGGTGATCATGACCATCCGGTAACCCGGCGTACGGACAAACCATCCCTGCGCTTCGCCGTGCTGGAAAAAAGCGGCACCGATATAGCCACCAAGATGAAATCGTCGCTCACTCCAGTCCAGGCAGGCGCAGCAGTGTTTCCTCCGGGTACCGGCATCGGGTTCAATCCCCAGTTCAGTCAGGTGTCGTCTGCCGGTATCGGTCAGCGCAGCGCCATCTGTCGTTATCCACTGCGCATCGCGCATTGCGTCATAGATCTGTACCGCAACTTCCCCCGCCAGATGGTCGTAGCAGGTGCGGGCATAACGCATATCGGCGGGCGTGCTGGGTTCTGGTGCCGCAACACGCCACCATGACACCCCCATCATGGTTTCGATCAGCTGTGCAATATCGCCACCGGCCAGCCGGTAATAACGGTGCCGCCCCTGGGACAGGCAGGAAATCAGACGGCTTTGCACCAGACGTGCCAGATGGGCACTGGCGGTGGAAGAGGCGACATCCGCCACGGCACTCAGCTCTGTCGCCGTCCAGGCGCGCCCGTCCATTAAGGCGCAGAGTATTTTAACCCGTGAGGTATCCGCCAGGGCCGCCGCGACGGCGACCATGGAAAACGCCAGCACATCCTCATTGTCGGTCGTTATCGTCTGTTTGTGCATGGTTACTCAGGCACTAAGGCCCATTGTTTGGTAGCGCGTTCGGCAGCAGCGGGGTTGTCCGTCACCAGAATTAACTGATTCGCATGATCGCTGTACTGTGTCAGGATCGAAATCCCGGCGTCTGCCAGTGCGGTTGCGATCTCGCCCAGTTCACCCGGGCGCGCCTGCTTCAGCTTGCGGATCAGCGGCTGGCAGACATTCTGAACCTGAAACCCTTCTGCCTCAAGCACAGCCCGCGCCCGCTGGCCTTCCACCACCAGAAAGTGTGCATGACTGTGTTCACCTGCGCTAAAGACACCACCGCCTTCCAGGCCGATACCCTGACGGCCTAACAGGCTCGCCAGCGCGGCCAGCGCACCGGGAACATTGGGTAACAGGATATGGATATCAAACATGGTGTTGTCCTTTATTTTCTGATGAGTAATCCCGCAGTACCCCGGCAATGCGGATGCGGTAGAAGGAAAAAAGGTGGCGGCGTCCTTCAGCCTGGGCCGCCTGGTGGTGGGCATTCTGTTTCCAGGCCAGTACGGCGTCTTCGTCGCGCCACCATGAAAGCGACAGGATCTTGCCGTCGTCGGCCAGGCTACGAAAACGTTCAATGGCAATAAAACCATCAATATCTGCCAGCAGAGGTTTCAGTTCAGCGGCAAGTTGCAGGTAACGCGTTTGCCCGTCAGGGCTTATCTCGGCTTCAAAAAGAACGGCGATCATCAGTGCACTCTCTTGCAGGGGGAGAGGCAACTTTACTGATCTAAAAAAACAACACTTCGCTGGAGAACGAAATATGGAGGGGAACTTGCGCAGTGCTATCCGGCGTCATGAAAGCACTGCGCAGAAGGGGCTACAGTTGGGCAATCCTCAGCAAATCGTCTTTGGCGCCTGGTGCCACGGCCAGCACCGGGGCACCACGCAGCAGGTGCTCACCGGCGGTGTTAAACGTGTGGGTCCAGCCGCCTGCCTCATTGACCAGGCAGTAACCCGCCAGGCAATCCCACGCGTGCATGTGAGGTTCGTAATAACCCACCAGACGCCCGGCGGCAACGTATGCCAGCATCATGGCCCCCGATCCGTTGCGGAAGAAGTTGCCGCCTGCGGCGGTGATCCCGGCGGCAATCTCACCCACGCGTTCCGGGGTAACATAGCTGTTAGCACCGAAGCCGGTGACGTGGTTCTGCATGGTGCGTGCCGGATCAACCTGCAACGGTTTGCCATTCAGCGTTGCGCCCTGGCCGCGTGCAGACACAAAGCACTCCTGCTGGCACGGTGCCATGATCACGCCAATGACCGGCTGCCCTTCGTGGATCACGGCAATCGATACGCACCAGTTCGGCATACCGTTAACAAACGGGCTGGTACCATCAATCGGGTCCACCACCCAGGTGAAACCTGAGCTGCCCGCCTGCAAGCCGAACTCTTCACCGAGAAAACCGTCATCCGGGAATGCCTGAGCAATCTGCCCGTTAATCAGCATTTCCACTTCGCGGTCGGCGATCGAGACCACGTCCTGCGCATCTCGCTTGGTTTCAATCACCAGCGTTTCACGGCGATGAAAATAATCGAGCGCTTTGGCGCCGGCTTCTCGTGCTACCTGTTCCGCCAGTCTCAGCCGGCGGGAAATGTCTTCACTCATGTTCAGTCCTTATTAATGGGGATCACTGGGCAATCAGCGCCAGTCCCTGAGGTTTGAAATCCACGAATACGCGGCTGCCCGGCGCCAGCTGGCTTTCCATCTGCACATCGACAATAAACAGCGCACCCAGCGCCGTCTGCACTTCATATTCGATGTGGTCCCCCAGCCAGGTGCTGTGGGTGACTTCACCGTTTAGTGCGCCTGCCGGTTCAGTGCGCAGCGTAATAAACTGCGGTCGCACCGAGAGCTGCGCGGCACCGGGGCGGGCGTAAGCGCCGGGTACGCGATATTCACGATTGCCCAGTGCGATCACCGCTTCGCTGTCTTCCACCCGGCGGATATCGCAGGGCAGGATATTGGCCTCGCCCATAAAGTCGGCGATAAATACCGACGCCGGTGACTGATACAGCTCCTGCGGTGCACCCTGTTGGGCAATATGCCCTTCTTTCATGACAATAATCTTATCGGAGACGGCAAGCGCCTCTTCCTGATCGTGAGTCACGTATACGGCCGTAAAGCCCAGCCGCTGTTGCAGATCGCGGATTTCAGTGCGCACACGGCGGCGCAGGCGTTCATCGAGGTTGGAGAGCGGTTCATCCAGCAGCAACACCTGCGGCTCCAGCACCAGCGCACGTGCTACGGCAATACGCTGCTGCTGCCCGCCGGACAGCTCCGCCGGAAGGCGCTGGCCCATATTCTCCAGGCCGACCAGCTTCATCCCTTCGCGGGCACGATCCTGCGCTTCTTTTTTCGACATTCCGCCGGAGAGCAGGCCGTACATCACGTTATCCAGTGCGCTCATATGCGGGAACAGGGCATAGGACTGAAACACCATCGCCACATCACGTTCGTTAGCGGGTAGATGTGTCACATCTTTACCGCCAATCAGAATACGCCCGGAGGTCGGGTGTTCCAGTCCTGCCAGCAGGCGCAGGGTGGTGGTTTTGCCACAGCCGCTGGGGCCGAGCAGGGTCACCAGCGTGCCCGGTTCAACCGTCAGCGATAAGTTGGGCAGGGCGTTGAAATCGGCAAACTGTTTGGTGACGTTCTCAAACACCACCGAGCCGGAACGAATGGTCGTCATACGGCACTCTCCTGATGTAATGCCGGTGGTGGAGCCACCGGTGCTGTGGCAATGCGGGTAGCGCGGCGCAGGCGGCGTTCACCGACCAGCAGCTGGAAGGTGAGGATCACCGCCAGCATCACCACAATAAGGACGGAGGAGTAAGCGATAGCGACGCCGTATTCCCCGTTTTCGACCAGTCCGACGATATAAGAGGTGGCCATGTTGTACTGGGCGCTGACAAGGAAAATGACGGCGCTGATGGAGGTGATCGCCCGCACAAAGGCGTAGACCAGTGCGGCGCTGATCGCCGGTTTCAGCAGTGGCAGGATTACTTTGCGCAGCGTGCGGAAACTGCTGGCCCCTAATGTTAATGAGGCTTCATCCAGGCTGCGGTCGAGCTGGCTCATGGCGGCAATTCCCCCGCGAACGCCAACCGGCATATTGCGGAAAACAAAGCAGGCGACAAGGATCAGCGCTGTACCGGTGATCTCCAGCGGCGGCAGGTTGTACGCCATGATATAACTGACACCAATGACGGTGCCGGGAATGGCAAAACTGAGCATCAGCATAAATTCAAAGGTCGAACGCCCGGCAAACTTCTGCCGTACGATCAGCCAGGCGGTCAGCAGGCCGACAATGGCCGTCAGCGGAGCCGCAATCAGCGCAATTTCCATGGTGGTCCAGAACGAGTTCCAGGCCACGCCGGTCCACACCATCTGGCCCTCGTTCCAGTGGAAGCCGAACGCGCGGGCGTAGTGCGCCAGCGTCAGGCTGCTGTCCAGGCCCCACGACTGTACAAATCCACCAATCAGGATCATGCCGTAGATCACCAGCGTGAACAGGCCCCACGGGATCACCAGTGCGTAAACACCATAACGCAGGCCACGCGGCAGACCGCAGTGCTGACCGGAGTCGCCTTTGCCGGTGACGGTGGCGAAGTTTTTACCCGACAGCCACAGTCGCTGGAGAATAAAGGCGCTGAGGGTGAAGCACAGCAGGATAATCGCCAGCACCGCTGCCCGGCTCGGGTCGTTTTGCGCCCCGACCACCGAGAAGAAGATCTCGGTTGAGAGCACGCCGTGGCTGCCACCCAGCACCATCGGGTTGCCGAAGTCCGCCATACTTTCGATAAAGCTGATCAGGAACGCATTCGCCAGGCCCGGTGCCATCAGCGGCAGCGAGACGTAGCGGAAGGTGCGCCAGCGGTTAGCGCGCAGCGTTTGCGAGGCTTCTTCCAGTGACGGACTGACGCCTTCAACCACACCAATCAGCACCAGGAAGGCAATCGGCGTGAAAGAGAGAACCTGGGCTATCCAGATCCCGGTCAGACCATACAGCCAGCGGCCTGGCTCAATACCAAACACCGTTGCGAGCAGTTCTGTCACGACGCCTGCACGGCCAAACAGCAGCATCAGCGCCAGGCCAATAACAAACGGCGGCGTGATGATCGGCAGCACGGTCAGCATGCGCAGCGCTTTCTTAAACGGCAGCGGCGTGCGGGTCGCCGCCAGCGCAAAGGCCAGACCCAGCAGGGTAGAGCCAGAGGCGGTCATCAGTGCCAGCCACAGGGTACGCCAGGCCGTGCCGCAGCCTCCGCTGCCGTTCAGGCAGCCGAGGCTCCAGATAGCCGGGTCCTGAATATTGGCGATCATGCCATCCGGTTTAAAGGAACCGTCCACATCCTGTACGGAGGCGACAAACATACTGAGCACCGGGTACAGCACGAAGGTGGTCACCAGGGCTACCAGCAGCACAATTGCCGCCACCACAAAGGCATCACCGCGCAGCACGCCGCGTTCTGCCAGCGCAAAGGAGAACAGCAGCAGGAAGGTGGTGAGTAGCAGGATCGCCCCTGCGCCAAAAGCAGGCTGGCCGTCGCTGAGTGCGCCGAACAGCTGTTCGCTCCACTGCCAGTTCCAGCCTGTGTAACCAATCGCATGGCCTTCAAACAGCAAAAACAGGACGCCAAAGATACTGGCCCCCATCAGTAACCAGGAGCGGCGATTGCCCACGGGCAGTAAGCGCGCCAGGGCGCAGATCAGGAGCATCAGCACGGCAATAGTCAGCCAGGGACGCTGGAACTGGGCAATCTGCCATAGCGCCGGGGCCGTTTCGCGATCCTGCCAGAGTGTTGTCAGCCAGCCGAAGTCGAAAAATCCGGCTTCCAGGCTGTACCAGGGCAGCAGCAGGATGGCAAGTGCGCCCAGCACGAAAGCCCCGTCCAGGCGGCGGTTTTGAGCATTCATCATAACCTCGATCGTTTATGATCCGGCCTCCCGCCCGGGCGGGAGGGGAAGGGAGGAAGAATTACTGGGCGCTGGCGCCGATCTCTTTATCCCAGCGGCTGAGCAACGCTTTGCGTTTGGCCGAGTCACCGTAGGTTTTGAAGTCGTAATCGATCAGTTTGATATTCTCGAAGCGCGGCGCGTATTCCGATATCGCCGCATTTTTATTTGACGGAAGCTGGAAGGATTTGGCGTCTTTCATATGGGACTGTGCATCTGCACTGAGTGCCCAGTCGTACCATACTTTGGCGGCGGCCAGGTTACGCGCCCCTTTCACAATCGACATGGAGCCGATTTCATAGCCGGTGCCTTCGCAGGGGGCGACGGCTTTCACCGGGAAGCCATCCACCTGCATGGCCACCGCATCATGCATAAAGACAATACCGATGGTGGTTTCACCGCGTGCTGCCGCTTTCACCGGGGCAGAGCCGGATTTTGTGTACTGGGAGATATTGGCGTTGAGCTTTTTCAGGTAATCGAAGGCTTTCTCTTCCCCCATGATTTGCACCAGGGTGGCAAGGGTATTGTAGGCGGTGCCGGAGGAGTTCGGGTTTGCCATCTGGATCTCCCCTTTCCATGACGGGTCCAGCAGATCGGCCCAGCAGGCAGGCGCTTTCAGTTTTTTCTCTTCCACCAGCTTGGTGTTGTAACCCCAGCCCAGTGCACCTGCATAGACGCCGACGGTGCGGAACTGTGCGCTTTCCGCCTGCTTACGTGCCCAGTCCTGCTGCTGGTCGAGCAGTGGTGATTTGTAGGCCTGGGTCAGGCCTTCGTCGGCGGCCTGCATATGCGGATCGCCCGTCCCGGCCCACCAGATATCGGTACGTGGGTTGCGGGCCTCGGTGCGGATGCGTGCATAGGCTTCGCCCGCAGAGAGACGCACCATGCTGACCTTGATATCCGGGTGTTGTTTCTCAAACAGGTTGGTCATTTGCTCACAAACAACCACATCAGCGGAGCAGATCATATTCAGTTTTTCAGCGGCCTGAGCCGGAAGGGCTGAGAGCGCAGAGCCAGCGGCGATGACCGCCATCAGAGTAATACGATGCATGGTGTTCTCCTTCGGTGTGTAGGGTAGGCGATACGTTGTCGCCAGGCTTTTTGTGCATACGTTTTGCACGTGTGTGCAATTAATTAATGCACAAAATTTATGCTGTCAATTGCGCTGGTACGCATTTCAGTTGCCATGTCACAAAAATGAAACAATTACGCTACAAAAATAATTGCACAGCCGTGCAAAGTGCGACAGACTCATTCGCAACACAAAGCGGGCGGGTGTGATGATGGCGATGGAAAAGGCAGTGGTCAGTGCGAAAGATGTGGCAGAGAGGGCGGGCGTGTCGCGTTCAGCGGTGTCGCGCACCTTCACGACGGGGGCCAGCGTCTCCGCGGCCACGCGGAAAAGGGTCATGCAGGCCGCAGAAGAACTGGGCTATCACGTTAATCACCTGGCACGCGGGCTGGTGCGTAACCGCAGCGGCCTCGTCTGCCTGATTGTTTCCGAACTGGCCACACCGTACCGTGCCAGCCTCGTGCGGCTGGTGACGCAGCATCTGCAGGAAGCCGGGAAAATTGCCATGCTGATCAATACCGACCGCTCGGATGACAGCGTGTCGCAGGCATTGCAGCAGGCGATAAACTACCGTGCTGATGCTTCCTTTGTGCTCTCGGGAATGCCGGAAAGCGCCATTGCGCGTCAGTGTCATAAACACGGTCAGCGGCTGGTACTGATTAACCGCAACGATGTGCTGCCGGGATCATTGAGTATTAATCTGGATAACGAAGACGCCGCCAGCCGGGTAGTGATGGCGTTTGCGCGGGCGGGTTGCCAGCACGTGGCATTTGCTAACTCCCTTGCCGGAACGCCGAGCCTGATGGCGCGTGAACGTGGGTTTCTGCAGGCGGCAGAAGCTGCCGGGTTGAAGGTCAGCGTGGAGCACTTCGGCACCACCTCCTACGAGAGCGGGCAGATCCTGGCGCACCGCTTGCTCACTCGTCGCGATCGCCCCGATGCGGTATTCTGTGTGACCGATCTGCTGGCCTGCGGCTTTATGGATGAAGCGCGGCACCGTTTCTCCTTGCGCATCCCGCAGGACCTCTGCGTGGCAGGTTACGATGATATTCCCCAGGCGGCGTGGTCGTCTTATCATCTCACCACCTTCACCCAACCCGTTGATCGCTTTGCCCGTGACGCGGTCGAGTGGCTGGTGAATGAGGAGCAACGTGAAGATAGCCAGCCTGCGGCGCTGGACGAGGAGATGCCTGGCGAAACACGGATGTACCATGCTGATTTTATCTGGCGCGGGACGATCCGCGGGGGATGAGTCACGCGGTAAAGCCCATAGTGCGTATAATCCGTGACGGAATCGGGTGTATACAGGGTTCATGTAATCCATGGCATGTGCCAGAAATGTACAAACCAGGAGAAGATAATGAAAGCAGTCACGGTTACCAGCCCATTTAATCTGGACAGTGTTCAGCTCACCGAGGTGAAGGATCCCGGCCAACCCGCTAAAGGGGAAATCAGGGTCGCCATCAAAGCCAGCTCGCTTAACTTCCATGACCTGATGGTGGCCACCGGCGCTATGCCGGTGGAAGATAGCCGTATTCTGCTGTCGGACGGTGCCGGAATTGTTGAGGCGGTAGGCGAAGGCGTAACGGAGTTCCGCGTGGGTGATGCCGTGGTTTCCACCTTCTTTCCGCAGTGGGCAGCAGGCAAAGCCACCCCGGCGGTGGGCGGTTTTGCGCATACGCCAGGCGATGGCGTTGATGGCCTGGCCAGCGAAGTGGTGGTGCGTCCGGTCAATGCCTTTACTCCCGCTCCTGCGGGCTGGTCGCACACCGAGGCGGCCACCATCACGACCTCCGGCCTGACCGCGTGGCGGGCGCTGGTGGTCAACGGTCGCTTAAAGGCGGGTGAGACCGTGCTGGTACAGGGCACCGGCGGTGTGTCGATTGCTGCGTTACAGCTGGCCAAAGCTATGGGGGCCAGAGTGATTGCCACTTCGTCCTCTGATGAAAAACTGGCGATGGTGCGCAAACTGGGCGCCGATGACACCATTAACTACCGCACCACCCCGGAGTGGGGGGATAAAGTGCTGGAACTCACTCACGGCCTGGGCGTTGACCATATTGTTGAGGTCGGCGGCCCTGCCACGATTAATGAGTCCCTTAAGGCGGTGAAAGTCGGTGGGCATATTGCCGTCATCGGCGTGTTGTCCGGTACGGATGCGGCATTGTCGATTTTCAGCATCCTGGCGAAACAGGTGCGTATTGAGGGGCTGATTGTCGGCAGCCGTCAGGACCAGATTGATTATGTGAAGGCGCTGGAACTGATGTCGCAGAAACCGGTGATCGACAAGGTCTTCAGCTATGAGCGTTTGGGTGAGGCATTTGCCCACCTGCAAAGCGGTCAACACGTTGGCAAGGTGTGTGTGAGCTGGTAGTGATACTGGCCGGAGGCTTAATCACGGCCTCCACTGCCATGGCGGATCTCATCTGCGGAGCCTGTTTCAGAAGACGCTTCGCGGGTGAGACCCGCTTTTATCCGCGCAATAAAATTATCCCTGATGAGATCCTCCGTACTGGCATGCCAGGCGATGCCCACCTGCCAGCTTAACGATTCGCCGCTTAACGGAATAATATTCAACCCCGGTGGCGCAATATTAATAACGCTTTGTGGCAAAAGCGCCACGCCCGTACCGGCAATCACCAGCGCGACGATGGTATGAATATCGTCAGCCAGCTGAGTCGAGGAAGTATAAAGCGCGTTGTCCTGCAAGAAGCGATCAATCTGTGTATTCAGCCCACGGCCGCGTTCAGTATGCAGCCGCAGCAGAGGGCGATTTTTTAGCCACTCTGCCGCACTGATCCACGTTTTATCCGGCGTCACTAACACCAGCCGATCGTTGAACAGCGGCAGGTAATCCAGCGGCTCGCTGGGTGGAACGCGAACAAACCCCACCTGAAGCTCGTCACTTTGCAGCAACTGGTCCTGTTTTGCTGAGGGAAGATCCGTTAATGAGACATCGACACCGGGATAACATTGGCGAAATTCTGCGATGTAGCGCGGGGCTAAGTAGAAACTGGAAAGCCCAAATCCCACGGCCAGACTGCCTTCACTCCCTTTCGCGACCTGCTCTGCATGCTGGAGAAACAGCGCGGCCTGCCTGACCACCTTCTTCGCTTCTGGCAGTAAGCGCCGGCCGCCGGCAGTTAACGTGGTGCCGTGACGGCCACGTGAAAACAGCGACAGAGTGAGCTGTGACTCAAGCAGGTTAATCTGTTTGGTTAACGCGGGCTGCGAGACAAACAGCGCCTGTGCCGCGTCGGCATAATTACCTTTCTCTGCCAGCGTGACAAAGGCTTTAAGCAACCGCAGGTTCATTATTACATTCCAGAAAGTTATCAGAATGGGAAATCATTTGATTATACCGTTATCAGTCAACCGGGTGTAATGGTGTTTTGACCCCCGCTGGAGAATCATTATGTCCGCGTTAACATCATTAAAGGCTGCCACCGTGCAGTTTCAGCATCAGGCCGGTAACAAACACTATAATCTCCTGATGATGGAGAAGTTTATCGAGCAAGCCGCCCTGCAACAGGTGAAGATCCTCACCTTCCCCGAAATGTGTATCACCGGTTACTGGCATGTTCCTAAATTGACCTCTTTTGAGGTTTCAGCTTTGGCAGAGCCGATTGAAACCAGTCCTTCTCTGGCATTGATCCGTTCGCTGGCCGTCAAGCATCAGATGCTGATTGGTGCCGGGCTGATCGAACGTGCCGACGATGGCCGCCTGTATAACGCCTACGTTGCCTGTCTGCCCGACGGTTCACTGCATACACATCGCAAGCTTCATGCCTTTGAACATCCCGCGATCAGCAGTGGCGATCGGTTCACGGTGTTTGACACCCCCTGGGGAGTGAAAGTGGGGATACTGATCTGCTGGGATAACAACCTGGTGGAGAATGTGCGCGCCACGGCGCTGCTGGGTGCCGATATTCTTCTCGCACCGCACCAGACAGGGGGCACGCAATCCCGCAGTCCCTGCGGCATGAAGCCGATCCCGCTGGAACTCTGGGAGCAACGGGCGACGCGCCAGGAGGAATTGACCGCTGCCTTTAGAGGCCCTAATGGTCGCGGCTGGCTGATGCGCTGGCTGCCAGCGCGTGCTCATGACAACGGGGTGTTTATCTTATTCAGTAACGGCGTTGGTGCGGATGAAGACGAAGTCCGTACCGGCAATGCCATGATGATTGACCCTTACGGCAGCATTATTGAGGAAACCTGGGCGGCGGGCGATGCCATGGTCAGCGCCGAACTCGATTTAACCCTGCTGGCGATGAGCACGGGCCGCCGCTGGATCCACGGTCGCCGTCCTGAGCTATACCAGATACTGACGGAACTGCAGGGGTATGAACGTGATGCAAGAACGGCCAGGTTTTCGGTCGATGTGCCGCAGAGAAATAACCGGTGAGGTGAGCGCATCCGGTGCGGTGTTATCCCGTCATCACCAGCGCAATTTTAGGGTAGCGTTCGCAGATAAAATCGACGAATGCCCTGACCTTTGGCGCCGTTAAACGCCGCGAGGTATGCAGCACCCACAGCGCCACCTTGACATCTGACACCGTTCCCCACTGCACCAGGTCGCCGCGGGCAAGGGCGTTGCCGACAATAGACTGAGGAATAATCGCGGCACCGCCACCGGCGATGGCGGCGTCGCGGATCATCAGAAAAGAGGAAAACCTCAGGCGGGGGAGAGGTTCAATCACCAGGCGGCCATCGTCCAGTTTCCACAGCGATGGCTGTACGTTGCCAAATACGATGGCGGGAACCTGAGTGACCAGGCCCGGCTGGGGCAGGGTAACGGAGGGCGCGGCAACCACAATCTGGCGGTCTTCAGCAAAGCATCGCCCCGTCAGGCTGCTGTCGGGGCGCGGGTTAATACGAATGGCCACATCATAATGTTCCTCCACCAGATCCACCATGCGGTCTTCTGCCACCACTTCAAGGGTGATTTCCGGATACGCGGCGCAAAACTCGGCAGCTATTCTCCCCATGGTGAGCTGCGAGAACAACACGGGTGATGCCACGCGCAGGTGCCCGCGTGGAACAGAGATCCCTTCCCGCACCGACGTCATGGCCTCCACCACCTCGTTCATTGACCCCGATGTTCTGGCCATCAGCATATCGCCCGCCTCAGTGAGTCTCAGCCCTCTGGGGCTGCGCTCGATAAGGCGTACGCCAAGCTGTTGTTCAAGATCCGCGATATGACGCGATAACGTGGCTTTAGACCTGCCGCTGGCGCGGCTGGCCTTCCCCAGCCCGCCATGGGTGGCGACAAGCGCAAAATCAACCAGAGCATTGAGATCCATACTGTTCCATTTTTGAAACGACATGTCTCTAATTTAGAGTCTGCTCTCTGTCTGCGCAACGGTTTATCGTTCATTCATCCTAACAGACCAGAGGAACAGATCATGAGTATGACGCAACGAGCCGTTGTCATCGGAGAGTACGGCGGGGCTGATGCCGCCAAAGTGGCTGAGATAGCGCTGCCCGACGTGGGAGAGCGTCAGGTACGGGTGCGGGTACACGCCGCCGGTATTAATGGCCTCGACTGGAAGGTGAGAGAAGGTTACGTCCGCGATGCGTTTCCCTTATCGTTGCCCGCCGTTCTCGGCATTGAGCTGGCAGGTGTTGTTGAGGCCGTGGGCCCGGGCTGTTCGCGTTTTCGTATCGGTGACCGTGTGATGGGATCGCTGGGGCGAATCGGGGCGTATGCGGATTTCGTCGTCGTCAGTGAGGCAAATCTGGCCCATACACCGGCAGGACTGGACGATATCCACGCTGCTGCCATCCCCGTTGCCGCCGTCGCTGCATGGCAAAGCCTTAACTATGCTGGCCCGATCTCCGCCGGGCAACGCATTCTGATCCACGGCGCTGCCGGAGGGCTGGGGGGCTACGCCGTGCAGTTTGCAAAACAGGCCGGGGCAGAGGTGTTTGCCACCGTGGCGGCGGCAGGCATGGAATACGTGCGCAGCCTCGGGGCCGACCACATTATCGACTATCAGTCGCAACCGTTTGAATCGCTTGCCCGCAATATTGACCTTGTCCTCGACTATGTTGGTGGCGGCGTGCTGGATCGCTCATGGCCGGTGCTGTCGGGGCAGGGCGTTATCATCAGCACGGCTTCGCCCGACATTGTTGCCCGCACACCTGCCGGGCGCCGTGGGCTGTGGTTTATGAACACGCCGGACGGCACGCAGCTGGAAACGCTGGCCGCCAGCATTGCCAGCGGAGCATTGAAGTCACACGTCAGCGAGATCGTCGGCTTTAACGACATCCCGCAGGCCATTGAACGTCACCGCACGGCGCCGCGTATCGGCAAAGTGGTGGCCGATTTTCTGCGCTAACCGGCGCTGTCTGACGCATTCTGGAGATAAATATGACCATTCTTGTTATTGGTGCCACGGGCACGCTGGGTTCGTTGATTTGTCAGCGTCTTGCTGATGCCGGCGCAGACACCAAGGCGCTGGTGCGCCAGCCGGGTAAACACGTTTTTCCGGCCGGTGTGACTGAAGTCGCGGGTGACATGACCGATGTCGCGGCAATGCGCGCCGCTTTAGCCTCGGTGCGTACCCTGTTCCTGCTGAATGCGGTGACACCCGATGAAGTCACCCAGGCCCTTATCACCCTGAATCTTGCCCGTGAGGCGGGTATCGAACGCGTGGTGTATCTGTCGGTGATCCATGCGGAAAAGTACACCAACGTACCGCACTTTACCGGTAAATATACGGTTGAACGTATGATCGAAAGCCTGAATATCCCGGCGACTATTCTGCGTCCGGCCTATTTCATGCAGAACGAAGCCTCGGTGCAAAAGGTCATTGAAGAGTATGGGGTGTATCCGATGCCGATCGGTTCGGCGGGTGTTTCCATGATCGATGTGCGGGATATTGCCGATATCGCGGTAGTGGAACTGTTGCGGCGTGACAGGGCACCCGAAGCACTGGAGAGCAACACCCTGGCGCTGGTGGGCCCGGACGTTCTGACCGGTGAGCGTGTCGCCGCCGTCTGGAGCGCAGCGCTGGGGCGTGAAGTTGGCTACGGCGGTGATGACGTGGTCGCTTTTGAGCAGCAGATGACCGCCTGGAGCCCCGGTTGGCTGGCCTATGATATGAGCCTGATGATGGCGGGCATTCAGCAGTACGGGATGCAGGCGGCAGAAGGAACGGTGGAGCGTTTGCAGACGCTGCTGGGACGTCCGCTACGGACCTACGAGCATTTTGTTAATGAGTCTACCGGCACGCGCTGAACGGGATATGCAGGGAGATAACGGGGAGACTCGTTATCTCTGCACAGAGGCAACAGGCTGTTTATCAGTTTCAATCTCTTTTATTTTCAGCAAGTTGTTGAGCCAGTTTCTTGATGCCTTCAACGATCTCTGACGGTGGATGCGCGGCAAAACCGAACAAAATCGCCTGCTTCGCTGGCCTGGTCTGGCAGTAGCGTGAAAGCGGCTGTGCGCCTAAACCCGCTTGACGGCAGTGCTCAATGATGACGGATTCTTCAAGGTTATCCGCTAACCAGCAGACAAGATGAATACCTGAATCCGACGGTTCCACACAGACGATTTCCGGCAGATATAATTTGATGGCCTCAATCATCACCTGCTGGCGTTCATGACAGGCTTTTCTCACCCGCCTGACGTGACGGGCGTAATGGCCTTCAGAAATGAAAGCGGCAAGGATCGTTTGTTCTAAATACGAGGTTCGTGTATCGGCGTAATATTTGGCAATGTTAAAAGACGCCACTAAATGTTCTGGAACCACCAGGAAACCTAAATGAAATCCTGGAAACATCATTTTGGAGAAGGTTCCTGCATAGATCACGCGCTGATGTTTATCTAACCCCTGAAGGGCTTGTATTGGCTGGCCGGTGTACCTGAACTCACTGTTATAATCATCTTCGAATATCCACATGTTATTTTCAGCGGCCCACTCCAGTAGCGCCAGCCTGCGGGATAAACTTAATGTTCCGCCCAGCGGAAACTGATGAGAGGGAGAGGTGAAAATCAATTTGGCCTGGGGCCAGTGCCTGATGCCATACGCAACGTCCATGCCATTGTTATCACTGACGACGACAGGACGGAGGGTGGCCCCCATGGCGGTAAACGCCCCTAACGCACCATCATAGCCCGGCTCATCCAGCCAGACTTCATCCCCTTTTTGCAATAGTACCTGTGCGGCCAGATTCATGGCTTGCTGTGTACCATTAACAATCAGTATCTGCTGCTCGGTGCAATGCAGGCCGCGCGTGGTGCAGACATATTTACTGATAGCCTGCCGTAAGGGTTTAAACCCCTGGAGTTCATTCAGTTTTCCATCCTGGTGGCGGAACTGACGCCAGGTGCGTCCTAACAGGCGACCCCAAAGTTCATAAGGGAATAAATCTCTGCAGCCGACGCCAATATTAAACGTCAGATTTTGCCCCGAGCAGGGCTGCGTTTCATCCCATATGTTTCTCATGACCTGCATATGCGGATTAATGTCGGGGCTCCCCTTATCAAGGCTCGCCGGTAAATAAGAGGCTTGCGGCTGACTGTGCATCACCTCATCAGGAATGATCGATGCCACATAGGTTCCCGATCCTTGTTTAGCGATCAGGTAGCCCTCATCAGTCAGGCGTTCTAAGCCTGCGAGAACAGAGTTTCTTGATATGGACATCATTTCAGAAAATGTCCGGCTGGAGGGGAGTTTTTTCCCTGTTTGAAGCTGACCATTCAGGATCAGTTCTTTGATCACCGAATAGAACTGTTCTTTAATTTTCCCGTTTTTTAACAATATGCTGGGAAAGCTGGCCGCGTTCTTTTTTATTGCCAAAGTGGATCCATAAAAAATCAACAAAGTGTGTCTTATACAATACCACTGTCAGCGTTACTCTTTCATCACCTGATACGTTTCATTTTAAAAAAGTGATTGATATGAATGATGAAAATTTAGAAATTTCCGTGGTGCCCGTTCAAGAGGCCGATTACTCAGCATGGCTACCTTACTGGTTGAGCTATCAGCAATTCTATGGCGTGGAGCTACCAGAAGAGACGACATTAGCAACATGGGGGCGCTTTTTTGATGCTGATGAACCGATGTATTGCGCTGTCGCAAAAGAGGGAGAGACTCTCATCGGATTTGTTCACTATGTTTTTCACCGCTCAACATGGTCGGTCAGTGATTTCTGTTATTTAGAAGATCTGTTTGTGGCCCCCAATAGTCGGGGTAAACAGACAGGAAAACATCTGATTGACTATGTGCAACGGCAGGCCCGCGAGCGCCAGTGTGGGCGCTTATACTGGCATACCCAGGAAAAGAACGTAACGGCACAGAGGCTTTATGACTGGGTGGCCGAGAAACCGGGGGTTATCGAGTACAGAATGCCTCTCTAAACATGAGTGAGTAAGGCGTTAATGGCTGCCAGCTCTCCCTGCCTGGCCGCCGCGTCTTTTCGGGTTGTCACTCCAGACTGGCGGGGCCATGGGAAATCTTCCACTGATGGTCAGGATTTTGGCGGGGCAGCGTTATTATCTGACGCCCTGGCACTCATTGAACATCTCGGGTTGAAGCGCGTTGTCCCGGTTTCCGTCGCCCACGCCAGTTGGATCGCCGTGGACTTAGCGGAAAGTTTAACTGAACGCGTGCCTGCTATGATATTCCTGGACTGGATCATGAATCAGCCGTCGACGGAGTTTTTCAGTGCCATCACAGAGATGCAGCAAGAAAATCGCTGGGAATATGCACGGGATCAGCTGTTTGAATTTTGGTTAGCAGGGAGCGACTCACCCACCATGCTCCATCATCTCAACACCGAGATGGCGGAGTCCAGCTATCAGCTCTGGCACCCGGCAGGCCAGGCGATCGCCGATGCCTATCATCAATACGGCTCGCCGCTCCAACGCCTGGAAACGCTCATCGTTCAATCGACTACGGCTGAGGATGTCGTTTCTTCAGCGTGTGGCCTCATTCACTAATCCGAGATAGCGGGAGCCAGATATGTTTCTACCGCTGACCACGCAGACAGCGTTACGCCCGCTCAGTTCTTTTGCATAACGAAGGACTGCCGCAACTGCGGGGACTCCTGAAGGCTCTACAACATGGCGATGCAGATTAAGCATTAACGCCATCGCTGCTTTAATTTCGGCTTCTGAGACGAGAAGAACACGATCGACACGGTCGCGTATAAGTGGCCAGGTCATCGTTTCGGGCTCTATGTAGCCACTGATGCCTTCGGCGATTGATGACGTTATTTCCACAGGAATCGTCTCGCCAGCGTCTTTCCAGCGCGCAAATGTCGGGCTCGCTTCGCTTTGTATTGCCCACACTTCGGCAGCAGGGTTAATGGCTTTGATGGCCGTCGCAATACCTGAGGCCAGCCCGCCGCCGCCGATGTTCACGAGAATAACGTCAGCATCTGCCCAGTCTTCCATAATTTCCAGACCGACGGTGCCGCCCCCGGCAATCATCTGCTCATTATTGTACGCGGAGACGAACGTCGCGCCGGACTGTTGCGCTGCGGCAATAGCGGCTTGCCTTGCGTCTTCAATACTGTCAAAAAAGGTCACCTGAGCACCATAATTTTTCATCGCCGAGACCTTCATCGGGTCTGCTGAATGCGGTAAGTATATGGATACGGGTATGCCTGTTACATGCCCCGCACAGGCAAGTCCTAAGCCATGGTTCCCCGCCGTCGGGGCGATGACGCCGGTGCTTCGCTGTTCTGCATCAAGACTGGCAAGAACGTTTGCGGCGCCTCTCAGCTTAAAGCTACCGGTATGCTGGAGATTTTCCATTTTGAGTCTGACCTCCGCCCCGACAAGGGCAGACAGTTCCTGCGAAGGCTCCAGCGGTGTCCTGCATACTGTTGCCTTAATTCGCTGGGAAGCGGCATAAATATCTTTCAGCGTGACACTGCCCATTGGCCTTTGTGCGGGGTTTGTCATAGTATTCTCCTGAAGTTATATAAGAAAATGACTATATAGGTAATTGGCTATATGAACAACTCAAAGACGTTAATGGCCGATATTTTTCGCGCCCTGGGTAATGAGCACCGGCTCGTGATTGTTGAATGGCTGTCCGATCCAAGGTCACATTTTCCCGAGCAGCAGGACGGCGACCTGGTTGAGGACGGTGTGTGTGTCGGGTTTATCACCGAAAAAATTGGTCTGAGTCAGCCCACAGTGACAGGCCATCTACAAAATCTGGCTAAAGCCGGAATTGTGACCTCGAAACGTATCAAGAACTGGGTATTCTATAAACTTGATCGTCAACGGATGGATGAAGCAACGGCAATGTTGTCGGAGTATGGAAAACGGGCAACGCGTCCACATGAGTAGCGCGCAGATCAAAACATACGAAGGACGTAAGATGCTTTTGCCTGATTTGAGCTTTACAAAAACCGTCTATCAAGCGTCATTTGAACCATGAGTCGTCCGCTGTTTGTGACGCTGGATGGGCCCAAGGGCGCTGGTAAAACCACACTGTTGGAGGCCATGACCAAAGCCCTCAGGGCTGACAACAAGAAGGTGATCCGCCTTTGCGAGAAAAAAAGCGATCCCTACAGGCGCGAAACCATGGTTCTCGTTAACAGGCTCGCCAGACAACCCACCCTGGCGTTGGAATGGGAGGTGTGTGAGCGCCTGGCCGCCAGCCGTGCCTGGATATCCCGGCACGTGCTGGCTAAACAGCCACCGGACAGCATTATCTTGATGGATCGCTGGTATCCATCGGATGCCGCGTTTCGCCGCATGGTTCCCTTCGCAGAGATTTTACAGCTTAACCTTGAACGAAACGTGCGAACGCCAGACCTGCATGTCGGGGTGGTGACAGCGCCTGATATTTCATGGGCAAGGGCCGCGGCCCGATCGCGTGGGCTAAGCAGTACGGTGATTCATAAGCTGGAAGAACATGTTGCCTGTAGCCAGGCGTTCGAGCGAGAAATTGCCGATAACGGCTGGGTTTTATGCCGTAATGAAGGAACAATCGAAGACGCCACGATGCAGGTGATTTCTGAGATCTACCGCGTGCCTGGGTGCGCCACAGGGATTCAGATCACATCGCCGGGGCAGTCCGTTCCCTGAGCCCGTTTTCACGGCGTGTTTTTCTTACAGGCTGAATTCCTGCTCAGCAGGGTGGAGCATAACAGGCTGGCGAGCAGTGAGAAGGCGATGCCGACGCAGAGGGCGATGTCAATATCCTCTGCGAGCGGTTTGACCGCGTTAAGCAATCCCCCAAAGATTGCGACTCCCAGCGCGGAACCCGTTTGTCGGCTTGCGTTGAGCACGCCGGCGGCAATTCCAGCGTGCTCTTTGCCTGTCGAGCCCATGACAATTGCCGTGGCGACCGGTGTAATGATGCCAGCGGCAAGGCCGAGTGCAGGAAAGCAAAGTGCGATCTGCCAATAGGGTGTATTTTCTCTTACTATCATTAACCCTGCGAATCCGGCGGCGTAGAGCCCGCAGCATCCTGTCATCAGCCAAAATGGGCCAAGCAGGCGGTTAAGTTTTCCGGCGCTAAAGCTGCCCAACGTGACCAGCAAGGTCAAGGGAAGGAAGGCGAGACCCACGTCCAGCGATGACCAGCCGCGCACGGCCCCGAAGTACAGGCTGAGCAGGAAGAACACCCCGTAAAACACTAATCCAGAAATCAGCGAGACGCTAACCGAGGCAGAAAAATCAGCAAGGCGAAAGAGTGTCATCGGCAGCATCGGCTGGTTGATTGTGCGCTCGGTAAAGATGAAAACCCCCCAGGCAATGACCGCCACCAGTATTCCTCCGCAAATCCACGGGTCACGCCATCCACGATGGACACCTTCAATCAGCACGGCAATAGACGATCCCAGTGCGATAATCGCCAGTAACTGCCCTGCAAAATCCATCTGCCTCTCGCGAACAGTGATTTTTATCGCAGGAATGCGCGTTGCCAGTACAGCCCCGAGTACGGCAATGGGGACATTGACCAGGAAGATACTTCGCCAGCCTGATAAATGGATCAGCAAACCGCCCAATAACGGACCGGCCGCCATGGCAATTCCACCGCATCCGGCCCAGATACCGATGGCTCTGGCACGATCCCGAGACTGAGGGAACGCACTGTTGATCAACGCCAGAGAGGAGGGGACCAGCAAGGCCGCACCGACCCCCTGCAATATCCTCGAGAAGATCAGGGTGGGCAATGTGGATGAAAAACCACATCCCGCTGAAGCCAGTGCAAAGAGCAGCAGACTGGTGAGATAAACGTTTTTTGCCCCCAGTTTGTCGCCTAAAGCACCACCGCTGAGCAGCAGACTGGCGAAAGTGACGGTATAGGCACTGACTACCCATTGCAGGCCGGTAATGGTCGAATGCAGAGTGGCGGCCAGCGGTGCAAGTGCAACGTTCACAATCGAGGTATCAAGAATCACGATGATATAACTGATACTGGTCGCCGCTAACAACCATTTTTGAGCCGAAGGGGTGTTGTTCATGAGTCGAGGTCATAGTCCATAAATGAGATTTATTGACTATACCCCGCACGCGCTAAATAATGATTCGAGCTGTATCGAAGTATTATCCCCTCTGAGGAACACTGACTTCACTTTTACGGGCGCAACAATGAACCAATTTCACATCTCTGTCGTGGCCCATCTCATCGCCGAGCCGGTGCGTTCGATAATGCTCATTAACCTCTCTGGAGGCGAAGCACTTTCTGCCAGCGCTCTGGCAGAGGCCGCCAATATCACAGCACAAACCGCCAGTTTTCATCTCGCAAAACTGCGTGATGGCGGGCTTGTCACCGTCGAGTCTGTCGGGCGCTATCGTTATTACCGCCTGGCCGGGCCACATATTTCCCAGCTCTTAGAAAGTCTGGCCTCGGTCGGGCCTGTCACTTCGCAGTGGCAAACAACGCCCAATAGTGCAGCGAAAGCGCTGCGTTTTGCGCGTTGTTGTTACGATCATTTAGCCGGGCAAATCGGCGTGCTGATTACGCAAAGGATGCTCATCCAGGGGCTGATTACCATGCAAGCAGGCCAACACGCGGTGCTCACTGTTCAGGGGCATCGCTGGTTTGAACAGCAAGGCGTGGAAATCAGTGCGGAACGCGCAGGTAATAACCGTTTGTGCCTTGACTGGACCGAGCGGCAATATCACCTCGCAGGCCCTCTTGGCTCCGCTATGCTGGAGGCATTTACTGCGTGGGAATGGCTGAGCCGCTCGAATCAATCAAGAGCGTTGAACGTCACCGCGTCGGGATGGGAAGCCTTAGCGCAACACTTTGGTATTCGCCATCAGCAAGGATCGCTACGGCATGAATAGTGGTCTTTCTTTGAACAGATGCCTTCGGCTGCCCGATATTCTGGGATGAATCGTATACACATCCCCGGCGTCTGGGGACGTAAGTAACTGGATCTCGGCCGGCGCATCGACCTCAAGTGGCCGGAATATCACGTCCTTCCGCGGCTCCTGCGCCAGTGAGGCGGGTAACAGCGCGACGCCGAAGCCGCTGGCAACCAGTGCAACGAGTGTCTGCAATTGCCGGGCCTCCTGTGCAATGTGAGGTGTGAATCCAGCGGCTTCGCAGAGCTGCACAAGCTGGTCATGAAAACCCTGGCCCAGGTGGCGCGGGGCTGAAACGAAGTGGTCACATTGAAGTGCTGCCAGTGGGATGCTCTCGCAGCTTGCAAGGCGGTGTTCAGCAGGCAAAGCGATCACAACAGGTTCGCGCAATATGGCGTTGAAACGCAGGCCAGGTGAGGTTCTGCCTGGCGGCCGCATAAATCCCAGGTCGGCGCGTCCTTGCTCAAGGGCATCAACCTGTTCTTGCGTCGTGGCCTCATTCATCGTGAAAGAGACGGCAGGGAAGGCAGCACGAAAGTTCCTGAGGGCGTGTAGCAGGGGGCCATACTGTGCAATGCTGATAAAGGTGAGGGTGAGATGGCCTTCAATACCCTGTGACACCCGGCGGCTTTTCTCAACGCCTTCGTCAAGAATACGCAATACCTCTCTGGCGGATTCGAGAAAGTCTTCTCCTGCAGGCGTCAGCGACACGCTGCGATTGGTGCGTTCAAACAGCGAAACGCCCATTTCCTGCTCCAGCCTGCGGATCGCCTGGCTCAGGGGGGGCTGCGCCATATGGAGTCGCTGCGCGGCGCGGTTAAAGTGCAATTCTTCTGCAACGGCAATGAACTGGACAAGAAGCCGGGTTTCGATCATGAGACCTCATGAATACGTCTGAAGTTATATTAAATACAGTGTTGGACTGTGCTTCATCATTTGCACCCTGCAGTAATATGTCGGATGGTAGCTCTCAATCGTGTGACGAATATTCTTCTGATTGACGCAGCACAGACGCTTCAATCTTCCTGACACTGATACCGATGTTATTTATGTTCCTTCACTTTACGAATGGGTGGCATGTGAGGAAGTATCGGTGAGCTAAGCCGATTGCGTTGGACGAGCAAGGCAGATTTACGTTGTTTTTTACACCGATTCACGAAGTAGCAACGGGCTTTCAACGGCCACCGTTTTCTGATGAGACTCACCGTTAATAATATGAAGCGCACTAAGACGACCGATCTCGTAATGGGGTAATTGCACCGTTGACAGTGATGGTAAGAATAGATCGCCAATACCGACCATATTATCGTAGCCAAGCACCGCGACATCTTGGGGTATTCTTAACCCCTGTGACAGCAGAGTCTGATAGACCATAAAGGCGATACGATCATTTCCACACACAATTGAATCAAATTGAGGTATGCCTTGATGGATATGCGCTAAAACCCTGTTGGGAATATCGCGATAATGTTCATCCCCATATCCCATGTAATAGTGGTCGAGTGTATCAGGCGCTATACCTGCTTCCCTGCATGCCTGTTCCAGACCTTTGCGACGTCTGATGGTAGCGACTTGATTTTCAGGTAAATGTAAGCAGAGCGGGCGACGATAGCCTGCAGAAAAAAGTGCACGCACCGCAGCATACTGCCCACGTTCATCATCCGGAATATAACTCGCAACCTGTTGATGCAGGCTTTCGCAGTTGGCCAGTACGCAGGGGAGGTTTAACAACTTCCCGGGTAGCGGCACCTGCCGTAATCCCATTGTTGTATAGATAATGCCATCCGGCCGATGTGAGAGAAGCAGATCGACGATATTTTCCGGGCTGTCATCGGAAAACATGTTCACCACAAAGCTGTTCCAGCCATGTGCGCGTGCCGTTTCTTCAATAGAGAGTGTGATTTCCACTGAAAAGGGGGTGGTGACGGTATCCAGTGCTAACACCCCGATGGTTTTTGGAATCGCGTGAGCACCGCGTATTTTTTTTGCCGATAAATCGGGCACGTAATTCATCGCATCGATAGCGGACTGTACGCGAGACAATGTCTCCGGCTTCAGGCGTTCCGGGGAGTTTAATGCCCTGGATACAGTCATCAGCGAGACGTTTGCCAGTTTTGCCACATCTTTCAGGGATGCCATTGTTTTGCTCCAGCCTTATCACTCTGCCACAGGTTATATAACTAACTTACTGATGTAAAAGGATCATACGTGATTATGGACTGCGGGTATCGATTACAGCGAATAAGAAAAGTTGATCATGATCTCATATTCTCAATGTTAACGTTAACTTTTGTGATTAACATCTAGAATTGCCGTAAAAAGGCATGCATTTGATTTTATGTTAACGTTATCATTTATGCTCCAACTCCGCATGAGATTGCCATGATGAAAACCCATCATTCTCAAAGTTATCTGATACTCAGCGCTTTATTATTCTTTTTCTTTGTGACCTGGTCCTCTACTGGCTCACTGCTCTCTATCTGGCTGCATCAGGAAGTCGGTCTGAAAGCAGGGGATACCGGAATCATCTTTTCAGTGATGTCGTTTTCCACCCTGTTTGTGCAAATTTGTTATGGTTTTATTCAGGATAAGCTCGGTTTGCGCAAGAACCTGCTTTGGTTTATCACGGCATTGTTGATCTTTTCCGGCCCGGCTTATCTGCTTTTTGGTCATCTTCTGAAAGTGAATGTCTTTCTTGGCAGTTTTTTTGGTGGTGTCTATATCGGTCTGACATTCAATGGCGGTATTGGTGTTCTGGAATCCTACACCGAGCGTGTCGCACGCCAGAGCCAGTTTGAATTCGGAAAAGCAAGAATGTGGGGGTCGCTGGGCTGGGCGGTGGCAACGTTTTTCGCCGGGCTGCTGTTTAATATAAACCCGAAGTTAAACTTCGTGGTCGCCAGCTGTTCCGGTCTGATCTTCTTTATGCTTTTGATGCGGTTGCGCGTCTCTTCGGCACCACATGCGATGCAGGAGGCCGTATCAGGCGGAAAAGTCACGCTGGAAGATGCGGTTCGTCTGCTGACCCTGCCGCGCTTCTGGGCTCTGGTGTTCTTTGTGGTCGGGACCTGTATCTACGGCGTCTACGATCAGCAGTTCCCGGTCTATTTTTCCTCACAGTTCCCGACGCAACATGAAGGAAATGCCATGTACGGATATCTGAATTCATTTCAGGTGTTCCTTGAGGCTGCTGGCATGTTCTGTGCTCCATGGCTGGTCAATCGTATCGGTGCCAAAAATGGTCTGATTTTCGCCGGAATAGTGATGGCGATGCGCATGATCGCTTCCGGCTTAGTGGAAGGTCCACTGCTTATCTCCATCACTAAGCTGTTACATGCCGTTGAGCTACCGGTACTGTTAATCTCTATCTTCAAGTACAACAGTCTTAACTTCGATAAACGGCTCTCCTCCACGCTCTATCTGGTGGGCTTTGCCTGTACGAGTTCAGTGATCGCCACCGTGCTGTCACCCCTCGCAGGCTACAGCTACGAAAAATATGGATTTGCCCAGTCCTATCTGGTTATGGGGCTGATGGTGTTCTGTATCACCTTTATTTCCATCTTCTTGTTGCGCTCCGGTAAACCCACCCGGGATCCGCAAATACCGCAACTTTCTACTATTTGAATGAAAAGAGTGAAGACTATGACGTACTCAATTGCTAACGCTGAACATGAACTTGAGGCTAAACGCGAGAGGCTAAACCTGCGCTGGTACCCGCATTATCACCTGGCCGCAAGGGCTGGCTGGATTAACGATCCTAATGGCCTGGTGTGGTTTGATGGTTGGTATCACGCTTTTTACCAGCACCATCCGTATTCCACTCAGTGGGGGCCGATGCACTGGGGACATGCGCGGAGCAAAGATTTGCTTCACTGGGAGCATTTACCTGTTGCGCTGTCCCCGGAAGGGCCGGAAGACAAAGACGGGTGTTTTTCTGGTTCGGCGGTGGTTGATGGCGATACCCTGTCGCTGATTTACACCGGACACAAATTTCACGGCGATGTCGGCAATGAAGAGAACCTTTATCAGGTGCAGTGCCTGGCCACCAGCACCGATGGTATTCACTTTAAGCGTGAGGGGATCATTATCGATACCCCGCCGGACTTGCATCATTTCCGCGACCCTAAGGTATGGCGCGAAGGGGATAGCTGGTACATGGTCGTCGGTGCGCGCGTTGGCGATACCGGGCAAGTCCGGTTGTATCGCTCAGCCGATCTGCGTCAGTGGCAGGATGAAGGGATCCTGGATGAGGCAGAAAACGGAATGGGCTTTATGTGGGAGTGCCCTGATTTCTTTACCCTTAATGGCAAACGTGTCCTGATGTTTTCCCCGCAGGGGATCGCCGCGCAGGGTTTTGAGAACCGCAACCTGTTCCAGAGCGGCTATCTGGTGGGTGACTGGCAGCCTGGAGAGCCGTTTGTCCGCGCAGGGGAATTTGCCGAAATGGACAACGGACATGACTTCTATGCCCCACAGAGCTTCCTGACGCCGGATGGCCGCCGCATCATCATTGGCTGGCTGGATATGTGGGAGTCGCCGCTGCCGGAGCAACAGGACGGCTGGGCCGGGATGCTGTCTCTGCCGCGTGAGCTGAGTCTTGATGACAACAATCGCCTGCAAATGCGGCCCGCGAAAGAGGTCGACGCGCTGCGTCAGGCCTGGTTCCCCTGGCCTGTCAGTACCTTGAAAAATCAGCAGATCCTGATGGCGGAAAAAGGGGAAGCCATGGAAGTTGTGCTTCACTGGGATTGCGCAAACAGTGACGCGGAACAGTATGGACTGAGTCTGGGTGAAGGCCTGCGTGTTTATGTTGATACACAGATGCAGCGTCTGGTGCTTGAGCGCCGCTATCCGCAGTACGGATTATGTGGCACGCGTAGTGTACCGTTGGTGCCCGGCGCTCCTCTGGCTTTACGTATGTTTATTGATAGTTCTTCGGTCGAGGTATTCGTTAATGACGGTGAGGCGTGCCTCAGCAGCCGAATATATCCTGATGCCGATCGCCGCGAATTAAGTTTATTTGCCTGGCATGGAACGGCGACATTATCAGATGCCGGAGCCTGGCAGCTGGGATAATCCATAGTGAGTGTCGAAAATAACCTGTCCTGGAGGATGGGCGGGTTATTACTGTATTTATCTCTGGGCTGTATTTACACCAAAATGATGCATTACTATAAATAATAAGAAGGTCTTTCCGATGAATAAAATCTGGCTCGGATGTATTTTGACGTCTGTACTCTCCTCAGCAGCGAATGCACAGGATGCGCTTTCACTCGAACAACGGCTGGAACAAATGGAGCAGCGACTGAAAGTCACGGAACAACGCGCTGCGACTGCGGAGGCAGAAATTCGCGTCCTTAAGCAGGAGAAGCAAGTATCCCCTGTGGTCAATAACGTTCCCGCCACTCCTGCTCTTCAGCTCACTGGCAATAGTGATATAAAATTTTATGGTGATGTTGAATTTAATATGGATGGTGCCAGCCGTACCGGTAGCCTGACGTCGGTAAAAACCAGTAGTAATAAAAACTGGGCCCCCGGAGATAAAGAACGCTGGGATATGAATGGTCGCATTCTCCTTGGGTTTGATGGTCTGCGAAATGGCATTAATGGAAAATATGCTGGATTTAGTGTTCAGCCACTGGCTGATATCAACGGGAAAATGAATCTCGATGATGCGGCATTTTTCTTTGGTCAGCAGAATGACTGGAAAATTAAAATAGGTCGCTTCGAGGCCTGGGATATGTTCCCGCTAAACCAGGATACGTTTATTGAGTATTCCGGGAACACCGCTAACGATCTCTACAGTGACGGCTACGGTTATATCTACATGATGAAAGAGGGGCGTGGGCGTAGCAGCAGCGGTGGCAATTTCCTGCTCAGTAAAACCCTCGACAACTGGTATTTCGAACTCAACACGCTAATAGAAGATGGCAGTTCGCTATTTGTCGACAATAACTATCACGGCAACGCGTTAGATAACCGAAAAAATGTGGTTTATGCCCGCCCGGTCGTGGCCTGGCAATCCGGCGAGTGGTCGGTCGCCGCCGCTGTCGAAAGCAACCTGGTGAACAACGCTTATGGATATCAAAATACGCAGGGTGTTTGGGTCGATCAGTCAAGCCGGACAGGCTACGGCATGACCATGAGCTGGAACACACTCAAAACCAATGCAGAAAACGGCGCAGTCGTTAACCTGAGCACCGCATATCTCGATGCCGCTGACGAAAAAGATTTTAGCGCAGGAATTAATGCCTTATGGCATCGCGTGGAACTTGGTTACATCTATGCGCACAACAATATCGACAAGTTCAATATGGCCGGCCTGGCCAGTGACTGTGACAGCGACTGCGCGATCCTTGCACCGGGAAAATATGACATTCATACCATCCATTCTTCATGGCAGCTGCCTGACATCATGGATATGCCTAACTTCAATATTTATCTCGGGGCCTATGCCTCATGGCTTGAATCACCGGCGGTTAAAACGGGCAATACCGATAACCGTTATGGCGCACGGGTGCGTTTTAAATATCTTTTCTAACTCTATTCATTGCGCTAAGGAGGTCAAATGAAAATCTGGACATTGGGTGACGCGGTAGTCGATTTGATGCCTGAGGGGATGATGCAGTATACGGCGTGTGCGGGCGGCGCACCGGTCAATGTAGCCGTTGGTGCTGCACAGTTGGGATGTGATTGTGGATTTATTGGCAGGGTAGGTGATGACCCTTTCGGTCATTTTCTTCAGGACACGCTTGCTGAGAAGAATGTTGATACACAGCATATGCAATTTGATGCCGAACATCGCACCAGCACAGTGGTGGTTTCCCTCGGTGAAAACAGCGATCGCAGTTTTACTTTTTTGGTCAATCCCTCGGCAGATCAGTTTTTGTCTTCCACGAATCTGCCGGATTTCGGCAACGACATTTTGCATTTTTGTTCGCTGGCGTTGGTGGCTGTGGATTGTCGCGAAACCCTGGTGCGGGCAGTGGATCAGATTAAACAGCGCGGAGGGATGTTAAGTTTTGATCTTAATCTACGTGAACAAATGTGGCCGGACCCCATGATCATGTCTGATACCGTGCGTCATTTTGCACGCGAGGCGGATATTCTCAAGCTTTCAGAAGAGGAGTTGTACTGGCTGGCTGGGACAAACCATCATGAGAACGCGCTGAGTTTATTAATGGAATACCCTTCATGCCTGAAAGTGGTTACCAGGGGGGTAAACGGTGCAGACGTATTGTGGCAGGGCAAGTTTGTTCGCGTAAGT
Organism: Erwinia sp. MYb416; assembly: GCF_037479575.1. Classification (NCBI taxonomy): domain Bacteria; kingdom Pseudomonadati; phylum Pseudomonadota; class Gammaproteobacteria; order Enterobacterales; family Erwiniaceae; genus Erwinia; species Erwinia sp. MYb416. Next base: position 1,232,972 of record NZ_JBBGYT010000438.1, read on the forward strand.
GCATTCGAGGTGGAAAGCCTGGACACAACGGGAGCGGGGGATGGCTTCATGGCAGGGTTGCTGGCAAGCATCGCACAGGGAAATCCACTGGATGATTTAATACAACTCGAGAAAGCTATCACACCGGCCAGCGCCTGCGGAGCGCTGGCGACGACGCAAAAGGGCGCATTGACAGCATTACCCGATAAACAGGGTGTTAAGCAGTTTATTGATGCTGAAAATATGCTCTCATTTCATGTGCATACACCCCAACTCCAGGGATTAAAAACAGCTAACTCTGACGGATTACGTGCTGTGCGGTAAACGAGATTTTCTTTTCACTTATCGCATCATCGCTTTACGGGCACTGATGCGATATTTGAGATACCAGAAACGTTAACTGCCGGGATTAACTAACGGGTACAGGCGGTGTTGATTGCAAACGTTGAAAGGTTTTTCAGAAGGCCTGAGACTGCGGATTTTAGTGTCGTTCTCCTCGTTGAATCTCAATCGTATACAGATTCGTGAAGATGCATGAAACATAAATTTGGCTCTTCTGACTGGGATCGCCTTTGCCAGTAACTGGCTAATAAGTAAGGTAAATCTGAATTTTATTTCTGTCAAGACAACCAGAATGACCACCGTTGGGGGCTCCATAAATCTGGTATGAGTGTTCCGCAGCATGGGTGAACATTACTATTTTACTCTCTGGAAATGAAGCGTAGCCAGAGGTAACGTCGAAGGTGTTTATCCAGTCGCTGAAATACGTTAGCGATTATCTCTTCTGCACCGGTGTAAGTCCCTGCATAGGGGAACCCAGCCGCTTCAGTCCATGTCGCATTGGGGGACAGGACAGCAAGCAGGTTCTTTCCATTTTCTCCAGAGGTACCTTCATAAGTCGCGCGTATAATTTCCACATTACTCTTCATTATTCTATCCCCAACTCATTTCGCCCTTGGCGACTTTTGCACCAATTTGTAAAGCGACACTCATGCCAGCATCAGGATAACGTTTTGTCATGGCTGCAATCAGTTCGCTACTGTCGCCGGCCAGACTAAGCTCGTTCTCAAAAGCCAGAAGATAGTCGCGGGTATAGGTTATTGCTGAAATATCGGTAGTACCCTCAGATAACATATGCCCTGCGATGACCGTCGTGGGATGTCTGGATGCCATGGTGTCCAGATTTTTTATCCAAAGTGCGCGAGCCTCTGGACCTTGAGTGTCGGCGGTCCACACATGGGTACCAGAGAACACCAGTACACCGCCAAAAATGGCGTTAAGCGAAGGTACCCAGAGATAACGACGGTTAGCGAGGCCATCAGCATCGATAATTTCGAGGGCCTGGCCTTCGAGAGATAACGCATCCTCGTCAAAGACCTCGGGCATAACGATGTCTGACAACGTTTGCGGGCCGTTGTCCTGGAGTTGTGGGCCCCACACTGCCAGTTTCTTATCAACACTTTTCTTAATGGCGTCGATTGTCGACGATGCGGCAACGACACGAGCTTCCGGAAAGGCTGCTCTTACCGGACCGAGGCTAAAGTAGTAATCAGGGTCGCTTTGGCTAATATAGATTGTGGTCAGCTTTTTACCTGTTTTCTGGATAGCCTCTGCCAGCAGTCTGCCATCGGCGAGCGTAAAACCACCGTCAATAAGTACGGCTTCCTTATCGCCAGAGATCAGCACTGGCGAGCGATAAAAACCGTGCTCGCCGGCAGGAAAATGTGTCCAACTCAGGGGAATGTTCTTCCCTGCATCAGGGACGTTGGTTTGTAGTGTCATCGTATTTTTCCCCTTCTGTTAAAGTGGTAATTAGGTGAGCATTGCTTTCACCAGACGTTATGAATTCACTAACTGACGTACCCATTCATGAGGGTTTGAAAACAATATGCTTGAGTTTAGCATCCAGCGCTTTGAGCCGGATTCGGCAATAAAAGTGGGAACACCGCGTGCGCCAAATTCCCGTATTAATCGTTTCGCACGCTCAGTACGAGTATGGTTTGCTTCGAGCAAGTCTGCTGTAGGATCCAACACTTTCTTCGCTGCATTTTCCAACCCCTGAGAACTTAACACACCCGCAAGAACCGACAATGACGTGACGTCAAGCCCCTCAACATAACGGGCGCGTTGTATTGCTTTCAGCGCTTCAATTTCCCGCGAAGGGTTTGACAGCGATACTGCAGTAATCGCAAGCGTGGCTGAACCACTGTCAAATTTTTTCTGCTGGTCATGAAGCACTTTTTCGCGATAAATCTCGGAAAAAGGCTGCCCGGTGATATTAGAAATTCGCTGGTCGTTTTCCCACGCAAAAGCAGCAAATTCATTGTTCATGGGACGTGCACCGGCATCTGAAAACAGGCCGGTTGGCATGAACTCAAGTTTAATACCCGGAATGTCATTTAGTTCAGTAAGCACAGGTGACGCGCCGTAGCACCAACCGCAAAGTGGATCGAATAAGTAATTAAGAATCATGTTCACAGGTGCCCCCTATTTTTAAAAGTAGCTCATCATAGAAAACTTTCATTGGATATTAAATACATCCATGGTAAACAGCTTGTCATCTAAAAACATACAATTGGAATGCGATAGTGAGAAAACTGGGAAATATCAGACGCCTTGCCTACTTTGTCTCCGTGGTTGAAGCTGGCTCATTTACTGCAGCTGCCGAGCGTTTGGGTATAACTAAAGCGGTAGTCAGTCATCAGGTCGCGCGTCTTGAAGAGGAGTTGAACACCACTCTTCTTATCCGTACCACTCGTACCATTCGCTTAACGGATGCGGGAAAAGTCTTTTATGAGCACTGTGCGTCTATTCTACGTGAAACAGAGGAAGCCTTTGCAGAGTTAGACGCACTGGTGGCTGAGCCCTCTGGGACATTGAGGCTGACAGCGCCTTTTGACTATGGGATCAGCGTCGTCGTTCCAGCTATCACTGCATTCAGTCAGCGCTATCCAGACTGCAAAGTTGACGCCGTGATAAGTGATAACAAGTTTGATATCGTGGACAAAGATATAGAAATAGCCATCCGTGTGGGCTGGTTAGATGACTCACATTTGCAGGCAAGGAAAATCGGGCACTTCCGGCAGCTGCTGATAGCCCCGCGCAATATGCAGCCGCAGGTAGAAAAAATTAATAAACCACAAGATATCAAACCACTGCCTTTTATAGCCAATACAGCTCTGCGTGAACCTTCTCAGTGGCATTTCACGCTGAATGGATCGGATCAACAAAGTATCAACGTTCAGCCCTCGATATTCATTAATAACACACTGGCGGTCCGTGAAGCGGTGAGAGAAGGTGCAGGCATCTCTGTGTTGCCGGATTACGTTGTCAGTGATGATCTTATTTCTGGCCGCTTAATTCAGGTGCTCCCAGAATGGGAACTACCTTCAGGTGAGATTCATGCAGTTTTTCCCGCATCTCGATTTCGCCCGACAAAGGTACGCTCATTTTTAAATATATTGATGGAGAAAGATAAAGAGCGCTGATTGTGCTTATCTTTTGCATGCCAGTTTTGATTCAGGAATACGCAGCATACCGGTCATCGTGGCAATTTCAGCAACCGTAGACGTGTTATCTTCCACGAAGATGGCAATACCAGGTCATCAAGGCTGAGCGCTCGTAAGGGAGGAGCCTTCCTTAGACGATGTGATCGACTTTCGGGAAATTAGCATTCATAATAACATCTTTATTTTCCTTTAATTTTGACTTTACGTTTGAATTTTTCGCATTCTATTTCCGGCCGTCATGCATAGATGGGCCCGGATGATTGATTTTCCGTCTATGTTATTTAGTATTTTATGCTCCGACCCATGATTTTGGCTGGCTCCTTCCCGCGAAATAAGCCGATAAAGCAATACACGCACTTAAAACACTGCACAAACAAAGATAGGCATTCAGGGCTTTTTCCTGGGAGAAATGATCCATCATTACACTCAGCGAAAACGGCAACCAGTTACCCACGTATCCCACAATGTAAAGAAGGTTTATCAGGTGGTGCCGCTGACTCTGCCTGGCGACCACATTAACGATAGTGGCGGCACCGACCAGTATTGCCCCATAGGCGAATCCTTCGAGCATCACGGCTATGAAAAGAAGGAAGGGATCCGTTGTGTATACACTGCAGAGGACGATCAAAACCGCAGCAAGTTGGGTAACAATTCCGATTTTCAGCGATGAATAATGGTGTTTTTTTCTCATCACTATCTGGGTGATACCTGCAATCAGTAGGAATACCGACAGTGAATAGCTTACCAGCTGCACGCTGGTAACATTGAAGTAGGTGCGGGCGAGGGTGGGCCCCTGGGACATAAACGTGGACGCCATCGCCCATGAAAGAAATATGGCCATGCAGCAGACGATGACGTCCCGGAAAGAGAGCGCCTTATGACCTTGAGCGTTGACATTTTTCCGTTCACCGGTTACGGGCGTACTGTGCCTGTTAATCACCAGACGACTGCCCCTGATCGCAAATACTGAAGCTGTAACCAGAATAAAAAGAATTACGTAGGGAGCCTTAAGTGCATAAAAACCGCGATGCACGATTTCCCCCGTTATTAATGGGCCAATAGCCTGTCCAAGGATCAACGAGGCAGAAGCCGTCAATGCCGCAGTATTACTTACTTCCGTATCAAATAATTTAATCAGCGAGCGGTTAATATAGGCCATTAAAATACCTGAACCCAGACCCGTAACAAATCGGCCGAGGAGAAGTATCATAAGGTTATCTGCAAACATCATTAGTAGTGATGACAGCAAAACGCATGCCAGACCTGCATAGAGAGGTCTTGTATACAGGTCAGTCCTGATATTGAATTTGGCAGTAAATGCCAGCGCGAAAAGTACACCTGCCGCATAGACGCCAAACACCGCCATTATCTGAGAAGCGCTGAAGCCATATAAACTGATGTACACGGGATAGAGTGGAGTGGGAAGGCTGCTGCTCAGCATTCCGGAAAAGAAAGCCAGGGCCAGTGCCATCCCTGCCCGTGATGTTTGTCTGTCTGACATAGTAATTTATTGTGTCCTGGAAAATGGATTCGTTCTGTAAAAATCCATAAAACAGTAACACGATCCGTTAGCGACGGGATTCGAGCAGCAGGAATACCCACTGTGACGTAGTTTCACAGTGGGTATTAAAATATGACCTGAGGGACAAGTAGTAAGGGCTGACTGAAAATTCAAATGTTCCAGGGATGAAGGGCTATCTGTTTTTCCATGAATTCAATAAAACAGCGGATGCGTGGGCTAAGATGCTGCCTTTTTGCGTAAATTATATAGAGCGGCTCTCTGACAGGAGACTGGAATGCCTTCAAAAGCGGGATTAATCTTCCTTCTCTGATATCCCGGTGAACGTGGAAGTCAGCCAGCCGGACGATACCTTCTCCCTGAATGGCAAGATCGCGCAACAAATCGCCCTGCGACACGGAGGCAACCGGTTTCACCGGGAATATGATGCTCTGATTGTTTTCGGCGAATAGCCACTGGTTCCAGTGGCTATCGAAATTAAAGTGAAAACAGCGATGCTCCATCAACTCACGGGGATGGGAGGGTATGCCGTACCTGGTGATGTAGGCCGGCGAAGCGCAGGTAATCCACTGACTCTCACCGATACGACGGGCGATTCGGGAAGAACTCGCAAGTACACCACCATAAATGGCCAAATCCAGCCCTTTATCAAAGTCATCCCGGTAAACCGGCCCCGTTTCAATATCAACGTTGAGGTCAGGGTAGGCGTCAATAAACTCGGACAACCATGGAAGGATATGATAACGGGCAAAGGTAGTCATAGTACGGATTTTCAGCTGCCCGCTGATGCGTGATGGCATATCTTCAGCCAGTGAATCAGCCTCCGTCATTGCGTCAACGACTGCCCGGGCACTGTTAAGATAAACGTGTCCCTCTTCGGTCAGCGTTAACGTTCTCGTTCCGCGATGGAAGAGTCTTACCTGTAATCTCGCCTCAAGCCGGCTGATGAGTTTACTCATTGCTGAAGGCGTCAATCCGTTTGCCCGCGCGGCGGCAGAAAAGTTGCCGTATTCATACGCCCATATGAATGCAAGCAACTGATTATAATTATCCATTATGTCCCCGGTCATTTATGTGAAGATGTTTAGCGCTTCCGAGGCAGGAGCCTGAAAATTTCATTTGTATCTTCTGAACATCAGGAACGGCTCTGATGATTCTTCAACCGAAAGTAAGTTGCCCGTCAAATGCCGGTTTTCTCCATCACCATCTTAATGGGAATATCACGGTGAATAAGTTTCAGAGCCATTCACGACCCTTTATGAGGTTTTAACCCCTGCCGCCATCGCAACCACTCTGCCCTCGTTGCTACGTTCTAATATTCGTTCACGTTCCGCCTCTGCAACGGCTGCAAGGATCTGAATAACCATTTTACCCGTCGTTACTTCAGTACTCAGCCCATTATTCAGAAGCCTGATGGCTATCTCTTTTTATAACATGTGTCGACGATTTTGATCATGTCAGACGTATTACGGCCCAGTTGGTCCATTTTGGTACAGAGGATAATGTCCTCCTGTTCTGCACGGACCAGCAGTCGTTGCAGTCCTTCGCGCTCGTCCATATCTCCCCACATCATGTCCGTAAAAAAGCGATTTTCCTCCCCCTGGGGCTGCGGGATATGTTTTCAGGTACTACGCCAGCGCATCTCCCATGCCCCGATAAAACAGGGCTACAGCTGTTCAGCCAAAAATGAAAAGGGCGCATTTTCCTCTGGATCGACATACGTATAAACACCGCATATGGTGAATAGCGTTATCATTTCCTTAACATCTTCAGGCACGAAAAGCGTGTGCGTTCCACCCTTTTAATCTGAGAGGCGATGACGTCGGGTATAATCCCGAGGCGAGCATCCGATCACGCGTTTAAATGCCGTGCTGAAGGCGCTTTCAGATTCATAGCCAAGGGACGGTGCAATTGCTGAAATTGGAAGCCCTGAATTAAGTAACTTTTCACCGGCCAGCATCATGCGCCATTGTGTTAGATATTCCATCGTAGTTGTGCCGACCACCTTTTTAAAATTTAAGGCAAAAGCCGAACGTGACATTCCGGCGTAATTCGCTAATTCCGCGAGTGTCCAGCGATGCGCCGGGGTGGAGTGCATCGCATTAAGCGCCGCAGCGAGCTTCGGATCGGCTAACGCATAAAGCCATCCCATACCACCGTTTTTACTGCCTTCATTCATATGCATCCGTAGCGCCTGAATCATTATCAAATGTGCCAAATGTTCGGCAGTCAATTCACTGCCTGGCCGTTGCTCAGAAAGCTCCTGAATCATGAGGTTAACCGACCAAAGTAAAACCGCCTGGTCAGCTTTTGCCCGGTAAAAAAACGACAGGTGGCAACATTGAGAGCAAGATACCGGCATGGCGCTGGCCAAAAAAAAAGCGACTGCCTACCATCAGACAATTTCCGCCGCCATTGTGGCTGATAACCCCCTTTATCCTTGGGGACGCAAAGACTTCATTAGAATCTACCGACGGTAGCAAAAGATTGCTGGCCATGACAAATGGCCGTCCTCCGGGTAACAGAAAGCTATCGCCGGCGCTCAGGGTAATAGGGTCATCAACACCCTCTATCGACAGCCAGCAATGCCCCGACACGATTGAATAACATTTTATTCCCGCATTGGAAGGAAAGCGCAGCGCCCATTCTCCGCCAGCATCTAATGCGGTGGAGACATAACCGCGTGGTTTAAGCAGCGCGAGAACATCAGAAAGGGGATCCATAGCTAATTTGGACGATCTCAAAGATAAAGGGGACGTTATAGCATAGTGCGGATTAAATTTTTCTCCTATGGTATCTGCTCGACTTTACAGTAAGAGGTTTTTATGACGGATATCAGTCACGCAGGCACATATTCTCTTGGCGATCGCAGCGTAAACCGGCTTGGCTATGGCGCAATGCAATTAGCAGGGCCGGGCGCATTTGGACAACCGCGGGATTATGATAAAGCGGTAAAAGTGCTGTATGAGGCGGTCAGCGCTGGCGTAAATCACATTGATACCAGTGATTATTACGGTCCACATGTTACCAACAGACTGATACGAGAAGCGCTTGCGCCTTACGCACAAGATCTAACAATCGTCACGAAAATTGGTGCAGTACGCGGCAATAATGGTGAGTGGATCCCTGATTTATCGCCCGGGACGCTTACCCGTTCAGTGCATGACAACCTGAAAAATCTTGGGCTGGAACGGCTTGAAGTCGTTAACTTAAGGATAATGCTTGGTGTGGATGGTCCAACTGAAGGTTCCATCGAAGCGCCACTGACCGTGCTTGCAGAGCTTCAGCAACAGGGATTAGTGGGACATATCGGCCTGAGCAATGTTACCGCGATGCAGATTGAGGAAAGCCGTAAAATCTGTGAGATTGTCTGCGTGCAAAACCATTACAATCTGGCTCACCGCCAGGATGATGCCTTGATAGATACCCTGGCACAGGCGGATATAGCTTATGTCCCATTTTTCCCCCTTAACGGTTTTAGTCCCTTCCAGTCATCCATTCTGACTGAAGTAGCTGAAAACCTGAATGCGACAGGAATGCAGGTCGCTTTAGCGTGGCTTTTGCGCCGTTCGCCGAACATTCTGCTCATTCCGGGCACCTCATCTTTGGAGCATTTACGAGAAAACCTCGCAGCGGCTGCACTTTATTTACCTGATGAATCGATTACGGCACTGGATAGTATTGCAGGCTAAGGATTCAGGATACCAGTGGGACACCAAGCAATGCCGAACGGGCGGTTATGTTCGACAACACGTTAGGCGACATCATGCTGTATTTGTTGCCCAACACTGGCGCGTTGTCGGCGCGGCTGCATTTGGAGAGGGGCCAGGCGTGCTGGTCGCCTCATGCTAGTTGGCCAAACCGAGTACCCTGGGGGGGGGGATGACGTCCGGCGATTTACAAACCACGCTGATGGGTATCGGAAATCTATCTTGATACGATCTAGTTTCAAAATGACTACAGTTAGTTTCTCAACGTGATTTTTCGCACGATTGGCCCTCTAGCCCGTAAGAAGATGGGATGTCCGCCCTGTGCCAGAAGCGGAAGTTGGTAAGCCTTGGTTCTATTGAGCATTAGTGAGTGCTAATGGATACTTGCCGTGGATGAGGAATGTTGGATCGTTACCAATAGACAAACCTCCACGCCAGGAATTATTTTATAAGTTAGAAATATTAATCCAAAAGAACCTGGTCAATAAATGCGCCGTAAAAATATTAACGATTATCAAGCCTTTATCGCAGTAGCCCGAGAAAAAAGCTTCACAAAAGCGGCCGCTCAATTAGGTGTCTCACAGTCGGCGCTGAGCTACACCGTAAGGACTCTTGAAGCAGATCTTGGTCTTCGTCTTCTTACACGTACCACACGTAGCGTTTCTGTGACAGAAGCTGGCGAACGGCTACTTTCCCGTATAGGACCACACTTTGACGAAATTGAAAGTGAGATCGCCGCGCTCAGTGGATTGAGAGAAAAACCCGCTGGTACTGTGCGTATTACTGCCGTTGAACACGCAGCCGATACAATACTCTGGCCTAAGCTCGCCCCGGTGATGCTTGAATATCCCGATATCAACATTGAAATTATCAGCGAGTACGGACTCAAGGATATCGTCGCTGAACGTTATGATGCTGGAGTTCGGTTGGGCGAACAGGTCGATATGGATATGATTTCCCTGCCGCTTGCCAGAGACTTCCGTTTTGCAGTGGTCGGAGCACCCTCTTATTTCATGGGGAAGACATATCCGGTCACGCCTCGTGATTTAAACGATCATAGCTGTATCAGATTACGCCTGCCCACTCATGGCGGATTCTATACCTGGGAGTTTCGCAAGGATGAGACTGAAATTAAGGTCCGTATTGATGGACGAGCGACTTTCAGCACCATAAATATGATGAGGCAGGCCGCCCTTGATGGACTGGGACTTGCTTATCTGCCGCTAGATACCGTGGAGAATCATCTTGAAAACGGGATGTTAGTCCAGGTGCTGACAGACTGGTGTCCACCGCGTCCCCCCTATCATCTTTACTACCCCAGCCGTCTGCAACATTCTCCGGCATTTGCACTTGTGCTCGAAGCACTCCGCGCCCCATAACCTTTGAGCGCTGTTTGTACTGGTCTATATCGAACTCAGTTTCTTATAACCCTATTAATAAAACCTCCTTCTAAGCCCATGCGAAATTAAGCCTCTAATTTCTGAATATTAAAGAGATTAAGATGGCTGCTGAAACAATCTGTGTTCTTTCAGCGGCCAGGGCCGTCATCATGTAAATGAAGGAGTCTTGCAATGAGTAAAAAAGCAGGCGGGTTAAGCCGCCGAAATTTTATCCTGACGAGTTCAGTGGCTTCAGCAGGATTATTGATGGCGGGTCATGTTTCAGCCCTGCTCTCACCAACACCTCGTACATCTGGCACCACGACACACGTAGATAGCGTCACAGTCAGCAGTGTCCTGTTCCGGAACAATGAAATAATGATGTCCGGAAACGTCTATGTTCCCCCGGACTTCAGCGAAAGCCGTCAATACGCTGCAATTGTCGTTGTCCACCCAGGCGGTGGTGTTAAGGAACAGACTGCGGGCCTTTATGCCCTCAAACTGGCTAAAGAAGGATTTATCACCCTGGCGTTTGATGCCTCCCATCAGGGGGCTAGTGGCGGATTACCACGTTTTATTGATGATCCCATGAAGCGAGTCGTCGATTTCTATAGCGCAGTCGATTACCTGACCACTCTTCCTTATGTCGATAATAATCGTATCGGCGCATTAGGCGTTTGTGCAGGCAGTGGTATCACGGTTAAAGCATCGATGACGGAACGCCGAATCAAAGCGCTGGCAACAGTCAGTGCCGTAGATGTTGGGGCGGCGACCCGTAAAGGTTGGGAGGGAACAACATCAGAATCTGAACTCATTCCAACTCTGGATGCGGTTGCTAAACAGCGCACAATCGAAGCAGCAGGCGGCGCACCGGTTTATGTCAACTATGTGCCCCAATTGGGTGATACCAGTGCCCCAAAAGATCTTCAGGAAGCTGCGGACTACTATCTAACCGAACGCGGAAAATATCCGACTTCCACCAATCAAATGCTGATGACAAGTATCAGTACGCTGGCATCTTTCACCGGATTTGAAGGGGCGGATGTCTATTTAACACAGCCACTACTAATTGTAGCTGGTAGCAAAGCTGGCTCGCTCTGGCACAGCCAGGAATTACACAAAACTGCTGCTTCTGTTCAAAAAACGCTGCATATCATCCCAGGTGCGACGCACATGGATCTCTATGATGGTCAGGGGGCAACAGTTGCAGCGAGTCAGCTGACTCCTTTCTTCAAAAATAATCTCGTACAGGTATAACTATCCATGAAACAAACTCCACTTCTTGAAAGATTTCCACTGGGTAAAGGTGTGACGCTGCGCAACCTTATTGTGATGGCCCCGATGACGACCTGGGCGGGTAATGATGACGGCACGGTGTCTCATGAGGAAGAAGCATATTATCGTCGACGCGTTCAGGACATCGGGCTGGTCATTACTGGTTGTACACATGTTCAGGAAAACGGCATTGGGTTTACGGGAGAGTTTGCTGCGTATGACGACAAATTTATTCCCGGTTTAAAGCGCCTTGCTATTGCTGCCAAAAGCGGTGGAGCACCGGCAATCTTACAAATATTCCATGCAGGTGTGAAAACCAGCCCTGAACTGGTTTCGGATATTGTAGCTGCAAGCGCTATTACCGGTGACGCCGGTCCTTTCGCACCGTCCGTTACCCCTCGTGAACTGACATGCGCTGAAGTCGAAACGGTTATTCAGGCTTTCGGTGAAGCAACTCGCCGTGCGATTGAAGCAGGATTTGATGGTGTTGAGTTACATGGTGCTCATGGCTTTTTACTTCAGAACTTTTTCTCACCTCATTCCAACCGAAGAGATGATCAATGGGGCGGTTCACTTGAAAAGCGTATGCGTTTCCCACTCAGCGTCATTGAAAGTGTGCGTAATACGATTGCTGAGCATGCAGCCAATCCCTTCCTGATGGGATACCGCATTTCCCTGGACGAGCATTATGAAGATGGGTTGCGCATTGATGAGTCGCTTCAACTGGTTGACCGACTGGTCGATGAGGGTATTGATTTTCTTCATGTATCACTCGGTAATGCACTTGAAGCCAGACCCGTTGATGCACCGAATGGTCCCAAAGTCATCGAAATCGTGCGCGACCACCTTGCTGGACGTATACCTCTGATTGTTGCCGGGCAGTTACGAACACCAGAGCAAGCCGAGGATGCTGTTAAAGCAGGGGTATCTTTGACGGCAGTAGGTCAGGGTATGGTTATGAACCCAGACTGGGTTAAATTCGTAGATGGCAAAGCTGAAGGAAAAATTGCTCTCAATATTGCTGCATCAGACGTAGAGCAACTTGCTATACCCCAGAAACTGTGGCGTGTCATTGAGGATACAACTGGTTGGTTCAACATTCGTTAAATACGGCCTAACCGTAATATGACAATTAGAATCAACTTGTCATTGATTCATTTCAGAACCTGGAAAGTTCTTACATGGCTGGATTTCGGGATTAACTGGGTTACGGCCATGTAAATTTTATCTTATCCCTTTAAGTCCTCTTCAAACTAAAGGGACATTATATCAGGCATAACGTCCGCTCCTCGCTCAAAGCAGAAAGTCTGATTTGAGTGTGTTCTACCTCAGAACACTGCTATATCAGGTCTGAACTGACACCGTTGGATTCAGGTTCTTAACGCCAGCCTTAACCCATTTCACCGCCGCGAACCAAGGTGCGCTACGCCCGGTTATGCCGGTCAGATGTTTTCTCCTGCGTGTCTTCCGTTCCGAATCAACTTTCGGTTAATCGTTTCCCAACACAATCCGTCCCGCAAGAGTAAATGGCACGCATCCAAAGCACATCGCTATTTGATGGATAAAATCTGAGCCTGTTAGCGATTTATAATCACGCAAAGCAAAAAGCCCGCTCAGGTTTCCCTGAGCGGGCTTTTCTAATTTGGCTCCTCTGACTGGACTCGAACCAGTGACATACGGATTAACAGTCCGCCGTTCTACCGACTGAACTACAGAGGAATCGTGTGAACGGGGCGCATGTTAACGGCGTGTCCGGGAAATGTCAAAGGCCTATTCCACTCTGTCGGTGCGTTTGCTGGCAAAAGCAGCAGTGTGAGGGTTTTTTATCTTGATTGGACAATCTTCAATCTCTGCGCCAGATCTCACTTTGTTGCGATTAGCTGGCCGATGTTAGAGGTGTGTCAAATTTTTGTTATTTGCTGATTTTAAAACATGCGTTTCGATGCTTTCATAGTGAAAGTTTCAATTAGAGTTATTATGAAACAAAAAAACTGCTCTGCGGTAACGTAGACGGGGATGAAAGAAAAAGAAACAGTGGGTTGTACATAACGTGTTGTTGTAAAGAGTAAAAGTAGGTCCCGATACGCAGTAATAAGAAAGATAGTTTTACCCGAGATAGTCACCCCCTACACTTTAATAAAGCCGTCGGTGAGGGTGTGTGAATGTAAAAGAAATTTTTCATTCGCAGAATCCGTAACCTTCGCAAGCTAACGATAATAAGGGCCTGGACATGAACGTGAAAAAAACAATTTTAGCGTCACTGTTAGTCTGTATGTTACCTGTTACCAGCTTTGCCAAAGACCTGCAAGTTGGCGTCTCTATGGCATTGTTTGATGACAACTTTTTAACGATTGTCCGTAACTCAATCACTAATGAAATGAAAACGGAAGGCGTGAAAGGCCAGATCGAAGACGCCAAAGGTGACGTCGCACAGCAGCTGCAACAGGTTCAAAACTTTATCGGTCAGGGCGTTGACGCCATTATCGTTAACCCGGTGGATACCAACGCCGTTAAACCTATCGTTGATCTGACCACCAAAGCCGGCATCCCGCTGGTGTTTGTCAACCGTAAACCGGCTACCACGCTGACAGGCAAAATGGCGTTCGTGGGTTCTGACTCCGAGCTGGCGGGTCGCTTGCAGATGGAAGCACTGGCAAAACGTATGGATTACAAAGGTAACGTCGCCATCCTGCTGGGTGACCTGGCAAACGAAGCAACGCGTGAGCGCACCAAAGGTGTGAAAGCGGTTGTGGCGAAATACCCTGGCCTGAAAGTGGTTCAGGAACAAACCGCGAAATTTACCCGTAACGATGCCGTTGACGTCACCAGTAACTGGCTGACCGCCGGTGATGATATCCAGGCCATCGCCTCTAACAACGATGAAATGGCTATCGGTGCCCTTCAGGCATTAGGTAAAAACGAGCAGAAAATCCTGGTGGCTGGCGTGGATGGTACCCCGGATGCATTGCAGATGATCAAGAACGGCAAAATGGTTGCCACCGTATTCCAGGATGCCAAAGGGCAGGGTTCTGGCGCAGTTCAGACCGCAGTGAAACTGGTGAAAGGTGAGCAGGTTCAGAAAATCGTGGATATCCCGTTCCAGCTGATCACCAAAGATAACTATGAAAGCTTCACCAGCAAGAATCTGAAATAACTTTCGCTGAACTCGTAGTACGGAGGTAGTTAAATGACCGCATATGCGCTTGAAGCCGAAGGCATCAGCAAATTCTTCCCGGGTGTGAAGGCGTTAAGCAACGTCTCATTCCGTATCAAGCCGGGAACGGTGCATGCTCTGATGGGTGAGAATGGCGCAGGTAAATCCACTTTAATGAAGTGCCTCATCGGGATTTATCGTCCCGATGAGGGGCAGATTCGTATTAAAGGGCAACCTGTGCAGTTTACCGACACGCTGGATGCACTGCGTTCGGGAATTTCCATGATTCACCAGGAGCTTAATCTGGTACCGCATATGACGGTCGCCGAAAATATCTGGCTGGGTCGCGAGCCGATGAAATTCGGCTTCGTTGACCACGGTAAGCTCAACCGTTTAACCAAAGATCTGCTGGTTAAGCTGAATATTCGTCTGCGTCCCGATCAGATGGTGGGCGATCTTAGTATCGCCTCCCAGCAGATGGTGGAGATCGCCAAAGCGGTTTCCTGGAACTCAGACATCGTGATTATGGATGAACCGACCTCAGCCCTGACGGAAACCGAAGTGGCGCATCTGTTCACCATCATTCGCGACCTGCGTGAGCAGGGCAAAGCCATCATCTATATCAGCCATAAAATGGATGAGATCTTTGCGATTACCGATGAAGTCAGCGTATTCCGTGACGGCACCTGGGTGGCGAGCAATGAGACGTCGAGCTATACGCGACAGTCGCTGATCACCCAGATGGTGGGGCGTGAACTGACCCAGTTGTTCCCAAAAACAGACAGCAATATTGGCGAAGATGTTCTGACGGTACGCAGCCTGACGCGTAAGGATGTGTTCCACGATGTGAGCTTTAGCGTACGTCGCGGGGAGATCCTTGGGGTGGCGGGTCTGGTGGGTGCCGGACGCAGTGAAGTGATGGAAAGTCTGTTTGGTATGACATCAATAGACAGTGGAGAGATCCTGATTGATGGTGTGCCGACCAAAATTGATTCACCGGCCAGTGCGATTGATAAAGGACTGGCGTTCCTGACCGAAGACCGTAAAAAGTCAGGCCTGTTCCTGGTGCTGTCGGTGATGGAAAACATGAGTATCGTCAAAATGACTGACTACAGCGCCAAAGGCGGCTTCGTCAATCATGCCAACATGGCGAAAGACTGTCTGGAACAGATCAAACGTCTGAATATCAAGACGCCAACCATGGACCAGATCATAAACAACCTCAGTGGCGGTAATCAGCAAAAGGTATTAATTGCCCGCTGGCTGCTGGCACAACCGAAGATCCTGATTCTTGACGAACCTACCCGTGGTATCGACGTCGGCGCAAAAGCGGAAATCTACCGTTTGATCAGCGAACTGGCGAGCCGTGGCGTTGCCATCATCATGGTGTCCTCTGAACTGCCGGAAATTATTGGCATGAGTGACCGCGTGATGGTGATGCACGGAGGACGTATTACCGGCATCCTCAATAAAGAAGAAGCCGACCAGGAAACCATATTGTCGTTGGCGTCCGAGTAAGGGCGTGAGGTAAACAAACATGAGTGATGTGAAAATGACAACGCAACAGTCAGCTGAGACACCGTCGTTCTTTAGTAATCTGAAAGGCAAACTGCCGAAAGATACCGGTATTTTTGTGGTGATGGTCGGCATCGCGCTGATATTTGAGGCCTTCGGCTGGTATGTTCGCGATCAGTCATTCCTGATGAACCCGAACCGCCTGGTGCTGATTGTTCTTCAGGTCGCGATTATCGGTATTATTGCGGTCGGGGTGACTCAGGTCATTATTACCACGGGGATTGACCTGTCGTCCGGTTCGGTGATTGCATTGACGGCGGTGGTTGCCGCCAGTCTGGCGCAAACCTCTGAAAGCCTGTCACCGATGTTCCCTTCGCTGGTGGATATGCCTGCCGCGCTGCCGATTAGCGCCGGGATCGGGGTCGGTTTGCTGTGCGGTATCGTCAACGGCGTGCTGATCACGAAGACCGGTATTCCGCCGTTTATCGCCACGCTGGGGATGATGGTATCGGCGCGTGGTCTGGCACAGTATTACACTCAGGGTAACCCCATCAGCTTCCTGTCCGATGGCTTTACGTCGATTGGTCAGGGTGCAATGCCGGTGATTATCTTCCTGGTGGTGGCGGTGATCTTCCATATCGCGCTGAAACATACCCGCTACGGTAAGTATGTTTACGCCATCGGCGGCAACATGGTGTCGGCGAAGGTTTCCGGCATCAACGTTAATAAATACCTGATCATCGTTTACACCATCGCAGGCGGTCTGTCTGGCCTGGCGGGTGTGGTGCTGGCGGCGCGTGTGAGTAGCGGCCAGTCAAGCATGGGCCTGAGCTACGAGCTGGATGCCATTGCCGCGGCGGTTATCGGCGGTTCCAGCCTGATGGGTGGGGTAGGGCGTATTACCGGCACGCTGATTGGTGCGGTGATCCTCGGCCTGATCAAGAGCGGCTTCACCTTCGTGGGTGTTGATGCCTACATCCAGGACATCATCAAAGGGATGATTATTGTCGCCGCGGTATCGATTGATATGTACCGCAACCGTAGTAAGCGTTAATTCGGGTGGGACCGGGCGGGCCAGAATTCAGGTCCGCCTTTTCCATTAACCTCCTGCACATCCTCAACGCATTTCCTGCACCATCCGCGTGCAACCCCGCAAAGGGACCTGACCTGCCAGACATCCCACCTACGCATCATCCCAGTACCTGTAATCAGATTCTCTTATTTTACCGCCTGTTAGCCCATATCCCGGACGCCTTGTCACTATTAGGAAAATTCTGGCACGCCCCTTGCAATTACCCTCGGGTCAGAATGAAAACTTATTACAGACGCCAGCATTACTGGCACTCGGGGAACCGTGACGGAGGCAAAATGAACTTAAGACGACTGAAGTATTTCGTAAAAATCGTCGACATCGGCAGCCTGACTCAGGCGGCAGAAGTCCTGCATATTGCACAGCCAGCTCTCAGCCAGCAGGTGGCAACACTGGAAAACGAACTTGACCAGCAGTTGCTGATCCGCACCAAACGCGGTGTCACGCCGACCGACGCGGGTAAGATCCTCTATGCCCACGCCCGCACTATCCTGCGTCAGTGTGAACAGGCGCAGACGGCGGTGATCAACGCCGGGCAGGCACTGGCAGGGCAGGTTTCCATCGGCCTGGCACCGGGGACCGCCGCCTCTTCGCTGACCATGCCTTTGCTGCAAACCGTGCGCGAACAATTTCCGGATGTGCTGGT
Source organism: Erwinia sp. MYb416 (assembly GCF_037479575.1). Classification (NCBI taxonomy): domain Bacteria; kingdom Pseudomonadati; phylum Pseudomonadota; class Gammaproteobacteria; order Enterobacterales; family Erwiniaceae; genus Erwinia; species Erwinia sp. MYb416. The sequence goes on from NZ_JBBGYT010000438.1 coordinate 1,250,748, forward strand.
GTATCTGCATGAGAACAGCGGCGCGTCATTAAACGAAAAAGTGATGAGTGGGCAACTGGATATGGCGGTGTTGTATGACCGTTCACCGGCCGCGGGCATCACCAGCATTCCACTGATGAAAGAAGAACTGTATCTGGTGGGTGCCAGCGCCTGTCCTGGGCAGACTATCGACCTGACCGATGTGGCAGAGATGAATCTGTTCCTGCCGCGTGATTACAGCGCCGTACGTAAACGTGTGGACGAAGCATTCTCTCTGCGTCGCCTCAGCGCACGCATCATCGGTGAAATTGAATCTATCGCTACGCTGACCGCCGCCGTCTCCAGCGGCATGGGCGCGACCGTGCTGCCAGAGTCTGCCGCGCGGGCGTTGGTGAGTTCAACCAATGCCTGGATGGCGCGCATCACCAGCCCTGCGCTGAACCTGCCGCTGTCCTTAAACGTCTCTGCCACGCTGCCAATGTCACCGTCCGCGCAGGCGGTCAAAAACATTCTGTTGTCGCTGCTGAATAATCCAGTGACAGAAGATCGCGAACTGATGCTGGTCAGTTAAATGCCTTTGTGCCGGGCGCGCCATCGCGCGCCTCACTTCCTGCCGCTTCGCCTCCCTTATCGCTAAAAAGCATATAAAACCTCTTTTTATTATTTGTTGCTATCAATGTGCGTCCTTAACATGAAGGAAACCAACAGATAACAGAGGGAGGAGCGCGCGTGAATTTTCAGCAACTTAAAATCATTAAGGAAGCAGCACGCTGCGAGTTTAATCTTACCGAAGTGGCGAATGCGCTGTTTACCTCCCAGTCTGGGGTCAGCCGCCATATACGGGATTTGGAAGATGAACTTGGGGTCGAGATTTTTATCCGCCGGGGTAAACGCCTGCTGGGGATGACCGAACCGGGCAAAGCGCTGCTGACCATTGCAGAACGTATTCTTGATGAAGCGGGTAAAGTGCGTCGCCTGGCTGATGTGTTCACCAACGAATCCAGCGGCGTGCTGACGATAGCCACAACCCATACTCAGGCGCGCTACAGCCTGCCGAAAGTGATTAAAGCGTTCCGTTCGCTCTATCCCAATGTGCGTCTGGAACTCAATCAGGGATCACCGCAGGAGATTGTCTCCATGCTGGTGGCGGGGGAGGCCGATATCGGCATCGCCAGTGAGCAGGTCGTTAACAACCCGGCGCTGGCTGCCTTCCCGTGGTTCAGCTGGCACCATGCGCTGCTGGTGCCGAAAGGGCACGAGCTGGAGCAGCAGCAACCGCTGACGCTGGCGGCGCTGAGCCGTTATCCGCTGATCACCTATCGCCAGGGGATCACCGGGCGTTCGAAAGTCGACCGTGCGTTCCACGCCGCCAGTCTGAAGCCCGATATCGTACTGAGTGCGCAGGACTCGGACGTGGTAAAAACCTACGTTGAGCTGGGCCTCGGTGTGGGTGTACTGGCCGATCAGGCCTGCCAGCTGGATGAGCATTCGCCGTTGACCCGGCTCGAAGCGCGCCATTTGTTCGAGTCTAATACCGTCTGGCTGGGGCTGAAACGCGGGCAGTTGCAGCGTAATTTTGTCTGGCAGTTCCTGGAGCTCTGTAATGCGAACCTGTCGCTGGAAGAGATCAAACGCCAGGCATTGTCGCTGAACGAAGAAGAACCGGTGATCGACTTCCAGATCTGATTCTGACATGGCGTTGGGTGCAGCTATATACTGACACCCCTGCGTCTTCCGCCTTATCGGCTGACGGCCTAAGCTCCGGGTACATTCTATCCGGGAGCTTAAGCCATGACCTCATCTCTTCCCCGTTCTTCCTCCGGCCCGCTTTATGCGCTGGCCTTCAGTATGTTGATCTCCTCGATGGGCAGCAGTATTGCGAACGTCGGTCTGCCCACGCTGGCGGCGGCGTTTGATGCCTCTTTTTAACAAATACAGTGGGTGGTGCTGGCGTATCTGCTGGCGGTGACGGCTTCCGTGCTGGCGATGGGGTGGCTGGGCGATCGTTTTGGTCGCCAGCGGCTGCTGGGCTACGGCGTGCTGCTGTTCAGTGTGGCATCGCTGGGCTGTGGGTTGGCAACGCATATCGGCTGGCTGATTGCTGCCCGCATTCTGCAAGGTCTGGGCGGCGCGATGATGATGGCGAATACGCTGGCGCTGGCGATCCAGGTGTTGCCCGCTGAACGCACCGGGCGGGCAATGGGGCTGCTGGGGACCGTCTCTGCCATCGGCACGGCGCTGGGGCCTGCGCTGGGTGGCCTGCTGATTACGGGTTTCGGCTGGCAGGCGCTGTTTGTGATCAACCTGCCGCTTGGGATGATCGCATGGGGAATGGTGCAGCATTTCCTGCCGTCTTCTGGCGCGCCGGATGACGCTATGCCCCGTGGATCGCTGTTTTCACTGCTGCGTCAGGCGGCGCTGGTACGCGGCCTGCTGCTGAGTATGGCGGTTGCCATGGTGATGATGACGACCTTTGTTGTCGGGCCCTTCTATCTGAGCCATGGATTGCAGCTTTCCCCGCGCCAGACCGGGCTGGTGATGGCGGTGGGGCCACTGGTGGCCGCCTTCAGCGGTGTACCTGCCGGGCGTCTGGTGGATCGTCTTGGGGCGCAGTCCACAACGTTAATCGGTTTAGTCGCGGTGGCGGGGGGCTGCCTGTTACTGGCTTTGTTGCCGCCCGGCGCCGGTATTGCGGGTTATGTGGCGGGCCTGATGCTGCTGACGGCGGGTTATGCGCTGTTTCAGGCGGCGAATAATACGGCCTTACTGAAAGGGGCCGACCCGGCGCGGCGCGGTCTGGTTTCCGGGTTGATGAATCTGGGCCGGAACCTGGGGTTTATTGCCGGTGCGGCGCTGATGGCGGCAGTGTATGCCGCAGCCACACGGTACGGTGATTTTGCGCCCGATCTGGCATCATCCCACGGGATGCGACTGACGTTCGGGCTGGCGGGTGGAATGGTGGTGATCGCCCAGCTTGTCTTGTACGGGCACGCCCTGCGCCACTCTCAACGGCAGTAAGAATGCCGACTGGTGTAAAATCTGATTTATTGCGCAGCATGAAAATCCAGGGAAAAACCAGGCTATATTAGGCGCTTCTCTATTCCCCTACATGATGAAGGGGTAAAGCAAAAGGAGTTGCTCTGTGTCAGAACAATCGTTTGATCCCAACTCGCTGTTTAAGCAGCCTGCCATTTCTCTTCCCTGTCGTCTGTTTACATCCGCAAACCGCATGGATGAATACAGTGCCGATGATATGCGCTATGGCGACGTGTCAGAATCTCGTCTGAAAACCGATTTCAAGCTAAGGGACGTTTCCGCAAGGGTAAATCCTTACACGGGTGAGAGGATTACCGCATCGCGTTTCACTCTCTTTAATCAGTGGGCATCACAACCGCTTTCAGTGAAAGAACGATCGGATATTTTATTTGATGAGTTTCGCGAGTTATCGAGGGTGTTTTCATTTATTGGTCCTTATCGCGGCCTGATCGAGAAGTTAATTACTCATATGCAGACAGGTAATGGCAAGGTATTTAGTAGCCACTTGTTAGATAGTGCGTATAAGGAGCAGATAGTAAGCGACTCATCAAGAGAGAGCTCACTTTTGATTATTAAGGACACTTTGTCGAATTATATCAACTGGGAGGTTGGGCGTTATGATAGTAAAAATAAATCCTGGTTTTCCACAAAGATGGCTAAGATGGTTTTACCAAAATTCAATAAGTGGGTGGATAGAATCAACTCACTCACTATCAGTGTTCATGATGTGTGGGCAACCAGTATTACGTTAAAGTCTCTTGTGATCGAAGGTGATAACTACTCTGCTACAATACATTATCGGTCTCAGGACCATTTTGGACTGGATTCCAAAGATGTTTTAAATCCGGTTTACAGGCAGTTTAGAATTTTTCGTATCTGGTTTTTACTGCAACATTATGATAAGTATTCATTTAAGCCCTTTATTACAGAGATGAACGCTACCATCACTATTACAGGTAATCGCTATGATTAATTCAAAAATAACGACGAGTCGGCAACGTTTTGAAAAAATAGTGCCGGCTACTGTCATTTTGGTTGCCGCTCTTATCATACTGTATTTTTTCCTCAGGCCAGTAAAAATTGTCAGTACTGTCCGCGAATGGAATGAGGGTTATTTTTTTGTGGATAACTTTCCCATGACGGCTAAAGCGAGAATTGCATGGTGGGAAGAGAATAAAGAAGTATTAAAGAAAAAATATAACATGCCGTTTATTGGCAGTGATAAGCGGTGGATGGTGTTAATTGGTGAGGCAGGCGAGGGTTTTCAATTTCGGCCGAAAACAGACAAAGCCGATGATTATCTTTGTTTTGACAGTCTGAAGCCTGGCGCCAATTGTGCCGAAAAAAAGTGGCTATTATGGATATCACACTATAACCAAACCGATACCAGCTTCCTTACGGGTGATAGCAAATATATTCAGCGTGGCGATAACGCTAAAATTAAGCGTGTTGCTGATTAAATTTATCGCTGTTAACCGATCGATAGCAAGTATATGTCGATCGGTCGGTTACTGTTATCTATGGTCTGGGATGATGAAAAAATATTATCTATTGCTGGTTTTAATCGCGGGTGTATATGTGTTTTCCTGGTTTCAACGCCCGGTCAATATTGTCAGTTTTGTACGGGAAGGAAGTCGTATTTACCTTTTTGTGGAGCATTTCCCCATGATGGATAAAGGGAGAATTGCATGGTGGCTGGATAATAAAACGTTATTGAAAGAAAAATATAACTTGTCCTTTATTGGCAGTAAATACCCGTGGACCGTGTTAGTTAGCGAAGTAGGTGATGGGTTTCAGTTTCTGCAGCACAGGGCCAGCGACAACGATTTACGTTGTTTTGACAGTCTGAAGCCTGGCACCAATTGTGTCGAAAAAAAATGGCTGCTATGGATATCGCACTTTAATCAAGTCGACACCAGATACACTACGGATGATAGTGAATATATTCAGCGTGGCGAGAATGCTGAAATTAAGCGTGTTGCTGATTAATCGATAATGCTGAGATTAATCCGTAGTGGCGGACTCTCTTTTTCGGTCGTCCTGTAAGGGGCTTAACGGCCAGGTCAACGTCAAGGGCGTTTCGCTTTCCCGCTGCGCGGGCTGAGCGACCCAGGGTGGGCAGTCGCCCCCACCCTGGGGACCCGGGCTTTGCGGCAGGCGCTGCGTCCACTGCGTGGATACATTCGTCTGCTTCGTTCACCGACGGAATGGTCGTGACGTCATGTCGTGGCGGCTTTAAATCTAACAGCGAGCACTCTCTTGCGGGGATGGGGCCAGTTTGAGGTAAGCCGGACGTGACCCCCCCCGGCGGCCGAGCCCGCAGGGATGCGTCTTTTGCCGATCCGGCGTGCTAAAACTGGCCCCGGACCTGAAGCCAGACTGCCAGCTATTAATATTGCAGGGGCTCCCTCAGTGGTCGATCTTCCGTTTTGGTCGGCCAGCAACGCGGACCTGACCCATGGTACACATCATCATTACGGGCCGATCGAAAAAATGATCGACCCGCCACCCCGGCAGGCCGGGGACGGGCGGAATGGTGGTGATCGCCCAGCTTGTCTTGTACGGGCACGGCCTGCGTCACTCTCAACGGCAGTAAGAATTCCGACTGGTGTAAAATCTGATTTATTGTGCAGCATGAAAATTTACGGAAAAACCAGGCTATATTAGGCGCTTCTCTATTCCCCTACATGATGAAGGGGTAAAGCAAAAGGAGTTGCTCTGTGTCAGAACAATCGTTTGATCCCAACTCGCTGTTTAAGCAGCCTGCCATCTCTCTTCCCTGCCGTCTGTTTGAAACGATGAACCGCATGGATGAATACAGTGCGGAGGATATGCGCTATGGCGACGTGTCAGAATCTCGTCTGAAAAGCGATTTCAATCTAAGGCTCGTTTCCGCCCTTGTCGATCCCTACTCAGGCGAGAAGATGACGGCATCGCGTTATGATCTTAATCATTGGGCACCACGGCCGCTGTCTGTGAAAGAACGAACGGATATTTTATTTGATGAGTTTCGCGACTTATCAACGATCTTTTCATTTACGGGTCCTTATCGCGATCTGATTAAAAAATTAATCACCCATATGCAAATAGGGAATGGCAAGTTATTTAGTAGTCACTTGCTGGATTCTGCGTATAAGGAACAGATAGTGAACGACTCATCAGAAAATAGCTCGCTTCTGATTATTAAAAATACATTGACTAAATTTATTAACTGGGAGTTAGGGCAGTACGATAGTGAAAATAAACACCAGTTTACGAGAAATATGGCAAAAATGATTTTGCCAAAATTTAACAGGTGGGTAGATAGAATAAATTCGCTTACTATCAGTGTACATGATGTATGGGCCACCCATATTACACTAAAATCTCTGGTCATTAAGGGGAATCATTACTCTGCAATTTTCCGTCTCTGGTTTGTACTTCAACATTATAATAAATTTTCATTTAAACCCTTTATTACAGAGATGAATGCCACCATAACAATAACAGGTAATCGCTATGAATAAGTCAAAAAAAAACACCAGCCAGCAACGTTTTGAGTATATAGTGCCGGTTACTATCATTTTGGTCACCACTGTTATCATACTGTATTTTTTTCTCAGGCCAGTGAAAATTGTCAGTACTGTCCGCGAATGGAATGAGGGTTATTTTTTTGTGGCTAACTTCCCAAGCACCGCTAAAGCGAGAATTGCATGGTGGGAAGAGAATAAAGACGTGTTAAAGGAAAAGTACAACATGCCCTTTATCGGCGGTAAATATCCGTGGCAGGTGTTAATTGGTGAAGCCGGTGATGGGTTTCAGTTTCTGAGCAACAGGGCCAGCGACAACGACCTTATTTGTTTTGACAGCCTGAAACCTGCTGCTAATTGTATCGAGAAAAAATGGCTGTTATGGATATCACACTATAACGAAACCGATACCAGCTACCATACGGATGACGAAAGATATATCCAGTGTGGCGTTAATGCTGAAATTAGACGTGTTAAGAAATAAAGCGGTCTTGTCTGGATAGCAGAAAGCAGCTATTCGGTTGATATTATAACTGGCCTGATATGACGATTTTCGTCGTTGGGCCATTTTCGTGCATCCTGTCAGAAGGAAACAGATATGGGCATAGTAGAGAAAATGGGGAAAAATCAGCGAGTAATAAAATCGGTTTTAGTGTTCTCGTTGCTTATCATTTTCTTTCTCCTGTTGTTCCTGTTTCTCAGGCCAGTGAAAATTGTCAGTTTCGTACGGGAAGGAAGTCGTATTTACCTTTTTGTGGAGCATTTCCCCATGACGGATAAAGGTCGGATTGCATGGTGGTTGGATAATAAAGCGTTGTTGATAGAAAAGTATAACGTGCCATTTATTGACGGTAAATACTACTGGTCGGTATTGATTGGTGAGGCAGGCGATGGTTTTCAGTTTCTGCAGCACAGGGCCAGCGATAACGACCTTATTTGTTTTGACAGTCTGAAGCCTGGCGCCAATTGTGCCGAAAAAAAATGGCTGTTATGGATATCACACTACAACCAAACCGATACCAGTTACACGACGGATGATAGTGAATATATTCAGCGTGGCGAGAATGCTGAAATTAAGCGTGTTGCTGATTAATCGATAATGCTGAGATTAATCCGTAGTGGCGGACTCTCTTTTTCGGTCGTCCTGGAAGGGGCTTAACGACCAGGTCAACGTCAAGGGCGTTTCGCTTTCCCGCTGCGCGGGCTGAGCGACCCAGGGTGGGCAGTCGCTCCCACCCTGGGGACCCGGGCTTTGCGGCAGGCGCTGCGTCCACTGCGTGGATGCCTTCGCAAGCGTCGTTCACCGACGCACCGGTCGTGACGGCACATCCCTGTGCCGGCTCTCCCTCTCACCGCCGTCCTGGCGGTTCGTCCTGGTTCTCTGCGCTTCCTCAGCGCTGCTGAATGCCGCCTCAACGTCAAAATCCAGGTCAAAACCTAAAAATTCTGATTCGAATCAATCCGCATAGATTGTCACGTGGTGGTGGTTTTAAAACCGACAGCGAGCAGACGTTCTGCGGGGATGGGGCCAGTTTGAGGTAAGCCGGACGTCACGCGACAGGACGTCGCGTGCCGAGGCCCGCAGGGATGCGGTCGTTGCCGATCCGGGGTGCTAAAACGGGCCCCGGACCTGAAGCCAGACTGCCAGCCATTCATTTTTGTGGGGATCCTTCAGTGATCGCCTCCTGGATCAGACCTGGACGCCGTTGAGGTTTTAAAACCGAGCGCATCAGCAGTTACGGAAGATCATAAAATCAGCCCCCAATACCTCAACGGCATAAAATTTCGTTTCCCGCAGCAAAACACGCGCCACCACGCATCGGCCCAAACGATAACGCAGCATTGCCTGCGCCTCCTCCGCTAAAGTGAAATGAACTTATTAAGGAGACGCTATGCTCGCACAACGTTTACAGGATGCCACTCTGCTGCGCCAGCAGGCTTATTTCAACGGACAGTGGCAGGACGCATTTAATGGTGAAACCCTGCCGGTGATCAATCCCTCCACTGGCGATGTGCTCTGTACCATTCCGTCACTGGGTGCTGAGGAAACCGAACAGGCGATTGCCTTTGCCGATGCGGCCCGCAAAAGCTGGGCGAAAACACCGAATGCGCAGCGTGCACTGCTGCTGGAAAAGTGGCATCAGCTGATCCTCGACAACGCCGACGACCTGGCGATTATCATGACCGCCGAGCAGGGTAAACCGCTGGCCGAAGCCAAAGGGGAAGTGCTGTACGGTGCAGGGTTCGTTAAATGGTTTGCTGAAGAAGCCCGCCGCATCTACGGCGATACCATCCCGGCACCGAGCGACGACCGCCGTATCCTCGTGCTGAAGCAGCCTGTTGGCGTGGCGGCGGCGATTACGCCGTGGAATTTCCCGATTGCGATGATCACCCGCAAAGTGGCCCCGGCGCTGGCCGCAGGCTGCCCGATCATTGTTAAACCCTCAGAGCTGACGCCGCTCTCGGCGCTTGCCCTGGTGGAACTGGCCCAGCGAGCAGGTATTCCCGCAGGCGTATTGCAGATTGTCACCGGGCTGCCGAAAGCCATCGGTGAAACCCTGACAGGCAGCCGCACGGTACGTAAGATCTCCTTCACCGGCTCAACCCGTATTGGTCAGCTGCTGATGCAGCAGAGCGCCGACAGCATTAAACGTCTGAGCCTGGAGCTGGGGGGCAATGCCCCGCTGATCGTCTTTGATGATGCGGATCTGGATATCGCCATCAGCGGCGTAATGATGAGTAAATTCCGCAATGCCGGGCAGACCTGCGTCTGCGCCAACCGTATCCTGGTGCAGCGCAATATCTACCCGCGCTTTGCCGAGCGTCTGCTGACCGAGGTGGCGAAACTGAAAGTCGCCGACGGATTCACAGAAGGCAGCACCATCGGGCCGCTGATCAACCAGGCTGCGGTGACTAAGGTGAACAGCCATATTGAAGATGCCCTCAGCCACGGTGCAGAACTGCTGGCGGGTGGCATCAGCAACGGGAACGGCACGTTTGTGATGCCAACGGTACTGGGTGACGTCACCAGCGCCATGCGTATTGCCCATGAAGAGACCTTTGGCCCGGTCGCACCGCTGTTTATCTTCGATACTGAAGAGGAAGCGATTGCGATGGCGAATGACACCCCCTTCGGTCTGGGGGCTTATTTCTTCACCGAAGATATTCGCCGTGCCTGGCGCGTAGGAGAGGCGCTGGAGTTTGGCATGGTTGGATTTAATACCGGATCGGTTTCGCTGGAAGTGGCGCCGTTTGGTGGGATTAAATTATCGGGTGTTGGCCGCGAAGGTTCACGCTACGGCATCGAAGAATATTTGGAATCTAAAGCCTTCCATTTCGGCAGCCTGTAACTTACCCGTCATACTTCAAGCCGCAGATGCGTTGGCTGCATTCATTCACCCCAGTCACTTAGTTATCTAAGCGCCTGGGGATTCATTCACTTGCCGCCTTCCTGTACCAAAAGTAGGCCCCCTGAGGGGACTCGAATTATTTAAGGTAAGGATAAGGATTCATCTTTAAAAAGGCCCGCTACCCATAAAGGTGCGGGCCTTTTTTTATCTGTAATACCTGCACTTAACGGAAAACTGACACATTCACCGCTCTTATTTGGTGCAAGTTTAGTACCGAATTCACCGCAGTGGTGCATCTTTTTTGTGATGAAAATCATCTATTTAATTACTCGGTTTATCTGGAAAAAAACACCCTTCATTACGGCAGAAAATTTTTTTGCACCCGCTTTTACGCATTATTATTTTTTTGCGTGAGTGGCATACTTTCTGCATTGCTTAATACAAATGAAATAACTAAGACCAAAAAGTTCTGGTCTCCATTAAGGGTCTATTCATGCTCAGTTTCGATCCCGACAAAATAGCGTTACCGGCAGGACACTTCATTAATGGTCAGCATCTGACCGGTAAAGGTGAGGCATTAACCGTTAACCGTCCTTCTGATGGTTTACGTGCCGCAGAACTGTTTGAGGCCGATGCCGCGCTGGTCGATGACGCCGTGAGCAACGCTGATCGTGCGGTGCGCGACAGTGGCTGGGCATCCTGCCCGCCACGCCAGCGCGGCGCGGTACTGAAGCGCTGGGCCGATCTGATTGCTGCTGACCCGTTGCTGGCACAGTTAGAGTCTCTCGGCTCCACCCGCCCGATTCATGACGTGGTGAACCACGAAATTCCCTTTACTGCTGAAGCGATCCGCTTTTATGCCGAGTGCGCCGACAAATACAGCGGCGATGTGCTGCCGACCCGTGATGCCAGCCTGGGCATGCTGGTGCCGGAACCTTACGGCGTGATCGGTGCGATTACCCCCTGGAATTTCCCGCTGTCGATGGCCTCCTGGAAATGTGGCCCGGCGCTGGCAGCAGGAAATGCCGTGGTGCTGAAGCCTTCAGAACTGACCCCGTTTTCAACCGTACGTATGGCCGAACTGGCCATCCAGGCGGGTCTGCCTGCGGGCGTGCTGAACATCATCCAGGGCGGCGGGGCGGTGACGGGCAGCTCGCTGGTGGCCCATCCGCTGGTGCGTAAAGTCTCCTTCACCGGGTCAACCGCTACCGGGGCACGCATTATGAGCGATGCCGCGTTTAACGGTATGAAACCGGTCACGCTGGAACTGGGTGGCAAAAGCCCGCAGCTGGTGTTTGACGACTGTGGGGATATTGATGAAGTGGCCGGACGTATCCTGCGCGGCTTCACCGCCAACGGTGGGCAGGCCTGCGTGGCGGGCACCCGTCTGATTGTCCAGCGCGGCATCCACGATGCGCTGATTAGCAAACTGATTGAGCTGTGCCAGGGCTTCCGCGCTGGTGTGACCTGGAACGACACCAGCCGCTATGCGCCGATGATTGACCGCCGTCAGGCGGAAAAAGTGGCCTCTGTGGTGAGCAGCGCTCGTCAGCAGGGGGCTGAAGTGCTGGTCGGCGGCGAGCGCTTTGCGGATACCGGTGAAGGCTACTTCTGGCAGCCCACGCTGCTGGCCGTCAGCGGTAACGATAACCCGGCGGTACAGGAAGAGATCTTTGGCCCGGTACTGACGGTGCAGATCTTCGACGACGAAGCCGAAGGCCTGGCACTTGCCTCCCATCCGACCTACGGCCTGTGCGCCGGGGTGCATACCAAAAATATCGACCGCGCCCTGCGCGCGATGCGCGGTATTGCTGCCGGGACCGTATGGATCAACCGTTACGGCCGCTCCGGCGACTTCATTATTCCTACCGGGGGCTTCCATGGCTCCGGCATCGGCAAGGATCTGGGCCGTCAGGCTTTTGAGGCCTGCCAGCGCTATAAAAGCGTGCTGATCGATTTCTGAAACCTGTTTTCATCCCTAAACCGAACTCTGTAGAGGTAGCGTAATGGCTGTGTTCAAACCGAAATACATCACCTTCGATTGCTACGGCACGCTGATCAACTTCGATATGGCCGGTGCCGCCGCCGCCATCTTCGCCGATCGCGTCAGCCCGGCTCAGATGGTGGCGTTTACCACCGACTTCTCGAACTATCGCATGGATGAAGTACTGGGGGCGTTCAAGCTCTATCCGCTGGTGGTGGCCAATGCGCTGTACCGCACCTGTAACAAGTGGGGCGTGGAGTGTACGGATCAGGACTGCGCTGACGTGATGACCGCCTGTGCTACCTGGGGCCCGCATCCTGATGTGCCTGCCGGCCTGGCCATTGTGGCGAAAGAGTTCCCGCTGGTGCTGCTGACTAACTCCACCGATGCGCTGATCAAGAACCATATTCCGCGCCTGGGCGCACCGATCCATATGACCATCACCGCCGAAGAAGTCGGTGCCTATAAGCCGCAGATGAAAGGCTTTGAGTCATGCTCAACAAGCTGAACTGTGGCCCGGAAGAGATCCTGCACGTTTCCAGCAGCCTGCGTTACGACCTGATGACCGCCTACGACCTCGGCATCAAAAACAAAGTGTTTGTTAATCGCGGTCACGGCCCGGGCAACCCGGCCTATGAGTACAGCGAAATCACAGATATTGGTGGTCTTCCGGGCGTCGTCGGGCTGTAAGCCTCAGAGGAGCAGGGCATGAAACTGGAATCATTCTGGCAGGCAACGGCACCCGCTTTCACCGGTGCGGCAACGGGCGACCTGCCAGCCACTGCCGATGTGGTGGTGATTGGCGGCGGCTTTACCGGCATCTCAGCAGCACTCAACCTCGCCCGCAGTGGCGTGAAAGTGGTGGTACTGGAAGCCGGCGAAGTAATGAGCCAGGCCTCCGGCCGTAACGGCGGCCACTGTAATACCGGCGTCGCGCAGAACTTCTCAGCCCTGGTGGAGAGCCAGGGCGTGGAGCAGGCCACCCGCTATTACCGCGCTTTTGCCGATGCGGTGGACTATGTACAAAGCGTGGTGGCGAGTGAGCAGATCGATTGTGATTTCCGCCGCTGCGGCAAGCTGAAGCTGGCAAGCAAAGCGTCGCATCTGCCGTCACTGGTCGCGGCGTGCGAAATGATGAAACGCCACGTTGACCCGGATGTGGAAATCCTGAGTGCCGATGAGGTGAAGCGCGAAATCGATTCGCCGCAGTTCCATGGTGCGCTGTTACAGCGCCACGGCGGCCAGATGCATATGGGCAAGTTTGGCGTCGGCCTGGCGGAAGCTGCCGCCCGTGCCGGAGCCGCGATTTACCCGCACAGTGCGGTCACCGGCCTGACGCGTCTGAGCGGGTACCGCCACCGTGTGAGCACCGCTAAGGGCGATATTATCGCGGACAAAGTGCTGATGGCGACCGGTTGTTCGAACATGGGCCCGTTTGACTGGTTCCAGCGGCGCATTATCCCCGTGGGCAGCTTTGTCGTGGTCACCGAGCCTCTGGAGGAAAGCCTGCTTAACCGTTTACTGCCGGGTGACCGCACCTACGTCACCTCGCTTAACCTGGGCAATTACATGCGTACCACCGCCGACCGTCGTCTGGTGTTTGGTGGACGCGCCCGCTTTGCCATCAGCAGCCCGACATCGGATGCAAAAAGTGGCGACGTGCTGAAAGCCGGAATGCAGAAGATGTTCCCGGCGCTGGGCAATGTGGCGATTGATTACTGCTGGGGTGGACTGGTGGATATGACCGCCGACCGTCTGCCGCATGCGGGCGAACAGGACGGGGTGTTTTACTCGCTGGGCTACAGCGGGCATGGCACTCAGATGTCAGTGTGGATGGGCCGCGTGATGGCCGATCTGATAGCAGAGAAAAGCAACGAAAATCCGTGGCAGCGCAACAGCTGGCCAGCGGTACCCGGTTACTTCGGGAAGCCCTGGTTCCTGCCGGTAGCAGGACTGTATTACAAAGTTAAAGACAAAATGTCCTAAATAAGAACATATCCGTTCAGGGTAAACGTTACTAACAACGATTTTGAGGGTGTGCAAATGAGTAAATTTCGCAAAGAATTTAGCCGTGTTAACCCGAATTTGACCCAGGCGATTACGGATGTCGCAATTTCCCGACGCGGCATGATGAAGCTGCTGTCAGCAGGCGCGGTGATGAGCACCGGTCTGATTGGTTTTCCGGAATTCAGCTTTGCCGCTGAAGCCCCGGTGAAGGGCGGCAAACTGCGTGCGGCTGTCGCCAACGCCTCCGCCAGCGATACGCTTGACCCGGCGAAAGGCAGCAACAGCGGCGACTACTGCCGTCAGTTTATGTTTTATAGCGGTCTGACCGAACTGGATAAAGAACTGAAAGCGCAGCCTGCGCTGGCGGAATCCATTACCAGCAGTGATGGCCTGAACTGGAACGTGAAGCTGCGTACGGGTGTCACCTTCCATGACGGTAAAACGCTGACTGCCACCGACGTGGTTTACTCCCTCAGCCGCCATAAAGATCCGGCGGTGGCATCAACGGTGATCACCCTCGCCAGCCAGATGAAAGAGATTAAGGCCGTCAGCCCGTCTGAAGTGCAGATCACGCTTGAGCAGCCAAACTTCGACCTGCCGTCGATTCTGGCGACCAGCTCCTTCCTGATTGTGCAGGACGGCACCAAAGACTTCAGCAAAGGAATGGGGACCGGGCCGTTTGTTCTCACCTCGTTCCAGCCGGGTGTACGTACCGTCGGCACAAAAAACAAAAACTACTACAAACCGGGCCTGCCTCACCTCGACGAAGTGGAGCTGATGGGAGTGACCGATCCGGCAGCACGTGTCAACGCACTGATGTCGGGCGACCTGCATATCGTCTCTACGCTGGGCGCAAATGATGTGAAACGCCTGCGTCAGAACGGTAAGTTCAACATTCTGGAAAGTAAGTCCGGTATGTACAGTGACCTGATTATCCGTACTGACCGTACCCCGGGCAGCAATCCTGACTTCGTGCTGGCAATGAAGTATCTGCAACCGCGTGAAATGATTGTGAAAACCGTGCTGCAGGGCTTTGGCGATGTGGGTAACGACACCCCGGTTCCGCCCTGGCATCCGATGTTCAACAAGGATCTGCCGCAGCGTCCGCTGGATCTCGACAAAGCCAAATTCCACCTCAAAAAGGCCAATATGGTCGGTGCGAAAATCGAGATCATCACTACCCCGAATATCGAAGGGGCAGTGGAAGGCGGCCAGCTGTTACAGCAGATCGCGCGTTCAGCCGGACTGAATGTGGCCGTACGCCGTGTGCCGTATGACGGTTACTGGTCAGCCCACTGGATGAAAGATCCTATCGGTTACGGCTCGGTCAACCCGCGCCCCACGCTGGATATGCTGTTCTCCCAGTTCTACTTCTCCTCCGCCCCGTGGAACGAGTCTGGCTGGAAAAATGCACAGTTCGACCAGTTGGTTACCGCCGCCCGTGGCGAAAGCGACCAGGGCAAACGCAAGCAGATGTATGGCGACATGCAGAAACTGGTGTACGACAACTGCGGCACGCTGATCCCGGCCTTCATCAGTTCGATGGACGGCTGTAGCAACAAAGTGAAAGGGGTTGAAGCGATGCCGTCAGGCATGATGATGGGCTATCGCTTCCACGAGTATGCCTGGCTGACGTCGTAAATCTTTCATCTTTCACCAGGAGAATGGCGATGAACAGGTACATTTTCACACTGATATTCCGGCGCATAGGGTCGGGTTTACTTACGCTTCTCATTGTTTCGGCACTGGTGTTCTTTATCACCAGCATGCTGCCGGGCGATGCGGCGCAGATGATCCTTGGCCAGTCCGCGACGCCTGAAACGGTCGCGGCACTGCGCCAGCAGCTTGGACTGGATCAACCGCTGATCATGCGTTACTTCAGCTGGCTGGCCGGCATGTTTCAGGGCGACTTTGGCACCTCCTTCGCCAGTAATCTTCCGGTGACGCAACTGGTGGCGCAACGTATTCCGGCCACCTTCCAGCTCGCCGTCACCACGACCCTGGTGTCGGTGCCGCTGGCGCTGTTTATCGGTATCACCGCCGCCATGAAGCGCGGGTCGTTCCTTGACCGCGCGCTGGTGGTCAGCACCATGGCCGTGGTGGCCGTACCCGAGTTTCTGGTGGCTACCGTGGCGGTGATTATCTTTGCCGTCAAACTGCACTGGGTGCCCGCCATGTCGCTGGGTTCCACCCATCAGGATTTCCTCGGTTTCCTGCGCACCTTTGCTCTGCCTGTGATGACACTGTGCTGCGTGGTGGTGGCGCAGATGGCAAGGATGACGCGTGCCGCTATCGTCAACCAGATGGACAGCCCGTATCTGGAAATGACGCTGCTGAAAGGTGTTTCACCGCTGCGCGCCATGCTACGCCATGCGCTGCCGAATGCGGTGGGGCCGATTGCCAATGCTATCTCACTCAGCCTCTCTTACCTGTTTGGCGGGGTGATTATTATCGAAAGTATCTTCAGCTATCCGGGGCTGGCCAGCCAGATGGTGGATGCGGTCAGCAACCGCGACCTGCCGGTGGTGCAGCTTTGCGTGATGTTCTTCGCCGTCTGCTATCTGGTGCTGTTACTGGCCGCTGACATTCTGACTATCGCGTTCAATCCTAAGTGGAGGGGCTGATGAACACATTGACGCTGCCGTGGCGCTTCTTTCAATCTCTCACTATCAGCGGCCGAATCGGCCTGCTGATCACCCTGTTCTGGATCTTTATGGCGGTGTTTGGCACCGCGCTGGCGCCGCACAATCTGGAAGATATCGGTGGCGGTCCGCTGTTCGGTGACTTCAGCCGTGAGTTCTGGTTCGGCACCGATTATCTGGGCCGTGACATCTTCAGCCGTATTCTGTTTGGTGCCCGCTATTCGATTGGCCTGGCGCTGACCGCCGCACTGCTGGCCAGCCTGGTCGGTACGCTGCTGGCGCTGCTGGCGGCCGTGGCCGGGCGCTGGCTGGAGGAGGTGCTGGGGCGCATCAACGATGCCATGCTGGTGCTGCCGGGGAAAATCCTTGCGCTGATGATTGTCGCTGTATTTGGCTCATCGCTGCCGATGTTGATTATTACCGCGGTGTTTACCTACTGGCCGGGGGCGTATCGCATCGCCTATGCGATGGCATCGAGCCTGCGTTCGATGGACTATGTTCAGGCATCCCGTCTGCGCGGTGAAAGCCGTCTGTATGTGGCTATCCATGACATTCTGCCGAATATGCTGCACCCGATGCTGACCGACTTCGGTCTGCGTTTTGTCTACATCGTTCTGCTGCTCAGCGGCCTGAGTTTCCTCGGCCTGGGCGTGCAGCCGCCGTATGCCGACTGGGGCACGCTGGTACGCGAAAACCTGCAAGGGCTGTTTGATGGTTCGCCTGCGGTCCTGATGCCGGCGGTGGCGATCGCCAGTCTGACCATCGGCGCCAACCTGTTTATCGACAGCCTGCAATCGATGCGCTCATTAACTGTTGTTGCTAAGGGGACCGCATGAATATTACGCCACATGCCTCAACGCCGATGGTGTCTGTCGACAATCTGCGTGTGACCGCCCAGGCCGATGATGGCCACGAGATTTC
Organism: Erwinia sp. MYb416; assembly: GCF_037479575.1. Classification (NCBI taxonomy): domain Bacteria; kingdom Pseudomonadati; phylum Pseudomonadota; class Gammaproteobacteria; order Enterobacterales; family Erwiniaceae; genus Erwinia; species Erwinia sp. MYb416. The sequence goes on from NZ_JBBGYT010000438.1 coordinate 1,268,176, forward strand.
CCTGGTAGCGGATATCCATTTCACCGTGCAGAAAGGCGAAGTGCTGGCCCTGATTGGTGAATCAGGCTCGGGTAAAACCACGATTGCACTGGCGCTGATGGGCTATGCCCGACACGGCTGTAAGATCGCCGGAGGTACCGTGCACGTGGCGGGCACCGACGTGACCTCGCTAACGCCCGGCCAGCTGTGTCAGTTCCGTGGCAACAAAGTCGCGTACATCGCACAAAGTGCTGCTGCCTCGTTTAACCCGGCGATGAAAATCATGGACCAGGTGGTGGAGCCGGTGGTGATCCACGGGGTGATGAGCCGCGCCGATGCCGAAACCAAAGCCATCGAACTGTTCCGTGAGCTGGCACTGCCGAACCCGGAAACCATCGGTGACCGCTATCCGCATCAGGTCTCCGGCGGCCAGTTACAGCGCCTGATGACGGCGATGGCGCTGATCAGCGACCCGGAAGTGGTGATCCTTGATGAACCCACCACGGCACTGGATGTGACCACGCAGGTGGAAGTGCTGAAAGCCTTCCGCCGCGTGGTGCGCCAGCGTGGTACTACCGCTATCTACGTCAGCCACGATCTGGCGGTGGTAGCGCAGATGGCCGACAAAATTCTGGTGCTGTTGAAAGGGGCGATTGCCGAATACGGCACCACTGAGCAGTTGCTGCGCGCACCTCAGGCGGAATACAGCCATTTGCTGCTGGAAGCCGCGAAGCAGAAGCCGCGTCCCAGCCCGTGGGAAGCGCAGGATGAGAGCGTGCAACCGCTGTTGCAGGTGCGCGATCTCTCTGCCGGTTATGGCCCACTGGACAGCAACGGCCAGCCGAAGATTAAGATCCTCGAAGACATTAATTTCAAACTGTACCGCGGCCAGGCAATCGGCATTATCGGTGAGTCCGGGTCGGGTAAAACCACCCTGGCACACGCTATCGCCGGGATGAACAAACCCAGCGGCGGCCATATTCTGTTTAACGGCCACTACATCGCCGGAGATATGCATAAGCGCCCGGAGAACGAGCTGCGCCGCATTCAGTATGTGTTCCAGATGGCGGACACCGCGCTTAACCCGGCGCACAGCATTGAAACGATTCTCAAGCGCCCGCTGAAGCTGTTCCTCGGGCTGCGCGGTGCGGCGCTGGAAAGACGGATGCTGCAGCTGCTCGACCTGGTGCGCCTGCCGCGCAGCGTGCTGTGGCGTAAGCCCTGGTCGCTTTCCGGCGGGCAGAAGCAGCGTGTGAACCTGGCGCGTGCGCTGGCGGCAGAGCCGGATCTGATCCTCTGTGATGAGGTGACCTCGGCGCTGGATACCGTGGTGGCCGCTGCGGTGCTGGATTTGATCACCGAGTTACGGCGTGAGCTGGGTCTGTCGGTGCTGTTTATCAGCCATGATCTGCACGCGGTACGTTCGGTGTGTGATGAGATTATCGTGGTGAAAAATGGCCGTATGGTCACCCAGGTGGCGCGTGCCGACTACGACAAACCGTCGACCGAGCTGTACTATGAGCGCCTGAAACGCGCGGTGCCAGAGCTGCGTCAGGGCTGGCTTGATGAGCACGAAGAGAGTGATATCGCCTTGTGATGTTATACCGGGTGAGGCATGCCTGACCCCTACGTTCACCGGGGATGCCCGGCGACGATATCAATGCCCGTAGGGGTGAGGCACGCCTCACCCATAAAACATATTTACTCAGGGCTGAGGCACGCCTTGCGCATAAAAACCTATTTTCGTAGGGGTGAGGCACACCTCACCCACAGATGAAGACACTATTTTCAGGTAAGGAATAACATGCCCGCACCGATTCGATACGTACAGGACAGCCCTCATTTTCCGCCCGCAGCGGATGTGGTGGTGATCGGCGCCGGCATTGCCGGAGCGGCCGCCGCCTATGAGCTGGCCAAAAAAGGCGTCAGCGTAGTGCTGATTGAAAAGGGTCTGGTGAGCGGCGAACAGTCGAGCCGTAACTGGGGCTGGTGCCGCCAGCAGAACCGCGACGAGCGCGAACTGCCCTTAATTCAATATGCGCTGCAACGCTGGGAAGAACTGGGTGTGGAAACCGGTGAAGAGCTGGGCTTTCGTCGCAGCGGGCTGGTGTACGCCACCAAAAACCAGGAGGACATTAATGCCTGGGAAGCCTGGAACGCCATGGCGAAAGGGTATGGCTTCCACAGCGAAATTCTGACCGCTGAACGCGCCAGAGCGATGACGCCGGGCAGTTCCAGCGCCTGGCTGGGTGGTGTTTCTTCACCGACTGACGGCCACGCTGAACCTTCACTTGCGGCACCCGGTCTGGCGATTGCGGCTCAGCGCCTGGGCGCAATGGTCTTTCAGCAGTGCGCGGTGCGCGGGCTGGATATCTCGGCGGGACGCGTCAGCGGTGTGCTGACTGAACGCGGCTTAATTAAAACCAGCAGCGTGATCTGCGCCGGTGGGGCCTGGACATCGATGTTCTGCCGCCGCCACGGCATCGATCTGCCGCTGGGTAATGTGATTGGTACGGCATTCCGTACCGCACCTATCGAACAGAAAATTGCTTTGCCGCTGTATACTCCGGGCTTCGCCTGCCGTCCGCAGCTGGATGGCAGCTATACCGTTTCCGTCTCAGGCCGCGGGCGTCTTGAACCCGGTTTTCAGGGGCTGCGCTATGCACGCCAGTTCTACCCGACCTTTAAAGCGCGGCGCAAAAACCTGACCATTAATCTTGGCCTTGGCCCGTTCCTCAACGGCCCGGAATCGCTGGCACGCTGGCAGATGGATGGCATCTCGCCGTTCGAAAAAGTGCGCATTCTTGACCCGGCACCGGATATGGCGATGGTGCAGGAAGGGCTGAGTGCGATGCGCAAAGAGTTCCCGTCTATGGAAAACGTGCGTCTGGAGCAGGCCTGGGGCGGGATGATCGACAGCACCGCCGATGCGGTACCGGTGATCTCCCCGGTGGGTAAACTGCCGGGTCTGATTCTCTCGGCGGGTTACAGCGCCCACGGTTTCGGCATTGGCCCCGGTGCCGGTCGCCTGGCGGCCGATCTCGCCACCAAAGATACCCCGATTGTTGACCCGACGCCGTTCCGCTATGAGCGTCTGATCGACGGTTCCGGCCTTGATGCGCCGGGCATGATGTAAGGAGCTGAAATGACTATTGAATTCGTTGCAATGAATGAAAATCATCTGGATGCGGCATTTGCCCTGACGCAGCAGATGAAGTGGCCACACCGCCGCGCTGACTGGCAGCAGGCTCTTCTGCTGGGGGAAGGCCTGGTGGCGCAGGAAAATGGTGAGGTGATTGGCACCGCGCTGCGCTGGCGCTGGGGGCGTGACTACGCCACCCTCGGACTGGTGATTGTCGATGGCGCACAGCAGGGGCGCGGCATTGGTAAACAGCTGATGCAGCAGACGCTGGCGGCGCTTGAGGGCAGCAATGTGCGTCTGCACGCCACGGAGGCGGGGCAGCCGCTGTATGAAAAACTGGGCTTTGTCGCCACCGGACATGTCGAGCAGCATCAGTGCCGCGAACTGCCTGCCATCAAGGCAATTGCCTGTGGCCCGCAGCAGCGCTTACGTGTTGCCGGGGGACAGGATGCAGCGCTGCTGACGGCGCTGGATCGTCAGGCGCTGGGACAGCATCGCCCCCTGTTGATCGCCAACCTGATCGACAGCGCGGAGCGTTTCCTGGTGCTGGAAGAGAATGGCACGGCGGCGGGTTTTGCCTGCCTGCGTCGTTTTGGTCATGGCTATGCTATCGGCCCGGTGATCGCACGCACGCTGTCGAATGCGAAATTACTGGTCAGCCAGCTGTTAAGCGGTGTCAGTGGGGAGTTTGTGCGTATTGATACCGACCGTTCAGCGGGGCTGGGCCCGTGGCTGAATGACGTGGGGATGGTGGAAGTGGATGCACCGACCACCATGTACAAAGGCGTGCCGTGGCAGCCAGAAGCGGGCGGGATGCAGGCGTATGGGCTGATGAGCCAGGCGCTGGCCTGATGAACATTGTCTATAAGTCAGAACCCGAACGCGGGAATAAATGGGCCGCCCTGGTAGCAAAACTGGCCCCCGCCGCCAGCTTCCGCCTGTGGCCGGATATCGGTAACCCGGAAGACGTTGAATACCTGGTCGCCTGGGTGCCGCCGGACAATATTATGCAGCAGTTTCCGAATCTGAAAGTGCTGTTTTCCGTGGGAGCAGGGGCCGATCAGTTCGACTATGCCAGCCTGCCGCCTGGGCTGCCGGTGGTGCGGATGATTGAACCCGGCCTCACCAGCGGGATGGTGGAATACGTGACTTTTGCCGTGCTGGGCCTGCATCGTGATATGCCGCGCTACCTGCAACAGCAGCGCGATGGCCTCTGGCAGGTGCACAGTGTGCATACCGCAGCCAGCCGGCGTATTGGCGTGATGGGCCTGGGCACGCTGGGCGAGGCGGTACTGAAGCCGCTGGTGGCGATGGGCTTTGACTGTGGTGGCTGGAGCCGTACGCCGCGCGATCTGCCGGGTGTACGCTGCTGGGCCGGTAACGAACAGTTGACTGAATTCCTGGCGCGCACGGACATTCTGATCTGCCTGCTGCCGCTGACGGCCAGCACGGAAGGGATGCTGAATGCCGATCTGTTCAGCCAGCTGCCCGCTGGTGCCGCGCTGGTGCAGGTTGGGCGCGGTGCGCAGCTTAATCACGAGGATTTAGTCAGTGCGCTCGACAGCCAGCAGATGAGTGCCGCCGTGGTGGATGTCACCGCGCCGGAGCCGCTGCCCGCCGGGCATGCCTTCTGGCAGCATCCGGCGATCTGGCTGACGCCCCATATTGCCAGCCAGACGCAGCCAGAAAGTGCAGTGAAGGCACTGCTGGAGAATATTCGCCGCTATGAACGCGGAGAATCCATGATCGGCGTGGTCGATCGCGACAAAGGATATTGATATGGATAGGGCGCATTTAGTCGCACTGCGGCGAGATCTGCATCAGCATCCCGAACTGGGTTATCACGAGCACCGTACCAGCGGCCTGGTGGCTGACTTTCTCACTGCGTTGGGATTGGAAGTCCATCGCGGTATCGGGAAAACCGGCGTGGTGGGGGTGCTGAAACGCGGCACCAGCACGCGGGCAATCGGTCTGCGTGCTGACATGGATGCGCTGCCGATGGAAGATAACGGAAGCCAGCCGTGGAAAAGCCAGCAGCCCGGCAGATGCCATGCCTGTGGCCATGACGGACATACCGTGATGCTGCTGGGGGCCGCCGAACAGCTGGCTGCCGACCCGGATTTTGACGGGACGGTGAATTTTATCTTCCAGCCTGCGGAAGAGGGGCTGGCCGGGGCGCAGGCGATGATCGACGACGGCCTGTTTACCCGCTTCCCCTGTGATGCAGTTTACGCCATTCACAACTGGCCACAGCTCCCGCTGGGCACCGTGCAGACGCGGCCGGGGCCGATTATGGCGGCGGGCGATGCGTTCAGCATCACGGTCGAAGGTGGCGGCGGCCATGCCGCACAGCCACAGCTGACGCCGGATACCCTGCTGGCGACCAGTGAGCTGGTGGTGGCGCTGCACACTATCATCAGCCGCGATCTTGACCCCTGCGATCCGGCGGTGTTGACGGTGACGCGTATTAACGGCGGCTTCTCACACAATATGATCCCGGCACAGGCAACCCTGACCGGTACTGTACGCACCTTCGACAGCGCGGTGCAGGACCGCATTGAACAGCGAATGCGCGAACTGGCGCAGCATGTGACGGCAGCGCACGGGCTGACGGCCAGCGTAACCTATGACCGTTACTATCCGGCCACCCTCAATAGCGAATATGAAGCCGGTGTTGCACTGAATGCCGCACGCCGTGCCGGGCTTGAGCACGGCACCGCACCGAAACCGGCGATGACCTCGGAAGATTTCTCCTTCATGTTGCAGGCAAAACCGGGCGCTTATGTCTGGCTGGGCTCTGCGGAAAGCCGCCCGCTGCATCACTCTGAATACGACTTTAACGATGCGCTGATCCCGTACGGCATCCGCTGGTTTTGTGCGGTGGTGCAGGAAACGCTGGCGGTAAAAATTTAATCCAACGTTTAGGACGAATTACGAAAGTTAATGCTGCCGCCGCCCGTTGAACGGCAGCTTTCCCTTACGGCTTATTGCGATACTTGACCCATGCCCGCTAAGGGCAACTATTCATCTTCACGTCAATGAGGCAAATAAATGCACAATTTACTGGCTGAACAGCAGACATTCTCTGATAACGCCCTGTTTCTGGACGCTCGTGCAGAAAATGTTCCCCGTGGCGTAGTGACCGCACACCCGATCGTTATTGCCAAAGGCAAAGGTTCTGAAGTCTGGGATGTGGAAGGGAATCGTTATTTAGATTTCGTCGGCGGGATTGGCGTATTAAACGTTGGCCACAGTCATCCGGCGGTGATCAATGCCGTTACCGAGCAGCTGCAGCTGGTGACCCACGCCTGTTTCCAGGTGGCGGCCTACCCGGGCTATATCGAGCTGGCAAAACGCCTGAATAAGCTGGTTGGCGCGGGCGAAGAATTTAAAAGTGTCTTTTTCACCAGCGGCGCGGAAGCCGTAGAAAATGCCGTGAAAATTGCGCGTGCACATACTAACCGTCCCGGCATTATTGCTTTCGATGGTGCGTTCCACGGACGTACCTTATTAGGTGTGACCTTAACCGGCATGAGCCAGCCTTATAAGCAGAACTTCGGCCCGTTCCCGGGGGATATTTACCGTGTGCCCTTCCCGAATGCGTTCCACGATATTTCTGAAGAAGATTGCTTAAAAGCGCTGGATACCCTGTTTGCGGTGCAGATCCTGCCTGAGCGTGTGGCGGCGATGATTATCGAGCCGGTGCAGGGCGATGGTGGCTTCCTGACGGCGTCTCCGGCGTTTATGCAGGCACTGCGCGACATCACTGAACGTCACGGCATTCTGCTGATCTGCGATGAAGTGCAGACCGGCTTTGGTCGCACCGGCAAGATGTTTGGCTTCCAGCACACCGGCATTGTGCCGGATCTGGTCACCGTGGCGAAAAGCCTCGGCGGCGGCCTGCCGATATCTGGCGTGGTGGGGAAAGCGGCCATTATGGATGCACCGACCCCGGGCGGGCTGGGCGGTACCTATGGCGGTAACGCGCTGGGCTGCGCGGCTGCGCTGGCGGTGCTCGATCTGTTTGAGCAGGGTAATCTGCTGGAGCGTTCTAACCAGCTCGGTGTGCAGTTGAATGCACGTCTGCAACAGCTGGCCGACAAATACGCCTGTATTGGTGAAGTGCGCGGCATTGGTTTTATGCAGGCGGTGGAGATTATCGACTTCGAAAACAAACAGCCGGATGCGGCATTGACGCAGAAAATCCTCGATTGCGCCTGCCAGGAAGGATTGTTACTGATTAAATGTGGTCTGCATCGCAATACCGTGCGTTTCCTGGCACCGCTGGTCACCAGTGATTCCCAGCTGGAAGAGGCGCTGCATATTTTTGATATCGCACTGGCGCGTGCAACGGGGCGTTTAGGCTAATCATAAAGATGCTTCCTCATTGATATTATTGCAGTTATTGATGATAACGCTCGAAGGGTATAGCGCGGTAAAACACTGGCGTAAGTTGTTGAAAGCGTGTTATACCATTTGAGTGATGTAAAACAATGAAGGGGTTCTATGAACGGCTTAATGAAACTGGACCGTATCGATATTAATATTCTGGTGCAGCTACAGAAAGATGGCCGTATCAGCAATGTGAACCTTGCCGATGCCGTTGGGCTTTCGCCCAGCCCCTGCCTGCAACGCGTAAAGCGCCTTGAAACCGCGGGTTTTATTACCGGTTATGAGGCCCACATCAATCTGACGAAAATCACCGACTCGGTCACTGTTTTCACTGAAGTGACGCTTTCCGGCCATCGCCGCGAAGATTTTATGAAGTTTGAGAACGCCATCCGCGAGGTGGATGAACTGATGGAATGCCACCTGATTACCGGTGGTTATGACTATCTGCTGCGCTTTATTACCCGCAGTATTGAGCATTATCAGGAAGTGATTGAGGGACTGCTGGATGCCAAAGTGGGCATCGACAAATACTTCAGTTATATCGTGATTAAATCGCCGATTATGAAAAGCAGTGTGCCTCTGCGCTCGCTGATTACGCGCCATACCCAGGTTGAGTTTTAACCGCGGGGCGGGCATGCCCCCCCCCCTACAGCGACTTACTCCCGTAGGGGCGTGGCATGCCGCGCCCGGGATGGCTGAACTCCCCCGGCAGAATATTTCCCCACTTCCCACCAATTCCCCACAAAACGCCGTCTTACCCGCTATGAACCAAAAAACTCCTGCCGCTAAAGGCCTTACACTCTTTTTATCCGCTAAAAAAAGAGTCAGGAATCCTTATGCTGAAGCCGCTTGTGCCCGCCATTGCCGAATGGCAGCGCGATGACTATCTGTTAAGCAGTGACCCGCAAAAACTCGATATTGACTGGGTTCATCGTCAGATCGCCGAAAAGAGTTACTGGGCGCAGGGGCAGACGCGGGAGATGACCGAACGCTCTCTCGCGGCTTCCCTGGCATTCGGTATTTATCATCAGCAGCAGCAGGTGGGCTTTGGGAGGTTGATCACCGACTACAGCCGCTTTGCCTACCTCAGCGATGTGATGATTGATGATGCGCATCGCGGCAAAGGCCTTGGCGGCTGGTTTGCCGCGACCATCCTGACCCACCCGGAATTACACACGATAAAACGCTGGATGCTGGCCACCGACGATGCCCACGAGGTCTATCGCCGTGCAGGATGGCAGTCAGTAGAAAAGCCACAACGATTGATGGAATTTGTTCCCACCCCACCAGAGGAAAACACCCCATGAGTTACCGCGTTGGCGTCGATATTGGCGGATCGTTTACGGATTTTGCGCTGCTGGACGAGCGTGATAATAGCATCCGTACCCTGAAAGTGCTGCCCCGCCCTGACAGTCCGGGCAGCTAAATCACGACCGGGCTGGCGGCGTTTACGCAGCGCGACGGCATTGATCCGACAGAGATTACCTATTTTACTCACGGCACCACCGTTGGCGTGAACGCGGTGATCCAGCGTAAAGGGGTCAGGCTGGCGCTGTTCGCCACGGAGGGGTTCTGCGATGTCCTGGAACTGGCCCGGCTTAAAATTCCCCATATTCACGATCTGTTCTCGCGCCGGCCGACGCCGTTAATCTCCCGTGACCGGGTCTTTGCGATTACCGAACGTACTGACCGTGATGGCAAAGTGCTACAGCCTGTTGACCGCCAGAGCGTGGTCAATGCGGTTGACGCTGCCCGTGCGGCAGGCTGTGAAGGCATCGTGGTTTCGCTGCTGCACAGCTATCGCAACGGCAGCAATGAAGCATTGGTGCGTGAGATGGTTGCCGAACTGGCTCCCGAACTGCTGACCTCCTGTTCGGCAGAGATCTGGCCGATTATCCGTGAATACGAGCGTACCATTACCGCCGTGATTAACGCCTATGTGCAGCCGAAAGTGATCCACTATCTGGACTCTTTCGAGCGGGCGTTAAAGGAGATGGGGGTGCCGGTGCCGCCGCGTATTACCAAATCCAACGGTGGGGTGATGGGGCTGGCGCAGGCCAAAGCCGAATGCGTACAGATGGTGCTGTCCGGCACTGCCTCCGGGGTGATGGGGGCCAGCTATATTGCGGAAAGCTGCGGCTTCGACCGACTGTTGAGCCTGGATATCGGCGGTACCAGCGCCGATGTGGCGGTGATTATCAATGGCCGCCCGGAATACGGCAGCGGTGAAATTATCGGGGACTTCCCCATTTATATTCCCTCTGTTTCTGTCACCTCGGTCGGTCAGGGCGGGGGGTCTATCGCCTGGATTGACAGCCTCGGCGTGTTGCAGGTTGGCCCGGACAGCGCCGGTTCCCTGCCTGGCCCGGTGTGCTTCCGTCGTGGCGGCACTGAAGCCACCGCCACGGATGCCTTTGCTGCCTGTGGCCTGATTGGTCACGGCGATCTGGGTTATAACGCGGTGCAGGTGGATGTGGCCGGGGCGCGTGCAGCGGTCGGTAAACTGGCAGAACCGCTGGGGATCAGCATTGAAGAGACGGCAGAAAATATTATCGCACTGGCCATCTCCAGTATGTACAGCGACACCAGCGGACTGATCTCACGCTTTGGCCTCGACCCGCGCGAGTTCTATTTCCTCGCCTTCGGCGGTGCCGGGCCGATGATGGGCTGCTTCCTGGCGCGTGAGCTGAAACTGAAAGGCGTGGGGGTGCCGCCGACACCGGGCGTACTGTCTGCGCTCGGTGGGCTGGTCGCCGACATCAAAAACGACTTTATCCGCACGCTGTACTGCGATCTGACGGCGGCGGTCAGCGACCGCCTGCAACAGAATGCCCAACAGCTTCGCACCGAAGCCGAAGGCTGGCTGGCGCGTGAATATGGTGCAGATTTGCCATACGAACTCAGCTTCTCGGCCGATATGCGTTATCGCGGCCAGTCTTTTGAGATCGATGTGGTGCTGCAACCGTCATGGTTGCTGGAGGGCGATCTGGCGGCGATCCGCAGTGCCTTCGATGGGCATCATACCCGGTTGTTTGGTCATCATGATGCAGAGGCCGCTGTGCAGTTGATCAACCTGCGGCTGGTGCTGTCATCGCCCACCCCAAAACCGCGCCTGACAACGCTGGCGGCGGCTGAGGGGCCGGTGCCGGTCGTGCGCCAGGTTGAAGCCTGGATTGACGGACGCTGGTGGCAGGTGGATGTGGTGTCACGCGGTGCGCTGTTCGCCGGGCACCAGCTCACCGGCCCGGTGATCATTGCACAGGATGACTGCACCACCTGTGTTCCCCCGCAAATGCAGGTCGATGTTGACCACTATGGCAACCTGATTATTACCCCGCAAACCGGAGCGCATCATGGCAATTGATGGTCGTAACCTGCAAATTCTCGCCAACTACTGCGCGGCGGCGGCCGATGCGATGGCGTTTACCCTGATGCGCACCGCGCATTCGACGTTTGTTAAAGAGACGGAAGATTTCTCCTGTCAGATTGTCAGCCGTGACGGTCTGGCATTTGCATCGCCGCGCAGCTTTGGCGCCCCCTGGTACAGCGGTATTGATTATGGCCCGGTGCTGGAGCTGATTGATGGCTACCAGGAAGGGGATATCTGCATCACCAATGATTCCTACGCGGGCAATGTCGCCACGCATTCACCGGATATTCATATCTGGAAGCCGGTATTTCATGAAGGAGAAATTACCTGTTTTGTGGTGGGGCATATTCACAACACTGACGTGGGCGGTGCGGTACCGGCTTCCCTGTCGCGTTCGCTGACGGAAATCGTGCAGGAAGGCATCCGCATCCCGCCGCTGAAAATCATCAACGGTGGCGTGCTGAACCATGAAGTGGCACGCATTATGCGGCTTAACGTGCGTGCGCCGGATCAGAACTGGGGCGACTTTAATGCCCAGATCGCGTCCGTGAATATTGGTGAACGTAAGGTACAGGAGATTATCGCCCGCTTTGGTATTGATGATTTCCTCACCGGGATTGACGGTATTCTTGATTATGCCGAACAACAGGCACGCGGCATTATCAGCACCATTCCGGACGGTGACTACTTCTATGCCGATTACGCGGATGAAGATGGCGAAGGCGGCTATCCGTGCCGCATTGCCGTGACACTGCGTGTTAAAGGCGACAGCCTGGAGCTGGATTATACCGGCAGCGATCCGCAATTGATGTCATCGCTGAATATGCCAACCGGCGGGCGCGAACGTCACCCGCTGGCTCTGGTTGGCGTGACCTATGTCCTCTCGACGCTGGATCGTTCGCTACTGCTCAATGCCGGTACGCTGCGGCCAACGCGGGCAATCCTGCCGCCGGGCACTATCATGAACTGTGAAGCCCCGGCCGCTGTCGGCATGCGCTCTCTGACCTGCGCCATGTCTCAGATTGCCACCGTCGGTGCTTTCTCGCTGGCGATGCCGGAGCGCCTGCCGGCGAACTCACCGGGCGGTAACTCGATTATCAATATTCGTACCGTGGATGGGCTGAATCGCAGTGTGGTTGCCTCGCTCGGCCCGGTCGGCGGCGGTGCGGGCGGTACACCGAAACATGATGGCCCGGACGGTTCCGGTGGTCTGTCAGCCTTCCTGAAAAACACACCGATTGAGATCAATGAAGCCGAGGTCCCGGTGCGTTTTCTGCGTTATGGTCTGGCGACGGACAGCGCAGGGGCCGGAGAGTATCGCGGTGGGCTGGCGACGGAAATGGCCTTTGAGGTATTTGCACCGAACACCACCATTACGGCGCGTAACCGTAACCGCTCCGTCTTCTCTTCTGCGGGGGCGGCCGGTGGGCGGGCCGGAAGTACCTCATGGTTCCGTACTGAACATGCGGATGGCCGGGTGACGGAACACGGAAATACCGATGTGATCCACTGTGGTCCTGGCGATGTGGTGGCCATCAAAGGCCCGGGCGCGGGAGGCTACGGACTGGCGAAACACCGCCGGGTGCAGGCGGTTCTGCAGGATGTACAGTGTGGTTTCCTGACGCAGCAGGCGGCGCGTGAGCAGTACGGTGTGGCGTTGCAGCGCGGTGAGATCGACGAAGTCGGTACAGCCCGTCTGCGTGCCGCTATGCCGGAGGGGAACGGCGAACACTTTGATGTGGGCGAAGCCCGGCGCACCTTTGAAGCGGTCTGGACCCCAGAACGTTATCAACTGCTGACCGCATTTCTGGCGCAGCAACCGGTCGTGTGGCGTCACTTCCTTAAGCACCAGGTTTTTGCGGCGGTGAAAGCGGGTGAGGGCAATGAGCTGACGCTGGATGAACAGATGTCGCAGTTGTTTGCGGAGCTTAAGCTGCGGTTCCCGGCGCTGGGCGCGGTGTAATGATTTCCCCCCACAAATTCTGCGAGACGTCCCGAATAACGGGATTTGTGTGGGGATTGTTTTGTATTTTAAATATGTTTAATTTTTTCCTGCAGTCATAGTATCCGGGATGATGATTTCGCTGGCCAATATCGTCCCGGAACCTTCTGGTCCGGGATAATATTACTTCACCAGCGCCAGCGAGAACCCATCCCAGCCTTTGGCACCCACGGTCTGAATGGCGGTGGCATCCAGACGCGGGTCGCTGCCCATTTGCGAAAGAAAATCACGCACCCCCTGGATGTTCCAGTCGCTGGTATCCCCATCGGCAACCCGTCCGTTACGCACGACGTTATCACCAATAATCAGGGTGCCTGAACGTGAGTACTGTATTGCCCACTCCAGATAGGCCGGATTATTGCGTTTGTCGGCATCAATAAAGATCATATCAAAAGGCGCTGCGTCAGCCAGTGTGGGCAGGGTATCCAGTGCGGCACCCACGCGGATCGTGACCTTGCTCTCCAGCCCGGCACGTCGAATATTCTGCGCGGCAATCTCTGCGTGATGCGCTTCATACTCCAGGGTAATCACTTTTCCGTCATCCGGCAGCGCCCGCGCCAGCCACAGTGTGCTGTAGCCGCCCAGCGTTCCGATTTCCAGAATGCGTTTTGCGCCGACCATTTTCGCCAACAGATTAAGCAGTTTTCCCTGATTCGGGGCCACATCAATGGCAGGTAACCCGGCGGCCTGGTTGTTTTCCAGCGCGGCCAGCAGTGCCGCATCCTGTGGCACCAGTTGTTCCACCAGATATTGGTCGACCTGTGTCCAGCGTGGCTGATTCATGGGGTTTCCTTTCACATAATTGACGGGGTAATTGTCGCTGAGGGCAGCGTGGAAGGTATCGGGCCTGAAGGGGACGGGGCGACTTTTTCTGGCCGCCCCGTGCAGGGATTACTCTGCGTCAGCAAAATACCAGTAGCCGCTGTTGACCAGCGCGGCCAGCTGGGCGAGGAAGGACGGGTCGTCCAGCGCATCGCCGAACTGATCCTGGCCCAGCGTTAAATCGTTCGCCAGTGCGGTCAGGGCTGCACGGTGCGGCGATTCCACCTGCTCACCGTTAATAAATACGGCCTGACCAATCGAGACCACGCGCAGGCCGCCAAGGCGTGACAGCCTGTCACCCTGTTGCAGCGCATCGTAGATCTCATCCGGTTGATAAGGCGGTTCCGGCGGGGCGACATCCAGTTCGTGGCGCGACTGCGAAACAAACTCACCGAACCACTGGTTAAAGTGCTCAGGCTGGTTGATGACGTCCATCATCATGGCGCGAATACCATCGAGTTCGTCAGGCAGGATCTCTGCATTATGTTCGCGTGGCTGCACATCCGGATCGCTGAAACGACGGCTGCCCAGCTCACGTGCCAGCACGTAATCAGCAAAGCCGCTGATCAGTTCACGTCCGCTTGGCGCACGGAAACCGACTGAATAGTTAATCGCGTTTTCCAGTGAGTAGCCTTCGTGCGGGAATCCTGGCGGGATGTAAAGAATATCGCCCGGCTCCATCTCTTCATCGATAATCGCGTCAAAGGGTTCAACCTGGAGCAGGTCCGGGTGCGGACAGTGCTGTTTCAGCTCTGTTTTTTCACCCACACGCCAGCGACGACGGCCGGTTCCCTGAATGATAAACACATCATACTGGTCGAAGTGAGGGCCAACGCCACCGCCCGGCACCGAGAAGGAGATCATCAGATCGTCAACGCGCCAGTCGGGAATCATCCGGAAGGGATGCATCAGGGCGGCAGAAGGTTCATGCCAGTGGTCAACGGCCTGTACCAGCAGTGACCAGTTATTTTCGCCAAGATGATCAAAGCTCTCAAACGGGCCATGGCTGACTTCCCATTTACCCTCCTGGTGACTCACCAGACGGCTGTCGACTTCATTCTCCATCGCCAGACCCGCCAGTTCGTCGGGTGAAATAGGGTCTACGAAGTTTTTGAAACCGCGCTTGAGGACTACCGGGCGTTTCTGCCAGTAGCGCTGAATAAAATCGGGCCAGTTGAGATCGAGCTGATAATCCATGATGGTTTCCTGAAACGCGTAAGTGGAAAGATTATAACAGCGCACGGCCACTGTGTAATGTCATGGCCGGGGGGAAAATTACTCGTGCTTGTGCAGCATTTCCTGGCGCTGGAATTCGACTTCCATACGTGCGCCGCCAAGCTCGCTGGTGCTGGCACGAATATCCCCCGCGTACTGTTCGAGGATATCGCGTGCCAGTGACAGGCCCAGCCCCTGGCCGGGGCGCAGTGTATCGGCACGCTGACCGCGAATAAACACCAGGTCACGCTTGTTCTCCGGAATGCCAGGACCATCATCCTCAACGATAAGCAGCAGTGTTTTTTCCGTCTGTTGCACGCTGACCTCAACGAACTCCAGGCAGTATTTGCAGGCGTTATCCAGTACGTTGCCCATCACTTCCATAAAATCGTTCTGCTCACCGACGAAAATCACCTCCGGTGAAATATCCAGCGTCAGAACAACGCCTTTTCGCTGATAGACTTTATTCAGTGCCGAGCACAGCCCGTCGAGCAGGGCCGGCACCGAATGCACATCGCGCTTCAGTGCATGGTGATCGGCCTGCATGCTGGCGCGATGCAGGTAATAGCCAATCTGCTGGGAGATACGGCTGATCTGCTCCAGCATGATCGGTTCGGCCTGTTCGATGGAGAGATTGCGTTCACCGCGCAGCGAACGCAGCGTAGTTTGCAGCACCGCCAGCGGGGTTTTCAGGCTGTGCGTCAGATCGCTCAGCGTTGTGCGGTAACGGGTGTAGCGCTGGCGTTCGTTATCCAGCAGCAGGTTCAGATTTCGCACCAGCCCTTTTAGCTCCTGGGGCGGGGCGGGATCAAGCGTGTCGCGATTGCCACCTTCCAGCTCACGGACCTGGGCCGCCAGTGCGCCAATCGGACGCAGACTCCAGTGGGCTGCCAGCCACAGCAACGGGATAATCAGCAGCAGATTGGCCAGCAAGACATAGCTGAACCACGACCACACCACGTCAGAGTGTTGTAGCTCTTGCGGAATGGAGTCGACCACTACAATGGTCAGCGCCGGCAGGTTGGGCGTGGCATCATAACGGTTCACCGCCACCGAGTGGGTGAAGGTATCGTTGCCATCATCGTCATAGGCGCTGAGTTTACTTTGTGCATCCCGATCGTTGCCCAGCACTTCGCGGCTGGTGTGATTATTGGTGTCGATCTCATAAAAATCCGACTTATTCAGCCATTCGCGGCGGATCTTGCTGCGAATATCGGGGACGTCGCGCTGTTGCCACAGCAGTTTGCCGTTATTGTCGTAAATAAACACCAGCGCAGGAAAATTGAGCGTCATGCGCTCAGGCTGCACGATAGTCAGCTTATTGTCCTGCCACTGGGAGAGAGTGAAAAACAGATTACTTTCGCTGCGCAGCACGCGGTAGGTGTTTTTATCGAAGCTCACCACATAACCGATGACCGCCACCATGCCGTAGGAGAGCGACATGGTTAACACGACCGCTGCGGTAGCGAGTAAGAAACGGACCCGCAGCGAAAGCGGTTTTTTGCGGCGCCAGTTAAACATGCTCAGAGATCGAAGCGGTAGCCCTGACCGCGCACCGTAGTGATGACGTCCTGAGCGTGCTCTGCCAGGATTTTTTTGCGTAAGCGGCCCATCAGCACATCAATCGTGTGACTCTCGCGCAGTTCGGCATCGGGGTAGAGTTGCAGCATCAGCGAGTCTTTGCTGACTACTTTGCCTGCATTGCGTATCAGCGTTTCAATAATGGTGTACTCGAAGGCGGTCAGTTTGATCTGCTGCTCATTGATCGTCAGCTCACGGCGTGAGAGATCCACCTGAAAAGGGTGCAGGGTGATAATTTGCGAGGCTAACCCGCTGTTGCGGCGCATCAACGCCTGCATCCGGGCCACGACCTCTTCAATATGAAAGGGCTTGGTCACGTAATCATCGGCACCGGCTTCCAGTGCTTCAACTTTAGCCTGCCAGCCGTCACGCGCGGTGAGGACCAGAATCGGCTGACGGACTTCCTGGCTGCGCCAGCGGCGGATCAGCGCCATGCCGTCTTCATCCGGCAGCCCGAGATCGACCAGGGTAATATCCGGTGTGTGTTCATTGAGGAAATAGTCGGCTTCTTTCGCGTCTTCGGCGGCATCAACCTGGTGGCCCATCTCACGCAACTGCACCGCCAGATGATGACGCAGCAGCGGATTATCTTCCACAACTAACACTCGCATAACCGAATCCTTAATAAGATCAAATAACCAGAATTAACAACATAGCCCCAGGAGACCTGAAGGTGCAATAGCCCGAACGGTGGCTCGCTTTTTTTGGGGGCACAACAGGCGTTAAGTATAGGGGAGATCAGATAAACAAGAGGTTAACACGGGCCGACTGAGCCGGCCCGGTGGGGCGAGATTATTTCAGGTCGTCAACCATCTGGATGGCGCGGCCGATATAGTTGGCCGGGGTCATCTGTTTCAGGCGAGTTTTCTCGTCTTCCGGCAGATCCAGTCCGTCGATGAAGGTTTTCATGCCTTCAGCGTCAACACGTTTACCGCGCGTCAGTTCTTTCAACTTCTCGTAAGGTTTTTCGATGCCGTAACGGCGCATGACTGTCTGGATCGGTTCAGCCAGCACTTCCCAGTTGTGATCCAGCTCGTCCAGCAGACGCGCGCGGTTCACTTCCAGTTTGGAGATGCCTTTCAGCGTTGCCTGATAAGCGATCAGCGCATAACCCACGCCCACGCCGAGGTTACGCAGTACCGTGGAGTCGGTCAGGTCGCGCTGCCAGCGTGATACCGGCAGTTTGCTGGCCAGGTGCTGCATCATGGCGTTAGCCAGGCCCAGGTTGCCTTCGGAGTTTTCGAAGTCAATCGGGTTCACCTTGTGCGGCATGGTGGAAGAACCGATTTCACCCGCAATGGTTTTCTGCTTGAAGTGGTTCAGTGCGATGTAACCCCAGACATCACGATCGAAGTCGATCAGAATGGTGTTAAAGCGCGCCATGCAGTCAAACAGCTCGGCAATGTAGTCGTGCGGCTCGATCTGCGTGGTGTACGGATTCCATGTCACGCCCAATGACGTCACGAAGGTTTCACTGAATTCATGCCAGTCCACTTCCGGGTACGCCGCGATGTGGGCGTTGTAGTTGCCCACGGCACCGTTGATTTTACCCAGGATTTCAATGCGTTCTAACTGGCGCAACTGACGCTCAAAGCGATAGGCAACGTTCGCCATCTCTTTACCCAGCGTTGACGGCGTTGCAGGCTGGCCGTGGGTGCGCGACAGCAATGGGATATCACGGTACTGCACCGCCAGGTCCTTCACGGCGACGATGATTTTGTTCCAGTAAGGCACAATCACCTCACGGCGTGCGGTTTCCAGCATCAGCGCGTGTGACAGGTTATTGATATCTTCTGAAGTACAGGCGAAGTGAATAAATTCAGATACCGCGTGCAGGGCAGGGACGGATTCCACTTTCTCTTTCAGAAAGTATTCCACTGCTTTCACATCGTGATTGGTGGTGCGCTCAATGGTTTTGATGCGCGCAGCGTCTTCTTCGCTGAAACTGCTGACAATAGCATCAAGGTAAGCGTTTGCGTCGGCATCAAATGCAGGAACTTCCTTGATCGCAGCGCAGGTTGCCAGTTTCTGTAACCAGCGAACTTCAACCTCAACGCGGAATTTCAGCAGGCCATATTCGCTGAAAATACCACGCAGTGGGCTGACTTTGTCGCCATAACGGCCATCTACAGGTGAGACGGCGGTCAGAGAGGATAATTCCATTGTTGCTGCTCCAGGATCGGTTAAAAAATCAGGTTGGGGTCCCGTTAAGGCGGGCCAGAATCGCTTTTGCCTCATTGACTAAGCGGTTACGGGAAAACATCAGCTGCAGACGGCCACCGCCGACCTGCTGCCACAACACCGCTGCACGGATACCCGCCAGCAATGTTGCACGAACTTTGCTCTGTACCTGACTATTCTGCAGGACAGCCGGTGAACCGGTGACCTGGATACGCGGGCCGAGCGGGCTGATTACATCGACATAAATCCCTGCCATCGCGCTTAACAGGGTATCGGATTCCAGATCGTAGTGCGCCAGTTGGCGATCGAGCTGGGCAATACGGCTGGACAACTCATTCAGTGCCGTTTTGCTGGCGTTCAGTTTACGCTCCAGCACCATCATACTCAGCGTGTAACGCGTCAGTTCGGCGCCCAGACCCTGGCGGCTGTTGCTGTTCAGCACGGCCAGCAGGGTTTCCAGACCAAACTGCAGGTTTGCTTCGTCGTTACCGAACACCGCCAGTGTGGATGACGGGTTCAGGTCCAGCAGGCTCTTCAGCGATGTTTTTAACGCATCGGGCGGGCACTGTCCCTGGTGTGCCAGTTGCTGCACCAGGTGAGCGGACTGGCAGATGCCAGCCAGTGCCAGAGTAATATCATAGTAATTCTTCGCCACGGTAACTCCTGTATACGCCAGACTTCAGGCTGCTGGTACGTTGGCTGCTATTCTGCGGCCCGACTGTTGATGTGTTAACCCGCTTATGCGTTAACCAGCGGCTGACGCTGTTCGATGATGCCGCCACCCAGGCAGACTTCATCGATATAGAAAACCGCAGACTGCCCAGGCGTTACGGCCGCCACCGGCTGGTCAAAACGTACTTCAATACGTTCAGCATCCAGCGGGGTGACAGTGCAGGGGATATCTTCCTGGCGATAGCGGGTTTTCACCATGCAGCGCAGTGGCGCGGTCAGCGTTTCGCGATCCACCCAGTGCAACTGCTGAGCAATCAGGCCCGTGGACATCAGACGCGGATGGTCGTGGCCCTGAGCAACCACCAGCACATTGTTCGCCACGTCTTTATCGACCACGTACCAGGGCTCTTCGTTACCGTCTTTGGTACCGCCGATGCCCAGCCCTTTGCGCTGGCCCAGCGTGTGGTACATCAGACCCTGATGCTGCCCCACGGTGTCGCCGTCAACGGAGACAATCGGCCGTGATCAAATCAAGCTGTTCAGCAAGGATTGGGCGTACGGCCCGCTTTGTATTCCGCCAGGAAGTGTTCAAACACATTGTCCCAGTATTCGGCGGCAAAATTGACCGTATGCAGATAGATACCGAGCTTGTCACAGACTGCCTGCGCATCGGCTAAATCTTCCGCTGCGGTGCAATACTCCTCACCATCATCCTCCTCCCAGTTTTTCATAAACAGGCCTTCAGAAACGGAGGAGTCAACGCCGCCGGACATCCCGACGATCACTTTTTTCTGGCTGTTAGAACTGTTCAACATTGCTTGTCCGACTTTAAGGAGCCGTAAAAGGCGACTCTGATAAAATTGCGCGGCATTCTATCACGCGTCGGCGACCTGCGCACTCTCGCTAAACGGCCACTGGAAGGCGCTAGCGCGGCCCGGTTTGATAAATGTGCAGGCTTTCTGCGACCAGCGGTGAGCGCAGTTTTTTTGACGTCATGATCTCCTGCGGCGGCAGCCACCAGCAACGATCAATATCGCGGTCCTGGGGATAGGTGTCGATTGCTTCAGGCAGATCCAGGGCGAACAGGAAACGCAGGAACGGGGTGTTATCCTGGGCAATCCACTGGTGCAGACGTAAAAAGGCCTGGGGGATCGCATCAATGCCTGTCTCTTCCGACAGTTCACGCACCGCCGCCTGAAGCAGCGTTTCATCCGCTTCCAGATGACCCGCAGGCTGGTTCCATGTTGTGCGTCCACGCACACGTTCTTCTACTACCAGAAACTGTCCTTCAGCCTGTACCACCGTGGCTACGGTGACGTGCGGTTTAAACATAATGTTCTCCATTCGGTTAAGACGCGCAGCGTGCCGCGCGTTAAAAAGTCAGATTTCGTTGCTGATATCACGCCATTCGCCTGGCGCCAGACCCTGTAACTGTAACGCACCCATGGAGAAACGGATCAGCCGCAGGGTGGGAAAGCCAATATGCGCCGTCATTCGACGTACCTGACGGTTACGCCCTTCAAACAGGGTGATTTTCAGCCAGCAGGTTGGAATCGCTTTGCGCTCACGAATCGGAGGTTGACGATCCCATAACCAGTCGGGGGCGGCCACTTTTTCTACCCCGGCGGGCAGGGTGGGGCCATCTTTCAGATTTACGCCAGTGCGTAACGGTTGCAGGTCACTCTCCTGCGGATCGCCCTCGACCTGTACAAAATAGATTTTTCCGGTGCGTTTACCGGGCTGGGTCAGCGTGGCCTGGAGTGCGCCGTCATTGGTCAGCACCATCAGCCCTTCGCTGTCACGGTCAAGGCGCCCGGCAGCATAAATACCCGGCTGGGGAACATAATCTTTTAGCGTGCGGCGCCCGGCTTCATCGCTGAACTGGGGCAACACATCAAAGGGCTTATTAAACAGCACCACGCAACGTGGGCCTTTAACGGCTGGTTTGGCGGCGCGGCGCGGGCCGGAACGCCCAGGGTGATGATTCGTCAAGGAAGATTTTCGCATGGTCTTTGCACTGAGTAACAATGAGTGCATTATACCGCAATCCCGAGATGATTGGCGCGGAGTCAATATTCAAGTAGTATTGACGCGCATCTTACAAGTCATTAACAAAAAAAAGCGCTCGAAGGAGAGGTTAATGGAAAGCAAAGTAGTTGTTCCGGCGGAAGGTCAGAAAATCACCCTGGATCAGGGAAAACTCAACGTACCTAACAATCCAATCATCCCGTTTATCGAAGGTGATGGCATTGGCGTTGACGTGTCTCCAGTGATGATCAAAGTTGTTGATGCCGCTGTGCAGAAAGCTTACAACGGTGAGCGTAAAATTTCCTGGATGGAAATTTACACCGGTGAGAAATCGGTAGAGCTTTACGGCCAGGATGTCTGGTTACCAGAAGAAACCCTCGACCTGATTAAAGAATATCGCGTTGCCATCAAAGGCCCACTGACCACCCCGGTCGGCGGCGGTATTCGTTCCCTGAACGTTGCCCTGCGTCAGCAGCTTGATCTGTACATCTGCCTGCGTCCTGTCCGTTACTACACCGGCACACCAAGCCCGGTGAAACGCCCGGAAGACACCGATATGGTGATTTTCCGTGAGAACTCCGAAGATATCTATGCGGGTATCGAGTGGAAAGCGGGTACGCCGGAAGCAGATAAAGTCATCAAGTTCCTGCGTGATGAAATGGGCGTGAAGAAAATTCGCTTCCCTGAGCAGTGCGGTATCGGCGTTAAGCCATGTTCAGAAGCGGGCACCCAGCGTCTGGTGCGTGCAGCCATCGAATACGCAATCACTAATGACCGTGATTCTGTAACGCTGGTTCACAAAGGCAACATCATGAAATTCACCGAAGGCGCTTTCAAAGACTGGGGTTACCAGTTGGCGAAAGAAGAATTCGGCGGTGAGCTGATCGATGGTGGTCCGTGGATGACGGTGAAGAACCCGAACACCGGCAAAGAGATCGTCATTAAAGACGTGATCGCCGATGCCTTCCTGCAGCAGATCCTGCTGCGTCCGGCTGAGTATGACGTAATTGCCTGTATGAACCTGAACGGTGACTACATCTCTGACGCCCTGGCGGCGCAGGTGGGCGGTATCGGTATTGCTCCGGGTGCTAACATCGGTGACGAATGTGCACTGTTTGAAGCCACCCACGGTACTGCACCTAAGTATGCTGGCCAGGATAAAGTGAACCCAGGTTCTATCATCCTGTCTGCAGAAATGATGCTGCGTCATATGGAATGGTTCGAAGCCGCTGACCTGATTGTTAAAGGCATGGAAGGCGCAATTGCTGCCAAAACCGTGACCTATGACTTCGAGCGTCAGATGGAAGGCGCTAAACTGCTGAAAGCTTCAGAGTTTGGCGACGCGATGATCAAACATATGTAATCAGCCCTGCTGATGCTGTGCTGACGGGAACCTTAGGGTTCCCGTTTTTATTTTCAGTTTCGAATTATTTAGCGTGATATTCTTCACGTTTTTGCTTCAGAGAGGCAGATAGCCACGCCAGGAAATCAAGTAGCGTTGGGGTGTAATAATGGGTGTCACCAGCCAATCCGTGCGTCAACGTGTTTAAAGCCGATGCCGCAGACTCATTATCGGTATAAGTTTCCCGAAACAGATCGATGCCATTAATCAAATCATCAATATGTTGCATGCCATGCCTGGAGATGGTTTTAAAGGCAGTATCAACAATTTCCGGATAAGTATCTCCGTATTCGTCAGAGTCCTGCCCGAAGAAAACCACGAAAAAATCGCTAATCCATTTATGAGCACTCATCAGTTACCCCGGCACAGGATAAGCAGTAAGGACAGAGTAGGGTTTACCATGGTAAGTCTCCTTGAATAACACGACGACAAGTTTATTTTTCATGTTATTTAGCGTGATATTCTTCACGTTTTTGCTTCAGAGAGGCAGATAACCACGCAAGAAAATCAAGCAGTGTCGGGGTGTAATAATGGGTGTCACCAGCCAAATATCGCGTCAGCTTGTTCAGAGCGACAGCGGCAGATTCATTGTCTGGGTAAGTTTGGCGAAAATCATCAATGTTGTGAATCAGGTAATCCAGATAATTTTCACCGCCTTCAACATAGATTTTGAAAGCAGAATCGACAATGTCGGGATAATTTTCGCCATATTCATCACTGTCTTGCCCGAAGAAAACGATGAAAAAGTTACTAATGTTGGTGAAGTTTTTCATATTTAAATTACCGGGAAAGCCGTAGTGATGTAATAAGGCTTGTTGTTGAATTGTTTTTTCTTCATAACAACCTCAATTCTGGTGGCTTTAACTGCCTCAGTTGAATCATATTTAACAATGATCCCTACATTTTTCTTAACGTCATACATGAACGTAAGGTAAAACCCAGTATCAGCGCTATTACCTTTTGCCCATTGCCGGATTTTAGCCCGATTGGCTTTAACGGCTTTGCTTATGGCTTTTTCGGCAACTTCCAGCGAAGTGAAAGAGCTGGCAGCGTGTTCCGGCCTGAATGAGCCTGACTGTATACCCCTCTTAACCTTTTCCAGTAATTCACGCTCAGATTTGCCCACATGCTTTCTCAATGTATGCCCACCGCCCGAAAAACCTTTCGCGGCCTCATGCCTCATCAAATTAACCTGTCCCATTCTGACCGATGCCACACGAGCCGTACCCGCTACTGAGAACGGGAGTATCACATCCACGGCGATGCCGATCTGGTCAGCCGTAGACTTATCTGCGCCCAGCTCACTTGCGATACCCGCCGTAGCGCGAGCGGTCATTGAGGCCGTTGGTTTGCCGGAATACACCTGCCAGGCCGAAGCACTCATCCCATCCAGACTGTGCGCCCCCACAATAATGCATCCCGCTTTCGTCACTCCGGTAGGTTCCGGGACCAGGCAAAGGGCAGTGGCACCGGCCAGCTCCAGCACACTACCGAGAAACCCGATACTGCCCCAGATACGCTCAGTGAGCACTGACTCATCAGCCATGACGGCTGCCAACTGGACCGGGGTCATGGCAATACTAAAACCGTTTTCCATAACGTTTCCTTGTTATCACATCATCCAGAACTGAGGATAAAGGAGTAGGATTAACGGGTAAATATTATCCAGGGCACCTGCGTCTTTTTCGTAAAAACACTCAATTTTGCATAGCATCGGCAAGTGATGGCTTAATAGTGGATATCTTATGTGTGTGATCGCTTTAGGAGAATGGATCAATGATTGTCAGGACATGGCACGGCTGCGTGCCTCTCAAACACGCTGAAGGGTTTAGCGCTCATTTGCAGAAGACTGGGGTGGAGCATGCAACAGGGACGCCGGGTAACAAAGGCGCAGCTGTCCGACGCGAAACGCAGGGGGACTGGGAGCATTTCTTCCTGGCGACGTGGTGGGAGGATCTGAATGCCGTGAAGGCATTTGCCGGAGAGCATTATCAGATTGCCGTCACTTACCCGGATGATGAGGTGTTTGAACTGTTGTCTGACCCTTACGTTTTTCAGCATGAGGTTCAGTCGATCTCCACCTTGTGATGCCAGGCGAAGCGCTCAGAGCAAAACGGCATCCTGAGTGATTTGCCCCTGAACACCCCATACAGCGATCAATCAGGACGAATACTGTCACCGCGGCCCACGGATTTTTCACAGTCAGCTTTTAGTCTGCCGTATGCATCGGGTGCCAGCGGGGCGGTCATCATGGTGCGCCAGGTACGGCATTCAGGCGTTTCACTGCGCTGTTGCTTCGGCTGATGTGGTGAACAGGCGGTTGTAAGAGCCGCGATGGCTATCAGTAAGATGGTTTTGTTGATCATGCTCTCTCCTTTTGTACGGCAGAATCTATCGCGGGGCGAAAAGGCAATGGCATCACTTCCCGCTCCGGTTCTGTAAGAATAGGTAAAAAATTAACATAAGCTCTGGTTAACCATTAGCGCGCTATGTTAGTTTTATCTTTCACGCGGATACAAGAGGAAAATGGTCATGACCTACTTCCAGTATGCAATGGAGCGGATTAAGCTGATTACCACCGAAGTGGAATGCCCTGATTGTCACCGACCTGGCCGACAGTCGATCACCATGCAATCAAAAGCCTCACCGATGAAATGCCCGCATTGCGAAACGAGATTCACCCTGCAGCAGTAACCGTTACCGATTTTGTCACAAACCGCCGGATGGGCGGTTTTTGCTTTTTCGCCTTCAGGCTGACCTCATCTTTGGATCCATGACCAGACTGTTGCCTCCCTGCGATACATCACAATGTTTTATAGCAAAGTGCATGATGGCCTTCACTGCCCCAGCCGTTGCTTAATGAGCCGTCCTGGTAAACATAGAACCAGGATGTCCAGCCATCGTTCTGTTGGCCGTCAACCCAGTAGTACCAGGGTTTCCATCCTTTACCATAGAGCCCCATCGTTCCCCATTCACTGGTGAGCCGCCCAACTTTGCCACGTACATTGTTGTCGGACAAGGCGTCAGAGCCGCTTACCCGGGTAAAATAGGGTAACTGGTATCCCTCTCCTTTACTGGCGCAATAGTCGACGGCTTCATCGCGACTCATTATCATTTCCCCTGAATTGATAAACCAGCTCTCCAGCGTAAAGCTGTAGCTCAGCGTTTTACCGACGGCAGGCGTCGCGGTGATTGTCACCGTTTTCGATCCGGAGGAGGCCTCACCCGCAAAAAGGACGTGTCCCAGGGGATCCACGGTGACCCAACTCTGATCCGATGCCCAGCTAAACTGGCGCGGATCGGCCCCGGGTGTGAGTTTGACGGTGAAGGTCGCACCGCGGAAACCCGTTTTCGGGAAAGATCCCGCGGGAGGAAAATCGGTTCCGGCACTATCCAGATGGGTGTTTATCCCCACAATCTTTGTCTGCGTCAGGGGGGCGGTTAGCATGATCTTCGCCGCGAGTTGATTAAAATCACCCTCGGTATCGCCTGCATATTCGGGTATCAGAGTAAATTGTCCAGCTGTGGTTCCTGATAGCGCTGCGCTGTAAACACCGGGTGCGGTCTCCTGAAGATCGCTGAGGGTGGGCAAGGCAGAAGCGTTCCTCATCACATCCTGCCTGATCGACAGATTGATCCGCTCCGCATGGCGACTGAGGGGCTGGCCGTCGCGATCTTTCAATTCGATGGTCAGCGTACTGGTTTCAAGCCCATCGGCTTCGATAGTGGAGGGCGATAAGGTGAGCGTCGAAGAGACTGCAGAGGGGATTCTGCTGACAATTTCCACCTGAGCGGGTGAGGATATCAGCCCTCTGGCGGAGGCGGTTAACGTCAGACGCTCTTCCTGCATGCCGGCGGTGACGGTCAGCGTATAGACGCCCGCTGACCGTCTTTTTAGCGCCGAAACGAGAGCTGTGGAGGACGCAATATCCGACTCCACGTGAAGGATTATATCGTCCACTGCTTCATCAATGGGTTTTAACTGCTCGTCTATCAGGGTTAACACCAACTCCCGCATGCTGATGCCATCGGCGGGGAGCTGGCTTCTGGCTGGCATTATGCTGCTCTGACTGACGCCGGCGCCAGGATTGTTGACCGTAATCACCAGGTTCTGAGAGAGGGAACGGTTCCCGCGTTTATCCACGGCAATGGCCGAGACCTTATAGATGTTGGCCACCGGGTCGCCGTTGCGCCACGGCGGCAGTATCACATCCTGCTGATGGGGTGTCATGCCACTGATGATTTTTCCGCCCGCTTCCTGCAGTGAGGCTGAAGACCATTCAAGATGGGAAAACCCATGCCGGGCATTTACGCTGATCCCCAGCGGCTTACGTTCACCTGCAGCGCCGTTAAGCGCACCTGCCATCATGAAAGTGATAACCTGCTGTTTACGATACTCCAGAACGATAGTGTTGTTTCTTTCGACCATGTCATTGCGACTACCTGCAAGGCTGCGTCGTGATGATACGGCTGCGGGCGAAAGCTGTTGCTGCAATGAGGAATCCAGCCCCACGGTAAACTGAAGAGACAAATGACGGTCTTTGGTATTCGATTTTCCCTGGCGATGTTCTGCACTGAAGGTCAAAAGGGGAAAAGGCGTATAATTTAGTCCGACCGTTATCGCATAAGGATCTTTCAGCCGGTTCTCAATGTTAAACAGCGCGACTTCATCCCCGTAATATTGTTCAAACATCAGCATCGCCCCCAACTGCGGCCAGGCAGGAAGCCAGGCGTTAGCGCGCGTATCCCAGCCGTTAGCGGGGCGTGCATCATAGTCTTCACGGGTTTTCGCCGATCGCCAGTCAGAGAGGGGAGTGTAATAGTTGGCGCTGAGTTTCAGATCATCACGCCAGTGCTCAATGCCCGCCCCCAGACGGCGGTGATACCCTGACAGGTCATAATCAAAAAAGATGTTGCCGCCATACATCACGCTATCGCTGAAGTAACGTAGCCCAAGCCCGACATTAAGCTGTGCGCGATCGTCGCTACGGTGCAGGCTGGTTTGATTAAAGGTCATCGCATGTTCAGTTTGCCAGAGGGGAATAAGCAGATCGAAGGCGGAGTTTTTTAGCGAAATATTTTCATCGCTTTCTATCTGTACACGGGCGGTGCCAAAGGGGTTGAGGAAGGACTTGAGCTGCTGGCTGACTTCACTGTCGATCTCACGCTGGAGATAGCGAAGTCCCGCTGCGCTGTCTGTTTTAGCCGTAAGAAAATGAATACCCGTATTCACTGCCTTTGAAAGGGCGGTCGCGTTGCTGTCGTGGGTTGGCGTATTTTGCGGGGTGTCATTGAGGGTGAGAAAATCCTCCTCTTGCGGAAAACCGGGGAAATCAGCGGAGGATGCAGGGAAAACAAAAACAGCGGAAGTGATGATAAATACGACGGTTGACGAAAAAATGTTTTTTATAAGTTTCATTTTTATTTAAGTCTGGCTGTGTTTTTTCAAATAATCAAAATCTGATGTTATGCGATGAAATTTGATGCAATAATTCATAGGTGGTTCGGACAGAGAGTTTCTCTCTGGCGCTGCTTATTCTGCTGTAAATGGTTTTTACGGGAGTTTTTTGTATTTCTGCTATCGCATTGACGGAATGTCCGCTGGACAACATTTTTAACATCATGTTTTCAACGGGCGTCAGATCGGCATGTAAAGTGGCTGGCGTAGGGGTGTTTTCATTTTTATCGTTTACCATCAGGTTTTCCATTATTCTTATCATTTCACTTTTTACCGACTGGATATCATGATGAAGGTCGATGGTGAAATCTGCGATCCTGGGTGATAGTTTATCTCTGGCGATGCTGCTTAAGTAAATTCGTGGGGCAGGATTTTCCTGTATACTCAGAGACAGAATGTCGACACAACGCAAATCAACAATCAGAAAATAACCCGTAGCAATATGACCTTCGTTGTTAATCTCCGCCATTATCTGCATTAATGATTTTTTAAGATAGATGCAGTCAGTGAGAATATTATATTTAATTCTGCTTCCAGGTGCTGATGTCACGTTTTATCCTTCTCGAATCCTTAAGGGAAATGCATCTTAGCGGGTACATAAAGTGACAGCAATCAGGCGGGTTAAAAGTAACAAGAAGGGCATTTTATTTTTTATTTTTTGTTTTAAATCATAATCTTATTAGTTCTGTTACACGTGTTACCTGTGTCAGGATTGCCTGTTACATCAATAAAGACAGGCGTCATGGAAAAAATATTTTCTGAAGTGGGAAAAATAAATATTCCACAAGGTAATGTAACTTACTATAATTGAAAGAATTTCGCTTTCAGAAGGGTGGTCGAAATGGGGGCGTATTTTGACCCAGTGAACAGTACTTTAAATAATGGTGAAAAGTATATTAAGCTCACCATTCAGGAAGCAAGATGTCTCGATTTTTTCCTGAGAAATGAAGATATCTTTATCAACAGAAAGACGCTTTTAGAAGAGTGCTGGCTGAATCGCGGTGTTATTGTTTCTGATACCGCTGTAAGGCAAACGCTGTATCGCCTGCGACGGGTATTTGATGAGGCAGGGATTGCAGACGATGTCTTGATTACCCAGCCAAGGAAAGGACATCTTCTGCAGAAAGGTATTATTCTGTTCCAGAATACACCTGTTAATGGCATAAATTCCCAGCCAGAAGATCGCCAGGAAGATGCAGTAGAGGCAGAAAATAATCGGGAAGCCCTCACTGTTAGCCGCAAACCTATCCTTCGAATAGCGATGCTTATCACACTAGCTGTTATTTTATTTCTGAGTGCTGCTTATGTCAGAAAGCTAAGCATGGTAACGGAGATAAATTACTCTCCTCCCGTTGAGATTGACGGCACATTTTATTTCTATCTTAACAATAAGCCATACAGCAGAGAAGCGCTGTCCAGAGTGAATTACTGGGTTAAGAACCACTACGTCGCATTAACCAGTATGAAATATGTCTATCTGAATAACGCAGGGCCAGACAATTTATCCTTCTATCTTTGTCACAAGGAAATGGGTAGTGCAGACAGCGACTGCCTCTCTTTCACCGTTATTGGACACCACCGTTCATGAAGATCCTGCTGATGCTCGCCGGAGCATTGATGCTGTGTGCCGCCGGATGGTTTTTTGCCCCCTACCTGATATTTCTGGCTTCAGGGGACTGCGCTTCCAAATCCGTTTTGATTTACGATGAACCCGACAGATACATCGTTAGCCAGGGAAACTGGTTTACCTACCGTGGTGGGAAAGAACACACCTATTCCGCCCGTATCAGTATTGCTGGCCCGGGTAACCCGTTTGAAGATTTCGCTTCAGTCAGAACCATTGAAACAGAAAATCATTTTAAATATGACTCTGTGAATGTCCGCACCGTGAAGTCGTTCCGGATCGCCGGGCCGTTAACGTCAGACCCACGAATAGGTCGCTATATCGATCCCCTCGCCGAAGAGGGATTTACCGGGCGTATCTATTTTTTCCGCTATAAAAATAGCGGCCTGTTAACCGGATTTAAAGGACGCCCGCTGGGCCTGTGCCAGTGATGATTGTCTGCGTTCACTGCTCTTCGTCTGTTCCGGCTCAGGGCGAGTTTCACGCAAGCCGGACCAGGCATAAAGCGTATTAACTCACTCTGAGTGGAACCACTAAATTTCCCGCCACTTCAGGTGCTTTCCAGAATCTCATCGCAAGGCGCTTGATCGCAGCACAGATTCAGCGATACTGTATATAAATACAGTATTATTGAGATTCCCCTTATGCAGTTCATCCGCCCGACCGACAGTTATCACGCCCTGCACCTGCCTTTATTCCTTGAGCGCGTTCCGTGTGGCTTTCCCAGCCCGGCACAGGACTATGTTGAAGATCGCCTCGATCTCAACAAGTTTGCCATTAAGCACCCCAGCGCCACCTACTTTATCAAAGTCAGCGGGGACTCGATGCGTGGGGCAGGGATCGGTGACGGTGATCTGTTGATCGTCGATCGTTCACTGACCGCCGTGCATGGCGATATTGTGGTGGCGGCTGTGGCCGGAGAATTTACGGTCAAAGAGCTGCGTACCCGGCCCACACTGCAACTGGTTCCCCATAACAGCGAGTATTCCGCGATCACACAAATAACCATGTATGCGCTGGTGGATGTGAACAGTTTCTACACTTCCTGCGAAACGGTTTTCCGCCCGGACCTGCGCGGGCAACCCGTGGTCGTGGTATCCAATAACGACGGGTGCGTGATCTCCCGCTCGGCGGAAGCCAAAGCGCTGGGGATCAAAATGGGTGCGCCTTATTTTAAGCTGAAACAAGAGCTGCAGCGCCAGCATGTGCATGTGTTCAGCTCTAACTACGCGCTCTATGCTGACCTCAGTGAGCGGGTGATGATGTTACTGACGGAGATGTCTCCGGGCATTGAAATTTACTCGATTGATGAAGCCTTTATTGATGTTACCGGGGTGGAAAATTGTATGCCGCTGGAAACCTTTGGGCACCAGATGCGCAGCCGCGTATTGAAAGAAACGGGGCTGACGGTGGGCGTGGGAATTGGGCCGACGAAAACGCTGGCAAAACTCGCCAATTATGCGGCGAAAAAGTGGCGCAGGGCTGGCGGCGTGGTTGACCTGTCGAATGTTGACCGCCAGCGTAAGTTACTGGCGCTGGTG
Source organism: Erwinia sp. MYb416 (assembly GCF_037479575.1). Lineage (NCBI taxonomy): Bacteria > Pseudomonadati > Pseudomonadota > Gammaproteobacteria > Enterobacterales > Erwiniaceae > Erwinia > Erwinia sp. MYb416. The sequence goes on from NZ_JBBGYT010000438.1 coordinate 1,299,585, forward strand.
CCGGTAGAAGAAGTGTGGGGCGTTGGTCGGCGGATCAGTAAAAAACTCAATGTGATGGGCATCGAGAATGCGCTGCAACTGGCGGAATCGTCCCTGTGGGTGATCCGCAAACATTTCAATGTGGTGCTGGAAAGAACCGCGCGTGAACTGCGCGGCGAGCCATGTCTCGGGGTGGAAGAGTTTGCCCCCACCAAGCAACAGATTATGTGCAGCCGCTCGTTCGGGCACCGCATCACTGATTATGAAGAGATGCACCAGGCCATCTGTGCCTATGCCGAACGCGCCGCCGAAAAGTTGCGGCAGGAAAAACAGTTCTGCCGTTTTATCAGCGTTTTTCTGCGCACCAGCCCGCATGCGGAAGGGGAAGTTTTCTATGGCAACCAGGCTTCCGGCACGTTATTGATCCCTTCTAACGATACGCGTGACATTCTCCGTGTGGCAACGGAGGCCCTCGATCGTATCTGGATTGAAGGGCATCGCTATATGAAAGCCGGGGTGATGTTGGGGGATTTCTTCAGCCGGGGCGAGGCCCAGCTCAACTTGTTTGATGAGTATCAGCCGAAGCCCAACAGTGAAGCACTGATGCAGGTGCTGGATGAGTTGAACCAGTCGGGCAAGGGGAAGGTATGGTTTGCCGGGCAGGGCATCGAAAAATCCTGGGCGATGAAGCGGGAAATGTTATCTCCCGCGTATACCACCCGCTATGCCGATTTCCCGGTGGCGAAATAGCCTGATCGTATCTATCTCATTTATATCAACCATAACAAACTACATCTATCACGACATCACAGCCCTCGCTCTGCCAGGTCGCCGCTGTTTCCACGCGCTGTCGAAAGGTGATGCCTTTTGACTGTTGCACGAGGTGGAACACCTGCTATGATGTTCCACATCACGGAACAAGGACTGCGCCATGATTAAAAGCTTTAAGCATAAGGGACTAAAAAAATTCTTTCTAAAAGATGATAGTAGCGGTATCGAACAAAAGCTGGTGGGTCGAATAAGGAACCGCCTGACCGTGATTGATGCGGCAGAAAAAATCGGAGCGATCGATATGCCTGGTTACGACCTGCATCCGCTCAAAGGTGATCGGCAGGAAATGTGGTCAGTTAGCGTATCGGGTAACTGGCGTATCACGTTTACGTTTATTGATGGCGATGCTGAGATTCTTAACCTGGAGGATTACCACTGATGAAAATGGCTAACCCTGCTCACCCTGGCGAGATCATTGCAGAAGCACTGGATGATATGCGCGTTAGCGTCCGCCAGTTCGCCCGGGCAATGGAAATTGCACCCTCAACGGCCAGCCGGTTGTTGTCAGGATATACGGCGGTAACACCTGAGATGGCGTTGCGTCTCGCTATCGTTGTCGGGAGTACGGCGGAAACCTGGATGAAAATACAGACAAATTACAGCCTGCATCAGGCACGGCAAACGCTGGACACCCGTCATCTGCATCGACTATCGGCAGCCTGAAAAACACAGAACAGCCCGCCTGCAAAGGGCCGGGCTAATGTCTGCTTCTGAGATGCATTCGCTCTTCAAACTGATGCCATAACGCCAGCAGAACGCCCGGCAGGCAAATACCGATAATCACTAAAAAACCAATTAATGGCCCACCGATGAGCAGCAGAGAAAAGAGTAGTGCAGCGTTCATGTTGTTCCTTCGTTATCAGGCTATCGCTGAGATTTTATGCTGTCCCAGCCATGCACAGCATGTTTTGATTACGATCATGATTGATGATTTTGGTTATCGGCGGCACTAAAAAAAACATAAAAAATAACATCCCCGACTCACGCGTACGCAAAAACCGATGTAACTTTATAAAAACACAGTTACCGACATGACAGCGCTAACTGTTTATCAACCCGGCATTTGCCGGGTTTTTTTTATCCCTTAATCGGTAAGAGGGCACAGCAAAGGGGGCAACATGGCAGCAATGATATTCGCAGTGAGCCTGGGGGCTGCAGTCACCAAAGGTGCTGGTGTGGCCGGATTTATCGGCGCCACCGACTACGGTGTTCTGTTTGGCGCTTTTGCCGGTGCCGTTTTCTATGTTGTGACGGCAGCAGAACTCCAGGTTATCCGTCGGGCAGCCTATTTTATGGTGTCCTGGATCGTGGGTATTTATGGCGCAGGACTGGTCGGGGCGAAGATGGCGCTACTACTGGGGTACAGCGATAAACCGCTGGATGGCCTGGGGGCGGTGTTGCTGTCGGCGCTGGCGATTAAAACGTTAACGTTTTTCAGCCAGCAGGACCCGTCAAAGTGGCTGGCGCGCTGGAGAGGAGGACCTCATGGTAACAAATGATCCTATGGTCATCACCAACGTGGTGGTGTGCTCAGCAATCGTGCTGCGCCTGATGTTCTTCTATAAAGCCGGGGCCCGGCATCAGCGGTGGGCATCGTGGCTGGCCTATATGATCATTCTGGCTTACGCCTCTGTGCCTTTTCGTTTTCTCTTCGACGTCTATGCCCATACGCACTGGGCGGCGATTGTCATCAATGTCATTTTTTGCGCGGCGGTTTGGCGTGCAAAAGGCAACGTTGCACTGATTTTTCAGGTGCTGCGCCCACGGCAATAAAAGTCACGCCAACGGACTGAAGATCACCAACATCAACCCGACAATCTACTGAGGAGGTATCCCCAACATCCCGACGTCAGTCACCTTTCCGTGCCGCTTCCCGGCATCGATGACCACTCCTTTCTTCTTGCCCACAGGGCATTCCTGGCAGGTTTTCCTGTCTTTATTACCACCGCACCCGCGAAGGCTGGCGATATTGCCATGCTGAAACGTTATTACGATAAAGACTCGACCTTTCACGGTGGCGGCGATTTTGTCGGCTTCCTCGGCACATCGCCATTGAGTGATGACGGGGGCAGTGTGGCCAAAGGTAACGGCTTTTTCTGGAAGCGTATTATTAATGATACCGAACAGGTGAACCTGTACCACTTTGGTGCCCGCGGGGATGGAGTTACCGACGACAGCGATGCTTTCCTGCGTATGTTCAAGTGGTCGCAGGGATACGATACCAATGCGAAAAACATTGGTGTTCGCTTTCCGGCCGGTAAGTTTTTGATCAACCCGATTGATCTGACGGCCAGTGAGATTGCCTGCTTCGCCCTGTACGGTGATGACAGTCCATACGGTGTGACACCGCGTACGGTGATCGTGTCGGATAAGTCGATTAACCCGGTGCTCAAAGTGAATGCTCGTCGCACGGTGATCCGTGGCATTAGCTGGAATGGTCAGGCCAGCGCTGATACCACCGTCAATACCGGGGCGATCACGCCTGATATGTTGTCGAATGTACAGCCCTTCTTTGAAAACATCACCATTGAAGGGCAGTTCGTTAACATCCGCTGTTTCCGCGTGCAGAATAACGGCGGCACGGCGGTGAAACTGCTGGATACGCTTGACAGTCGTTTTGACCAGGTCTATTCGCAGACGACCTATGCCCGCGTCTTCGATATCGGCTGGTCGAACTCACCCCGGGGCGTCTGGGACCATTCCACGGCGGTCGAGTTGACCAACGCCAACTTCCAGAGTGGTTATGGTGATGCCACGCTGATGATGCCGAGAATGACCCAGGGGATTATTCGCAACGTATGGATAGAACATACCCGTTTCCCTGGTGATCTGACCAACGGACAGTGGATTGTTGATGCCCTCAGCGTCGAGAACTGCGACAACCCGCTGTATATGAGTAATAGCCGGGCGCTGGTCCGCCAGCTTAACCTTCAGGCGGGGGCGAAAGTGAACCTCGATAACGCCCCGGGCCGCTGGCTTTCCGGCTATGAGAACGGCTGGCGTCGGGATGAAAACTACGGCACGGTGATGACCGGTTCGATGAAGGCGGGCTGGTACAGCGGCTATAAACTGACGAACACCACCACCAGTGATAAATGGTTCAAGGTGGGCAAATTTATCTTTCCGAAGGTCAATCAGCAGTGGACGATCGAACTGCTGGGCAAAATGTCGACGGCCAATCCTTCCGGCGTCGCGGGTAATCCCACGCAGGCGGTGTCCAGCGGGATGACCTGGTTGAACTTTCAGCGCTGCGCCACTGCCGTATGGGGCGATATGTTCCATCGCGGGCAGCCGGCAGTGTTGGATGTGAAGTACAAACGTAGTTATGAAAATATCGTTGAAGTGTGGGTCAAACTGAAGGCGGGGAGTGGTGACACGATGTTTAATTTACGCTCAACCGGCCCGACGCGTTTTGAGGCGGGCGAGTGTTCCTTGTTTACGCCGGACCTGACGGAAGCGCTGGATGAAACGGAGATCGGTACGGTCACGCCGAATGCCCGTCTCAGTTTACATAACGGGCTGGCGGGCTTTGGTGCAAATGAAAACGGGGTCGCCACGATGGCCACCAGCGTCGCCTCCGCCCCTGCCAGCAGCGTGCCGACAGGGTATGTGACACTCAATATCAATGGTGTTGACCGCAAACTGCCGTACTACAGCTGATAAAAAAGTAAATACATTAACCGCCCTTAGTTGGGCGGTTTTTTATTTATCATGATCAATTGTCCGAATCAGACTCTTTTCCTGATAAACCTTAGTGAAACAAGTGATAAATTTCCCTCTGCGAGTCAGTTTTTCCGCGCTTTCAGGCTGGCATTAATCTGAATTAAGGCAAGGAAACACCTTTTTTAAGCGATAAACGCTTGAAAAGCAGGCAATGGCTGATTTAAATCCAGCGGCGGGGTTGTGATGACGTCACCAGGCTACGTAAAATAGGTCCAAAAGGTAAATCAGGAGAAGATCGTGTCTGAAACTGCATCTGGCGAACATCAATTTGAACGGCTTGAAGAAGCTAAAAATATCGCCCTCGGCTGGCGTATTGTGGGGCAGATGCCACCACAGACCCTTGAAGAAGCCATTCAGATGCTGCGCGACAGCTCAGATTTTGCCGCGAAAGTGTGCGATTTGCTGACAGAAGAGCTGGCTGCGAATAAGCGACGCTAAGGCGCATCGTTTTAATCAGATGACAGCCGCGCTGTTTCACCGCGATGTCGAAAGCGGGACCACTCGTCCCAGCAGTTTTCCGGGTTTATATCACTGAAGTTCTGTGACGGATCGAGCGCAAAGGCGATACGATCGGGAATAGACACACACATGGCGGTATCGCGCAGTGCTTCTACCTCTTCGCGCGTCAGGCTCGCCCCTTTCTGTCGTTCCGCATCGCTCAGTAATCCCATCAGTGAGGGAATATAAATTGTGGCCATAGCATGCCCCATTGGTCTCTTATTGTGATGGTTAATTTTTCGGCATCGCAGAGGGGAACTTTAGTGGCAGGGCTTGCATAGGAGGCTAACTGGTTACAAAAGCTGATATTTTAGACAAAAAAAAGCCCGCTAAGAGCTTTAATGCGGGCCAACACACGAATCTGAATAAATGCAAATGAAAAGCACCTTTTTTACGCATTAAATTCAAAAAATTTGGCATGTCACCGCACATATACATCAAAATTCTTCTGATACCATCCACTGATCGGCTTCATCGAACATCTCTTCAACGATGCGTAACAGCGTGGATTTATCGCTTTTACTGGCGTCGCTCTTCACACCGTTAGCCTGCATGGGTTTTACCTTGACCTGTGCGTCAGGAAACACTCTCTTGACCCGCTTTTCCAGCTCATTAAGAATAAGTTGTTCGGCATTGGCCAGACCGGCTACGTTGCGCTTGTCATAAATCAATTCAACAAACATTTTTGCTCCTTGTGCATTTTTGCTGGATAAAAATACAGGTATCTTATGCCGGGTTCAAACACTATTTCCGCTCTGGCAGGAAGAAAGGCAGTAAACCGCAAAACAGGGCTCCCAGCGGGACTAGAATAGGGCACCGGTTAAAAAGGAGAGCAGCATGAACAAGATGATGGCAAGTGCGATGGTGTTAATGATGATGGGAGTGTTGGCAGGGTGTACCAGCGACCACATCTTGCATATGCGGGATGGCAGTACGGTCGTGGTGGAGGGTAAACCTCACCTGGATAACGCCACTAAAATGCTGGTCTATACCGACGCAACCGGGCGCACCCAGGCCGTGAACCTGGACGAAGTGCAGGGGATGTCCCGGCTGAAAAACTGATCGTCATCCTTATCTGCCGGCCGATGCTGAGCGGAAAGAAGAGCAGAATACCCCGCTAATGTCCGCCAATCGGCAGTACTGAGTGGCGCAGGTCCAGCACATTATTTTCCGCTTCATCCAGCAGCGCCAGCCACTGGCGCACATCGACTTCCTTCCATGCCAGATGCCCGGCAGTGGTGCCCATCAGGACCACATCCGGGCGTAACGCGCGATAAAACTCCAGCGTCTGCCGCAGTTCACTCTCATTACTTTCATCGACCAGCACGGTGACCCAACGATCATGGGATAGCGTGACAGTGTCACCGACGAATAAATACGTTTTACCATGAGGAGAAGCATACAGATAGCTGGTGCTGCCCGGCGTATGCCCCGGGGTGGGCACCACATGAAAACTACCGCAGTGGACCTCCGCTGCATTGAACGTGGCATCGGCTTCGGCAAAGTGGCTGACCTGGCCTAATGCACGCGCATGACAGTAGAGTGCGGAGTTGAAACGTTGCTGTAAGCGCCGCGTACCCGGACTGGCTTCGTGCCAGTGCGTCAGATAGTGGCGAATAATGCCCCCCTGATCCGCAATCACCTGGTGGTCCTCCGGGTGTTCAACCCGTGATATCAGCAGGTTGCCACGCACATGTTGCAGTAAGAAACCATGCATCATCAATACGGGTTCATCGTCACTGGCAGGAAATTCCGGGGTGGATACCCAGAGATCTTCATATAACTGTTTCATCTTTTTGCGCTCCCAACGATCAGCGCAGCACAGGATGTCCTGATACCTGTAACGAAGCGGCGGTATTCTCCACCGTCAGCATTCCCTGGGCGCCAAGGGGCAAGGTGACGGTGTCCGCGCTGTGGCCGAACGCTAACCCGGTAATTACCGGAATACCCGTCAGATCGCGTATCAGGTTCCAGACACTGGTGAAATCGTAGCCATTGTCGTAATCCGTAGAAGTGGTTCCGCTAAAACTGCCGATAATAATGGCATTCTGGCGGGAAAGAATACCGCTCTGATGCAGTTGCAACAGCATGCGTTCGATACGGAAAGGATGTTCATTCACATCCTCGATCACCAGAATGCCGTCCTGAATATCCGGCATCCACGGTGTGCCGATCAGTGAAGCGATCATCGCCAGGTTGCCGCCCCAAACTGTACCGGTTGCCTGAACGCGTTGTGAGACTGTCGTCCACTCCAGAGTTAATTTAGGCGAAGTTAGCGCGCGCCAGAAGTGTTCAATGGTAAAATCAGACAAAACCTCAGCGCCGAAATTGCCCGCGAGCATCGGCGCGCTGAAGCTTTGCATCCCACTTTGCGCCAATAACGCCAGCTGAATGGCAGTAAAATCGCTGTGGCCGCAGAGGGCGAGCGGGGCACCGGCCAGCCGCTCACGCAGTGCCGCGTAGTGAATATGCGGTAACAGTCGGCTGGCACCATAACCTCCGCGTACTGCCAGAACGATATCCGGCAAGGGATTAAGCTGCGCCAGGCCGTTGATATCGGCCAGACGCTGGCTGTCATTACCGGCAAAACGTTGCTCGCGGCGGGCAATAATACCGCTGTTATCAACCCGGTGGCCATCAGCCTGCAAACGTGTCACACCGCGCGCTGCGGCCGCAGGATTGTGGCAGTAGCCGGAAGGGCTCAGAGGATAATAAAAACGTGAGAAAAAGCGTGAAAATGGCGGCGATGATCGCTGCATTATTGCTGGCAGGTTGTGCCAGTGAACCCCAGAGAAAAATTGTTCGTCAGCCGGATACTCCCTTAACTCAGGCCCCTCCTTCGCAGGTGGCCAGTGCCTGGTCGATGATGACCGAGCAGGCAGCACAGCGGAATGGTGTGGATCAAAAGCTGGTGGAAGCGATTATTAGCGTAGAATCGGGCGGCAACCCCACGGTCGTCAGCAAGTCGAATGCCGTTGGATTGATGCAGATAAAAGCCTCTACGGCAGGGCGGGAAGTATATCGTTCACAGGGCCGACGTGGGCAACCAACGAAGTCGGAACTGCGTGACCCGGTGAAAAATATCGATATTGGTACTGCGTACCTGCGTATTCTGCAAGAGCAGCAGCTGGCGGGGATTCGTGATCCGAAAACCCTGCGCTATGCCACTATCGTCTCCTACGCTAACGGTGCAGGTGCTTTACTGCGGACCTTCTCTCGTGACCGCGATCGCGCTATTGCGATGATTAACGCCATGACCCCGGAAGCGTTTTACCAGCATGTGCAGGATAAACATCCTGCGGCCCAGGCGCCACGTTATCTGTGGAAAGTCACCACCGCCTATCGCACAATTTGAATCACTCCTGGAAGCGGTTGGCTTTATCACGCGCCAGCCGTTCCAGCGAGAAAATCACCTGTTGCAGCTCACGTTCCTGCCCGGCATTCAGCGACAGGAAGCGGAAGCTGAGGCGTGGTGTTACGATTGTCTCGCTTTTACTGCCCACCACGCTGCGTTTACCAATGGTAATCAGCTGTGCATCCACTTCAAAACGGCCATATTCCCCCATCTCCACGCGCAGCTTTTTAATGCTGTCGCCGATTTGTAGCGTCTCCGGCAGGGCATTATCGGACAACACGCCAACGCCGCCCAGTGAGAGGTCTTGCAAACGCAGGCGACCTTCACCTGATCCATCAGGCCAGGGGATATAGCAGTAAAACACCGGATTGAGCGGTGCCGTTACGCGGAAAAATTCGCGGCGCTGGATCATCCAGAGCAATTCAGGCAGCTCTGCAGAAAATGCCGGTAATCCTTCGTGCTCGTCCTCGCCAAGGGCCACCAGGGCAAACTCAACTTTGGCACCGCGTGTTTCTGCGGTGATATGCAGATTCCGGGCCTCTTTCGCCAGCTGATTGTCGTAATCATTACTGCCGAAATCGAGCAACATGTTCTCTTTATCCGCGTACAGTAGTCGTGTGATGAACTGACCGCGAGCGTGCGACACCATCACGGGTGTTTGACTGTCCAGCAGATCGCGCAGGACGGCCAGAACTGCCAGCGGCCCACGTTTCAGGTATTGTTCTTTGTCGTCCTCTTTCACATCCGGCTCCAGTCGAATAGCAAATCATGCGCGTTAGCGACCCTGTAACGGTTATCGGCAACCCCTTCAAGGGCTTTACAATTATTTTACGCGATAGACAAAGAAAGTTTAGATTTAAATCACAGGCTTAGAAACCTCGCCTATACTTAGTGCGTTTTATTAGGCGAAGCGTTAAATCATAAGATTATAAGGAGTGACTAATGGGTATTATTTCATGGATCATCTTTGGTCTGATCGCCGGTATTATCGCCAAATGGATTATGCCGGGTAAAGATGGCGGTGGTTTCATCATTACCGTGGTTCTTGGGGTGGTGGGTGCCGTTGTGGGTGGCTGGATCAGCACCTTCTTTGGTTTCGGCAGGGTAGATGGTTTTAACTTCGGCAGCTTTATTGTCGCGGTGATTGGTGCGATCGTGGTGCTGTGGATTTACCGTAAGGTACGCAGTTAACACAACGGTTTAGAAACAAGGGAGGCTGAGGCCTCCCTTTTTACTGTCTGGCGTTTAGAAATCGTAACCCACGGTGGCGATCACGCTGCGTTCAGCCCCCACGTAACAGTTGGTGGTGCTGTAACAGGCGGCGATATAGTCACGACCGAACAGGTTATTGGCATTGACCTGCACATAAGCCCCTTTCATGCTGCTGTTCCAGTCGCCCAGATTGGCACGTACAGAGGCGTCGACCAGCGTGACGGAGGGGACCCGTGCGGTATTGTCGTCATTGGCCCACTGTTTACCGATGTAACGTACCCCGGCACCGGCACTGATGCCGTAGTCAAACTGATAGTGTGCCCAGGCAGAGGCCATCTGATTGGGTGTCAGCAGTGGCGTGTGGCCATCATTGCCGTCCTGCAACTCTTTATAACGTACGTGGTTCAGCGTATATCCGGCGATGGTGCTCAGGCGCGGGGTCAGCTGATTACGTGCTTCCAGCTCAAGTCCCTGAGAGTGCACTTTCCCGGCGGGAATGTAGGTGGCGCTGGCAATATCGTTAGAATCACGTGCCGCGACATCTTTCTGCGTCAGGTCATACACGGCAGCGGTGTACAGATCGCTGGTGCCCGGTGGCTGGTATTTCAAACCGGCCTCATACTGCTCAGACGTAGACGGTTTCAGCAGGTTGCCATCTTTGCCAGGAAGAATGGATGGCGTGACCGCCTGGCTGTAGCTGACGTAAGGCGACAGGCCGTTTTCAAAGGCATACAACAGCGATGCGCGTCCGCTGATGTGATCATCCTGCAGACGATGTTTAACATCGGTGGTGTGATTATCCTGCTCTGACACCATGCGATCATAGCGGCCGGACAGCGTGGCATGCCAGCGATTCCATTCCAGCTCATCCTGCAAATAGACGCCGGACTGATAGTAGCGGCGAGTGGTGTTGTCCTGAGACGTGACCGTTACGCCGTGAGAGGCGGTGGCGCCGGTGAACGGATTAAGTGGGCTGGCACTCCCGTATCCGCTCCAGACATCGTTTTTATACTGATGGTATTCCGCACCCACCACCAGCTTATGCGTCACGTCGCCAGTGGCGAAATCCGCTTCCAGCTGATTATCCGTTGACCAGGCATCCAGTGAACCGCGTGAGCCACTGTAGCCACGTGCTAACTGGTCACTATCATCGATCCAGCCGTTCTGATACACCTGATCCAGGGCAACGCTGCTGTGCGTGTAGCTGGCATCAGAGCGCACTGCCCATGTCTCATTGAAGCGGTGCGAGAAGGCGTAGCTGTAAACCTGTTCACGTCGTTTGTACTGGTCAACGCTGCTTTCGCCTTCGTTGAAGCCATCCTTTAACCATTTGCCATTATGCTGAGTTAGGTTACCGGAGAGAGGTGTGGAGCCGTGATAACCACCAGAGGGATCTTTTTGCAGGTAGGCACGCAGCAACAGGGAGGTGTCTTCTGACGGCTGCCACAGCAATGACGGCGAGATCGTGTAACGTTCTTCACGTGTATTGTCATACTGCGTATCGCTGGTGCGCGTCATGCCGATCAGGCGGAAGGCCCACTGGTCATTAATCGCATTGGTATAATCAAAGGCGGCCCCTTTGGTATTTTGTGTTCCACCGGTCAGACGGAAATGCCCTTCAGAGACAAACTGCGGACGTTTCGAGGTCATATTCACCAGCCCGCCGGGAACGGTCTGACCATACAGCGCAGAGGAGGGACCTTTGATGATATCAAGGCGCTCAAGGAACCAGGGATCGACCTGCATAATATTATGGCTGCCGCCGTCGCTCATCAGGCGCATACCATCGAGGAACAGATTATCGACATCGCCGCCGTGGAAGCCACGCAGGGCAACGGTGTCAAAACGGGTGGCACCCCCACTGAAGTTAGAAAACACCCCTGGCGTATAATTCAGCGCCTGGCCAACGGTATTGGCGGCCTGATCGTCAATCTGCTGGCGGGTGACGACAGACACCGACTGACCGGTGGTGATCAGCGGCTGATCGGTTTTGCTGGCGCCGGTAGACGTGGTTGCGGTATAGCCACGCGTTGGTGAATCGGCGGTCTCCGCGGGCGCTGCCGTCACCACCATCTGGCTGTCAGCAGCGAAAGTCATGCCAGGGGCGGTCATCGCAATGGCGCAGCACAGCACCGATCGCTTCAGGTTAAAAACCAGAGTCATCTTCTTTCCTTGTAGGGTGGATCGAGGGAACTGAAAGCCGATCAGATCCCTCGGGAAAAGGCATTCTTACATAAAAGTAACAAAATATGAGAATAACAATGAGAATTGTTATTGTTATCGTTGATTTTTTCAAGCGTAAATTTTATTTCAGTATCGGAAGGTGTCTGGTGGGCTGCGGAGTCTGGCAGCGTGAGGTGAGGGGGGCCGGGAACGATAAAAAAAGGCGGCACAAAGGCCGCCCGGTCAGGGTTAATGCAGGTTAAGGTGCTGGTTTAGCCGTGCTGATATCCCCCACATTATTACAGGTCACGCCTTTAGGGCAGTAAAGATCCATTAATTTCAGCGTTACGCCATTGGTCCAGCCAAAGCCATCCTGCAGCGGATATTCGCCACCGCCGCCGCCGCCCAGCCCTTTACCTTCTACAACGTATTTCTCGACCAGCTTGTGTTCTTTATCGTAGGTGGCCTGCACGTTTTGCAGGAAGCGCATACCGATCTCTTTCGCCAGTTCCTGCTTACCGTAATGATTCAGCCCCTCAACGGCGGCCCACTGCAACGGTGCCCAGCCGTTAGGTGCATCCCACTGCTGGCCGTTGTTGACGGTGGTGGTCACCAGGCCACCTTCTTTCAGCAACTGCGCTTTCACGGCGCTGGCCGTACGGTTAGCGTGATCGTCCGTCGCGGCCTGCACATAGAGCGGGAACAGCGTGGCGGCGGTTAACTGCGGACGGACCTGCGCTTTCTGCCAGTCATAGTCGGCATACCAGCCCTGTTTCTCATCCCACAGATAGCGGTTGATCGCGTCACGACGCTGGGTGGCACGCTCGGCCAGACGCTTGCTTGCACCTTCATTTTTCGCCACCTGGTAAGCGTGGGCGAGGGTATTCTCCAGGTGGAACATCAGGGCATTCAGGTCCACCGGGACAATGCGGGTGGTATGAATGGTAGCCAGATCACCCGGTTTATCGAACCAGCGAGAACTGAAGTCCCAGCCCGATGCGGCCCCGGCTCGCAGGTCGCGATACAGCCCGGCTTTATCGCGCGACGGGTCTTTCCCGGCGGTGGCGATATCGTCCATCCAGGATTCGGTACGCGGCACATCGCGGGCATCCCAGTAGCGGTTGAGCACGGTGCCGTCTTTAAGCTTCACAACCCGTTTGCTGGCCGAACCGGCGGCTAAGGTGCTGCTGTCAGCATCGGCCATCCAGTAGTTGTACTCTTTTTCCAACTGCGGCAGATATTTGCTGTAGACCGCTTCACCCTCATGTTTTGCCAGCAGATCAACCATCATACTGAAGAACGGGGGCTGCGAGCGGCTGAGATAGTAGCTGCGGTTACCGTTGGGGATATGGCCGTATTTATCCAGCTCAGAGGCAAAGTTATCGACCATATCCTGCACCCGATCCCAGTGACCGCTTTCCGCCAGCCCCAGCATGGTGAAGTAGCTGTCCCAGTAATACACTTCGCGGAAGCGCCCACCCGGGACGACATAAGGCTTCGGCAGCGGCAGTAGCGAATCCCACTGATTGGCCTGGCTGGCGGAGCGCGTCAGCACCGGCCACAGGCCGTTGATATGTTCACGCAGGCTCTGGCCAGCGGGCGGGACATATTTGTCCCCCTCTGCGGGTAGGATAAAATTCGTGGCAACAAACCGCTTCAAATCGAAATTGCGCTGCATTTTTTGCATTTGCCAGTCGGTAAGAATGGCCGTCGGGTCCTGTTTCGGCACTGCATCAGCAAAGGTTTTCTGGTCGGGAAAAATTTTTGCCGCCTGTACCGCGTGGAACAGCGGCCCGAGCCGGATGTCCGGTGGCTGCGGGTTACTGCTCAGCATACGTTGATTATCTTCCGCCTGCAGCGTGAAGCTGGCGGTCAGCGCGGCGGTGAGCAGCAGGGGGGTAAACAGGCGTGTATTCCATTGACGTTGTTCGACTCTTCTCATTAGCCATTCTCCATGTCCAGACCATGCATGATCTGTAAGTAGTTGAGCAGATTAAAACTTTAGTCGAATTTAACGAAAGGGTAAGGGATCGAAGGGGCAAAGTGTGAGTCAGGTAGGGGTTTTAACACCACAACGAGCTGAATGTGGTCGAAAAAAATACAGTGGGAATGGCAGGAAAACACGGGGACTGGCAGGCCCCCGTGAGGCGATATTACAGATTCACGCAGGTCTCTTCCGGCAGGCCAAGCATCAGATTCAGGTTCTGTACCGCGGCACCCGAGGCGCCTTTGCCGAGGTTATCCAGGCGAGCAACCAGAATGCTCTGGCGCTGCTGTGCATGGCTGAAGACAAACAGTTCCATATTATTGGTATTATTCAGCGCTTCCGGCAGCAGGTAAGGGGCGGTATCAGCATCCAGGCTGTTCAGTGCGTTCACGTGAATAAACCGCTGGCCGTGATAGAAATCAGCCAGTGCCTGCTGTAACGCTTCGCCATCCACATCATTCAGCGGAATAAACACCAGCATACCCTGCGCATAATCACCGACGGATGGCTGGAAGATCGGCTTGCTGCTCAGCCCACTCCACGCCTGAATCTCTTTCAGGTGTTTATGATCAAAGCCCAGGCCGTAGGCGGCAAACCCGGTGCCTGCCTGCTGGTATTTTTCGATCATCGCTTTGCCGCCGCCGCTATAGCCGGATACGGCGTTAATCGCCAGCGGTTGATCGGCTTTCAGCAGGCCGCTTTGGGTCAGCGGTGCGAGCAGGGCGATAGCGCCGGTAGCGTAACAGCCCGGATTGGATACATGGCTGGCAGCACGAATTTTCTCGCGCTGATCGGCCGCCAGTTCTGGCAGACCATACACCCAGCCCGCTTCTACGCGGTGCGCAGAACTGGCATCGAGTACGCGTGCACCCACCTCATCGGCCAGTGCCACGGCTTCACGTGCAGCAGCATCGGGCAGGCAAAGGATGCTGACATCCGCCTGTTTCATCAGCGCCTGGCGGGCAGCGGCATCTTTACGCTGCGCTTCATCAATGCTGAGCATTTCAATCTGAGGGTGACGGGCCAACCGCTGCTGGATCTGTAACCCGGTGGTGCCTGCCTGACCGTCGATAAACACGCGATATTTCTGACTCATTACCGTCTCTGCCCTGACTTCGTAAAAAAAAGAGTGGTGAGAGTATGCGAGATTTAGGGCGAGGGAACAATAAAAAATGACTGAATATCTGTTTTATTTGCATAATAAGTCATTATTGTTCGAGTGGACAGGTCAACGTCTTAAGGTCAAGGGCGTTTCGCTTTCCCGCTGCGCGGGCGAAGCGACAAGGGGCGGCCAGTCGCCGCCGCCCCTTGACCCCCGGCTTGCGGCAGGCGCTGCGCCCGTTCACGGGTGCCTTCGTCAGTTCCGTTCACCGACGGACCACTCGTGACGGCACTTCCCTGTGCCGGCCCGAGCTTTCACCGCCGTCCTGGCGGTTCATCCTGGTTCACATCACTTCCTCAGCGCCGCTTAATTGCCGCCTCAACATCAAAACCAAAAACCTACAAGATTAAATAAAACCAACAAATACCAAAAATGGCTCTTTGGTATTTGGTTTATTTTTAGTCCGTCTTTGATTGTTCTTTTGACCTGGCCGTTGACCTTTTGAGCGGCAATTAAGCCTCGCCGAAGGAGGGCGGATTTCCAGGACGAGCCGACAGGACGTCGGCGAGAGGGTGAGCCGGGACAGGGATGTCCCGTCACGCCCGTTCCGGCAGGAAAACCGACCGACTGAGGGAACCCGCGTCAAGCGGGCGATGCGCCTGCCGCAGCCCGGATTCCTAAGGGCGGGGCGACTGCCGCCCTTAGGTCGCTCAGCCCACGAAGTGGGAAAGCGAAACGCCCTTGACCTTAAGACTTTGACCTTAAGACCTTGACCAGACCTTTAAGCCGATCAGCGATTCAACATAAACACCACGCTGCCGCGATACCACGGCGAAGCCAGCAGGCGCTGCTCATCCTGCTTATCCCAGCGGCCGTTCTGCACCAGCCCCAGCCGGAAGGGAATGCGCAGCTCCGTCAGCGCCGGGAAGTAGTCGGCGTAGCGGTTCACCGTCTGGCGTCCCTGATAGCTCTGGATTACCAGCTCATCCACCGGTAGCGCATTCAGCGTCGCCACGTTACCGGTTTTGGCCCAGTCCAGCAGCCCGGTGACGCCAAGGGCATACTCCGCAGGCAGCACCGTTCTCAAGCGTTGCAAAAACGCGCTGTACTGATCCAGGCGGTGGGTCGCGGCATCAAAATCAATCTGTATGCCGATCACCTGATTACCCGCCTGCGACCAGCGCTGTGCCAGCCGCACCATCCGTTCCAGCATCTCATCCGGCACCGCCAGCGTCTCCATACGCACCGTGACCCAGATATGCGGAAACGTTAAGCGGCTCACCGGCAGGCCCATACGAATAAACACCGCCTGACCCTGCTGCGTCACCACTTCCCCCTGATGCAGATACACGGTGTGAGCGGCTTTCAGCTCGGGTCCGGGGCGTACCCCCGACCAGAGCCAGAACGCCTGGTAATCGCTGGCATTAACCTGCTGTGCAGCACGAACCGGAAGGCCGCACAGGGCGGCCAGCAGGAGGCTTACCAGTAATACTTGAGCTTGTTTGCCCACGTGCTTCCCGGATACTGTTTTTTCAACTGAGTGAACCAGCGCTGGCGCTGTGTTTTATCGACCTCTTTGCCGCCGCAGTCGTTATAGCCTGACGGTGCGTAACACATGACGGCGCGGTACAACGCGTAGCTTTTATCTTCCGGTTCGGTTTTGCTGTTGCCGATCACCTGCTGATAATAGTGCTGGCGATCCGGCTGACCCGTGCGTTTCTCGGTCGTCACCGCGTTATCCAGCGTACCGTTACCGCCGCTGTCGGGCCAGGTGGTGACCGAAACGTTCGTGGTGCGGAAGAACTCGCTGAGACAGTTCAGCGCATGGCTGTTGTCGGCGTGCTGGTTCAGTTGGGTGACCACCGTTTCCAGCGTCGGGCAGGCGTAGCCTTTTTCAGTCTTTTCGCCCGTCCAGTCAAAGGCACTGAGCTGCACATCGGCAAATGCGTCAGTCACCACGGGCTGCGTAATATGCTGGCTCAGTTTGCGGTCCTGCAACCATTCGCCGTAGCGCGCCTCGGTCAAATCGCTGACCAGCAGGGTGTGCAAAGCAATGGTGCGTTCTTCATCGTTTGGCCCTTTGCTGGCCTGCTGACGTAGCAACTCTGGCGTCGCGCGAGTCTTCAGCACCAGCGAACGGTAGCGCAGGTTCGTCACCCGGCTGTCTGCGGCAAAAATCTGTGCCACTTCATTGCCGGAAACCAGCGCGGCAGCCAGTCGGGCCTGAACAAACTGCTGCTGTTCCGGGTCCTTACTCAGCGTTAACAGATGCTTCCAGTGGTCGCGAGCGGCGGGCCATTGTTGCTGCGCCATCAGCGCATCGCCATACAGCACCTGCTCGCTGAATGCGACAATGTTGCGGGCGGGCAGTTCGGTGATGGGTTTGATGTTAGCGATCACCGCAGGATAATCCCCGGTGCGGAACGACTGCATGACCGTCAGATAGTGCCAAAGCGGTAGCTTGCGTGCCTGGTCAAATGACGGCATCAGCGCATCAAGATACGCCTGGTCCACACAGGGCAGGCGCGGATTACACTCTTTGCTGCGCATCAGACGTAATGTCTGGGTAAAGGTCAGCAGCGGGGCGTTAGTGGCGCTGATAAACATCGCATCGCCGCTTTGATATTTGCTTTGCAGCTTCAGATCGTTTTCTGCGATCAGCGCAACAATCTCATCATTATTCGTGGCCGCTTCCAGCGCCTCCTCATAGTGATCTGCCAGCAGGTCCCAATCCTCCCGATACCAGTCGATACGGCGTAGCATGCTGTAGGCGGAGTGCGCATATTGCCCTTTGGGCCAGGCGGTCAGATAGGCCAGTGCTGCCGTACGCGCCTCAGTGGCGGCATTTTTGTCGACCTTTTTGACATCGAAATCACCGTATTCACCGTTGGCATTCTCGCTGCTCTGGTTGAGTGCCGTGCGCATCAGCATATAACTGGCGGTTTCTGCCACCCACGGCTGTTTTGCCGTTTGCAGCGCCGTGAAGGTCTGCGCGGCAGCCGGATAGTCGCCCTGATAGAAGTCGCTGGCGGCCAGCAGATAATCACGGAAGGCGCGTGCCGATGATCCTTCAGGATAATCCAATGCCCCCGTCTGCTGGCGGTATTCAGCGCTATCAGACAGTGACATACGGGCAGTGCCCAGTGCCTGGCGCTGTTCTGCGCTTAGCGAGGTATCCGCCAGCAGTGCCCCGAAGAAAAGCGAAACGGTAGTCAGCGTATAAGAGACAAAACGATTTTCCTCTTCGCCGGGGGCCATCGGGGTAACTTTAAGGATGCTGTCGTTCAGACCCAGCGCGGCAATCTGATTTTGCAGTGTTGCAGACAGGGTATCTTCGGTAGCAGCAGGGCTGGCAGCGGCAGGAGCGGCATCATCATGGTAGCCGAAATAGAACGAGCGGCTGCGCGTCATATCTTGCGGTATGGGCTGCGACGTCAGGGTGACAGCTTTGGTTTCGCTGACCAGGCGTAGCAGGTTGTCACGGGTGTCGTTGGTCACGTCCAGCACAGGAGGGCTGACAATAAAACAGTCTTTACTGCCCCACATACAGGCCTCGATATCTGAAGAGGCAAACGTCTGGAAACTGGCGGTTAATGACGCCAGCACGGTCAGGGCAATCCTTGATTTACGCATAATCCTTTTCCGGCAGATGATGAAGCGTTGATAAGCTGGCGAATTCTAAGCTGAAAACGGGCTTTTCATCAATGTGATAACCCCGCCACTGTAAACTTTTGTTAATTTATTGAAATTTTTGCACACAAAAACATTTCGAAAATAACACTTTTATTAATTAATGTTTTTTGATAAAAGTCTGTTTGGTTAGTGTTATTAATAGGACTTTTCTTAATGTCGGTCATGCCAGAAAGCTTCTGAAATAGCGCTCAGCCCAAAAATGTTCAAATTTATAGCCCATTGCCAGCGGCTGTGTGGCTCAGGAGTCTCATCATGGCATGGCAAAACTGGTTCACTGGCGCGAAGCTCTCTGCGGCCAAAAAAGCAACAGATAATAAAGCATTCATAAATAATTCATCCGATCGCATCCTGCCTTCCGCCTGGCTGCTGGAACCGCGCATGCTATTCGATGGGGCGATAGCCGCCACGGTCGCGGATACTGCCGCCAGCACGCCTGCGGCAGATGCCCACGCCACGGCTATTGCAGACAGTCAGGCAGAGAGCAGTGACAGCAGCCACACCCAGGCCACAGCGGACAACAGCAGCGACACGGCAACGGCTAACGATCAGAGCCAGACCAGCGATACCCCGAGCGATGCCGTGGCGACCAGTGCCAGCTACACGCGCCACGAAGTGGTGTTTATCGATACCTCCCTCAAAGATTATCAGACGCTGGTGGATGGCATTCAGCCGGGCGTCGAGATCGTGTTGATTGATGGCAGCAAAGATGGCTTGCAGCAGATCGCCGACTGGGCCTCGACCCACAGCGGTTATGATGCGATTCACATTTTCTCGCACGGTTCGGAAGGCACGCTTAACCTTGGCAGTACGGTTCTGACCGACACCTCGATTAAATCCGCAGATGTGCAGGCGGCGCTGGCAATTATCGGCCAGTCGCTGACGGCGGAGGGCGACCTGCTGCTGTACGGCTGTGATGTCGGTGCTGGCAGTGCAGGCGATGCACTGCTGACCGATTTAGCCACGGCGACGGGCGCGGATGTGGCCGCCTCGGTAGATGCGACAGGCAGCAGCCTGATTGGCGGCGACTGGGTGCTGGAAAAAACCGTGGGGGATATTGACACCGCAGCACTGCATGTTGATGGCTATCAGGGTGTGATGACGGTACTCAATTTCAATGAGTCTCAGAATGACATTGCCAGCGGGAATAACGTCAGTGTTGTGCGCGTGGTTGATGGGCAAAACATCACGTTTACTTCCGGCGGTTATATGGGGCTGGATGGGTCATTTGGGGCGTTGGCACTCTATTCCTACGACGGTACGTCCGGGACACGACTGGTGATCAGTGCACCGACGGGCTACACCTTCGACCTCAGCGGATTAAGCGCGGGGGGATACTCGGGAATGCTGCATTTTGAGCTCACCTACGCGAACGGCACCACCAGTGTATTTGATGTGTCGATGAGCAGCTCTACGGTGGGCGCTATCAGCAGTTTACCGGCCATTAACGATGTGACTCAGGTGGTGATTTCGTCCGACGACTTTTCCGTACAGCAGGATATCAATATTGTCGATGTGAAACAGATCGGCCCGACGGTCAGCTCCGTTAGCTCAACCACGGCAGACGGTGCTTACAAAGCCGGGAGTACGGTGCTGGTCAGCGTCGATTTCTCCACAGCGGTGACCGTCAGCGGTGGGATACCCACACTCCTGCTGGAAACCGGGGCAATCGATCGTCTGGCGACCTATGTCGGCGGATCGGGCACCTCAACGCTGGTGTTCAGCTATGTGGTGCAGAGCGGCGATCAAAGTGCCGATCTTAACTATGTCAGCAGCAGTTCACTGGTGTTGAATGGTGCGACCATCATCGACAGCAGCAACGGGAAGAATGCCTCGGTGACGCTGCCGGACACCGGGGCGTTGACTTCGCTGGGTGGAGCGAAAAATATCGTCATTGATACCCAACTGCCGACGGCCATCATCTCGCTCAGCGATACGGCGTTGAAGGTGGGGGATACCTCACTGGTCACCATCACCTTTAGCGAAGTGGTCAGCGACTTTACCAATGCGGATCTGACGGTTTCCGGCGGCACATTGAGTGACGTGTCCTCAGCCGATGGCGGCAAAACCTGGACGGCGACCTTTACGCCATCCAACGGCACCACCAGCAGCGGGAATCAGATTACCCTGGGGATGAGTGGGGTGCAGGATGCAGCAGGTAACAGCGGCAGTGGCACTGTTATTTCTGCCAGCTACGCCATTGATACCGTGCGCCCGACGGCCAATATTGTGGTGGCAGATAACGCGCTGTCTGTCGGGGAAACCTCGCTGGTGACCATCACCTTTAGTGAAGCGGTAAGCGGGTTTACCAATGTCGATCTGACCATCCCTAACGGCACGTTAACCCCCGTCAGTTCGGTAGACGGGGGCATCACCTGGACCGCCACCTTTACCCCGAGTGCGAATATTACAGACACGACCAACCTGATCACGCTAGATAATACCGGCGTGACAGATCTGGCAGGCAATACTGGCAGCGGTACAACAGATTCGAACAATTACAGTATTGATACCCAGCGGCCAACGGCGACGATTGTGGTGGCAGATAATGCCCTCAAAGTGGGCGAAACCTCGCTGGTGACTATCACATTTTCAGAAGCTGTCACAGGTTTCAGCAATGGAGATCTGACCGTCGCTAACGGTACTCTGAGCGACGTCAGTTCAGCCGATGGGGGCAAGACCTGGACGGCAACCTTTACGCCGACCAGTAACCTGGCCGATGCCACTAACCTGATCACACTGGATAATACCGGAGTGACAGATGCCGCAGGAAATGTGGGCACGGGCACCACCGACTCTAACAACTACGCTATTGACACCGCGCGTCCGACGGCATCGATTGTGGTGGCGGAAACGGCATTACGCGTAGGTGCAACCTCGCTGGTGACCATCACCTTCTCTGAGCCTGTAACGGACTTCAGCAACGAAGATTTGACCGTGGTGAACGGGACCCTGAGCAACGTCAGTTCAGTCGATGGCGGAATCACCTGGACAGCAACCTTCGCACCCACGACGAATATCACCGACAGCACTAATCTGATCACGCTGAATAATGCTGGTGTGACGGACCTGGCGGGCAACGCAGGTACGGGCACCACGGATTCCAATAACTACGCCATCGATACCCAACGGCCTACGGCGAGCATCGTGTTCGCTAATAACAGTCTGAGCGTAGGTGACACCTCGCTGGTGACCATTACCTTCTCAGAAGCGGTGACGGGCTTTACCAATGCTGACCTTGCGGTTCCCAACGGGAGCTTGACCCCGGTCAGTTCCTCCGACGGCGGTATCACCTGGGCGGCAACCTACACTCCTGCTAGTCAGGTTCAGGACGCCACTAATATCATCACGCTGCAGAACACCGGAGTGAGCGATCTGGCGGGGAATACGGGGTCTGGCGCCACCAATTCGAATAACTTCAGCATTAATACCCTGCAACCGACCGCCACCATTGTGGTCGCGGATACTGCGCTGAGCATTGGTGAAACGTCACTGGTCACCATCACTTTCTCGGAGCCGGTAACCGGTTTCAGCAATACGGATTTGATCTCTTCTAACGGCACCCTGAGCGAGGTCAGTTCATCTGACGGCGGCATTACCTGGACGGCAACCTTCACGCCGACCAGTGACATTACCAATTCTGGCAGTGTGATCCGGCTGGATAACAGCGGGGTGCAGAATGCCTCAGGCAACGCAGGTAGCGGTTTTTCCTACTCCAACAACTACACCATTGACACCCAGCGTCCGACGGCAACCATCGTGGTGGCGAATAATGCGCTCGGCATAGGGCAAACCTCGCTGGTGACGATTACCTTCTCGGAAGCGGTGACCGGTTTTACTAATGGGGATTTGACCATTGAGAACGGCACCCTGAGCGAGGTCAGTACCGCTGACGGCGGCATCACCTGGACGGCAACGTTTACCCCCGCAGCGGGCATCACTGACACGACCAACCTGATCACGCTGGATAACACCGGAATTACGGATCTTGTCGGTAATGCGGGAAGCGGCATTACCGATTCGAATAATTACAGCGTTGATTCTCAGCGCCCGACCGGCACCATTGTGATGTCAGACAGCACGTTGACCCCGGGCGAAACCGCACTGGTGACGATTACCTTCTCGGAAGCCGTGAAAAACTTTGATAACGACGATCTGTCGGTGTCTAACGGTACCCTTAGCGCCGTCAGCTCATCCGATGGCGGCATCACCTGGACCGCGACCTTTACCCCTAATCAGGGTGTCACCGATGCCACGAATCTCATTGTGATGAATAACACCGGGATAATGGATCTGGCGGGGAATACCGGCACGGGCACCACCAGCTCAGCCAATTATACGGTGAGCACCGAGCGGCCCGTCGCGACGATTGTCATTTCCGATCCTTCACTGATCGCGGGGGAAACCACGCAGGTGACTATCACCTTCTCGCAAGCCGTGACCGGCTTTGACAATCGCGATTTAACGGTCGCTAACGGTACGCTGACGGACGTTGCGTCATTCGATGGCGGCATCACCTGGACGGCGACCTTTACCCCAGCGAGTAACATCACCGATACCAGCAATGTGATCACGCTGGATAACAGCGGCGTGCAGAATGCGGCAGGCAACGCAGGCAGCGGCACCACTGACTCGAATAACTACGCCATTGATACCCAGCGACCGACGGCCACTATCGTAGTGGACAATTCGCTGATGGGCATTGGCTCATCGTCATCGGTGACCATCACCTTCTCCGAAGCAGTCAGCGGTTTTGATTTATCGGATCTCTCGGTCGCTAACGGCACCCTCAGCAACCTCAGTTCATCTGACGGCGGCATCACCTGGACGGCCACCCTCACACCGCAGGCGGGCGTGACGGACAGTACCAACTTGATTGTGCTGGATACCGCCGGAGTGCAGGACAACGCGGGCAACCAGGGTAGCAGTATCGCGATCTCCAATAATTATGCGCTGGATGCCGCACCTCCTGTTGGCACCATAACCCTGAGTGATGCCCAACTGACCGTCGGGGAAACCGCTAAGGTGACCATCAGCTTCGGTGAAGCGGTGACAGGCTTCAGTAATGCCAATCTGACCGTCACCAACGGCACGCTGAGTGCCGTCAGTTCATCTGATGGCGGCATCACCTGGACCGCGATCTTTACCCCTGCGGCGGGCATTGTCGCGGCGGGAAATATGATCACGCTGGATAACAGCGGCATCACCGATCTGGCGAGAAATACCGGCAGCGGCAACAGCAGTTCACCGGCCTTCAGCATCGACAGCCGTCCGGTGGTTGCCACTAATACCGTTAACGGTAATCCGCAGTTTATGTTAACCGACGGCAAACCCGGCACGGTCAGCCTTGCCGGTGGCGACGGCCCGCACAGCCAGATTGCGTTGATTGCGCTGCCAGAAGTGCCCGTATCACTGCTGGGCGGCAGTGAGTCTATCTTCGGCGCAGCCCCAGGTTTCAGCACCACGCCATCGGCGGCCATTGTATTCAGTCAGACCGGACAGGGCGGCGGAGCGGCTGCGCCCTCTGCGCTGGCGGCAGTCTTCAGTCAGAACGATGTCAACCATTACGAGCCCGGCATTGTGCGTAGCCAGGTCGTCGACCTTAATCAACCGATGGGCGGCCGATCAACGCTGGCCGGGCTGTTTGGCGACATCCCGCTGCCGGGCAGCACCGCGCTGGAAGTGTTCTCCGGCAGCAGCTGGCAGAACGTGTCGGATAACACCCTCACAGGCACGATTGCCCCGACTTCGGTGTTTGGTGCGCCCGTGTTCAGCCAGCAACTGCAATGGCTGGACGAGGTTCAGTCTCAACAGGTGGCCTCGCTTGAAGTCGCGCTCAAAAACAATAAATCAGCAGTTTGAAAATAACGCAGGTCTGGGGTAAGGAATTGATGATGCATAAGTATGGAAAAATCTTCACCATCAGCATGATTGCATTACTGGTGAGCGGCTGTGCGGTCTCCACGCAGCCGATCGATAAGCAAGCCAGCCAGCAACGTGCCGATGCGGACCTCAGCGCGATGTTCAGCCAGCAGGATCCGGTCACCGCGCCGATCACCCTGCATGATGCCATGGCGCGCGCGCTAAAATATAACCTTGAAGCCCGCCTCAAAGTGCAGGAGCAGGCGCTGTCACAGTCGCAGGTGGATCTCTCGCGCTTTGACCTGCTGCCGAAAATGGCGGCGGAAGCCGGGTACGTTACGCGCGATAACTACAGTGCCTCCAGCAGCCGCAGCGTGGAATCGGGTAACCAGTCTCTGGAGCCGTCCACCTCGCAGGATCGTACCCGTCAGGTCGCGGATCTCACCATGGTATGGAACATTCTTGACTTCGGCGTCAGCTACGTCACTGCACATCAACAATCGGATAAACGCTGGATTGCTGAAGAGCGCCGCCGCAAGGTCACGCACACTATTGTGCAGGATGTCCAGTCAGCGTACTGGCGTGCCGTGGCCGCTGAACGTCTGTTAGGGCGTATTGATGCCTTAATCGGGCGCGTGAATATGGCGCGTGAGAACAGCCAGAAAATGTCGACGCAAAAAGTGGGTGATTTGATTGAAGCCTACAGCTATCAGCGCGCACTGCTCGATGCCACTCGTCAGTTGGAAGAGCAGCGCCGCGCGCTGTCGCTGGCCAAAACCGAGTTGGCCACCCTGATGAACCTGCCGCTGGGCAGTGCCTATACGCTGGCGCTGCCGGACCGTGAACAGCTGGTCGAGCCGGTACTGAACGTACCGATGAACGATCTCGAAAAAGCCGCACTGGTTAACCGTCCCGAACTGCGTGAGCAGGATTATCAGGTGCGTATCAGCGCTGCCGAAACGCGTAAATCCCTGCTGCGTATGCTGCCAGGTATCGAACTCTCTCTTGGCGGGAACTATGACAGCAACTCGTTCCTGGTGAACCAGAGCTGGGTTGATGCCGGGGCAAAAGTGACCTGGAACCTGTTCAACCTGATCTCCGGCCCGGCGGCCTATGACGTAGCGAAGGCAGGAGAAAGCGTGTCAGAACTGCGCCGTCAGGCGATGTCGATGGCGGTGCTGGCCCAGCTGTACGTGGCGCGTGCTAACTACAATGAAGCGCTGCGCCAGTACCATACTGGTAAAGAGTTGCAGGTGCTCGACAGCGAAATCCTTGCCCAGCTCAATAACCGTTACAAAGCGGGCAGCATTGGTGAGCTACAACTGATCCAGGGCGAACTGAACGCGGTGAATACCTCACTGCGTAACGACCTCGCCTATGCGGAACTGCGCAATGCCTACGGCCAGGTATTTGTCACCGTCGGCCTTGATCCCTTGCCGGAAGCGCAAAAACTGACCGATATTTCGTCGGTTGGCCAGGCGCTGGATCGCACCGAAAAACGCTGGGCAGCCGGCAATATTTCACTGTAGGACGCAGGGTGATCTGTTGAACAACCATATTCGAAGTTCTCTACTGATGCTGGCCGCACTCTGTGCGGCCCCCTTGCACGGTTATGCCGCCAGCGAACTCCAGCTCGACCCGGTTCCTGCTGCGGGGGTGAAAACCTCTGAAGAGGGCAGAGAAGCGCGTGGCGTGCTGCGGGCGATTGACCAGGCGATGCTGTCCAGCGAGCTGAACGCCAAAATTATTGAGATGCCTTTCCGTGAAGGGGAGGCGTTTAAAAAAGGCGATCTGCTGGTGCGCTTTGATTGCTCTGCCTATCAGGCACAGCAATCAGCCTCTCAGGCGGCGATGCGTGCCGCGCAGCAGGAGTTAAGCCAGAACCGCCAGCTGGCAGAGATGAAATCCGTGGGCCGTAATGCGGTGGCGCTGTCTGAAGCGCGGCTGGCACAGGCGGCGGCGGAAAGTCAGGTGTACCAGATCCAGACCAGCCGTTGCCGCATTGTGGCACCGTTTGCCGGGCAGGTGGTGTCGCGCAAGGCGCAGGTGTCGGAATATCTGGCACAGGGTGCACCATTACTGGAAATCGTCGACAACCGCCATCTGGAAATCAACCTGCTGGTGCCGTCACGCTGGCTATCCAGCCTGAAGCCGAAACAGACCTTCACCTTTACCCCGGATGAAACCGGCACCCCGTTACAGGCTGAAGTGGTGCGCGGCGGCGCGCGCATTGATGAAAGCAGCCAGACGCTGGTATTGATTGGCCGCGTGACGCAGGTGGACAGCGCTCTGATCGCCGGGATGAGCGGCAGTGCACACTTTACGGAGCTGAAGTGAGCGTAACGCCTCCAGTAGCACCGGAGCGGGTATTTGCCGAGTTCTTCCAGCTTGAACGCAAGGCCCGCGCGGCAAAGACCAGCGAAACCCTCGCCTGGTCGATGGTTAACGACGGTCTGAAACTGTTTGGTTTTCGTCATGTGGCGCTGATCATCAACGGCCGTGTACGGGCAGTGACCGGCGTGTCCGTCCCCGATCCTCACGCGCCGTTTATCGCCTTTATCGAACGTGCCGCGAAGCAATTGATCGCCGGAGGACATGCCGTCGAGGCTGCCACCATCAAAGCCGACTGGCTGGATGCACAGTCACAGCGTGACTGGCAGGCGTTGTCCGCCGCCGAAGCACTGTGGGTGCCGCTGAACGATCGTAACGGACAGTTGATTGGAGGCTTATGGCTGGCGCGGGACATGCCGTGGCAGGAGAGTGAACGGCTGCTGGCACAGCAGCTGGCGGATGTATACAGCCATGCCTGGCTGGCGCTGGAGCCACATAAAACCTGGCAGCCCGGCTGGCCTAAATTCAAACTGCTGGCAGGTGTGATTGTGCTGGTGGGCGTGATGTTGATCCCCGTCAGGCAGTCGGTGCTGGCCCCAGCCGAAGTGGTACCGCAAGGGGGGCGAGTGGTGACGGCACCGCTCGACGGGGTGATCGCTGAATTCAGGGTGAAACCCAATCAGCCCGTGAAAAAGAACGATCTGCTGGTGCGTTTTGATAATACGGTGCTGAAAGCGCAGGTTGACGTGGCCGAACGGGCGCTGGACGTGGCGGAGGCCGAGAGGCGCACCGGCGGCCAGCGTGCGTTTCAGGATGCCGACTCCAAATCCAGGCTCGACCTGCTTGCTGCTCAGGTGGAGCAGAAGCGGGCTGAGCTGAACTATGCCCGTGACCTGCTACAGCGCAGTGA
Source organism: Erwinia sp. MYb416 (assembly GCF_037479575.1). Taxonomy (NCBI): domain Bacteria; kingdom Pseudomonadati; phylum Pseudomonadota; class Gammaproteobacteria; order Enterobacterales; family Erwiniaceae; genus Erwinia; species Erwinia sp. MYb416. Next base: position 1,327,228 of record NZ_JBBGYT010000438.1, read on the forward strand.
GGTGCGCGCTGAACGAGACGGCATCGCCGTCTTTGCCGACGCAGACCGTCTGGTGGGGAAACCGGTCAGAACCGGGGAACGCCTCATGGAACTGGCCGATCCACAGCAGGCCGAACTGAAAATTGAGCTGGACGTGGGGGATGTGATCCCGTTTCCGGCCGATGCGGGCGTGGCGCTGTTTCTCGACAGCGATCCGCTGCAACGCCATGATGCGCAGCTGACCAGCGTTGCCTATGAAGCGGGGATGACCGCCGCCGGACTGTTGGCTTATCGGCTGGATGCGCGTTTCCTTAACAGGGCACCACGCATTGGATTACGCGGTACGGCCAAAATCTACGGTGAATACGTTCCGCTGGCGGCCTATCTTTTCCGTCGCCCGCTGGCCGCGCTGCGTAAAACGGTCGGCCTGTAAACATGGCGGCACTCCCGGCATTACGTGACGACCTGCAACTCTCCGCGGCAGCGCCTGCACTGGATGGCTCACCGCAGTGGACGCTGGCGGATTCGCTGGCCGGGCGCTATTTCAAACTGAACGGCAGTGCGATCAGGCTGCTGCGCCACTGGGCGCTGGGGGATGACCAGCAGGTGCTGGCGGCGGCGAATCGCGAGCCGGGCATTCCGTTGCAGGCAGAAGAGTTGGATGATTTTCTGCGTTTTCTGCGCACCCACGATCCAACGTGCCAGCTACGATCTAAAGTCGGCGGCACGTCGCCAGAGCCTGTTTAAAAAAGTCCTGCATCAGTATCTGTTCTTTCGCATTCCGCTGTGGCGGCCCGATCCGTTCCTGAATCGAAGCTGGCCCTGGCTGGAGAAGTACGGCACAGGCCTGCTGCGCTATCTCTTTCCGCTGCTGTTAATGACGGGGCTGTTTCTGGTTAGCCGCGACTGGCCGCGCTATCAAAGTTCGTTTTCCCATCTGTTCACGCTGGGCGGGGCGATGGCCTTCGGCTGTACGCTGGTTGTGGCGAAATTCATCCATGAACTGGGGCACGCGTGGATGGCAAAGCGGGCAGGTTGCCGGGTACAAAGCATGGGGGTGGCATTTATCGTGATGTTCCCGATGTTTTATACCGATGTCAGCGATGCCTGGCGAGTGCGGGAACATCGGACTCGCCTGTTGATCGGTGCCGGAGGGATTCTGGCAGAGCTGCTGCTGGCGGTCGTGGCCCTGTTTGCCTGGTCGCTGCTGCCGGAAGGTCCGCTGCACACCGCCGCATTTCTGCTCTCCAGCGCCACCTGGGTGACCACCGTGATCATTAACATCAACCCACTGATGCGTTTTGATGGCTACTTCATGTTAAGCGACCTCTGGCGCATCGATAACCTGCAAGGCCGTGCTTATGCGCTGTGCCGCTGGCATCTGCGTGAAGCACTGTTCGGCTACGGTGAGGCCCCCCCGCAGCGTTGGTCAAAGCGTATGCGTCGTCGGCTGCTGCTCTGGGGATATGCTTCCTGGCTGTGGCGCTTCTTTTTTTTCATGGGGATTGCACTGACGGTCTACCACTACTTTTTCAAAGTGCTGGGGCTGTTTCTGATGATGGTGGAAATCGGCTGCTTTATTGTGCTGCCGGTGATACAGGAGATGGGGATGTGGTGGAAACAACGTCAACAGTCGCGCCGAAAAACGTGGATACGTAGCACGCTGCTGTTGGCCCTGGTCCTGACGGTGCTGTTTGTGCCGTGGCGCAGCGGGATTGAGATCCCGGCGCTGATGGAGGCCAGCCGGGTCAGCACACTCTATGCTCCGGCCCCGGCGCAGATTGTCACATTACACGTGCACGACAGTGAGCAGGTCAGTGCCGGGCAACTGCTGCTGGAGCTGGCCTCGCCCGACCTCGATGCCCGCTTAATTATCGTGCGACAGCGCGTGGCCATTTTGCAGCTTCAGATCCGCCGTCAGGCGGCCCGGCAGGACACGGTAGGCGACATGCTAGTCCTGCAACAGGAACTGGCGGCGTCGCTGGCAGAGCATCGCGGACTGACGGCCCAGCAGGAGCGCTTACAGGTACGCGCCCCGCAGTCGGGCGTGGTGCGCGATATTGCCAGCGATCTGACGCCGGGCCGCTGGCTGTCGCCGGAGGCTGTCCTGCTACGCATCGTTGGACAAGAACAGAGCCGGATTTATGGCTATCTGCGCGAAGATAATCTGCAGCGAATTGCCCCCGGCGACGACGGACGCTTTATTGCCGATGACCCGGCACTGGCAGCGATCCCGGTGCGGTTAACGGCAATCGATCCGACCGGCAGCCCGTTCCTCGAGGAGGAGAAACTGGCCTCTGACCGCGGGGGGCCGGTGGCGGTCAGACGCGATGAACAGAAAAGGGCGCGAGCGGTGCAGGCGTGGTATGGCGTCAGTATTGAACCGATCGACCAGTCCGTCGCACCGCAACAACCGGTGCGCGGTGTGGTGGTCATTAACGGTAAAGCGGAATCTCTGTTTACCAGTGTATGGCGACGCGTTGCCGCGCTGGGGCTGCGGGAAAGTGGTTTTTAAAACTGTTATCAACGGCATAAAAAGGAAGTGACGATGAAATTCTCAATGAAACTGGCGTTATCTCTCACAACATGCGGTCTGGCGCTGATGTCGGTCTCTCAATCGGCAAAGGCGACCTGTAGTGCAGAACCTTATACCGGGTCGATCTGTTATACCGCGGCAACCTATTGCCCTCAGGATTATCTGGATGCTGATGGACGTGACATGCAGATCAATAGCTATCAGGCATTGTATTCCCTGATAGGCGTTCAGTATGGCGGTAGCGGCAGCACCTTTAAACTGCCCGATCTGCGGGCAAGGCTGGCAATCGGCCAGGGGCCAAACTTACCTCAGGGGACACAACGAGGAGCAGATAGCGTGCAATTAACGGTGAATCAGATGCCGATCCATACGCATGCAGCGGTCCAGACCACGCCGCCAGTGACCACGGTGGTGGTTAATGCCAGCGGCAATGTTGGCACCTCGGCGACGCCAACGGCCACTGAGAGCCAGCTGTCAGCGTTGACCGGTCCTGCGGCGAAAGCGTATGTCGCGCCGGGCGGCACTCAGGTTGCGCTGAGCGGCACCAGTGCCACCACCACCGGTGGCGCCATTGGGGTGTCTAACAGCGGTTCGAGTCAGCCGTTCAGCATTATCCCGACAGAGACCACACTGCGGGCCTGCATCGCGGTTAACGGCTTGTATCCGCCAAGACCGTAAATCGTCACTGAGCGGGAAGACCCGATATGGATTATCCCGCTGATCATGGTGCTCTGGCTTTGCTGTAAGAAAAACGTTATGCCATCCGGCGTGGCGGAATAAGCCGATTTTCGGCCCATTATGCAGTTTCAGCATGCCGGGCCGCTCACGCCGTCTGTTACTCTTCCCGCAGTTTAAACACTCGCACCATCTCTAACAGCTGCTCAGCCTGCTGCTGCATTGCCTGCGCGGCGGCGGCCGATGCCTGAGAGAGCGTGGCGTTCTGCTGGGTGGCGGCATCCATATGCACCACGGCGATATTCACCTGATCGATGCCGCTGCTCTGCTCGCCGCTGGCCATCGAAATGGTTTCCACCAGCTGGCTGACGCGCTGCACGCTGCTGACGATCTCTTCCATCGCGCTGCCCGCCACTTTCACCAGCGAGTTACCTTCATTGATGCGGGTAACAGAGCTGTCGATCAGCGTACCGATCTCTTTCGCGGCGGTGGCAGAACGCTGGGCCAGTGCCCGTACTTCGGCGGCGACCACGGCGAAACCGCGTCCTTCGCTGCCTGCGCGTGCGGCTTCAACGGCGGCATTTAGTGCCAGAATATTGGTCTGGAAGGCGATGCCGTCAATCACGCTGATAATATTGCTGATTTGAGTGGAGAACTGGTGGATATCGCTCATGGTGCGTACCACCTGTTCCACGACTTCACCGCCCTGGCTGGCGACGGCACAGGCTTCAATGGAGATATCGCTGGCGATACGCGAGTTCTCTGCATTGTTTTTGACCACTGACGTCAGCTCCTCCATTGAGGCCGCGGTCTGCACAATGGCGCTGGCCTGTGCTTCATTGCGCGTGGACAGTTCGCGGCTGCCAACGGCAATTTCGCTGGAGGCCGACGCAATGGTTTCGGTGCCGGAACGTACCCCGGACACAATACTCGTCAGGTTGCCGTTCATCTCCTGCAGGGCATGCATCAGTTCGGCGGTTTCATCGCGGCCGCTGACGATAATCGGCGTCTGCAAATCACCGGACGCCACCGCTCGTGCAATCGAGACAGCCTGCGCCAGCGGGCGGGTGATGCTGCGGATCAGCCAAAAGGTGATCATAAAGCCAGCCAGTAGCGTCAACCCATTGCCAGCAGCAGCATCATTACTCTGCTCGCGGATCAGCACCGCCTGTTGCAGCGTGGCGGCAACCATTTCATCGATCATCCGCGTGGGCTCACGGTCAATTCCGGCGACCAGACCATCGACTTTGTGCGCGCTGTCGCTGTCCTGAATGCTGTACTGTTGCAGGGCTTTTAGATAGTGCTGCTCCAGCTCGGCGTGCAGCGTGCGGGTTTTCAGTACCTCGCTGTTGCTCATGCCAATCTCAGGGAGCAGTGTGCTCAGCTGGCCCAGCAGCACCTGGGTTTTCTGGCTCTGTTTTACAAACGCATCGCGGTACTGATTGAATTTCGCTTCGCCCTGCGTGCCGCGCAGCAGGGTGTTCTTCCACTCCTGCACCTGAATTTTGAACTGCACCTGCGCATTGCGTGCGGTATCAATGCTCTCTGCGATGGTCTGCTCTGTAGCCATAATATGCTGATTCTGCGTTAACCCGTCGGCGTTAACCGTCAGACCGCGTATACCGATAAACAGGGTGGCCAGCAGCAAAATGGCCGCCAGCATGCCGAGGCGTTGCCCGATAGAGAGATGATTAAGTTTCATAGCGTCAGGATTTCCCGGTGAATAAAAAATGCAAAAAAGCTCACAGTCGCCAGAGATATCGACCTGGCGGGCAGCGACTTTAATCGGGAGAAGGGGGGATAACAGAGGATGTGAAGGCTAACTGACTCATCTGTAGAGAGAAGTCTGGTTTATGACGTTTTCGTGACAATTGCATTCCCCTCCTGAAACGGTGGGTAATGCCGCCTCAGGCGGTTACTTCACGCATTTATCGCACTGATTCTGTTGGATCTGAGCGAAGAAGTCGTTGCCCTTATCATCGACCAAAATAAAGGCCGGGAAGTTTTCGACTTCGATTTTCCAGATGGCTTCCATACCCAGCTCAGGGTACTCAATGCACTCCAGACTTTTGATACTTTGCTGTGCCAGCACCGCCGCCGGGCCACCGATGCTGCCGAGGTAGAAACCGCCGTGTTTATGGCAGGCATCCGTCACCTGTTTGCTGCGGTTGCCTTTCGCCAGCATGATCATACTGCCGCCGTTGGCCTGAAGCAGGTCAACGTAGGAGTCCATGCGGCCTGCGGTGGTCGGGCCGAGGGAACCGGACGCATAACCTTCCGGGGTTTTCGCCGGCCCTGCGTAGTAGATCGGGTGATCCTTGATGTACTGTTGCAGATCTTCGCCATTATCAAGGCGCTCTTTCAGCTTGGCATGAGCAATATCACGGCCCACGATAATGGTGCCGCTCAGAGAGAGGCGTGTTGAAACCGGATACTCAGAAAGATGGGCCAGAATCTCTTTCATCGGACGGTTCAGGTCAACATGCACTACATCGCCTTCGCCCTGCTGGCGCAGTTCGACAGGGATATACTGGCCTGGGTTATCTTCCAGTTTTTCAATCCAGATGCCTTCGCGGTTGATCTTCGCTTTGATGTTACGGTCAGCGGAGCAGGAAACCGCCATCGCCAGCGGGCAGGATGCGCCGTGGCGCGGCAGACGGATGACGCGGATATCATGTGCGAAGTATTTACCGCCGAACTGTGCGCCCAGGCCCAGCTCTTGTGCGGCCAGCAGCAGTTCCTGCTCAAGTTGCACATCACGGAAGGCCTGGCCGTGTTCATTAACTTCGGTTGGCAGCTCGTCGTAGTAGTGTGTTGAGGCCAGTTTCACGGTTTTCAGCGTGCTGTCGGCGGACGTACCACCGACCACAAAGGCGATATGGTACGGCGGGCAGGCGGCCGTGCCGAGGCTGCGCATTTTCTCCGTCAGGTACTCTTTCAATTTACCCGGGGTGAGCAGCGCTTTGGTTTCCTGGTACAGGTAGGTTTTGTTGGCTGAACCGCCGCCTTTCGCCATACACAGGAATTTATACTCGTCACCGTCAACGCTATACAGGTCGATTTGCGCAGGCAGGTTAGTGCCGGTGTTGACCTCTTTGTACATATCCAGCGCGGCGTTCTGCGAATAGCGCAGGTTGTCTTCGGTGTAGGTGTTGTACACCCCCAACGCCAGGGCGGCTTCGTCACCGCCGCCCGTCCAGACGCGCTGGCCTTTTTTACCCATGATGATCGCGGTGCCGGTGTCCTGACAGGTTGGCAGGATCCCTTTGGCGGCGATTTCGGAGTTTCTCAAAAACTGCAAGGCAACGTACTTATCGTTCTCACTGGCTTCCGGGTCGGCCAGAATGGCGGCCACCTGGCGCTGGTGGGCCGGGCGTAGCATAAACGAGGCATCATGAAACGCCTGTTGCGCCAGTAACGTCAGAGCCTGAGGCTCTACTTTCAAGATTTCCTGCCCGTCGAATTCGGCCACGGAGACGTGATCGCGGGTTAACAGGTAGTATTCGGTATCCTCTTTTGCAAGAGGGAACGGGGTCTGATAATGGAAAGGTTTTTTCGACATTGTGCTCTCACTTAATGATGTGCTGCCCTCCTTCTCGGATGCGGAGGCTCGGCAACATTAATGGCGATATCTGTTTTATTGTTTTCCTGCCGACCCTGAGTCAGGTCGGCAGGTCAGGAATGGTATAACATTGTTGCAACAACTGCATGTCTGAGTGCGTGATTAACCGTTAAGCGGGCATCAGAACATCATCACCATCCACGGATAACCAATCAGCATCCGGGCGCAGAGGAAGACGGCCCCGAAGATGGTCCCCAGACGCCAGTAGTCTTTGGTTGGCAGGTAACCACTGCCGTAGTAAATCGGGCTTGGACCTGTACCGTAAGGTGTGATGATGCCCATCAGACCAAGTGAGGTACACATCATCAGGCAGAACACCGGCATATTGATGCCCGGAATCGAGGCGGCAATGGTCAGCATGGCCGGTAACAGCGCGGTGGTATGCGCAGTGGTACTGGCGAACAGGTAGTGCAGCAGGAAGAAGGCAATCATCAGCACCACCGCGGAGACCTGCGGGTCGTAACCCTGCAGCAGCATCCCACCTTCTTTACCCAACCAGGCGATAAAGCCAACTCGTGCCAGGCCATCTGCCAGTGCCACCAGGGTGGCGAACCAGGCAAAGGTGTTCCAGGCCGGTTTGTTACTGGTAATGTCATTCCAGTTGAGTACGCCAGTCCACAGCATCAGCACGACGACCAGCAGGGCAGCCATAGCCGGTTCAATCCAGGCGGTGGCGAAGATCCACATCAGCAGGGCAGAGACCACAAACACCAGCAGCAGGATTTCGTTACGGGTCAGTTTGCCCAGTTTTTCCAGCTCACTGATGGCCCAGCGCGGCACTTCATCGTTGAACTTCACTTCCGGCGGATAGAGCCAGTAAGCCAGCAGCGGCATGGTCAACAGCAGTAACAGACCTAACGGCAGGAAGGCCAGGAACCACATTCCCCAGGAGATATCAAAGCCCACCACACTTTTCACCAGCGCCAGGGCCAGCAGGTTAGGGGCCAGCGCCGACAGGAACATCGAACTGGTGATACAGGCGGCGGTGATCGCTACCCACATCAGGTACGAACCAATCTTACGGGCGCTGGGGTCGTTAGGTTTTGAACCATACAGCGGCGGCAGGTTGGCAATAATCGGGTAGATTGTGCCCCCGCTGCGTGCGGTATTGGACGGGGTGAACGGGGCCAGCAGCAGGTCAGCGAAGGTAATGGCATAACCGAGGGTCAGACTGCGACGCCCCAGATATTTCACCAGAATCAGCGCCAGGCGGCGGCCGAACTGTGTTTTGTCATAACCCGCGGCGAACATAAAGGCGCCAAAGATCAGCCACACCGTAGAGTTACCGAATCCGCTGACGGCCCATTTAAATGCCTGAGCGGCCGTTTTGAATTTCGGGTCGGCCAGTTCTGCCGGGCTGAACAGCACCCACTGACTGAACAGCGCGATGACCACCACGCCGGTAAGGCCGATCACCGCACCAGGCAGGGGTTCAAAAATCAACCCAACAATCACCCCCACAAAGATAGCGAAGAAGTACCATGCATGAGGTTCCAGCCCCTGAGGTACCGGCACCAGTAGCAGTAACACCGCAACCAGTACAGGCAGGAACAACATAAGCAGGCGTTTTTTTTGCCCCGCAGCGGCAGGAGGTGCCTTTGCGGTTTCACTGACCATAGATGTCTGTTTCATAGTTTTAGTCTGCAAGTTAATAAGAATTCGTTAAGTGTCCCGGTAGGTTATAACTGATTTTTTTACTTTCTTTTCTATTTATTTGGTTTTTCTACCGTGAATCTTGAAGTCGTTTTCGTCTTTTCCCAATGAAAAAGCATCTATTTATTGGGTTGATATAAATATAATGCGACATCCTTAAATATAGACTTTGATCTGGATCAATAAAAATTGCAGCACCCTTTTATTTTTAACAACTGGCTATCATTTATTAAGCGTTGTTTTCATTTAAGAGGCTTAATCTTCATCTTAGTGTACATTTTATTTCCAGTAAAGTCAGATTTGTTTTGGTAAGAATATGATTTTATTGATTATAATTTTTCTGTAAACGATAGGTTGATTTTTTGTGTTCATTAGTTAACAATTAATAAAACTATTTGTAGCATTTCGGGTAAATAAAAAGTATTCGTTTATTTAAAAGTTAAATAATTAAAGTTATCGATTATATAGCTAAAGAAATTGTTATATTAGCATCATGACGTCGGGCTATTAATATAAATAATAAAATAGCTGCCCGCTAAAGAATTCAAAACTTTTAATTTGGAGTACACCTAATGAATACGCTAACCCCTATTCTGAACCCGTTGACCCTGCCAAACGGGGCGGTTCTGAAGAACCGCCTGCTGATGGCGCCGATGACCACCTGTACCGGTTTCTACGACGGCACCGTCACCAGTGAACTGGTTGAGTATTACCGCGATCGTGCCGGCAGCATAGGTACGGTGATTGTTGAGTGCTGCTTCATCGACCCGAAAGGCCCGGCCTTCCCGGGGGCCATTGCTATCGACAGCGATAACAAGATTTCGGGTCTGGCGAAAATTGCCAGCGCTATCAAGACCAAAGGGTCTAAAGCTATTCTGCAAATCTATCACGGCGGCCGTATGGTTGAGCCGGAACTGATTGGCGGACGTACGCCGGTCGCGCCAAGTGCCATAGCTGCACCGCGTGACGGTGCGACCACCCCGCAGGCGCTGACCGCCGAAGAAGTCGATGTGATGATCACCAAATTTGGCGATGCGGTTAACCGTGCAATTAAAGCCGGATTTGACGGCGTGGAAATCCACGGTGCCAACACCTATCTGATCCAGCAGTTCTATTCACCGAACTCCAACCAGCGTGATGACAAATGGGGCGGTAGCCGCGACAACCGCGCACGCTTCCCTCTGGAAGTGCTTGAAATTACCCATAAAATGGCAGAGCGCTTTGCAGATTCTTCCTTCATCATTGGTTACCGCTTCTCACCGGAAGAAATTGAAGTCCCGGGCATTCGTTTTGATGACACGCTGTATCTGCTGGAAAAACTGGCTGCACGCGGCCTGGACTACGTGCACTTCTCAGTGGGGCAGCTGTTGCGCTCCTCGATTGTTGACCGCAAAGATCCGACGCCACTGATCACCAAATACCTGGCTGCACGTTCAGAAACCCTGGCAAAAGTGCCGGTGATTGGCGTGGGCGGCGTGATCAACAAAGCGGACGCTGAACAGGCGCTGGAATACGGTTTTGACCTGGTCGCGGTAGGTAAAGCCTGTATTGCTTACCCGGACTGGGCCGATCGCATTATTAAAAACGATCATCTTGAACTGTTTATCGACAGCACCCAGCGTGAAGCGCTGAACATTCCTGAACCGCTGTGGCGCTTCTCACTGGTTGACGCCATGATCCGCGACGTCAGCACCGGTGGCCGTAAATATAAAGCAGGGGTGTACCAGGAGAAAGTGGAAGCCGAAGCGCTGAAACTGAAAATCAGTGTCACCCTGGATACCGATCGTATTACCGATATTTCACTGGTGCCGGATGACACCCTTGACGTGGACTTCACCACCACCTTTGAGAGCCTGCGTACCCGTATGCTGGTGGCGAACAGCCCGCACGTGGATGCCGTGACGGGTGCCACTACACAGAGTGAGGCGCTGAAAAAAGCCGTCTCCCGTGCCATGGCCACCTCAAGCAAAGAGCATGTCATTGAAGAGGGGGGCAACCCGCAAGCCCCGCAGAACTACGATGTCGTCGTGGTCGGCAGCGGCGGTGGCGGCCTGGCAGCGGCCATTCAGGCCAGCGATGCGGGCGCGCATGTGGTGATCATCGAGAAAATGCCAACCATTGGCGGGAACACCATTAAAGCCTCGGTTGGGATGAACGCCGCGGAAACCCGCTTCCAGAAGCTGAAAGGCATCGAGGACAACAAAGAACTGTTCTATGAAGAAACGCTCAAAGGCGGCAAGTTTAAGAACAACCCGGAACTGCTGCGCGAGTTTGTTAACCTGGCACCCGAAGCTATTGAGTGGCTGGCGACTAACGGTATTGAGCTGAACGATATCACCATTACCGGCGGCATGAGCATTGACCGCACGCACCGTCCGGCTGACCGTTCTGCGGTCGGTGGCTTCCTGATTAGCGGCCTGGTGAAAAACATTAATCAGCGCGATATCGAAGTGCTGCTGGAAACCTCCGTGGCGGAAATTCTGCTGGAAAATGGCGCGGTGAGCGGCGTGAAAGTGGTCGATGAATATAACGACACCCGCATCCTGAATGCCAAAAGCGTGATTGTGGCGACCGGTGGCTTCAGCGCCAACCGTGAGATGGTGGTGAAATACCGTCCTGAGCTGGATGGCTTTGTCACCACTAACCACAAAGGGGCCACCGGTAGCGGCATCGCCATGCTGCAAAATATTGGTGCGGATACCGTCGATATGGGCGAAATCCAGATTCACCCGACCGTGGAACAAACCACCTCTTATCTGATTTCGGAAGCGATTCGCGGCGGCGGTGCCATTCTGGTCAGCCAGGCCGGCCAGCGCTTCTACAACGAAATGGAAACCCGCGACAAAGTCTCCGCCGAGATTATTGCGCTGCCAGAGAAGAGTGCGTGGATTATCTTTGATGACCAGGTTCGTGCGAATAACAAAGCCGCCGATGAGTACATCGCCAAAGGCTTCGTGATCAGTGCACCCACGCCGCACGAGCTGGCAGTGAAACTCAATATGGACCAGGAAACCCTGCAAACCACGCTGGGTCGCTACAACCAGTTCGTTGAACAGCAGAAGGATGAAGACTTCGGCCGTACCACCGCGCTGCGTCATCCGCTTAACAAGGGGCCGTACTTCGCTATTCGTATCGCCCCGGGCGTGCATCATACGATGGGCGGGGTGACCATTAATACCGATACTGCGGTGCTGGATGCGCAGAAACAGGTGATTAACGGCGCCTGGGCTGCGGGCGAAGTGGTCGGCGGTATTCACGGTGCTAACCGTATCGGCGGTAATGCTGTAGCCGATATCATCATCTTCGGGATTCTGGCAGGGCGTAACGCCGCTGCATACGCGAAACGTTAAACCCCGGGCCGGGCATGCCCGGCCCCTACAGGACGTCGTTGGGGCCGGATCATACCCGGCCCCGACAGAAAGCATCACATCGTAGGGGGAAGGATAATATCCGGCCCGACAGAAAGCATCACATCGTAGGGGGAAGGATAATATCCGGCCCGACAGAAAGCATCACATCGTAGGGGTAGGATAATATCCGGCCCGACAGAAAGCATCACATCGTAGGGGTAGGATAATATCCGGCCCCGACAGAAAGCATCACATCGTAGGGGGAAGGATAATATCCGGCCCCGACAGAAAGCATCACATCGTAGGGGGAAGGATAATATCCGGCCCGACAGAAAGCATCACATCGTAGGGGGAGGATAATATCCGGCCCCGACAGAAAGCATCACATCGTAGGGGTAGGATAATATCCGGCCCCGACAGAAAGCATCATATCGTAGGGGAGGGGCATGCCCCTCCCATTGACTCCGGGCCGGGCATGCCCCCCGTTGACCAGAAGGAGAGCCAATGTCCGCAGGTTCCTACGCTTACTCCGCTGTCCTGATGGGATCGCCCATCCTCCTCAAACTGTTTGAACATGACGAGGCACTCGCAGGGCGGGTGTTTCGTCTGATCAAGCATCAGGAAAATCTGTTTACCGTTAACCGTGCACCCTCGGAAGTGATGGCGATCAATCACGCGGCGGGTCTGCATCCGGTCGTCGTCAGCGCGCCAGTCTACCAACTGATTAAACGCGCCAGCGAGGTTAGCACGCAGGCAGGAAGTAGTTTCAACTTCGCCATTGGTCCGCTGGTTAAACGCTGGAAGATTGGCTTTCAGGGGAATACGGTGCCGCCTGAGAGCGAGTTACAGGCGCTGCTGGCCCTGACCGATCCCCACCAGGTGATTCTCGACGATGCGGCACAGTCCGTGTTCCTGCAACAGGCAGGCATGGAGATCGACCTCGGTGCGATTGCGAAAGGTTACATTGCCGATGTGGTGCGTGATTATCTGCATCAACAGCAGGTCACGAACGCGTTGATCAATCTGGGGGGCAATGTGCAGACGCTGGGGCATCCGGCGCAGCAGGCATGGGGGATTGGCCTGAAAAAGCCTTTTGCCGGGCCTGATGCCCTGATTGGCGTCATCCACGTCACTCACCAGTCCGTGGTCACTTCCGGGGTGTATGAGCGGTATTTTGAGCTGGCAGGGCGTTGCTATCATCACATTCTTGACCCGCGTACCGGTTACCCGCTGGATAACGAGTTGCTGAGTGTGACGATTATTTCCGATGATTCCATCGACGGGGATATCTGGACCACATTGCTGTATGGACTTGGGGTAGAAAAAAGCCTCGTCTGCTTGCGAGAGATGCCGCAGATCGAGGCTATTTTTGTCACCCGGGACGGTCAGGTAATCTGTTCTTCACAGCATAAGTACCGCTTCACGCTACTGGACGACAGCTACCGGGTTACTGACAATACTGTTTAAGCAGGGCGGTATGCTCTGGCTGGAGGCGGTAACGATAAACCGGACGACCGGTGGCACCATAGTGGATGCTGGTGAACAGAATATTGCTGTGCGCCAGCCAGATGAGGTATTTACATACGCGCGAGATATTGACTGCCGCAGCGAGATCGTCCGTGGAAAATTCCTCATTCGGATGGGCGTCAATCCACAGGCACAGAGTGCGTAACGTCTGTGGCGTTAACCCCTTTGGCAGGCGTTTATTATCCTCAACTGCCGGATGATTACCGTGAATCAACTGATCGACATCCGCCTGTTCATAGAACTGATGGTTATCCATCATGGTTTTTTTCTGTTTCCAGCCGGTCAGCGCTTCTTCAAAACGCGAGAACTGGAACGGCTTAATCAGATAGTCGACCACGCCATAATGCAGAGACTGTTTGATCGTAGCGGCATCGGCGGCGGAAGAGATCACAATCACATCCACCGGACGCTTTGCTTCGCGTAGCGCAGGCAGAAGATCCAGCCCGTTATCCTGCTGCATATACACATCCAGCAGGATCAGGTCGACCGCCAGTTCGCTGTTCAGCACCAGATCTTTCGCCTGCTGCAAGGTTGAGGCAACGGCGCAGCAGGCAAATCCTGGCAGTTGGGCGACATAGCAGCGGTTCAGTTCTGCGACCATCGCATCATCATCGACGACTAAAACATTGATCATGCGTTTTTACTCTCTCCATCCCAGGGCAGTTGTACAAAAAATTGCGTATAAACGCCAGGTTCGGACTCTACAATAATTTTCCCGCCAAGGCTTTCAGTTTGTTGTTTTACCAGAAACAGCCCGACGCCCCGTTCATCGCCTTTGGAAGAAAAACCCTTCTCAAAAATCGCCTCTAACTGGCTGGCCGCAATGCCGGGGCCGTCATCGCTGACTTCGCAGGCCAGGAAACCCTTCTGGTAGTGCAGTAATACACTCACCTCGCCCTCAGCACTGGGGCCAAGGGCATCCAGTGCATTATCAATCAGGTTACCCAGCACGGTGATCAGCGCGGCAACCTGCTGTTCGCTGCCGCTGTCCGGCAGCATACAGTCATCGCTGATCAGCAGGTGGTTGCCTGTGTCCGAGGCGCGATTCATTTTACTTAACAGGAAACCGGCAATAACCGGTGACTTGATTTTTCCTAACAGAGAACCGATCTCTGTCTGATAATTATTAGCCGTTTTGAGAATATAGTCCTCTACTTTGCCGTAACTTTTCATATGCAACAGACCGAGGATCACATGCAGTTTGTTCATAAATTCGTGGGAGCGTTCGCGCAGGGCATCCACATAGCTCACCATGCCATCCAGCCGCTGCATTAGCTGGCTGATTTCTGTTTTATCTCTGAACGTACAAATGGCACCGATGATCACGCCGTTGCTGCGCACCGGCATGGTATTGCAGAGTAAGATGCGGCCTTTAAAATTGATCTCCTCATCGCGCAGTGGCACGCCGTTGTTCAGCACATCGCGCAGGTTGGAGATCAGCGGGCCTGAGGCGGCCACCATTTCGCCGACGTCGATGTTCACCGCCTGCTGACGGTCGGTTTCACGCAGCAACTGCCGTGCGGCACGGTTAATCAGCGTCACCTGCATATGATCATCAACGGCGATCACCCCTTCTTTCATGGATTGCAGCATCGCCTGACGCTGTTCAAACAGTGTTGAAATCTCATACGGCTCCAGCCCGAACAGGATACGCTTCGCGGCCCTCACGAGCAGAAACGTGCCGATGGCACCGACCAGCATGCCGCACAGCGCGGCCCAGATGATATTCCAGCGGCTCTGGCTGATCTGTAAGGCCACTTCGCTTAACGAAATGCCGATAGCGACCACGCCAATCTGCTTATGCTGACTGTCGTAAACGGGGGTGAACAGCCGCAGTGCTTCCGCCAGCTTACCGTGGTTGATCGCCATGTTTTCGCGCCCTTGCAGGGCCGGAATAATGTCCTCACCGATGAAATGCTGGTTGATCAGTTCTGCTTTTGGGTGGGAATAACGAATGCCGTCCATATTGGTCACCACCACAAACAGCAGGTCGTTGCTTTCCTGCACCGCGCTGGCAATCGGCTGAATCACGCCGCTGTCAGGAGGAAGCAGCAGCGCGCGCTGGATCTCGGGAGAGTCCGCCAGGGTGCGTGCCACTGCCAGCGCCTTATCTTTGACGCTCTCCTGGGTCACATGGCTTATCTGGAAAAAATAGAACAGATGAACAATTAGCAGCACCGTTGCAATCACGGCGCTGACCATCAGGCTGACGGACGTACTCAGTTTCATCGGACGCTTGCGCACAACAGGCGGCTGCAGCGGGTCGCTCATGGAGACTCCTGAAAGAAGGGAACCAGCGTTATTTCTGGCTAATATAGCGCGGGACGCTATGAGGCATGATGATTTTACATCAGAAAATCAGCGGTCCGGGCGAGTTTTTCAGGTAGAGGAGGAGGGAGCAATGGCAGCAGGTAAAAAGCAGGCAGCAAAAAGCCCCGTGAGGGGCTGTAACGATTATTTCGGCAGCTCACTGAGCTCTTTAACGTCACCTTTGTTAATCTGTTGTTCAGTGCCGTTAGCATCGGTGTAAGCAATCAGACCCGT
Source organism: Erwinia sp. MYb416 (assembly GCF_037479575.1). Lineage (NCBI taxonomy): Bacteria > Pseudomonadati > Pseudomonadota > Gammaproteobacteria > Enterobacterales > Erwiniaceae > Erwinia > Erwinia sp. MYb416. Next base: position 1,343,114 of record NZ_JBBGYT010000438.1, read on the forward strand.
TTTGGCGTCTTCTTTCGGTTTGCCGTCACTGATAATCGTTCTGCCATCGTTAGTATGAATGGCATAACTGCTGCGGGTGCAGCCAGACAGCGCGGTCACACAAAACAAAGCTGCGAGAGAAAGTGCCATGATCTTTTTCATCTGAACTCCTGTTATTTAGTTATCTAGTTCACTCATGTTTTTAATCTGCTCACGATTAATCTGTTCAGTCTTACCCGTTTCGGCATTCTTATAGGAGACCAGTCCGGTTTCATCATCGACCTGCGGTTTACCATCGGTGACGATCGTTTTACCGTCGGTGGTTTGAATGGACTGATTTGAAGCACAGCCAGCAAGCATGAACAGAGACGCTGCGATAAAGGTCGCTTTAAACAGTGTGACTTTCATTTGGGATTTCCTTATAGATATCTTTCTCATTCGAACGTTTTAATTATAGAAGGGTTTGGCGATTTTGCGCGTTTACATTTAAAAATATGAGAAGAAACGGAATATTCTGAAAAGATTAAGTCAGGCTTGATTTTTATTGTTGTTATTGCCATTCAGTAGTTAGCGAAAGGGGTTGTAAATTTACCCTTCGCGAAAATTAATAGTAAATCGTTTAAAATCAATTTGTTAATCTTTTTTGTTATGGCGATGAGCATATTGTAGCGGGGTGTTTAGTGCAGCATGTGCATTATTTAAGGTGAAATGATAATATGTAAGTACATACAGCCAGACAAGGGGTGCATGTGCACGGTAATAATAAGGACTATCCAAAAGAAATTTATGCAGTTATTGGCAGGGCAGTCTCAGAACTGATTGCGGCCAACCAGCCTCTGGATAAGAAGAGCGTATTAATTATGCTCCAGGCTCACAGCACCAGAGCAAATGATGCCCACACTCAGGGCATCTATCGACAGGCATTTCGTTATCTGCTGGAAAGCTTCCATTGATAACCCTCATTAATAACAACGCGGTTACGCATCGTCAGGCGTCATGCCCACCACAACTTCCAGCACCTGACGATAGACATCCAGTTGGATCACATCGGTGGTGGTCTCCAGCTTCTCAATCAATTTCAGGATCATGGCTTTATTGCTGACGTGCGTGCCCTCAGCGGAGAGCTCCTTAATCACAGCCCCCAGAACCTGCACTTCGTGTGAATACTTTTCACCGCCGCCCTGAAAGTAAGACAGGATTTCGGATTCAGGGGATATATGCTGCATGTGCTCCATGCTGTTCGCCTTATCAATAAAGTTAAAGTGGAAACGCTCAGTGTTTTTTGGTGCCGTCAGCCGGGCCTTCACTGGTAAACAGGTGTGTGACATTGTCGCGATCGCGATCTCTTGCGTATCGCTGTCACGAACAGGAGCCTGGTGATCCCGTACCTCCGCAATCGCCCGCCGGCAGGCGCGTTGCCGCGAGGTATCTTGCTCTGCGGCAGCCATCATTTGTAACTGGCGAACCTGCACTGCTGATGGCGGCATCGGCTTTCAACAGAACCATCACCGCTTCACCCAAAATAATATCGGAGAGTAACTCTTCTTCGTCTTCGTTTCTGTACATACCAACTTCTCTGAATCAGTGATACGGGCATAGCGTACATGCCCGCAGGAACCTGCATCCCGTTAATGCCATGCCTGCTTAACGCTGGCGGCCGGGACGGTCAGATGGTCGGACTGAGTTGTAACCTAACGCGTACGTCAATGTCGTTAATCCGCAAACATACTGCTTTGAAACTCAGTCCCCGCGGCCAAACAACAGGCCGATCAGTTCTTGATAGTGCCGTTCCTGCTCCGGTCCTGATGCCAGTTCAAGGCGCGTCAGCAGCTTTGAACAAATAGCCTTCCGGTTAATTTGACGCCCTGAACGCAGGATCTCAACCACAATCTGGCCAAGCGTTTCCTGCTGAGAAGGCATCGTTACTTCGCTAAAATAACGGCTGATGTCATTTTCAATCTTCGGGTTGGAACCGTCCTGACGCATAACAATGTCCCTCAGTCGTAAATCAATATAGTCAAAATTTCCGCAATAAAGTTATACATCTATGATTAGTTTGTACAGAAATAGTGAATTTTCATTCGCTATTTGCTCGGGTCTATGTGTCTCTGCGCTGAAATCCAGTTTCTCCGTCAGGCAAATCGACAGCAGGCTGGCGTCATCGTCACTCTCACGCACAAAGGTATGCGCCATTGTGCTGTCTATGTAGGCGCTGTCACCCTGATTGAGCCGCAGGGGGGTATAGAACAGGGTATGCACGCTGACACTGCCGCTCAGAACATAAATAAACTCTTCTCCTTCATGCTCTGACCAGGCCTCACGCGGCGGCAACTCACGGGTTTCAATGCGCATCACCACCGGAATCATCCCCTTCACCAGCAGCTCTGCCGCGTGTACTTCGTAGTGAAACCACGGGTTGGTGAACATCAGGCCTTTACCCGCCAGCGTGTAGGTACGGCGCCCCTGGATGGCCACGGCGGCAACCGGCACCTGCGGTAGGTCTTGCGCGAACAGCTCTGCCAGCGAGTAATCAAATGCCCCGGCGATTTTGGCGATGGTATCGAACGACGCAGATACCTGACCTTTTTCGATTTTCGACAGCGTAGAGATCGAGACCGAACTGACCTCAGCCACCTGTTCCAGCGTCATCTCCCTTGCCAAACGGATCGCTTTGATGCGCATACCGAAATCTTTTTCGTTCGTCAGGGCGGCCCCCAGGCCGGTGGTTTCATGTTGTCTGGATGTTTGCATCGGTATCAAAGTCCTTGAATGCCTGTGATTGTTATCATTTTCTCATATATGACAAAAATTATCCTATAAGAAAATTGTATTGGTGGGATGAGAAAGGGGTGCGTAGTTTAAGAAAAAACAGCAGGAGGGGGTTATGTCAGAGATTACCGTGGCCAGCATCACACTTCCGGCATTTTATGATAAGTCGCGCAATCTCAGCCAACTAATGACGTGGATGACGCGCGCTGCCGATGCCGGAGCCGATTTAGTGGTGTTCCCCGAACAGATTTTGCAAGGGTATCTGCCCGATACCCTCAACTGGAGCGCAGACGCGGTGACCTGGCAGATGGCGCAGGCAGAGGTGATCCCGCAGGGAGAGAGCGTACAGGCGCTGTTACAGCAAGCCGCGCAGCTTGGTTTACACCTGGTATTTGGTATGACTGAACGCCATCCGGACCATGACGAAGTGCTGTTTAACAGTGCGGTGCTGGCTGGGCCGGAAGGCGTGATCGGCGTCTATCGCAAAGTGCACCAGCCGGGTGATGAGAAACATATTTATTACCCGGGGGATGATTTCCCGGTGTTCAGGACTGCGCTGGGCCGTATCGGTATGTTGATTTGCTACGACAAAGTGTTCCCGGAGAGCACCCGCGAACTGGCATTAAAAGGGGCAGACATCATGATCATGCCCACCGCCTGGGGCTTTGGCGGCGATGGCAGTGCAGGGGATGCCGACCCGATGGTGGACAGCTATACGCTGTTTGGCCGCGTACGTGCGCTGGAAAATCAGTGCTGGATGATTGAATCCAACCTGTGCGGCCATCACGGCAATCTTCACTATCACGGCCACAGTCGCATTATTGATCCGATGGGCACCATTATTGCGGATACCGGCGAACAGGAAGGCATGGCGATCGCCACCATTGATGTGCGCCAGGCCATCCGGCGGGCGCGCAGCACGGACTACATCGGCTACCACTTCTTAAAAGACTATGTGCCGGTTCAGGCGCCGCCGTCATCGTTAACCGTTTTCAACCGCCATGCGCGGCCTTTGGGAGGACAGGATGAGTAAAGTGCTGGAGGCTGCGGGGATCTGTAAAGCCTATCCCGCTGCGGGGGGCGAGGTGACGGTGCTGAATAACCTCAATTTTTACGCCAACCGTGAGGAGTTTGTGTCGTTTGTCGGGCCAAGCGGCTGCGGGAAATCCACGCTGTTCAATATCATCACCGGCCTGCTGATGCCGGACAGCGGCAGCATCGTGCTGAAAAACCGCGAAACCACCGGCACGCCATCGCCGGAGCTGGGTTATGTTCTGCAAAAAGACCTGCTGTTTCCGTGGCGCACGGTAATGGACAACGTGATCCTCGGCCTGGAAGTGCGCGGCACGCCGAAAGCTGAAGCCTGTGACCGGGCACGAAAACTGTTTGAGCTTTACCACATGCAGGGCTACGAGAAAAAGTTTCCCTCACAGCTCTCCGGCGGGATGCGCCAGCGTGTGGCGCTGATGCGCACCATGGTCACCAACCCGGAAATCATCCTGATGGATGAAGCTTATAAGGCCCTGGACTATCCGCTGAAAATCGCGCTCGAGAGTGAGCTGCTCGGGGTAGTTAAAGAACAGCATAAGACAGTGATTTTTATTACCCACGATATCGAAGAGGCGGTGACGCTGTCGGATCGTGTGTATGTGATGAAAGCGCGTCCGGGCGAAATCGTGCAGGAGATTAAGGTCGATCTGGGGGTGCAAAGCCTGTCGATCCCGGAACGCCGTCTGTCGCCGCGGTTCAATGAATATTACGAACATATCTGGCGCAGCATCGGCACGCTGCCGTTAATTGAAAAAGAGGAACCTATGGTGATGAACACTGTTTCACCCCGTCCGGCGGTGGCCAGCCGCTCTGGCCGCACCTCGGGAGAAGCCGTTTTCCGTTCGGAGAGCGCCCGGCGCTACACGCTGATTGTCCTGCAAATTGCCATTGTCGCCAGTCTGCTGGGCGGTTGGGAGTGGGGTGCACGCAGCGGCAGCATCAATCCGTTTCTCTTCTCCAGCCCGTCGCAGGTGTGGGAGGTGCTGGTCGCCCGATTCCAGTCAGGTGAGATGCTGACCGATATCGGCGTCACCGCCAGTGAAACGCTGATCGGCTTTGCGGTGGGGGCGATTGGCGGTTCCGTGCTCGGTCTGCTGTTGTGGTACTCACGCTTTATTTCCGATCTTGCCGCGCCGTTTATTGCCGCGATTGGGGCCATTCCGGTGCTGGCGATTGCGCCGATTACCATCATCTGGTTCGGCACCGAGATGCTGTCAAAAGTGGTGATTGTCGCGTTCTCCTGCGTGGTGGTGTCACTGACCACCTCGTACAAAGGCGCGCTGCGTACTGACCCTGATTTGATCAATCTGCTGCGTTCGTTTAACGCGAGACGCGGCACCATCTTTATCAAGCTGGTGGTGCCCTCCGCGATGCTGTGGGTGCTGTCGGGTTTACGTCTGAACGTGGGATTTGCCCTGGTCGGGGCGATTGTCGGGGAGTACATCTCTTCCGATAACGGCGTGGGTCATATGATCCTGCTGGGCAGCTCCAACTTCGGTATGAACATCGTGCTGGCCGGTATTGTGCTGGTCATGCTGATGATGCTGTGTTTCAACGCGCTGGTGGCCTTTATCGAACGCCTCATTCTCTCCTGGGACAGGAAATAATCATGAAAACATTTCGTCTTCACACGCTCGGTACTGCACTTTCTTTGATCGCCCTGAGCTCCTCTGCGCTGGCTGCCGAGACGCCGGTGCGGATTAACCAGGCATTCCAGTCGCTGCTTTATCTGCCGCTGTATGTGGCGCAGGAGCAGGGATTTTTCAAACAGCAGGGCGTGGCGGTGAAAATCAGTACCGCCGGGGGCGGATCGCAATCCTGGGCGGCGGTGATTGGCGGGTCGGCTGAATTTTCTATTCAGGACCCGGTATTTGTGCCGAAAACCCGTGAAAATGGCGGGCAGGGCGTGGTGGTCGCCGGCGTACAGAATGCACCGACGGTATTTATCTTTGGTAAAGACAGCACCTCATTACAGAACAACCTGTCGCTGCTGTCAGGCAAACGCGTGGTCACCAGCCCGCAGCCGGATACCACCTGGGCGTTTATGAGCTACCTGATCAAACAGGAAAAGCTGAAAGACGTGAAGCTGGTGCATGTGGCGATTGGTAATGAGATCCCGGCAGTGGCCGCAGGGCGCGCCGACTATGCGCTGGCCGTGGAGCCGCAGGTCTCAATGGCCGAACAGCAGAACGGTCTGCATGCAGTTTATTCCTTCTCCGGCGCACAGGCTTGGTATCCGTTTGCCTTCTCCAGCCTGACGACCACGCAGCAGTATATCGACAAGAACCCGCAGGCGGCGCAGGCGGTGGTCACTGCGTTTGAACAGGCCTCCCGCTTTATCTATCAGCACCCGGACGAAGCGGTGGTGATTGCGCGCAAATACTTCCCGGCGCTGCCTGCAGACCTGGTGAAGAAAGCGGTACAGCGTGAAATTGATGCGAAGGGTTACCCTGAAAATGTGCTGGTGTCGCAGAAAGCCTGGGATAACAACATGAACATTGCGCTGTATGCCAAAAATATCAAAGCCTATCCGTCTGAGGCGACCTCATACCAAAACAACGTCAATACGGCGCTGGCGACCAAAGCCAAAGAAGTGGTTGATGCGCTGGGCGATAAGTAAGGAGCGGGTATGAACGATGAACTGATGATGAGGCTGGCGATGATTCGGCGTTATTGTCCTGCGGCGGAAGCGGAAGCACTGCAACCGCTGCTGGCCGATGTTGCCCTGCGAGTGCAGGGCGTTACCGCCTTTGCTGCCAGCCAGTTTTCGCCGACGCTGCTGCCCGCGACGGCATGGGTTTCTCCGTTGCATGCGCCGACAGCCGATTTGTTGCAGGCAGGTGAGCTATGAGCATTCTTGACCGCTCAATGCTGACGCTGGGCCAGCAATTACGCAGCCGTCAGCTCAGCGTGCCGGAGCTGGTGGCGGGGGGCCGGGGGGGGGAAAGCGCCACGCAGGATCTTAACGCTTTTAACGAAGTCTACCGCGAACAGGCACAGCAGCTGGCGCAGGCCAGCCAGATCATGCTGGAACAGGGCTACGATCTCGGGCCGCTGCACGGGATGCCGATTGCGATTAAGGCCAATATCAATCTGGCCGGGGAAGAGATGCATGCGGGCAGTCAGGTACTGAGCGGATCGATTGCACAACAGGATGCCAGTGTAGTAAAGCGCCTGAAGCAAGCGGGCGCGATTATTATCGGCAGCACCAATATGCATGAGTTTGCCTGGGGCGGCACCACCAACAATCCGCACTATGGCGCCAGCAGTAATCCGTGGGATGACACCCGCATCCCGGCCGGTTCCAGCGGTGGTTCTGGGGTGGCGGCAGCGGTGCGCAGTGCGTTGGCGGCGCTCGGCACCGACACCGGCGGATCGATTCGCCTGCCAGCCTCGATGAACGGCATTACCGGTTTGCGTCCCGGCGTAGGGCGTTTAGCCACTGACGGTATTTTTCCGCTGGCCGCAAGCCTGGATACCGTTGGGCCGCTGGCACGCTACGCTGAAGAGTGCGAGCTGTTGTTCAATGTGTTGAACGGTCAGCCGAATGCGGGCCTGCTGCATCCACTGCCCGATTTGCGTGGCCTGCGTATCGGACTGCTGGAGGATCGCCATCTTGAGGTACAGCCGGGCGTGGCTTGCGCCGATCAGGCAATGGTGGGGTGGTTTGTCGCCGCCGGTGCGCGCGGTGAAACGGTGAAGTTCAGCGGGCTGGAGCAGGCGGTGAATGCGCTGGTGCTAATCAATCTGGCTGAACCCGCTTCGCTGCATGCCCCGTGGCTGGCCGACCGTCCTCAGGAGTACGGTGAGGATGTGCGTGCACTATTGCAGGCCGGGCTGGGCATCAGTGCGGTGGAGTATTTGCAGGCACAGCGCTACCGCACCGGATTGCGTCAGCAGATGATGCAGCAGTTGCAGAAGGTTGATCTCTTCCTGATGCCGACGCTGCCGTTCACTGCGCCACGCAAAGGGCAGGAGCAGGTGCGCATCGGTGACCGTGACGAGAGCGTGCTGACCGGCAACATGCGTTTCAATGCGCTGGCCAGCCTGTCTGCGCTGCCGGGGATAAGCCTGCCCGCCGGTTTTGATGCTGACGGCTTGCCGGTGGGGATGCAGTTGGTGGGGCGCGACGGCAGCGAATCACAGCTGCTGGCCCTCGGGCGTGCTTTCCAGCAGCAGCATGATTTTCATCAGCGTATGCCTGACAGACTGCGCGCATGACAGCCTTGCGGCCGCGTGACGTGCTGATCCTCGGGCTGGTGGTGTGTGGCTGGGCGTTCAATGTGATTGCCATGAAGCTGGGGCTGACGGAGCTGCCCCCGCTGTTTATGCTGTGCCTGCGTTTTTTGCTGGTCGCGCTTATTCTGGTGCCGTTTCATCCCATTACTGCTCGCCAGTTGCCGTGGCTGCTACTGCTGGCCTTTACCTTTGGGTTGGTGCACTTCGGCATGATGGTGCTCGGCATGCAGAGTGCGGATGCGGGCAGCACGGCAGTGCTGATCCAGATGGGAACGCCGATTGCTATGCTACTGGCGGCCGTGTGGCTGAAAGAGGCGCTGACGCTGAAAAAAGTGCTGGGTGTGCTTGCCGCGTTTATCGGTGTGATGTTTCTGGCGGGTAGTCCGTCGCTCGGCAACTGGCATGGCACACTGATGCTGCTGATCAGCGCCAGTGGCTGGGCGCTGAGTACTATTCTGATTAAGCGCGCCCCGGCGATCGCAGCGCTGGCAATGACTGGCTGGATTTCGCTGCTGGCCATACCGATGCTGGCGGCCGCGTCGTTCAGCATGGAGCAGCACCAACTGACCCTGCTGATGCAGGCGGGCTGGCGTGGCTGGTTAGGGGTGATTTACAGCGCACTCGGTTCATCGGTGCTGGCTTATTCGCTGTGGTACGGCTTGCTGAAACGTTATCCGGCTAACCTGATCCTGCCCTGGTCGCTGTTCAGCCCGGCGCTGGCGGTGATGATGGGGTCGCTGATACTCGGTGAACACCTGGATGAGGGCAAGCTGGCCGGTGCCGCGCTGATCGTCGGTGGGATTTTAATCGCGGTCACGCCGGGACGACGTGCGATAAGCGCGCTGAAACTGAATGGATGAACGTAGCAGACCAGGCCCGCTTTTCAGACATAAAAAAGACCTGTCGTTATTCACTTAGAGTATAGCCGTGCGCTTCCATAAAATCAGATACGGCTTTTTCGGCAACAATAAGGACCTCTTCCAGTGATTGGTTTGCATCAATATCAACAATGTGGGCACCTTCGAAGGTCAGCAAAGGGGTAATGGCAATCTTTTTTGCCAGTGATTCAGCAAGATGGTCCGGTTTGCGAGCGCAGGCGACATCCAAATCAACATTCAGCTTTATCACTAAGTCTGGTTTTTGTGTCGTCATCCAGTAAAACGCTTTACGTTCGAGAGTCGCCAGCCAGGAAACAAAGCGACTGCCGGACGCATTAACCGGGAATACCGGGCCATCATAAGTTCCGGGGATTTGTACCTGGGGAAAACGGTCGGTTAATACCATCATTCCACGGCGACGAGAAGCCAGCATATGCCGGAAACGCAACAAACGGCGCAGGACGAAACATATAATGACCAGGGACGGCAGCAAAGCGGGAAGCGCTGTGGGGTTGACAGTATTATGGCGCTTAATCGACTTGCCCAGTGAATTCCCTAACAGAGGCAACTGGGTGAGGGCGCGGCCTACGTTTCCAGATTGTTTCCCAAGATGAATGTGTATTGCCGGGCCGTATTTTTTTACATAATGAATAAGATATTTACAGACAGTCGATTTTCCTGAACCATCACTGCCAATAACCGCAATCAGTGGGGGTAATGTGATTTTCATTCGATGACTCTTCTCCTTTATTTCTCCGTGAAAATACGCTTTTATTTCCAGCTCATCAAGTTTTCTTCATTTTAGAAAACACATGAAGTCACAAATGATATTTTTTATGGCACGCAGAGCAAATATTTTCGCAGATGAGATGACTTAATATTAATGCAACATTTATTAATATTGGGCTATTTGTGCGAAAACAGATAAATCGTTTAACTTATTCTACGCCATTGCGAGTTGTTGCTATTATTGGGTGCGATGGTTCAGGTAAATCAACGTTGGCATCTCGTCTGGTCGCTTATCTCTCCCTATCAGAACCGACAGAGTTACTTTATCTCGGGCAGTCATCGGGGCGTATCGGGGAATGGATGCTAAAACTGCGGGGGGAAACTGGTGGGTAAGCACACTCAGAAAACGTGAAAAAAAAATGTATCAATGGATGGCCTCCTATCCGCCCATGTTGTTAATCAGACTGAATATTGATGCAGATACGGCGCACTTACGTAAGCCCGATCACACATTGCAAGCGCTGCGCGAAAAGATTGAGGTCATCCCTCATCTTAATTTTAATGGTGCGGCTATCTGTGATTTAAATGCCCGTCATCCGAAAGATGACGTGTTTAGAGCATCGTTACGTGTGATTAATGCTTATATTCCACTATCGCACGATCAGGCCTGTGATTGAGATTATCATTGATGATAAGGCGGGAAAATAAAGTGAATGAACATAATCCCTCCCGTTCGCGTGTTATTCCTGGTCTTATCGCCGTGGTGGGATGTGACGGAACGGGAAAGTCGACACTGACTCTCGATTTGGTAAAGATGTTGAATCAATACCGCGTGACGGAACGCCGTTATTTGGGGCTGGTATCCGGGGAAGATGGCGATAAAATTAAACGCGTGCCCTTTATTGGCATATGGCTTGAACGCTATCTGGCGACGCGCTCTTCAAAGAATCAAAACATGAGTACCCATTCCCCTGCTTTATGGGTTGCATTCATTATGTATTTATTCTCGTTACGTCGCAGGGCTAAATTGCGTCACGTGCTGCATCTGTCACAGCGCGGCGTATGGGTGATTAGCGACCGTTATCCACAGGCCGAAATTTCAGGTTTTCACTATGATGGACCCGGCATTGGCGTGGAGCGCGTGACTGGCTGGTTTTTGACGCATTTAGCAAAACGCGAAAAACGGTTATATCAGCAAATGGCGTTATATCGTCCTGCGTTAGTTATCCGTCTCGGCATTGATATCGATACCGCTTTTTCGCGCAAGCCGGATCATGATTACGATGAGCTAAGGGATAAGATCGCCGTCATGGAAAGGATTCATTACAACGATGCGACCATCGTTGAGCTGGACGCAAGAGCACCCTATGGCGACGTTCTGGATAAGGCATTGAATGCCGTATTGTCTGTCGCTGAGATATCTTCGGCTAGAAAACCGATGCTGTGAATGTCGCGTTTTCTCTGGTTGAAATGGAATTTGGCAGGTGTTAACCGATGAAGCATGGGTTCTCAGATGGTGTTTTTCGTACGATTATTCGTAACGCCGCGTATTTAGGTTCCAGTCAGGTTGTCAGTGCCTTACTGGGACTACTGGCACTGTCTTGCGCGGGAAAAGGCCTGTCACCAGAGATGTTTGGGGTGCTTGTTGTCATTGAATCCTATGCAAAAGCGATAAGTGATTTTGTAAAATTCCAGACGTGGCAATTGGTGGTGCAATATGGTACGCCGGCATTAGCCAGTAAGAACCTGGAAAAATTTCGTGATGTTATTTCCTTTTCTTTTGGATTAGATATCGCCAGCGGTGCCGTGGCCGTCATTGTGGGGATGTTACTGCTGCCATTACTTTCTCACTCATTGGGGCTTGATTCCGATAGTTTCTGGCTTGCCATGTTTTACTGCACGCTGATCCCCTCGCTGGTGGCAGCGACCCCGACGGGTATCTTGCGGGCCGTAAACCGTTTCGATCTGATCGCAATTCAGCAACCCACACGACCCTTTCTTCGTGCCGCGGGGAGTGTGCTCTGTTACTTCAGTGAGTTTGGTTTCGCGGGGTTTATCATCACCTGGTATGCCTCAAACATGATCGGTGGTTCACTCTATTGGTGGTTTGCCTGGCGGGAGTTACGCCGCAGGGATATTCATCATGCATTACGGCCAGGGCTATTTGGCACGGCACGTAAAATCAAAGGTGCATGGAATTTTGTGTGGATAACCAATATTGCTCACTCTGTTTGGGCTGCGCGGAATTCAGGTAGTGCGGTGTTAGTGGGGATTATGTTAGGACCTTCAGCGGCCGGGTTATTCAAGATTGCGATGACGTTTTTTGATGCTGCTGGATCGCCGGCTAAATTGCTGGAAAAAAGTTTTTATCCTGAAATTATGCGCCTGGACCCACGAACGAAAAGACCGTGGTTATTGGGCCTTAAGTCGGCTTGTTTAGCGGGGGGAGTTGGCATACTCGTTGCGCTGGTGGTGGTGGTTGTCGGTAAGCCGGTAATTTCTCTTTTTTTCGGACAAAGCTACCTGATGGCATATGACTTAATCCGGGTGATGCTCTGCGCGATTATCGTTTCTATGATAGGTTTTCCCCAGGAGTCATTGTTATTTATGGCGGGAAAACAACGCGCGTTTTTAGTGGCTCAAACGGTAGCATCCGCTGCGTATATCATTCTCTTAATCGTATTTTTCATTTATTCGGCGTGTCGGGTGCCGCGTTTGCCTATCTGGGCGGACAATGTCTGGACGTTATGTTGTCATTTATCCCTGTTTTATATACCTGGAGGCACCGCCATGTATTGATTTTTAGGGAACCAAAGGAGAGTCATCAATGACGAATGGATACGTAGGGAAGACATTTTCACCTGAAACCCTACAGCTGCTCTTTTCTGCAATCAATGAAGATGATCTTGTGGATGAAAATGTCAGTCTTCCCCAGCGGATCGATGTGCAATGCACACAGGATAGCCTTAAAAAACATCTATCCAGACTCTGGTTCAGTAAAACAACGGTCCTGCTCGGGAAACTTCAGGATGCATTTCGTAACAGTAATATAAGAGCGGTAAAATAAAAAACGCTACCCCTGGGCACAATTTATTATCGACGTCTTTTATAAAGTACTTATTTCACTCGAAATGCTGATCCCGGTGGGGCTCTATGTTGCCGTTGGGGTCGCTCTGGGCCAACTCTACAATGACTCAGAGATCACTGCGATGCACGCTGCGGGGGCCAGCCCGATAAGCATTTATAAAGCCGTGCTATGGCTTGCCATTCCTTTCGGAATAGGGGTCATGCTTCTCTCGTTGTACGCCAGACCCTGGGCTTACGGACAGATTTATCAGTTAGAACAGCGCTCGCAGTCTGAAATGAACGTGAATCATCTGATAGCCAATAAATTTAATGTGAATGACGATGGGCGGATGGTGGTCGCTTCAACGGTTGACGCGGCGAACAACGTATTAACCGATGCGCTGATTTATACCTCATCCGATAACAAGAGCCATATATACCGGGCAAGAAAGGTCACAGTGCTGGGTACGCAGTCTTCATCGCCCTCTGTCCTGCTGCACACAGGAACGTCTTATGTGCTGGATCATCGGGGATGGGGGGACCAGGAAATGCGTTATCAGGATCAGCATCTGCACCTTAAAGCGATCCAGCCAACGACATTGATGAAGCGTAAGTCGGCATCAATCACGACATTATCGCGCTCGACCGCTCCGGCTGATATCGCCGAACGACAATGGCGAGAAATGCCCTTAACCCTCGTATTTACCCTTATTTTTTATGGCGGCAATCTGTGCCGCACACTGGTAGCCAATAGCGCCTTTCCTGTTATTCCGGGCGTGGTTTTTGTTTATGATCCGGATTTGCGGCTGCAGCAGGATTGCTCATTCCGCTTTTTACTACGTTTAACCTGATTAGTGAGCTGGATGATGTCACTCCGGGGGGATACCACTGGACTCAGGCCATTCTGGTGGTGCTGATGACTCTGCCCAGAAGCCTGATTGATATGGGGCCATTTATTGCGCTGCTCGGTGGGATCGTAGGATTAGGACTGCTTTCTAAAAACCTGGAGTTAACGGCGATGCGAACGGTGGGTTTTTCCATCTTTAACATCGCCATGGCAATGGTGTGTGCCGGATTGATTTTGACCCTGGCTCTCAGCACAGTCCAAAACAGGCTGTGGGCCAGGCGCAATGATGAGTTTGCTACGGTAAAAAATCTGGATAAACATCATCAACCGCTGGGCGTTTAAATATTTTCCTACCAGAAAGATCTCTCGCTGCAATCCTACATTTATGCCGAACACGCCACCATTCTGGATAATGGAATATTGTTGGTTAGCAGGCTGGATACGCTGCCCTGGGCCTCTCTTTTTTCTGATATCAGCCTGACTGAACTGACTATGCCCGCTAACAGCTTCTCCATCAGACAGCTCTGTCGTTATATTCGCTACCTGCAAGATACGCATCAGCCCAGTCAGGAATTTGCTATTGCCCTGTGGCAGAAACTGGGAAGGCCTATTTTAACGCTTGCCATGATATTACTGGCGATCCCCTTCACCTTTAGCCTCCCTCGCTCGCCAGGCTTGGGAAGCCGTTTAGCCACCGGTGTTATTGTGGGGCTACTGGCCTGGATCACCGATCAAATCATCATCAACTTAGGGATATTACTCTCACTGAATGCACCGCTAACGACAGTGGCACCGCCTGTATTGCTGTTGATCCTCGCCCTGTTGCTGGTATATCGCTTTGATCAACGGCATTAGCCGCAGGGCAAGGGCGTACTAGCGCTTTAGATCGGCGAATGCCTGAATGATGGTATCGATTTGTGCTTTACTGTGGGCCGCGCTGACACTGCAGCGCAGTAGCGTTTGACCCGCAGGAGTGGCGGGGGGTAATACCAGGTTGACATAGACATGCTTTTCTATCAGATCGCGCCAGAAACGCAGACCTTCTTCTTTCGACTCCATCACCACCGGGACCACCGGGCTGATGTTGGGGCCAAGCGTGTAACCCCATTTTTTCAGCCCCTGATAGAGCCGACGCGCATTATCCCAGAGTGTTTCACGCAGCTCCGGATGCTGTGAAATGGTCCTTAAAGAGGAGCGAACAGAGGCTATCGTGGAGGGCGAGGGGGAGGCGGTGAAGATATAAGGGCGACTGCTGTAGCGCAGTGCCTCCATGGCCAGCGGACCGACGGCAAAGCCACCAACGGAAGCCAGACTTTTGCTGAATGTGCCGGTAATGATATCAACATCCTGCTCAACGCCGAGTGCTTCAGCCAGACCGCGGCCCGAGTGGCCCATCACGCCAAAGGAGTGCGCTTCATCGACGATCAGATACCCCCCAAGACGGCGTTTAACATCAGCAATGTCAACCAACGGAGCCACATCACCCAACATGCTGTAAATGCCTTCAACAATAATGATGGCTTCGCGCGCGCGCGCGCCAAGACGCAGCATGCGGCGTTCCAGATCCCGGGCATCATTGTGACGGAAGCGAATGATGTCCGCGCCTCCCAGGGTGCACGCATCATAGATGCTGGCGTGGCAGTCTGCATCCAGTAACACAACGGCATCGTGATCGGCAAGGGTGCTGATAACACCTAAATTAGCGGTATAACCAGTAGAGAAGACAATGGCCGTCGGCCGGTTAAAAAAAGTGGCCAAATCGTGTTCTAAAGCCAGATGCGTTCCGTAACTCCCATTCGCCATACGTGAGCCGGTGGTGCCTGTTCCCTGAGCGGCTAATGCTGCCTGACCGCTCGCGATCGCCTGAGGATTAAATGTCAGGCCCAGATAGTTATTGGTCCCCGCCAGAATAATCTTTTGATGGCCAATGCGTCCTTCCGTCGCTGAATAGATTTCATCAATACAGGTGCCGAAAGGACATAACCCGGATGCCTGGACGTGTTCCCGATAGTTTATATAGTAATGCATCCCGCAGCTGTTCGGGTGTTCTGACATCCAGCAAAATATTTATCGGAATGGGAATATCAAATCTGTCTTCTAACATCATTAACAGATCCATGACCTTGATGGACTCCAGGCCCAGTTCATCAATGAGATTGCTGTCAGGATGTATCTCCACGTCACTGGCGACCATATTCTGCAAACATTGAATAATATAATTCATTACAGCATCATGATTTATCATAGAAATTTAAATTCCTTCTTATCTGATGATTAAAAGAGTCCTTCACGCAGGGCATGAATCAAACTTATCATCGGGCTCCAGTGAATATGTCGGGACAAACTGAGATGACTTGCAGACCAATCCGGATGGGTTAATTCATGAATTTTGCTGCGCGTCAGCATCGGTTCTTTTCCAGAAAGTCTGCTCGACACCTGGCTGATATCAGCCATAAGGTTGAGCACAGGGAAAGGAACTGTGATTAAGCGCACTCTTCCATTACGCACGTTCTCACCAATCTGTTGTAATCGCTGCCAGCTATAGGAATTACCATCACAGAGCTCATAGGGAAGAGTCGGCTGTGGTTCGGCGACTAGCCATTGCCCAACGGCCTCTGCTAAATCGCTGACGTGGATGAAAGACAGCCGGGCATCTGATGCTCCCATCCGGGGAAGCACGCCACGCAAAAGCCAGGTGAACAGCGGTTTGAGTTCTTTGTCGCCGGGGCCGTACACCGCCGTTGGGCGAAATATTCCGAGGGTCATATCCGCCGCTCGGGCAGTTAACTGCTGTTCTGCAACATATTTGGAATGGGCATACCATGACAAACCAGGGTGGCGGGCACCCAGAGAAGACATAAATAAGAAACGCTTAATGTGGCCACTTTTTTTAGCCGCCTGTAGCAGTTGCAGACTGCCGGTGACATTACAGTGAGTAAAGATCGCTTCTTTGTGCCCACGAACCTGGCCCGCACAATGCACCACGCTCTCAGCACCGTAAACTAATTCAGAGAGCGCATCGGGGTTATCCAGATCGCCTGTTATCCACGTCAGATTGTTCACTGATGTTTTATCAGCTTTGCTGCGGGTGAGCGCCCGCACGGCATAACCCCGCGCCAGCAAATTCTCAGCAATATGCCTGCCGATAAAGCCTGTCATGCCGGTGAGGGCGATCGTGACGGGCATGGCGGTCAACCTGCCAGCTTTGCATGCGTGTTGATGGCTTCATTCCGCGCGTTAAGATAGCGTTTCTTCGCCTCCGCACGGGCCGGTTTACCTGAAGAGGTGCGCGGGAGACTATGCGGTGGCAGCAGTTCAATCCCGACAGTAACGCCAAATTCGCTGTGAATATGCGATGTTAACGTATGGATGATTTGCGCCCGACGCTCTTCGGAACTGACCCTGCACTGGATTTGCAAAATGATCCGTGCATTCTGATCGTGAGCGGTAACGAAGGCTATTGCATCACCGGAATGAATTTCTGGCTCCAGCTCGGCAATATATTCAATATCCTGAGGCCATATATTACGGCCCCGGATAATCATCAGGTCTTTCTTACGCCCGGTGACAAACAGGCAACCATTGAGCAAATAGCCTAAATCACCCGTATCCATCCATCCTTTAGACTGGATCTCCTGTTGCGATGTGGCATCCTGAAAGTAGCCGCTCATTAAACTGGGGCCTGAAATAAAAATATTTCCGACTTCACGCTCAGATAACGGAATGCCCGTGTCGCTACGAATCTCGATGCGGTGATGCGGCAGGGCTTTGCCACAATTAACAAAGGCCGAGGTTGATTGAGTGTGCGGGCCTGGTGGCACTGCTTTATTCTGATATTCAAGAATGTTACGGTCAACCTTGTCAATCAGCAGGCCTGAGTTCTCTTCCACGAAGCAGACCGCCAGTGTATTTTCCGCCAATCCATAACAAGGCATAAATGCCTTGCTATTAAAATTAACTTGACTGAAGTGTTGAGCAAACAGAGTCAGTTGCTCAGCGGAAATAGGTTCAGCGCCGACACCGGCGATACGCCAACTGGCGAGGTCAATTCCGGCTAATTCTTTATCATTACATCGGCGCAAGGTTGCTACTGGCGTCAACAGGAAGCCCACCAGCCCCATATCGTGATAAAACGGTAGCCAGGAAATACAACGGTCGCCCACCCGTGCGTTGATACCGTGACGGCTTATCACCTGCAGATTAGACATAGCCGCGCGGTGGGTAATCATCACACCACGTGGAAAGCGCGTACTGCCCGATGTGTACTGGAGATAGGCAATATCATTGGGTGATGGCAGGGGTAATTCGACCTCTTTCTCCGGCAACTCCTGAAAGTCAGTATTGCTAAGAATATGAATGGTCATCGCATCCGTGCAGGCCGGGCGAATCAGGGGCAACCACTCTTCATTACTGATAATAGCAACAGGCTGACAGTTGATTAATAGCCAGCGGTACGGCAACCAGCCCTGCATACTGGCAGGCAAAGAAAGCCTCGACAAAGCCTACCTCCGTCTCAGCAATCAGTGCCACGCGGTCGCCCCGATTAAGATTGAGTGATAACAGGCGTCGCGCTCCTGCAATAGCACGCTGCTTTAGTGTCGTAAAAATTCATTCCGGTATTTCCCTGGGCTGCGTAATTTAATGCTTCGACCAGACTGGGGAAATCAGCATGGCGCAGGGGAAGAGAATGGGTTGAACTGGTTTCAGACAGATATAATGGAGCCATAGATTAACAATCACCCTAAAAGATGCCTTAATTTATTTTAAATGTGGGAGTAAATAGCAGTGAAACGCAAGTTTAATGATTTTTTTTCAGGTTACTATTGTTTCCTTTATAGTAAAGCTTGGTCGATACCTTACATCGCGAGCGTTATGGGGCTGACACCGGGCATTTTGGCATGATTGAGGCCATTGACGATCCCGAGGTGTTTAGCGCGCTGTTTAGCGCGGCAGAGAGCTGGCTGAAGTCGAAGGGCGCACGGAAAATCACCGGGCCTTTTGGACTGAATATCAATCAGGAGAGTGGGTTGCTTATCGAGGGTTTTGATACACCGCCTTCGACCATGATGCCGCACGGTAAGCCTTATTATGCGAAGGCGCTGGAGCAGCAGGGTTACGCGAAAGGCATAGACTTAACGGCCTGGTGGATGCGCCGTACCGATCTGCACTTTTCCCCGTCATTAACCCGCCTGATGGACCAGGTGCGCAAAAAGGTCACCATCCGCCGTCTCAACCGTAGTCAGTTTGGTGAAGAGATGCAGATCATGCGGCAGATCTTTAACTCCGGCTGGCAAAACAACTGGGGCTTTGTTCCTTTTACGCAGCATGAGTTTGCCGTGATGGGCGACCAGCTTAAGTTTTTGGTCCCTGACGACCTGATCTACATCGCTGAAATCGATGCCAGGCCCTGCGCTTTTATTGTCGGCTTGCCCAATGTTAATGAGGCCATCGCGGATTTAAACGGACGCTTATTGCCCTTTGGTTGGGCAAAATTGTTATGGCGCCTGAAAGTGAGCGGCGTTCGCACCGCGCGCGTGCCGTTGATGGGAGTGCGCCAGGAGTATCAGTTTAGCCGGACAGGACCGGTGATTGCGCTGCTGCTGATTGAGGCGTTACGCGATCCTTTTGCCAGGCGCAGGATCGAGGCATTAGAGATGTCGTGGATTCTGGAAACTAACCGTAGTATGTGTTCGATGCTGGAGCGGGTAGGTGCGGTGCCGTATAAGCGTTATCGGCTGTATGAGAAGGTGTTGAGTGACGTTTAGCGGCCGCTTCGCGCGACAGGTGCTGTTGAAAAAACGACCGGATTAAATGACGTGCGCTATAATAGGATCGTTGCATACGCTTCTGGCAAAAAGCAGTCTTAATCTTAACGCTTCTTTTTTCACGGATGTGCCATGACCCTACAAGCCGATGTCGAAAATCAACAACAAGCAAACAACGTCAACGTGCTCTACCGCGAGATGACGTGGCTGTCGCAGGTTATTAATCAGGTTATTTGCAGCTATCTCAAACAAGAAGGGCATGAACGCCACTGGTCAGATATTTCACCACCGGAACTGGCGAAAGGCACACCTTATGCCGATCTGATTATTGGCTGGCAATTATCTGTTTTTGAACGTCTGGCCCTGGTGCTTGCCATGGCACCCAGCGTTAAACCCAATACCCTCGATATTTTCTTTGGTCTTAACAGCCTTATCGATCGCCCTTTTACCGAATTTGGCGGCGTCAGTGACAAAGCCTTTAGCGGTTTCATTCCCACCGGGCAAACGCTCAACTTTCTTATCAGCGGCAATGACCCAGACTGGCGCGTTTATGCTCAGGCCCTCTTTTCAAACAAACATCGCCTGATGGCTGAGCAGGTCACCCAATTGCTGTCTGTTGATGAAGGTGTGCCCAAATGGGCCGGCATTTATCGATTAAATGAAGAGTGGCTGCACTATTTTACGACCGGTGAACGATTGCGCCCGGAGTTAAGCGCGAGCTTCCCGGCCCATTTACTGGAGTCTCCGCTGGAATGTTGACGAAGGGGACGCGCTGTTTGGTAAACGCTCGGAAGTCAGCTCATCCAATGACCGGCATGCCAACCAGCTAACCGGCTATTTACTGCAAAAAATAAAGAAAGAGGACGATTTGTGATGTTTTCAAAACAGACGGCACGACATCAATCAACCCGGCGGGCTGTTTCTCCGGCGGCAGTATCGCAGCGCAAAGCCTATAATTTAAGATGATAATCATTAGCGCTTTTTACTATGAAGAAAAATCACAGTGAAAGGTGAATACCATTAAATATATCTGCCACCTCCTGTTTTTTTAAAATAATCAAGTAAGGTTAAGGGTGGGGCGGGAAATCAAAGGGTTTATATATGAATGTGAAAACAAAAGAAAAAAAATACAGAAAAACCTTGTTGAATGCCGGGAGTCATTCCGCAGGGAAGAATAATACTACGCAATGTTTTAGTTTTGTTGATAACCGACCTGAGGCTAAGCAGTTTGTACATTTGCAGGAAAATTCAAACGAACCTGTTCAGTGTGTTTCGCTAAATGCAATAAAGAAGAATAAGGATAAGACCAATAAGGCGGATAAGGTTAAAGGCATGAAGTCTGCACTTATAAGTAAGAACGTATTGACCGTTAGACGGGTAGATGGTTTACCGACAGGAAGAGTGAGATATGGTGCTGGCCAACATGGCGCTAAAAGCCGTGAACAGAAACGACTGAAGGCGTTATATAAGAGAAGAGTATCTGGTGCAACGCATGAATCTGAACCAGATATTAGAAAACATAGCTCCAGCTTACCAGGAAGTGAAGGTTTTACATCGTGATCATATAGGGACAGGCTCTAGCTCAAAACCTGATGAAACAAATATGAACGCCGGACAGTACCGAGAGATGCAACGTGGTTTACTGGCAGGTGATACTGACTATCATAAATCTCTGTCTAACAGACCTGACAATCCAATAGGGCAGTCACCGACTGAAAGAACAAATGCTGTTAGTAATGCCGTTCAGATAAATCAACTTGGTTATGGTCAGCAGTTACAAAATCGTGATTATTCCGGCATAGATAAAACTGAACTTGGGCAGGCTAATAATTCCTACCGAGAGATGGTAAATGGTATGAATAGTGTTACGTATGTTAAAGATGCAAATAATGCTGATTCAGTTTCCGTATTGGACCACTCTAAACTGGAGATGATCTTGGCTCGCTATGTCGCTGTAACGGGCAAGTGGCCCCAGCAGCAAGTTATTGAAATAAATAAGCTTATTGAAGAGTCGGAGTCGACTGAGGTCTTAGATGTAAACAAGATTAATACAATTATTAAAACTCTTGGCTTTTACTGATCTTGAGGCGATTTAATGATGATCGGCTATTAATTAGAATAACCAGAATGAAGGCTGTAACTAAAATTGTTTAATTTCCTGTTTTTGATTTTTTCTTATTTGTACGTATGAAGACAGGTAGAAAAAGCCCTGGGGATAGCGTCTGTGCCAGCTATCCCCAGATGGCAATTCACACCTAAGGCTTATCCCCCTCCTTCCTCACCATCCGTACCGCAAACAATATCCAGCCAATCACTATCATAAAGATAATCAGAATAGGCCCTTGATAATCCTGGAAGGCCGGATCGGCGACAAACACCAGCATCAATCCACTGATCGATAGCGCCGTCAGCGCGACAAAGGGCAAGCCGCTCAGGTGTTTTCTCAGTGGGAACAACCAGATACAGACGATGAGGAACAGCAAAATAAAGACGAACGAGACAAATAAACCGGCTCTTATCTCCCAGCGATAAATACACACCCAGTTTAACAGGCTGGTGACGCTATTTAATACCTGATTGATCGGCTGCGGGTATTGCGTTGCTTCCGGGAAGAACGTTTGATCGATCAGCTTCTCATTGGCGTCACTTAATGGCAGCGGCCAGTAACCCGCGCCCAGGAAGGTCCAGCTGGAAAGATTAACCAGCTGAGTCAGGTCCGCTGTTTGATCGCGGTTATCCTCACTGATCAGCATCGGGACCAGCCGTTTATATACCTGTTGCACTTCTAACTGATTGGTCTGGCTGCTTAACCATTGCTGTAGCGCTTTTATTTGATCGAGCTCGTCACTGGCTTTATCGCGCGTTGCCGGTGAGCCAGGTCGGACGATCAGCAGGTTGGTGTGTTGCGATAAAGCATTGAAATTTGTGAAATTATAAAAATTTTCATTCCCTGTTACATCTTTATTCGCTACCACGTTTTTGACGGGGACAATAACGCTTAAATAATAGAGATCACCGTCGGTGACAGGGCCATCTACGTCACGGGGACTGGGTTGGTGCTGATAGCTCTGACGTAGCGCAATTTTCAGTTTGTCGAGGAACGAGAAGAAGACCTGCTGGCTCTCCGGAGTGTCCAGGATGGAAAGGTCGATATCCAGCGTAATGCCGTCCGCCATCGACGGCACGTCTTCGAGGCCAAAACTTATCCATGGCCTCACATGATTAATAACGTATTGATCCATGGGGGTGGTGACGGAGGCGACCAGCTGTTTAACCATATCGTCGGTAAACAGTGCGGTTAGCTGGTTGCGCGAAAGATCGCGTGGCGTGGTGACCACCAGGTCAAGTTTTGTCCTGTATCGGTGGGTCGTCTGAATAAACTGGCTGAACGTTGGCCCGGCTAACCAGTTTTGCGGCAGCACTAACGTATTACCGTTCCCTTCGGGTTTCATCACCGCACCAATGTAGCCAATGCGATCCAGGCGACTAAAATCAATCGTTTGCCCTTTCTCAAGATGCTGCCAGTAGGGGTAAAATCCGTAAAAGGTTCCCACATTAAAGATAGATTTGGCACTATCCTGACACCCGCAGTCCGGCGGTGCTGCCCAGTGTTGGGGGACTGCGTGGGCAGGGCTCAGGCCGCTTTTCCTGGCCAGCTCGAAAACACCCATGTTTTGCAGGCTGCTGGGCGGAATACCCGCCTCATTAACCGCCATTTGTAAAAAATAGAGGCTCGGGAAGACTTCATCCTGCAGCGGTGCCAGCGTTTTCAGCACCTCTTTGGACAGGGCGGTGATCTTCAATTCCTTGATGGTGTTGCTCAGGGCCTCTGGGCTCAGTTGCCACACGATCAGCGGTGCCGATGTTTGCGTATCGCTCTGTGTACTGGTTTCAATCATCTGCGTTGAGGTAGCCGGCGTCTCGCTGCTCTTATCAGCGCTATTTTGCGTCTCTGTCTCACTATTACTTCCTTCCGCATTGGCGGCTGGATTGGTGCTTGTACTTGTACTTGTACTGTTGCTGGTACTGGTGGTCGCACTGGTACTGGGTTGCGAACTCTCTATCGTATAAGAGTCAATCAAGCTGTCGATATCAAGTGGTGGCGCAATGGGAATATTCAGTTCAGTAAATAACGCGCTGAGCTGATTATAAAGCTGACTGCGTTGATCGAACTGCTGCTTTTCTAATTTTGCAAAGGTGGCCAGTACGGTCTGACGCAGCGTCAGGCTGGCGAAGTCTTTTTCGGTCAGCTGGTAATAATAGGGGGCCGTATCGCTATCGGGTCGTTCCTGAGCAGGCGGTTCTGCGGGTTTGGCTGCACCAGAACGATTACCGGCGTTTGAGCTGTTGTGGTCGAGTTTTTATTCTATCTCAGCGGAGGTAAAACTCAGCAGTTCCGGGGGCGTTATCGCCGTGCGCCACGTCGGATAAAGCGCATTTCTCTCGGCAGCGCGGTTTAGCGCAATCATTAAAGACTCAATGAAAATCTGGTGCGGATCGTTAGAGGACTCCGGTACGGTGAAAGCAAATTCATCGCAGAAATAGTTAAGCCAGTAGCGCGTTGTGGGGCCGACGATGCCATCGTTCAACCGCTGGCCTCTTTTGTACTGGGCCTGGAAATCGCTGTTGCTCTGATACAACGCGGCAAGCTGCGTTTGTATCGCTCTCCCTAAATTGCGCTTATCACTCGCCGTTAGCTGTTTGCTGCAGGTTTTAAACGGCTGGACGCTATCGATCAGGCCGTTTTCCGCGGCGTAACCCAACGTGGGCAGAGCGCAAAGCAGGAAGAACCCGCAGGCAACACGCCTGGCGAACCGCAGTGCCCGCTTACGAATGAGTGATAACAGACTGAAACCAGGGTTTATCATTTTGTTCGTCCTTAGCGCCATGAAACAAAAAGGGGGATATCCATCCATGGGTATTTAATGGTCTGAAAACTCCACGGCAATTGGGCAAGTAGCATGTCAAAAGTGGCGGGGATGACATTCAACTGCCAATGATTAGGGGTGAAGGTGAGCATACCTTCACGTTGAATAAAGGTAGTTTGCAGCCCGCTGATGGAGGTTTTTCCTAAGACTTTCCAGTGGGCAATTATGGCCGTGAGCAAACCCTCTATCAGCGTTTCGGCCCCTTCCGGTAATGCAACCTGCTGGGGGATGGCCGTAGAGGGCGCAATCCCGCAGAGCACCTTGTTCAGTAGCAGCTGATATTCAGGCGCGCTGTTAGTGTGATTCGTCATCCATTGCAGGCAGAACAGCGCTTGCAGCTGTGCCTGGGGATCAACAAAATTGCGCCCATCGGTCAGCGCTAGCTTTTGAAATAACATGGAAATATAGGGTGCAGCGATCACTAATCCCGCATTGTAAACGGTGATCGGTTCCGCGCTGACTTCTGCGTTATCCTGCGGTTTTTCCCATGGGATCCCCGCGCTTTTCCTCTCATCTTTTTCTGTCATATCAATGGTCTCTATAAGCTGTTTAATGTCTTGTTGCTGATGATTCAGATGGGACACCCACGGTGCTTTTGCCGGCGGTTTTTGTTCCCCCAGGCTGGCGATGTGTATTAACGTTTTTCGCTGTGACGTAGAGGATATCAACGGCAGTAACCGCCCAATCAGCGCGGCAACCGATGTATCGTCAGATGCTTTGTCCTGATGGGTATGCGTTCGCCATAACGGAGTTAACCCGATGAGTACATCCTGCATGAACCGGTCGCCGGTCATGGCCATACCTTTGAGCCAATGCTGGCGATAAAGCGTTTGCCAAAACAGATATTCTCCCTGTTTTGGTGATTCAAAAAGTTGGCAGAACGCCTGGCGTAATGCCAGCAAGGCGAGGGCCGCGCTGGTGAGCGTTGGGAACAACATCGCCTGATGTGTTTCAGCCGATACCTCTTCAAGCCATCGCTGCATATGGCGTGGGTTTGCCAGGGTACGCTGCAACCATGGCAGTAATGAGTGCTGCGCTAAACCGGTCAACAGGCCCTGCGCCGGGGCGGGGGCTTTACCTTCAAACCACAGCTGCAATGCTTCACGTAGTGCATCTTCGGGCAGAAGGCTGTCTAACCAACGCCGGCGTTCCGCCGGGTGCTGATGAATGTCGTTACTGCTGAGCACTAACTGCTGCAACTGCTGGTAGTGCGTCCGGTCGGGTGATGCAGGGTGCCTGTATATCTGGCGCAGCAACTGTTGCAGCCATTGCTCTGGCGTGGCAGGGCATTGATGGCTGAGCAGCAGTGGGTAAAACCAGTGCCGGGATAATGTAAAATGATGGACGATCGCCAGCAGCAAAGGCAGCAACGCGATCATGCGCTCACTGAGTTGTGGCTGCATGATGTGTACCAGGCGCGTTAACTGCGGGGTGTCCCATGTCTGCAACTGCGTTGCAATCGCCGAAGCGTTGATCGCGGCATAGCGCTGTAAAAGCGCGTGCTGCTGCTGGCTTATTGCTAATACGTGGGTATCGGACAGTATCGCCGTGAGCAACTGAGGTGCCGTTGCCGGAGGTCGCTGGTGATGTTCAACCAGATCAATCAACTGCTGACGCCATAAAAAGCCGCTATCGCTCAGACTTAACCACTCGTAAATGAAGACTTCAACGCCAATCTGGTAGCGGGAAGAAAGCTGTTCGGTGATATTCAGCAAATATTGATATTGATTAAATTCACTTCCCCGGCGGCTGATCAGGTAGTGCAGCGTCAGTTCCCACAGGGCATTTCGGGTATTGCTGGTGTCGGGTGGATTTGACGCGTGACTGATGGCCCTGCCGATGGTATGGCTCTCGCGAATAACCGTACGTACGGTCTCTGCGGCATGTGAATTGACGATGGCCGTTAAGGTGAATAAGGCGGAATCATCGAAATGGGCTACCCAGCGCATTAATACGGCAAGTGAGCGCCCCAAACTGACAATGAGCAGCGGCAGCCGTTTTCCATGGTCGCGCTGCCAGTGATGAATCTGGTTGTTCCAGTGGATTTGACTGGCACTTTGCAGCGTAGTGATGATGTCTTCGATGTCGGCCAGCTGTGCCAGCGAGAGGCCATCGATCAACGAGGGTGAGAGTGACAACCGGAAAAACGCCGGTGAGGGTTCATCTCGTTGAGCGGATTTTTCCGGGAGGCTGGACGGAGCGAGTTCCTGTAGCAGGTGGCTTAACGTGACGCCAGACAGGGAAAAATCACCGGCAGTGATAACGCGCTTTCTCAGTGCTTCCAACTGGTTGATATAAGAAATATTACGCCAGGATGCCATCCGTTGGATGAGAGATCGAAGATAGCTTTTGGGGTTAAACCCGCCGCCGCTTTCCACAATGAGAAAGGCAAAAGTGAACTGCCATAAACTCATCGCCGTCGTGCGATTGGTAGCCGTGGCGTTCTCGGGGGCAAACAGGCGATGTTGCACGATCAGGATGCGTATTAACGGCGTGGCAAGGGGTTCCAGCGCTTCGGCCAGTGCCAATAAGGTGCGATCAGAATAGGTTTCTGACCAGTGGCGGCGTACATACTCCAGTTGGCCACACCAGCGTAATAAGGCGGCAAAGGGTGACGAAAGAGGTGGCCAATAGCGCATGAGCTGATGTTCTTCGCCGGAACAGAGCGCTATAACCAGCTCGTTAATATGGCGTAAGGGGACTGCGCGGCTGGACAGATTCGCCTCATCAGGCTCTGCTCCGGCAGGCGTGGATACGGGCAGGCGCGTGTCAGCGACCTCCTGTTTATCCGCTGCGTTTAAAAAGGCCGGTGAAGCAATAACCGGCGCGAGGGTATGGAGTAAATGCAGTAACTGCTCCCGCAATGCGCTGTCGATGGTGGTGTTGTTCAGCGTTGCAATTAACGATGCCAGTAGCGTATCCGCCTTTTGGTTTTGCGAATTTGCCATCCGGACTATCAGGCCTGCCATGTAGCTTTGGCGGTTGAACGCACTGCCACGATCGTTGAGCAGGTACTGCAGCGTAAAAAGCCATAAATGCGGGTGGAGTTGCGCTGCGGGTAACAGTGCAACGGATTTCTCAGGGCTTGATGCCTGCGTGGCGTGAGCGTCGCGCGAGGATAAACCGGCGGGGCTTTTTACCTGCCACCAGTCTGGCACACGCAGAATAGCGCTCAAAAATGGGTATTCCTGCGGTGTTAATACGCTCAGCAGCAGCAGACGCTCCGCTTCCGTTAAATCATGCACCAGACACCCGGGGAGCTGGCTATCAGTGTGCCGCTCATAGAGGGCTTTAATCAGCTGCGGCGCAAACCGGTGGATCAGCCTTTCCCAATCGGGGCGGAGTGGAGCCAGGTTGTGTTGTGCGAGTAGCTGCGTGAAACGTGTGAACCACGCCAGTGCCAGTCGGTCAGTTAAATCACCCTGACGGCTTTCAGGATGCGCTAATAAAAGTGACATCATTTCCCATTGCTGCGCAGGCGCTAACGACGGAAACAACGCCGCAATGTGGCTGGCGGGAAATTGCTCAACGATCCGTCGTAATATTTGCTCAGGCCTGCTGGTGGTATTGAGCGCGTTAACCAGGCGGGCTGGATCCCCGGTCAGCATGTCAGATAAACCCAGTGATTCCAGCGGCTGTTCGCCGGGAACCGACCACGGGAGCGCGCCGGTGCTGAGAAACTGCCAGAGCACGTTCCAGCGCTGTTGCTGCTGGCTCAATACCTGCACGCGATGAGGCGCAGCGACAGGCGTGGCCTGATATGTCTGCATGGCGATGTGCAGCTGTGATCGCAGTGCTGCTTCCAGGCTGTGTTTGAGTTTTTGGGGTGCCTGCCGGTAAAACGTCTTAGCGTTTAGCTCACCAAGATCGAGGGTCAGCGTGTCGATCACCAGGATTTGCTGCTCAGGGCACACCTCGTCAAATACTGCCTCCATCACCGGGAGAAATTGCTGTACCACCCACTGTGCGGCACGTAACTCAAAAGTTTCTGCATCCGCAAATCCGGTGAAGTCGAATTCGAGGCTGGCGTGGTTTATTTTGTGGCGTTGACTCATAGGCTCAACGCCCCATCTGTTTCATTGCGTGAGCGCTGAATAAACAGGTGACGCTGGCATCGCACGTTGGCTGATTTTCTTTGTGCTGAAGTGCGCTGGATTTTGCCTGACGCCAATGGCTATACAGCGTTTCGAATTGGCCAAAAGCGGAGAAATCAAGCCACAGGCATTGCGTTAACAGGTGCGCCGGGCTGTTATCAATGATTAATTGTTGCGCCTGTTCGCGGAACCTGAGGTTGCTAAAGCGTGCGGTGTAGCCCGGCAAAACAAGCATGACCCGGTTGGCACGGTCGTTTAACGACGCGTTATCGTCCCCTGTACGCAGTAAAATCGGTTCAACGACATAAAGCCCTTCACTGTTTTGGTTAAGCCCAATCAACCAATGTTGCAGCTGGTGGCAAAGCGCGGTGAGTACCTGTTTATCGGGGTGGCGGGCAATATAAAACCACTGCGGGTTACCTTCGATCCCGGCGTTAAATAACAGCTGGTCATCGTCATGCTCAGCGCCTGGGAGCAGGCGGTATCTGCGGTTATCAATACCAAACCGCAACAGCACGTCAGGCAGCGTGCGCTCGTGGAACAGGGGAGTGGCTAACAGGCTGTGCTGAATAGCATCGTCATTCGGGGATTCTACCAGGCGATTAGCGGCTAAAGGCAGCAGGTTCGCCTGTGCTTCTGGGCTGAGTAAACGCAACACGTTTTTGCCAGCAACGCCTGAGAAGTAGAGTGCGTCTGGCACCAGGTCCAGTGAGTACCGGGCAATAGCCTGCGTATAACTCCCCTGGGACGACGCCAGTGGGAAGAGCCCCAGCAGTAACGAAAGACGCTGACGATATCCACCCTGATGTTCAGGCTGAAGCAAATTATCACCAAGGCCCCGTCCATTAGTCATCGTGACGATATTCAGAATAAAGGTTTGTTTATATTTCAGCAGCTGTTTTTCTAATTTTGGGGCGGTGAAATACGGATTGAACTGGCGATGTAACCACTCCGGGAAGCGTTCGCCATACAGGGCAAGTAAATAGGTAAAGATGCGATTTTTCCGCTCAGGATAATCATCAAGCTGGGCACGCAACTGGTCCAGGCGCGTGCCTGCATCCTGAGGGTAATGCTTGCCGATATTATAAAATTCATCATCTTGTAACCGATGCGCGTGGTAGGTGGCCTCGGGCGTTAATGACAGCGAAAACAGCGCATTCAACCCGGCAATGTCGTCACAAAAATTAGCCATTAGCTGGTCAAACAGCAGCAGGTAGCTGCGCAGCTGATGTCGTTGGGCCTGCTGTTGCGCATGGTAATGATTCGGCGTGCCTGGTGCTAAATGATAGTTTCTGGGGAACAGCGTTTGAATGGATTCATAACGGCTGAAATCATAATATCGGCCAGTGGGCAACGCGGGGGGCGTGGCCGTTTTGAGCTGTACAGAACGTTGCTGGTATTGGATCTGCTCTATTTTAATGGCGAGATCGGCATAGTCGATGGTAACCGGGTGCTGAAACTGGATGATCTCGATGCCTGAATGCGCTGAGGGTTCAGGCAGCATCAAATAAGAAAAAGGGGCGATATCATCAACGGGAGATGACTCACCGTGACTGCTGTTATCAGGGTAGTGGATAAACTGCAGCCGATCGATTTGTTGGATCCCGTCTTGAGCGAGCAGCGATTCTTTCATCAGCGTTGCGGGCGTGTTTTGCGTATTAGCTTGAAGCCAAAGGCCAATCCGGTGGTAGAGGGTGGCTGCAAGCCAGGTGACATCCGCAATATCGTCGCTGATGTGAATGACAGCAGTCAGCGTCAGAGGATGTTGTCCGGTTAATTCAATGGCGGATAAATCTTCTCCCACCGCCCGGACCTGATAAAACTCCTGGCGAATGCGATGAATAGCGGCATGTTGCTGTATATAAATCGAACGCTGGCCAGCCATTGAACGCTGCTGGCTTAACGCGTAAAAATGATTGAGCTGTGCATTGAGGGTGTAAATACCCAGCTGCGGGGCATCTTCACTCCAGCGTAACCACACTTTATCCAACTCAGGAAGCCGGGCTAATAACCATGTCTCATACTCTTCAGGCTGCTGCGGGTAGGCCGGGATGATGTCCTGGGCGAATGCTAATCCATGCGCCCGGTAATCAATGTTCCCTGAGGGTTCACTGAGATAGTCGGTTACTTCAAATTCACAGCGATAGATAAGGTCGGTCAAGGCGTAGCATACCGCCAAGCTGATAAAGGTGTTCAAAACTATTTGGATTATCATTATGGCGTTGTTTTGAAATAGCCTTAGACATTATGATGTGGTACTGGATGGTCTGGCCTTCTCCAAAGGGCGTGTTGGTGCGAATTTGTAATGCGTAAGGGCGTACTCAATCAGGTCTGAAAAATGTTCGGCTGATGGCATGGTCCCATGACGAAAATAATTCTTAAGCGTGCTTCGGTTACGTTTAGCCATTATTTTTTGCGCCTTCAGGGTCAGACGATGTTGATGTGCTGACAATAAATTGTTCCCCGATAACCAGTTCGCCAATACCAACGGTAACGGGTTGATGGGTCAGGTTGTCGGGTGAAATTTGAATGTACTGATGTTCTTCAGGAATCAATAAATACCATGGGTAGGCAGCACGAATGGCTTGATGGGTTGCCGCACTGTCCTGGAGCGAGTATTCCGTATCTTCATCAATACTGATTTTCAGCGCGGAAAGTGCACTGACCTTTACGACGTTTTCTTGCCTGAGAATAAAGGCGCTGAGCTTCTCAAGTGATAAGCAGAATCCTAGCCCTGTATTCAGGGTATCCGGCTCCCAGGGGCATAATTGCGATTTGACTGCATATTCCAGTCGGCGTAATGCGGGGCCATGACTGATACCGTCTTTTAACGTGACTTTGCACCTGATCTGGATTTTTTCGTAGCCAGGATTACGGACTTCTATCTGTACTTGCGGGCGAGACACGGCCAGCAGGAAACGGCGAATAGTGAGCAGGTATGACGAATCTAACTGCTTTGGCGAACAGAGCGAGTGATCGCAATCGGTATTGACCGGGGTCACGATGACCAATACACAGCCGGGCTGCTGGACATGAGAATAATAGCTGCGGGTAGGGAAACAGTGTACGGAACCCACTTCCGGGAAGTGTTCCAGAATAAGATGCTCGTAATCCCACGGGGTTAAGGCTTTGCCTTTGTGACGCAGGCTTTCACTGACCCGCATCTGAAAGTGCCGATCGCTCTCCGTTTCGGGGATTTTTATTATCGCATTCAGTTGTGCGATAGCCGCCAGATTGGCTTTTCGTGGTGTGCTACGCCATGCAGAAAATGAGCGCGGGGTAATGCCATCGTCGGCAAGGGGCGCGCCTTTACCCGTGACTTCTACGACATGCGTGGCGACATGCAGACAGTCAGGATAATGGTCTATTCCCTTACTGGTACTCACGCGCAGCCAAAACAGGCCCGAAGGCATCACGGTGTGGTCCGTGTTGATTTCATCCGGCAGGTCTAAGGTGACAATACCGGTCGTGAGAAAGTTGAGGGTTGTGTCATGAATAATCTGGTGCGGGTTGAGTGCCTGCCATTCATTATACACCAGGTAATACCAGCAATAAGCGGTAGACGGGTAGGGCATCAGCAGTCGGGAGTTACCGTCAAATACAAAGAAAATATTTAAATATCCCGATAGTTCCGTCGCAGTGATACCGATAAAGCAGTGGCTATCCTCTTGGTAATTTGGGAAGAATCGCGGTCTGTGGCGCTGGTGAGTTTGCTTTGGCGGATAAATGATGTTTTCGCCAAAAGGGTGCAAGTGAACGATTTCACTCTGGTTATGACGGTCGGTACTTAATAAATCGATGGTTGATTCCGCTGAATAGTCGATGGCAATACGGGTAACTAACGGCGTATAGGGCTGATCAGGCAAGGTTCTTTTATGCTTTTTGGCCACGTTATACGTCAGGGTATCGCTCAGTAAAGGGGCATAATCTTTGTGACCAAATGCCGGTTCCGGGCCTGTGAGCATCAGCTTAAACAGCCCGTTTCGTAAGCCAGACTGGTTGCTATGGGGCACCCTGGGCCAGGGCTGCGTCACTGGCGTGTAGCCGTTTTTCATATTGGGAAAATGAAGGTGTCTGTTATGGTGAAGCGCACCACTGGCTGGCGTAAATAACGGTATATCAGCGGGGCCGAACTCAACCCACTGCCCATTATTGAGCACTTCTGCGTGAATTCTAAAACTGGTATTGGTGTATCGGTAAGGATAGTGAGCATAGTGCTGCCTGAAGCCATCTGAACCTCGCGGCAGGTTCCCCCAGTCAAGGTGCAATGACAATTGGTTAAGGGATTTGCGGGCAATCTCTTCGTTAGCTATCACCATATAAGCATCAAGATAAGGCTGAGAGCCAAATATGAAGAAGGGCTGTGAGGAGTCTACTTGCCCCTCGGGGTTAAATAATTGCATTTGAGTTACGCCGCTCACCTGCGACGACATCGCCAGCTTTGATAATTCAAAATCGCGGAAAATCGCATACGGGAAGCAGTTACTTTGCCGCTTCAGCGTGATCCTTAGCGATGCACTGTGCGGGAGATGCGCATGGCGAGGGATGATGGGCGCAAAGCCGGTATCCACATGACATTTTACCTTGAATCCTATTTGGCACTCATGGGCGGCGCAGGGATAAAGTTCCACGTTATCAAGCTCCTCCCAACCATTTTCAGTGGAGGCTTCAATATGGAAAACGCCCTGGAACAGTTGATAAAAAGCCGCCGTAGCGGAGTGGCTGAGCAGCTCTTTGATTGTGGTGTAAGCCGTTGCCTCTTGCGCAATCATCGGTGTTAAACGGGCAAGGACTGCCGCAATATCTGATTCGGTTAACCATGGCGCTGTGTAAAGGCAGCGTCGGCTGACGATCTGACCGATGACACGAAACAGAAGGTGTCCATAGGGCATCCCTTCATCCGGGGTAGAGCCGATAAACTGCAGTATTTGCAGATAAAATAATTTATAGGCTGCCCAAACACGCAGTGATGGTTTGAGACGTCGAAACTGGCCGAGTTGCTCCGGCGTGATCGGTTCTACCAGCTTGCTATAGTAAATTGCTGCTCTTTCGGGAAATCATCCCCAGCTGCGCTGGTCGATATCATCCGGCGCTGTCCGCTGACACCGCAGACCAAGCCCGTTTCCTTTTCAGGCGAAACGAGCGGGTCGCGCTGTAGCGTGAGGTTGAGGATGTGAGAAACCTCGGCATCCGTGACTTCAATCGGGTAAAGGCTACGATAAACGATCGGGTTAAAGTCAGGGTCATCGCCAGGGCTGAACCCGGCATCTCGCTCAAATTGAAGGGTATTATGGGTTCGATTGTTTAATGAGAGCTTCAGGTATACCGAATTCTCTGGTGTGGCTTTCTTACCTTGTTGCAAAACCTGCTGGTAATAAAATTGCAGATGTTTTTCCGTGAATTGATTAAGGCTTTGCTGGGCCCGTTCAAACAATTTCAGAAAGGCAAAATAGAGCGCCTGCTGCGGATTATTTTCCTGATGTACTAACGCGGCCTGCAGTACCTGCTGGCTTTGCTGTTTTATCTGTTCAATGACATAAACGATTTTCGCAAAGCAGTGGCGCGTTTGTTCACTAAAGCTACTGTGCTGTAATACCGGCGATGCGGTATCCAGCGTGTGTTGATCAAGATTCCATAACGGATCAAGCGACTGTACGCTATGAAGGAATTGCTCGGGTAAGCGGGTTATCACCAGGCTTAGCGGCAACGAGAGGTGATACTGATATTCATGCAGCAGGTAGTATTTAAACTGGTAAGCGCTTTCCGGGGTGCCTGGAAGGTGTTGATACCACTCCTGCAACCGTTTTAGCAGGATAAGTAAAAAGTCGACGGTCACATTTTCACCCTGTTCCTGGGCTTGCTTAAATTGTGCCTGAATATGTTTGGTATCACAGGTGGCAATCGTGGCACACACCACGACTTCACTTTTTTGAAATAAACTTCCCCAGTGACCGTCAGCCTGATCCTGCAGGTTTCTGAAAGGTAACTGTTGGGCAAATTGTTGTGCCCAGACCACCAACTGCTCGAAGCTCAGCTCGTGTGGGTGAACGATGGATGAATTTATCGCCTCATCCTGCCGCTGTTGCCGTGAGGTCATTATGTGATATCCCACTCGTCAGGTAACGGGAGGAGTTTCTGTGATATCAAGGTGCCTTCGTTTAAATAGAAGGGATAAACCATATTACTACGGGTATTAGTGGTGATAACGCTGTAGTCAATTTGAATAATCAATTTTCCCGAGAGGGGATCGGGTAAAAAATAAATATCCTCGACATTGATGCGCGATTCGAAAAATAAAATGGCATGGCGAATTTCAGAAGTGAGCTGAGTTAATACCGTCTGCGTGAGTTCTTCAAAGACAAACTGATTAATCCGGCAGCCGAAATCAGGCGTCATCAGGCGCTCCCCAGGGGTCGTGGAGAGGAGAATGGTTAAGCTCTGTTTGATGGCGGCCCAACGCAGGTGCAGCTATCCCCCATGACTGCGGCGGGTAACGATCCAATTAAGACCGTTGGTACACCCGGTCCTATGATGGGCCCGCCAACATGAGGAATTGGAGGGAGCGCCGGGGTTGCCATCGGACACATTTGTAAGTCGTCGTCATTCCTGAACAGGAAAGTTCAGCAGTTGCATTTCCTTTCAGCGTTAATCCGGTATTAGCTTGGGCTGAAATATTTAGAGCGGAAATTTTAGCGTCGCCAGTGGCCTTAACGGTTGTATCACCCGTAGAGTTGATATTTATCGTTCCTTTCGCTGAGAGAGTGATGTCTTTATTACTGCTTATCGCAATGCCGTTTTCACCCATATTTATCGTATTGCTGTTTTGGTCGGTCAGGGTGATGGATTTTCCTTTGTCGCTAATCTCAATGGAATTTCCGTTGGGTGTTTTTAACGTCATGATGCTATTTTCATCGTCAAAGATGATTTTCATCTTACTTTTGGTGACGATGGTTTTGATATGGTTATCTGACGTAATCTCTTCAGGCATTTTATTTTTACTGCTATACAGTGAACCAAGAATAATGGGATTGCTGGGATCCTGATTTATACAGCCCACAATCACCTCATCACCGACTTCAGGAATGAAAAAATTCCCGAAACCTGATGATGCATAAAAAGTGGCTAATCGCGCCCAGATTAAATTAGATTCACTGTTCAGCGTCGGGAGTTTTATCTGGATGCGATAATTTGAATCCGGATCGCCATCTAATTTGACCACGACGCCGATTTGCAGTCCATCGACGGGCGGTAAGTACCCTGAAGCCGGTGGCGCACCAATATCACGATGATCCGCCGACCACATCGGCGACATCCCCAGTTCGGCCGTGGTAATCCACTGGCCTTTCTCAATACTGTGATGAATGCCGCCCACATAATGTGAACCGTTATAGCGCTCACCAACGCCAACAAGCTCCAGTAAGCTGTTAATGGTGGCGCTGGCGTTTCCCTGAAAAGTGACGCTGCCCCGAACTTTACTTAGCATGGCTTTAACCTGCTGACCATTAGCCCAGCGGGTCAGAGAATCCGTGCTGATAGTGGAGGCGGTTTGCAGCTGGTAATCACTAATGCCAAATACCTTGGCTAAATCTGCGCTGGTGAAATTGCCTTGCCCTGAGATGGACTGAGCTGAACCGGAGCCTGTCAGCATGTTTTGCGTAGTCGAATCCCAGGCGGTAGCGGTGACCGAACTGAGCTGGTTTCGCGCATCCACTTTTGCCGAGAACGACATTAAATCCGTTCCATAGGTTACAACGAGGGCCGCCGCGCCGCTGATTGCCGGTTTATCAACGGTGACCTTATTGGACTGGTTGGTGATCACAAAACCATTTGCTTCAGCGCGTGCGAGGATAAAATCCCAGTCAGTGCTGTTGAACTGGACAAGTTCAGGGTAGGGGTCGGCAATGCTGCCGACGGAGCCGGAGACATTGGGGTATTTTGCGATCAGACTGCTCATGATTTTACTGTCAGATTGAGCGAGGAAACATTGGCTGTGCTTAGCGATAGTCATCGCAATGGCCTGATCTTTACATACAATATTGAGGAATGAGCTGTTATTCGCCGTGATTTCTATGCCATGACTGATAATAATGCCGTCGAAAATAGTCGTTTCATCACTTGCATAGCCAGCAGAAATAGAAATGACTGATCCTGGTTTAAACGTATCGGCATCGCTAACATCAAAACGTTGGGAGGGCATATCACCATCGCTAATGGTGATCTCTGCTGTCGCAATATGATTGATGTGGTAATGAACATGGATGGCGATAACGCCAATGGAACTGTCAATCGCTTTGCCACCAATTTTAATGGTGTAGGAGATTACGCCAGTGCTGTCATTGCTTAATGGTGATGTGGCCATAATTAACCCGATGTCTACGTTAAAGGGGGGAAGTAAATTTTTGTTCCGGGTTTTATCTGTCTTGCACTGATTAAATTATTTGCACGGGCAACCTCAACATAATAACTGCTGTCGTTATAGAGTTTATGACATAGCATCGGGAGGGTGTCTCCCGCTTTAAATTCAATGATGTGGGTTAAGTCAGGAGAGGACTGCTTTTTTAACGCACTTTTTTCTTGCTGAGTTAAGTACTTTGCAAAACTAAGCGATACCGTCGCACGCAATGGATTGCCAGAGGAATCAAAGAGAGAGTAATTGATGCTGATAGAGGTTACGCGACCCCGGAAGCTTACCGATGAACCCCATGATATCACTACCGGGTAGGGTTCATGCTGCTCACCATTGTAGGCGTAGGTCACTTTTTTAAGCGTGGCAAGCTGCTTCTGCACGGTGTTTGTGCTTGTGTTGCCCGTTACTCCGGTTCCATCGAGCAGAAGTTCGAAGTCCAGCTTTTCGGTCTCATAGCCTTTAAACGTTGTAGTAGGCGAGATATCACCCTGCTGCTGCGGACCTCTATTGGTGTAGGTAATACCAAAATTATGCTTAATGCTGTTAGGATTTAACGTTGCCGAAAAAGTTTGTGCGACATTACCCTTAGACGTCACTGACTTTATTGTGATTTTTTCCATGCCGCACTCCCTTTATTGAAATCACTTATCTTTCTCTTGTGGTATCAGGCGACGTCATAAAGTGATAGGGCAGCTTTTTTTCCGGCAGGTCTTCTTCAGCATCATAGTTTGACCGCTCAGAGTCGAAAGACGCTTTTTTAGTATCGTCATTGATTGTTTTTGATTTAATCACAAGTTGCTTTATTTCTACTGGCACGGTTATAAGTTCCTTTTTAAATGATTAAAACAAATTTCTATTTCTTCAATGGCTATGTTGTTGCTCAATGAACGAAATCAGACGGAGATTTCTAAACCTTCATGGGCAAGTTCAATGGTTTCAACCGCCACTTCATTACTGTCCGACTTTAAATCGGTGCCGGTAACTTTGGTGGGCCAGGCATTTTTTAGCTTCCAGCTCATTACGGGGAAGGTGATTTCGATAAACTCAGCTGGCCGAACCATAGCGACCAACACGGTAATACGCAGAATTCCTTCCAGAATATCATTACCGGTCATCGTTTTACCCAGACCAACGCTGACATTGTAAGCTTCGATCGGCGTGGAACCGGCTAATCCGCCTCGTTTCCAGATACCGTAGAGGAAGTTACCCAGCATGCTTTCCATAGAAACCCAGGTGTTGGCGACATTCGGCTCAAAGACATAGGCTTTGGACGCCAGCTTAATTGACTCCTGTAGCATAATCATCGTGCGTCTGACGTTGATATATCGCCAGTCTAAGCTATTACCATCAAGCGTTCTGGCCCCCCAGACTAATGTGCCTTCACCGATAAATGGCCGGATAGCGTTGATCGATTTACCCTGGGTTGTGACGTTTAAATCTTCCTGTTCATCATCGCTGATATTAACGGTGGGAGAGATCACCGCATTGACGCTGACGTTAGCAGGGGCTTTCCATACGCCGCGCGAGTTGTCGACCATGGTATAAATACCGGCCATCGCCGCAGAGGGTGGCAAGATATTTTGCTGTAATTTGATGTCCGCCATAATGGTTTGGTATAGCGAACTCATATTCGAAAGGATTTTATGCAGCAGCACTGCATCAGGCCGTGCTATCTCGCTGCTTAATTTAGCAATTTCATCAAGCATGGCCTGTTTGCGCGTTGCTCTCAGCTTGTTGCCGCCCGTACTGAGTTCTTCTTCCGAGAGGCCCTCTAAGTCACTGAATACCGCTGCGACTTCGCCATTCAGCAGTTCTGCCAGCTTATCGACATTGCTGATGTTGAGGAAACTGACGTCGCTGTCCTGCACGATTGAGGTGTTCAGCCACGGGTAATAGGCGGAAGAGTAATCGAGATAATTAGTACCCAGTTTAGAACGGAAGTTTTCAATACAGTCACCATCAGGATGCTGACGGTCTTTGTAGCCGTTCCAGATATCTAAGATAGCAATACGGTTTTTCATCTTGCCGCCGCAATGGCCCAGCATGGCCTGTTCGACGTTAATACAGTCGTCTTCTGCCAGTTGTATTGCTTCAGGGATGAGCAGCATGGTGGGTTCAGCTTCTTTAATTAGCGGCGTAATCCCCCCCTTTAATGCCCCGGCATCGATATCGTCGGCATAATTACCTACAGAAACGATATAACAAGGGCCGCCACCATTTTGAAAGAAAAATAGCATGCTGTAGTAAAGATGATGGCGGGTGTTTGATTGCGTTATCTGGTAGGTTTTTCCTGACTGCTTGAATGCTTCTCGGGTATTAGCATCGGGAGTTTTGCTGACTTCGGATATTTCAAATAAGTGCTGAGGTTCCCCGCCAAAATACTGACGATATTCCGACATGGACGTAATACGCCATCCTTGGTTGCTTAGGGATTTGCCGCCATTGTCCGCTTTCTCCGTATATCCAATAAACGCGGGAACCGCAGTGGCAACTTCAACAACAGAGTTCGGGAATGCATTCTGCTCAACAATATATACGCCTGGTGTTTTCATTACGCCCATAGTTTGGACCTTCATGTCGTTGATTTGCAATCATGCCAACTGTTAACACACAGGAAAAAACGTTGTTAAGAAAGGCATTCAATAAGAACTATCTGATTAAATATATTGATGTATCTGGTATAACGTTTTCTGTGTTTTCTGTCAACTGTTGATGTTGATGTAAAGAAATCCCAACCACATTTTTTCATTTTTACCCATGCAGGCATTGCGCAGTACGGGACCTGTTCTGACGTGAGTGTTGGATGGGTTTGTTGTTAATTAATTGAAATTAATGAAAAAAAATAAGATTGCGGCGGCGAGGGATTGTATCATGTACTAACTACGGCTAGCGAAAGTGACGCAATCAAACAGGCTGTACCGCGCTTATCCTGATACCGATAACCCGGTATCACTGAGTTTTTTCTGGCCTGGTATTCCTAAGTCACTTAAGCATCAGCCTGCATTACTAAGAAGGTGATTACATTTTTTTAACACTGCAGGTGCATAGCACTTCATGATTCTCCCCCATTGATACGTATCCCGGCTCAGCCGCTGTTAGTTAACGTAGATATGAGCAATAGCGTTTTTTATCTCTCCGGCAATAAATGTTGAGATATTATCTGGCGCAGGCAGGGGAAGGGATTTAATAATAACGTTCTTATCATCTGACAGTGAGAAATATTCTGTATATACTTTCCTTAAGGGTATTTGATTGTTGGATAGAAAAACCCTTGCGGTTTTATTGGCGATCTGTTCCTGCTGCTGCTCAGTGAACAAGGGAGAAATATTGAGGCTTTTTTTACTACTTAACGAAAATAGATAATATTTCCAATAGACCGGGATGGCGTTGAACCGAACCGTGATGGACTTTTTCTCTAAGGTGAGGTGCTGCTTTGGCAGCGTGATGGTGAGTATGCGCTAAACTGTTCAGCATCGGCAATCAGTTGTGTAAATCCCCGCGCAGATTTCAGCAGAATGCGGTATTGCCTGAGTAAGCATGCTGTTTCCCGGTCGGGGATGAGATCAAAGGGGGCTAATTCCTCGCTGTTTGCATTGTAATATTCATGCAGCGGCTGCGATGATATCGATTTTCTATTACTGGTGTGGCTGAACTCTGGTCGGTAATTTTTTGAAAAACCATCTTTTTCAATATTGCTAACAAAAATTACCATCACCAGGTCCTCGGCTAAATCAAAAACGTGTTTAACGGATTGGTTCATCCTTTCTTTTAAGTAATCTAAGCATAGATCCAGCATGAGATGTTCCTGATCAAGAATAGACAATGGCGATCCGAACTGGGATTTCATAGCTATAGCGCATAATAAGAGGGGAGAAAAAACGTGTTCTGACGCCCGGGAAAAATCAAAAGCAATACATTGAAGGGGTAATTTGTTGGTAGATTGTGATGTCAACTGTATCCACAGACCAGTCTCATTTATCCGGTGCGTCTAAACCCATTGGCGGACTGCTGCAGATTGAAACGAAAAGACTGTGGGTGATGTGTTGTTTTATTTCGGAGAACATGAATTATATAACGAAGGGGCTAACACGGAAATATTACGTAAAGCCATTCAAAAAGCCAGGCCCGTAGTGGATTTTATTCGTCAGGAAGAGTGGGGCAGCTTGAGAGTGGGGACACCGTAGTGTTAGTTACCGATGTGTTTGGTGGGTTATCAAGAATTGCTTCAGCAGACATTTACGGCAATGTATTAAATGTTTCTCACGGCATTGAGCTTTTATCTACTTCTGTTTTTGATCAGTTCTCGGTCTACAAACCAGATATTGATGAAACCGGGAATATAGCTTTGCATGCGATGCGTTTATATTCTTCTGCGCTGGAAAGTCCTGGTCCGACGGAAAAGTTTATTGAATTCATGCGTATTTTC
This sequence comes from Erwinia sp. MYb416, assembly GCF_037479575.1. Classification (NCBI taxonomy): domain Bacteria; kingdom Pseudomonadati; phylum Pseudomonadota; class Gammaproteobacteria; order Enterobacterales; family Erwiniaceae; genus Erwinia; species Erwinia sp. MYb416. The sequence continues at coordinate 1,384,291 of NZ_JBBGYT010000438.1, forward strand.
GAGTTTATAGCATTTCCATATGATTACGAAAAATTTCAAAAGGTTAGGGCTCAGATAACTCAGCATTTGGCTCGCAATAGTTACGATGAAACTCGACTGGAAACGGAGTTCCGTTCATATACAGGAGGAACAGCAAACGATGGATTGCGGACAAAAATTATACATATGGGTGTGCAATTAGACGATTTGCTCAATGCAGGGAATATTATCTCGATTTCTTGATGGAAGAATTTGCTGAAACGTACGATTTTTATCAGGATCCTGATCAGCAACTTTCAGCGCTGATTATGTCAGAACGCCGTACAGTTAACTTCATCAAAAATCAGAATCATAGCCATAAATTGTTGGCAAATTTCGTTGCGGCTTCGCAAGTCCTGGGAATATTAATTGGTGTCTCAGCCAGTGAATTGTATAAAGTGGAGTCAGGCATAGCCTACGTACATTATATCAGACAGAGTGATAGCACTCGGTGGGCCATTAAATGCAAACTCATCGGCGATCAAGTCATATGGGCATCTGACAACCCAGACAATTCCGGACGCTGGAGAGATAATCCGGCAGATAGCACTGTAAAATATGCCGTAAATGGTGAAAAAATCATCATCACCGAGGTATACAGCGACGGTTCAAGCACCTCTAATTCTTACCCTCTAAACCAACTATAGTGACTTCAATCACCCTGCAAGTTTGTCGGGCAGGGTGATTTTATGAAAAACTCAAACTTAGGTGCTTACATTTGAACTCAGCGCAGTTCATTTCAGTCTGGGAATGTAAGCACACCTGTTTAAATTCCACTTTGAAGGTTCGAAAGCGCTTGCCACTTGTGCATAAAGTCGATGGATCAGCTCTGGTTAAGTGCTTCTGGCGTCGCCAGCAGCGCCGGATTACGCACCGACAGACCCAAGCTTTTTAATAAAAAACCCACGCAGAAGCGTGGGTTTTATGTATTGCCGTTGATCTGTTACATCATCCGCAGATGCACTCAGACAACAGAAGAGATTTACACGTTAAACAGGAAGTTCATCACATCGCCATCTTTCACGATGTAGTCTTTCCCTTCTGAACGCATTTTACCGGCTTCTTTCGCGCCTTGTTCACCCTTATAGGTGATGAAGTCATCAAAGGCGATGGTCTGAGCACGGATAAAGCCTTTCTCGAAGTCGGTGTGGATTTTACCGGCAGCCTGCGGAGCCGTTGCGCCCACCGGGATAGTCCATGCACGCACTTCTTTCACGCCCGCGGTGAAGTAGGTTTGCAGGTTCAGCAGGGCATAACCGGCGCGGATCACACGGTTCAGACCCGGCTCTTCAATACCCAGCTCGGCCATAAACTCTTCGCGGTCACCATCTTCCAGCTCAGCAATGTCGGACTCTACGGCAGCACACACTGGCACAACAACAGAGCCTTCTTTCTCAGCAATCGCACGCACGATATCGAGGTACGGGTTATTTTCAAAACCGTCTTCGTTCACGTTAGCAATGTACATGGTGGGCTTCAGGGTCAGGAAGCTCAGGTAGCGAATGGCGGCTTTATCATCGTCGTTCAGATCCAGCGCACGCAGCATCCCGGCTTTTTCCAGATGCGGCAGGCACTTCTCCAGTGCAATCTGTTCTGCTTTCGCGTCTTTATCGCCACCTTTGGCTTTCTTCTGCACGCGCTGCAACGCACGCTCACAGGTGTCCAGGTCGGACAGCGCCAGCTCGGTATTAATGGTGTCGATGTCGTCAGCCGGATCCACTTTATTATTCACGTGGATAATATTGTCGTTCTCGAAGCAGCGCACCACGTGGCCGATAGCTTCAGTTTCACGGATGTTGGTCAGGAACTGGTTACCCAGGCCTTCACCTTTGGACGCGCCTTTTACCAGACCGGCGATATCAACGAATTCCATCGTGGTTGGCAGAATGCGCTGTGGCTTGACGATCTCAGCCAGCTGGTCCAGACGTGAATCAGGCATCGGCACGACGCCGGTATTTGGCTCAATGGTACAGAACGGGAAGTTCGCAGCTTCGATGCCCGCTTTGGTTAACGCATTGAACAGCGTGGATTTCCCGACGTTAGGCAGGCCCACAATACCGCATTTGAATCCCATGTTGAATCACCTTAATAGCTTGATAATCAACGCACTTTTACGTGCCCTGATAGTGTCACAGACGGTTGTCTTAAAAGTTTCCGCGCATTATACACGTAATTACCGCCCGGAGGCGGGTGATTTCTCAGGCACGGGTGAAGTTATCTCTTGAGATCGAACTCACATTTTTTCATACTGACGTGTCTTTACAGAAACCGGAGAACCACGCAGATGCATCGCTTCCTGCTTACGCCACCTTAAGAGTCCCCCGCCAGCGCAATGCCTGTTGCCGCCACTCGTCACTCTGACGAGCCAGCTGTGCCCGAACGCCGGGGCGCAGAAAAACGATCACATTAAAATAATGGAAAGACCATGTTTAACCTGAGCAATTTCAGGGCGAGTGACGTCAAAAATGACGTACTGGCCGGTGCTGTGGTGTCTGTCGCGCTGATCCCCGAAGCGACCGCATTTTCTCTGCTGGCGGGCCTGTCACCGACCATCGGCTTACATACCGCTTTTATTCTCGGGCTGGTGACGGCCTTTTTCGGAGGTAAACCGGGGATGATCTCGGGTGCAGCCGGGTCGATTATTGTGGTGCTGATCAGCCTGATTACTCAGCACGGCTACGAATATGTTCTGCTGGCGACCATTCTCGCCGGGCTGATTCAGCTGTCGATTGGCGTCTTGCGGCTGGGCAAGTTTATCCGTCTGGTGCCACAACCGGCGATCTACGGCTTTGTGAACGGGCTGGCGATTGTCATCATGCTGGCGCAGTTCCCGATGATCAAAGGGCAGGGGCCGGTGATGTATGCCCTGGTGGCGCTGGCAATGCTGATCGTCTGGTGGTTCCCAAAACTGACAAAAGCGATCCCCGGCTCGCTGGCCGCCTTAATTGCCATCAGTGCACTGGCAATTGGTCTGGGGCTGGACACCAAACGCGTGGGTGATCTGGCGGATATTTCCGGCACGCTACCCTCGTTCCATCTGCCCACCGCGCCTCTGAGCTGGGAAACCCTGAAAATCGTGCTGCCTTACGCCGTGGTGATTGCACTGGTCGGGCTGATTGAGTCGTTGTTAACGCTGGCCGTGCTGGATGAAATGGGCAGTAAGAAGGGCGCGGGAAATCAGGAATGCGTAGCCCAGGGTATTGGTAACACGATCTGCGGCTTCTTTGGCAGCTTTGCCGGGTGTGCGATGATCGGCCAGTCGATTATCAACTTTACCTCAGGTGGGCGCGGGCGCATTTCAAATCTGGTCGGGGCGGTGCTGCTGATCCTGTTTGTCGTTAGCCTGTCACAATATATTGCCTTACTGCCGGTTGCTGCGCTGGCCGGGATCATGTTTGTCGTCTGCATCAACACCTTTGAGTGGAGCTCGCTGCGTCGTCTGAAGCGGATGCCGAAAGCGGATGCGGTGATCATGGTGGCGGTGACGCTGGTGACCATTTTTACCGATCTGGCGATGGCGGTGATCTGCGGGGTGATTATCTCTGCGCTGGTTTTCGCCTGGCAGCACGCGCGCATCAGTATTCTGGCGCAGTCTGAGGAGGAAGGGCAGAAAACCTATCAGCTTGAAGGGCCGCTGTTCTTTGGCTCAACGGCCAGTTTCCAGGAGCTTTTCCACCCGGAGCAGGACCCGGATCATGTGGTGATTGATTTTGCTCGCACTCGGGTCATGGATTCCAGCGGCGTGGAGGCGATCGATAAATTAACGGCACGCTATCTTGAAGCGGGAAAAAGCCTGCGTCTGCGTCATCTTAGTGAGGATTGTATCAGTTTACTGCAACAGGCCGGGCCGTTTTGCAGCCATGAACTTGATGATCCCGATTATAAAGTTGCTAGCAATGATGTCTGAACCATAAAGCTGGCGCTGGTCCTGCCGATAACCTAAAAATCGTCGTTCTGCGACGGCGAATACAGAATTTACTTCTATAGTTTATCTGTGCGGCGATTGTATTCACTGGCAGGATGCCCGTTAACTGGCCCGACGGCATGAAAAACGATTTTTTTTGTACTCCTGTTCATACGCTTACCGGTGAGTTGATCGCTATCGATCTGAGCTACCGGCCGCAGCCCCAGGCCGTCACCGGCCTGTCAGGGGCTGTTCTTACGTCTCTGTCGCCACAGGAGCGGTTGTTAAATCAGTTGCTGATCGTTGAAGAGTATGCGGACTATTTTCGTCAGCACGGCTTGCTGTGTAGTGTCGCCATTGATTTTCAACTGGCGCGTGCCGTCACCGAGTCATCGTTTATTCAGCAAATCCTCAGCCAGCTGCCTTTTGTGCGGCTGAAACTGTCGGAAGATTTTCCCAATCTGCATGATGGCATGAATAATCCGCTGTTGCGGACCTTGATTGAGCAACTGAATATTATCTGGCTTGATGATCTGGGCGCAGGCGATGCCAATCTCAACGCACTGCAGTCGAACATGTTTGAAGCGGTGAAACTTGATCGGCAGTTTTATCTCGAAAACGTCGATAAACCGTTTTTTACCGTACTGATTAACCATATTCGTCAGTACACCAATCGGGTGATTGTTGAAGGCGTGGCCGGAGATGGGCAACTGGAGACATTGCGTAACAGCAAAATCTGGGGCGTGCAGGGTTATTTCAGCCCGGCACTGACACTGGAAAATCTGGAGCACAGTGACTGTCAGCGCTGTGAAAATCTGTAGCCTCGCTGTGGCAAAGACCCCAGCGATGGCTCAATCAATAGCAACGGATCAGACGGCTTTGTAGCTGTGCAAACGGTTCATGGCCTTCAGTTTGTCTTCTTTTAACCATACCTCAGTACAACGCGCGGCTTCATCGATAGCGTTATCAATCAGGGTCTGTTCCGCAGCCTGGGGTTTGCCCAAGACAAATCCTACCACTTTGTTACGGTCGCCCGGATGACCAATGCCAATGCGCAGACGATGGAAGTCCAGGTTGTTACCCAGTTTGCTAATAATATCTTTCAAACCGTTATGCCCTCCGTGCCCCCCTCCCTGTTTAAACTTCGCCACGCCAGGAAGCAGGTCGAGCTCGTCATGCGCCACCAGAATTTCTTCAGGGGCAATGCGATAAAAAGTGGCCATAGCCGCTACGGCTTTCCCACTGAGGTTCATAAACGTGGTGGGGACCAGCAACCGCACATCTTCGCCACCAATATTGAGGCGCGCGGTATACCCGTAAAATTTGCTCTCTTCTTTTAACGACTGATTATGGCGTTCAGCCAGCAAGTCAACATACCAGGCACCGGCATCCAACAATCAGTTTGATGCTGCTCACGAGTAGATTTTCCTGAAACGTGCGGGGTGACATCAGAGCAGTTAAAGATTGCCTAGACTGATCGCATCTGGCAACGGAGTTTGCCTTTTTACACTGACTGGAGGTGCGCAATGAAACGTAAACATACACATGTACTGGGTAACACCCTGATGGTGCTGGGCCTGGTGGTGATGATTGGCGGGGTAGGTTACTCAGTGGTGAATCAAATACCGCAGTTCCACTTACCGCAGTTTATGGTGCATGGTGCACTCGGCAGTATCTTTATCGGTGCGTTGCTGTGGCTGGCGGGGGCGAGAATCAGCGGGCGTGAGAAAATTGCCGATCGCTATTACTGGGTGCGCGCATCATCTGCCGCCGCCATCAAGCTGTCGATAGCATCACGGTCTGGCTGGCAGCTTGCCACGCCAATGCTGACACTATAGCTCACGTTCTCGGGGCAAGATCGCTCCACTACTTTGCGGATACGTTCGGCTACCTCCACACATTCCCTTCTGCGCACATACACGGCGGCAAATCTTCCCGCCAGACGCGCAAAATAGCTTCGCGGGTAACTGGTGCGCCACCTGTTGGCAAAAATCGGTCAGCACCCGGTCACCCTGCGAATGACCATAGCGATCGTTAATCGATTTAAAGTGGTCGAGGTCAAACAGCATCACCGATAAGGGCTGCTGGCTGCAACTCCAGCTGGCGGTCAGTTTTTCAAACAGTGCGCGGCGATTCCAGACTCCGGTTAACGGGTCGAGCAGTGACGCCTGGCGGTAGATAATCTGCGTACGTTCATTCACCATCGCCATCATGGTAAAGCTCAGGCCAATGACCACCAGGATCGACTCCAGAATGACATACACCGAGAAGGTTGAGCCACCGATGGCACCATGTACCGGGTTAGGGATCCCGCCGTCCAGTAACACCCGCAGGATATTAAAGCCAAGGTGGATACCCAGCAGCAGCTGGGCGGGCCACCAGGTTACCGGAAGCAGGGTGCGTGAACGATGCAGTTCATACAACATCGCCGAGGTATAAATAATGCACAGCAGGCTGCTGGCCAGGATCCGCATGGGTAGCGAGGTGTAGAAAGAGGGGAACAGGCAGAGTACCGCCCATGCCACCATCCCGGGCAGCCACAGCCAGCCGCTCCGCGCCCCGCGCAGCGCACGGAATGCATTCAGTTGCAGGCCGTACGCGCACAGGACAAGCAGGTTGCCCACCACTATCGGCAGAAACATAAAGCCTGAGCTACGCAGGCTGCTGAGGCCGACAGCGACAATGCTCAACAACAAAGAGAGACAGTTAAACCCCAGTACTCTGCTGTACTGCGCTCCGCGCCACGCGAACACCATGATAATGCTGAGAAAAGCCAGCACATAGAGTTCACAGACAAACAGCGTATAAACATCGAGTACCATTTTAGGATTATTCCTGGATAAGCTATTAGAGCAAAATATCACTAATGAATACTTACCAACAGGGGGGCTGAACCGTTACAGTCAAAAAATGAATGTGAATTCAGGAAAGTGACCCACGCGCAGGTACCAGACAGCGCCAGATGGCAACGGCACAAAGCAATGTCACGACCATCAGGACCAGCAGTAACTGGTGAAAAGCGGTCTCTGCCAGCTGCAGAAGATCCGGGCTGCTGACATGATAGCTGGCCAACTGACGCGCTTCTTCGATCGATTTACCCTGCTGTGACAGTTGGCTAACCAGCAACTGGCTGAACAACGTACTGACGCTTGCCAGTGCGACCCCTTCGCCTGCTACGCGCACGGTACTAAAGATACCGGTTGCCATCCCGGCGCGCTGCGGTGGCACCACGCTAACCGATAAATTATCCATCAACCCCCAGGGCAGACCGCTGCCGCTGCCGATCATCACCATCGCCAGCAGGGTCAGCGCCAGTGAGCTGTGCGGCGTGACCAGGCTGAGCAGGCCAATACCCGCGGCGGCAAGCACTAAGCCCGCACCGCTCACGCTGCCAGGGTGAAAGCGGCGCGTCAGCGCAACGGCAAGAGAGGGTACCACCAGCATCGGCAGCGAGATTGCCAGCATCAGCAGGCCGGTGGTCAGGGCGTCATAGCCGTAGAAGCCCATAAAGCGCAGTGGCAGCAGCACCAGAAGCACCACAAAGCAGTAGCAGGTGGCGACGGGCAGCAGCTGTACGCCGATAAACCGGCCGTAGCGGAACAGGCTGAGGTCAAGCATCGGGTGTGCGCTGCGGCGTTCTATCCAGACAAACAGCAGCGCCACGAGCAGCGAAGCCAGCAGCAATCCTGTTGCCAGCGGACCCGCACCGCTGTCAGCCACCTGTAACATTCCCCAGGTAAACAGAGTGAGCGTGGTGCTGAAGCTGATAATCCCCGACCAGTCCAGCGCACTGGCGTCCGGGTTGCGTGATTCTGGCAGGGTACGCATACCGATAACGAGCGCCAGCACGCCAAAAAGCGCGCAGCAAAGAAAGACGCTGTGCCAGCCGGCGATGGACATCAGCATACCGGCAATCACCGGGCCAGCCGCCAGACCTACGCCAAAGCTGGTGCCCAGCAGACTGAATGCCCGCGCGCGTTCGGCCCCGTCAAAGGCATTCGCCAGCGCGGCACCGCCGCCAGCCAGCGCCGCCGCTGCCGCTGCGCCCTGTAGAGCACGTACCACGTCCAGCCAGACGATGGAGGGCACCCAGCCGGTCAGCAACGACAGCATAGTAAAAACGCTGACGCCGCTGATAAACAGGCGTTTACGGCCATAACGGTCGGCCAGTGCACCTGCCGCCATCAGCAGACTGCCAAAGCTGAGCAGGAACGCGTTGGTGATCCAGCTCAGTGCCAGCGCCGATCCGCCTGTTTGCAGGGCAATGGCCGGGGTGGCGATCACCCCGGCAGAAAAACTCAGGGGCAACATCAGTGCAGCGCTGCACACCGCCAGAATGCTCCAGCGGCTGCTTTGTGCCGTCAGTGTCAGGGAACTCATGGGTAACTCTCCGCTTTCTTCCAGTGAAGAAGCAGGATAAATTGGCGTTACCGGGTGATAAACAGGCCGAATGGCCGCAGATAAAGGACATAAAGTCGCGAATGAGCAGCGTGGAAAGTTTGAGTGGGCTCAATGCATTTGTGAAAGCCGCCCAGCTTGGCAGCTTTGTCGCGGCCGCAGAGCGGCTGAGCGTCTCGGCATCGGCCATCGGGAAAAGCGTTGCGCGGCTGGAGGCCAGCCTCGGGGTGAGTCTGTTTAATCGCAGCACACGAAGCCTGAGCCTGACAGAAGAAGGCCTGCTGTTTTTTGAACGCAGCCAGCGCATTGTGATGGAGCTGGAAGAGGCGGAGCAGGAGCTGTCAAGGCTGATGGCGGCCCCGCGCGGGCGGCTGCGTCTGAGTTTTCCCGCGATTGGTTATCGTTTGCTCCTGCCGCTGTTGCCGGGTTTCACCGCCCGTTATCCGGAAATTGAGCTGGATCTCGACTTTAACGATCGGCTGGTGGATGTTATCGGGGAAGGGTATGACGCGGTTCTGCGCAGTGGCGAGTTTGCCGATTCACGGCTGAAGGCGCGACGGCTGGGCGGTTTTCGCTTTCGTCTGGTGGGCGCAACAGACTATTTCGCACGACACGGCGTGCCGCAGGGGCCGGAAGACCTGGCGCAACATGCCTGCCTGCTGTATCGCTTTTCCGGCAACAGTCAGCTTCAGCCCTGGCAGTTTGACGGTGCTGACGATCGCACACTCTCGCTGGCCGGGCCGCTGGTGTTTAATAATCTTGAGGGGCAGATCTCGGCCGCGCGCCGGGGGCTGGGGCTGATCTACGTACCGGATTTTGCAGTGACGGAATACCTGGAGAGCGGGGAGCTGCAAAGCGTGCTGGATGAACACATCAGCGCAGGAGGGCAGTTTTCGCTGCTCTGGCCGGGGAACCGGCATCTGCTGCCTAAATTACGGGTACTGATTGACTATCTGGCAGAGCATATTGCATTGAGCAAATAAAAAAGGGACAGGCGTTAACCTGTCCCTCTTATGCAGCATGGCCTGACGGGGCCGACCGAAAAAAAAGGTCAGCCCCTACACCTGTTAACTGTAGGGGCTGCCCGCCAGGTCACGCCACGATCAATGCTCAAACATCGCAGAAATAGACTCTTCGTTGCTGATGCGACGGATCGCTTCAGCCAGCATGCCTGACAGCGTCAGGGTACGCACGTTTGGCAGGGCTTTGATCTCTTCTGGCAGCGGAATGGTATCGCACACTACGACTTCATCAATCACCGAGTTACGCAGGTTTTCGACCGCGTTACCGGAGAAGATAGGGTGAGTCGCATAGGCGAATACGCGTTTAGCGCCACGTTCTTTCAGCGCTTCAGCGGCTTTACACAGCGTGCCACCGGTATCGATCATATCGTCAACCAGCACACAGTCACGGCCAGCAACATCACCGATGATGTGCATCACCTGAGAGACGTTGGCGCGTGGACGGCGTTTGTCGATGATGGCCATATCGGTATCGTTCAGCAGTTTAGCAATAGCACGTGCACGAACCACACCACCGATGTCCGGAGAAACCACAATCGGGTTCACCAGGCCAATCTGCAGCATATCTTCGAGCAGGATCGGGCTACCAAATACGTTATCAACCGGGACGTCAAAGAAACCCTGAATCTGTTCAGCATGCAGATCCACAGTCAAAACGCGGTCAACACCAACGCTGGAGAGAAAATCGGCAACCACTTTGGCAGTAATAGGGACACGGGCGGAGCGCACGCGGCGGTCCTGACGTGCATAACCAAAGTAAGGAATAACCGCAGTAATACGACCCGCGGAAGCACGACGCAGGGCATCTACCATCACAACCAGTTCCATCAGGTTGTCATTGGTGGGGGCACAGGTGGACTGGATGATGAAAATATCACCACCGCGTACATTTTCGTTAATTTGTACGCTCACTTCACCATCACTGAAACGACCGACGGCGGCGTCGCCCAGGCTGGTGTAAAGGCGGTTGGCAATACGTTGTGCTAGTTCCGGGGTGGCGTTACCAGCAAAAAGCTTCATATCAGGCACGAGAAGAACCTCAGGCTTTGCGTCCAGAGAATGAAATACCATAAATCGCACTGGGCGGTATACGACTTATGCTTTCATACGGGTGTCTTAACCCTGTGTTCTTGACGCCGTAGCGGCGTTGGCTGCATGTATTCATCCCGGTGACTTACTCAAGTAAGCTCCCGGGGACTCATCCACTTGCCGCCTTGCCACAGCGCCAATAGCTTGGGTTATATCAGAGCAGTGGTGCAGCGTCTGGAACAGGTGACACTGTCACATCAACTCTATTGCTCTGAAAGGGTGCGGTGCAGTGGCGAAACGTTAACGCCTCGCGCAACAAACCCCTGCAACCCTTTCGGAGCCAGCTCAAGCACCTGTCTTGCGGCGTACTCGGTGTCAAATTCTGCAAACACACAAGCACCCGTTCCAGTCAGGCGCGACGGCGCGTATTCTAGCAGCCAGGAAACGAGCTGTTCAACCTCGCGAAAACGATTTCTTACTGCTGCCTCACAATCATTGCGGAATTCGGCTGCTAATAAGGCGCTGATTTCCCTTTTTGGCGTGTTTCTGGTCAATTCAGGATCGTTAAATACCACGGGTGTCGCAACGCTGACACCAGGATGCATCACCAGATACCATTTTTCTGGTGGCGAAACCGGTGTCAGTTGTTCACCCACCCCCTCAGCGAAGGCAGAAAATCCGCGCACAAAGACAGGCACGTCGGCACCGAGTTGCAGGCCAAGCTCGGCCAGTTGTTCAAAACTGAAGCCGGTTTGCCATAAATGATTGAGTGCCACCAGTACGGTGGCGGCGTTGGAGGAGCCTCCGCCCAGTCCACCGCCCATGGGTAACCGCTTCTCTACCGCCAGGGTCGCCCCTGCGCTGGCGGGCAGCACGCCCTGATCGAGCGCCCGTTCGCGCAGCAGTTGCGCGGCACGGACGATCAGGTTCTGTTCATCAGGCACGCCATCGACGGGTGTCAGCAGACGCAATTCACCCTGACTGTTGGTTTCAATCTTCAGCGTGTCACCATAATCCAGAAACTGAAACAGCGTCTGGAGGTCATGGTAGCCGTCAGCGCGGCGGCCGGTGATGTAGAGAAACAGATTCAGTTTTGCCGGGGCAGGCCATGTTGTGATCATTTTACAGTCCAGCTATCCATTTTCAGCTTAATACGCTGGTCGCCTTCACGCAGTTCGAGGTTCGACGGTAGCGGTGGATTCTGTTTACTGTCGTAGCCCTGATAGGTCACTTTCCACTGTTTACCGTCCTGGTTGTAGTTCACTTCACGCAGACGATACTGGTCATCCAGGGTGAAATCGGTGGCATCACCCGGCAAGCCAAGGATCCACTGGCGCAGGTTATCCAGAGGAATACTCATGCCCGTGAGCTGAGAAATCATTTTAGCCGCATCGTTGCTGACATAGCGCTTGCCTTTATTGTCAACGATCTGTGCAACTTGTCCTTGCTGGTCAAGCTGCAGCTCTGTGCTGCCCAGGGGATTGGTCAACAGCAGGCGATAGCGATCCGCTGCTGTCTGTTGCCAGTTGTAGCGGGCATAGACTTTTTGCCGATCGGAAAGGTAGGCAAAGGCGCCACGCGTCTGGTACTGAGTGATTTTTTCCACCGCCTGCTGATGGTCACGCCATTGCGGGGACGTCGGGCTTTGGCCCGGAGTTTGCGCTGGTTCGTTAAGAACACACCCGGTTAGCAGCAGGGCGGCAAGGGGAAGAAGCCGCAGCAGGCGGCGATTCGACGATAACATGTTCAGGTCAGCTCCTAAGACTCAGTTCGCAATCAACCGCCCACGCTAACCAGCTAAAACGGCGGCGTCAATGCTCAAATTGTCTCATTTGACCCGCAAGAGGTATATCTTGTTACAGGGATAGGCGAAGCATGGCTTTTATTGATCTCGCTCATCTTGTAGAATGCGCCACACAAAACCCTGACAACTGTGGGATTAACCCAACCTGCACCATGACGTTACTGGCTCTCGGCATCAATCACAAAACGGCACCTGTGTCTCTGCGCGAACGCGTGACGTTCTCGCCGGATCAGCTGGAACAGGCGCTCACTAGCCTGTTGGCGCAGCCGCTGGTTCAGGGCGGCGTTGTGCTGTCTACCTGTAACCGTACCGAGTTGTATCTGAGCGTCGAACAGCAGGAAAACCTGCAGGAACAGCTGGTGACCTGGCTCTGTGATTACCACAAGCTCAGCGTCGATGAAGTGCGTAAAAGCCTCTACTGGCATCATGATAACGATGCCGTCAGCCACCTGATGCGCGTCGCCAGCGGGCTGGATTCCCTGGTGCTGGGTGAACCTCAAATTCTTGGTCAGGTCAAAAAGGCGTTTGCTGATTCCCAGCGCGGCCACTCGCTTTCCAGCGAACTGGAGCGCATGTTCCAGAAATCGTTCTCCGTGGCCAAACGCGTGCGTACCGAAACCGAAATCGGTGCCAGTGCCGTCTCCGTGGCATTTGCTGCCTGCACGCTGGCACGCCAGATCTTCGAGTCCCTCTCCACGGTTAACGTGCTGCTGGTGGGCGCGGGTGAAACCATTGAACTGGCTGCCCGCCATCTGCATCAGCATAAGGTGAAGAAGTTGATGATCGCCAACCGTACCCGCGAACGTGCACAAGCGCTGGCGGATGAGGTCGGGGCTGAAGTCATTAGCCTGCCGGAAATCGATTCCCGTCTGGCGGAAGCCGACATCATTATCAGTTCTACAGCCAGCCCGCTGCCGATTATCGGTAAGGGGATGGTGGAGCGTGCGCTTAAACAGCGCCGTAATCAGCCTATGCTGCTGGTGGATATTGCCGTACCGCGTGACGTGGAGCCGGAAGTGGGTAAATTGCCCAATGCCTATCTCTATAGCGTTGATGACCTGCAGGCGATTATTGAAAGCAATATGGCCCAGCGCCAGGCGGCGGCCGTGCAGGCTGAAACTATCGTGGTGCAGGAAAGCAGCGAGTTTATGTCCTGGCTACGGGCCCAGAGCGCCGTTGAAACTATCCGCGATTACCGCTCACAGGCGGAACAGGTGCGTGCTGAACTGGAAGCGCGTGCCATAGCGGCCCTGCAACAGGGAGGCAACGCTGAAGAGGTGTTGCGCGACCTGGCCCATAAGCTGACCAACCGTTTGATCCACGCTCCTACCAAATCTCTTCAGCAGGCCGCACGCGACGGCGATGGCGAACGCCTGCAAATTTTACGCGACAGCCTCGGGCTGGATTAGCGTTTCAAGCCTCTTTTCTTACAAGGTAAAAGACTACGAATGAAGCCTTCTATTGTTGCTAAACTGGAAGCCTTGCAGGAGCGCCACGAAGAAGTGGAGGCGATGCTGGGCGATGCCGGAGTGATTGCCGATCAGGAACGTTTTCGTGCACTCTCCCGCGAATATGCCCAGCTTACCGACGTCAGCCAGTGTTTCCGTCAGTGGCAGCAGACCCAGGAAGATATCGAAACCGCTGAAATGATGCTCAGTGACCTGGAAATGCGTGAGATGGCTCAGGAAGAGCTGAAAGAAGCCCGTGCCGCCAGTGACGTGCTGGAGCAACAGTTACAGGTGTTGCTGTTGCCGAAAGATCCGGATGACGAACGTAACTGCTATCTGGAAGTGCGTGCCGGAACCGGTGGTGATGAAGCCGCTATTTTCGCCGGCGATCTGTTCCGTATGTACAGCCGTTATGCGGAGTCAAAACGCTGGAAAGTGGAAGTGATGAGCGCTAACGAAGGCGAACATGGCGGTTATAAAGAGATCATCGCCAAAGTGATCGGCGATGGCGCCTATGGCCGCCTGAAGTTCGAATCTGGCGGCCACCGCGTGCAACGTGTGCCGGAGACGGAGTCACAGGGGCGCATCCACACCTCAGCCTGTACGGTTGCGGTGATGCCCGAACTGCCGGAAGCCGAACTGCCGGATATCAATCCGTCTGATTTAAAAATCGATACGTTCCGCTCCTCCGGGGCTGGTGGTCAGCACGTTAACACCACCGATTCCGCTATCCGTATTACCCACTTGCCCACCGGTATCGTGGTCGAGTGCCAGGACGAGCGTTCACAGCATAAAAACAAAGCGAAAGCGTTGGGCGTGCTGGGTTCGCGTATCCGTGCTGCCGAAATGGCACGTCGTCAACAGGAAGAGTCCTCACCCGCCGTAACTTGCTTGGCACTGGCGACCGCTCTGACCGTAACCGTACCTATAACTTCCCGCAGGGCCGCATTACTGACCACCGTATCAACCTGACCATTTACCGTCTGGATGATGCGATGGAAGGGAAGCTGGACGCGCTGATTGAACCTGTGGTTCAGGAGTACCAGGCGGATCAGCTGGCCGCACTCGCCGGGCAGGATTAATGCAGATCCGTGTCTGGCTGCGTAACGCGGTCGCTCAGTTGCCGGACAGTGACAGCCCGAAACGCGATGCTGAAATTTTGCTGGGGAAAGTGCTCGGTAAATCCCGCGCCTGGCTGATCGCCTTCGACGATGCCACGCTGGATGACTCGCAGCTTGCGCAGCTGGATGCGGTGCTGGTACGCCGTGCCGCTGGGGAGCCAGTGGCATACCTGACAGGGGAACGTGAGTTCTGGTCTCTGTCGCTGACGGTATCGCCCGACACGTTGATCCCCCGCCCGGATAGCGAGGTGCTGGTAGAGCAGGCGCTCGCGCGTCTGCCTGCTGAGCCTTGCAAGGTGTTGGATCTCGGCACCGGCACCGGGGCGATTGCCCTGGCGCTGGCCAGCGAACGCCCCCATTGCCAGGTCACAGGCGTGGATCGTATTGCTGCCGCAGTGGCACTGGCACAGCACAATGCCAGCAAGCTGGCGCTGGCTAATACCGGTTTTTTGCAAAGCCACTGGTTCTCCGCCCTCGAAGGACAACAGTTTGCGCTGATTGTCAGTAATCCCCCCTACATTGATGCCGATGACCACCATCTTTCACAGGGCGACGTGCGTTTTGAACCCGCCAGTGCGCTGGTGGCAGGCGATCATGGCCTGGCCGATATCCGAATCATTGCCGCAGAAGCAGGGCGCTATTTACAGGATAATGGCTGGTTATTACTGGAACACGGCTGGCAGCAGGGCGAAGACGTCAGGAAAATTTTGCGCGAAAACAGCTTCCACGCAGTGGAAACCTGTCAGGATTATGGCGGCAATGACCGCGTAACCGTCGGGCAAAGACAAGGATAATAAGGAATTTATATGGCTGCCTGGTACTTCCCGCTAAAACATTTTCATCTGTTAACCGTGGCGATCACTGCACTGATGTTTGTGCTGCGCTTCTACTGGTACCAGACCCATTCTTCGATGCTGCAACGCCGCTGGGTGCGCATCGTGCCTCATCTGAATGACACGCTCTTATTACTGTCGGGTGGGTTACTGGTCGCCATAACGCATTTTTACCCGTTCAGCCCACAAGGTGTCTGGCTGACTGAGAAGCTTTTTGGCGTTATTATCTATATCGCGCTGGGTTTTATTGCCCTCGGACGCCGTCCGCGCGCACAAAAAATACGCTGGATAGCGTTTATTGTGGCGTTAATCGCCCTTGTGGTCATCGTGAAACTTGCCACAACTAAAATGCCACTGCTGGGGTTTGTATGACGTCTATCGCTGATTTTGATTTTACCGCCGGAACGCTGAGTGACGCGGTGATTACTGCATCGCTCGCGGTCCGTCGCGACTTTCCGGCTGATGATGTCAGAGCGCGCTTAGCGGCGCTGGTTGCCGAAGCACGAGCTGAAATTCCGTCAGAACTTGCCGCGGATTTACAGGTTGAGCAATTGATCGCCCTGTTCTGGGGCCGCTGGGGTTTTGGCGGCGCGAGCGGGGTTTATCGGTTGTCTGATACGCTGTGGCTGGACAATGTATTGCGAACCCGTCAGGGCACCGCTGTGTCGCTGGGCGTCATTTTTTTGCACATTGCGGATCAGCTCGACCTGCCGATGATGCCCGTGATTTTTCCGACACAGCTGATTCTGCGAGCCGACTGGATCGATGAAGATATGTGGCTCATCAACCCCTTTGATGGTGAAACGCTGGATGAACACCAGCTGGAAGTGTGGCTTCAGGGCAATATCGGGCCAGGGACCGAACTGTATGATGACGATCTGCAGGAAGCCGAGCCGCTAATGGTGCTGCGCAAAATGCTCGACACACTGAAATCCGCGCTGATGGATGAGAAACAGATGGAGATGGCGCTGCACGTCAGCCAGGTGCTGGTGCAGATGGACCCGGAAGACCCGTATGAAATCCGCGATCGCGGTCTGATTTTTGCCCAGCTAGAGTGCGAACATGTGGCCCTCAATGATTTAACGTATTTTGTTGAGCAGTGCCCCGAAGACCCGATCAGCGAGATGATTAAAGTCCAGATCCACTCAATTGAACAGAAACAGATTACCCTTCACTAACTGAAGTGAACTCTATAAAGGCGAAAACATGAAACAAAAAGTGGTTAACATTGGTGATATCAAGGTCGCTAACGATCTGCCGTTCGTCCTGTTTGGTGGTATGAACGTGCTGGAGTCGCGTGATTTGGCGATGCGCATTTGTGAGCACTACGTCACTGTGACCCAGAAACTGGGCATTCCTTATGTGTTCAAAGCCTCATTTGATAAAGCTAACCGCTCTTCCATTCATTCGTATCGTGGCCCGGGCCTGGAAGAAGGCATGAAAATCTTCCAGGAAATCAAACAGGCTTTCGGCGTGAAAATTATCACCGACGTCCATGAAGCCAGCCAGGCGCAGGCCGTGGCCGATGTGGTGGATGTGATTCAGTTACCGGCCTTCCTCGCACGTCAGACCGACCTGGTTGAAGCGATGGCGAAAACCGGTGCGGTGATCAACGTGAAGAAACCTCAGTTCGTCAGCCCAGGCCAGATGGGCAACATCGTTGATAAATTCGCTGAAGGCGGCAACGACAAAGTGATCCTGTGCGATCGCGGTGCTAACTTCGGTTATGACAACCTGGTGGTCGACATGCTGGGCTTCAATGTGATGAAGCAGGTCTCTAACGGTAGCCCGGTGATCTTCGACGTGACCCACGCATTGCAGTGCCGTGACCCGATGGGCAGTGCGTCCAGTGGTCGTCGCGCGCAGGTATCTGAGCTGGCACGTGCGGGTATGGCAGTGGGTATTGCTGGTCTGTTTATTGAAGCCCACCCGGACCCGGCAAACGCTAAGTGCGACGGCCCGTCTGCACTGCCGCTGGATAAACTGGAGCCTTTCCTGGTTCAGATGAAAGCGATTGATGATTTGGTGAAAAGCTTCGCTGAACTCGATACCAGCAACTAAGTTTGTTTGATCCTCAAAACGAGCCAGAAAACTGGCTCGTTTTCTCTGCGCAGTATTCTTCAACCCGCCTGAATCTACAGTGTTTTTGACCTACAATGGAAAGTACATAAAAAGGAGTTCCTATGAAAAAAACGTTTGTTTTGCTATTGGGTGCGATTGCGCTCAATGGTTGCAGCCAGACCCCACACTCTGATGCCGGACAGTTAGCAAACCGTCTGTTTGCGCTCAGTGCTGTTGATGGTCAGAGCGTAAAATCTCATGAAGGGATGAAACCGGGGATCGGGTTTAATGACAGTCTCCGGGTCAGCGGTGTGATGTGTAATCGTTTCTTCGGGCAGGGGCATCTGGAGCAGGGGCGACTGATTGTACCCATGCTGGCCTCGACGAAAATGATGTGCAGCGACCCACAGCTCAATCAGTGGGAACAGACGTTATCGGTGGTGCTGACGAAAGGGGCAGAGGTGAAATTGACTGAGCAAACGCTGACGCTGACGGGAAGTGGTCATACGCTGGAGTATACCGCACAGTAACGCGGACCTGACCCGTGTTGCACACCATCAGCACGGGTCGACCGTAAAAAAGGTCGACCCCTACAGGAATGACAGACCGTCTGCTCACTCACCGCTTTTCTGTTCCGGTCGGCCAGCACAGCACGATCTACCCGCGCAAATTTACAGCATTATCGTCATCAGATAGGCAATGAATAACGCCAGATGGGCGGCGCCATTCAACACATTCGTGCGTCCGGTCGAAAACGAAATCTGACACAGTAACAGCGCGGCAATCATCACCACCATCTGCGGTGGTTCAAGGCCAAAGATCAGCTGCTGCCCTGTCAGGGTCGCTATCAGCGTCACCGCAGGCACTGTCAGTGAAATTGTCGCCAGCACGGACCCGAAGAACAGGTTCATTGCGCGCTGCACCTGGTTCGCCAGCACCGCTTTAATTGCCCCCAATCCTTCCGGTGAGAGGATCAGTAACGCCACCAGGAAGCCGGTGAACTGTTCCGGTGCTTTCACCTCGGTCAGCAATGACTCCAGCGTATTCGCATTCATCTTAGTGACGGCAATCACCGCGACCAGATGCACCAGCAACCAGACGGTGTGCCAGGTGCTGGAATGCGCCGATGGCTTGCCATGATGCGGATCATCGCCTTCATCTTCATGCTCATAAACAAACAGACTCTGATGTGTTTTGGTCTGGATCAGCAGGAATACCCAGTACATAGCGGCTGAAATCCCGGAAACCAGCAGCGCCTGTCCAATGGAAAAGTTACCGCCGGGCAGGGCATTCGGAAACACCAGTACAATAATGCCAAGCGGAAAAATTGCGATAAGATATTGTTTGACCCCGGCCAGATTCACATACTGCGTGGCGAATTTACGCCCACCCAGCAACAGGGCAAAGCCCACCAGGCCACAGGTCACAATCATAATGATGGAGTAGAGGGTATCGCGCATCAGTGCCGGGGCAGCGTCGCCGGTCGCCATCAGCGCGGATATCAGACTCACTTCAAGAATAACAACGGAAAGGCTCAGGATCAGCGAGCCGTAAGGTTCGCCCAGACGATGTGCCAGTACGTCCGCATGACGTACCACGCTGAAGGCGCTGCTGAGGATGGCAACAAGGGCTATCAGGTTAATGCCGATGACTAGTGGCAGGGAATCTGTAGTGCCCCAGAACCACAAAATAATCAGAGCGATGACAGGGAAGGTAAGGGAATACTCGGTGTGGCGGGTTTTACTGCTCTCGTGCGCACTCATAGGCAAACGCTCCTTATCTGTATCCTGTTGGCCCGAATTGGCGAGGATCGCCACAGGCCTATTAAACATAGTCTGACAATATGAAAGACAAGTGGCGAGCTGGAAAAATATTCTGCTTGTACCAGGCTTATCAGAGGCCCTGAAAAGAGATAAAACATGCCCTATAATAATCGCAGTGCGTTACCCGACAGCGTCAGACATGTTCTGCCTGCGCATGCCCAGGATATCTATCTGGAAGCCTTTAACAGCGCCTGGGAGCAGTATAAAGATAAAGAGGACAGGCGCGGCGATGACTCACGTGAAGAGGTGGCGCATAAAGTCGCGTGGGCGGCTGTGAAGCACCAGTATCAGAAGGGGGATGACGACAAGTGGCATAAGAAATGACCAGGCGTTGCATCGATGAGGTGAACGCCCGGGAGGTATGGCTTAGCCTGCAGCGGTTGCACGCCGCCATTTCAGGCGCGCCGGCAGCCAGCGCTGGGTGACCTCCGGCGTCTGCTCGTCAATAAGCTGCGTCACCATCTCAAAACAGTTCCAGGCCAGCAGCCGCTCATCCTGGGCAACGGTATCAATACGTACTGATAATGCATCATACAGATAGTGGTCGTCGAAGCTGCTGAGGTGCATCGGCGTGTTCAGCAAGTCATGCTGGCTGAGGTAGCGCAGTACGCCTTCCTGAAGCCCGCAGGCGGCACAGAACAGCGCCTGAGGCACACGTCCCAGCCGTGAATAGAGTTCTGCAAATAACTCATAGCCAGAGCTGGCATGATAATGACCGTGCATAATCCATTCCGGTTTCACCTCGACTCCCGCACGCTCCAGCCCGAGACGGAACCCGGCCAGGCGATCGCGGGTGGGAGAAATGCGCGGCTGGCCACCAAAGAAATAAATCTCGTCATACCCTTCGCGTGCGACCGCTTCCATCAGCGTGGCGGTGGGGCCGGTCGCATCGGTGATCACCAGCGGCAGCGTCGACTCGCCCAGATGACGGTCAAAAAGCACCACTGGCAGCTGCTGGTTAATTTTCTGGTACTCGGTATCGTTTAGCTGACTTGAGGCGACAATCAGGGCGTCGACCTGGCGCTGGATCAGGTTATTGACCGCCAGCGTTTCCTGGCTGGCATTTTCTGCCGTGCAGGCGATCAGCAGCTGTAAACCTGCATCACGGCACAGCATCTCGAGTTCGTGAGAGAAACGGGCAAACCCCTGGTTGGTCATTTCCGGTACGACCAGCCCGATGGTGTTGCTGCGGGCAGAGTTGAGGGCGCGTGCGTGGATACTTGGCTGATAATGCTGCTGACGGGCGATCTCCAGCACGCGTTCACGTGTCGCTTCGGCCACGCGCAGCTCTTTCCCACGGCCATTGAGGACCAGACTGGCGGTAGATTTAGAAACGCCCGCCAGCCGGGCAATATCGTTAATCGTGATACGTTTGTTTTTAGTCACAGTGGCTTACGTGTGAGGGCTCATCGGCTTATTCTATCATGCATTGCTGCAAGCTCCAGTGACGCAGCCCGATCTCTCCCGTGCCGCTAAAATGCAACTCAGGGTTTGCGGACGGGAAATAGCGTGACGACATGACGGCTTCCCCCTCGTTAATGAAGATTTCTACGCTGGAGCGATCGCACATCAAGCGCAGCGTACGCACCTCACCCCGCCAGTGACGTTCTTCGGATTCACCGCTGCGCAGATTGTTGCGCCGCAGCGTCATGCCCTGAGCATGGATCGCCAGGTGTAATTCCCCCGCGAAATCAAGTTCACAGGCGCCGCTAACGGTCAGCGCCAGCTCGGCGCTGTTAACGGGCAGGGCAGGCAGCGTTTCCGCGCTGCCCGTACACTGGGTCTCTTCACCGCGCAGCTGTTGCAGTTCACGGGCGGGCTGCTGATACAACCGGTCACCTTGTAGCGTCAGCTCACGCGGACAGGTCATGATATGCATCCAGCCATTTGCCTGTGTGGGCTGGAAGAACTCATCGCCGTCAGGGATCCCCATCCAGCCAATCAGCATACGGCGACCGTCGTCGCTGAGGCAGGTTTGCGGTGCGTAAAACTCAAACCCCAGGTCAAGCTCGTGGAACTCATCATGACGGAACTGATGGGTGTTGTAGTCGAAGGAACCGCAGAAATAGCCACTCTGGAAGGTATTGCGCCAGCGCCACTCTTCAGACGGCAGCCCCTGCGGGCAAACCACCAGCACGCTGCGGCCATCCAGTTCAAACAGGTCAGGGCACTCCCACATATAGCCGAACTCGCCCAGCCCGTTCACGTGGCTTCCGGCAATTTCACCCAGCGATGTCCACTGATGCAGATCGGGGGAACGGAACAGCAGAACCTTGCCCTGCAACGCCAGATCCTGTGCACCCAGCACCATGTACCACAGGCCGTCGTGCTGCCAGACTTTCGGGTCACGGACGTGGCCAGTGTAGCCTTCCGGTAAGGCCAGCACCGGGCCATGCTTATGGAATTCACCCTGTTCGTCACGCGTGGCCAGGCACTGCCAGGCGGTGCGGCTGCCATCGTCAAACTTGACGTTTCCGGTGTAGAGCAGCGTCATCACCCCCTGGTTATCGACCGCGCTGCCGGAGTAACAGCCGTGGCTTTCATAGGATTCGGAAGGCGCCAGCGCCAGCGGTTCATGCCGCCAGTTGACCAAATCCGCCGAACTCCACTGGCCCCAGAACTTGGCGCCATGCGCGCAGGCCAGTGGGTTCCACTGATAGCACAGTACGTAACGCTGATTGAAGTGGATAAATCCGTTCGGGTCGTTCATTAACCCGACCGGCGGGGCAAGATGCCACGCCGGTCGATGATGATCGGCTGCCGCACGCTGCTGGCCGGAGAGGACCGCCCGCAATGCCTGTTTGAGCAGGTGGGCTTCACTCATGCTTTCACCTCGAATTTGATTTTCAACAGCAGTGACAGGACAAACGCCGTGCCGAAGGCGATAACCATGCCGATGAGATAATTGAGCATTGAACTGGCCTGCACAATCGCCATGCCAGGCAGTGCGGTTAGCCCTACGGCGGTCATATTCACGTGCATCGTCACGACCCAGGCACCGCCGAGCGCGCCACCCACCAGTCCGGCGATAAACGGTTTAATATAGCGCAGATTCACCCCGAAAATGGCGGCCTCGGTAATGCCCAGCATCGCCGAAAAAGCGGAGGGCAGTACGATACTGCGCACTTTGATATCACGGGTTTTAAACCACACCGCCAGGCAGGCCCCTCCCTGCGCCACATTCGCCATGGACCAGATCGGTAACAGGAAATTGACGCCAATCGACGGGTTGCCGAGTAATCCGGCCTCGATGGCATGGAAACTGTGGTGGATGCCGGTGATGACAATCACCGAATAAAGACCACCAAACAGCAATCCGGCCAGCCAGCCCGCATGGGCGATCAGCGTACTGAGAACCAGTGAAATGCCATCCCCGAGCATACGTCCTGCCGGGCCGATGATCAGCAGGGCGATAAAGCCGGAGATAATCACGGTCAGGAACGGGGTCAGGATAATATCCAGCGCATCCGGGATCACCCGACGCAGCCGCTTCTCGCAGTGGCTCATAAACCACACGGCCAGCAGCACCGGGAACACCGTTCCCTGATAGCCGATCATCGCAATTTCCAGCCCAAAGAAATTCATGGTATGGAAACCGCTGGCCACGCCCCAGGCATTGGTCAGCGCCGGGTGCGTGAGGATGCCACCCAGCGTGGCACCCAGATAGGGGTTGCCGCCAAACTCACGGGCGGCGGTAAAGCCGATCAGGATGGGCAGAATGATAAAGGCTGCCGAGCTGCACATATCCAGCATGATAAACAGCGCGCTACCGGCATCTACCCAGCCGTAGGTTTTCACCATCCCCAGCAGGCCCATCAGCAGGCCTGAAGCGACGATCGCCGGAATAATCGGCACAAAGATATTCGATAATACCCGGGCGATCCGCTGGAACGGATTCAGCTTCTGTGCTGCGATATCGGCCGCTTCGCTCTTGCTGGACTCGTTAATCCCGGCTTCCTTTACAAAGGCGGCGTGGACTTTGTTGACGATGCCGCTGCCGAAGATCACCTGCATCTGTCCGGCGTTGCGGAAGCAGCCTTTCACCCCTTCCAGCGCCTCAATGGCGTCTTTCTGCACTAACTCATCATCGACCATCACCAGCCGCAGACGCGTGGCGCAGTGCGCAGCGCTGGCTATATTTTCCCGACCACCGAGTAACGGCAGCAGTTCCCGGGCAATTTTTTCAAAATCCATCATGTCACCTTTTATTTATTGTGATGAGGTCATCAGAACCAGGTTTCCATCTGCACACCGAAGTTCCATTCGCCGCCTGCGCTGAAGCCGCTGCTGCCGAATGAATCGTCGCTGGCATAGCGATCAAGCGAGCTGTTCCAGTCCATCCAGCTGGCGAAGAGGCGGATCTCCGGACGGGTAAAGAAATCACCTATATCAGCCACTTTAAAGGTGGGGGCAACGGTGAGCTTCCAGAAACTGCCGGATACTGCCTGACGATCTTTATAGCCTTGCGGATCGAGGTCCATATACTGATAGCTGCCTTCGTAAGCGAGGGCAAAGTTTTGGTTAATCTCCTGGATCAAACGCGCATTGAGCGTGGTCCAGCGATAGTGGTCACCGGCGGCATAACGATCGCTGCTGGTTTGCGCCAGCACGGCCGGGGCAAAACTCCATGTTTTATTCAGCGGCGTGACGCCGTAGCTGGCGAGGCGCCAGGTTTCTGCCTGCTGGGTCAGATTGCCGTCAGAGCCGATGCCTTTCACTTCGGCCCCGAGCCCGCGACCATACAGCAGGGCGGTTTTCGCCGATCCTTCGCGCAGGCCCCAGAAACTGTCGTTGTGCAGTGCCAGCATAGCGTGAACACCGCTGTCACCGGCATTGTCATTCTCGCGGCTCGGATTCAGGCGCTCATCGTTATCTTTTGCCCGCAGCCCGCTGACCATCAGCTGGAATGGACCGGCAAAGTTATTGCTGGTGACAATGTAGTTCTGAATGGTGTTATCAATCGCTTCAATATCGCCGAAATTACGCCCGTACAGCGAGAAGTTACTCTTCAGGCCATCTGCCCACTGGACGTCATAGATCCCGCCCCCGGTGCCGGCAAGGAACACCACATCCGAGTCAAGCCAGTGAATATCGAAGTTATCGCGGTCAAAGCGTTTACCCGCCCACAGCGTGCTCTGGTCAAACACACCGGTGAATTCCGGTAAATTGCCCAGTTCAACAAACGCCTGACGAATGTTCAGTTCGCTGGTACTGCCTGTCCAGTCGTTATAATCCCGCTGACCGTCGGCCAGCATCGCTTTGAAGCGGGTGGTGGCACCGTTGGCAAGCTGCTGCTTGTGTTCAAAGTTCAGCTCAACGTAGGTGTTGTTTTCGTTACCCAGTCGCCCAACGGCACCGCCCGTGTCCCCGGCGGGTGTCAGGTAGGGGCCACTTTGCGTTCCCGCTGCGGAATCATTCATGATCAGACCGGAACGTGCATAGCCGTGGAATTCGAAACCGTCAGCGAAATTGCTGGTGCTGGTGGTCGCGGCGGTGGTGGCAGGAGCGGGGGCGCTGGCCGCTACAGGCAGGGCGGCGGGCTGTTTCTGTTGCTGTGTTTCCAGTCGGACGATTTTTTTCTCTGCTGTCTCGGCACGGTTTTCCGCGATCGCGGCACGATCTTCGGCTTTTTGCAGACGCTGCTCCATGGCCATCAGTCGCTCTTCCAGGCTGGTCAACGTGGGTGCGGCGAAGCTGAATGTCGGTACGGCTAAAGCGAGGCCAATGGCGGTCGCCAGAATACGAGGTTTGATCATTTGCACGGTTCCCAGTGTGATTGTTTTGTTTTTTTGCTAAACCGGTTCGATGCAGAGAGTAAGCGAAGCGGATTATGTATTTCAATCACATTGGCTAACCCGGTTTAGGAAGTGTGATCGGGTTGGCACTTTAGCGTCTGTTGGGGGGCTTGCGGCAGGCGGGGTTAAGGTTAAGGTCAACGTCAACGTCAACGTCAACGTCTTAAGGTCAAGGGCATTTCGCTTTCCCGCTACGCGGGCTGAGCGACCCAGGGCGGCCAGTCGCCGCCGCCCTGGGAACCCGGGCTTGCGGCAGGCGCATCGCCCGCTTGACGCGGGTTCCCTCAGTCGATCGGCTTTCCCGCCGGATCGGGCGTGACGGGACATCCCTGTCCCGGCTCACCCTCTCGCCGACGTCCTGTAGGCTCGTCCTGGAAATCCGCTCTCCTTCGGCGAGGCTTAATTGCCGCTCAAAAGGTCAACGGCCAGGTCAAAAGAACAATCAAAGACGGACTAAAAATAAACCAAACGCCAACGAACCATTCTTGGCTTTTGTTGGTGTTTTAATTTCTTAGATTTTTGTTTTGATGTTGAGGCGGCAATTAAGCTGCGCTGAGGAAGTGATGTGAACCAGGATGAACCGCCAGGACGGCGGTGAAAGCTCGGGCCGGCACAAGGATGTGCCGTCACGAGCGTTCCGTCGGTGAGCAACGCTTGCGAAGGCACCCGCTGAAAGCGGGCGCAGCGCCTGCCGCAAGCCCGGATTCCAAAGGGCGGGGCGACTGCCGCCCTTTGGTCGCTCAGCCCGCGCAGCGGGAAAGCGAAACGCTCTTGATCACCAGCATAAGGCAGGGCGGTCATCGCCCCTTTAGCGGTGGTCGCAGCCGCACCACTGCGCTGCGCCTGTTGAATGGCATCATCAAGCCGCTCCGGCACCAGCGGATGTGCTTCGGTCGCCAGCGCAGCCAGCAGACCGGCCACAAATGCATCACCCGCACCCGTGGTATCCACTACGTCAACGCGGGGAGCGGCAAAGTGCTGAACAGATCCGTCCTGCCACAGGTAAACGCCTTTACTGCCACAGGTTCAGGGCAGAAAGCTCATCTTCTGACAGCTTGATAATGTCAGCCAGCGCAAACGCATCGGCCAGTACAGCAGCCATTTCCACAGGGTCTGACCATAAATCATCGCGTAGATTCGGATCGAAACTGACCCATCCTCCAGCCATTTTTATCGCGCGCATCGCCTGCATCGCCGCGCTGCGTGAGGGTTCTGCACTCAGGGCGATGGAGCATAAATGCAGCCCTTCACCGGCATGGAAAGGAGGCAAACGGTCGGCACTGAGAAACAGGTCAGCCGCAGGACGCACCATAAACGTAAACTGGCGTTCTCCCTCAGCATCCAGACTGACCAGTACCGTCGAGGTACGCTGACCCGGGGCGCGGTACATCCAGTCGATATTCACGTTTTCATGGTGCAGGGTCTGTTGCAGGAATTCACCAAAGGGGTCATCGCCAACGCAGCCGATAAAGGCGCTGTGGCCGCCAAGGCGGGCAATACCCACGGCCACATTGGCAGGGGCACCGCCGGGGCACTTCAGCAAATGTGTTTCCCCCTCGGGCAGGAGGTCTACTACCGCATCGCCCAGTACCCAAATTTTCTTGCTCATTGTCATTATCCTGAAGTGGTTATCTGACGAAAAGCTAAACTGGTTTAGCAAAAAAATCAAAATTCTTTTATCGTTTTGACGAGGGTTGGGTGAGAGAAGGCGTAAAGATTTTCCTCTGGCTGCCGATCACCTTAAGTGAAACTTTTTTCTTTTGTGATCGCCTTCAAACTTGATTGCGTACGCGGAAATGCATAAGGTCGTTAGTAGCATTCAGATGTTGCTGAAAACGAGACAGGAACCCGGTATTTGAAGCGGATGAAGTCGCTGCCGGTACGCTGAAAGGCTGGCACCGGGCGTTCTGTCTGCGGCTGACCGCCGGGCGCGGCACCGCCAGCCAGCCAGGACGTATGCTGGCGCTGAAAGAGGGCGGCCAAACCACCGGACTGGCATTCTGCCTGCCCGAGGAAAAGCTGCACGAAGAGCTGGAACTGCTGTGGAAGCGTGAGATGATCACCGGCTGTTATCTGCCGACCTGGTGTGACATGGCGCTGGATGACGGGCGCACGGTAACCGCACTGGTGTTTGTGATGGACCCGCGTCACGCTCTGTATGAGCCGGACTCCTGCCCGAAAACCATCGCGCCTTTGATCGCACAAGCGAAAGGGCCATTGGGTACCAACGCGCAGTATCTGTTTTCGCTGGAAACAGAGCTGAAGCAGCGGGGGATGCATGACGACTGTCTGACAGATCTGGTGCAGCGTGTGCGTGAATTACAGCAGTGCCACAATGGATTGGTGGGATAACCGCATCGCGATGACCCACACGGAATAACGTCAAACGTGCATCCCGTGTGGGCATCGATCTCGCAGAACTAGCGGCCCGGGTTAATTAACCAGGTGCCTGCATGATCAATCTTCAACTGCTGACTGTGAACACCGGTTGATGTACGCACTTCCAGATGATAATCCCCCGCCGCCAGGTTCAACGACGCGTAACCGCTGTTGTTAGGCTTGACCTCCATCACGCTGCCGTTCAGCAGCAGAGAGTCGTTACCGCTCAGCTTCAGGTAGACGGTTGCCATTGCCGGCGCGCTGGCGACAGGTGTTTGCACGGTGGCGGTAACGCTGCCGGGGGTATTGCTGGCGGCAGCAGAATGCTCGGGTGCCACATTATCGCCACGATTCAGTCCCCACACCAGGGCCGCTACCGCGATGACCGCCAGACCGCTGACGCGCGGTGCCATAACCTTCACTCACCGGAGAATCGAGCAGGGCGGCCAGGTCATCAATGGACTGCGGACGCTGTTGCGGGTCCATCTGTAACGCCTGGTCAATCGCATTGAGCAGCGACAGGGAGTAGCCTTCCGGGCGTAATGTGCTGAGCGGCTGGTAGTGATCTTCGATGCAGCGCACCACGCTGACCGGCGGCGGATTGCCCGTAATCAGCGTATGCAGCACGGCGCCCAGCGCATAGATATCGGTCCAGGGACCCTGATCGCTGTCGCCTTCTTCGCTGTACTGTTCAATCGGCGCATAACCCGGTTTCAGCATAATCTCCGTTTCATCGGAAAGGTTACCGATCTCTTTGCGCGCCGAACCGAAGTCGAGCAAGACCGGCAGTTGATTTTCCTGAATCTGAATATTATCCAGCGAGATATCACGGTGCAGATAACCGGCGCGGTGGAGGGTATTGATGGCACCGAACAGCGGCGGGAGCAGCTGGCGTATCCATGCCTCGTTAATGCTTTCCGGGCTGCCCTGTTGCCACTCTTTCAGCGTCATCCCACTGTAAAACAGCGTCCCCATATACGCGGTGCCGTTCTCTTCCCAGAAACGCAGGACGTGCAGCAGTCCCGGGTGATTAAACCGTGCCAGCAGACGTGCTTCCTGGATAAAACTGTTCAGTCCGGCGTTAAATAAGCGCTGGTAGCGTTCGCCGCGCAGCTGGATGGCGAGATCATCGTTGCGGCTGGCCAGTGACACCGGCAGATACTCTTTGATCGCAATCGTCCGTTCCAGCAGGTGATCCCAGGCGCGGTACACAATGCCGAAACCGCCGCCACCGATCACTTCCTTGATTTCAAACTCATTAAAACGGTAGCCCGCCGGGAGGGCGTTCGGGACATTTTTTTGTTGTTCGTTTGCCGACATAGTGAAACGCTCCTGGCGTCCTGATAAACGGGGTTTAGTTAACGGTGCGCCAGGCGCCAATCGCCGGGTCGGCCAGGTCGGCGTGCAGGTCATCCACCAACAGCACGTTCACTTTCACACCTGCGTCGATGATGCCTGACCAGGTTTTGCGTACGGCATCCACCGTTGCTTTCAATGCAGCCCCATCGCTGGCCTGCGCTTTGTCCATTTTCACCAACAGCGCACCATCAAATGACCACACATGCAGGTTATTATTAAAGGGCAGCACCAGCCAGCTGTTAGGGGCATCGCGCCGTGCCAGCACCAGGCGCTGGTTATTCACTGCCACCACATCCAGGGAGTCTGGCTTCGGATGCAGATGCGTCAGCGGATAGCCCTGATAGAAACTGACGGCCAGCGGTTCGCGCGAGTTACCCTGAGCCAGCGTCAGTGTACTCGAGCCTTCCAGCCAGCCTTCGGTAGAGCAATTCATCGTTTTATCGTCAGGGATAAACAGCGACTGGCCGTTATCATCCCACCAGGTACGGAAATGGCAGCCGCCGGGAAGATCGAAATGCTGCAACGGCTCGGCGTTAGCCGGCTGCGAGAGATCGAGTGGCGAGGCATTACTGGCCGTTGCCGTCGCGGTGGCATCCGCGGTGACAATCGGGCGCCAGCTCTGCTCTTTTGCCGCCGTGCCGGTCGCCAAAACCGTGCCTTTACCATTGGTCATCTGCCAGGGCAGTTCCAGCAGTTTGCCACATTGATTTTGCAGTAAATTTCCCACGCGCGGTAAGAAGCTGGTCAGCACGCCCGATTCGGTACTTTTACCGGAAACGATGCGCAGGTTAAGCGTCTCCTGGCACCATGCCGCAGGCGTGTTGCTGGTCACATTATCGATAAACACTTCCAGCTCAAGGCTGGGGGAATAGACCACTCGATAGTCTGCCGCCTGGGCCGTGGTGGCGAACAACAGAGTCAATGTAGCTGGCAACCAAAATTTCATAGCATTCCTTGGTGTTAATCGCGTGGCGGCAGAAAACGGGCAGAATCCGCCATGGAAAAGAGTAATGTGGTCTCTTGAGGTGAACCCACCCATACCGCCACGGCGCTCAGATTATCTGTTTTTGCGCTACGGTCGATGGCTTTTTGCATCAGCGCCAGCCACTCGGCAGGGGAATTAACCATACGAAGCGCCTGCTCCATCTCGGCGGGCGTCAGGTTACTCCAGAAACCATCCGTGCAAATTAAAAATGCGTCACCATCTTCCAGCGCCATCACTTCGCTGTAACCATGCGGACTCGCGGTATCAGCACCCAGGGCGTTATACAGTAAATTACTGTTAATTCCCGTATTTTCGTAACCTGCATCCTGCAACTGCTGTACCAGACTGTGGTCGCGGGTGACGCTATGGACGACCCCGCGACGGAAGAGATAGACCCTGCTGTCCCCGGCATGTACCCACCAGGCGTGCAGGGCATCACGGTTAATAAACAGCGCAGCCAGCGTGGTGCTCATCTGGTGAAATTTCGGATTAATCTCCTGCACATGGCGAATAGCTTGCTCGGTATTGTCTATCAGCGTAGCCGTATGCTCGGGGTGCAGGGGCGCTTCGCCGTCCAGCTGACCAAGCAGGGTATCGCGGGCAATCTGCGCGGCCAGTTCGCCACCCGCACTTCCTGCCACACCATCGCAGACCATAAAGCAGGCACTGTGTTGCCCCAGCAGGGCGCCAGTGGTGTCTTGATTGCTTTCACGCTGGCCGATCTGGCTGGTGGCAAAATAATTGATATTCATGCATCTTCCGGGGGAGTTTGCGAATCTTTATATTGATTAACTTCCACATCGTAAGCGTGCAGGAATGCTTCACCAAACAGGGTGTGGAAGTCATCCTCAATTTCCCCCGCGGTCTGCTGATAGTGGCGCATAAAATAGTCCCAAAGTGCCGCTTTCTTCGTGCTGCTCAGCGCCAGACGTGGCACCACGCCATCGCGACGGGCCAAATCTTCCAGCCGCTGCGGATTAAAGGATTGCAACATTGCGGCAATAATGGCGCGAATACCGGCGATCATCCCCAACTGGTGGGCCTGTAAATCGACCAGCGCATCGCGTACTGCCTGCTCCGGTGGCATAAAGCCTGGCATCTGGCTCTGGTAAATCTGCATCAATACGGTTTTACCGGAGGGGAGGATCTTAAAGGGATTATTCGCCTCATTAAGGATCATGGTCATCTCTGCCTTAACCCCGCGCTTGAGGATCGAGCGTGACGAGAGCAACGCAACCGTTCCCTGTGAGAACAGGCTCAGCATACGCCCGGTGGTACGCATCTGGTCTTCAGTTAGTGGGGTTTTCTCCAGCGTGGTATCCAGCCCCATACCGTCCAGCAGGGCGGCCAGCAGACGCTGTTCACGCGAGCCCTCAGCACTGCTGTCATGAGCGCCAGCGGGCGCATCGTGACTGACCGGATCGATGCCCAGCCGGGCCACCGTCTGGCGCGCCGATCGCAGCCCAAGCGCCTCGGCAGTGAGGCTTTCCATCTGCGGCACGATAAGGTCATCAGCGGTGTGCTGCATTCTTAAGGGATCGTCATTGCTGCCATCATCGTCAGCAAACAGCGACAGCGGATCAATATGTTGCTCTGTGGGGACCGTAACGCGCTGCGGGTCGCTGACATCAATCTGATAAGGGCCAATGGCTAAGGTATCGCCGTGATCAAGCATCACCTGGCTGCCGCGCATCAGTTCGCTGCCGTTGTGGATCACCGCGATCACACTGCCCTGGTTGGTCAGACGGCAGTCGCCGTTTGCCGCCACATGCACCAGCGCCTGTAAACGAGAGATTGCCCGGTCAGGGTCGGGCAGCACCAGATCGTTATCAACGCTGCGGCCAATCGTGCCGCCTGGTGGCAAAAAATCACAGGCGGTTACCGGAACATCGGCCTGATTCTGCAAAATGGTCAATCGCATGCGTTTTTCCTGCAATGAGGCACGAAGGCCTGATCACTCTATTCAAACATCGGCGGATAGAGTCCGTGACGGCCCGACAGCGATCCGGCTGCCGGATGAAATAACTGCGAAAACAGCTGAGCGGTCAAATTACCGCTGTGCTTATGGCTGGCAAGCGGATAGCCATCGCTCTGATTAGTCCACCAGTAACTGGTGTACTGTAAGGGGTCAAAGCGCGTGGCGACTTCCCGCCAGGCCAGCGTACACGGCAGATCCTGATAGCCAATCACATCCATAATATCGGAGCGCCCGGTGTCCGGTAACGACAGCGGTGGGATGCCCCGCAGCGCCTGTTCCAGCCAGTCGGCGGAGTGCATCTGTTGTATGGCCTGATTCATCGTGGCGCCCAGCTCCTGGAACCATTCCCCGGAGATGGACAGCTGAGCCGGGTGCCAGGCTTTTACCGGCACGCTCTGAATAACCAGCAACGGCCATGCGCGCCCGACTCTGTCGCGCGACGGCATCATGCAGCCGATCTGCACGCGTTGTACGCCCAAGGTGGCGGGCAGCGCGAATCAATACCTGCGGCATCCGGCGCAGTAAAAAGTCGCCTGCCGTAGGAAGCTTGCCATACCATCCCAGGTCATTTTTTACTGCCATGACGACGACCTTCTCAGTGAGCTGCGGTGAGTTGTCTGACCATCAGCGCGTTATCACGCATATAAGGCGAACTTAGTATCTGACGATCCAGTAACTGACTTAAATGCCAGTCCAGCTGCTGGATTTGCTGTGTCGTGACGCTGGACGGCAGGCTGCGTTGCAGATTCTGCATCACCCAGCCGCGCAGGAACTCGCCGTCATAGCTGCGCGGCTGGTACAGCATCTGATAAGCGCGCAGGGCATTACGGCTGAACTCAGCATCTTTGCCGTCATCATTGCGTAGGGTTTGTGCGATGGTCTGCGCCACACGCGGCAGCAACAATGCTCTCAAAGCCCCCTGATACAGGCCCCAGGTCGCCTCACTGATCTGGTCCCCCCGGTACAGTCCGCCACGCAGGCTGAGCGGAGGAGCATTCAGTGAAAACTGGCTGCTTTCAGGTAATGCCACCAGACGGTTTAAGAAGGGTAGCAGATCCAGGATGTTGCCGTGATTATTGCCGGTCAATTGCACCGCTTCCCGCGTCACGGCAGGTAAGCGTGTGGACACCTGTTCCAGATAGTGCTGATTCTTATAATAGCTGGTGATCCACAAGGCTGACGCCGCCACTAACGCCACGCCGAGCACCGCATAGCCTGCCCGGTGTAGCAGACGGTTGCGCTGTTCCCAGGAGCGATCGCTGCCCGCCAGGCGGCGCTCTTTAAACACTACATCACGCAGCAGGCCGTGAATAAAGTAGCTCTGTCCCTTATTCGCCGGGATCGGAGCGCTGCGATTCACACTGTCCCAGCTGGCAATCGACTGCCCCTGAGGTTGTGGCAGTTGCAGCTTGCGTGACAGTTCGCCCATCACCCGGTCAAACGGCAAGCCTTCTTGTGTCCCGCTGGTAAAGAACAAACCGCGTGCAGCCCAGGGTGTTTCGCTGTTTTCCGGCGAGAAAACAATATCCAGATATTCAGCCAGAAGGGGACGCAGCGCGCTGAACTCCTGAGGAAACTGGAAACATTCAGCACGCAGGGTAAGGTCGCTTTCCTGTGCCATTTTGTCGCTGAGATCGGCCATCAGCCGGGATAAAAGGCACTGAAACTGCTGTTCAAATTGAGCGTGAAGTCGGCGATCGCCCAGGCCTGGCTCCCAGGGGAAAGTGAAGCCCCAAATCTGTTCACGTTGCTGCTTATCCAGCCGGGCGAAGTAACGCATAAAACCTTTGAGCAGGTCGGTCCATGATATACACCGGGAAGGGGATACCAGTTTGCTGGTGTAATTCTGCCATGCGCTGGCGTAGCGCCGTGGCCTGCGCATGGCGGGCCTCTGCTGAGTCGCTCAACAGCTCCGCCACGCTGATGGTCATGATCACGCCATTGATGGGCTGGCGCGGGCGATAGCGCTTTAACAGGGTGATAAAGGTTTGCCATTCGCTTGCATCGCGTGCGCGCTGGTTCTCTTGCAGGGTATAACGCCCGGCAGTATCCAGCAGTACGGCCTCGCCGGTAAACCACCAGTCGCAGTGGCGGGTGCCGCCGATACCGCGCAGCGCGCTTTTCCCCATCGCATCACTGAGCGGGAAGTCGAGGCCGGAATTAATCAGTGCTGTGGTTTTACCGGCACCAGGCGCACCGACGATCAGATACCAGGGAAGCTGATAGAGATACTGCGCGCTGAAACGCTGTAGCCAGCCTTTACGTTTGCCAAACTGGGTTTTCTTTAACAGCATCGCCGCTTCACTGAAGCGGTTATTGAGCATTTCACCCGTAGCCTGTAATTCCGCGTGGTCGATATTGCTGAGTTGCAGGCGTGTCAGCAACTTGCTGTTGAACCAGGCGCGGTAAAGCTGAGGGATAAGCTGAAAGAGTATCCACAAAAAGTAGCACAGACCGATTAACAGCTGGCGATTTAATGGGCTGTCCAGCGACTGGAAACGGGTAAAAGGCAGCAGCGGTCCCACCATCCAGATCAGGGCAGACAGCGCGGTAACACCGACCAGCCCCCATAACAGGCGGCTGGAGAGCAGTGAAAAGAAAGTCTTCAGCATTAATTTTTCCCCGGAGTGTGGCTGTCGTCTGACTCAGGGGCAGCGAACAGGGTGATTTCAACGCGGCGGTTCTGCGCGCGATTTTCGCTACTGTCGTTCGGTAACAGTGCACCGCTATCACCCCGGCCCTGTGCGCGCACGTTGATGCCTGGCTGGGCGATCAACTGCGCCATCATGCTGCTGATGGCGCGCGCCTGGGTGGCAGAGTATTCATAGTTTGAGGGAAAACGGCTGGACAGTATCCGCTCGTCATCCGTAATAAGCGATTGGCGCTGTCGGTGACATCAACCTTACGTTCGGCAATCAGATCGCTCAGACGCAGGCGTAAATCGAGCAGGGCCTGCGGAGCTGCACCGCGCTGTCCTGCGACCACTTTTGGCAGCGGCGTTTGCCAGATCTGCCGCAGTAGCGGTTCTGCTGCATAAACAGAAATGGATCACTTCCAGTAGCCAGAGGTGCTGGGTGGGATTCTGGGAAATGCGTGCGAGCAGCTGAAAGACTTTTTCGCCGCCCCAGCTTTCATTATGGAACGTGACCAGCAAACCATTGCCGGACCAGACGCCACGGCTGCCCCAGGGGGTTTGTGCTGCGGCTTCGTCCATCACCGCGCAAAGTGTATAGCGGGCACCAATAATCATTTCAAACGGCATGCCAGTCTGTTTGCAGCGTGTTTCGAACTGGCGTATTTCATCGATCAGCTGATGGCGTAAACCGGCCGGATCGTCATGGGTGGCCGCCAGACGAATTTGTACAATGGCATTGAGCAGCGGAGCTGGGTCAACGGGAAATTCCGACGTCATCAGGATGTGTTAATCTCGGCTGTGTGCCAGCAGGCAAATAGGGTCAACTTCACCGTAGAGTGAATAAAACGCTTTTGCTGCCATCCGTGGCAACGGTGAGGCCTTATCCGGCGCGCTTACTCCAGAATCCAGGTCGCCGTATTATTGTTGCGGCAGGCTTTGCTCTTACCGCCAACATCGACGCACACTTTCTTGCTGTTTTTACGCGGGCGCGGGCGGTCACTGCGCAGTGTGGCATCGTACATATCGCTCTTCACCCCAGCTTTCAGCGGCACGTAGCCAATCAGCTGTTGCTCATCAACGTCAGCAATGGCGAACCAGCGGTTCTCCACTTCACCCAGCACCAGGAACGGCTTACCGTTTTCCAGATAGCGCACCACTTTGCCACTATAGTCGGGACGGGTCATGACAGACGCATTATACAGGGCGCGATAATTCTCATTCACTGGAGTGAAGGATGCGGGGGCTTTCACCGCATAGCGATGCGTTAACGTTACGCCATCAACAACGCTGCTGACGACGGTGTCATCAGTGACAGGCGGTGGAGGCGCTTTGCATCCCGCTAAAGTGAGCACGGCCAGCAGGGTAAACGCGATGCTAATTTTCACATTGGTCCTCGTTAATATCATCTATAAATCGGGTTCTTTACAGACGCGACAGGGCGGCATTAAACGACGCCATATCGTGTTATTAAAAGTCAATTACTCTGTACGTTCCAGGAAAAAATCTCACAGGTTTACATAAAGATAATTCTCATGTCAGTTTACCTGACGCTTTTGGGAATGGAAACCATTGCAGGTTGCTTAGAAACCACACGCTGGCTGACTATCACGTAATTGAATGAATAAATATGACTAATTGATTCCGTATCACTCCAGTAAACAGGCACTATGCCTTTTTTCAGTGAAATGCCAGTCAGGTTCGTCGCGCCATCCCGGCACGGTAATTGCTTAGCCAGACCTTTTGAATGCTAGCGGAGTTAAGTCGATGACAGATCATTATCCTTCTGCGCTGGCGTATCTTCTGGCATCACGGCAGCGGGAAATCGCCAGCCTGCGCTCCCTTTTACAGAGCGGAAGGCGGCGTATTGCCTGCACGACTGCACGAACTGATGAGCAGGGCGCGGCAATGGCGCTGCGCTGGCATCAGTCTTTGAGCCAGCGGATCGATGGGCTGAAAACGGTGGAAGATTGTCTTGCTCGCGCACTGATGCAGCGCTGCCGCCAGAGTATTGCTGCGGCTGAAGCTCAGCGGGATATCACCCCGATCGACCTGCAACAACAGATGCAAAAAAGTGCCCGTGAGCCGGCCTGGAGCGTCTTCATCGCTGGAAATGACGGACGGGCACCTGTTTCGTCAGGCACGCAGGAGCCCGGTGGGCTGACACCTCAACTGGGACGGTCATTACTGGCGCTGATCCAGCAGCAGTCACAGCGGCTTCAGGATCAGGATAATGAGCTGGCCGCCATGCGAGCCAGTATTGAGGATCGTAAGCAGATCGACCGCGCCAAAGTGTTACTGATGCAGCACCACGGCTACAGTGAAGAGCAAGCCTGGCAGGCGCTACGTAAAATGGCGATGAATCAGAACAAGCGCATGGCGGATATTGCCAGCGCACTGCTGGCGGTGGCTTCTGCATTTGCGTCTCAGGACAACTAAGCGTGTGCACAAAGATTGTGCACCTTTTGCTTCACCGCAGCGCACAACGACGTGCCTGGCGGCGGAAGCCGCGCTTAACGTGCGTAGTCGAAAGCTAAAGTACTGATCGCACAGCGGCATATAAACAGCTGTACCGGACCCGGTTCTGGCACAGTGTTTGCAAGTTATCTTGCAGTTGTTAAGACAAAATAACATGCATTTGTTCCACCAATGGCGGTGCAACGAGTGCTTTGGATAAAGGCGTCCAACCGCATGCATTACGCATGTCGGTGGACGCCTTTTTTTATGGTTTTTTTCAGGGCAAGGCAATGATGAGCAAAGAACAGAGCAACGTACCCGTGGTGAATACAGCGGTTGAGGCAGCAGATAAACCCACGCTGGTGGTGATTGGGCATGGCATGGTCGGCCAGCACTTCCTTGAGCAGATGGTCAGCCGACAGCTACAGCAGCAGTTCCATATTGTCGTGTATGGCGAAGAGCGCCATGTCGCTTATGACCGCGTGCATTTATCGGAATACTTTGCCGGGAAAGGGCACGCGGAACTCTCCCTGGTCCCCCCCGGATTTATTGAACAAAGCGGCATTGAACTGCGAACCGGGCGGCAGGTGGTCTCTATCGATTGCCAGCGGCGGCAGGTGCACGAAGCAGATGGTCGTGTTCAGGCGTACGACCAGCTCGTGCTGGCCAGCGGCTCCAGCCCATTTGTGCCACCGATCCCCGGCAGCGAACACGCGTCCTGTTTTGTTTACCGGACGCTGGACGACCTGGATTCCCTCGCCGCGAAGGCCACCGGGTCGACGCGTGGTGTGGTGATTGGCGGGGGCTTGCTGGGGCTGGAGGCGGCCAATGCACTGCAAAAACTGGGTCTGGAAACCGCGGTGGTCGAGCTTTCCTCGCGGCTGATGGCGGTGCAGTTGGATGAGGGGGGCGCTGCGATGCTGCGCCGGAAAATCGAAGCGCTGGGGGTTGCTGTTCATACCGGTAAGCAGAGCCAGAGCATTGACGCTCAGGAAGATGGCACGCTGCGGCTGAATTTTGCCGATGGCAGTGCCCTTGAGACCGATCTGATACTGTTTTCGGCCGGTATCCGCCCACGCGATCACCTGGCCGCTGCGGCAGGCCTGATGCTGGGCGAACGCGGTGGCGTGGTCATAGACGATTGCTGCCGGACGTCAGACCCAGCCGTCTGGGCCATCGGTGAGTGTGCTGTATGGCAGGGGCATCTCTATGGCCTGGTGGCTCCCGGCTATCAGATGGCGCGCGTGCTGGCGGCAACGCTGGCAGGAGAAGCCGTGGCATTTAGCGGGGCGGATATGAGTACTAAACTCAAGCTGCTGGGAGTCGAGGTGGCATCAATGGGGGATGCTCACGGAGAAACGGCGGGCAGCCAGAGCTATTACTGGACCAATGAACCCCGGGAAATCTATAAAAAGATTGTCGTTTCGGCTGACGGTAAAACGCTGCTGGGCGGCGTGCTGGTCGGTGACAGCAGCGAGTACAGCCTGCTGCTACAAATGATGCTGAACGGCATGGCGCTGTCTGATGCCCCTGAAAGTCTGATCCTGCCGCAGAGTGCCGGGGCTCCGTCGAAAGCGCTTGGCGTGGCGGCTCTGCCGGACAGCGCGCAGGTCTGCTCCTGTCATAACGTGACCAAAGGGGATATCTGCGCCGCGGTCAAAGCAGGATGCAGCGATATGGCATCGCTGAAAGCCAGCACCAAAGCGGCCACGGGCTGCGGCGGCTGTGCCGCGCTGGTCAAACAGGTCATGGAGTACCAGTTGGCGGATCTGGGCGTAGAAGTGAAGAAAGATATCTGCGAGCACTTCCCGTGGTCACGTCAGGAGCTGTACTCACTGATTCGCATGGGCAATATCAAAAGCTTTGAAGAGTTGCTGGCGAAGCAGGGACGCGGCAACGGCTGTGAAATCTGTAAACCGCTGGTGGGATCGATGCTGGCCTCCTGCTGGAATGACTATCTGCTGACGCCCGCTTTGTTACCCCTGCAGGATACCAACGACCGTTATTTTGCCAATATCCAGAAGGACGGGACTTATTCGGTTGTACCCCGGATGCCGGCCGGTGAGGTCAGCGCAGAGGGGCTGATCGCCATCGGTGAAATTGCGCAAAAATACAATTTGTACTGCAAAGTCACCGGGGGCCAGCGTATCGATCTGTTTGGTGCCCGGCTGGAGCAGTTACCGGTTATCTGGCAGGCGCTGGTGGACGCAGGTTTTGAAACCGGGCATGCGTACGGCAAATCGCTGCGCACCGTGAAGTCCTGTGTCGGATCGACCTGGTGCCGCTACGGCGTGCAGGATTCAACCAGTTTCGCGACCCGGCTGGAAAACCGTTACAAGGGGCTGCGAACCCCCCATAAGTTTAAAATGGCCGTATCGGGGTGCACGCGCGAATGCGCAGAGGCCCAGAGTAAGGACATTGGCGTGATTGCCACCGACAAAGGCTGGAATCTGTACGTCTGCGGCAATGGCGGGATGAAGCCGCGTCATGCCGACCTGTTTGCCAGCGACCTGGATGCAGAAACACTGGTGCGCTATGTCGACCGTCTGCTGATGTTCTATATCCGTACTGCCGATCGTCTGCAACGAACCAGCGTATGGATGGATAACCTTGAAGGGGGGCTGGAGTATCTGCGTCAGGTGGTGATGGATGATGTGCTCGGGATTGTTACCGAACTGGAGCAGGAGATGCAGCGCGTCGTTGACCGCTATCAGTGTGAATGGCAGACCACGCTGGCCAGCCCCGATCGTCTGGCGCTGTTCCGTCGCTCGGTAAATGACGTGCAGCCCACATCGCTGTGGAATAAGGTCTGCACCCTTAAGGAGATCCCCCCGCAGGCCGGGATCGGCGCGCACCTCGGCTCACAGGCGATAGCCCTGTTCCGGCTTGATGATACGGTTTAC
Organism: Erwinia sp. MYb416; assembly: GCF_037479575.1. Lineage (NCBI taxonomy): Bacteria > Pseudomonadati > Pseudomonadota > Gammaproteobacteria > Enterobacterales > Erwiniaceae > Erwinia > Erwinia sp. MYb416. The sequence goes on from NZ_JBBGYT010000438.1 coordinate 1,424,240, forward strand.
GCGCTGGATGACCATGAACCAGGAACGGAAGCCAATGTGCTGTCGCGCGGGCTTTTGGGTGACAGTCAGGGTGAACCGCTGGTGATTTCGCCGTTATACAAACAGCGATTCCGACTGAGAGACGGACAGAGCCTGGACAACCCGGCGCTTTACCAGCGCTGCTGGCCAGTGAAAATTGAACAGGGGCTGGTCTGGGTTGCCAGCATGCCGCTGGTTCAGACTCCGGGCGACACCGCCCTGACAGTATGAGGCCGAAAATGACTGTAAAAATACCTGCTCTTGATCGTTTGCTGGCCGGGGGCTTCCCCCCCGGCCAGCAGGGAGATGTCTGGCTGGTGGGGGCCGGGCCGGGAGCCGTGGACCTGTTGACGGTGCGCGCGCTGCGTCTTATCGAAAAGGCTGAGGTGGTGGTCTGCGATCGGCTGGTCGGGCCGGATATTCTGGCACTGATCCCCCCAACGGCACTGAATATTGACGTGGGAAAAACGCCGGGTTTTCATGGCATGAAGCAGTCACAGATCAACCAATTGCTGGTGGATCTGGCCCGTGCCGGGCGGCAGGTGATCCGTCTTAAAGGCGGCGATCCCTTTATTTTCGGCCGGGGAGGGGAAGAGATGCAGTGGCTGCAACAGGCGGGAGTGACCTGCCATATTGTGCCCGGCATTACCGCCGCTACCGGCTGTGCGGCCGCCACTGGCATCCCGCTGACGCACCGCGACATGGCCCAGTCGGTGCGCTTTATCACCGGTCATGGACGTGACGGCAAACCCCAGCTTGACTGGGAAAGTTTACGTGATGCCCGCCAGACGCTGGTGTTTTATATGGGATTAACATGGTGTGAGGCATTAAGCGAGCAGATGATCCGGCACGGACGCGATGCGCATACGCCGGTAGCGATTATCGAGCGGGGCACACGTCACGATCAGCGCACCCACATTACCCGCCTTGACCGGCTGGCGCAGACGGTAGCGGAACGGCAGCCACAGTCACCGGGCCTGTTGATTGTCGGTGACGTGGTGCGTTTATACCGAACTGACGCCGATCAGGGCGCCACCAGCACCTTCACCCCCAGTGCTTCAAAGGCGTCAATAGACGCCTGAGTAATGCCGCTGTCGGTGATCAGATACTGGATTTTGCTCCATTCGCAGGGCAACGCAAACATCGACACCTTGTCGATTTTACTGGAGTCAGCCACCACGTAAACGGTGTTCGCAGAGTGGATCATGGCGCTTTTCACCTTGATATCCGTCTCGCTGGGAAAACTCAGACCGAGGCGGGGAGAAATGCAGGCCGTGGCGAGAAACAGCTTCTCCGCCAGCACGTTTTCAAAAAAACTGGCGGCCTTTTCACCTGACGTCGACAGGGTGGGGAACTTAAAGGTGCCGCCGGTCAGCAGGATATTAATCCCCGGCTCACCGCCCAGCTTCAGGGCAATATTCACGGCGTTGGTCACCACCGACAGGCGCCGGATGTGATTCATATGATTGGCGATCGCCGTCGTCGTGGTGCCCGAATCGAAAATGACCGTATCGCCGTTTTCGATATGCTGTGCCGCCAGACGCCCAATGGCATCTTTTGCGTCGAGATGGGTTTGCCGTTCCAGCAGCAATGCGCCGGTATTTTGCTTACCTGTAATCAATGTTGCACCGCCGTGATAACGCTGCACATACCCCTCTTTTTGCAGCATACGCAGGTCGGTACGGATAGTGGCTTCGGTCAGTCCGAAAGTCTCCGTCAGCATTTTTACCGTGACGGTGCCATCCTCACGGATCATCTCCAGGATCTTTTCCCGCCGTTGCTGCATATCAGCCAGTTGTTCATTTTTGCTTTTCAAGTCAATCACTCCCTTTGCCTGAATGCGGGTTGCCTGCCCCGTCAGCCGGGCTGTTGCGATAAATAGTAACCCTCGTTCGCATCAATTGCGAGATCTGCAAAAGTGACTTTCAATTTTCGAATGAAAGTCAAAAATTGCCATTCAATTGATTTAACTGATATTTAACATTGTCTTCATCGCAATACTCGCCGCGAATTCTCGCTACATTGCTGTTTTATAATGCATTAATATTATTTTTGGCTTTTGTTTGAAATATGATCCACCCCACAATATGATTACAAACGATAGCGTATATTTTTATTCGAAAATGAAATTGCCGCTGTTGACTGTCATATCAACACGCTATCCGGCCCGCGGCGTCATAGATGAAGAGGTAATGATGGACTTTCAGGCAATCAAACAGACTGCGCGTCAGGCCCGGCGCTATGTACTGCAAATGAATCATCGGGCAGGCAAAGGTCATACCGGTGCCGACCTCTCTGAGGTGGATATCATCTGTACCTTATTTATGGCGGTGATGGATCGCAGCCGTCCGCGTCCCGATCAGGACCGTTTCATCCTCTCCAAAGGTCACGGGGCAGGCGGGTTGTATTGCAGCGCGGCTGCTATGGGCCTGATTGACCCGGCGATCCTCGACCAGTTTATGGGGGACGATACGCTGCTGGCGGGCCATCCCATCCATCAGAAGCTGCCAGAGCTGGTGGAAATTAACTCGGGTGGTTTAGGCCACGGGTTATCGATTGGTGTGGGTCTGGCGCTGGGCAACAAACTCTCTGGTCGTGCTGACCGTCGTGCTTTTGTCCTGCTCGGAGATGGTGAACTGGCGGAAGGTTCTAACTGGGAAGCGGCGATGTCGGCCAGTAAATTCAAACTGGAAAACCTGGTGGCGATTGTTGACCGTAACCGTTTGCAACTGGCCGGGAAAACCGAAGATATCATGCCGCTGGAGCCGCTGGCCGACAAATGGCTGGCATTCGGTTTCGAAGTGCTGGAGTGCAACGGGCACGATCCTGCCGCCATTGCCGCCGCCGCTAACCAACCCGGCATCGGTAAACCCCGCGTTATTTTAGCCAATACCGAAAAAGGGCACGGTATCTCGTTTATGGCCAACGTCCCGGCCTGGCATCACGCCGTACCTAATGATGAGCAACTGGCCCTTGGGCTGGCCGAGCTGGAGGATTAACCATGCAAGACTTACGTGACGCCGTGATTGCCACGCTGGTGGAAGCCCAGAATGAGGGAGCAGACCTCAGTGTCATGGTGGCCGACTCCACCTCAACATCAAAAATTGCCCCGTTTGAAAAAGCCTTCCCGGATCGGGTCATCAACGTGGGTATCGCTGAACAGAATATGGTGGGAATGGCGGCGGGAGTGGCACTGAGTGGCCGTACGGTATTCACCGCTAACGCTGCACCGTTTCTGTTTGCCCGCTCGAATGAGCAATTGAAAAATGATGTTTGTTACTCAGAAACTAACGTCAAGATGCTCGGCCTGAATGCCGGTTTTGCTTACGGTCCGTTGGGTGCCACGCACCACTGTACTAACGACATTGCTATCGCCCGTTCGATGGGCAACCTACAAATTTTCGCGCCAGCAGATGCCATTCAGGCCAGCGCGATTGCCCGCCATGCCATCAGCCATAAAGGGCCGGTTTATATCCGTATGGACAGCGATAAAGTGCCGCTGCTGCATGATGCCGATTACCAGTTTGTGCCGGGTAAACCAGAGGTGTTACAGCAGGGTAAAGACACCGTGGTGTTCTGTCTGGGAACGCTGGCTCATGAAGCCCTGGCCGCTAAAGATGACAGCATCACCATCGTCTCACTGCCTTCTCTGTGGCCGCTGGACGAAGCGGCGGTCATCAAGCTGATTACCGCACACCGTCAGGTGATCACCATGGAAGAACATGTGTTGAGTGGCGGTCTGAGCAGCATTATCGGTGAGCTGCTGCATCAGCACAGCCTGCGTCAGCGCTTTATTCCGCTGGGTATCCCGCCGTATGAATTTACCCATAGCAGCAGTCGTGTTGCCCTGCGTCGCCAGTTCCGCATTGATGCCGAAGGCCTGCGCGCCACGTTAGAAAATCTTGTTGCCGCTTAAGGAGAGTCTGGAAATGAGTAACGAATATGACGTCAATCTGCGCTACGGCGTAGATATCAACGGGGATCTCAGTGGCAAGGTGGCCGTGGTCACCGGGGGGCTGGGGGGGATTGCGATGGCCAGCAATCAGATGCTGCTGGAGAAAGGCGCGAAGCTGGCACTGCTCTATCCGGCGTTTGAACAGAGCAAAGTGGCGGATGTTGCCGGGCAGTTCGCTGCCGATCGCGTCCAGTTTGTTCAGTGCGATGTCACTGACCCGGACTCTGTGGAGCAGGCAATAGCACAGGTTGAAGCGCACTATGGCCAGATCGATATTCTGGTGAACTGTGCGGGCTACGTGATGTTGCAGCCGGTACTGGAAACGGAATTTGCCGAGTGGCAGAAGCAGGTGGCAGTCAATCTGACCGGGCCATTCCTCTGTTCTCAGGCGGTGGCAAAACGCATGGTGAAAGCGGGTAAAGGCGGAAAGATCATCAATATTGCCTCGCAGGCGGCATCCATCGCCATCGATAACCATGTGGCCTATACCTCGGCGAAAGCCGGGCTGTTGGGGATGACCAAAGTGATGGCGAAAGAGTTTGCGCCCCACAAAATTAACGTGAATACCCTGTCGCCTACCGTGGTGCTGACGCCAATGGGCGAGAAAGCCTGGCGTGGGGAGAAAGGGGAGGCGATGAAGCAACTGATCCCAATGGGACGTTTTGCCTACACGGACGAAATTGCCGCCGCCGTGCTGTTTTTTGCCAGCAACGGTAGCGACATGATCACAGGCGCAGACCTGATGATCGATGGCGGTTTCACTATTTGGTAATACCGATTACTGCGCCAACACCAGAGAATTCGAGATGTTATCCCGACTGTCGGTCGTTGCAGCAAGGCGGTAAGTAAACGCAACTGCGGCATCCGATACCAAGGTTAAAAAGCTGTACCTACACATAACAACATAAGAGAACATCAAAATGAAAATGCGTTTAACTCTGTTAGCTCTAGCGACCGCCTGCTCCTTCTCTCATGCCGTTACTGCCGCAGAGAAAGGCACCATCATGATCCTCGTTAACTCGCTGGATAACCCGTACTACGCCTCTGAGGCCAAAGGGGCCAACCTGAAGGCACAGGAACTGGGTTACAAAACCACCGTGCTGTCCCACGGTGAAGATGTGAAAAAACAAAGCGAACTGATTGATGCCGCCATCGGTAAAAAAGTGCAGGGCATTATCCTCGATAACGCTGACTCCACAGCCAGCGTTGCCGCCATCAAAAAAGCCAAAGATGCCGGTATTCCTGTGGTGTTGATTAACCGTGAAATCCCGGTTGATGACGTCGCGCTGGAGCAGATCACCCACAACAACTTCCAGGCGGGTTCCGATGTGGCGAACGTTTTCGTTGAGAAGATGGGCGAGAAAGGCACCTATGCCGAACTGACCTGTAACCTGGCCGACAACAACTGCGTCACCCGTTCGAAATCCTTCCACCAGGTACTGGATCAGTACCCGGATATGAAAAGTGTGGCGAAGCAGGATGCGAAAGGCACCCTGATCGACGGTAAGCGCATTATGGACAGCATTCTCCAGGCGCACCCGGATGTAAAAGGGGTGATCTGTGGTAACGGTCCGGTGGCGCTGGGGGCCATTGCTGCCCTGAAAGCGGCCGGTCGTAGTGATGTGATTGTGGTGGGTATTGATGGCAGTAACGACGAACGTGATGCGGTCAAAGCCGGCACGTTGAAAGCCACCGTGATGTTGCAGGCGCAGGCGATCGCCGCGCAGGGCGTCACCGATATCGACAATTTCCTGCAGAAAGGCACCAAACCCGAGAAACAGCGCGTGATGTTCCGCGGCATCCTGATCAACCAGGGCAACGCAGACAAAGTGCAGGACTTCAATTTCAAATCCTGAGTTAACGCTTCATAAGATGTGACTGCGCCCCTGCGGGGGCGCAAAGGAGAGAATTATGTCCAGGCGAGTCTGGCTGGCAATGGCCACTTTAGCCCTCGGGGGCTGCCGTATTGTGTCACAGCAGGAGCTGGCCGATTTAAAAAATCCGCCCAACCCCGCGATGGCAAATGTCACCGCCACGTATCAGCAAAAAATCGTGCCACAAATTGTCAGCGAGGCAAAACCGCTCGACGAACTGATGAAGTCGCTGGCCACAGCAAAAGATTTTGATGCGGCCTGTAAACAGTGGGGATACCGCAGTCAGGATGAGAATCCGTGTGTGTTCAGCGTCAAAATTCAGGGCACGGTTACTGAGGTGAACACCACCTCACGCAGTGGAAAAATGACCATTAAAGACGTCAGCGGCCAGCAGGTCGTGGTGCAGATTGGCCCGATCATTCGCGGTACCGCGCTGCGCGACGCTTATAAGGGGGCCAGCTATCAGGACTTCAACGATCAGGTGCTGTTTGGTGATTATGGTAAGGCGATCAATAACCTGGCGTCAGATGAGGTGAAAAAGCTGCAACCGAAAGTCGGTGAAAGCGTTGAGGTTGATGGGGTCTTCAGCAGTTGGGATGTGCCGCAAACACCACCGGATGTCACCCCGGCTCACGTGGTACGCAAGTAGAGGGCTCATGATGGCTGAATATCAAATCGACCCGCTGTTATCGCCGGATCAGCTGCCCGAAGTGGTGATTGAAACGCGTGATGTGTCGCGTATCTATCCTGGCGTGACCGCGCTGGACCAGGTGAACTACCGCGTGTATCGCAACAAGGTCAATGTATTAATCGGTGAGAACGGTGCCGGAAAATCCACCATGATGAAAATGCTGGCCGGAGTGGAAGTGCCGTCCTCCGGGCAGATTTTTCTCGACGGAGAACCCGTGTCGCTGCACTCGACCCAGCAGGCTGAGAAGCACGGGATCAGTATCATTTTTCAGGAACTGAATCTGTTCCCGAATATGAATGTGATGGACAACATCTTTATCGGTAATGAGTTTTTCCAGCGCGGCCGGATTAACGAAAAATATCAGTACCAGCTGGCGAAAGCCCTGCTGGAACGGCTGGAGCTGGATGTGGACCCTTATGCGCCGCTCGGTGAGCTGGGCATCGGTCACCAGCAGCTGGTGGAAATTGCGCGTGCACTGTCGAAAGACACCCGGGTACTGATTATGGATGAACCGACCTCGGCGCTCAGCCAGTCGGAAGTCAAAGTCCTGTTTAACGTGATTGCGGCGCTGAAGCGGCGTGGCGTCACCATTATCTATATCTCGCACCGTCTGGAAGAGCTGATGGAGATCGGCGATCACATCACCATCTTCCGTGACGGGCGTTTTATCAGCGAACGTGATGTGCGCGATGCCAGCGTGCCGTGGATCATCGCCCAGATGGTAGGCGATAAGAAAAAACAGTTCGACTATGCCGCCGCAACGCAGGGAGAGGTGGTGCTGGACGTCAGCGGACTCACCGCGCTGCGTCAGGATGGTGGCTACAAGCTGAACGATGTGACGTTCTCACTGCGGAAAGGTGAAGTGGTGGGCATTTACGGCCTGCTGGGCGCCGGGCGTACCGAGCTGTTTAAAGGTCTGATAGGACTGATGGGCTGCCAGAGCGGCCGCGTGGTGTTGAACGGCGAAGTACTGGACAAGCGTGATTTTCAGTACCGATTGAAAAAGGGCATCGCGCTGGTGCCGGAAGACCGTAAAGGCGAGGGGATGATCGGCATGATGTCGATCAAAACCAATATGACCTTGAGCGATCTCAGTCTGCGCGGCTTTCGTCGGGCGCTGGGGCTGTTGCGTCCGCAGCAGGAGAGCGAAAAGGTGAACGACATGGTGCAACGCCTGGCGATCAAGGTCAGCGATACCGATCTGCCCATCACCTCTCTGAGCGGCGGTAATCAGCAAAAAGTGGTGCTGGGCAAGGCACTGATGACCGGCCCGGAAGTGGTGCTGCTGGATGAACCGACGCGGGGGATTGATGTCGGTGCCAAAACCGATGTGTATCAACTGATCGGCAAAATGGCCCAGGAGGGGCTGGCCGTGATGTTTTCGTCCTCGGAACTGGATGAGGTGATGGCGCTGGCCGACCGCATTTTGGTGATGGCGGATGGGCGTATTACCGCTGACCTGCTGCGTGCTGATGCCACGCGCGAAACGTTAATCACTGCGTCGACACCGCACGAATAAGCGGGCTTGAGGAAGAAAAAATGAATCAAAAATATCTGCTGTATATGTACCTGCTGAAAGCCAGAACGTTTATTGCCTTGCTGATTGTGGTGGGCTTTTTCAGTGTGATGGTGCCGAACTTCCTGACCCTGTCCAATGTGCTGATTATGACGCAGCACGTGGCGATCACCGGCCTGCTGGCGATTGGCATGACGCTGGTGATTCTGACGGGCGGGATTGACCTCTCCGTTGGGGCGGTGGCGGGCATTTGTGGAATGGTGGCCGGGGCGCTGCTGACCAGCGGTGTCCCTCTCTGGGGCGGACAGGTGTTGTTTCTTAACGTCCCGGAAGTGATCCTCGCGGTGGCGTTGTTCGGGGTGGTGCTGGGGTTGATCAACGGTACGGTGATCACCCGTCTTGGCGTCGCGCCCTTTATCTGTACGCTCGGCATGATGTATATCGCCCGCGGCGCGGCGCTGCTGTTTAACGACGGCAGCACCTACGCCAACCTGGTTGGCGTGCCGCAGTTGGGCAATACCGGGTTTTCACTGCTTGGTTCGGGCAGCTTCCTTGGCGTCTACTTTCCGATCTGGCTGATGATCGGTTTCCTGCTGATTGGGCTGTATATCACGCGTAAAACCCCGCTGGGCCGCTATATCTATGCGGCGGGTGGCAATGAATCTGCCGCCCGTCTGGCCGGTGTGCCGATTATCAAAGTGAAAGTCTTTGTCTACGCCTTTTCCGGTCTGTGTGCCGCGCTGGTCGGGCTGGTGGTGGCGTCGCAGCTGCAAACTGCGCATCCGATGACCGGGAATATGTTTGAGATGGATGCCATTGGGGCCACGGTGCTTGGTGGTACGGCACTGGCCGGGGGACGCGGACGTGTGTCCGGATCGATCATCGGTGCCTTTGTGATTGTCTTCCTGGCCGATGGCATGGTGATGATGGGCGTCAGCGATTTCTGGCAGATGGTGATCAAAGGGCTGGTGATTGTCACCGCCGTTGTCATCGACCAGTTCCAGCAGAAGCTGCAAAGCAAAGTGGTGTTGATGCGTCGCCATGAAAAAAAGCAGGCGGCCGCGCCGCTCTCTGAGGTCAGCCATGGCTAGAGAACTGATTGTTGCGCTGGATGAAGGGACCAGCAATGTGAAAGCGGTGGCGATTGATGCTCGCGGTGAAGTGGTGGCAAAAGCGTCCCGCCCGCTCACGGTTGCCACGCCGCAGCCGGGCTGGGTTGAACAGGATGGGCTCACGCTGCTTAACGCATCGCTGACGGTGCTGCGCGAAGTGCTCAACACCGTGGGCGAAAATCGGGTGGCGGCACTGGCCATCAGCAATCAGCGCGAGACGGCCATCGGCTGGGAGCGCCACAGTGGTCGCCCTATTGGGCCTGCGCTGACCTGGCAGTGTTCACGCTCAGGTGTCTTCTGCGATCGGCTCAAACGCGATAATCAGGAGGGGCTGATCCGTGCCATTACCGGGTTACCGGTGGCACCGCTGTTTTCAGCATCGAAAATGCGCTGGCTGCTGGATAACACGCCGGAGGGGCATTCGCGTGCCGACAGCGGCGAGATTTGCCTCGGTACCATCGATGCCTGGCTGCTATGGAACCTGAGCGGCGGGCAGCAGTTCCGCTGCGATACCTCGAATGCATCACGTACCCAGCTGTTAAATCTGCACAGCGGCGGCTGGGATGAATCGATGCTGGCGCTGTTTGGCATCCCGCGTGCCGCGCTGCCGGAAATTTGCCCCTCAGGTAGCCTGTTTGGCGTGACCCTCGGTCTGGCCGGTATTCCCGATGGGCTGCCCATCATGGCCATGGTCGGGGATTCCCATGCCGCATTGTACGGTCACGGACTGGGGGCACCGGGCGGGGTGAAAGCCACCTATGGCACCGGATCGTCGGTGATGGCACCTCTGGGCCAGGCGGATACCAGTATCACCTCGCTGGCAACCACCGTGGCCTGGCATGATGGCCAGCGGCTGGTTTACGGTCTTGAAGGCAATATTCCTCATACTGGGGACGGCGTGGCGTGGATGGCGCAGGCGACCGGACTGACCGATGGTAAAGGTCTGGTGCTGAGCCGCGCGCTACATGAGCTGCCCGCCAGTATCGATTCGACTCTCGGCGTCTATTTTGTTCCGGCGCTGACCGGAACCGGCGCTCCCTGGTGGGATGAGCAGGCGCGCGGCGTGATTTGTGGGCTCAGCCGGGGCGTAACGCCAGCACATTTGATCCGTGCGTCACTGGAAGCGATTGCCTACCAGATTGCCGATGTGATTGAGGCTATGCGCCTTCACCCGGGATTCCGTCTGGAGACACTGATGGTGGATGGTGGCCCCACGCAAAATCCGTGGCTGATGCAGTTTCAGGCTGATCTGTTGGGTTGCCCGGTGGCCCGCAGCAGTACGCCAGAGCTGTCGGCGCTCGGTGCCGGGCTACTGGCACGACGGACGCTCGGCCAGCTTAATGACGAACAACTGCTGGCGCTGATACCAGAACATGATCTCTGGCAGCCCGATCCGGGCCGCCATGAACGTTGCCAACAGAGCTGGCTGGGCTGGCAGGATGCGGTGAAACGTACCCTGTGGCAGCCGTCGCGTTAACTGCCGTGCAGTGTGGTTTGGTCGGGCGAGGCATGCCTCACCCCTACAACACAGAAGGCTGTTACGGCCAGGTACCGATTTCCGTAGGGGTCAGGCATGCCTGCCTGCCCCTACAACACAGAATGGCGTCACAGCTTTGTATCGAATTCCGTAGGGGTCAGGCACGCCTGCCCGCCCCTACAACACAGAATGGCGTCACAGCTTTGTATCGAATTCCGTAGGGGTCAGGCATGCCTGACCCGCCCCTACAACACAGAATGGCGTCACAGCTTTGTACCGAATTCCGTAGGGGTCAGGCACGCCTGACCCGCCCCTACAACACAGAATGGCTTCACAGCTTTGTACCGAATTCCGTAGGGGTCAGGCATGCCTGACCCGTCATAAAGGAGCAACAGATGAAACGTAATTTCAGTAATAAAACCGTGGTGATCACGGGAGCATGTCGCGGTATTGGGGCGGGTATTGCCGAACGTTTTGCCAGAGACGGTGCAAACCTGGTGATGGTCTCCAACGCCGAGCGCGTGTTTGAAACCGCTGATCGGATAAAAGCCGCCTGGGGCAGTGAGATTCTGGCATTGCAGGTGGATGTCACCGATGAAGAGCAGGTGCAGGGGTTGTATCGCCAGGCTGCAGAACGTTTCGGGACGATTGACGTGTCGATCCAGAACGCCGGAGTGATCACCATCGACACGTTCGACAAAATGCCCAAAGCTGACTTCGATAAAATCCTTGCGGTGAATACCACGGGCGTCTGGCTTTGCTGCCGCGAAGCCGCGAAGTATATTGTGAAACAGCAGTCCGGTAGCCTGATCAATACATCGTCAGGGCAGGGGCGTCAGGGCTTTATATATACGCCGCATTATGCCGCCAGCAAGATGGGAGTGATCGGGATTACGCAGAGCCTGTCACAGGAGCTGGCACCGTGGAATATCACCGTCAACGCGTTTTGTCCCGGCATTATCGAAAGCGAAATGTGGGATTACAATGACCGCGTATGGGGTGAAATCCTTAGTACCGACAGTAAAAAATATGGCAAAGGCGAGCTGATGGCGGAATGGGTGCAGGGTATTCCGTTAAAACGCGCGGGGCAGCCGGACGATGTTGCCGGGCTGGTGGCTTTCCTCGCCTCTGATGATGCACGCTATATTACCGGGCAGACGATCAACGTCGACGGTGGTCTGATTATGTCCTGATGCGTTGCGGTGGCCGATTTTGTTCCATTCGTGCCACCGTCATTCTGCTCCGCCGAAAAGTCTTTATACTCTCTCCGGTCATGCACTACCCGGCGAAAAGTCGTCTTCGCCTGCCTGACACATGCTGACATTTATCTACGGGATCACAGGATGATCCCGGTCACCTGACGAGTAGAGCAACATGAAATACTTCATTTTATTGATGTGGATAATTACCGTACTGTATGTGCACTGGAGAGGGAAGGTTCGTTACGGTTTCTGGCGTCAGCTGGCTGACCACCCTAACTGTTTTATGTATCTGTTTTCCCGCATTCCCACCACGCCCTTTCTTTCACCTCATCACTTCCCCGAGCTTGCTGAGCTGCGTGACAACTGGCAGTCGATTCGTGACGAAGGCGAGGCGCTGCTGGCGTCAGAGCAGATTAAAGCCTCGGACCGCTATAACGATGCCGGGTTTAACTCGTTTTTTAGAACCGGTTGGAAACGCTTTTATCTGAAATGGTATGACGAGGCACATCCCTCTGCGATGTCTCTCTGCCCGCGTACCACCGCGCTGTTGCGCGGTATTCCATCGATCAAAGCCGCCATGTTTGCCTCACTTCCGGACGGCAGCCGCCTGCCGCGCCACCGCGATCCGTATGCCGGATCGCTGCGCTACCACCTTGGCTTGATCACCCCGAATGATGACCGCTGCTTTATTGAAGTGGATGGTGAACGTTACAGCTGGCGTGACGGCGAGGGTGTGGTGTTTGATGAAACCTATATTCACTATGCTGAGAATCACAGCGGGCAGCCTCGATTGATCCTGTTTTGCGATATTGAGCGGCCGATGATCTGGCGTTGGACGCAGGCAGTGAATCACTGGCTTGGCCGTCATCTGGTGGGGGCGGCTGCGGCCCCCAATAATAACAGTGACCGTACCGGGGGCATTAACCGGGTGTTCAAATATCTCTATGCGGTGCGCAAGGTCGGGAAACGCCTGAAGGCGTGGAATAAGCCGATATATTATGTGATCAAATGGCTGCTGTTCGGTGGTATCGCTGTCTTGATCTGGCGAGCACTGTAAGTTTTGGGCGGTCCTTCGCGCGGGCCGCCCGATTTTCGCGTTGGGAAGAGATTCTGTGCTAAGGTTAGTTGTATGATTTTGTGAACAAACTCACACTCGCGCAGATAAAAAATATTGCTTTGAGCTTATGATTCTATTTAGTCGTTATTTGTCCCACGTTTCCAGCCTGATGTTTTCCCTTGCCGTGATCGGCCTGCCGATCACGGCGGCACGCGCTTTTGATGAGTCCACACGCGTTCCCGATGCTCCCTTTGATGATCCCGGTCGTTTCCGGCAGATGCAGCAACAGCTGCCGGGTATGGGTATCACCGATCATGATAACGGGCTGGCACAGAAAATCGCTGAGGCGGCAAAAAGCATCGGTGAAGCCAGCATGAACAACGACAGTGATAAATCGCTGCGTGAGGAAGCCGGTCAGTGGGCGTTTAATCAGTTCCGTACTGCCGCCAGCGAGCGTGCCGCCAGTGAAGGTGAACTGCTTCTGTCACCTTATGGCCTCGCCAGCGTGTCGCTGGCCGTAGATGATGCCGGGAGTTTTAATGGCACCTCCGCTCAGTTGATGACGCCGTGGCAGGACAATTATCAGTATCTGACTTTCAGCCAGTTAGGGGTGGAGCAAACGGAATATGGCACTGTAGGCAACGCCGGGCTGGGCCAGCGTTGGATCGCCGGGAGCTGGCGTGTGGGGTATAACGCGTTCGTTGACGATGTGCTCACTACCCACCAGCAGCGCGGTTCTCTGGGGGCAGAAGCCTGGGGAGAGTATCTGCGTTTTTCCGCCAATTATTATCATCCGCTATCGGGCTGGCGTAATCACAACAGCACAACACAGATGCGGATGGCGCGCGGTTATGACATCACTACACAGGGGTATCTGCCCTTTTACCGCCAGTTAGGGGTTAGCCTGAGTTACGAGCAGTATCTCGGCAATCATATCGATCTGTTTAACAGTGGCAATGCAACGGCAAACCCGACGGCGGTTTCCCTGGGCGTTAATTACACGCCAGTGCCGCTGTTTACCCTCTCTGCCAGCCATAAAGAGGGCGATGGTGGAGAGTCACAGGACCAGTTTGCGTTGAAGATGAATTACCGCATTGGTGTGGCGCTGAGCCAGCAGCTTTCGGCCAGCAATGTCGCGGCGGCGAAGTCGTTAAGTGGGAGCCGTTACGATCAGGTTAACCGCAATAATTCCCCGGTGATGGAGTTCCGCCAGCGTAAAACGCTGTCAGTCTTCCTCGCCACGCCACCGTGGCAGGTGCAGCCGGGTGAAACACTGGCGCTGAAATTACAGGTTCGTAACAGCAATGCGATTAAAGCGGTGAGCTGGCAGGGGGATACGCAGGCATTGAGCCTGACACCTCCGGCAGATAATGCGAGCCCTAACGGCTGGAGTATTATCGCTCCGGCGTGGGACAGCAGCGAAGGGGCCAGCAATGAATATCATCTGTCGGTCACGCTGGAAGACAGTAAGCAGCAGCGCGTGACTTCTAACTGGATCACGCTAAAACTGGCGCAACCCGTCACGTTACAGCCTGCGGATACCGGGAGTTTCGACCTGATGTCCCCTTGAATACAGGGGATTCTGCTATCCGCTGAAAACGTGATTTTTGTCAATACACTGTCTCGAAATATATGTGACTAAAGTCACAAAAAACCACTTCTCAGGCGCGAGGATTTTCTGCACAATCTGCGAAAAATCTCACTCGCCTGCACATCATGATCATCCGTCCTAATAGTCACTGGTTTATCCGCCTGTTCGCCTGGCACGGTTCGGTATTACCCGGAATCTGGTTCCGCTTAACGCTTAATCTGCTGATGTCCCTGATCGCTATTTTCTGTCTCGACTGGTATGAAACGCTGGGTATCAAGCTGACGCTGGCACCGTTCAGCCTGCTTGGGGTTTCCATTGCGGTATTTTTGGGTTTTCGTAACAGCGTCTGCTTTGGCCGCTTTATTGAAGCACGTATGTTCTGGGGCAATCTGCTGATTGCCTGCCGCACGTTACAACGTCTGGCACTGGCGATTTCGCCCGCTGATGCGCCGCGTGTCACATCGTTGCTGCTGGCGTTCTCTTACAGCCTCAAGCATCAGTTGCGCCACAGTGATGCCCGTGAGGATCTGCGTCGTTACCTTGGGGATGAAGCGGATGAAGTGCTGAAACGTCGTTCGCCGACCAATTTCATTGAGCTGCAACTGTCGCAGTGGCTGGCCGACCAGCGCCGCCGCGGTAACCTGTCCGACATTCTCTATATGCACATGGACAGCAATATTAATCAGCTGTCACAGGTGCTGGGGGGATGCGAGCGTCTGGCGAGTATGCCCGTGCCGTTTGCCTATGGTTTGCTGCTGCACAGAACGGTATATCTGTTCTGCACGCTGTTGCCTTTTGCGCTGGTGCCGGATTTACACTACATGACACCGTTGGTGTCGGTGTTTATTGCTTATACCTTCCTGTCGCTGGATACGCTGGCGGAAGAGCTGGAGATGCCGTTTGGTTTTGCCAACAACCATCTGCCGCTGGATGCGATGTGTACCAATATTGAGATTAATCTTCGGGAAATGAATCTGGAAGAGGCGTTGCCGGATACGCCACGGCCGGACTGTCGTTATCGGTTGACGTGAGGGATTTGCTGGCGGGTGGGGCGGCTTCAGGTATGAGGTCAGTTTGAGCACGCCGGATCGCAAAAAACGCCTCCGTGCGTGCCTCGGCTCGCGGCATCCCTGCCGCGTGACGTCCGGCTTACCTCAAACTGGCCTCATCCCCGCAAGAGCGTGCCCGCTGTCAGTGTTAAACCCTGCCTGTTGTGGTCAGGTTTCCCCATCAGAACTGATAGTTCAGACCCACACCCGCCACATCATCATCCGCCAGCGCTAACGGATTGTTATCCTTCAGCAGATTGAATTTGTACTCGGCATAGACCAGGAAGTTTTTGTTGAAGTAGTAGTTCGCACCCGCAGAGGCATATTTAACGATATCGGCATCACCCACGTTCTCAATGTCTTTACCACGTGAGCTGACATACGCCAGAGAAGGGCGGAAACCATTCAGGAACTGATACTGGGCGATAGCTTCAAAATTCACCGCCTTGTTGGCAAAGCCACCCGTAATTGGCGTGGCGTTGTGCGTGTTACCGTACATCGCGGCCAGGTAAATCTGGTTAGCATCATATTTGATTGCCGTTGCCCAGTGCTCTGCGCGATCACCTTTACCGGTGGCATTGTTTTGTGTTCCGGTACGGCCCAGGTTGGCATAGCTGCCGACAATGCCGAAACCAGAATCGGCCGTCCAACTGACCGATGTGGCGTAACCATCGCCTTAACTATAGGGTTTCTTTATGCCTGGATAATTTTATCTTATATTAAAAATTGCATTGGCTTATTTTTTGAACGTTTGTTTTTCATGTTTTTTCCATAGGGGAATGAAACTCCACTCAACCGCTTCTTTTACTGTTATGCACCCTCACTGCGCGCCATTTTGGTGCGGTTGACGTCTTTTGGGGCGTTAACTGACTCTTTTTAAAACCAAATCCCGGCATTGATCACACATTCGATATTTTATTTTACCACTGCATAATTCTGCTTTTTATTGTGCTGTAAAGGCAGGTTGTTCAGATTGTTATTCACTTTCTATGCATTAACAATGAATAGGATAATGATGTAACTCATTGATATTTGGTGGTTGAGAACGGTTTATGCATTTTTTTCTCTGGATGGCACGCGGCGTGCAATCTACAGTAGAGCTGCAATGAATCATCTCATTAACATTTTTTAAACTTTTAATTCACCCTGCCTGAGGCGGGGAATGTGCAAAACGAGGCCGATATGCAACCGTCAGTGACCCGTGAAAACTTCGATCAATGGATTGTTCCCACCTATGCCCCGGCCAGCTTTGTTCCGGTAAAAGCAGAAGGTTCGACGCTGTGGGATCAGGAAGGGAAGTCATATATCGACTTTGCCGGCGGTATTGCGGTCAATGCCCTCGGCCATGCGCATCCCGACTTGCAGCTTGCGTTACAGCAGCAGGCAGCACTGTTGTGGCATACCGGGAATGGTTACACCAATGAACCCATTCTGCGGCTGGCCAAACAGCTTATTGATGCCACGTTTGCCGACAGGGCGTTCTTTTGTAACTCCGGTGCGGAAGCGAATGAAGCGGCACTGAAGCTGGCGCGTAAGGTGGCGATGGATCATGGCCACTCGCAGAAAAGCGGTATTGTGGCATTTAACAATGCGTTTCATGGGCGCACGCTGTTTACGGTTTCCGCGGGGGGCCAGCCGGCCTACTCGAAAGATTTTGCACCGCTGCCGCAGGGCATTCAGCACGCGGTGTACAACGATCTGGCATCGGCTGCTGCGTTGATTAACGACCAGACCTGTGCAGTGATTGTCGAGCCGATTCAGGGTGAGGGCGGTGTGGTTCCGGCCGAGCCGGCCTTCCTGCGTGGTCTGCGCGAACTGTGTGATAAACACGGTGCGCTGCTGATTTTCGATGAAGTCCAGACCGGGGTGGGCCGAACCGGATCGCTGTATGCCTATATGCATTATGGCGTCACACCGGATGTGCTGAGCACCGCGAAAGCACTGGGTGGCGGCTTCCCGATTGGCGCGATGCTGACGACGGAAACCCTGGCTGAGCACCTGAATGTGGGCAGTCATGGCACCACCTACGGCGGCAATCCATTGGCAGGCGCAGTGGGTGGCAAGGTGATGGAACTGATCAATCGCCCGGAAGTGCTGGCCGGCGTGGCAGAACGCCATCGGTGGTTTGTTGACGGACTGAATGCCATCAACCAGCGCTTGCAGTTGTTCAGTGAAATCCGCGGACTGGGGCTGTTAATTGGCTGTGTGCTTAATCAGGACTATAGCGGCAAGGCGAAACTGATTAATCAGGCTGCCGCCCGTGAAGGGTTGATGGTGTTAATCGCGGGTGCCAGCGTGGTGCGTTTTGCTCCGTCGCTGATCATCACCCGGCAGGAAGTTGAGGAGGGGCTGGCGCGCTTTGAACGTGCCTGCCTCGCCGTCACTGAAGGAGCCCGCGCATGATGTATATTCGTCCCGTTGAACGAGACGATCTGGCGCAGTTAATGTACCTCGCCGGGAAAACCGGCGGGGGGTTGACCTCGCTGCCTGCTGACAGTGACACGCTGTCAGCACGTATCGATCGTTCACTTTTAACCTGGCAGGGAAAACTGCCGCGTGCAGAACAGGGATACGTATTTGTACTGGCAGACAGTGAGAGCAAAAAGGCCGTGGGTATCTGCGCCATTGAAGTGGCGGTGGGTCTGCAGGACCCGTGGTACAACTTTCGCGTCGGTACTCAGGTGCACGCCTCGAAAGAGCTGAATGTTTACAATATGTTGCCCACGCTGTCGTTAAGCAACGACCACACGGGCAGCAGCGAACTGTGCACACTGTTTCTTGACCCGGATTACCGAAACGGGAAAAACGGCTATCTGCTATCAAAATCACGCTTTCTGTTTATGGCCGGATTCCGCCAGCACTTTATGCAGAAAGTGGTGGCCGAAATGCGGGGTGTGATTGATGAACAGGGGCAATCGCCCTTCTGGGATAGCGTGGGCAGTCGCTTCTTCTCGATGTCATTTTCCGATGCTGACTATCTGTGCGGCACCGGGCAAAAAGCCTTTATTGCCGAGCTGATGCCGAAGCATCCGCTGTATATCGATTACCTGTCGGATGAGGCAAAGTCCGTGATTGGGCAGGTCCATCCGCATACTGCGCCCGCGCGTGCCGTGCTGGAAGCCGAAGGTTTTCACTTCCAGAATTACGTCGATATTTTCGACGGCGGCCCGACACTTGAGTGCGACATTGATCGTGTCCGCGCCATCCGGAAAAGCCGTGTGCTGACGGCCTTGATCAGTGAGGAGCAAGATGACGCGCTGCCCCTGTGCCTGGTCGCTAATGAGAACTATCAACAGTTCCGTGTGATGTTGTTGCCTGCCGATCCGCAGAGCAACACCGTTTGTATCACGGCCGCTCAGGCCGACATTTTAGGGTGCCAGCCGGGTGATAACCTGCGGGTGGTTACCCTTAGTCGTGAGGAGAAAAAAGCATGACGCACTGTATTAATGGTCAGTGGCTGACCGGTGGTGGCGAGAACTTCAGTAAAACCGATCCGGTGAGCGGTGAACTGTTATGGCAGGGCAAAGCCGCCACGGCAGGGCAGGTGACATCGGCCTGTGAAGCGGCGCGCGCGGCGTTTCCCGCCTGGGCACGCCGCCCGTTCTCTGAGCGCCAGGCCATCGCGGAGAAATTTGCCGGGTTGCTGGAAAAAAACAAAGTTGAGCTGAGTGAAACCATCTCGCGTGAAACCGGCAAACCGCGCTGGGAAACGCAGACAGAAGTGCAGGCAATGATCAACAAAGTGGCGATTTCGCTGCGCGCCTGGCATGCCCGCACCGGTGAGCAGGCGGAAGGCGAAAGTTCGCTGCGCCACCGTCCGCACGGGGTGATGGCGGTCTTTGGCCCGTATAACTTCCCCGGTCATCTGCCCAATGGTCATATCGTTCCCGCTTTGCTGGCAGGCAACTGTGTGGTCTTTAAACCCAGCGAGCTGACACCGATGACGGCTGAGCTGACGGGAAAATTATGGCTCAGTGCCGGGCTGCCCGGCGGCGTGTTTAATCTGGTGCAGGGCGGCCGTGAGACCGGACAGGCGCTGGCGCAGGAACCCCAGGTGGATGGTGTCCTGTTTACCGGCAGCGCAGCAACCGGCTATCAGCTGCACCGCCAGCTGGCCGGACAGCCGGAAAAAATGCTGGCGCTGGAGATGGGCGGTAATAACCCGCTGATCGTCGAAGATCCGGATGATATCGACGCCGCGGTGCATATTGCCGTTCAGTCGGCCTTTATCAGTGCCGGACAACGCTGTACCTGCGCACGTCGTCTGCTGGTGAAACGCGGCGCCGCCGGGGATGCGTTCCTCGATCTGGTGGCCGTGGCGGCAAAAATTCGTAGCGGGCGCTGGAACGATGAGCCTCAGCCTTTTATGGGCAGCGTGATCTCACTCCAGGCGGCAGAGAAGATCTTCAGCGAGTGGCAGGCACGTATTGATGCGGGGGGCAGGGTGTTGCTGCCGATGCAGTGGCCGGATCGCAGCAGTGCCATTCTGACACCGGGAATTATTGATGTGACCGGGCTGCAAAATCTGCCGGATGAAGAAGTCTTTGGTCCGCTGCTGGCGGTGATTCGCTATGACGATTTTGACCGCGCAATCCGACTCGCTAATCACACCCGCTACGGGCTGGCATGCGGGTTGATTTCGCCGCAGCGCGACAAATTTGAACGCCTGCTGATCGAAGCACGCGCAGGGATTGTGAACTGGAACAAACCGCTGACCGGGGCGGCGAGTACAGCACCGTTTGGCGGAGTGGGTGCCTCAGGTAACCATCGTGCCAGCGCCTGGTATGCTGCGGATTACTGCGCATGGCCGATGGCGTCACTGGAATCGCCTGACTTAACGCTGCCCGCCAGCCTGTCACCGGGTCTGGATTTTAGTGCACAGGGAGAAACGCCATGAGCGCCCGTGAAGTGAATTTCGATGGTTTACCGGGTCTGACGCATCATTACGCGGGACTGTCGTTTGGTAATGAGGCCTCAACGCGTTATCAGCACCAGGTCTCCAACCCGAAGTTGGCGGCGTTGCAGGGGTTGATGAAGATGAAAGCCCTGGCCGATATGGGCTTTGCCCAGGGCGTGATCCCACCGCATGAGCGCCCCAATATTGCGGCGTTGCGCCAGATTGGCTTCAGCGGCAGCGATGAACAGGTGCTGGCGCAGGCGGCCAAACAGAATCCGGCCCTGCTGTCTGCCGCCAGTTCCGCCTCAGCGATGTGGGTGGCTAATGCTGCCACGGTTTCGCCATCAGCCGACAGCGCCGATGGTCGCGTGCACCTCACCGTGGCGAACCTGAATAATAAATTCCACCGCGCCATGGAAGCGCCAACGACAGGCGCGCTGCTGCGGGCTATCTTCCGCGATCCTGAGCACTTCAGCGTGCACGATGCTTTACCTCAGGTGGCAATGTTCGGTGACGAAGGGGCGGCAAATCATAACCGCTTTAGCCGGGGTTATGGTGAGGCCGGTGTGCAGATGTTTGTCTATGGTCGTGCCGAGCTGAACGGTGGCGAGGCTCCAACGCGCTACCCGGCGCGTCAGACGCGTGAAGCCAGCGAAGCGGTAAGCCGCCTGCATCAGCTTGATGCGGCGCGCACGGTGTTTGCCCAGCAGAATCCGGCGGTGATCGATCAGGGCGTGTTTCATAACGACGTGATTGCGGTCAGCAACCAGCACGCGCTGTTTTGCCATCAGCAGGCGTTCTTACACCAGCCGCAGCTGCTGGCTGAACTGGCCGAAAAAATACCAGGATTTATCGCGATTGAAGTGCCTGACGAGCGCGTCAGTGTGGCGGATGCGGTGGCAACCTATCTGTTTAACAGCCAGCTGTTAAGTAAGGACGATGGCAAGATGTTACTGGTGCTGCCTGATGAAGCACGGCGTCATGCCGGCGTCTGGTCATATCTGACGGAGCTGGCGGCCAGCGGCGGCGTGATTGATGAACTGAAGGTGTTCGACCTGCGTGAAAGTATGTGCAACGGCGGCGGCCCGGCCTGTTTGCGACTGCGTGTGGTGCTGAATGCACAGCAGCAGGCGGCAGTTAATCCGGCGGTCATGATGAACGATCGGTTATTCGCGACCCTCAATGCCTGGGTGGAGCGTCACTACCGCGATCGGCTGTCGCAGGCTGACCTTGCCGACCCTCATTTGCTGCGCGAAGGACGCGAAGCACTCGAAGAGCTGACGAAGCTGCTAAACTTAGGCAATGTGTACCGTTTTCAGCAGTAAAGCGATGATCGCAGGGCCGGAGATCTTCTCCGGCCTGTCAGGGCTGAACGGCGATTATTCTAAGGAGTATCGATGCAGGATTTCCTCACATTAACCCTCAACGGGCACAGCCCTGCGCATTCGGAAGGGCAGAATGCGCATCTGAGCTGGCGCTGGATTGACGTGGGTATTCTTGAACTGACGCCGAATGAGACGGTGTCGATGGCGCTGGTGGTCTCCGCGGGCATTCATGGTAATGAAACGGCCCCCGTAGAGATCCTCGAGCAGCTTCTCGAGCCGCTGTTGCGCGGTGAGCAGCCGCTGTTAACCCGCTTACTGGTGATTTACGGCAATCCGGCTGCGCTGCGCCAGAATAAGCGTTATCTGCACGGCGACATGAACCGCATGTTTGGCGGCCGCTGGCAGCAGTATGAGGATTGCCCCGAAGCGCGTCGTGCCTGGCGGCTGGAGCAGGCAATGGAAAACTTCTGGCAGGCGGGTGAATATGAAGAGGTGCGCTGGCATATCGACATGCACACGGCAATCCGTGGTTCGTATCACACCCGTTTCGGTGTGATGCCGCTGCGTGAGACGCCGTGGCCTGAAACCTTTATGGACTGGCTGGCCGCTGCCGGACTGGATGCACTGGTGTTTCACCGGGCACCGGGCGGGACGTTTACGCATTACAGTAATCAGCATTTCCAGGCTGCCAGCTGTACGCTGGAACTGGGTAAAGCGTTACCCTTCGGTGAGAACGATCTGAGCCAGTTTGCGGCTTCTGCGCAGGCGCTGCACGCATTGATCAGCGGCGGCGCATTACCTGAGGTGGCAGAGCCGCCACGCCGCTATCGCGTGTCACAGCAAATTACCCGGCTTTCCGAAAAATTTGTATTACATATGAGTCCTGAGACGCTGAACTTCACCGCTTTCCCGCAGGGGGCGCTGTTGGCGGAAGATGGCGATAAGCGCTATTACGTCCAGCAGGCGCAGGAATTTGTTCTGTTCCCGAACCCTGCTGTCGCCACGGGCTTACGTGCCGGGCTGATGCTGGTGGAAGACAGTGCGCATAACGAGGCGCTGGGATCGACGTTACCCTAAGGGAATGCGATAGAATGCGGCCGGACCACGGTCGCACTTTTATTGCGCTCTGCTGGTGTGGTTCATTGCACAGTAACAGGTAAAGACGCTAACTTTTTCCTTCCGCTATTCTGCCTTCCGTATTACACTTCTCCATAATCTCTGCATAAATCCCCGTAAATTCATACTCTTTTGCAATTCCTCACCGAATCCTTCGCATTGTCTCCATGATTGGCGATAGATTGTCTTTTATGCTTTCACGGCTTTACTCTGCCTCTGAGTACTTGACGTTCAGCGTCGTAAACTTGCTTTCGACATCACGACAACTGAATTGCCACAGACTGAAATATAAGGACAATATTATGCGTAAATTATCTTCTTTCGTTGTAGCCGCTACACTGGCCTTGGGTACTGCTGGTATCGTTCATGCCGCAGCGGATACCTTAACCCCCCCGCCAGCGGGCGCTGAAAAACCGATGATGCATAAGCCACCACGCCATGGCGGTATGCATGAAATGTTCAAGGGGCTGAATTTGACGGATGCGCAGAAACAACAGATGCGCACCATTATGAAAGAGTCGCACAAAGAGATGAAGCGTCCTTCCCTGGAAGAGCGTCGTGCGATACACAGCATTATCGCAGCAGACAGCTTCGACCGGACTAAAGCGGAAGCCCAGGCAACGGAGATGTCGGCGAACGGCAAAGCGCGCGCACTGTCGATGCTGGAAACGCAGAACAAACTGTATAACGTGCTGACTCCTGAGCAGAAAAAACAGTTTAATCAGAATTTTGAGAAACGTCTGACAGAAAAACCACAGCATGAAGGTAAAATGCTTCCTGCAGACGACTAAACCTCGCTGACATAGATTGGAGACCGCGACGGCGTCTTCCAGTCGTGACCGATCCCAGATACAGCCAGTTATTGATCACATGTATGGCCAGCACTGAAGCCGTACGGCTTCCAGCGCGGCCAGTAAACGCTGCTGATGTTCCTCGGGTGGCTCTTTACCGCAGCAGGCACCTGCACAGCGCTTCAGGGCAAAACGAAAGCAGGCTCGTCCTTTGCTTAACGGCTCCAGACCCAGCAGGCCGTAACAGAGCTGTTGTTCATCGGCGATCTTCTGCAGCGTAGCCAGCGCAGCGCGGCGATGTGCATACAGACCAAACAGATTCGATGTATGGGAAAAATCGACCTCTTTGGCATAGACTACGTCGGGCCGACCCTCACGGATTTGCAGTGCGCAGAGCTGGCGGTTTTTGCGCAGGCGCTTATTAAACAGCGGTTGCTGTAGCTTGATCATCTGTGCTTCCAGCAACAGAGCGCCCATCTCTCCGGCGGTAGGAATAAAACTGATGCGCCTGGCCTGATACAGCATTCTTGCCTCGGCTGGGGTGCGCAGGTGCGACAGCACGCGGCTGCGGATATTGACACTTTTGCCGATATAGAGCGGCAGTCTGTCGCTTTCGCCGTGGAAGGTATACACACCGGGCAGGGCGGGGAGACTGGAAAGCCACGGACGGAGTTGCTCGGGGTATTGGTAGAGGGTTTCTGCCTCGAAAACAGGGCGACGGCTGGCTATTTTTTTTGTCACTCACGACTCCACTTACTGGTTACTTGTACAGTGTAGCAGTGAATGCAGGGATGAAAAAGCAGCGGGGTGGCAGGATGCCGCCCCGCTGAGGGTTATTTCTTCCAGAAATCGTCGAAGACGGTGATCGGTGGGCGACGTTTATGCTCCGTTTTCAGATACCAGCTTTCAATGGTTTTCGCCGCGCTGGCATCGATCGTTTCGCCTTGAAGATAACGATCGATCATCTCATAGGTCACGCCCAGCGCGACTTCATCCTGCAAACCTGGACGGTCATCTTCCAGGTCGGCCGTAGGCTGTTTCAGATAGAGATGTTCCGGGCAACCCAGCGCTTTCAATAGCTGTTTTCCCTGGCCTTTGTTGAGACGGAAAATCGGGTTAATGTCCGTACCGCCATCGCCATACTTGGTGAAAAATCCAGTGACCGCTTCGGCAGCATGATCGGTACCGACCACCACACCTGCTGTCATACCCGCGATGCTGTACTGAGCTTTCATACGCTCACGGGCTTTCTCATTACCACGAATAAAATCAGACAGCGTAATACCTGCCTCGCGCAGTGCCTGCTCGCTGGCCTGCACCGCCGCCTTGATGTTAACTGTCAGTACGCGGTCTGGCTGGATAAACGTAATCGCATCCTGGCAATCTTGCTCGTCAGCCTGAATGCCGTGCGGCAGACGTACGGCGATAAACTGGTAAGTCGTATCGCCGGTTTCGTCACGCAGTTCGTTGATGGCGGTCTGGCACAGTTTTCCGGTTAACGTAGAGTCCTGACCGCCGCTGATCCCCAGCACGAGCGTTTTCAGGAACGGATAGGTTTTCAGATACGACTTGAGAAACTCTACGCTGGTGCGAACTTCTTCACGGGCATCAATAGTGGGTTTGACGCCCAGCGCCTTGATAATGTCCTGTTGCAAAGCCATTGACCTCTCCTCAGATTCAGCGCCGACAGACGGCGGCCAGATGCATTTTTGTCTGTTAAAGCTAACCTGCATGGCGCGAAACAACAAATACTTATTCGCGCCACACGCTGATATATCAGGCGTTTTTCGGTTTCACTGCCAGCAGGGTAAACATCAATATGGCCAGCATATAGCAACCGAATATGGTGGCGGTCATGGTCAGTACCGATGTGCCGCCAATGCCAGTTACCGGCACGCTGATGCCGCCCAGGGTAAACATGGTGACGCCAATCACCGCTGAGGCGCTGCCCGCCCGGTGGCCCTGGCTTTGCATCGCCAGCGATGACGCGGTGACGGAAATGACCCCGTTACTGGCCACGCTAAAGAACAGCGCGACCAGCACCAGCGGCAGAGCCGCGCCGCTTAAACCTGCCAGCAGCAAACTACTGGATGAGATAAACGCCAGTGTCAGACCACCTTTCAGCACCCGGTATTCACCCCAAAGCGGGCAGAGACGGGCACTGACCTGTGATGCAATTATCAGGCCGACACCGTTCGCAGCAAAACATAAACTGAAGGCCTGCGGCGACAGTTGGTAGATTTGTTGCAACACGAAAGGGGAGGCGCCGATGTAAGCGAACATGCCGGACATCATAAAGCCCTGAGTCAGGCAGAATCCCATAAACGGACGATGAGTGACCACCTGACCTAAGGCGGCCCACGCAGAGAAGATACTGCCCTGGCTACGTCGTTCCGGGGGCAGAGTTTCATGCAGCTTGATACGTGCCAGAATAAACAGCAGCAGTGCGATGAGTGCGATGACCATAAACAGGCCCCGCCAGTCGAGGAAGGCCATCAGTGCGCCACCCATCACCGGGGCGGCAATCGGGGCCAGTCCGTTCACCAGCATCAACAGGGCGAAGAAGCGGGTTAACTCGTGCCCGCTATACATATCGCGAGCGATAGCACGTGACAGAACCGCGCCGCCGGCGCCGGACAATCCTTCAAACAGGCGTGCCAGCAGAAGCTGGTGGATATCCTGCGCCAGCGCACAGCCGATCGATGCCACCAGCAGCAATACCAGTGACAGCAGCAAAGGACGAATGCGGCCATATTTATCACTCAGGGGCCAAGGCATAGCCAAGACGTTTGAAGGTGTAGAGGCGCTCGGGTGAGGCTTTTTGCGGTGTCAGCCGACGATAAGAGGTGCCTTCAACCATCACGGCGAGGATCTCGACGCTGGCCCGAACCCGTTCGGCACTGAATTCGGGATGCAGGCGGGCAACTTTCTGACAGGCATGGCTGAACATGCGCTCATCAGCATCAGCTATCATTTGTGCCACGCGCGGGTTACGGGTGGCTTCGGCAGCCACTTCCACCATCAGCGCTTCATCATCTTCATCCTGAGCTTCACGCCATGCCAGCATCTTGCCAGATGAATATTGCTGCTGGTGGGAGCATCTCCTGCACACGGAGTCATAATTCGCTTACGATTTCCTGGATAATCGCATCTTTATTGGTGAAATAACGATAGCGCCATACTGGCGGCATGAAAACCATGCTGACGGAAACAGCGACGGGCAGCGATAATGATTTCATCCTGGCGCAGACGATGGCGGGCATCACGGGCTTCTGTTTGTAGGCTCACTGGTGCTCCACTGTCAGGTAAAACGGTCCTGTAAACGCGGATGACGCAGATCAGGATAGTCAGTGCGAATGTTCATTCTCAATCTGTAGATTATAAGCACCCTACGGAGGTAACTGATAATAATTTGACGCCAAAAAGTTGAAAAATCTGTATTTCTATTCCAGGCTTAACGTTACACGGATAAGACACGAGGAAGAATAAATGCGTAAAATGACGGGATTGATAGGTGCCGCAGTAGCACTGGCTGTGTTATCTGGTTGTACAGCTTACGACCGCGCTGAAAGCTATGCGACGAAACCAGTCGTACAGGATGTGAAAAAAGGTATGACGCGTCAGCAGGTTCGTGATATTGCCGGCCCACCATCAACCGAAATTACGATGGTACATGCGCGTGGTACGTGCCAGACCTATGTGTTGGGTGAACGTGACGGCAAGCAGCAAACCTACTTCGTTAGCTACGCTGACACCGGTCGCGTAATGAACTACGGCTTCCAGAGCTGTAAAGAGTACGATACCGATCCTCAGGTTAATCAGTAGCAGATTGTCTGAATAAAAAGAGGCCACATCGGTGGCCTTTTTTTATACGGAGTTTTCTTCTGTCGTTTATGCCGGAACACTTAATGCTTTCTGGCTGCGTGACCAGATGCGGTGCATCGCCAGTGCCGCGACAAAATCGCTCATTAATTTACCTTCCGCTTTGCTCTCCGTAATAATGCCTTCCTCCTGTTCGTCGTCAGCCAGACCAAAGTGCGCCGCAAAGCGCCGTGCATCTCCACTCAGACCGATCACTTTCAGGTGTTTATAAGCCTCCAGAAGGAAATAGCACGCATCGCCGCGCAGCAGCAGCGCATCGATATTGCCATCCGGAACGATGACAGCATCAAAAGCGAGTGAGGGCAACGCGCTAAAGGTGCCATCCACGGGAAGTGAGGAACCATCGCTGGCGGTCACCTCGCCCATGTGCGCCGCCAGCAGTTTTGCATGTACGCCATGTTGTTTAAGTGCCAGAAAAATAGCCAGCGTATCAGCAGCATCAACGCCATCGCTGACAAACAGAGCAACCTGCCGGCCTTTGATATTGCCGCTGGGAACAGCATAAAGGCTCAGGCTGGCATCTTTTTTCAGACCATTAATGTCCTTAGGAGGGGCGGTCTGCATCTGCTCATCGGACAGCGTCACACCCAGATGTTCAGCCACACCGGTGGCGAGAGAGATATCAATATGCGTCAGCTGATCCACCACGCGTTCGCGGATAGCACTACTGCTCACCTTACTTAATTCAAAGGAGAAGGCTTCAATAATGTGCTGCTGTTCTACGGGCATCTGGCTGAGCCAGAACAGCCGTGGCTGAGAGTAATGCTCATCAAATGTGGGGCTGCGCTCACGGACTTTATGACCCTCAATGCGTTCCTGGTAGCTTTCGAATCCACCCCGCTGAGCCGCAGGAGGGGTTTCCCTCGGCCAGTTGTCATTAATCGAGTTAGGTTCGTAGTTGGCCGGGTTGGTATCGATATCCATGCGATGCATACCCTGACGCTGAAAGTTGTGATAAGGACACACCGGGCGATTGATGGGAATTTCGTGGAAGTTAGGCCCACCAAGACGACTGATTTGCGTATCGGTGTAAGAAAAAAGGCGTCCCTGAAGCAACGGGTCATTGGTGAAGTCCATGCCAGGAACGATATGGCCTGGATGGAAGGCGACCTGTTCAGTTTCGGCGAAGAAGTTATCCGGGTTACGGTTCAGTACCATCTTGCCAATCAGCTCTACGGGGACCAGTTCTTCAGGGATCAGCTTGGTGGCATCCAGCAGATCAAAATCAAAAGCAAACTCATCGCTCTCTTCTACCAGCTGTACGCCCAGTTCGTACTCAGGGAAATCACCGGCCTCAATAGACTCCCACAGATCACGACGATGGAAATCCGGATCGCGGCCGCTGAGTTTCTGGGATTCATCCCATAGCAGTGACGCTTTACCTGCCACCGGTTTCCAGTGAAAACGCACAAAGGTGGCGTGACCTGCGGCATTGATAAAGCGGAAGGTGTGAATACCAAAACCTTCCATAGTGCGATAGCTGCGCGGGATGCCACGGTCGGACATTGCCCACATAACATTGTGCAGGGTCTCGGGCTGAAGCGAGACATAATCCCAGAAACTGTCATGAGCGCTACCGCCTTGCGGCATTTCATTATGCGGTTCGGGCTTCACTGCATGGACAAAGTCAGGGAATTTGTGCGCATCCTGAATGAAGAAAACCGGGGTATTGTTACCCACTAAGTCGAAGACACCTTCATCGGTATAAAACTTGGTGGCGAAACCGCGAATATCGCGCACGGTATCGGCGGAACCCGCACCGCCCTGAACCGTTGAGAAACGGACAAAAACGGGGGTAACAGTATCAGGTGAGGTCAGAAAACTGGCTTTAGTGATATCACTCATATCACGGTAGGGCTGGAAATAACCATGTGCAGCCGAACCGCGCGCATGAACAACCCTTTCCGGAATTCGCTCATGGTCAAAATGGGTGATTTTTTCGCGCAGAATGAAGTCTTCGAGCAGGGTTGGGCCTCGAGTCCCTGCGCGCAGTGAATTCTGGTCATCCGCGATCCGCGTGCCCTGATTGGTGGTCAGGGGCTGATTTTTTCCGCTCTTGCGAAAGGGGTCAAGTGCATCAACTTTAGTGTTGGCAGGTGAGGAAAGGTGGCCGCTATCCGGGCGTTCGTTTTTTTTTGACATAATACACTGCTCCAGTGACGGGCTTTCGGGTACCAGTAACTATAGAACAGTGAGCGGTATACGCCTGCAAAATGGAGGGATAAGTCAAATTGATGGCAGGAAATAAAAAAGGGCCGGCAGGATACCGGCCCGTAAACGGCAATTAACGGTGAGCTAATTCGGCTTCGTTATCCGCATCGGTATTCAAAATCTTCTTATCCGTTTGCTTCAGCCACTGACTGGTCAGCGTTCCGGCAGTCATGGAGCCGTTAACGTTCAGCGCAGTACGCCCCATATCGATCAGCGGTTCGATGGAGATCAGCAAAGCGACCAGGGTGACAGGCAGGCCCATCGCCGGCAGTACGATCAGAGCAGCAAAGGTGGCACCGCCGCCAACGCCTGCCACACCCGCAGAACTGAGGGTGACAATGCCTATCAACGTGGCAATCCACATCGGTTCGAACGGGTTGATGCCAACGGTTGGCGCAACCATCACTGCCAGCATGGTCGGATAGAGACCGGCACAGCCGTTCTGACCGATAGTGGCACCGAATGAGGCGGCAAAGCTGGCGATGGATTCAGGAATACCCAGACGGCGGGTTTGAGCCTCAACGCTCAGCGGGATAGTGGCGGCACTGGAACGGCTGGTGAAGGCAAAGGTAATCACTGGCCACACTTTGCGGAAGAAGCGCAGTGGATTTACACCGTTAACCGACAGCAGCAGGGCGTGCACGGCGAACATAATCGCCAGGCCAAGATAGGATGCCAGCACGAAGCTACCCAGTTTAATAATGTCGCTGAGGTTGGATGTGGCGACGACTTTGGTCATCAGCGCCAGCACGCCGTACGGCGTCAGCTTCATAATCAGGCGGACCAGCTTCATCACCCACGCTTGCAGCGTATCGATGGCTTTCAGAACACGCTGACCTTTTTCGGCATCATCCTTCAGCAGTTGCAGCGCGGCAACACCGAGGAAGGCCGCGAAGATCACCACGCTGATAATTGACGTCGGATTGGCACCGGTCAGATCGGCAAACGGATTCTTCGGAACAAAAGAGAGCAACAGCTGCGGCGCACTGAGGTCAGCAACTTTGCCGACGTAATTATTTTGGATCGCAGCCAGACGCGCACTTTCCTGCACACCCTGCACCAGCACCAATGTCAGCAGGCTGATTTTACCCAGTGATGACGCGTTGTGCAGACGGGCAACTGCGCTGAGGATAGAGGCAAATACCAGCGGCATAACAATCATTTGTAACAGCTGAACATAGCCGTTACCGACGAGGTTAAACCAGCTGACCGACTCTTTAATGATCGGGCTGTTTTCGCCGTAGATCGCGTGAAGGGCCAGCAGCAGCAGCAGGGCGACAAACGCCACAAGGTTAATGATTAGCGGAAAGTTCATTCCCATTTTCTCCCAATAAATACGGACTACAATGTCGCCATGCTGGTGACAATTAATTTTTGACGCGCAGAAAGTAAAAACAGTGGCGGAATGGTATCAGCTACTTATGGTGCAGCCTTATATCCAGATGGAATTATTTATAACTTTTCGGTGTTATTTGAACACTTAATCAACCCTTCGTTTATTAATTAATCGCTCAATGTGATATTGCGCGGAGCTGACCACCTGGTTTGTCCAGCCGGATGCACCAAAAGGTAGCGAGCTGGGGGGGAACCAGATGGCATAGCCGACTAAAACCAGGCACAGGGCGCGCTCCAGCTGATTGCCTTTTTGGCTGTTCAGCACGGGCAAACGAAAGCGCCAGCGACAGGGCCAGAGCAGCGGCACGCCAGCGGGTGTCAGCATGTCGGCGACGATGTGGCTCAGATAACCCAGCACCATCCCCTGAAAAGCATCCGCTGGAATCAGCCAGGCGTCCGGGAGCTTTAACTGCAACAGGGCAACGCCCCCGACGACTGCCAGCAGGCTGTGGGTGAACCCCCGGTGGCCAAACGCACGGGCGATAGGATGCGATAGCCACCTCAGGCGCTGGCCCAGAAACGACTTCGGATGGTCGATATCGGGCAACAGGCAGGTCAGCAACGTAGCGGGGATAATGTGCCACCAGTCTGCGCTGGCCAGAACGGGAGTGAGTTCGGCACGTTTCGCAAAAATTGCACTGGCGATGGCAAAAATAAGATGGCCTTCGGCCGTCATGGGAGTACCTGGCTGCATAACTGTCAATGCATCCAGTATAGGGAATATATACAGTAGAATAAATATGTGACGCTGTAACGAAAGATAAATAATTTGGCATTAATCGTGCGGTGAACAAAGCGTGAGCGGCTTTTGTTCACCGCAGCGCATTAACGTGCCAGCCAGCCACCGTCTACCGCCAGCGTATAGCCATTGACGTAGTCAGCGGCCGCAGAGGCGAGAAATACCACCGGGCCCATCATATCGTCACTTTGACCCCAGCGTCCGGCAGGGATGCGATCCAGAATTTGCTGATTCCTGTCTTCATCGTCACGTAGCTGTTCCGTGTTATTGGTGGCCATATAACCGGGGGCGATGGCATTGACGTTGATACCATACTGCGCCCATTCATTGGCCATCAGGCGCGTGAGCCCCATCACGGCGCTTTTTGACGCCGTGTAGGACGGCACCCGGATCCCCCCCTGATAAGAGAGCATTGAAGCGATATTGATGATTTTACCCCCACGCCCCTGGCGAACAAACTGGCGGGCTACCGCCTGTGAGAGGAAAAACAATGTCTTGCTGTTAACGTTCATTACGTCATCCCAGTCACGTTCGCTGAAGTCGAGCGCGTCTGCCCGGCGAATAATCCCGGCATTGTTGACCAAAATATCTAACTGTGGGCAGGCGGTCAGCGCCTGATCCATCACGCTCTCAAGGCAATGGCTGTCGGAAAGGTCTGCTGTGATGCTGACAAACCGTCGCCCGGTGGCCATGACTTTTTGTGCAGTCTCGCTGGCAGAGGAGCGATTAACACCAATAATATCGCATCCTGCCTGGGCCAACCCAAGCGCCATTCCCTGACCAAGACCGGTGTTACAGCCGGTAATCATGGCCACTTTGCCTTCAAGATTAAATGTGTTCAGGATCATCGTGGCTCCTTATAGATAAGTGGGCACGCGCCATGGCAGAGATGACATAACGGATATGCGCGAGCCGGTTAACGGAGCATAGGCAGAAGCGGGGATGAATTCAACAAAAATGAAACGATGTTTTATTTATTTTGACGGCAATGAGTGAAAATAAAAAACCAGGCGGACGTGTTGCCGCCTGGTACTGACTCAGCGTCCGTGCAGATGCTGTGCTGTAAGCTCTTCAAGGCTGGCGAGTTTTACGTCAGCCAGTGACCAGCGCAGATCGGCGGCATGAGCGGCATCCGGGACGACGATAGAGCGCATACGTCCTGCTTTGGTGGCGATCATGCCGTTAAATGAGTCTTCCAGCGTCACGCAGTTGAGCGGATCCACGCCCAGGCGGGCGGCTGCATCCAGATAGACCTGCGGGTGGGGTTTACTGTAAGGCAGCGCCTCTGCCGAGGCCAGGACCTCAAAGTACTGGCGCAGGTTGAACATCTCCAGCACACGTTCCAGCATAAATAGCGGTGAGGCAGACGCGAGGCCGATCTTCAGTCCCTCGGACTGACAGAGCTGTAATGCCTGTTCAACACCGGGCAGGAGCGGCCGGGTTTCTTCGACCAGACTCAGTGCCCGTGCGATGACTCGCTGGGTGACTTCGGCCTGGGAGGGGCCTTTCCACGGCAGGTTTTCATACCACATGCGTACCACCTGATCGATACGCAGACCCAGCGCATCCGGCATTTCACCGCGACGGCTGAGGTCAACATCAAGGGTGGTTAAGATATCCAGCTCGGCTTGTTGCCACAGGGGCTCGGAATCAATCAGCAGACCATCCATATCAAAAATGGCGGCGAGTACAGGGCGGTGATAAGACATGCTACGGCTCCATTTAACAGTTTATGGCAGCTTAGCACGAAGTGTTGATGAAAAAATTATCATCGCGGCAGGCTGTCTGTGTAAACCTGGCATTAACTCTGCATTTTGCAGGCACTTTTATGTCACTACAGGTAAACTGACAGGCAGACAACAGATGGACTGGAGAAAGCATGACATATCAACAGGCTGGCAGGGTTGCGATTATAAAGCGCATCGCGGGCTGGATTATTTTTATTCCCGCGTTGTTATCGACGCTGATTTCACTGCTGGGTTTTCTGGAAAAGAGTCGTGAGCAGCGCGAAGGTATCAATGCGGTGATGCAGGATTTCGCCCATGTGATGATTGATATGATCCGCTTCAATACTGGTTTTCTCTCTGGCTTCTGGGCAAATTCGCCCATACCGGATTTTAATCAGGGGACGAATGTCCTGTTCTGGATAATTTATGTGCTGATTTTTGTTGGTCTGGCGTTACAGGCCTCGGGAGCACGTATGTGGCGGCAGACGCGTTTTCTGCGTGAGAGTCTGGAAGATCAGATGATCCTGGAGAAAGCGCGCGGCACAGAAGGGCAAAGCCGGGAACAGCTGGAAGCAAAAATTGTGGTGCCACGGCACACGATTTTCCTGCAAATCTTCCCGCTCTACATCCTGCCGGTGATCATCATAGTGGCCGGATATTTTGTGTTGAAACTGGCTGGCTTCATCTACTAAGCCAGCCCTCATACCCACGTTTGCGTTCTGCCATCAGGCAGGGCGCGCGTGGCGTTTTACCCGCTCATCGGTATCCAGCAATGCGCTTGTGGCCCGTTGCGCCTCTCCCAGCCAGCGTCCGCCAAAGACATTGGCGCGGTTAAGCAGGTAATAGAGCTGATAGACAGGCTGCCGTTGCAGGAAGTCGCCAGGCAGCGGCCAGACTGACTGGTAACCATCATAAACCTGCACCGGAACATCCGGGAACCAGGACAGCATCGCCAGATCGCATTCACGATCCCCGGACGGCTGAGGGTGATGTGATTCCAGAATCGCTTGTGCACAATGGACAATCAGTTCGCTGTCACCATACTGAATGCCTTTCTCTGCGGCGAGCTGAAGCTGCCAGCCGATGCGCTGTTCGGCAAAGAATACCGACCAGCGGCGTAACCAGCTGTTCGGCTGCAGGGAGGTGGTGATGTTATTGTCGAAGTCGAGGCCAAACTGCGGTTGTTCACTCCACTGATGAAGGTGCGCCAGCTGCTGACCCAGTTGAAAAGCACCATGGGCATCAAGCGGCCTGACCGGGATGTACTCAAGCAGTAAAAAGCTGGTATCGCGATCGCTACCCACCCCGTATACCGCCGGTACGCGCACTGTCTGACTGCGTGCCAGCAGCTGTAACTGATCGGCTTCCCATGTGAACAGGTCCTGCATGTCACGCTGGTTACATTTAACGAAGATTTCATGCTCACCATAGCGCAGATACCAGGTGGGATGAACATCACCACCGGGCAGCTCGCTGCGTTCGGTGATCTCTGCCGGCCCCAACTGTTCACTCAACAGACGACGAATGGCTGACCACATAGGACACTCCTCTTTTTCGCTGTGATTGCACTATGATAACGCTTAAAGAATAACCAAAATCTGCGTTTGCGCACGTTAAGCGCCCGTCTTTACAAAAACTTAGTCGGTGTTACTGCGGAAGTCTTCCCAGTGCTGAACGTCAAGTTGCGGTACTTCTCCCAGTACCTGTTCACCGATCCCCACCGCTTGCTGGTGGATATCCTCTTCTGACAAAGCGGTAATGATACCGAAACTGTTGGTGCCAAGCTCGTGTGGATGACCATCGTCATCTTTCAACGTGGTAGAAAATCCACTACTAATCAGCGCACTACTGAGTTCCAGCACATCTGACAAACCTTTTTCATCGTAATGAAAAGTCACAACATACTGATGGATCCCCTGATTACTCATCATTCACCTCATTGTAAAAAAACATGTTTTCAGCGTAGCCCATCCTGAAGGGGGCGCAGTAAAATCAGCATATCGTAGGGGGGATGTGGCGCATTAACACATTTGTGCGTGCTGCAAATCAGAGCAGGGGGGCTTGAGAAAGAGGTGAAGAAGAAAGCAGCCCGTTGACTGGGGGGATTTTACATTTAGTCACATTGCTGACGGTTTTCGGTGAGAAAATGCCCGTTACTAAAGATATTTCTTATTTACAGCCAGGTGTTTTCTCACCAAATACCCTCTATAATGCGCCGCGTTAATGGGAATGTTCTCAATAACGGTGCTGTTTTGTCATGATGCTTTGTAAAAAGAGCGAATTAACAAATTGTTACGAATATTACCGTAAAATGCGTTGATCGTCCTTCAAAACGCTTCAGACTCACTCTTTTAAAAACTGTCGTACGGGTCACATTTAAATGAAAGCGCTTAATAAGCTGTCTGTAGTTCTGCTGCTCTCCGGGGGAGCACTGTGTCAACAAGCCCTGGCGGATAATAACGTCTTCACGGTTATGGATGACCCTTCCACGGCGAAAAAAGATTTTGAAGGCAACGCCGCTGCGGGTTATCTGGCGCAGTCTGGCAACACCACCAGCTCCTCTGCAACGGCAAACACCAACCTGACCTGGTATACGCCAAGCTTTGCATACAGCCTTTGGGGCAACGCCAGTAACACCTCTTCCAATGATGAGCGCTCTTCAGAGACTTATCAGGTGGGTGGCCGTACGCGTTACAACATGAACAGTGCCGATTACCTGTTCGGCCAGGCAAGCTGGTTAAGTGACCGTTTCAATGGCTACGATGGTCGTTCCATCCTGGCGGCAGGTTATGGTCGTCAGCTGCTGAATGGCCCGGTGCACTCACTGCGTGTGGAAGCCGGTCCTGGTGTGCGTTATGACGATTACCATCAAGGTGGCCATGAAACTCAGGCGCTGGCTTACGGTGCATTTAGCTACCAGTGGCAGTTAACCGATACCACCAAGTTCATTCAGGGTGTTTCCGTTCTGGGTAGCGACGATACTACCGTCAACTCAGAAACCGGTCTTCAGGTGGCGATTAATGAACATTTCGCCCTGAAAATGGCTTACAACGTGACCTGGAACCAGAATCCTCCAGAGTCTGCGCCTGATCATACTGATACCAAAACAACGATCATGCTTTCCTACGCGATGTAATCCTCAGACGAGCCGCTGCCTGCGGCTCGTTTTTCTCCTGCCTCGAATCCTCCTGCTTCGTTTCTGAACGGTTTCTCTCTGATCCTAAAGCCATTTGATGACGTATCCGTTCATTGCTTAAGACACGCCCCCGTGCAATTGACCTCTATGAAGTGTAAGATGTTCCTCCTTCTGAAGTTTCTGATAAACAGACACTTTTGAATATGTGTACCAGGCCTGTACCAAATCGGCAAATGTGAGTCGGTTTCAAGTGCAAAGTGCTTGTTGTATAACGTAAATTTTAATTTTGCATGTAATCTTACGTGTGGGTTACCACTGCAATTAAGGATGTTTCATGCCTGTTATTACTCTTCCTGATGGAAGCCAGCGTTCGTTTGACCACGCCGTAAGCGTGATGGATATTGCTCTGGACATCGGTCCTGGCCTGGCGAAAGCCTGTATTGCCGGACGTGTCAATGGCGAACTGGTTGATGCGGTTGACCCGATCACCGAAGACGCACAAGTTGCCATCATCACGGCGAAAGACGATGCGGGTCTGGAAATTATTCGTCACTCCTGCGCCCACCTTTTAGGGCACGCGATCAAGCAACTGTGGCCAGATACGAAAATGGCTATCGGTCCTGTTATCGACAACGGTTTTTACTATGATGTTGATCTCGACCGTACGCTGACCCAGGAAGACATTGAGCTGCTGGAAAAGCGTATGCACCAGTTAGCTGAGACGAATTACGACGTCATCAAGAAGAAAGTCAGCTGGCAGGAAGCGCGTGATGCCTTCGCTGCACGTGGTGAGACTTATAAAACCACCATCCTTGATGAAAATATCAGCCACGACGATCGTCCTGGTCTGTATCATCACGAAGAATATGTGGATATGTGCCGTGGCCCGCACGTACCCAATATGCGTTTTTGTCATCACTTTAAGCTGCAGAAAATTTCTGGTGCTTACTGGCGTGGTGACAGCAATAACAAAATGCTGCAACGTATCTACGGCACTGCATGGGGCGATAAGAAGCAATTAGCCGCCTATCTGCAACGTCTGGAAGAAGCAGCAAAACGCGACCACCGTAAAATCGGTAAACAGCTCGACCTGTATCATATGCAGGAAGAGGCACCAGGTATGGTGTTCTGGCACAACGATGGCTGGACAATTTTCCGTGAACTGGAAGTGTTTGTTCGTACCAAGCTGAAAGAGTATGAGTACCAGGAAGTGAAAGGTCCGTTTATGATGGACCGTGTGCTGTGGGAGAAAACCGGGCACTGGGAAAACTACAAAGAGGCGATGTTTACCACCTCTTCTGAGAACCGTGAATACTGCATTAAGCCAATGAACTGCCCAGGGCACGTGCAGATTTTCAATCAGGGTCTAAAATCATACCGCGACCTGCCGTTACGTATGGCTGAGTTTGGCAGTTGCCACCGTAATGAGCCGTCAGGTGCGTTGCACGGTCTGATGCGTGTACGTGGTTTTACCCAGGATGATGCCCACATCTTCTGTACCGAAGAACAGGTACGTGATGAGGTCAACGGCTGTATTAAGATGGTGTACGACATGTACAGCACCTTCGGCTTTGAAAAGATCGTGGTGAAACTGTCTACCCGTCCTGAAAAACGTATCGGTAGTGATGATCTCTGGGACCGTTCAGAGGCCGACCTGGCCGCTGCGCTGAAAGAGAACAATATACCGTTCGACTATCAGCCGGGTGAGGGCGCATTCTACGGTCCTAAAATTGAATTTACCCTGTATGACTGCCTCGACCGTGCATGGCAGTGCGGTACCGTTCAGCTCGACTTCTCTCTGCCGAGCCGTCTGAGTGCCTCTTATATCGGTGAAAGTAATGAACGTCAGGTGCCAGTGATGATTCACCGTGCAATCCTGGGGTCCATGGAGCGCTTTATCGGGATTTTAACCGAAGAATATGCCGGTTTCTTCCCGACCTGGTTAGCTCCTGTACAAGTTGTGGTGATGAATATCACCGATGGTCAGTCCGAATATGTTGCAGAATTGACTCGAAAACTGCAAAATGCGGGCATTCGTGCAAAAGCGGACTTGAGAAACGAGAAGATTGGCTTTAAAATCCGTGAACATACTTTACGACGTGTCCCTTATATGTTGGTCTGTGGTGATAAAGAGGTGGAAGCTGGCAAAGTTGCCGTTCGCACCCGCCGCGGTAAAGACCTGGGAAGCATGGACGTAAACGAAGTGATCGCTAAGCTGCAGGGTGAAATCCGCAGCCGCAATCTTCATCAATTGGAGGAATAAAGTATTAAAGGCGGAAAACGAGTTCAACCGGCGCGTCCTAATCGCATAAATAGAGAAATTCGCGCCACTGAGGTTCGTCTGACTGGCGTCGATGGCGAACAGATTGGTATTGTCAGTCTGAATGAAGCTTTGGAAAAAGCTGAAGAAGCGGGCGTGGATCTGGTAGAGATCAGCCCCAACGCCGAGCCGCCCGTTTGTCGTATAATGGATTACGGCAAGTTCCTTTACGAAAAAAGCAAATCTTCTAAAGAACAGAAGAAAAAGCAAAAGATTATCCAGGTTAAGGAAATTAAATTCCGTCCTGGTACCGATGATGGCGACTATCAGGTAAAACTACGCAACCTGATTCGCTTTCTGGAAGATGGCGATAAAGCCAAGATCACGCTGCGTTTCCGCGGTCGTGAGATGGCGCACCAGCAGATCGGTATGGAAGTGCTTAACCGCGTCCGTAAAGATCTGTGTGAAGATATTGATCTGGCAGTTGTCGAATCATTCCCTACAAGGATTGAAGGTCGTCAGATGATTATGGTGCTCGCTCCCAAGAAGAAACAGTAGGCCCTAAAGTAATCTTGCTGCGTGTTTCGGCACGCGGCGTGATTCGCCTGTCTGGTTCATTTTATTAACAATGCGAAGTGGATATTTTTTAAATGCCAAAGATTAAAAATATTCTGACTAAAAAATCTACTAAGCGCACTAACGGTATCTCTTACAGCCGCTTCATCAATGGCCTGAAAAAGGCTTCGATCGAAATCGACCGTAAGATTCTGGCTGACATCGCAGTATTCGACAAAGCAGTATTTGCTGCTCTGGTAGAAAAAGCGAAATCAGCTCTGGCGTAAGCCAGATTGAAGAGGGAGCTCGTCTCCCTCTTTTTTATTATCTGAAATGATTGACTTTTTTCCCCTCCGGCCTTTCAATAGAGCGGTCCGAAACTGCATTTAAGGTCAGCTAACCATGAATACTGCTATTTTCCGTTTCTTTTTTTACTTTAGCGCCTGATCATCGGGGGCTTTAGCGCAAAGAAAAGAAACGAAAAATCGCGCTGAAAGCCTCCCTCGTGGAGGCTTTTTTCGTTTTAGCGCACGTTAAATAACGACCGGGCGGCTATTCGTCCTGAAAAAAACAGATCAGCCAGCGTGGCTGGAAGAAGAGGAAAGCATGTCACATCTCGCAGACCTGGTGGCGAGCGCGAAAGCCGCCATCAATGATGCTCAGGATGTCGCCGCGTTAGATAACGTTCGCGTCGAATACCTGGGTAAAAAAGGGCATCTCACGCTCCAGATGACCTCCTTGCGTGAACTGCCTGCGGAAGATCGCCCGGCAGCGGGTGCGGTAATCAATGAAGCAAAACAACAGGTGCAGGAAGCGCTGAACGCGCAGAAAAACGCACTGGAATCTGCAGTGATGAACGCCCGTCTGGCGCAGGAAACCATTGATGTTTCTCTGCCGGGCCGTCGCATTGAAAACGGTGGGTTGCATCCGGTCACGCGCACCATTGACCGCATTGAAACCTTCTTTGGCGAACTGGGCTTCTCTGTCGAGACGGGCCCGGAAATTGAAGATGACTATCATAATTTCGATGCGCTGAATATTCCGGGCCACCACCCGGCGCGCGCCGATCACGATACCTTCTGGTTCGATGCCACCCGCCTGCTGCGTACTCAAACGTCAGGCGTGCAGATCCGCACGATGAAAAACCAGCAGCCGCCAATCCGCATTATTGCGCCAGGTCGCGTGTATCGTAACGATTACGATCAGACTCATACCCCCATGTTCCACCAGATGGAAGGCTTGATTGTTGATAAAAATATCAGCTTTACCAATCTGAAGGGCACCCTGCACGATTTCCTGAACAACTTCTTTGAAGAAGATTTGCAGGTTCGTTTCCGTCCGTCCTACTTCCCGTTCACTGAGCCTTCTGCTGAAGTGGATGTGATGGGTAAAAACGGCAAATGGCTGGAAGTGCTGGGTTGCGGCATGGTGCACCCTAACGTGCTGCGCAATGTGGGTATTGATCCGGAAGTGTACTCAGGTTTCGCCTTTGGTATGGGAATGGAGCGTCTGACCATGCTGCGTTACGGTGTGACCGATCTGCGTGCCTTCTTCGAAAATGATTTACGTTTCCTCAAACAGTTTAAATAAGGGCGGGTAAAACCAATGAAATTCAGTGAACTCTGGTTACGTGAATGGGTCAACCCGGCCATTGACAGTGCAGCCCTGTCCGATCAAATCACCATGGCCGGCCTTGAAGTGGACGGTGTCGATGCGGTTGCCGGTGCTTTCCATGGCGTGGTAGTAGGTGAAGTCGTTGAGTGCGGTCAGCATCCTAACGCCGACAAACTGCGCGTGACCAAAATCAATGTGGGCGGCGAACGCCTGCTGGATATCGTCTGCGGTGCACCCAACTGCCGCCAGGGGCTGAAAGTGGCCGTGGCAACCGTGGGTGCGGTACTGCCGGGCGATTTCAAAATCAAAGCCGCAAAACTGCGCGGTGAGCCGTCAGAAGGCATGCTGTGCTCTTTCTCCGAGCTGGGTATTTCCGACGACCACAACGGCATCATTGAACTGCCGCTGGATGCGACTATCGGCAAAG
This sequence comes from Erwinia sp. MYb416, assembly GCF_037479575.1. Classification (NCBI taxonomy): domain Bacteria; kingdom Pseudomonadati; phylum Pseudomonadota; class Gammaproteobacteria; order Enterobacterales; family Erwiniaceae; genus Erwinia; species Erwinia sp. MYb416. The sequence continues at coordinate 1,465,857 of NZ_JBBGYT010000438.1, forward strand.
ATATCCGCGATTATCTCAAGCTGGATGACAACACCATTGAGATCAGCGTGACGCCTAACCGTGCCGACTGCCTGGGCATTATCGGCGTGGCGCGCGATGTGGCCGTGCTTAACAAGCTGCCACTGACGGCGCCGGAGATGGCCCCCGTCGCCGCGACCGTGCAGGATACTTTCCCGATCCGTGTGGAGGCGAGCGAAGCCTGTCCGCGTTACCTTGGCCGCGTAGTGAAAGGCATCAATGTGAAAGCTGCTACGCCGCTGTGGATGAAGGAAAAACTGCGCCGCTGTGGAATTCGCTCAATCGATCCGGTTGTCGACATCACCAACTATGTTTTACTGGAGTTGGGCCAGCCGATGCACGCCTTCGACCTCGATCGCCTTGAGGGCGGTATCGTGGTGCGTATGGCAGAAGAGGGTGAAACCCTGGTTCTGCTGGATGGTAACGAAGCTAAATTGAGCAGCGATACGCTGGTGATTGCGGATCAGAAGAAAGCGCTGGCGATGGCCGGTATTTTTGGTGGCGAACATTCCGGTGTGAATGAAGAAACCCAGAACGTGCTGTTTGAATGTGCCTTCTTCAGCCCGCTGTCGATCACCGGTCGTGCACGCCGTCATGGTCTGCATACGGATGCTTCGCATCGCTACGAGCGCGGTGTTGACCCGGCATTGCAGCACACGGCGATTGAGCGTGCGACCCGCCTGCTGTTGGATATCTGCGGTGGTGAAGCGGGCCCGGTCATCGATGTGACCCACGAAGCAACCTTGCCTGTGCGTGCCACCATTACGCTACGTCGTGAAAAACTGGACCGTCTGATTGGCCATGTGATTGCCGATGCTGAGGTGGGCGATATTCTGCGCCGTCTGGGCTGCACGGTGACAGAAGGCCAGGGTGAGTGGCAGGCAGTGGCACCAAGCTGGCGTTTTGACATCGCCATTGAAGAAGACCTGGTAGAGGAAGTCGCCCGTGTTTACGGCTACGACAATATTCCTGACGTGCCTGTACAGGCCGGTCTGGTGATGACGAAGCATCGTGAAGCGAATCTTTCGCTGAAGCGTGTTAAAGCGTTACTGGTGGACAAAGGCTATCAGGAAGCGATTACCTACAGCTTCGTTGACCCGAAAATTCAGGCGTTACTGCACCCGGGCGAAGAAAATCTGGTGCTGCCAAGCCCCATCTCCGTTGAGATGTCAGCAATGCGTCTATCGCTGTGGAGTGGCCTGCTGGGTGCGGTGGTGTATAACCAGAACCGTCAACAGTCTCGCGTGCGTCTTTTCGAGAGCGGGTTGCGCTTTGTGCCTGATACACAGGCAAACCTCGGTATCCGTCAGGACGTTATGCTGGCTGGCGTGATCAGTGGTCATCGCAACGAAGAGCACTGGGATCTGGCGCGTAACCCGGTAGACTTCTATGATTTAAAAGGTGATTTAGAGTCCCTGCTGGAATTGACCGGCAAACTCGATGAGATTCAGTTTGTGGCTGCCACTAACCCGGCGCTTCATCCGGGGCAGAGCGCCGCGATTTATTTACGTGGCGAACACATCGGATTTATTGGTGTGGTGCATCCGGAACTTGAACGTAAACTGGATCTTAACGGCCGTACCGTGGTGTTTGAACTGTTGTGGGATAAGGTCGCAGACCGCGTCCTGCCTGATGCCAGCGGCATTTCGCGCTTCCCGGCGAACCGTCGTGACATCGCTGTCGTTGTCGCTGAAAACGTGCCAGCAGCAGATATTATCACCGAGTGTAAGAAAGTTGGCGTAAATCAGGTAGTTGGCGTAAACTTGTTTGACGTGTACCGTGGTAAGGGCGTAAATGATGGTTTTAAGAGCCTCGCTATCAGCCTGATTTTGCAAGATACCAGCCGGACACTCGAAGAAGAGGAGATTGCCGCTACCGTTGCAAAATGCGTAGAGGCACTGAAAGAGCGATTCCAAGCATCCTTGAGGGATTGAACCTATGGCGCTTACAAAAGCTGAAATGTCTGAATACCTGTTTGAGAAGCTTGGTCTTAGCAAACGGGATGCCAAAGAGCTGGTTGAACTGTTTTTCGAAGAAGTGCGTCGTGCTTTGGAGAATGGTGAGCAGGTCAAACTGTCTGGATTTGGCAATTTCGACCTTCGCGACAAAAATCAACGTCCGGGACGTAACCCCAAAACGGGTGAAGATATTCCCATTACGGCTCGCCGGGTTGTGACGTTTCGACCTGGTCAGAAACTGAAAAGCCGGGTTGAGAACGCTTCACCGAAAGAAGACTGATTTCTGCTATTCAAAAGGCCGCGCAAGCGGCCTTTTTCATCATGAGAGCAGACCGAAAGGCGGCGATCACCCTAAGCCGAGACCACCAAAGCAAAACCAGCATCATTAATCCACTCAGAGCCAGCGTTGCTGGCTCTTTCTTTTTGCCGATTTCCCTCTACAATTAACCCTCTGTTTTCTTTTAAAAAACGTCGGTTATGACTCGCTCACCGTCGTTCGGCTTCTGGCTGTGCGGGCTGGGGATATTTTGTCTGTCGCTGCTGCTGCTGAGTCTGTGCGCGGGTGAACGCTGGATCTCGCCTGCCGAATGGTCAACCTCCGACGCACAACTCTTTGTCTGGCAACTCCGCCTACCGCGTTCGCTGGCGGTGATGCTGGTCGGTGCCTCGCTGGCGGTCGCAGGTGCGGCAATGCAGGCACTGTTCAGTAATCCACTGGCGAACCTGGCCTGCTGGGCGTATCCGGCGGCGCAGGCGTAGGGCTGGTGATGTGCATCCTCTCCGGTGTCGGTAGTCCCTGGTTGATGAGTCTCAGCGCCATTCTTGGGGCGCTACTGGTCACCGTGATTCTGCTGCGTTTTGCCCGTCAGCATCTCTCCAGTAGCCGTCTGCTGCTGGCCGGGGTCGCGCTGGGGATATCGGCATTGACTGGCGCTATGGCTGGCTGATGCTGGCATTGATCCCCGTGCTATTGTGGTTGAGCAGTCGGGTTCGTGTGCTTAACCTGCTGGCGCTGGGTGAGATCTCTGCGCAGCAGCTGGGTCTGCCACTGGTGCTGTGGCGTAATCTGCTGGTACTGGCGGTTGGCTGGCTGGTGGGTGTCAGCGTTGCTCTGGCAGGGGCTATCGGCTTCATCGGCCTGGTGATACCGCATATCCTGCGGCTGAACGGACTGAGCGATCATCGTATTCTTTTGCCGTGCTGTGCGCTGGCTGGCGCAGGTGTATTGCTGGCTGCTGACATTATTGCCCGCGTGGCGTTGACCTCCGCTGAACTGCCGATCGGGGTGGTGACGGCGACATTGGGCGCACCGGTGTTTATCTGGCTATTATTGAGCAACCGCTGACAGTCTGAAGGCTGTCGTGTTCTTACGTTAAAACAGGAAAAGACGATGAGTATTTTCGAAACAGAACTGGTCACGCTGGATGGTGATAAGACGACATTAGCGCAATGGCAGGGCGATGTTCTATTGGTGGTTAACGTGGCTTCTAAATGTGGGCTCACCCCACAGTATGAGGAGCTGGAGACGCTGCAAAAAGAGTTACATGAACAGGGGCTGACAGTACTGGGCTTCCCATGTAATGCATTCCTTGAGCAGGAGCCAGGCACAGACGCTGAGATTAAAACCTTTTGCAGCACCACCTACGGTGTAACGTTCCCGATGTTCAGCAAAATTGAGGTAAACGGCCCGCAGCGCCATCCGTTGTACGCCCAGCTGGTGGCCGCACAGCCTGAAGCCACTGCGCCGGAGGGGAGTGGTTTCCTCGAGCGTATGACCAGCAAAGGGCGTGCGCCGAAGGTGCCGGGAGACGTTTTATGGAACTTTGAAAAGTTCCTGGTGGGCCGTGACGGTAAGGTGTTACAACGCTTCTCGCCGGATACGGCACCGAATGATCCGCAACTGATCGCCCGCATCCACCAGGCGCTGGCGTAACCGATGCTGCTGGAATTAACAGGTGTCGCGCTAACCGGGCGCCTGTTTCCGTTCAGTGCGCAGGTAAAGGCCGGGCAGGTTATTCATCTGGTCGGTCCCAATGGTGCAGGAAAAAGCTCGCTGCTGATGGCGATAGCCGGGCTGCTGTCGGCTCGCGGTAACGTGCTGTTTGCCGGACGTGCGCTGGCTGACTGGCACGGCATGGCGTTGGCCCGCCAGCGCGCTTATCTCGCCCAGCAGCAGTCTCCTCTGGGGCAGATGCCCGTCTGGCATTATCTGCTAATGCATACGCAGCAGCAGGGAGACGTGCATCATGCAATGCTACTCACGCTGGCCCAGGCCTTACAGCTGAGTGATAAGTTGTCCCGGCCTCTTACGCAACTTTCTGGCGGCGAGTGGCAACGTGTGCGACTGGCGGCGGTACTCTTGCAGGTCAGTCACCCGGATGGCAAGTTGCTGCTGTTAGATGAGCCCCTGACGGGGCTGGATATTGCCCAGCAGGCCGCGTTTGACCGCTTGATCCCGGCGCTAACGCAGCAGGGGGTCAGTGTGATCATGAGCAGCCATGATATGAATCACTCCCTGCGATATGCGGATTGTGTCTGGCTGATGCGGCCAGGGCAGTGTGCATTACAGGGTAATCCGCAGGACGTGCTGACTCCGGAACATCTCAGCGCGCTTTATCAGGTCTCATTCCGGATGCTGGATATAGAAGGGCAGGCGATGCTGACAACGCTCAGTTGAGCAGGGTGTCGCTGTTGCCTGTTTCGGGTATTACCGTTAGATTACAGACTGTTGCTATTGAGAGGCATTGTTATGCGTTACTGGCTTCTGCTTATTGTTGTTGTTCTGGCGGGTTGTAGCAGTCGTGCCCCGGCACCTGACGGGCGTCTCTCCGATTCCATTACCGTTATTGCCCAGCTTAATGACCAGCTCGGTCAGTGGCGCGGTGCGCCTTATCGCTATGGAGGGATGAGCCGCAGTGGCGTCGACTGCTCTGGTTTTGTTTATCTGACCTTCCGAGATCGCTTTAATTTGCAGTTACCACGCACCACCTCCGCGCAGACCGATATCGGTACCCGCATTGATAAGGCCCAGCTTTTACCGGGCGACCTGGTGTTCTTCAAAACTGGCAGCGGAGAAAATGGCCTGCATGTCGGCATTTACGACACTGATAATCAGTTTATCCATGCGTCGACCAGTCAGGGCGTCACCCGTTCTTCACTGGATAATGTTTACTGGCGAAAAGTATTCTGGCAGGCGCGGCGTATTTAATCGCCAGATTAAGACGTGGCCTGCTGTTTTAATTAGCGTTTAATTTATGTCCGCATAAATAGGGTTTGCGGAATTTAAAATACCACTTCAACTCAAATTTACCTTAAGTCAATTTTTCGCTGGTGCCGAAATACGCATTCGTAAAGATAGCGTTACCGGAAACGACGACGCTTATTTTTACGCATCAGGAAAGTGATATCAGTAAGCATCGTTTATGTCAGTTTTGTGTTAGCTTAAGGATATGGATTACAAGCAAAAGCACACTGCAATTGAATTTCCGCAGGGTGACAGTCTGTTGACACTGTTGCTTGTCCTATTTTGTTGATATAGGATGCGGTGAGTGCCGCTTAATAATGGCGATTAAGATGAACATCTTTTTGGAAGCTGATTATAAAACTTACACAGCATTCTGCCCGGTTTACAGCCCAGGCGGGCTGTTGACGTCTGTTGAGATGTTAACCCACTTTACTCATGCCAGTGCCAATGTGGCCATGCCTCAGGAGATTCTTACGCCGCTATTAAATGACCGGCAGCGTGTCCTGTTGTTGCAGGAACAAATTAACGTTATTGAAAAACATTACGATTTTTTTAGCGACAACGACCTGAAAGTAGCGATTAATATTGATAAACCGCTGGCTGAGACCATCCTCGAGAGTGAGTTTATTCTGAAAAAAATGTGTCAGCTGGATTGCCTGGAACTGGAAGTCAGCGAAAGCTTTCCTGATTTAACGTTGGGGCGAAATAATAATTTTCTGAAAGCGCTGAGTGAAAAATTTAACTTAAGTCTGAATAATTACGGTGCCGGTAAAGCGACCTCAAAAGCTGTTTTTGACGATTTGTTTTATCGTATTAAGCTGGATAAAGGATTTATTCAACACAATATTAAACGCTTATCTTTTCACCCGTTTATCAACGCTATCCTTGATCACGTCAAACCCCACTGTCAGGAGATTGTTGTGCAGGGCGTGGATGATATCACCGGGTTACAGACTGTTCGTGACTATGCCTTCGATGGTATTCAGAGCGCGCTATTCCCGCCGGTCGGTGAAGAGGCGTTAATTCATCTGACGGAACCCCCTTATCAGCTGCGGGAACGCATACTGCAATAACCCTGAAAACTCTCCGTGTTTTCCAGCACCGTGGCGCTTTACACTAGCAGTATTATCGGGAATGTTCCCGGTGGCACTGATGGAGGCGCCATGCAATTCAATAATACCTGGTATCAGGAGCTGAGTGGTTTTTACACGGCTCTTGAACCGACGCCGTTAAAAAATCCTCGTCTGCTCTACCACAGTGCGCCACTGGCGCAGGAACTGGGTCTGGATAGCCGCCTGTTTGACGCAGAAAATGTCGACCTGTGGAGTGGTGAAACACTGATGGACGGCATGCAGCCTCTGGCGCAGGTTTATAGCGGTCACCAGTTTGGCGTCTGGGCGGGGCAGTTGGGTGACGGGCGCGGTCTGCTGCTGGGCGAACAGCAACTGCCTGACGGGCGCAAGTTCGACTGGCATCTGAAAGGGGCAGGGTTAACGCCCTATTCACGCATGGGGGATGGCCGCGCGGTGCTGCGCTCCACACTGCGAGAGTTTCTCGCTTCTGAGGCAATGCATGCCCTCGGGATCCCCACATCGCGTGCGTTGACGGTAGTCACCAGCGATGAGCCGGTCTACCGTGAAAGTGCCGAACCGGGTGCGATGCTGCTGCGCGTGGCCGAGAGCCACCTGCGTTTTGGCCATTTTGAACATTTCTACTATCAGGGGCAGCAGGAAAATGTCACCCGACTGGCGGATTATGCGATCCTTCATCACTGGCCGCAGTGGCAGCAGGAGCCGGATAAGTACCTGCTGTGGTTTAGCGATGTGGTGAGGCGCACGGCACGCCTGATTGCAGGCTGGCAGAGCGTGGGGTTTGCTCACGGTGTGATGAACACCGACAACATGTCGATCCTTGGACTGACGCTGGATTATGGCCCTTACGGTTTCCTTGATGACTATCAGCCTGGGTTTATCTGCAACCATTCTGATCACCAGGGGCGTTACAGTTTCGAGAATCAGCCGATGATCGGACTGTGGAACCTGAATAGCCTGGCGCACGCGCTGTCAGGGCTGATGAGCACTGAACAGCTGAAGCAGGCGCTGGCGCTGTATGAAACCGAGCTGATGCGCTGCTGGGGCGAAAAAATGCGTGCCAAACTGGGGCTGATGACGGCCGGTAAAGACGACAACAATATTCTGACCGGACTGCTATCACTGATGACGAAGGAGAACAGTGATTACACACGGACTTTCCGTCAACTGAGTGCAGTGGAACAGCAACAGTCGCGTTCACCGCTGCGGGATGAGTTTATTGACCGTGAGGCGTTTGATAGCTGGTATAACGTGTATCGTCAGCGCCTGTTGCAGGATGAGCAGAGTGATGAACAGCGCCAGCAAGCCATGAAACAGGCTAACCCGGCGCTGGTGCTGCGTAATTATCTGGCACAACAGGCAATTGAGCAGGCAGAACAGGATGATGTCAGCGTGCTGGCGCGTCTTCATCATGCACTGCTGCAGCCGTTTGATGATGCGCCAGAGTTTGCTGACCTGACGCGTCGTCCGCCTGACTGGGGTAAGAAGCTGGAAGTGAGCTGCTCCAGCTAGCGGCGCAGCGCCACCTGAGGCACACCCTCAATAAGATGAGGGTGAACCATCACATCGGCGTGATACCAGCGCGTCAATGTGGCCTCATCCAGTACCTGTGCCGGGCTGCCCTCCGCCACCAGTTTCCCCCCGGCCAGTAGCATCACACGATCGGACCACAAAGAAGCGAGGTTGAGATCGTGCAGAACACAACAAACACTCAGGGGATACTGTTTCGTCAGTTGTGATAGCAACCGCAACAGATGCTGCTGGTGGTAGAGATCCAGCGCCGACGTCGGTTCATCAAGGAACAACCAACCCTGTGGGCCATCCGGACGCCACAGCTGTGCCAGCGCGCGGGCAAGCTGCACCCGCTGCTGTTCACCGCCGGAAAGTTGCAAATAGTCGCGTTCTGCCAGTCCGTCACAGCCCGTCAGGGCCATCACTTCCTTCACCACCTGCTGCGCAGATCCAGGCCAGGGCGCGCGGCCCATCGCCACTACATCCACCACACTGAGTGGAAATGCCATGCTGCTTTGCTGGCGCATCACGGCGCGCTGCTGCGAAAGCCGTGCAGCAGACCACTCGGCCAGCGGCTGATCGTTCAATACACAGCTGCCGCGCTGCGGTGTGATAAACCCGGTAAGCAGCCTCAACAGCGTGGATTTACCCGCGCCGTTCGGGCCAATCAGGGACACCAGCTCGCCGGGGCACAGGGTCAGTGAAATATCGTCAATCAGCCAGCGTGTATCCAGCTGATAGCTCAACCCACTGGCAATCAGGGCATCAGCCATTGAGACCTCCACGACGACGCAAGATCAGCCACAGGAACCAGGGGCCGCCAATCAGGCTGGTCAGCAGCCCGACCGGCATCTCTGCCGGGGCCACGACTGTGCGTGCAAGGGTATCGGCCAGCAGCAACAGGATGGCACCGCTTAACAGTGAAGAGGGCAGCAGCCAGCGGTGATCGCCACCGAGGCAGAAGCGCATCAGATGCGGTACCACCAGACCAATAAAACCGATCACGCCACTGACCGCGACAGCAGACGCGACCAGAAACGCACTCAGCACCAGTAAATAGCGCTGGGTACGTGGCACATCAACGCCCAGATAATGCGCCTCTTCTTCGCCGAGTTGCAGCAGGTTGAGACGCGTAGCCAGGCGTTGTACCAGAACCATGCAGGGCAGCACCACAGAAGCGCACACCAGCACCGTTGGCCATTGTGCCTGACCGAGGCTGCCCATACCCCATAATGACAGCTGGCGCAGTTGCTGATCGTTGCTGATCCAGGACAACACACCGACCGCCGCACCACAAAGCGCATTAATTGCAATCCCGACCAGCAGCAGACGGCTCAGGCCAGTCAAACCCTGGCGGCTGAGCAGGAAGATCACCAGCGTCACGACACCGGGCAGGAAGAAGACGATGGAGATGCACGCCAGCGCGCACCGCGCTGATCCCGAGCAGCACACACCGGAGAGGCCAGCGCCCCCCACCATAGACGAATAGTGAACCAGATTTGCCACAGGCGGCTGTCTGTACCTGCATCCCACAGCATCGGCAGCGACAAATGCATCGCACCGATGTTGGCGGCGCTGACACCCAGTACCAGCAATAACAGCATTAAAGCAGCAAGCCAGCTGCGAGATCGCGCTGACCTCACTTCAGCGTTTCTGCGATCTGACGAAGTTTCAGGATCGCGGCTGGCGTATCAATGCCAAAGCCCAGCAGCGCCATGTCATCCACCACCAGCAGCTGATGATTTTTCCCCGCCGGAGTCAATGCGAGACCGGGCAGTTTCCACAGATTATCTTCGCCGCCCAGTGTACGGATGCCGTCCCGGGTGGCCACAATCAGCTGGGGTGCACTGGCGATCACACCTTCCTGGGATAGCGGTTGATAACGCTGAATGCCGGACATGGCATTTTGCAGACCGGCTGCACGGATGGCGGCATCGGCGGAGGTATCGCGTCCGGCCCCCATCGCTCCCATGCCCTGATGTGCCAGAATAAACAGCACGTTGACCGGCAGTGGATTTGTCGGCACGCTGGCCAGCTGCTTGCGGACGTCTGGATCTTTTCATTGATGGCTGAAATGTCTGTCTTCCCGGTCACATCCACCACTTTCACGCCATTTTGCTCAACCTGTTGCAGCGCCAGCGCCGGTTTTGCCAGCTCACTGGCGATGACCAGCGTCGGCTTCAGGGCCAGAATGCCCTCGGCGTTTAACTGGCGCATATAGCCTACGTCAGGCAGTTTTTTGACCACTTCAGGGTGCAGGCTGGTGCTGTCACGCGCCACCAGTTCCTGCTGCGCATCCAGCGCATAGATGATTTGGGTGACATCGCCACCGATACTGACGATGCGCTCAGCGGCAGCGGCGTGGAAGGCCAGCGACAGAGCAATCAGAGCGAACAAGCGTGATTTCATACGGTTGCACCTTCCGTGCTGAGTGCGGCTAACTGCTCACGCCACTGCGTTTGTTCTGGCTGGCCTTCGCTGCGTTGACCGTACAGTTGGGCAATCTGCGTGCCGTCGGCAGCAAACAGTTCCAGGCTGGTGACAATGCCGTCAGCGGTGGGCTTACGTGTGATCCAGCTCTCCGCAATCAGCTGATCCTGCAAATGCAGGGTGAAAGCCGGGTTGAAGATGTTCAGCCAGCCGTGCATGGGCATCAGCTTTTCAATCTGACCCGTAAAGATCTGCACACAGGCGCGGTTACCGACGAAAATCATAATTTCGTTGCCATCCTGACGCACTGTTTCCAGCAGCGTGGCCAGTGACTGATTGCTGACCTGCTGCGCCAGATCGTCGCTGACGGCGTGGAAGGCCTGCTGGCGTGAGGCGTTATGCTTTTTCAGCAGACGGAAGAACTGATGCACATCGGTCATCGCCCGCCATTCCGTTTCCAACGTGGCACCGTCGATCTCGTCGGCAAAGGCGGCAGGCGTAGCCGGGCTCACACTGAGTGAGGTGACGGGTTCTGCACGGTAGTCTGCGATCAGCTGCTGCCAGGCTTCAGAGTGAGTGTTCTCAGTGGCATAAACTTTCAGTACCGCATCACCGTGCTGATCGAAGAACTGAATGCTCTGACGTTCGCCGTGACCGGTCATCTCCTGCAGGTGAAAAACACTGGCCCACTGATTAACAAACACCCGCAGATCCAGTGCTCGTGGATTCAGCACGATGCCGGCATGTTCATTGATATGAATATTGCTGAAAACGCCCAAATGCTCGTGTACGGCGTATTCGTTGCGGGTAATACATTTGGTTTCACCCACGGCTTCCAGCGCGTGCAACAGTTCTCGCATCGCAGGGCGTAACGGTTGTGCCTGATGGCCGACACGCGCTGCGGTCAGTTCCGCTTCACTGATCCCCATCAACGCGGCCAGATCGCGCGCATATTTCTTAGGATGCTGTTCTTTTAATTCGCTGTATTGTTGATAGTGCGCAGTCATTGCTGTTGTCCTCACGGAGCCGCTAATAGGGAAGGGTATTCATTATCAGAATGATAATCATTATCAATGAAAGAAAGCCGCGTGCAAGCAGAAATTAACCTTCAGGTAACAGTTTGCATAAAGAAGGGCATATACCCGTCATACTTCAAGCTGCTTCAGCGTTGGATTCCTTCCATTGCCGCCTTGAAGCCGCTCGAATTATTTAGGGTATAAAAGAAAGCAGGCCCGTTAAGGGCCTGCCAAAGGTGTCAGAAGCGGCTATCGACGGCATCCGCCAGCTGTGCTAAGACGCTGGCTGTATCGTCCCATCCGAGGCAGGGGTCGGTAATTGACTGGCCATAAACCAGCGGGGTTTCTGCTGTCACTTTCTGCGTGCCTTCCTGCAGGAAGCTTTCGATCATCACACCCGCAATGGCGCGCGAGCCGTCGCGGATCTGCTGCGCTACGCTGGTGGACACCTCTTTCTGTAGGCGATGCTGCTTCAGGCAGTTCCCATGGCTGAAGTCGATCACCAGGTGCTCCGGCAGGTGGAATTCCCGCAGGTGTGCGACCGCAGCGGCAATATCCGCCGGGTGGAAGTTTGGTGCTTTGCCGCCGCGCATAATGATATGCCCGGAAGGGTTGCCGCTGGTCTGATAGATGGTCATTTGGCCGCGTTTATCCGGCGACAGGAACATATGGCTGACGCGGGCAGCACGAATAGCATCCACGGCGATGCGCGTATTGCCATCGGTGCCGTTTTTGAAACCCACCGGGCAGGAGAGTGCCGAAGCCATTTCGCGGTGGATCTGGCTCTCCGTGGTGCGCGCACCGATGGCACCCCAACTGATCAGGTCGGCAATAAACTGTCCGATCACCATATCCAGAAATTCAGTCGCCGTCGGCATTCCCAGCGTGTTGATATCCAGCAGCAGTTTACGTGCCACTGCCAGCCCATGATTGATGCGGAAACTGCCATCGAGATCCGGGTCAGAAATTAATCCCTTCCAGCCGACCACCGTGCGCGGTTTTTCAAAATAGGCGCGCATCACGATCTCCAGGCGGGATTGGTATTTATCACGCAGCACGTTCAGACGTTCCGCGTATTCCAGGGCGGCAACCGGGTCATGCAGCGAGCAGGGACCGACCACGACCAGCAGGCGTGGATCTTCACCGGAGAGAATACGGGCGATGCGTTTACGTGACGCTGTCACGTTTTCGATAATGGCAGACGTGATCGGCAGCTGCGCCTGCAGTTCTGCAGGCGTCACTAAGCTGTCGATGCGCGCGGTCCGCAGTTCATCTGTTTTGTTCATGGGGATCTCTAAAATTTTGTCTTCACAACGGCAGGAATACCGGGAAGTAATGGCGTTCACCTTAAACCAAACCGCGATGATTTCAACCGTAAAACAGCAGGGGAATTGCATTTCCGGCTCGCTGCGAGCAAGCCGGAAACGCAAAAATCAGTACATACGGCGCGTAAGACCCATGATATCGAGGATTTTGGTGGCGATCTCTTCCACCGAATAATTCGTACTGTTGAGGTAGCGAATCTGATGGGTACGGAACAGCGCTTCAACTTCGCCCACTTCCAGCCTGCACTGGCGCATTGACGCATAACGGGTGTTTTCTGCCCGCTCCTGGCGGATGGCGGCCAGGCGTTCCGGGTCAATGGTTAACCCGAACAATTTATTCTGGAAGGGTTTCAATGCCGGGGGCAGTTTCAGGTTATCCATATCATCCGCGATAAACGGATAGTTAGCCGCGCGAATGCCGAACTGCATGGCGAGATAAAGGCTGGTAGGGGTTTTACCACAGCGCGAAACGCCCAGCAGGATCACCTGCGCGTCTTCGAGACCGCGCAGTGAGATACCATCGTCATGGGCCAGCGTGTAATCAATCGCGGCAATACGCGCATCATATTTACCGAGGTTGTTGGCGGTCAGACCGTGCGTACGGTTCGCCACAGGCGCAGGGTCAACGCCTAACTCTTGCTGGAGCGGGGCGACCAGCGACTGGACAATGTCCTGGCAGAAGCCATCGCTTTGCAAAATGATCTCGCGGATCTCCGCGGAGATCACCGAAATGAACACCAGCGGACGCACACCGCTTTGCTGGTACAGCGCATTTATCTGCGCTTTCACCGCTTGAGCGCGCTGCACGTTTTCCACAAAGGGCAGGGTGACACTCTGCGTTGCCACCGGGAACTGTGACAGGACCGCATGACCTAATACTTCAGCCGTGATGGCGGTGCCATCTGAAATATAAAAAACACTACGTTCGGCGTTCACGTCCATTTTATCTCCGCTGGCGGGTATGCAGTGCAGACTAAATTAATCTGCCCTGTTAAAGCAAATCGTGATTCAGTCTACAAAACAAAATAAAAAAACCATTAACTAATGATTTGAACTTTTTATTTTTATAAAATCAGAGAAATCGCACTTTTATCATAAAATGAAATGATGTTTCTGTTCACTATTCATCTTTATCGCCCTTTCAATTAAAAACATTCTAATATGGAATCCTTTTTTGTTGCGCAAGTGGCGATGCGATTTTATTTTGTGATTATTTTCAATTTGCTGATTTATAAGGTAAATTATTATTTTATTTGTTGCGCAACGCTGTTTTATTACGCGGAGAAATCTTAAAAATAAAAAAATCATCTGCTTGAACGATTCAACACTTTATCAATCCGGCTTAACTGTGCGAGTCTCAAGAAGCATTACTGTACTCCTCATATTTTTAATTAAATCTTACAAGGATTGCTTCAATGTCCAATAAAGGCCAATTGCCGCTAGTGCTCTGGTATAACCAGCTTGGCATGAACGATGTGGATCGGGTGGGAGGCAAAAATGCCTCTCTGGGTGAAATGATTACTAACTTGTCATCGTTGGGTGTATCAGTGCCGAACGGATTTGCGACAACCTCGGAAGCGTTCAACCTGTTCCTCGACCAAAGCGGCGTCAATCAGCGTATCTATGATCTGCTGGATAAGACCGATATTGATGATGTTGATGAGTTGGCGAAGGCGGGTAAACAGATCCGTCAGTGGGTGGTAGAAACGCCGTTTACGCCAGAGCTGGAACAGGCGATACACGAGGCGTACAACCAGTTGTCAGCCGATGATGCTGATGCATCGTTTGCGGTGCGTTCTTCCGCCACCGCAGAGGATATGCCGGATGCCTCCTTTGCCGGGCAGCAGGAAACCTTCCTCAATGTGCAGGGCTATGATGCGGTGCTCATTGCCGTTAAGCATGTCTATGCCTCTCTGTTTAACGATCGTGCGATCTCGTACCGTGTGCATCAGGGATACGATCACCGTGGTGTGGCACTCTCCGCCGGGGTGCAGCGCATGGTGCGTTCTGATCTCGCCTCTGCCGGCGTGATGTTTACTATTGATACCGAGTCGGGCTTCGATCAGGTGGTATTTATTACTTCTGCGCTGGGCCTGGGTGAGATGGTGGTACAGGGTGCGGTTAACCCGGATGAGTTTTACGTGCATAAACCGACGCTGGCCGCAGGTCGCCCGTCCATTGTGCGCCGTAATATGGGTTCGAAGAAAATCCGCATGGTCTACGCAGATTCGCAGGAGCATGGCGAGCAGGTCAGGATCGAGGACGTGCCAGAAGCAGAGCGTGACCGTTTCTCCCTGACGGATAAAGAAGTGGAAGCACTGGCGGCGCAGGCCGTGCAGATTGAGAAACACTACCAGCGTCCGATGGACATTGAGTGGGCGAAGGATGGCCATACCGGCAAACTGTTTATCGTACAGGCTCGTCCGGAAACCGTCCGTTCTAACGGTTCAGTGATGGAGCGTTACACACTTCAGGGCAACGGTAAGGTGGTGGTTGAAGGCCGCGCCATCGGTCACCGTATCGGTGCCGGTGAAGTGAAAGTCATTCACGACATCAGTGAAATGAACCGCATTGAAAAAGGTGACGTACTGGTGACCGACATGACCGACCCTGACTGGGAACCGATCATGAAAAAGGCGTCTGCCATTGTCACCAATCGCGGTGGGCGTACCTGTCATGCGGCGATCATTGCCCGTGAATTGGGGATCCCGGCGGTTGTCGGGTGCGGTAATGCCACCGATATCCTGAAAGACGGTCATAAAGTGACGGTGTCATGTGCGGAAGGCGACACCGGCTATGTCTATGATGAACTGCTCGACTTCGAGGTCAAAAGTTCGCAGGTTGATGAAATGCCATCGCTGCCGCTGAAAATCATGATGAACGTGGGTAATCCCGATCGTGCATTTGATTTTGCCTGCCTGCCGAATGAAGGGGTGGGACTCGCGCGCCTGGAGTTTATTATCAACCGAATGATCGGTGTACATCCTAAGGCACTGCTGGAGTTTGACCAGCAGACGCCGGAGTTGCAGAAGCAGATCCGCACCATGATGAAAGGGTTTGACGACCCGATTGAGTTTTATATTGGCCGCCTGACCGAAGGGATTGCCACTCTGGGGGCGGCATTTGCGCCGAAACGCGTGATTGTGCGTCTTTCAGACTTCAAGACTAACGAATATGCCAATCTGGTCGGTGGCGAACGTTATGAACCTGAAGAAGAGAACCCAATGCTCGGCTTCCGTGGCGCCGGTCGCTATGTGGCGGATAGCTTCCGTGACTGCTTTGCACTGGAGTGTGCGGCGGTCAAACGTGTACGCAACGATATGGGGCTGACCAACGTAGAGATCATGGTGCCGTTTGTGCGCACCGTAGCCCAGGCGAAAGCCGTGGTGGAGGAACTGGAACGCCAGGGACTGAAGCGGGGTGAGAACGGGCTTAAGATCATCATGATGTGTGAGATCCCGTCCAATGCGCTGCTGGCTGACGAGTTCCTGCAATACTTTGACGGCTTCTCGATTGGCTCAAATGATATGACCCAACTGGCGCTGGGGCTGGACCGCGACTCCGGTGTGGTATCCGAGCTGTTTGACGAGCGTAATGATGCCGTAAAAGCGCTGTTGTCGATGGCAATCCGCGCCGCGAAGAAGCAGGGGAAATATGTCGGTATCTGCGGGCAGGGACCTTCAGACCACGAAGACTTTGCCGCCTGGCTGATGGAAGAGGGCATTGACAGTTTGTCACTGAACCCGGATACCGTGGTTCAGACGTGGCTGAGCCTGGCTGAGTTGAAGAAGTAAACGCGGGTGGTTGCGGGGGGGGGCGGGCCCGACCCCTACGATTAACCAGATATCCTTAGAGGCGTGGCATACCGCGTCCGGGATCGATGCAAGGGATAACCGCGCTGCGGTTATCCTTTTTTTATGCCGAATTTCAGACAAAAAAAAGCCCATCACAGGGGATGGGCAAAGACTACACACAGCAATTCTTTACTCAGGGAAATAACATTGTTCAGAAACCAGTGGGGTGATTTCAAACTTGATATCCATACTATGCAACCGCGTTTATGGCGTCTTTAAGAATCATCTTATTAGTTTAAAACTCATAATATTTCCCGGTGCAGGTGGCGGTTTTTAACGCAAATTGATGTGCAAAATATCAGCAATTTGGTGATGCAAGGGTTGGAAAGCGTGAAAAGTGGGATTTAGTGATAAATTCCATTAATGAAAATCAGGATTTATGATGCGGAAATATTCCATGCGCTAATGTTTGCAGTCAGCGAACTGACTGCAAACGAAGGGGGGATTATGCTTTTGGCTGGTGCGCTTCTGCTTCAATTTCGGCGAGTTCTTCAACCACTGCCAGCGGGTCTTCTTCCGGTGCCGGTGACTCATGTACCCAGACAGAAACCAGGCGGTAAGAGACGGCCAACACGACCGGGCCAATGAACAGACCAATCATACCAAAGGCAATCAGGCCACCAATCACGCCTGACAGAATCAGGATCATCGGTAAGTCAGCACCCATACGAATCAGCATGGGCCGCAGCACGTTGTCCAGAGTACCCACCACACAGCTCCAGACCAGCAGGACTGTGCCCCAGGTGGTGTCTCCGCTCCAGTAAAGCCAGATGATAGCGGGTACCAGCACAATCAACGGACCGAGCTGAACCAGGCAAGAGAGAATCATCAGTACCGTCAGTATGGTGGCATAAGGAATACCGGAGATTGCCAGTCCAATTCCTCCCAGAACACCCTGAACTAACGCGGTGACGACAACGCCGAGGGCGACCGCTCGAATAGCCTGACCAGCCAACAAGACGGCAGCATCCCCGCGACGAGACGCCAGACGGAAGGCGAAATGACGGATACCGTGCCCCACCTGCTCACCGCGCCAGAACAGCAGCACGGCAAAGAGCAACATCAGACCGAGATGCATCATAAAGCGGCCAAAGTGGCCCGCCTGAGCAAAGAAGAACCCGGTAGTGCGGCCAATATAAGGCTGTACCTGCGTAATCAATGCTGACCCGCCGCCGGCTAGCAGATTGTGATAAGCCGAATAGAGCTTTCTGCCAACGAGAGGAATGCTGCGCAGCCAATGCAGATCCGGCATTTGCAGATGGCCCGAACTGAGCCACGAAAGCAGCGGAGGGACGTTTTCAATCAGGCTGTTAACCAGTACGGCAACAGGAATAATAAAAACCAGAATCAACAACAGCGTCATGACCAGCACCGCCAGCCCGCGGCGACCCCACAGCAAACCCTGAATTTTGATCATTAATGGCCAGGTGGCAATCACCACCATGCTGGCCCAGGCAAACCCCATAATAAACGGCTGAACCACCCAAAAACACGCGACAATCGTCAGGCTGATAAACAGCAGTGAAAACACGATTTGCGGTAAGTCCCAACCTTTTTGCGCGTTCTTCATCGATTAACAATGACCTCAAGTAAAATGCGATTTGTCTCTTAAAATCAGCGCAGGCGCATCGGTTACGCTAACCCTGACGTTTAAATCATGATGTATGAAACGATTTAGCGACAGAAACAACAGGTTATTCTTTTGCTTCGTTTTTTGAAATAACGGCAGGTCATAAAAAAATGTGATAAAACGGATAACTGCGCTATTTGAGCAACGCAAACGATTCACATAACTTTTTGGTCACCCGATAATGATCCCACAGATTTCCCAGGCACCGGGTCTTGTTCCGTTGGTGCTGAGTTTTTTGGATGCCTTAAAACAGGATGGTTTTACTGGCGACACAGCGACAAGCTATGCCGACCGTCTGATTATGTCCACTGACAACAGTATCTATCAACTGTTGCCCGATGCGGTTATTTTTCCCCGATCCACGGCTGATGTGGCACTGATTGCACGCCTTGCGGCAGACAGTCGCTTCGATTCCCTGACCTTTGCGCCACGCGGTGGCGGCACCGGCACCAACGGGCAGTCACTCAATCAGGGTATTGTGGTGGATATGTCGCGCCATATGAAGCGCATTCTGGATATCAATGTCGAAGAGGGGTGGGTAAAAGTTGAAGCGGGCGTCATAAAAGATCAGCTCAATGATTACCTGAAACCTTTTGGCTACTTTTTCTCCCCGGAACTGTCCACCAGTAACCGCGCCACACTTGGCGGCATGATTAACACGGATGCCTCAGGCCAGGGATCGCTGGTGTACGGCAAAACTTCCGATCATGTGCTGGGCCTGAAAGCGGTCCTGCTGGGGGGAGAGGTGCTGGATACGTATGCGATGCCCGTCAGCGAAGCGGAAATACGCGCGCAGGCACCCGGTGCGGAAGGTAATATCTATCGTGTGGTGCTGGACCGCTGCCGTGAGCAGCGTGACGTAATCATCGACAAATTCCCTAAACTTAACCGTTTTCTCACCGGTTACGACCTGCGTCATGTGTTGAGTGACGATCTGCAACAGCTGGATCTGACGCGCATTTTATGTGGCGCTGAAGGCACGCTGGCGTTTATCGCCGAAGCCACCCTGGATATCACTCCGATCCCAAAAGTGCGCCGGCTGGTTAACATTAAATACGACTCCTTTGACTCTGCGCTGCGCAATGCGCCATTTATGGTGGAGGCCAAAGCGCTGTCGGTCGAAACCGTTGATTCTAAGGTGCTGAACCTTGCCCGTGAAGACATTGTCTGGCACTCCGTCAGTGAACTGATTACGGATATTCCTGACAAAGAGATGCTTGGCCTGAATATGGTGGAGTTTGCTGGCAACGATAAATCCCTGATCGACAGCCAGGTGGAATCGCTGTGCCAGCGACTTGAAACGTTAATGTCACTGCGCGAGGGCGGGGTCATTGGCTATCAGCTCTGTGATGACGTTTCCGGTATTGAGCGTATCTACGGGATGCGCAAAAAAGCCGTGGGGCTGTTGGGGAATGCCAAAGGGCGTGCCAAGCCGATTCCGTTTGTTGAAGACACTTGCGTGCCGCCGCAGAACCTCGCTGACTATATTGTCGATTTCCGTGCACTGCTCGATGGGCATAACCTCAGTTATGGCATGTTTGGCCATGTGGATGCCGGGGTGCTGCACGTGCGCCCTGCGCTGGATATGTGCGACCCGCAGCAGGAGATGCTGATGAAACAGATCTCTGATGAAGTCGTGGCCCTGACAGCGCGTTATGGCGGCCTGCTGTGGGGGGAGCACGGGAAAGGATTCCGCGCGGAGTACAGTCCGGCGTTCTTTGGCGAGGTGCTGTATAACGAATTGCGCCGCATTAAAGCCGCCTTCGACCCTGCCAACCGTCTGAATCCGGGTAAAATCTGTGCACCGCTGGGCGTCGACGACCCGATGCTCAAAGTCGATGCAGTGAAACGTGGCACGTACGATCGCCAGATCCCGGTTAACGTTCGGACTGACTGGCGTGGCGCGATGGAGTGTAACGGCAACGGCTTATGCTTTAACTTTGATGTGAAAAGCCCGATGTGCCCGTCAATGAAGATCACCAGCAACCGCATGCATTCACCGAAAGGGCGTGCCACGCTGACGCGCGAATGGCTGCGTTTGCTGGCCGAGCAGGGCGTAGATCCACTGGTGCTTGAGCAGCAACTGCCGTCAAAAGGAATCAGTCTGCGCGGTATGATCCAGCGGACCCGCAACAGCTGGCAGGCCAAACGCGGGCAGTATGATTTTTCCCACGAGGTGAAAGACGCGATGTCAGGCTGCCTGGCCTGTAAAGCGTGTTCAACCCAATGTCCGATCAAAATCGATGTTCCTGGTTTCCGCTCACGCTTTTTACAGCTCTATCACACGCGCTACCTGCGTCCGGCCAGTGACTATCTGGTCGCAACGGTGGAGAGCTATGCGCCGCTGATGGCAAAAGCGCCAAAGGCCTTTAACTTCTTTTTACGTCAGCCGTGGGTCAAATCGCTCAGCAAGCGCCATATAGGTATGGTCGACCTGCCGCTCTTATCGTCACCGACGCTGAAGCAGCAGCTGGCCGGTCATCGGGCATCGGGCACGACGCTGGAAGATCTCGAACAGATGAGTGCTGAACAGCGTGCGCGGACTGTGCTGGTGGTTCAGGACCCGTTTACCAGCTATTACGAAGCACAGCTGGTGGCCGACTTTGTGCAACTGATTGAAAAGTTGGGCTTCACTGCTGTGGTACTGCCGTTCTCGCCGAACGGCAAAGCGCAGCATATTAAGGGCTTCCTGCAACAGTTTGCGCGTACCGCACAGAAAACTGCTGATTTCCTCAATCGTGTGGCGCAGTTGAAGATGCCGCTGGTGGGTGTCGATCCGGCGCTGGTGCTCTGCTACCGCGATGAGTACAAGCAGGTACTGGGTGATAAACGGGGGGATTTCCATGTGCAGTTAGTCCATGAATGGCTGCATACTGCGCTGGCGACGCGTGATGCCCAGCCCGCAGCAGAAGGTGAATCCTGGTATCTGTTTGGCCACTGCACCGAGGTCACTGCGCTGCCCGGCTCGATTAAACAGTGGGAAACGATCTTTGCCCGCTTTGGTGCCAGGCTGGAAAATGTCAGCGTGGGTTGCTGCGGCATGGCCGGGACTTACGGGCATGAAGCAAAAAACCTGGAAAACTCGCTCGGGATTTATGCGCTCTCCTGGCAAAATGCCCTGCAAAAACTGCCGCGTCAGCGCTGTCTGTCGACCGGCTATTCCTGCCGCAGTCAGGTGAAACGTATTGAAGGTAGCGGTATACGCCATCCTCTGCAGGCATTACTGGAGATCCTGTAATGGCAATCTGGCAGCGTGAAGCCACGCTTGAGCAGTTAAATCTGCGCAGTCAAAACACGATGGTGGACCATATTGGCATCCGTTTTACGGTGCTGGCGGAGGACCGAATTGAAGCGGTGATGCCGGTTGATCAGCGTACGCGCCAGCCGTTTGGTCTGCTGCACGGCGGAGCATCGGTGGTGCTGGCGGAGACACTAGGCTCAATGGCTGGGTATCTCTGCACCGAGGGTGAACAGCAGGTGGTTGGGCTGGAGATCAACGCCAATCATCTGCGGGCCGCACGGGAAGGCGAGGTCCGTGGTGTGTGCCGTTCTGTGCATCTCGGACGGCGTCATCAGGTGTGGCAAATAGAAATTTTCGACAACAATAATCGCTTGTGCTGTACGTCCCGCCTCACAACTGCTGTGATTTGACCGATAACCCCGCTTAATGCGGGGTTTTTCGCATCACTGGCACGCGGTATAATACTCTGAAGATTACATTATCCACGACGCGTGCTTAACGAATTCGCTTTGCAACACGGTCGCTTTATCCCATTCGCCATTCATTGCCAGCTGATGACAGAGGCGACTCAGGGAGTGGCGTGCCAGTTGCCAGGCTTGCATCCGGAACAGGCGTTCGCGGTCGGTGTTGCTCAGCTCAACAACCAGTCGTTGATGGAGTTTTCCCAGCGCGTGAAGATAGCTTTGATCGTCGCCATTCAGCTGGCAGAGTTCGGCCATGTCGAGGCAGGTATCATTGAACTTACGCAGTTGTTCAATGGAACAGTCGGGCCGGTTTAACTTAGCCTGCGCCATGTAAAAGTCGACGGTGATATCACGTACGGAAAACGTGTACTCATCAATTTTATGTTGCAGCCACGCACTCATCGACAGATTCATTACGGGTTCCAGTCGCGCTAATGATAATCATTATCATATTATAACTGCGATATTATTCAATCGTAACGTGGGAATTTTTATTGATATACCTCACCTGTCAGAAAAATCGGTGATAACGATAACCGCGTCACGGTGAATAACGAGAATGAGTTAGAGAAAGTATTCGGTTTAGATAACAAAATATAAACATCTTATTTTCAAACGCTTATCTTTTGAGACGATGCGTCTTTCAGGCAAAGCGCAATCTTTTTTACAGGGTCTAAACTTAGTCAAGAGTTCCCTAAAAGCACCTTTTGTCCTTTATCCCTGCAAAACAAGAGGTTGAAGTGATTCTGGTAATCACTAACATAGGGGCACTAGCCCGAAGGGCTATCGTATCGCGAGGTAAATTATGCAATCAGCAAATCCTGCCACTTTTTCTCCGGATGAGTACATCTGGAAAGGGCTGACGCTTACTGACAGCGCAGCAAAGCAAATCATCAATCTGGCCGCAGGTGACCCTGAGATTAAGGGCCTGAAGCTGGGTGTCAAAACCTCTGGCTGTGCCGGATTTGGTTACACCATGGATATGGCGAAAGAATCGGCGGCGGATGATTTGGTGTTCAGCCATAACGGTGCGTTGTTATTCGTGCCCCTGCAGGCGATGCCCTATATCGACGGTACGGAAGTGGATTTCGTGCGCGAAGGCCTGAACCAGATTTTCAAATTTAATAACCCTAAAGCTCAACACGCCTGCGGCTGTGGTGAGAGCTTTGGCGTTGAGTGAACCCTATGTCTCGTAATACTGAAGCATCTGACGATGTACAGGTTTGGGAAGGCAGCCCTCAGAACTACAAAGAAGGCTTCTTTACCCAACTGCAAACCGAAGAGTTTGAACACGGCATCAATGAAGATGTGGTGCGCGCAATCTCGGCTAAACGTAACGAACCTGAGTGGATGCTGGAATTCCGCCTGAAGGCCTTCGCTGCATGGCTTGAAATGGAAGAGCCTCACTGGCTGAAAGCCAACTACAAAAAGCTGGATTATCAGGATTACAGCTACTATTCCGCGCCGTCCTGCGGCAACTGTGATGACAGCTGTGCCTCTGAGCCAGGTGCCACACAGGCTTCAGGAACCGATGCGCCCAACTATCTGACCCAGGAAGTGGAAGACGCCTTTAAACAGTTAGGCGTACCGGTACGTGAAGGCCAGGAAGTGGCCGTAGATGCGATCTTTGACTCCGTCTCCGTATCGACCACCTATCGCGATAAGCTGGCGAAAGAGGGCATTATCTTCTGTTCGTTCGGTGAAGCCATCCACGAGCACCCGGAGCTGGTTCAACAGTATCTGGGCACCGTTGTTCCGGCAAATGACAACTTCTTCGCCGCGCTGAACTCAGCGGTGGCCTCTGACGGGACTTTCGTTTACATCCCGAAAGGGGTGCGCTGCCCGATGGAGCTGTCGACGTATTTCCGTATTAACGCGGCGAAAACCGGCCAGTTTGAACGCACCATTCTGATTGCCGATGAAGGCAGTTACGTGAGCTACATCGAAGGCTGTTCAGCGCCGGTCCGTGACACCTACCAGCTGCATGCGGCGGTGGTGGAAGTGATCATCCACAAAGATGCGGAAGTGAAATACTCCACGGTGCAAAACTGGTTCTCCGGTGGCGACTCCGAGGGCGGTATCCTTAACTTCGTCACCAAGCGTGCACTGTGTGAAGGGGCGAACAGTAAGATGTCCTGGACGCAGTCGGAAACCGGTTCTGCAATCACCTGGAAATACCCGAGTGTGATCCTGCGCGGTGATAACTCGATTGGTGAGTTCTTCTCTGTCGCGCTGACCAGCGGACGCCAGCAGGCTGATACCGGCACCAAGATGATCCACATTGGTAAAAACACCAAGTCAACCATCATCTCTAAAGGTATCTCTGCTGGCACCAGCCAGAATACCTATCGCGGCCTGGTGAAAATCATGCCAACCGCCACCAATGCGCGTAACTTTACCCAGTGTGACTCGATGCTGATTGGTGCGGAATGCGGTGCACACACTTTCCCGTATGTGGAAGTGCGTAATAACACCGCACAGTTAGAGCATGAGGCCACCACATCACGTATTGGTGAAGACCAGCTGTTCTACTGCCTGCAACGCGGGATCAGCGAAGACGATGCGATTTCTATGATTGTTAACGGTTTCTGCAAGGATGTCTTCTCAGAGCTGCCGCTGGAATTTGCAGTGGAAGCGCAGAAACTGTTGGCCATCAGCCTCGAACACAGCGTGGGCTAACCTACGCACAGCATTGATATGGTGCCGGAAAGCACTACGAAGGAAACCTTATGTTAAGCATTAAAGATTTACAGGTCAGCGTTGAAGACAAAGCTATCCTGCGTGGATTGAATCTTGAAATCAAACCGGGCGAAGTTCACGCCATCATGGGGCCAAACGGCTCAGGGAAAAGTACCCTTTCTGCCACTCTGGCAGGGCGTGAAGATTATGAAGTCACCGGCGGCTCCGTGGAGTTTAAAGGTAAAGACCTGCTGGAACTGGCCCCGGAAGATCGTGCCGGTGAAGGCATCTTTATGGCTTTCCAGTACCCGGTTGAGATCCCTGGCGTCAGTAACCAGTTCTTCCTGCAAACCTCGGTTAACGCGGTGCGCAAATACCGTGAACAGGAAGCGCTGGACCGTTTTGATTTCCAGGACTTCATTGAAGATAAGATTCAGCTGCTGAAAATGCCTGAGGATCTGTTGACCCGCTCCGTCAACGTTGGTTTTTCCGGCGGTGAAAAAAAGCGTAATGATATTCTGCAGATGGCGGCGCTTGAGCCGGATCTGTGCATCCTGGATGAGACGGACTCCGGTCTGGACATCGATGCCCTGAAAATCGTGGCAAACGGGGTTAACAACCTGCGTGATGGCAAACGTTCATTCATCATCGTCACGCACTACCAGCGTATTCTTGACTACATCCAGCCGGACTTCGTCCATGTGCTGTATCAGGGCAAAATTGTGAAATCAGGTGATTTCTCACTGGTTAAACAGTTGGAGGAGCAAGGCTATGGCTGGCTTACCGACCAAGAGTGATAACGCGCTGCAACAGTGGCATCACCTGTTTGAAACGCGTGGTGAAAGCCGTTCGTTGCAGGCTCAGCAACACTGGCAGCAGCTGCTGCGCTTAGGCCTGCCTACGCGTAAGCAGGAAAATTGGAAATATACGCCGCTGGACCAGCTGCTGGGCCATCAGTTTGTGCTGCCTCAGCCTGCTGAACTAAATACAGACGCTATCGACGACGTGGCACTGGCGATTGATGCTGTGCGCCTGGTGTTTGTTGATGGACGTTTTGCACCGGCCCTGAGTGACAGTGAGTATGACCTGTTCGCCATTCAGGTGACTCAGGCCGCGGAACGTCGCGAGTTGAGTGCGCCAATTCAGCCCGAAGTGTTCCTGCATCTGACAGAAAGCCTGGCAGAGGAAGTGACGACCATTCAGTTGGCACGTGGTAAAGCAGCAGTACGTCCCCTTTACCTGCTTCATATCAGCAGCGGCAGTGCGGCAGGCGAGATGAACACCTCTCACTATCGTCACCATCTGGTGCTGGAAGAAGCGGCGGAAGCGACGGTGATTGAGCATTACGTCACGCTTAACGCCTCAACGCACTTTACCGGTGCGCGTTTCACCGCCGATGTGGGCAATAACGCGCAGCTGACGCACTACAACCTCTGCTTCGAAGATCAGAGCAGCTATCACTTCTCACATAACGACCTGATGCTGGGCCGTGATGTGCGCGTGCAGAGCCACAGCTTCCTGCTGGGGGCGGGTCTGACCCGTCACAACACCAGCAGCAAACTGGAAGGCGAGGGCAGCGACCTGGTGATCAACAGCCTGATGCTGCCGCTGGACAAAGAAGTGTGTGACAGCCGCACCTATCTTGAGCACAACAAAGGCCATTGCCAGAGCCGTCAGCTGCATAAAACCATTGTGCGTGACCGTGCCCGTGCGGTGTTTAATGGTCATATTAAAGTGGCCAAGTATGCGCTGAAAACTGACGGTCAGATGAGTAACAACAACCTGTTACTGGGACGTCTGGCAGAAGTGGATACCAAACCGCAGCTGGAAATCTACGCTGATGACGTGAAATGCGGTCATGGTGCGACGATCGGTCGTATTGACGAAGAGCAGATGTTCTATCTGCGTTCTCGTGGGATCGACGAAGCCGCCGCACAGCGCATGATTATCTATGCGTTTGCCGCTGAATTAACCGAAGCCATTTCTGATGAAACGCTGAAAGAAGCCGTGATGCAGCGCATCGCGCAGCGTTTCCCTGGAGGCCTGCAATGAGTTTTGACCTGGCCCGCGTTCGGGCGGAGTTTCCGCTGCTGGCGCGCGAGGTCAACGGGCAACCGCTGGCCTATCTCGACAGTGCGGCCAGTGCGCAAAAGCCGCAGGCAGTCATTGACGCAGAAAGCCGCTTTTATGAACATGGCTATGCCGCCGTGCACCGGGGTATTCACACGCTGAGTGCGGAAGCCACCACGGAAATGGAAAATGTGCGCACTCAGGCCGCACAGTTCCTCAATGCGGCTTCAGCGGAAGAGATCGTCTTCGTTAAAGGCACCACAGAAGCGATCAATCTGGTCGCTAACAGCTGGGGCGGCAGCCAGTTGCAGCCGGGCGACAACATCATCATTACGGAGATGGAGCACCACGCGAATATCGTGCCGTGGCAGATGGTGGCACAGCGCACCGGCGCTGAAGTGCGCTTTATCCCACTGACTGCTAACGGTGAGCTGGATATCGCTCAGTTACCTGTATTGATGGACAGCCGTACCCGCCTGCTGGCGGTGACGCAGGTCTCTAACGTGCTGGGAACTGAAAATCCGGTGAAAGCGCTGGTCGCGCAGGCGAAAGCCGCAGGCGTGGTTACGTTGATCGACGGTGCGCAGGCCGTGATGCATCACCAGGTCGACGTCCAGGATCTGGACTGCGATTTTTATGTTTTCTCCGGGCACAAACTTTATGGCCCGACCGGCATTGGCATCCTGTATGGCCGTAAGGCACTGCTGGATCAGATGCCGCCGTGGGAAGGGGGCGGGGCGATGATTGCTACCGTCAGCCTGACCAAAGGCACCACCTTTGCTGCGGCTCCATGGCGCTTCGAAGCGGGGTCACCGAATACCGGGGCGATTATCGGTCTGGGCGCTGCCATCAAGTGGGTCAGCGATCTGGGGCTGGATGTGATTGCCGAACGTGAACAGCAACTGATGCGCTATGCACTGGATAAACTGGCCGCAGTGCCGGATCTGGTGATTTATGGCCCGCAGCAGCGCGCTGGCGTGATTGCGTTCAACCTGGGTAAGCACCATGCTTTTGATGTTGGCAGCTTCCTGGACCAGTATGGCATCGCGATACGTACCGGTCATCACTGTGCCATGCCGTTAATGCAGCATTACGAGGTACCTGCCATGTGTCGTGCCTCGTTTGTTCTGTATAATAGCGAAGAAGAAGTGGACCGACTGGCCGCCGGTTTGACACGTATTCACCGTTTGCTGGGTTAAGTTTCAACCCGCACCGACCCGCAGGGGGGAGGCATGCCTCGCCCTTTCGTTTTTAAGTGAGGAAGCAATGGCAACTCTGCCAGATAAAGACAAGCTGGTACGTAACTTCAATCGTTGCGCTAACCAGGAAGAGAAGTATCTGTACATCATTGAGCTGGGTGCGCGCCTGTCGGGCGAGGCGGAAACCCTCCAGCAGCCGGAAAACATCATTCCGGGCTGTCAGAGTCAGGTGTGGATTGTCGTCGACACCGATGAAACAGGCTGTGTTCGCCTGCAGGGCGACAGCGATGCCGCGCTGGTGAAAGGGTTGATTGCCATTGTCTTCGCGCTGTACCAAAAGATGACGCCGCAGGAAATCGTCGATTTCGATGTCCGCCCCTGGTTTGCCGACCTTTCACTGACGCAACAATTAACGCCGTCCCGTTCTCAGGGACTGGAAGCAATGATTCGTGCCATTCGTAAGAAAGCGCTGATTCTTACTCAGCCTTGAATTGCTACACTTCTCGGTAAGCACCCCGCCAGGCTACAGTGGGGTGTTTACACATCCAGATACCGGTTACGGGGGGATTTATCGTCCGCCATAAGCGAGTCAGGTTGTGTATCTATCCATTCATAACCGAGAAATGCGCATGAAACTTTTTTACCGCTTTGCCGGGATCTCTGTTCTTACCTTTCTTGCCGGGATGCACGCCGTTAGCGCAACCGAGTATCCGCTTCCTCCCGACAACAGCCGCCTGATTGGTGAGAACACCACTTTTGTCGTGCCCAATGACGGGCAGCCGCTGGAGTCCGTGGCAGCCAAATACAAAGTGGGCCTGCTGGGCCTGCTGGAAGCCAATCCCGGTACCGACCCCTGGTTGCCCAAAGCGGGTTCACAGCTGACCATTCCAACGCAGATGCTACTTCCTGATACGAAACGTGAAGGGATCGTTGTCAACGTGGCTGAACTGCGCCTCTACTACTATCCCAAAGATGAAAACAAAGTGATCGTCTATCCCATCGGTATTGGTCAACTGGGGGCGAATACCCCGGCAATGGTCACCAGCATCAGCCAGAAAATCCCCAATCCAACCTGGACACCCACTCCTAATATTCGTAAGCGCTACGCGGCTGAAGGTAAGACGCTGCCGGTAACCGTACCCGCAGGGCCGGATAACCCAATGGGGCTGTTTGCGCTGCGTCTGGCTTACGGTAAGCAGCACTATCTGATCCATGGTACTAACGCTGATTTTGGTATTGGCATGCGCGTCAGTTCAGGGTGCATCCGTTTGCGTCCGGACGATATCGAAGCACTGTTTAACAGCGTTCCTAAAGGCACGCGCGTGCAGATCATCAATCAGCCAGTGAAATACGCGGTTGAACCGGACGGTAAGCGTTATCTGGAAGTGCATCAGCCGTTATCGCATAGCGAAAAGGACGACCCACAAACCATGCCGATTGCACTGACGGTGGCTGCTAAGAAGTTCATCAACAGTGATGCCAGCGATCGGGTAGTCATCAAAGCGGCGATTGAACGCAGAGCAGGGATGCCAGTGCTGGTCAACGAGGGTGAGAAAGTCGATGGTAACCGTGAGTTGCCTGTTAACGATGATAAACTCGTTTACAGGGCGTTTTAGACGGGGTTGGACGCATGGTGGAAGACTCCGGATAACAGGCAAAAAAAATGGCGCACAATGTGCGCCATTTCATTACCAGAACTCTTACTTACGGTAAGAGTGAGCCTGGTTGTCCAGACGCTGGTTAGCACGAGCTGCGTCATCTTTAGCAGCCTGAACGTCAGAACGGATTGCGTTCACGTCGTTGCTCAGCTGGTCAACTTTAGCGTTCAGAGTCTGCACGTCGGTAGACAGCTGATCGATTTTAGCGTTGCTTGAGCAACCAGCCAGCATAGTTGAAGCCAGGATTACCGCGCCCAGTACCAGTTTAGTACGATTCATTATTAATACCCTCTAGATTAAGTTAATCTCCATGTAGCGTTACAAGTATTACACAAAGTATTTTCTAATGAGAATAATTTTTTGATGAGAAAGTGCTTAAACTTGATCGTTCGCTCAAAGAAGCATCTTATTTCTGATATTTTACAAAAAACGAAGCGAAAACAGGCGATTTTAATCGGAGGGAACGTCGTTTCTTCGGTAATTAAATCGTTAATTTCGATTGGACGCTTTGTGAAACGTCTTACGCAAGTTGTAAAAAAAGCGCCACTGAGGGCGCTTTTTAAATGCAAGGCGTAATTTTTAATTACAGAACGTGCACTGATGCAGTATTGGTCGTTCCACTTGGTACCAATGCACCAGAAACCATGACCACTACATCGCCTTTCTGCGCGTAGCCGCTGGCTTCTGCCGCTTCTTTACCCAGACGGTAGAAATCGTCAGTTGAGGCGATTTCTTTCACCACGGAAGTGATGATGCCTTTACTGAGCAACAGCTGACGTGAAGTCTGCTCGTTTGTCGTCAGGGCGAGGATCGTTGCATTCGGGAAGTATTTACGAATGGACTTCGCAGACTTGCCGCCTTCAGTGGCAACCACAATCAGTGGCGATTCCAGTTTCTCAGCCGTTTCTACCGCTCCACGACAGACTGCTTCAGTGATACGCATTTTGCGGTTGTCGTGCTGGGAGTCGATGCGGCTTTTCATCACGCGGTCGGTACGTTCGCAGATGGTGGCCATAATGGTGACAGACTCCAGCGGGTATTTCCCTTTGGCGCTTTCACCAGACAGCATCACAGCATCAGTGCCGTCGAGAATGGCGTTGGCAACGTCACCGGCTTCCGCACGGGTAGGGCGCGGGTTTTTGATCATCGAATCGAGCATCTGAGTGGCGGTGATCACCACTTTACGTGCACGGTTACACTTCTTGATCATCATCTTCTGAGCGAAGATCACTTCTTCAACCGGGATCTCAACGCCGAGATCACCACGAGCGACCATGATACCGTCAGAGGCATCAAGGATTTCGTCGAAGTTGTTCAGGCCTTCCTGGTTTTCAATTTTGGAGATGATCTGGATATGCTCGCCGCCGTGTGCTTTCAGATGCTCACGGATTTCGATCACGTCTGAACGCTTACGAATGAACGAGGCAGCAACGAAGTCGACGCCTTGCTCACAGCCAAAGATCAGGTCCAGCTTGTCTTTTTCAGCCAGCGCAGGCAACTGAATGGAAACGCCCGGCAGGTTAACGCCTTTGTTCTCGCCCAGGTCACCGTTGTTCAGCACTTTACATACCACGGTGCTTTCAGTGACTTCGATAACTTCCATACCGATCAAACCGTCATCCACCAGTACGGTGTTACCGATTTTCAGGTCAGAAGCGAAACCAGCGTAAGTCACCGCGACGGTATCGGCGTTACCGATGATGGTCTGGTCGGTGGTGAAGGTGAAGGTCTGGCCCGCTTTCAGGGAGGCATCGTTACCGCCTTCCAGCTTCATCGTACGGATTTCAGGACCTTTAGTGTCCAGCAGAATGGCAGCCTGGTGACCGCTTTTGCTCATGACGGAGCGCAGGTTAGTAATACGCTGGCCATGTTCTTCATAATTCCCGTGGGAAAAGTTCAGACGCATCACGTTCATACCGGCATCAAGCAGGTTAGTCAGCATCTCTTCAGATTCGGTTTTTGGGCCGATAGTACATACGATTTTAGTCTTTTTCATGACGATTTATCTATTAAGTTGTGATGGATGATTAAAAAATTTGCGTTATGAAAACGTCGATACTGAGTAAGGATAGGTGACAGAATTAAAGCATGCAGGGTAAGTTGAGACGTGGTTTCGGCGCAGGCGCAGCAGGACGTTGCGCAACAGGTACTCGTTATAAATTGAGGGGCAACCATACGCTGAAACCATTCAAGTGAAACAACGTTCCGTATTATAGTCGCTAAGTGTTCGAAAACCAATTAAAAAGCGTGAAATAGCATGCAGGAATGATGCGCATCAAATTCGTTGCGCAAACCAGCACTAAGTAAGGTTAATCTGAAAGTCTGGTTGAGGGCAAAAAAAGGGGATGTGGTACGTTTCGTGGAACAGGGCAAAGACTTTTGAGTAGGGTAACACGGGTAGGGTGATGCTTCGGAAAGGAATTTGGTGCGTCTGAATGGACTCGAACCATCGACCCCCACCATGTCAAGGTGGTGCTCTAACCAACTGAGCTACAGACGCATAATTTGCTTCGTCTTTCATACTACTGCTTTGTTGGCTGCTTTCGTTCACCCCAGTCACATACTGATGTATGCTCCTGCGGATTCACTCAATTGCCGCCGCGCATTAGCACGAAATACTCGCCACTTGTTATTCGCTCATCTTTCTTTGGAAGAAAGATGGTGCGTCTGAATGGACTCGAACCATCGACCCCCACCATGTCAAGGTGGTGCTCTAACCAACTGAGCTACAGACGCAAATTGTTGTCGTGGTGACAACGGGGACGAATATTAACGACACCCCGAACGCCTGGCAAGGAGAAAAAAGGATTTTTGCGTCTGATTGCTGCGCAACTGTGCGAAGCGCAGCAATTTTAATCATTTTCCCCGGGTTTATCAGAAAATTAACGCGCTGCACGCGTGAGAATCATCTCCGCAGGCTGACGTTGCAGACGGCGCATCCGCCAAATCATCATGACGGCAGAGGAGGTCAGTCCAATGATAAAGCCGGTCCAGAATCCTGAAGGGCCCATTGCCGGGACCACCCAGTCGGTCATCGCCAGCACGTAACCGCTCGGCAGGCCGAGGATCCAATAGGCGACGAAGGTAATAAAGAAGATTGAACGAGTGTCTTTATAGCCACGCAGGATGCCGCTGCCGATCACCTGAATGGAGTCAGAGAATTGATACACCGCCGCCAGGAACATCAGCTGTGCTGCCAGCGTAATCACCTCAGGGTTATCGGTATACAGCAGGGCGATCTCTTCGCGGAACGTCACGGTGAACAGCGCGGTGAGACAAGCCATACAGATGCCCACGCCCTGTGCTGTCCATGCGGCGACCTTTGCCTGCTCAACCGAACCCTGACCCAGCCGGAAGCCTACGCGGATGGTGGTAGCGACCCCCAACGACAAAGGCAGGACGAACATCAGTGAACTGAAGTTAGCGCCAGCGCAACCGGCAGACCAAGCCCAGTCAGACGGCGTAATGCTTTCCAGTCTGGCGGACTGAAACGTCCCTCAACACGGATATCGCGCATTGATTTGGCTCGATTCACCCAGGCCTTCATCGCGATAAACATCACCCAGTAGACCGATGCGGTTGCCACGCCGCAGCCAATACCGCCCAGTGCAGGCATGCCAAAGTGACCGTAGATAAAGACGTAGTTAACCGGGATATTCACCAGCAGCCCGAGGAACCCCATGACCATGCCGGGTTTCGTTTTGGATAAACCTTCACACTGATTACGGGCGACCTGGAAAAACAGATAACCGGGAGCGCCCCACAGCAAGGCGTGCAGGTATCCCACGGCCTTTCTGGATAATTCCGGGTCAACATTGTGCATGGCGCCAATCAGGTATCCGGCGTTATACAACACCACCATAATCAGCACAGAGACCATCGCTGCCAGCCAGTAGGCCTGGCGAACCTGATGCGCAATGCGCTCACGTCGGCCAGAACCATTAAGCTGAGCCACCACCGGCGTCAGCGCCAGGATCAAACCGTGACCAAAAAGAATGGAAGGTAACCAGATTGAGGTTCCTACTGCAACGGCGGCCATATCCGTGGCGCTAACGGCACCGGCCATCACTGTATCAACAAAGCCCATGGAGGTTTGCGCAACCTGCGCAAGGATCACCGGGATAGCAAGGGCTAATAACTGACGCGCCTCTAAGAGGTACTTCTGCACACATACACCTTTTTAATTTTTCCGCTATGTTTCGCGACGTTTTACTGCGACGTGAAATCCATTGGGGAGTTGAATGATGAAAGACACTGCTGAAGAAATAAACGGCATTTGCGATGATGCCAGCAGGGCAGGCGTTCCATTCTAGTGTCAGCGGTGGAAATAGCCAATCTTCTGATAAAAGAATCGCTCTTTATGTCACGCAATTAAACGGGACTTTATTTGGTTTTGTGGCGATGCCAGGGCAAACTAACTGGAGCGAAAACACATTGATTGAGGCAACAGCTATGTTTACCGGTATTGTGCAGGGCACCGCGGAGGTGCTGGACATTGACGAAAAACCTAATTTTCGTACCCATGTGATCAGAATGCCGGAGGCATTATTGCCCGGGCTGGAACTGGGTGCGTCCGTTTCCCATAATGGTTGTTGCCTGACGGTGACCGAAGTCGATGGCGACCGCGTTAGCTTTGATCTGGTAAAAGAAACGCTGCGTATTACCAATCTGGGCGATCTGAAAGTCGGTGATACCGTTAACGTTGAGCGTGCAGCAAAATTCAGTGATGAAATTGGCGGTCATTTGATGTCAGGTCATATTATGACCACGGCAGAGATCAGCAAAATACTCACCTCGGAAAACAATCGCGAAATCTGGTTTAAACCGCAGGATGCCAGTCAGATGAAATATATCCTGCATAAAGGATTTGTTGGCATTGACGGTATCAGCCTGACGGTAGGAGAGGTGACGCGCACAAAATTCTGTGTTCATCTGATCCCCGAGACACTGATGCGCACCACCTTAGGCAGCAAACGTCTGGGGCATCGTGTGAATATTGAGATCGACCCGCATACGCAGGCGATTGTGGAAACCGTTGAGCGTGTTCTGGCTCAGCGTGAAGCGGCATTACTGGCTGCCGCAGTCAGCGAACAACAGGCTGAGAGCCCGGAAGCGTAATGCGATAAAAAAGGGCGACATGACGTCGCCCCTGCTAAACAGAGTATGTCCTAACGCGCAACGCGCAGTCCACCTTGTTTGCCATGGGTAAATACCACCTGCCAGAGCTGAATATCCCTTGCCCGAAACGCCCCCGCACAAGCATTCAGATAGTAAGTGAACATCCTTTTAAAACGCTCGCCATATTTATCGCGCCAATATTGTGCCAGTCTTCCATCACGAACCAGGGTTCGCTGGCGGCGGCAATATGACGCACAGAGGGCAGGCAACCGTTAGGGAAAATGTATTTGTCGATCCACGGGTCAACATCATTATTGGTTTTGTTAGCACCAATGGTATGCGAAACAATACGGTCGAACTGCTCAGACAGGTCGCGATAATCCTGAAGCAAAATCGTCACATTCAGCCCTTCGCAGCGCTGTTGCGCCAGCTTTTGTTGTTCGGCGGAAATGGTAACACCCACAACATTTACGCTAAAGTGACGCGCGGCATATTCGGCCAGACCTCCCCAGCCACAGCCAATATCCAGTAAAGACATGCCCGGTTCCAGCTGAAGTTTTTCACAGATCATCTGCAATTTGGCTTCCTGAGCGTCTTCCAGCGTACGGGCTTCTTTCCAGTAACCGCAGGAATATTGCATATAAGGATCGAGCATGTGGGTGAAGAGATCGTTACCCAGATCATAATGCTCTTTGCCAACAATCCACGCGCGTTTGCGCGTTTGCAGATTCGTGAGTCGGGAGGCCACAACACGCAAGGTGTCGCGGAAATGGTGAGGGAGTTGCTGATCTAATTTTGACTGCAAAACACGCTGGAAAAAGATATCCAGGCGTTCGCATTCCCACCAGCCATCCATATAGCTTTCACCTAACCCCAGCGATCCTTCCTGCAGAATGCGTTTAAAAAAATCGGGGTTGGTAATCTGGATATCCCAGGGACGGGAACCATTGATTTCAATATTGGCCTGACTCAACATTTCCTGGACGATTCGATACCACGGGTTGTCGTCAAGGCTCACTTCTTCTATACACGATGAACTCATAGCTTCTCCATCACCCTGTGTGATTAAAACCTGAGAAAAAGAATTGTCTGTTTCTACAGGCCTGTGAGAGCACTCACGGCGAATGCCGCAGTCTGATATCCGACGTTAAAAAAGAGGTTTGATGTGAAACTGACAGAGGTCGTAACGTAGTCACTCGGAACAACTCCATGACAACCCTGTCAGGAACCAACAGTGGACGACGACAAACGCCATCGCCCACTCAAAAATGGTGTTAAGTTGTTATTTTATATTGCGCTGAAAAGTATATGCCCACGAAAGGTAATATTCAATTCATTATTGTTAGGGCGCTAACTAAGTGTTTTTACAGGATTCCACCTGGCCCGGCGCCGTCAGGTGGGGCTGTTTTTGCTCCGCCAGTCGCTGGACGATATAGCCAACGACAGCCAGAACAATCGTGCCAGCCATCACCAGCGTAGTGGTCTGTAACGGGGATTCAATCCATGTTGACACCGCCAGACTGGCGAAAAAACAGAGGCCGAGCTGCAACATATTCTGCAAGGCGGCGGCTTTACCGGTCGCCTGGGGGAAGGGCAGTAACGCACTGGACACCACAATCGGGTAAATCGCACCGTTTGCCATCGCCATTCCACAAAACGGCAGTAGCAATGCAAACAAGGAAGGCTGCGGCTGCAGTGAAACAAAATAGATCGCGAGAATGCTGACGCTGTAGAAGGCCAGCAGCCATGGCAACAATTGGCGCCCGGCAAAGTGGTTCAACAGGGCGCGGCAGCTAAACCCGCCGACAAGAAACGCCACAGTTTGCGGAACATAGCTGAGGCCAATATCTGCAGGGGACAAACCAAGGTTACCCAGAATGAAAGGGGAGCCGGTGAGCCAGGCAAAGAAGCTGGCAGAGCACGCGGCATAAATCGCCACGTTGCCACTGTAAATAGGCGACTTCAGCAATGTGAGGAAGCCAGGCGTGCGGGGCTTAACGGCAGCGTGATCGTCCACCGGGCGTGACGGCAAGCGCAATGTAGGGATCAGTAGCGCGAGACTGAGCAGTAACAGGACAACGAAAATAGAACGCCAGGAAAAGTGTTGCAGTAACCAGGCACCCAACAGGGGAGCCAGCGCAGGCGAGAGGGCGACCAGGGGCATAATGGTGGCAAAGACACGGTTGGCCCGCGGACCACTGTAGCGATCAACCACCAGAGCCTGCCAGCTCACCGCCGCAGCGCACACACCCACGGCCTGAACAAAGCGAACGATCAGCAACCAGAAAGCCGACTCCACCCACAGCATGGCTGCACAACCAACGGCGAACAAACTCAACCCCATCATCAATACTGGTTTTCGGCCGATGCGGTCTGACAGCGGGCCCCAGACTAGCTGTGCGCAGGCAAACCCGGCGAGGAAGATACTTAAACTGGCGCTAATGGCACCGGCTTCCGTCTGCAAGTCATGTTGCATCACGCCAAACGCGGGTAGGTACATATCGGTAGCAAGAAAGCCCAGCATGCTGAGCAGCGTAAGGTAAATCATAAATCCTTTGGAACGCATGGTTTTTAACTCTTATTAGACAATTTTTTTACGCGTGCAGTGTAATCGCGTGCTGACCCGTCTGTGAAACGCTAATATTCGTGGGTTGCGATGAAAAATATTGAAGGCGAATCATGTGGTCTGAACATTCTCTTGAAGTGGTTGATGCGGTGGCGAGGACGGGCAGCTTTACCGCTGCTGCGGCGGAATTGCATCGCGTCCCCTCCGCAGTAAGTTATACCGTGCGCCAGCTGGAAGCCTGGCTGGCCGTGAGTCTGTTTGAGCGTCGTCATCGTGATGTGGAGTTGACGGACGCCGGACGGGTTTTCATTGAAGAAGGTCGTGCTGTTATCAAAAAAATGCTCGCCACCCGCACACGCTGTCAACAGGTGGCTAACGGCTGGCGGGGACAAATCAATATTGCGGTCGACAGAATTGTGCGCCCGGCACGCACCCGGCAGCTGGTCGTGGATTTCTACCGGCATTTTCCGGATATGGAACTGCATATCATGCCGGAAGTGTTCAACGGTGTGTGGGATGCGCTGGCTGACGGTCGCGTCGATGTTGCGATCGGTGCGACTCAGGCGATCCCGGTACGAGGACGTTTTGCTTTTCGTGATATGGGAAGTCTTAACTGGCGCTGCGTGGTGAAAACGTCACATCCTCTGCTGAGCCATGAGGGACCGTTAAGCGAGACGTTAATCCGTGAGTGGCCATCGCTGGTGCTGGAAGATACCTCACGTGCCTTGCCGAAACGCACCACGTGGACATTAGATAATCAACGACGGCTGGTGGTGCCTGACTGGGAAAGTGCGTTTGACTGCCTGCGAGCCGGGCTGTGTGTTGGGATGGTACCCGGTCATTTTGCCCAGCCCTGGCTGCAACAAGGCGTGTTAGGAGAAGTGACGCTGACGTCCCCGTTTCCCGACAGTCCCTGTTATCTCAGCTGGTCGGAACAAAGCGCCTCACCGGCGCTAAGTTGGTTACTGGACTATCTGGGGAGCACAGAAACCCTGAATGCAGAGTGGTTAAGCGAACATCCTGGCCAGTGGCAGGTGAGTGATTAACGGCGGTAGTCGCGGAAAGGACCATCGGCAACGGAACGACGCTCGATCAGTGAAGGGTGAACTTCAATGGTTTGCGGATCTTCGCGCTTGCTGGTAATACGGTCCAGCAACATATCAAAAGCGGTTTCGCCCAGACGCTCTTTTGGCTGGTGGACGGTGGTCAGTGCGGGCGTAAAGTAGCGGGCGTTGCGCACGTTATCATAACCGATCACTGAAATATCCTGCGGTACGCGTAGCCCCATTTCATCTGCTGCGCAAATCGCGCAAAGTGATGCCCGCTTCTGCCAGTGCCTTCAGGAATCCGGCATGGCGGCCACCGCCTGTATTACGCTCAAGCTGGCCTGGGATCGCGCCGATATCGCGGTGCCCGCGTTCGATCAGGTAGCGCCCCGCCAGGTAACCACCCTCAAAAGCGACGGTATCAGTGAAATCACCGCGGATCGCCCCAATCCATGACGACCATCGGATATTACGGTTATCTTCCAGCATGAAATCAACGTGTCAGGATATTCGAACACATCACCAGCACCCATCGACGCGTTTTTGCGCCATCATTGACAGATAGGCTTGTTGCTTTTGCAGGTCGTTGTGCGCATTGCCCAAAATCAGCGTATAGCCTTTGGCAAAGCAGCGGTTTTCTATTGCTTCAATGATCTCTGCAAAATAGGGCGCTTCACTGGATGTTGCCAGAAGGCCAATGGTTTTGGTGTGGTTGACCTTCAGACTGCGGGCTACGGCGCTGGGGGAGTAATGCAATTCTTTGATTGCAACCCATACCGCTTCGCGCGTCTCTTCGGCTACAAAGCGCGTTTTGTTAATCACGTGAGACACAGTGGTGGTTGAAACACCGGCGCGCTTTGCCACATCCTTAATTGTTGCCATGAAAATCGTACTCCTGGTGTTATCGTAACATCTTGATAACTAATTGGTTAAACGTTTGCCTGGGTACAGCCATTCCTGCCCGACCAGAATTATTTTGGGTGCTGTCTCAAAGGGTCGGGAAGGGGTAAAATCGTCCGTAGAGTGACATGCAGTGCTGACTTTTACACGTTGCCAACGGTGTTGCGCAACGGAATAAAGAATTCTAACAAGGCTGCGCACAGAAAACGAGATTTTTACGGGTAACTGTGGGAAAATCTGTTGGCTTACTAATAACAAGGTTATTGAGGAGAGAGAATGAACACTGATATGAAAATGACGGCGCTGACCGTTGTGGGTTCACTGCTGATGATTATTGCGTTTAGTTTTACGGCGGTAATGCATTAATTCTTGCACGGGAGGAGGAAACTCTTCCCGAACCCACACGCATTATCGAATCGTTTTAGGCGTCATCATACGGCGCGCACCGATGTAATGTTCCTGCCAGTAATCTTCGCTCAACGCACTGACCTGAATATCTTTACCTGTCCGTGGAGACTGAATAAATTTCCCTCCACCCAGATAGACGCCAACATGATCTGCTGTGCCACGTCCGTTAATACGGAAGAAGACCAGATCACCTTTCTCTAACTGATCGCGCTTAATCGAAGCCGCATCACGCAGATGGTACATTTCATTAGCCGTGCGTGGGATCTTGAACTTCACCAGGTCTTTATAGGCATACCACACCAGACCACTGCAGTCGAAACCGGTTTTCGGAGAGGTGCCGCCCCATTGATAAGGTTTACCGAGCTGGCCCATCAGCTTGTTCATCGCCGTCTCACGTGCTTTCTGGTAGCGAGCGCGATGCGCTTTGCTGAGTTTGAGCGGGGCGTTCAGAGCATCGTTATCATCGTCAGTGGCTTTGCTGCCTGCGCGTTGACGACCATAATGTTTTTTATCTGCTTTTTTGCTGGCCGCGAGTTTTTTACTCAGTGTTTTCTTCTCCACCTTCGCATTACGCACCGGGGCCACGCTGGTTTTTTTCTTTTCTTTCTCTTTCAGTTTTTTTGCCAGCAGAAGCCGTGCTGATTTAGAGGGTTCTTTTTTAGCGGTTTCTTTGGCTTTCTTACTGACAGGTTCTTTGACTTTTTTGGTCGAAGTGGCTTTTACCGGGCGGCGCTTACGGCGGTCATCTACACGTGCAGTATTGCTTTCGGCTTTTTGCTGTTTTGCATTAATAGGGGCATGTGGCGATGCGTGCGCCATGTTGAAGAACAACTGAGTGAAAGCCAGTATGAAGAGCGTGATGAGTAAACGCATCGTTCCCATTAACAGTTTGTGCGCTACAAAAAAAAAGAGATTTCTGCGGTATGCAGAAGGTTAGGCCAATTCTAATCTAACTTCTTAACAAAGGGTAAGGTCTTTTTTGTTTCAATAATACAGATCAAGAAAATGATGTAATATTGAGCACAATCAGGTGGTTAACCCAGCAATAAAACCAGTGTTAGTCATAACAGGTGCAGCAGTGATGATAAGAAAATGTTATTTTGTTTCCCTGTTTTGTCTATTGGTCACATTTTTACCTCTCTCGCATGTGAAAATGTCATTTTCATCGCCAGGGCAGAATCGCTACAATAAGCAGGCTGCGCCCAGCCTACACACGATGTATCGTATTGAGGAAGATATTTATGAGTACTGTTGAAAAAATTCAACGTCAGATCTCTGAAAACCCTATTCTGTTGTACATGAAAGGGTCCCCTAAACTGCCAAGCTGCGGTTTCTCTGCTCAGGCTGTTCAGGCGTTATCTGCTTGTGGCGAGCGCTTCGCGTACGTTGATATTCTGCTGAACCCGGACATCCGTGCAGAAATGCCAAAATATGCCAACTGGCCAACGTTCCCACAGCTGTGGGTAGACGGTGAGCTGGTGGGTGGCTGCGATATCATCATCGAGATGTATCAGCGCGGCGAGCTGCAGCAGCTGATTAAAGAAACTGCGCAGAAATATCCGTCTGACGCCGCAGAGTAACGCAGGCACATTGGCAGCATAAAAAAACCGGGCCCTGAGAGGTCCGGTTTTTTTTCGAGTTTACAGCACGTTGCTTTATTCTTCGCTGTCGTCACTTTCTGCATCAACCGGCAGTGGCCAGCCTCCCAGACGTTTCCAGCGGTTGACCAGTTCGCAGAACAGATCGGCCGTTTGCAGGGTATCGTACAGTGCGGAGTGTGCCTGGGCGTTATCAAAAGTGTCAAAGGTGACGAATGGGTGGAAAGGATTACGCTTCAGGCTGGCGCGTTCGGCAGCCGCATTCATGAAGTTCAGATCGAATGTGGCGTTGTGTGCCACCATAATCGCCCGGCTACAGCCGCTCTCCTTAATTCCCTTGCGCACCAGTTTGAAAATGGCATGCAACGCTTCATGTTCACTGACCGCACCGCGCAGCGGATTCTCCGGGTCGATACCGTTAAATGCCAGCGCTTCAGGTTGCAGAACTGAACCGACAAAAGGCTCTACGTGGAAATGGATCGTCTCATCTTTCTCCAGCCAGCCATCGTCATTCATCTTTAGCGTCACCGCTGCGATTTCCAGTAATGCGTTAGTTTTGGCATCAAAACCGGCGGTTTCAACATCAATAACGACTGGATAAAAACCGCGAAAACGGCTGCTAAGGGTATTCAGTTCATTCGATTCAGACATCGGCATCTCACAGGAGAAAAAAAGGCAGCGCGCATTATGGCAAATTTTGTCGGGGGATGCAGCAGGGAGGGGAAGCGGGTGCCTAAAAGGCACCCGAAATACTTAGTGGCCGAGGCCGTTACCCGCTTGTTTGTTCTCGATCAGCTCAATTTTATAGCCATCCGGGTCTTCAACAAACGCGATCACGGTGGTGCCACCTTTTACCGGACCGGCTTCACGGGTCACGTTCCCGCCATCGTTGCGGATACGATCGCAGGTCGCGGCCACATCATCCACGCCCAGTGCGATATGTCCGTAAGCATTGCCCAGGTCGTATTTATCCACGCCCCAGTTGTAGGTCAGCTCAATGACAGCACCTTCGCTCTCTTCGGTGTAGCCGACAAACGCGAGGGTGTATTTATATTCGGTATTTTCACTGGTGCGCAGCAGGCGCATGCCCAGCACTTTAGTATAAAAATCAACAGAGCGTTGCAGATCGCCAACGCGCAGCATGGTGTGAAGTAAACGCATAACATCCTCTTTTATCGGCGTCATCGATGGATGACGTAAAAAAACCAGTATAACGATTATGCCATCGGGTGCGAACCCTTGTGGAAATTAACCGAGGAACGGATAGTCTGTATAGCCTTCGGCACCGCCGCCATAAAAAGTTTCTGGCTTAGGTTCGTTCAGCGGAGCATCGTTTTGCAGACGCGCGACCAGGTCCGGGTTGGCAATATAGCTGCGGCCAAACGCAACAGCATCAATCAGGCCTTGCCCGATAAGGGCTTCGGCTTTTTCTGCCGTGTAACCGCCCGCGCCGACAATGACGCCAGGATAAACAGCACGGATGGCCTGACGGAATTCACGGGTGTAAGGCTTGCCACCGGCCCAGTCAGGTTCAGAGATGTGCAGGTAGGCCAGTTGGCGTTTTGCCAGCTCAGCAATAAAGTACAGGGCGGCTTCTTCCTGATCTTCGCCGTTATCCAGACCGTTGAAAGGCCCCAGCGGAGAAATACGGATACCGATGCGATCGGCACTCCAGCCTGCAATGGCGGCATCCACGACTTCCAGCGCAAAGCGGGTACGATTTTCGATACTGCCACCGTACTGGTCGTCACGCTGGTTGGATGCCGGAGAAAGGAACTGGTGAATCAGGTAGCCATGAGCGGCATGCAGTTCAACCAGATCAAAATCGGCCTCACGTGCATTAATTACGGCCTGACGGAAGTCACCAACGATGCCTGCAACTTCTGCCGTGGCTAATGCGCGCGGTGTGGAAGTGGCCTCGCGTACCGGTTTCCCCTCTGCATCACGCAGGGATGTGCGGGTTTCGGCATTAATAGCAGAAGCAGAAACGGGATCCTTACCTTCAGGTTGCAGGCTGGCATGAGAAATACGCCCGGTGTGCCAGAGCTGCACGGCGCTGTGGCCGCCATCCTGATGAATCCCGGCGTTAATCGCTTTCCAGGCACTCATCTGCTCTGATGAATGTAATCCCGGTGCACCGGCATAACCTTTCGCCTGGAAGCTGATCTGTGTCGCTTCAGTAATAATCAACCCGGCAGTTGCGCGCTGGCGATAATATTCACCCATCAGTGGGGTAGGGATATCGCCGGGCTCAATGCTACGCAGGCGCGTCAGCGGTGCCATAAAAATGCGGTTAGGCACGGTGATGGCACCGGTTTTCAACGGGGTAAACAGCGTGTTCAGTTTCATAACTTACTCCTGGTAGACCGGTCGACTAGTGTGGGTTGTTTTTTTTAAGCTTTACGCAATATGCGCGTCATTTCCTGCCATGCATTGAGTAACGGTGCATTATCACGGCAGATTTTACTTTGCAGACTGGCGCCCAGCCACAGCGTGTACAGGGTTTGTGCACAGGCTGCACTGTTCACGTCAGCATGCAGTGTTTGCTGTTGTTGTGCTCTTTCCAGTGATGCCTTCAGGGTATCCATCAACGCGGTTGATCCCGCATGTAACGCACTGCGCATAGCTTCAGACAGATCGCAGACTTCGGCGGATAATTTCACCGACAGGCATCCCGCAAAACTGCTTTCTTCACAGTAAGAGAGTGACTGATGATAATAGTCGAGCACGCGCTGGCGGGAATCATCCTGATGATCATTCAGATAATCTTGCAGACGCTGATGATAGCGGGCGAAGTAGCGTTCCAGCATGGCAACGCCGAACACTTCTTTAGAGGCAAAGTAGTAGTAGAACGACCCTTTTGGCACTTCTGCCTGTTTGAGCAGCTCGATCAGGCCCATACCGTTGAAGCCGCGCTGAAGGCAGAGCAGTTCACCGGTATCGAGCAGATGTTCACGTGTGTCAAAGCGGGTCGTTTTATTAATAGCAGCAGAGTACTAGACCGAACGGTCGGTTTCAACCCTTAGCTGCTTTTACGACACGATCGGATCATATCCAGAGAAGGTTGATACTCCCGGGTTTGCACATTCATCATACCCAACAGGGTATGGAAGATGTTGTCTTGAGAGACATCATCGGTCTGCGCCTGTCGTTGCAGGCATTGCTGATCAATGCCAAATGCGGTGGCGTAGTCCGGTGACATCCAGAGTAAAAACGGAATATGTGTCTGCTGGCTCGGTGCAAACACGTAGGGGGTGCCGTGCAGATACATCCCATGTTCCCCCAGAGACTCCCCGTGGTCGGAGAGATAGA
Source organism: Erwinia sp. MYb416 (assembly GCF_037479575.1). Taxonomy (NCBI): domain Bacteria; kingdom Pseudomonadati; phylum Pseudomonadota; class Gammaproteobacteria; order Enterobacterales; family Erwiniaceae; genus Erwinia; species Erwinia sp. MYb416. The sequence continues at coordinate 1,510,194 of NZ_JBBGYT010000438.1, forward strand.
CCATCGCCACGTTGTATTTATCACTGTACGACTTCAGCAGATTAATCGTGCTGTCCAGCATGCTGTCAGTATAGAGAATGGAGTTGTCGTAAGTATTGACCAGCGCCTGAGGGTCGCAGTCCTGAATCTGATTACTGTCACAGGTTGGTGTGAACTGTCGCAGGGCATCCGGGTAACGCAGATAGTACGCCGGGCCATGGCTGCCCATCTGATGCAGGACAATCACCGTGTCATCCTTCACGCTGTCAATATAGTTACTGAGGCGATGCAGCAGCACGTCATCAAGGCAGTAATCACTTTTGCATAATGCACTGACCTTCCATTTGGTCATATCAGTATGAGGTACGCGATCGCAGGCACCTTTACAGCCACCGTCATTTTCTCGCCAGAGTACGTTAACACCGGCATGCGCCATGACATCCAGCAATCCTTCCTGATGGTGTGCACGACCCGCGTCATACTGCTGGCGCGGCATATTAGAAAACATGCAGGGCACGGAGATGGCGGTTTCGGTGCCGCAGGACGTAGCGTTGCGATAGTAGATGACATTGTCACGTTTCAGTTTTGGGTTAGTTTCCCTCGTATAGCCCCCGAGTGAGAAGTTTTCAGCCCGCGCGGTTTCACCCAACACAAAAATCACCAGTGTTTTTTTCTGCTCACCGGCTAACTGTGGGCCTTTACGGGCATCCTGGCCTATTTTAATCAGCGCCTGATCACCCGCAAACCAGCGGTTGTCAGTGTAGTGTCCAATACTGCTGACCACATTGGCTGGCGTGATCATTTTCACCAGACCTTTATTATTACGGATCATCGAGGCGTAATCTTTGTAGAACAGCGCTGCCACCAAAAGTACCACAAGAATGGCACCCAGAGACGTCACTGCGCGCCAGACGATAGCCATCCACCACGGGCGGTTGTTTTCGATTCGGGTCAGCAACATGATCGCCGCAGGGAGTACGCCCAGTAGCAGCAGCCAGAGGAGATATTTCACGCTGAACAGCGAGGTCGCTTCCTGCAGATCCGTTTCAAACACGTTCTGGATCATGTTGGTATCGATCACCGTACCAAAACTGTACATAAAGTAGTTGGCGGCGGCACTGGCAACGATCAGTATCACCAATAAAGGCTTACGTAGCCACGGCAGGGCGGCGACGTTGAAGATCACTAAAAAGGCGCAGAACAGCACCAGAGGAAGCGTAGCCGCATAAAGATAGTCGTGCAGTCCTTGATAGGGAATAATTTCCCATGCCCGAAGCAGGAAGATACTGTTGAGTATCAGCGCGAAAAACAGCGCAGCGCAAACGTTAAAGGTAATTTCATTACAACGTAACTTGTTCAGGCGTTTCATGGTCGTCCAGTAACAGAATAATCTGAAACAAGAGTAACCGGGAAAGCTTAGATAAACCTTAACTTTGCTTAAACATCGGGATAGCCCGCCAGAAGCGGGCCATAATATTAGTAAGCAACGGTAAACTGCTGGCGAATATGTTGCGGATGTTCGATTTCGTCCAGGATGGCTACGGCCAGATCAGCAACGCTGACAGACGCGGGTTTGTCTCCATCCATCAGTAATGAGGTGGTGCCCAGACGGAACTGCCCGGGGCGCGGGCCTGGTTCGAGAACCGCGGCCGGGGAAAGGTAAGTCCACTCCAGCGCCTGTTCTTCAGCCTGAAGCTGATTACGCAATGCACGTGCACCCAGCGCGCCGGGTTTGATATTAGCCGGGAAGGCTTCCGTATCGACCAACTCTACGCCCGGAGCCACTTCCAGGCTGCCAGCGCCACCCACTACCAGTATGCGCTTCACGCCGCTGCTTTTTACGGCTTGCAGGATTTGCTGGCTGCCGCGGGTAAATTTTTCAAAAAGATCGCTCTCCGCCCAACCCGGATTATAGGCGCTGATGACGGCATCCTGACCTTTCAGAACGCCACTCAACCAGGCGCTGTCATGAATATCACCTGTGACCACAGTCAACTGAGGATCTGAAGGCAGATTTTTTCCTGAGCGAGAGAGGGCCGTCACCTGATGGCCGCGTGCCAGGGCTTCTTTTACAACATCAGGGCCGACAAAACCCGTTGCGCCAATAATGGTAATTTTCATTTATTCATTCCTCTGTAAGTGTGGATTCAACTTTACGGCTTAACAGATAGGATGATAAGTGGCATATTTTAGCTTTTATAATGAAGTGATACTTACGAATAATGGAAAAACTCAATCGTATGGCCGTGTTTGCAACGGTTGTCAGCGAAGGCTCTCTGGCAGCCGCTGCACGCCGTCTGGGCATGTCGCCTTCAGCGGTTAGCCAGCATCTGCGGGCACTTGAGCAGGCGGTGGGTGTGCCATTACTGCATCGTTCAACCCGAAAGCTCACACTTTCTGAGGCGGGGGCGGCATTCTATCCGGGCTGCGAGGCCATGCTTCACCACGCGCTGGAAGCGTAAACACGACTCGCGGAAATGCGCGATACGCTGAGCGGAGAGTTGCGCATCAGCGCAACGGTAGGGATCGGCGGCCAGCCGCTGTGTAGTGCGTTATCACCCTTGTTACAACAGAATCCGGGGCTGAAGCTACGCATTATTGCCACCGATAACGTGCTGGATATGATTGAGCATCGGATTGATATTGCTTTACGCTTTAGCCGCCAGTTAAGTGATGCCAATATTATTGCCCATCCGCTGGCAGAATGGCCGATGGTTATCTGCGCAGCACCCGCCTATCTCAGCCGTTATGGCGTGCCGCAAACGCCGCAGGCACTCTCAGCCCATCGCTGGATACACGGTCATCGGACGCACCGCCATATTGATTTCCATCATCCAAGAGAAGGGGCGTTGACGCTGCGTCTGGCTGAAGGGCAGGTAGTCAGTGACAGTATGAACGTGATGCGTGCATTTACCGTTGCGGGGATGGGGCTGTCATTGCAGCCGTTGCAGGAGATACAGGAGGAGCTGCACAGCGGGCAACTCATGGTGCTGCTGCCTGAGTGGCGCGCCAGCCCTCTAAAGCTGACGGCACTCACGCTGGAACGCGTTTTACCGGAGAAAAGTCAGCAGGCGTTACGTGCGTTACGTGACTATTTTAGTAAAAATCACCGGGTCACACTTGCAGACATGGGATGAGCCGTCTTCAATGAAGACAGAGTGAACTTACCAGGAGTGGCGGTGGCAGAGCAATTAGAGTTTTTCCCGGTACCCAGTCCCTGTCGCGGGATCTGTCAGGTTAACGAACGCGGTTACTGCCGTGGCTGCCTGCGTAGCCGTGAAGAACGGTTCAACTGGATGACGTATAACGATGCACAGAAACGTGACGTTCTGCGTCTGTGTCGCCTGCGTCTCCAGCGCCAGCGTCGTGGGGAGAATCCAGACATTCCGGATCAGCCAGAGCAACCCACGTTGTTTTGACGCGGAGTTTGATCCGCCCCTGTTGTAGCGATGACCTGATGGCGTATTATCCGGGTCAGCTATTTCATCAACGGGAGTAAGAATAAGATGCTACAACGTGTACAGATCGCCCCACAGGGACCGTCATTTTCACCGCTGGTGATGGGATACTGGCGGTTGATGGAGTGGGGAATGACCTCTCAGCAGCTGGTGCAATTTATTGAGCAACATCTGGAATGTGGTATCAGTACGGTTGACCACGCTGATATTTATGGCGGCTATCAGTGTGAAGCCGAGTTTGGCAAAGCGCTGCGCCTGCAACCGTCTTTGCGTCAACGTCTGGAGTTGGTGACGAAATGCGGGATTGCCACAACGGCAAACCCAGACAACGCCCTGGGTCACTATGTCACTGATGCCGCGCACATCATGACGAGTGCTGAAAATTCCCTGCGTTATTTTAATACCGACTACCTCGATCTGTTATTGATCCATCGTCCCGATCCCCTCATGGAGGCAGATGAAGTTGCCAGTGCGTTTCAGCAGCTTCATCAAAGCGGAAAAGTAAAACATTTCGGTGTATCTAACTTTACTCCTGCACAATATTCGCTGTTACAGTCACGACTGCCGTTTACACTGGTCACCAACCAGGTTGAAATTTCCCCTGTGCACCAGCCGCTGTTATTAGACGGTACGCTGGATCAGTGTCAGCAGATGCGGGTCAGGCCGATGGCATGGTCATGTCTTGCAGGCGGGACGATGTTCAGCGCACCTGAGTTCCAGCCGCTGCGTGATGAACTGTTATTGATCCAGCAAGAGACCGGTGCAGAGAATATTGAGCAGTTGATTTATGCCTGGATTCTGCAATTACCTTCTAAGCCACTGCCGATTATTGGAAGTGGTAAAATTGAACGAGTCAGCGCGGCAGCGAGAGCGGTTAACGTGACGCTGACTCGTCAGCAGTGGTTCCGTATTCGTAAAGCGGCCCTGGGTTTTGATGTGCCGTAATCCGCAATCAACAGTAGTAGCATCATTGTCTGACGACATCACGTTGATGTCGTTTGCAACCGTGAGAGTGAACAGTATAAACGCCAGATAATCCCGGCCAGATCGATGCCTTGATCTTCATGAGTATCACGCAGTATATCGATGCGCTGTTGTAGTGTTTTCAACGTATCGTTCAGGGGAATAGGGTGTATCCCGCGTTCACTGATAATAGATTGCAAATCGTGTAGCACGGCGTCGCGTATATTTGCTAATGCTGAAGAGGGTGTTTTCCAGTTGCGCAGATTCCAGGCAATATGCGAACAGTTGAGCAATACAACGCCCCAGCGCATCAGCCACAGATGTGCCTGGTCATCGCGACTATTTTTAAGTTGGTTGATGCGGTGATAAACCAACGATTCAAAACTATTCTGACTTAGGCGAGGGCGTCTTCCCAACTGGTCGACAAACTCACTGCGCAAAGCGCGGATATGACGCCTGCTGCGGTGTTTATCAGAACTGGGACGCAAAATACAGAAGGCCAGCCAGACCATCGCCACGCCACAGACTTTTGCCAGGTTATCATTAACAAAACCCGAAAAATCATAGGTGGGAGGATTGGTGACTGACAGGAAGGACCCCATAAAAACAACCAGTTGCCCCCAAAGGGCAGCCCGTTTTTTATCCTGTAATTTAATCAGTTGCATGGTGATCAGCAGAGGGAAAAGTACGATAAGAAATTGCCACAGTACGGTCACCTGAATCATGAAAGCAAACTTCATGACAAAGCTGAAGAGTGACAGCAGCACCAGTGTTTTGATCAATAATGTGGCGCTGCTGACCGGGGATGCAGAAGATGAATAAAGCACGCAACTGATAGCGGCCAGCGTCAGTGCTGAGTCACCGGAATCCCACTGCGTTGTGATCCAGAAACTGGTTCCGAAAAAAATCACACAAAAGGTTCGCAGTGCATTCCAGCTGGCTTCTGCCCCATCTGCTTCGCGAGCCAGTGATGGCACAACCGGAGGAGTGAGATCCGTATGGTTATCTGCACGTTCGAACTGGCGTAGCCAGCGTGCGATATTCAGATACAGCCAGCAGAAATAACGTAGCTGCTCCCAGAAGGCCCGGTGCCGATAGTCCGTCGTGTCCATCGGGGCAGCGCGATAGAGTATTTGCGCCAGGTAATACTTATCTTTTTCACCCTTAGCCATGGCTTCCAGGGTTTTCTGGTGGGTTTTCCCAGTTAAGCAACATCCGACGCAGGCTGGAGATAATGCTGGTCAGGCGCAACTGCTGGTGCAAAACATAGTTCAGCACATTGTTTTGACGGCGAAAGCGGTAATGACTCCAGAATGCCTGGATGCGCAGCAGATTCATTGTCAGGATTTCGCCAATCACGTTTTCGTGGGCCTGGCGTATCGTGCTGGTGTCCTCTTTATTTAACATCTCCGTTGCATGGGCGAGCAGCTTGCTGTGCATCTCTTTGAGGGAATGAATTAACGTCTCTCCATCCGAGGTGCTGGGCAAGATCATCATCATGAGTGCGCCGCACAGTATTCCGGAAATGACCTCACAGACGCGTGCCTGCGTAATGGTCCATATACTGTCGATCTCAACTTCATTGACACAGGTAAAGGCGATGATGGCGGCGGTATAGCCTGCCAGCGAAAAGGCGTAGGCCACATTATTCTGATAATGGTTTGATATCCACGTGCACAAAGCCAGCCAGCTTGCAATCGACACGGCAAAAAGCCATGGCTCGTCCAGTGTATGACCGGCGATCACCAGGGCTGCCGTCGCGCCCAGCATACTCCCCACAATGCGCCCGAGGCTTTTACTGATCACGCCGCCAACAGTAGGAAAACTCACCACGGCAGCAGAGGTCATCGCCCAGTAAGGTTCATCCAGCTGAAGACCGTAAGCGATACTCAAGGCCAGACACATGGCGATGGTATAACGCAAGGCGTAGCGCCATTGCGCAGCAGTGGCTTTGTTCCACGGCAACTGCTGCCATTGCAGCCAGCTCAGATTAAGTCGACTCATTGCTGGACAGAAATTGTGCAGGTGGTCCCGGCGACCAGTGTTATGGCGGGCGGAAGATGAGTCAGGCGGATACGCACCGGTACGCGCTGGGCCAGCCGGACCCAGGGGACGTTCGGTTTGATATCCGGCACCAGGCCGCTGTCGGATTCGATACTCTGGTCGTAGATTGCCCGGCCAATACTTTGTACCACGCCGGTGAGTGGCTGATCGTTACTGTACAGGGTGATATTCGCCTTGGCGCCTGTGCGGATATGACGCAGTTTGGTCTCTTCAAAATAACCCATCACGTAAAACGAATGGCTATCTACCAGCACAAACAGCGGTGATCCGGTGGTGGCGTAGTTGCCTATCCGGGTTTCCAGATTGTTGATCCAGCCATCGGTGGGGGCAAAAACCACGGTTTGCGACAGGTTCCAGCGTGCACGGTCCTCCTCAGCCTGAGCAGCCTTAACGTTTGCTTCCATTGCCTTGACGTTGAGATTAGCGACATCAAGCGCTTCTTCTGAAATAACATTACGGCCAAGATTTTGACGGCGATGAGCCTCATGCTGTGCCTTGATAAGGTCCGACTGTGCTTTTGCCAGTTGGGCTTCTGCATTCAGTACGGCAATACGATAGGGCTTATCATCAAGGGTAAACAAGCGGGTTCCTTTAGTCACAAACTGGTTATCTTCGACATCGAGCTCAACAATGCGCCCGGAAACCTGTGGAGTAATACTGACCAGTTCGGCTCTGACTTTGCCATCTCGTGTCCAGGGTGACTGCATATAGTAATTCCACATCCACCAGCCGGCACAGAGTGCCGCCGCGAAAAAAAACACGGTGGAAAAGTATCTTAAATAATTTAGTTTCATTACGTTACCCGACGATTAACAACCCCAGAGAGGCGGCTATGCAGAGAGTAAACAATCCAGTCACGCAGTAACGGATGAAGTACAGCCATAAGAAAAAACCGAGCAGAACGACTTTGAACAGGGGCGGAAAAAAAGTGAGTCCCCGACACCAGCTCGGTGATGGGGCTGGCAGCCGTTAATATTGATGTCATCACACACAAAATCCCTATGACCAGTGAATTACCGATGAGGATAACTGAATGCGTCCATCTGATTATGATGGATTTGTGTTTTGCCTTGTAAACTCGCAGAATAGTCTAAAATCATGCTTGATAGCTAGCAAGCTAATTATAAGAGGTAGAAATTGAATACAACTCTGGGAACCGACTGTCAAGATTGGTCGTCTGGCGCCATTAATGATCACGATTGAAACCGTTGCAGCTGACCAAACCCATTGGAACATCCACCAGCTACCGCCTGAACAGTCGCAAATTCAGCTGGCAAAAGCCATTGGTATTGAGCAACCTTCTTTGGTACGCACCCTCGACCAGCTGGAAGAGAAAGGGTTAATCACGCGCAGCACCTGTGCGAATGACCGCCGTGCTAAGCGTATCAGCCTCACTGCGCAGGCAGAACCGATTATTACTCAGGTTGAGCATGTGATTGATGCGACTCGTGATGACATCCGCGCTACTGTGTCATTGGGGAAACAGTGATCTGGCTACCGTTTGACGCCATTGCTACGCGCTGACCTACAGAGTAGCGGCTTACAGCCTGTTTCTGGACCACCATGATGGTGTTGCCATCATCTTTGCGGATTTCCAGCTCAACGCCCTGGCTTTTATTCAGCGAGCCCTGAACACCCTGGCCTGCAACACCACCAGCGACGGCACCAGCTGCGGTTGCCAGACTACGACCCGCACCACCACCAACTGTGTTACCAAGGAAACCGCCCAGTACTGCACCACCAATGGCACCGATAACGTTGCTGTCATCGCCACCCTGAATTTGCACCGGACGAACAGATACCAGCGTACCGTAACTCACGGTCTGAATCTGTTTAGCTTCAGAGGCGCTGTAAACATCACCGGAAAGAGTATTGTCATTTACACAGCCAGCCAGCGTTATCCCGGCAAGCGCCACGATTAATAAACGCATCGTCATCATTAAAACTCCTATGTGTAGCAGGTGCTGCGGATCATCGGGCAGCGGTCAATAACACTATTATAAGGTACAAGCCGCGCCTTTCTCACAATTAGTTTGTAAAAGCACCGCAGAAAGATAACCTGGAGTGCTTAAACGTGGATTCAATCACGACAAGAAAATACGACGTCGTTAACAACGTGAATAAAAGATCACTAAATCATAGAATTGACGCGCTAATTTTGCCAGGCTGGCGCAATGACACTCATACCCGCAGACGGGATAAGGCGAAGGCATGAAATCAGGTCGGTTTATTGGCGTTATGTCTGGCACAAGCCTGGACGGCGTTGATGTGGTGATGGCGGTGATTGATGAACATATGGTGGCACAGCAGGCCAGCTATAGTCACCCGATCCCACAAACGCTGCGCCAGCAGATCCTGGCAATCTGCCAGGGGCAATCATTAACGCTGTCGCAGTTAGGGCAACTGGATACCCGCTTAGGACGATTGTTTGCGGATGCGGTACTGGCGTTACTCAAGCAGCAGGGATTGTCAGCGGATGATATTACCGCCATTGGTTGTCACGGCCAGACCGTGTGGCATGAGCCGCAGGGCGATGCCCCAAATACCTTACAAATTGGCGATAATAATCAAATCGCAGCAGCAACGGGTATCACCGTAGTGGGCGATTTCCGCAGGCGCGATATGGCGCTGGGCGGGCAGGGCGCACCGTTGGTGCCGGCTTTCCACCATGCGGTACTGATGCACCCCACTGAGCGCCGCATGGTGCTGAACATCGGAGGCATTGCGAATTTGTCTTTGCTGCTACCCGGGCAAACATTGCGTGGGTTTGATACCGGGCCTGGCAATATGCTGCTGGACGCCTGGATCTGGCGGCAGCAGGGCAAACCCTATGATAAAGAGGGGGCATGGGGGGCCGGCGGTAACGTGGCCTGGCCACTGCTGCAACAGATGCTCAGTGACCCCTATTTTGCACTGAGTGCACCGAAAAGTACCGGACGCGAATATTTCAATCTGAGCTGGCTGGAACAGCAGCTGTCATCCTTCCCGGGTCTGCCCGCACAGGATGTGCAGGCAACGTTGGTGGAACTGACGGCAACCACTATCGCACAACAGGTCTTACTCAGCGGGGGGTGTGACAGGCTGCTGGTCTGCGGCGGTGGGGGCCACAATCCTCTGTTGATGTCCCGTCTGGCGGCGCAGCTGGCCGGGACGGAAGTGACGAGTACCGACCAGGCTGGCATCAGTGGCGATGATATGGAAGCACTGGCTTTCGCCTGGCTGGCCTGGTGTACCTTGAGTGGGTTACCCGGCAATTTACCGTCGGTAACCGGTGCGCGTGAGGCCAGCGTGATCGGGGCAATATTCCCGGCAAATCGTCCTTTTCGCTGATTGCATCACCTGAAAAGACGTTTTAGCCTAAGTGAACCTCCCGTAGCTCACAAGGAATAAACAATGAAAAAGGGGTATATCGCCGTCGCCGGCATGCTGGTGGCGCTGTCAGGATGCAGCTATTTTCAGACCGACTCTCATACGCCGGTCAACACATTGCATTATACCTGCGGCACGCTGCCGTTAACGGTCAAACTGGATAACAGTAAAAGCGAAGTCAGCCTGATCCTCGACGGTCAACCGCTGGTGCTGAAGCAGCAGCCTGCGGCGTCCGGAACCCGCTACAGCGATGAGCATTACGTTTTCTGGTCGAAGGGCGACAGCGCATTCATTGAGCGCAATGACAAAATCATTATCGATGACTGTCAGCTTCAGCAACCAGCCAGTTAACCCATTGAACTATTGTAGGGTGCGGCGCACAATGCGGTATCCCTACTTATCAGAAGCCAGAGCGATGACTGACAGCGACCATCTGCAACAAATTGCCCATCTGCGGCGTGAATACACCCGTGGCGGCCTGCGCCGCAAGGATCTCCCCGCTAATCCGTTGACCTTGTTTGAACACTGGCTTAACCAGGCGGTTGAAGCACAGTTGCCGGATCCCACGGCCATGAGTGTGGCCACGGTGGATGACCAAGGACAACCCTATCAGCGTATCGTCCTGTTGAAGCATTTTGATGAGCGCGGCATGGTGTTTTACACCAACCTGGGCAGCCGCAAAGCGCAGCAGCTTGAAATTAACCCGCGCATCAGCCTGCTGTTTCCCTGGCATATGCTGGAACGTCAGGTCATGGTGCTGGGGAGTGTTGAGCGTTTATCTACGCTAGAAGTCTTGAAATACTTCCACAGCCGCCCGCGAGACAGTCAGCTGGGGGCCTGGGTGTCGAAGCAATCCAGCCGCATCTCTGCCCGTGGCATTCTCGAAGGCAAGTTCCTTGAACTGAAGCAGAAGTTCCAGCAGGGTGAAATTCCGCTGCCGAGTTTCTGGGGCGGTTATCGGGTCAACATTGACTCAATGGAGTTTTGGCAGGGCGGCGCTCACCGTCTGCATGACCGTTTTTTCTACCAGCGTGAAGATGACGCATGGAAAATCGACCGCCTGGCACCCTAAAACACGAAATAATGCCGTCAATGGGTGGATCGCAGCGGTCCGGCCCATTATTCTATATCCCTTATTTTCTCTCCGCGTTTCAGCGGAAAGCTGTGTACCAGCTTAGGTGCAGACTTTTTCACATGGAGTCTTAGATGGCCAGCAGTAACCTGATCAAACAATTGCAAGAGCGGGGCCTTGTCGCCCAGGTAACGGATGAAGAGGCGTTAGCAGAACGACTGGCGCAGGGGCCAATCGCACTCTATTGTGGCTTCGACCCGACTGCCGACAGCTTGCACTTGGGGCATCTGGTGCCGTTGCTCTGCCTGAAACGTTTTCAGGATGCCGGACATAAGCCAGTGGCTTTAGTCGGTGGCGCAACTGGCCTGATCGGCGACCCGAGCTTTAAAGCAGCCGAGCGTAAGCTGAACACCAGTGATACCGTGAATGAATGGGTCGATAAAATCCGCCATCAGGTTGCCCCTTTCCTTGATTTCAACTGCGGCGACAACAGCGCGATTGCAGCCAACAACTATGACTGGTTTGGCGGCATGAATGTGCTGACCTTCCTGCGTGATATTGGCAAGCACTTCTCTGTTAACCAGATGATTAACAAGCTCCTTTACTGAGTTTTCTTACAACCTGCTGCAGGGTTACGACTTCGCCTGTCTGAACGAGCGCCACGGCGTGGCGTTGCAGATTGGTGGGTCTGACCAGTGGGGGAACATCACCTCCGGTATCGACCTGACGCGTCGTCTGCACCAGAACCAGGTGTTTGGTTTGACCGTTCCGCTGATCACTAAATCTGACGGCACCAAATTCGGTAAAACCGAAGGTGGCGCTGTGTGGCTGGACGCGAAAAAAACCAGCCCTTACAAGTTCTATCAGTTCTGGATCAACACCGCTGACGCAGACGTATATCGTTTCCTGAAGTTCTTCACTTTCCTGAGTATTGACGAGATCAACGCACTGGAAGATGAAGACAAAAACAGCGGTAAAGCACCCCGTGCCCAGTATGTTCTGGCCGAACTGGTGACCAAACTGGTACACGGTGAGGACGGTTTGGTGGCTGCACAGCGCATTACCCAAAGCCTGTTCTCCGGGGCGCTGAGCGAACTCACGGAACAGGATCTGGCACAGCTGGCACAGGATGGCATGCCGGGTGTTGAGTTGGAAAACGGGCAGGATCTGCAACAGGCATTGGTCAATACCGAGCTGGCCCCGTCACGTGGTCAGGCTCGTAAACTGATCGAGGCGAAATCCATCAGCATCAACGGTGCACTGCAAACGGAGGCAGAGTATGCCTTCGTAGAGGCCGACCGCCTGTACGGCAAATACACCCTGCTGCGCCGTGGTAAAAAGAACTACAGCTTAATCAGCTGGAAATAATAAGCAGGTTCGTTACGTACTGAAGCCGGCAATGCCGGCTTTTTTTAGGCAAGAAGGGTCAGAGTCGCGCGATGAAAAATATTCTCTCCATCCAGTCCCATACTGTTTTTGGTCACGCCGGAAACAGTGCAGCAGAATTTCCTATGCGCCGCCTGGGCGCAAACGTTTGGCCACTGAATACCGTTCAGTTTTCCAACCATACTCAGTATGGTCACTGGGCCGGAACGGTCATGCCGGCCAGCCATCTGACCGAGATTGCCCGGGGTATTGGTGATATTGATCGTCTGAAAACCTGCCATGCGGTGTTAAGTGGTTATCTCGGCTCCGCCGAGCAGGGAGAGGCTATTCTTGAGATTGTACGGATGGTCAAAGCGGCAAACCCGGAAGCCTGGTATTTCTGTGATCCGGTGATGGGTCATCCGGAAAAGGGCTGCATTGTGGCACCGGGTGTGGCTGAGTTCCATGCGAATGCCTCCCTACCCGCCAGTGATATTATCGCGCCCAATCTGCTGGAGCTGGAAATGTTGAGCGGGCGTCAGGTGGCCGATGTGGAGCAGGCTGTTGCGGCAGCACGTGAGCTGATTGCTAAAGGGCCAAAAGTGGTGCTGATTAAGCACCTTGCGCGGGCCGGTTACCGTAGCGATCGCTTCGAAATGCTGCTGGTGACGGCAGATGAAGCCTGGCATATTGCCCGTCCGCTGATTGACTTTGGCGTGCGCCAGCCGGTAGGGGTGGGTGACCTGACCAGCGGATTATTGCTGGTGGACCTTCTGCACGGGCTATCGCTGCAACAGGCGCTGGAACATGTGACGGCCGCTGTGTATGAAGTGATGCTGAAAACCCATCAGATGGGTGAGTATGAGCTACAGCTGGTTGCTGCACAGCAGGCGATTGCTGAACCGCAGCAGCATTTTGCGGCAGAGAAACTCTGACCCGCTATCGCGATACCGGGCAGGCCTTTTAGGCCTGCCGTCGTCATTAGTTCAACCCTTCAGCTTTCAGCGCAGCGATCACGTCAGGGCGCGCAGCCACCCGTTCAAACCAGTCGTTTAACGCATCCAGTCCACTCAGGTTCAGCTTCAACGCATGAGCCCAGCGGGTCACGGTAAACAGATAAGCATCTGCCACGGTGAAACGCAGCCCCATCAGCCACTGCTTCTCTTTTAATTCGGCATTCACGTACTGGAATTTCTGCTCCAGCAATTCTCTGGACAGTACCTTAAACTCGTCCGGAGTGGTGGGGCGAAACAGCGGGCTGAACCCTTTATGCAGTTCAGTGGCAATATAATTGAGCCATTCGAGCGTATGGTAGCGTGTCAGGCTGCCGGGTGGGGCCAGCAGTTGGCGGTCAGGTTTGAGGTCGGCAAGATACTGCACAATCGCCACGCCTTCAGTCAGCACCGACCCGTCATCCAGTTGCAGCGCCGGAACCTGGCCTTTCGGATTGATTCGCAGATAGTCTTCGCCCTGTTCCGTCTTCTTCGTTTTGGTATCCACGGTGACCAGCGTGAAATCAAGGCCGGATTCGCGCAGCACAATATGGGGTGACAGTGAACAGGCCCCGGGTTTACAGAACAGCTTCATTGCTCGCTCCTTTCATTGAATGATGACGATCTCCTCAGCTTACTGCCGAAGAACATAAAAGTCAGTGTCAACGCGCGGACAATGGCGCATTTTTTGCGGGTTAATTAACCACTGGCAAACGCTGCTGCCCCAGACTGCTCAGTTCAGGCAGAGATGTTCGGGCCAGATCCCAGAATGCGCGCACTTTTGCCGGCATATATTTTACGTTCTGCGCGACCAGTTGCACTGGAACGGCCGGAGGGCGGAAGTCCGGCAGAATTTCGATCAGGGTGCCCCGCAGCAGGTCATCATGCACCTGATAAGAGAGCAGGCGGGCAATACCTTTCCCGGCGCGGGCAGCAATCAGCTGAGTTTCGACCTCATTGACAGTCAGTCTTGGCGTAATGCGTACTCGCTCCTGCTGCACCTCAGGGCCGAAGCGCCATTCTCTTTGCGCGGTGAGTGCCGCACTGGCGATGAGGTGATGATCGATCAGCATGGCGGGCGTCAGCGGTGTGCCGTGCAGGGTGAGGTAGTCAGGGCTGGCAACCAGCATCCTTTGCACCTGACCCACCTCCGTCGCCACCAGTGAGGAGTCCCGCAACTGGCCGATGCGTACCGCCATATCCAGCCCCTGTTCGATGAGGTCCTGATAACGGTCACTGAGCATCAGGTCAATCTGGATATCGGGGTAGCGATCGAGAAATGTCAGCACCAGCGGTGCAATATGCTGGCGGCCGAACTGAACCGGCGCGGTCAGACGGACCCTGCCACTCAGCTGATTGCGGGTGGTGGCGTTCAGTGCTTGCTGATAATCCTCCAGCACGCCTTTTGCACGTTCAAAAAGCGCCAGTCCGGCGGGCGTGGGCGACAGACGCCGGGTAGTTCGTTCAATCAGGTTCACGGCAAAACGGCTTTCCAGCGCTGTCAGGGCACGCGTAATCGCCGGAGGCGACCGCCGCAGAGTGCGTGCCGCTGCGGCAAGGCTCCCCTGTTGCACCACGGCGACAAACACCGCCAGTTCATCCAGTTTATCCATGATTATTCCACTTTGCGAAATTATGAATTGCTATTTTTGCCTGTTTACCTCGTTTTCAGCAAGAGTAAGCTGAGTAAAAAACAGGAGATCATCATGAGTTCATTAACGTTATATGGCACCGGACTTTCCGGCCACGTTCACCGCGTCAGCGTGTTGTTAAGCATACTGGGTCTTTCCGCCACCTGGGTTGAAGCTGATGCCCAGGTCAGACAAAGTGCCGGATATCGGGCGCTCAATCCTCTCGGGCAGGTGCCCGTTTTAGTGGATGGTGACACGGTGATCAGCGACAGTAATGCCATTCTTATCTGGCTGGTGAAGCGCTACGCACCCGACAGTGGTTGGTTGCCGGCTGATTTGCTGGAGGAGGTGCAGGTGCACCAGTGGTTGGCAAAAGCCGCCGGAGAAATCCGTTATGGTGTGGCGTCTGCGCGTCTGATTAAGCAGTTCAACGCGCCGGAAAACTACGCTTCAGCGGTATATGTGGCAAAGAAATTTTTACCTCAACTGGAGGCACATCTTAGCGATCGTCAGTGGCTGGTGGGAAAACGTGCCACCCTTGCTGATCTGGCCTGTTATGCCTACGTGGCCTGTGCGCCTGAAGGGGGCATTGGTCTGCATGCCTATCCCCACATTCAGGCCTGGTTGCAGCAGACGGCCGCACTGCCGGGCTTTATCACGCTGCCACCTCTGCCTTTACCGGCGGAAGCGTAACGATGTTCCATCCAGGGGAGTTGCAGGCGCAGAAAAAAGCAGGCTATCAGCAGGTGAAAGCCGCCCTTTATCCATCGATGCCTGAACAGCACCGTCTGTTTTATCAGGACCTGCAGACTTTCTATATGACCGTACAGGATGACAGCGGTTACCCGTTTGCAGCCCTGGTTCAGGGGGCTCCCGGGTTCATTACTACGCCGGATGAGAGCCATTTTTCCCTGCTGCGCAGTGCCATCGAGGCGGTACCTTATCTGCCTGCATTGAAGTCCGGAATGGCGTTCGGTGGCCTTGGTATCGACTTCGCCAGCCGTCGCCGTAATCGGGTCAACGCGGTGGTAGAGGGTTTCAGTGACAATCGGCTACAGCTGCATGTACAGGAAAGTTTTGGCAACTGTCCGCAGTATATCCAGCGACGAACACTGCCCGCGCAGGATAAGCGACGATCGCTGCATGTCGAACCTCTCTACACGCTGGATGCCGATGCGCGCTATCTGATTTCTGCTGCGGATACTTTCTTTGTGGCCAGCCATGCACCGCGCAGTCAGGGAATGGGAGGGGCGGATATCTCGCATCGGGGAGGGTTACCCGGGTTTATCACCCTCAGGCAGGGAAAGCTTTTTATCCCGGATTATTCAGGTAATCGTTATATGAACACGCTGGGAAACCTGCTGCTGGATCCCCGCTGTGCTTTGCTGATCATGGACTTCCATCAGGGTGCAGCACTGCATATTCAGGGAAGGGCTGAGATCCTGTGGCAATCACCGGGGGAAGGGCGAGTGGAACGTTACTGGACGGTTGAACCGGAACGCATCCTGCGCCTCAGGCAGTTATTACCCGCTACCGGAACGGACGTGGAATATGCCGTGTCCACACTGGCAGCTGAAAGATAAAAAAAGGGCGACATCACTGTCGCCCTCATCATCATACTGTTAGTAATCAGTCATTCGCGTTCTGCGGAGCGGGGGTCCCGTCCTGAGTCATACGGTTCAGCAGGGGAGCTGTGAACATCATCAGTACAGCGATCACCCCAGTGACGATGCCGATTTTCAGGAACACATCACCATAAACGTGCAGCGACAGCAGCGGATCGGTAATGTTTTCTGGCACCGCCATCAGGTTGGCCACTTTACCGGCCACCATGGCAGCACCTGCGGTGGTCAGGAACCAGGAACCCATGATAAAGCCCATCAAACGCTGTGGAACCAACTGTGCCACCATCGCCAGGCCCAGACCAGAGATCATCAGTTCCCCAACGCTTTGCAGCGCGTAGCTGAGGATCAGCCAGTTGACGGAAACAATACCCAACTCGTTAGCCAGAGAGGCACCCAGCGGCAACACCAGGAAGGCTGCGGAGCACAGCACCATGCCCAGCGCAAACTTATGTGGCATCGGCAGGCGGTCGCCCATCTTGTTATAGATAGCGGCCAGCAACGGACTGAACACCATAATCCAGAAAGGATTCAGTGCCTGGAACTGCTCTGGCTGGAAAGTGATGCCCAGAATGCTGTGCTCGACGTTACGAATAGCGAAGAAGTTCAGCGAGGTGGGCATCTGCATATACAGCACGAAGAAGACGATAGCCTGTACCATCAGTACAAAAGCGACAATCATCTTGCGGCGCGCATGGCCTTTCAGTGCGAAGGTTTCTTTGGCAAACACCAGTACGATACCGACAGCGATCACGCCAAGTACCAGGCGGGCAATACCCTGGTTATGCAGCAACCAGGTTGCCAGAGTGATCATGACGACAATACCAACCAGCGTCATCAGCAATTTGCGAATGTCCAGCGGGGAAAAATCTGCTTTCGAACCGTGATTTTTCACCCATTTACGGAAGAACATAAAGTTCACCAGGGTGATCAGCATGCCGACAAATGACAGAGCAAATGCCGTACTCCAGCCAAACTCCGCCGCCAGCCACGGCGTGGCAAGCATAGAGAAGAAGGACCCGATATTAATCGCCATGTAATACATGGTGAACGCACCGTCGAGGCGCGGATCGTCTTTCTCATAGCAGGTAGACAGCAGAGACGACGGGTTAGCTTTAAACAGGCCATTACCCACGGCGATGGTCGCCATGCCGATATACACCAGGCTAATGTCGTGACCTGACCAGGCCACCAGCGCGTAGCCCAGCGCCAGCACCAGCGTGCCGAGCACGATAACGCGCTTGGTTCCCAGCACCTTATCGCCGAGCCATCCGCCAACGGCGACCAGTCCATACACCAGGGCGCTGAACGAAGCGAACAGGGTAATGGACTGCGCTTCTGACATCCCCAGCATTTTCACCAGGTAGACAGCCATAATCCCTTGCAGGCCGTAGTAACCGAAACGCTCCCATAACTCGATGGAGAAAATCAGATAAAACGATCGGGGTTGCTTGAACGCGTTGAGGCTTGCTACCTCAGGTTTCTTGTTTGCAGTTGACACTAGTACCTCTGAATGCTTGACCTGTTTCGTGACAGGAAATAAGTCGGCGTAACGCGGGACGTGCGCTCACCGTATAGTTATAAGATGGAAAAACGCCAAATAATTTCGCCGATTGCAGGCCTTGAGGCAAGCGTTATTTCAATATCGCTAACTGATGAAATAACAGTCTTAAATGAGTGGGCTTGCAGTTTACTTGTTTTATTGTGCTGATTTTGGTGCTTTATGTGAATGATTGCACCAGTGGTTGTTGCGTGATCGTCCGATGGGCAGACAATAATTCTGGTGAGGGCTTTTCTGGTTGTAACGTCTTAAATAAATAAATTTGTGAGATTTATTGACTGCTTTATAGGGTTTTCTTAGTGATTATTGGTTGTTGTATACGGGTGTGTGGAGTGAATAACAGGTAAAGCCACTTTGTGTGATTTTAATCACAGAAGGTGTGATAATTTTTGTTGCAAAGCAACTGATAAGTTCCAAATGTTTTTTATTAATTGAACGTTCAATATAAAACGTCTACAATTAAGCTCATTCAATAGTTAAAACCGATGAAGCAATGCCAAAAATTGGAATGAAGGCGATTCGTCAGGCGCAGTTGATTAATGCGACGCTGACGGTAATTGACCGGGTCGGACTGGCAGATGCCAGTCTGGCATTAATAGCGAAAGAAGCCGGGGTTTCTACCGGGATTGTCAGCCACTATTTTGGCGACAAAAACGGTCTGCTCGACGCCTGTATGCGCCAGATCCTCTCTGACCTCTATGTAGCATTAGAGCACCATCGTCAGAAGGCGGCACCGGACCCTGCTGCGCAGATCCGCGCTATTATCGATGGCAATTTTGACGTTACACAGATTGCTGCGCCAGTGCTGAAAACCTGGCTGGTGTTTTGGGCTGACAGCCTGCATCAGCCAAATCTGCACCGCCTGCAACGCATGAACGATCGTCGCCTTTATTCCAATCTGACGGCGCATTTCCGCCGTGTTTTGCCTGAGGAACAGGCCCGTGCCGCAGGTGCATGTCTTGCGGCGCTGATTGATGGGGTGTGGCTGCGCATGACGCTGGCACCTCAGCCGATGGAACAGGGCCTGGATCAGGCCCGCATGCTTTGTTATCAAAATCTTGCGCTGTGGCTGAACAGCGCACCCACCCCCTGACAGGAGGAGACATGGCCGATATGAAACGCCGCGGTTTATACATCAACGGACGCGAAGTGCCTGGCAATGGCGAACTGTTCACCACCGTTAACCCTGCCAACGGCAATGTCCTGGCTGAAATAACCGCCGCCAGCCAGCAGGATATTGATGACGCTGTTGCTTCTGCACAAGCCGGCCAGCGTATCTGGCGTAGCTATACTCCGGTTGAACGCAGCCGCGTTCTGCTGAAGGCCGTTGCCCTGTTGCGCGAACGCAATCAGGAACTGGCCGAGCTGGAAACGGCCGATACCGGCAAACCGATCGGTGAAACCTCAGCCGTGGATATCGTCACCGGCGCGGATGTGCTGGAGTATTACGCCGGGCTGGCCGTCGCCGTCGAAGGCGAATCCATTCCGCTGCGTGACACCGCGCTGGTCTATACCCGCCGCGAGCCGCTGGGCGTCTGTGCTGGCATTGGTGCCTGGAACTATCCGATTCAGATTGCCCTGTGGAAAAGCGCACCTGCGCTGGCAACGGGCAACGCGATGATCTTCAAGCCGAGTGAAGTCACGCCTCTCAGCGTACTCGAACTGGCCAAAATCTTTACCGAAGCCGGGCTGCCGGATGGCGTGTTCAACGTCGTTCAGGGCGCTGCTGCCGTGGGTCAGGGGTTGAGTCAGCACACCGGGATTGCCAAAGTGTCCTTTACGGGTGAAGTGAACACCGGTAAACGCGTAATGGCCGATGCCGCACTGGCTAACCTGAAGTCTGTCACTATGGAGCTGGGCGGGAAGTCACCGCTGGTGGTGTTTGAGGACGCCGATCTGGAGCGTGCGGTCGACGGCGCGATGATGGCAAACTTCTACAGCAGCGGCCAGGTATGCACCAACGGAACGCGCGTGTTTGTCCAGCGTTCGCTGTTGCCTGCCTTTGAAAAACGTCTGCAAGAGAAAATGGCCGGGATCCACTGCGGTGACCCGACCGACCCGGCGGTCAACTTTGGCCCGCTGGTGAGTGAAGGGCATTGCCAAAAAGTGGTCTCGTATCTGGAGATCGGTAAACAAGAAGGGGCGCGTCTGCTGGCTGGCGGTTCACGTATTACCGAAGGTCCACTGGCGAAAGGGTGTTACGTGCAGCCAACGGTCTTTACCGACTGCACCGACGACATGCGTATCGTGCGTGAAGAGATCTTTGGCCCTGTTATGAGCATCCTGGTGTTTGACGATGAAGACGAAGTCATCAAGCGCGCCAATGATACCGAGTACGGTCTGGCGGCCGGGGTGTTTACCACTTCACTGAATCGCGCACATCGGGTGATCCATCAGCTGGAAGCCGGTATCTGCTGGGTAAACAGCTGGGGCGAGTCACCTGCACCGATGCCTGTTGGCGGCTATAAGCAGTCGGGCGTAGGGCGTGAAAATGGTCTGGAAACGCTGCATCACTACACCAGAACCAAATCTATTCTGATCGAGATGGGTGAGTATCCATCCGCGTTCTGATTTTTCGCCGCGGCGTGCGCGTCGCGGCAATATTTCCGGAGGTTTAATGCAGAAATTTGACTATATCATTATTGGTGCGGGTTCAGCAGGCAACGTGCTGGCAACCCGTTTGACTGAGGATGCTGACGTATCGGTACTGTTACTGGAAGCAGGCGGCAAAGATCACCGCTGGGACTTCCGTACCCAAATGCCAGCCGCTTTGGCTTATCCACTGCAGGGTAAACGCTACAACTGGGCATTTGAAACCGATCCTGAACCTCATATGGATAACCGCCGTATGGAGTGCGGACGCGGCAAAGGCCTTGGCGGTTCTTCACTGATCAACGGTATGTGTTACATCCGTGGTAACGCGATGGACTACGACAACTGGGCGAGCAAACCCGGTCTGGAAAACTGGTCCTATCTGAACTGCCTGCCGTATTTCCGTCGTGCGGAAAAGCGCGATATCGGAGAAAACGACTGGCACGGTGGTGACGGTTATCTCAGCGTCACCACGCCGAAAAAAGGCAATAATCCGCTCTATCGCGCCTTTATTGATGCCGCCCAGCAGGCAGGACATCATGAAACCGACGATCTTAACGGATATCGCCAGGACGGCTTTGGCCCAATGGACCGCACCGTGACCGCCAAAGGCCGTCGTTCCAGCACCGCGCGCGGCTATCTGGATGTGGCCAAAACGCGTCAGAACCTGACCATTGTTACCCATGCGCAGACCGACCGTATTCTGTTCAGCGGCAAAACCGCCACGGGTGTCACCTGGCTGCGTAACGGTAAACAAGAGCAGGCGGAAGCCCGCCGTGAAGTGCTGCTGTGTGCCGGGGCGATCAACTCGCCGCAGATCCTGCAACGTTCGGGCGTTGGGCCGGAAGAGTGGCTGCGTGAGCTGGATATCGAGGTGGTTCATGCACTCCCAGGCGTCGGGCGCAACTTACAGGATCACCTGGAAGTTTACATGCAGTACGGCTGTAAAAAACCGGTCAGCCTGTATCCTGCCTTGCAGTGGTGGAATCAGCCCGCTATCGGTGCTGAGTGGCTGTTCAACGGCACGGGTGTAGGTGCCAGCAACCAGTTTGAAGCGGGCGGGTTTATCCGCAGTGACGATCAGCCAGACTGGCCCGATCTGCAATACCATTTCCTTCCGGTAGCGATTAACTACAACGGCAGCAGCCCGGTGAAACAGCATGGTTTCCAGGCTCACGTCGGCCCGATGCGCTCTATGAGCCGTGGCCGTATCAAGCTGACATCCAAACACCCGTATGCTGCGCCATCGATCTTCTTCAACTATATGTCGGAAGAGCGTGACTGGGTGGAGTTCCGTAACGCAGTGCGTCTGACGCGCGAGATTATGCGTCAGCCAGCGCTGGCCGAATATTGCGGTGAAGAGTTGCAGCCCGGGATCAACGTGCAGAGCGATGAGGAGATCGACGCCTTTATCCGTGAGCATGCGGAAACCGCCTATCACCCCTGTGGTAGCTGCGCGATGGGTACCGATGCGATGGCCGTGGTGGATGCAGAAGGGCGCGTGCACGGCATGAACAGCCTGCGTGTGGTCGATGCGTCGATTATGCCGCAGATTGTCACGGGCAACCTGAATGCCCCAACGGTGATGATTGCGGAGAAAATATCTGACGCCATTCGCGGCAAAGCGCCATTACCGCTGTCAGAAGCGGATTACTATCAGTTAAGCCGTTAATACGATGTGGGCTGACCGAAACAGAAGGTCAGCCCCGACGTTTGCTGTAGGGCGACTTTTCGTTTCGGTCGCCCCGTAACCAAAATCGTTACTCGAAGTAAACCTCAGGGTTTTCCGACAACAGAACAAACTCCTTCGTGTCTTTCTCCAGTGCGCGAATAGCACCACTTTCAATGTCATACACCCAGCCGTGCAGCCGCAGCGCATTGTTGCGCAGTCCTACGGCGACCGAGGGGTGAGTTTTAATATTATTTAATTGCGCAATGACATTTTCCTGCACCATCGCATTCACTTTGTCTTCTTCAGTGGCATAGGTCTTTTTCTCGACCACGGCTTTCGCCGCATCAGAATAGTGCAGCCAGTGCGCTACGGCAGGCATCGGATCAAGGCACTGACAGGTGGCAATCGCCTTCATTGCACCGCAGTTGGAGTGGCCGCAAATCACGATATCCGTCACACCCAGCGCCACCACGGCATATTCGATAGTGGCAGACACGCCGCCAGGCTCAGGCCCGAATGACGGCACGATGTTACCTGCGTTACGAATCACGAAGAGTTGTCCCGGGTCCTGCTGGGTGACCAGTTCCGGCACCAGGCGGCTGTCGGAGCAGGAGATAAACAGCGCTTTGGGATTCTGGCTTGAAGCAAGGCTGCGGAAAAGTTCTTTTTGCTCGGGGAAAATGTCTTTCTGGAAGTTGAGGAAACCTTCAATGATATGTTGCATAGCACTCTCTCTATCCTGGATTATGGCCGCGAACCACGTCAGGGAACGGGCCGATAATAGTCATAAAATGATATTGTTATGAGGGTCAGAAGGCATTTTTAAGACGTCTGGTCATTCTACTTTAGCATCAAATTCACAAAGATCTTCAATCAGGCAGGAGCCGCAGCGCGGTTTACGCGCAATGCAGGTGTAGCGGCCATGCAAGATCAGCCAGTGGTGGCAGTCGACCATAAACGCTTTCGGCACCACCTTCAGCAGCTTCTCTTCCACCTGTTCCACGTTTTTGCCAGGTGCAAAACGGGTGCGATTACAGACGCGGAAAATATGCGTGTCGACGGCGATAGTCGGCCAGCCAAAGGCGGTATTTAATACGACGTTGGCCGTCTTACGCCCAACGCCGGGTAACGCTTCCAGTGCCTCACGACTCTCCGGCACTTCACCGCCATGCTGTTCCAGCAGAATCCGGCAGGTCTTTATCACGTTCTCAGCCTTGCTGTTAAACAGGCCGATGGTCTTGATGTACTCTTTCACCCCATCGACACCCAGCGCCAGAATGGCGGCAGGCGTATTAGCAACCGGGTAGAGTTTTGCCGTGGCTTTATTCACGCTGACATCGGTAGCCTGCGCAGACAGCAGAACCGAAATCAGCAGTTCAAAAGGAGAGGTGAACATCAGTTCCGTGGTGGGATGCGGGTTGTTATCCCGCAGCCGGGTCAAAATTTCCTGACGCTTTTCCTTATTCACAGCACACCTGTTGTTTTTCCATCCGGCAACGCCTGCGCTTCTCTTTCAGCCTTCAGAGCGGCACGTTGTTTCATTTTATTATCAATCAGATACTTAGCGGCCAGCAGCATGCCCAGACCGATAAAAGCACCCGGCGGCAGCATCGCCAGCAGCATCGGGGAATCAAAGTGGACAACCTCAATGCGCATCACTTTCGCCCAGGGGCCGAGCAGTTGATCCGCACCGTTAAAGAGGGTGCCGTTACCGATGATTTCGCGAATCGAACCCAGCACCACCATCACGCTGGTGGCCCCCAGGCCGATGGCCATGCCATCCAGGGCCGAGAGCGGAATACTGCTTTTCGATGCCACCGCTTCCGCACGCCCGACGACAATGCAGTTGGTGACGATCAGCGGGATAAAGATCCCCAGCGACTGATAGAGGCCGTAAGCATAGGCATTGATCAACATCTGCACGCAGCTCACCACCGCAGCGATAATCATCACGTAAATAGGAATACGTATTTCAGAGGGCACCCAGCGGCGCGAAAGCGAAATTCCGCTATTGGTGCAGGTCAGTACCAGCGTGGTTGCCAGACCGAGGCCGAGCGCATTTGTCGCCGTTGAGGTCACGGCCAGCAGCGGGCACAGGCCTAGCAACTGAACCAGCGCTGAGTTATTCTTCCACAGCCCGCCGACCAGCAGGGTTTTGGCTTCACTCATTGGACTCTCCACAAGGTGGCAGCGAAGAAAGCTGCTCCGGTAAGGTTTCAATATACAACGTTGTGCGCTTAACCGCATTCACCACGGCGCGTGGGGTAATGGTGGCACCCGTAAACTGGTCAAACTCACCCCCGTCTTTTTTCACTGCGAACTGGCTGTCATCGGCGCCTTTTACCTGTTTGCCGTTGAAGCTGTTGATCCAGTCGGAAATGCGCAGCTCAATTTTATCGCCCAGACCCGGCGTTTCGTGGTGTTCGACCACGCGTGTGCCGTAAACCGTGCCGGTAAAACTGGCGCCAACAATCATCTGAATATTACCCGAATAGCCATCGGGAGCGGTGGTTTCAACGGCTACGGCAACCGGTTTATCGCCTTTACGCGCCAGATAAAGATGGTGCGGACTGGCATTACCCAGGGCCGGATTACTGACGATATAGCACTCCTGCTGAATGTGGTTATCATACAGCTCCGGCGGCACCACCTGGTCCAGCAATACTTTCTGCTGTAACGCAGTCTGATGAGCAATCGTCGGTTTGGTGACCGTGTTGACCACCGCCGTCAGCCCGGTAGTGATAGCGGCAAACACGGCCAGCGTGACACCGTTTTTACGAATGGCATCCAGCATTATTTATCCTTCCGATGGCCGTAAACGCGCGGCTGCGTGTAGTAATCGATCAACGGTACGCAGATGTTGGCCAGCAGCACGGCAAAGGCCACGCCATCCGGGTAACCCCCGAAACTGCGGATCAGCCATACCAGCAGGCCAATTAATGCGCCATAGATCAGCCGGCCTTTGTTCGTGGTTGAGGCGGTGACCGGGTCAGTGGCAATAAAGAACGCGCCAAGCATGGTCGCACCGGACAACAGATGAATGACGGGAGACACCAGACTGTGCGGAGAAATTAACCAGCCCAGGGTGGCACAAAACGCCAGCGAGATCAGCATCCCTGCCGGAATATGCCAGCGGATGCTGCGGGTGCAGAGCAGGAAAACACCGCCCAGCAGATAACCGACGTTCACCCACTGCCAGCCCAGCCCGGCCAGTACGCCGCTGTAAATCGGCTGCGCCAGCAGCTGTTCTGCGCTGTGCCCGGCGCGCAGTCCGGTCTTGAAGGTGTCCAGTGGCGTTGCCTGGCTGACCCCGTCAATCCCCACCTGCAACTGCTGCATGGTGTGACCATCCAGCGTATGGAAATGGAAGATCATGCTCAGGGTGTCACCGAGGGTCGGTGTCATTCCCTGTAAACCGTCCGGCGGCAACCAACTGGTCATCTGCACCGGGAAGGAGATCAGCAGCACCACATATCCGACCATCGCCGGGTTAAACGGGTTCTGCCCAAGACCACCGTAAAGCTGCTTGGAAATCACCACGGCAAACAGCGTACCGATCACAATCACCCACCAGGGCGCCAGCGAAGGAATGCTGATGCCCAACAGCAGGGCAGTGAGCAGCGCAGAATTATCTTTCAGTGTGTCTGCCAGCGGCAGTTTGCGCAGGCGCAGTATGGCGGCTTCAGCACCGATGGCAGCGATGGCAGCAATCAGGACCTGAATCAGGTTACCCCAGCCAAAATAGTACCACTGTGCCACCATGCCAGGCACGGCAGCAATCAGCACCAGCAGCATAATGGTGCTGGTGCTGCGGCGGTTGTGAGTGTAAGGCGAACTTGCAATACGAAAAGCCATTTAATCCTCTTGCGTTGAAGGCTGCTGCGATTTACGCGCTTTCACGCGCGCAATGGCCGCTGCCACCGCCGCTTTACGTGCATCATCTGAAGCGGCAGGCGCTTCACTCTCTTCTGTTTTCACTGACTCTGCGGCCTGCGCGGCTTTCTTCGCTTTTGCCCGGGCAATGGCGGCTTCAATAGCCGCTTTGCGTGCATCCACCACCGGTTCTGCCGGCGGCGATTCGGCTTCAGCGGGTGCTGCTGCGCTGGCAGTGGCCTGCGCGGCTTTCTTCGCCTTTGCGCGGGCAATGGCGGCTTCAATAGCCGCTTTGCGTGCATCCACAACCGGTTCAGCCGACGGCGATTCGGCTTCGGCAGGTGCTGCTGCGCTGGCAGTGGCCTGAGCGGCTTTCTTCGCTTTTGCCCGTGCAATGGCAGCTTCCACTGCTGCTTTGCGTGCATCCACCACCGGTTCAGCCGACGGCGATTCGGCTTCGGCAGGTGCTGTTGCGCTGGCAGTGGCCTGCGCGGCTTTCTTCGCTTTTGCCCGTGCAATGGCGGCTTCTACTGCCGCTTTGCGTGCATCCACCACCGGTTCAGCGGCAGGGGGTTCGGTTTCAGCAGGTTCCGCTGCGCTGGCGGTGGCCTGCGTGGCTTTCTTCGCTTTTGCCCGTGCAATGGCGGCTTCTACTGCCGCTTTACGCGGATCGTCAGTCTGGCGGGTAACGGGTTCGCTGCTGGCCTGTTCTTCCACCTGGCGGGCATGGGCTTCCGCCTGACGCGCTTCCCGCTGCGCCTGTTTTGCTGCCTGATTTGCAGCATCCTGGCCGGATGTTTCAGCCTGCTTCGCTTTGACTCGCTCGCGTGCCGCGCTGATCGCATCGGCGTCACTGGCGGCTACGCTGCGTTTTGCCTGTTGATGTTTGGCATCGCGCGCGGCTTTTTCACGTTCAAGGCGAAGCTGGCGTGCTTCAAAACGGCTCTTCGCCAGCGCATTACGTTCGGCCTCCTGGTCAATAGCCAGGATCTCCGCTTTCTCCTGACGGTAATACTGTACCAACGGGATATTACTCGGGCAGACGTAAGCGCAGGCACCGCACTCAATACAGTCAGCAATATTATGTTCACGCGCTTTATCGTGATCGCCGCCCCGGCTGTACCAGTAAAGCTGCTGCGGTAACAGGGCTGCCGGGCAGGCATCGGCACAGGCGCTGCAACGGATGCAGCCCTGTTCCGGTTCGTTCTGGCCCATTTCGCTGGCGGCGGGCGCGAGAATACAGTTGGTGATCTTCACCACGGGCACATCCAGCGTTGGCAAGGTAAAGCCCATCAACGGGCCGCCCATCACCACCATCTGCTCTGCACCCGGCATAAAATCAGCCTGTTGCAACAGATGGCTGATGGGGGTGCCGAGACGCGCCCAGACATTGCCCGGCTTTGCCACAGACTCACCGGTCAGGGTGACCACGCGTTCGGTCAGTGCTTCACCGTCGACAATGGCGCGCTTAACGGCAAAAGCGGTGCCGACGTTTTGCATCAGTACGCCGATATCGGTTGAACGACCACCGTGCGGCACTTCCTTCCCGGTCAGAATTTTTGTGAGCTGCTTGGCACCGCCTGAGGGGTACTTGGTCGGGATCACCCGGATATGCAAATCCGTGGCGCTGCCTAACGCCTGCTTAAGCGCGGCAATCGCCTCGGGTTTATTATCCTCGATGCCGATTAAGACCTGCTCTGCTTGCAGGATCCACGCGAGGATGCGGCTGCCTTCCAGCACGTCATCGGCACAGTCCTGCATCAGACGGTCATCGGCGGTGATATAAGGCTCGCACTCGGCGGCGTTGATGATCAGCGTGTTTACACCCCGCAGGCCACCTTTCAGTTTTGTCGCCGTAGGGAAACCCGCGCCGCCAAGACCGGCAACGCCAGCCTGATGGACTTTTTCTACCAGGATATTGCGTTCCACGCTGCGATAATCGCTCAGGGTTTGCTTATCCACCCAGAGGTCTTCACCATCCGGGGTAATAAACAGGCACATTTCAGCCAGCGCCGACGGATGGGCCGTCATATGTGGCGCAATCTTCGTGACAGTACCCGACGTCGGCGCGTGGATCGGTAACATGCGGCCGTTGCCGAAGGTCAGCGGTTGCCCGCGCAGCACCTTATCGCCCGGACGCACGCCAATCTCGCCTTCATGGCCAATATGTAAATTGCGCAGGTAACGGCAGGTGACGCAGCGGCACGCCATTAGACTGGGTTTTCATCTCCGGTGGATGAATGCCACCTTCGAAATCCCAGAGCCGATCTTTTTTAAAGAAATTAAGCAGGTTAAACATGACTTTCTACAGGAATAACCCGGATTGGGATGGTGTTGAGATCCCATTTCCAGTTAGCAGTGGTAGTCGCAACCGGACGCATCTCAATGCAGTCGGTCGGGCAGGGGGCAACGCACAGATCGCAGCCGGTACAGACGTCGCTTAACACGGTGTGCATCGCGCGCGTGGCACCGACAATGGCATCAACCGGGCAGGCCTGAATACATTTGGTACAACCGATACAGTTGGCTTCGTCAATCCAGGCCACTTTGCGTTCCGGCTCCGTGGGCATTTCATCGCCCAACGGTTGAGGATCAACATTAAGCAGCGCCGCCAGCTTAAGCATGGTCTGCTCGCCGCCGGGAGCACATTTATTGATCATCTCACCGTTATTGCCCACGGCGTCCGCGTAGGGACGGCAGCCAGGGTAACCGCACTGGCCGCACTGGCTTTGTGGCAGAATCGCATCGATCTGCTCAACAATCGGATCTTCTTCCACTTTGAAACGGCGCGAGGCATACCCCAGCAGTCCACCGAAAACCAGACTGAGCGCACTTAACACGGCAATCGCTATCCAAATCGCACTCATCAGAACTTGACCAACCCGCTGAAGCCCATAAATGCCAGCGCCATCAGTCCGGCGGTGATCAGTGCAATGGAAGAGCCTTTAAACGGTGCCGGGACATCGGCCAGCACCAGGCGCTCGCGGATACCGGCGAACAGCACCATCACCAGAGAGAAGCCCAGTGAAGCACTGAAACCGTAAAGCGCGGCCTGAAGGAAAGTATGATTAAGATTAACGCTTAACAGCGGTACGCCAAGCACGGCACAGTTAGTGGTGATCAGCGGCAGGAAAATGCCTAACAGGCGATAAAGGTCAGGACTGGTCTTACGCACCACCATCTCGGTGAACTGCACCACCACGGCGATCACCAGGATATACGCCATGGTACGCAGATAGACGAGGTCCAGCGGCAGCAGGATCAGATGGTTCACCAGCCAGGCGCAAATGGAGGCCAGTGTGATGACGAATGTCGTGGCGAGTCCCATGCCAATTGCCGTTTCCAGTTTTTTGGAAACGCCCATAAAGGGACAGAGGCCGAGAAACTTCACTAAAACGAAGTTATTCACCAGCACTGTGCCAATAAAAAGAAGCAGGTATTCGGTCATTGATACGCCTGAAAATATAGAGAAAGCCGCTTATTATCAGGCATTGCGAGCCTGACCACAACCGCATCGGGGCAGTGGGTTTTTAATAGCGCACTCAGGATTAAATTTCTGACGCTTTTTTCGACATCAGGGTGCGATAAAAGTGTTTTTAACCCGCTGAGAACGCTTGAAATAGGGTACAAACACGCTGGCCGCCAGCAGAGCGAGCAGCAAGCTGTTGACCACCGCGCTGTCTTCCACCGGAGCGAAGAGAAAGGCCTTAAGCGCCAGTAGCACGTTGATCAACAGCCAGATAATGTAATGGCGCGGCAGGCGCGGAGAACGCTTGCAGAACATCCAGATAATCCAGGTACTGTAGCTCAGCATCAGTATTGTCGTCAGCAGGAAGGCCCCCCACAGCAACAGCGCAGACGATGGCAGATTGGTTAACGCACTGCGAAAGGCTGGGCCAATCAGTCCGCCCCCATAGATTATCAACACCAGAATCATGTTCATGACGACTAACACCAGCCAGGTCAACGGCACAAAAAGCCAGCCACCGAGGCGCGGTTTAGAATTAACAGGCACAGATTGTCCTTATTCAGCCAGAGACGGCAAAGCGCGCATTGCACAGAGCCCTACGCATGATGAGGAGGATTATACGGAATATCGCGCTTCAGGTCATCAGGACGATAATCAACTGCCGGACTACACCACGTAGTGCCAGACCGTTTTCGGGACGCAGCCGAGGTCGAACAGGCGTCCGCCGGAGGCCAGCTCCGCCCGACGATGGTCGGCGGCGCGGTACATCTTGATAATATCGCTGTCATCGGTCAGGGAGTAATTCAAATGGTCAAAGAGTTTTTCCAGCGTCTCCAGAGAATTAACTTTGCGAAATTTTAACAAATAGTCTTGAACGGTCATTGCGGTCAGCCAGCGACAGAATAATGAGTCGCTGATTATATGTTGCAGAGAAAAAGATTCCACGTTGTTTCGGCTTGGTAATATAAAAATCAGAAAATTCAGCATTCCTCCTAAGCCATACGCAATACGGCCCCGGCGGGCAGCCGGTTTTACGCGACAGATTAAACTGTGCAGCAGCTCACAAATCTGCTGTTTGATCGGGGGTGAACGGAAGGGGAGTGCGGGTGACAGAACTTCACGCGGTATTGTAATCGCTTCCAAATGCTTCTGGCGCAACCGCTTATGTTTATTACAGTTATTTAACCTTCTTTTGGCGCCCTGTGCGCGTTTTTTCCATATCGATTAGCACAGAAACAGATCGGTCTTGTCGCGTAAGCTATTTGATTTGTTGAATTTTGTGAGCATTGTCGTAAATGTTTTGCGGTGAATAGTCCAGGCTTTAGTGGCTCTTAACCCTATACGATAAAATCCCATCAGAGGAAAAATGATCATGTGGAAGCGTTTACTCTTAACCACTCTCATCAGTGCCAGCCTGTCTGCACCGGCGCTGGCCGAATCCATGACCGTTGGATTCTCACAGGTTGGCTCTGAATCGGGCTGGCGCGCAGCAGAAACCAGCGTGGCAAAAAGTGAGGCTCAGAAACGCGGCATTACGCTGAAAATCCTTTATCGCTCAGGGCGTTGACGCAATCTTTATTGCGCCCGTCGTTCAGACCGGCTGGGAGCCCGTGCTCTCGGAAGCCAAAGACGCCAAAATTCCGGTCTTCCTGCTCGATCGTGCCATCGTCGTCAAAGATAAATCGCTCTATCAGGCCGTCGTCACCGCCGATAACGTTTACGAAGGTAAATTGATCGGTGACTGGCTGGTCAAACATCAGGCAGGCAAACCCTGTAACGTCGTAGAGCTGCAAGGCACGGTGGGTGCCAGCGTGGCCATTGACCGTAAAAAAGGCTTTGCTGAAGCCATTGCTAACACACCCAATATTAAAGTGATCCGCTCGCAGTCCGGTGACTTTACCCGTAGCAAAGGGAAAGAGGTCATGGAAAGCTTTATTAAGGCAGAAAACAACGGCAAGAATATCTGCATGGTTTACGCCCATAACGATGATATGGCGATTGGTGCCATTCAGGCTATTAAAGAAGCCGGACTTAAACCGGGTAAAGATATTTTAACCGGATCGATTGATGGCGTGCCGGATATTTATAAAGCGATGCTGGCAGGTGAGGCAAATGCCAACGTGGAGCTGACGCCAAATATGGCGGGGCCGGCGTTTGATGCGCTGAAAAAACTAAAAAAACACGGCACCATGCCGCCAAAAATTATCAAAACTGAAACGAAACTTTTCCTGCCAGCCGATGCTCAGGCACAGCTGGACACCAAAAAAGGGATGGGTTACTGATCCCCTCATCATGGCGCTACTGGGGGAGAACGGTGCAGGAAAGTCCACGTTGATCAAGGTACTGACTGGCGTCTATCAGCGCGATGCCGGGACCATCATGCTCGGCGGGCAGGCGATAAATCCCCGCAACACGGCAGAAGCCCAGCAGCTGGGAATTGGCACCGTCTACCAGGAAGTGAACCTGCTGCCCTGATTGACCGTAAGACATTAAATCAGCGGGCGGTGAAGCTGATGGCCGACTACGGTTTTGAGCTGGATGTGACACGTCCCCTCGGACAGTACTCGGTGGCAATGCAGCAAATTATCGCCATTTGCCGCGCGGTGGATCTCTCGGCAAAAGTGCTGATCCTCGACGAGCCGACTGCCAGTCTGGATGCCAGTGAAGTCACCATGCTGTTCACGTTGATGACGCAACTCAAAGAGAAAGGCATGAGCCTGATCTTTGTCACTCATTTCCTTGACCAGGTTTACCGCATTACCGACCGTATTACCGTGCTGCGTAACGGGCAGTTTATCGCCACACGCGATACCCGGACGCTGCCGCAAATAGAGCTGATCAAGCTGATGCTGGGGCGCGATCTGCTGGAAACCGCCTTACAGCGGGCTGGCAGCACGCTGAAAAGCAATCAGCCCGTGGTGGAATTTAAAGACTATGGCAAAAAAGGGACGATTGAACCCTTCAGCCTGAGCGTGCGTCCCGGGGAGGCTGTTGGGCTGGCTGGCCTGTTGGGGTCAGGACGGACGGAAACCGCTGAACTGTTGTTCGGCATTAAACGTGCTGACAGCGGCCGCGCTTTCATAAAAGGAAAACCGCAAACAATCCGTTCACCGGCCCAGGCATCGAAGCTTGGCATGGGCTTCTGTCCGGAAGATCGTAAAACCGACGGCATTATTGGTGCAGCATCGGTACGCGAAAATATCATCCTGGCGTTGCAGGCCCAGCGAGGCTGGCTGCGACCGATCCCCAAACGTGAGCAGCAACAGGTGGCTGACCGCTTTATCAAAAGCCTGGGGATCCGTACCCCGGATGCGGAGCAGCCGGTAGAATTGCTCTCCGGCGGTAACCAGCAGAAGGTTTTGCTGTCCCGCTGGCTGGTCACAAAGCCGCAGTTTCTGATTCTGGACGAACCCACGCGTGGCATTGATGTGGGTGCCCACGCAGAGATTATCCGCCTGATTGAGACGCTCTGTGCCGACGGCCTGGCGCTGCTGGTGATTTCGTCGGAGCTGGAGGAACTGGTCGGATACGCTGACCGCGTGGTGATCCTGCGCGACCGCCAGCAGGTGGCGGAAATACCACTGGAGCAACTGTCCGTTGCGGCCATTGTTAACGCGATTGCCGCAGGAGGGGAGCAACATGCCTGAATCGCATCTGATGGCGGGGAAACCACCGATGTTAAAACGAAAACTACCGCCGGGATTACCGCAGATTGGCGCACTGCTGCTGGTGCTGATTATTGACAGTCTGGTGGCAAACAACTTTTTTGCTGTCCATCTGCAGGACGGACGACTGTTCGGTAGCCCGATTGATATTCTCAACCGCGCCGCCCCCGTCGCGATCCTGGCTATCGGTATGACGCTGGTGATCGCCACCGGGGGCATCGATCTGTCGGTGGGTGCCGTGATGGCGATTGCAGGCGCAACGGCGGCCACGCTGACCGTGGCCGGGCACAGTATTCCGGTGATTATTCTGGTCACGCTGGGCAGCGGCATTCTGTGTGGATTATGGAATGGGGTGCTGGTGGCGTTGCTGAAGATCCAACCGTTTGTGGCCACATTAATCCTGATGGTGGCGGGGCGCGGTATCGCGCAGCTGATCACCCAGGGGCAAATTGTCACCTTCGACAGTGATGCGCTGGCGCGGCTCGGCAGCGGGACACTGCTGCTGTTGCCCGTTCCGGTGTGGATCACGCTGACCCTCGCACTGCTGGTGTGGTTGCTGACGCGAAAAACAGCGCTGGGGATGTTTATTGAAGCGGTGGGGATCAACCTGCGTGCGGCGCGCAATGCGGGCGTCAACGGCTGGCTGGTGGTGATGAGCACCTATATTCTCAGCGGGCTGTGTGCCGCGGTGGCCGGGCTGATTGTGGCGGCGGATATTCGCGGTGCCGATGCCAACAACGCCGGATTGTGGCTGGAGCTGGACGCGATTCTGGCGGTGGTGATTGGCGGTGCATCTCTGATGGGCGGGCGATTTAATCTGCTGCTGTCGCTGATTGGTGCGCTGATTATTCAGGCCATGAACACCGGTATTCTGCTTTCCGGTTTCCCGCCAGAACTGAATCAGGTGGTGAAAGCGGTGGTGGTGATGCTGGTTCTGTTGCTGCAATCCCCGCGCTTTATTCAACTGTTTAAACGAGGGCACCGCCGTGATTAAACGTCATCTGCCATTAATGATCACCCTGCTGGTGTTTGTGGCGGGGTATCTGTTCTGTCTGAGCCAGTTTCCGGGGTTTGCTTCAACAAGGGTGATCGCCAATATCCTCACGGACAACGCCTTCCTCGGTATTATTGCCGTTGGCATGACCTTTGTGATCCTCTCTGGCGGTATTGACCTGTCGGTGGGCGCGGTGATCGCCTTTACCGGGGTGTTCCTTGCCCGTTTGATTGGTGATTTCCATGTCGACCCGTGGCTGGCCTTTGCGCTGGTGATGTCGCTGGGGACGGCGTTCGGTGCCTTTATGGGCTGGCTCATTGATGCCCTGAAAATCCCGGCGTTTATTATCACGCTGGCCGGGATGTTTTTCCTGCGGGGCTGTAGCTATCTGGTGGCTGAAAGTTCATTACCGATCGATCACCCACTGTATGCCACGCTCTCATCCATGGCGTGGAAGATCCCGGGGGGCGGGCGCCTGAGTTTGCTGGCGGTGATTATGCTGGTGGTGGTGGCGTTCGGTATCCTGCTGGCGCACCGCAGCCGTTTTGGTAATCAGGTCTACGCCATTGGCGGCAACGCCACCTCTGCACAGCTGATGGGGATTTCCACCCGCAGCACCACGGTGCGGATCTATATGCTGTCATCGGGTCTGGCGACGCTGGCAGGCATTGTATTCTCCATTTATACCTCGGCGGGTTATGCGCTGGCAGGAATGGGCGTGGAGCTGGACGCCATCGCCTCGGTGGTGATCGGCGGCACGCTGCTGTCGGGGGGTGTCGGCACGGTACTGGGGACGCTGTTTGGCGTGCTGATCCAGGGGCTGATTCAGACCTGGATTAACTTCGACGGCACATTGAGTTCATGGTGGACGAAGATTGCCATCGGCGTGCTGCTGTTTGCGTTTATTGCGCTGCAACGGCTGCTGACGGTGATGTGGGATCGGCAGCAGAATGCGCCGGTGAAGCGATTAAGTTAAGTTCACAACTCATAACCTCAAGGGCGGGCCTTCTTATGCGGTCCGCCAGTCGCCGCCGCCCTTTGCGGCAGGCGCTGCGTCCACTGCGTGGATGCCTTCGCAAGCGCGGTTCACTTCACGTAGGGGCAGACCCTTTTTTCCGGTTTGCCCGTGATGTTGAGCAGGGGCCTTACCCGGTTTTACGGGGAGATCATCTAAATATGTCTTGCCAGTGATCTGGCAAGACAGTGTCTACGTGATGAGGTTAAAAATCATCCTGTTGCAGGTAGCACCAGGCGTACTGCGCATAAAGTTCGGCCCCGGTCACCATCACATCTTCATCGATATTAAAACGGCCGTGGTGGTGCGCCCAGTCGGTGCCTTTCTCGGCATTGCCACAGCCGAGCAGGGCAAAACAGCCGGGGATATTTTCCATAAAGAAGCTGAAATCCTCACCACCGGTGGTCGGTTTCTCGTCAAACAGCACCCCGGCCCCAAACGCATCGCTGATCACGGACTGTGCCAGTAGCGCACTGCGTGCCTCGTTAATCACCGGCAGTGTGCCGTAGGTGTACTCAACCTGCGCTGTTGCACCATAGATTGCCGCCGTATGCTGCGCATAACGCTCAATCGCCGCTTTAAGACGTTCACGGGTGTCGACGTCAAAGCAGCGCACCGTGCCATCGAGAACCGCATTTTCGGCGATAACGTTAAAACGTGTGCCCACTTCCATACGCCCGATGGTCACCACGGCGGACGCCAGCGCGGACGTTTCCCGCGCCACAATGGCCTGCAGATTCATCACAAACGATGAGGCCACCACCGCCGCGTCAATACAGGCTTCCGGCATCGAACCGTGGCCACCGCGCCCTTTAAACGTGACTTTCAGCAGGTCGGCGGAGGCAAAGGATGAACCGACGTTGCAGGACACTTTACCAGAGGCAGTCGTCGTCCAGATATGCATGCCAAAAACGTTATCAACGCCGTCCACCGCGCCCTGTTTCACCATGGCACGCGCACCCTGGGCGATCTCTTCTGCAGGCTGGAAAATCAGTCTTACATTACCGCGCAAACGGGAGCGATGCTCCTGTAAAGCTCTGGCTGCCGTCAGCAGCATTGCGGTGTGGGCATCATGCCCGCAGGCGTGCATTTTACCGTCGGTCAGGGATTTATAGCTGAGTGAGTCGCTGAGCTCTTGCACTGGCAGCGCATCCATGTCGGCGCGCAGGGCAACAGTTTTACCCGGTTTACCCCCACGGATCTCGGCAATGATCCCGGTCGGTTGCGTGCGGCGATAGTCGATGCCCATTTCATCCAGCAGAGCGGTCACCGTATTGGTGGTGCGTACTTCTTCCCATGGCAGTTCCGGGTGGGCATGCAGGTCGCGGCGCAGGGCGATCATCGCGTCAACATGCGCATGGACGGATTTTTTAATATCGTGATTAATCACTGTTTAGCTTCCTTGTTGGTTTTTTATGCAGTAATAATATACGCCACCATGACACCGGCCATCACCACGGACACCATGGTCACGGAGATAAATCCACCGACCAGCATCGGGGCCAGCATGTGCTGCATCAGCACCTCGCGCTCATTTTCATCGCGGGTCAGGGCGGTAATGGCTTCATGGGTAATAATATAGTCTGCCGGGAAACCGTACATTGAGGTCAGGGCGATGGCGAAGGCCATCTCGGTGCTGACGCCCAGCAGCTTACCCACCACCCAGCAGACGATAAACATGCCGATAACCGCAGTGGCGATCAGCACCAGCATGGGCAACAGCAGGCGCAATAACATCTCCGGCGTCGCGCGGTTCAGCGTATCAAAGATAAACAGCATCAGCCCCATCACCGCAAAGCCAAAACCGTTGGCTTTCTGTAATGGCTGCTTCTCTAAAAAACCTAGCGTGGTCGCCACCACGCCAAACAGCAGGCACAGGACAAACGGGCTGACGGAGATGACTGGCGCCAGCCAGTCAGACACCCGATACGCCAGATAGCCGACGGCCGCCAGGCGCAGGAATTTAAAGTAGCTGGTGTTGTAATGGGCTGGAAAGCGTTTAAACAGGCGTGGCATGACATCCGCTGACGGGTGCGCTGTCACCGCAGGCGTCTCTGCCGTCACGACTGCCTGAGGCCACGCCCCGCTGCGGTACAGGCTCAGCACTCGCTTGCCCTCGCGTTGCAGCATAATGGCGGTTAGCGGATAACCGGCAAAGCCCTGCATCACGTAGATCAGAATAGCGAATACCGACAAATCGACCAGACCCGCACTGGCCGCGCCTTTCGACATAATAATTGCCGAAACGATACCGCCAACCAGTGGCGGGATAGTGACGATAGCCGTATTAAAATCGAACAGTAGCAGGCAGACGCCAAAGACTGTGACAAAAATACCGGCGATACCGGCCAGAGAAATAACAATCGTCTTCCACTGACGGATCAACTCCGGCACGGACAGCAGCGTGCCCATATTGGTGATCAGCAGATACATCAGCATCACCGCTACCACCGGCGTGATCCCGGCAACGCTGACAATATCTTTGGGGAAAAAAGTCCAGTAACCGATTAAAAACAGTACCGCGCAGACAAAGACGGAAGGCACCCACGCTTTCGTTCTGACTGAAACCAGATCACCGAGATATAGAATAGAAATAATCAGTAAAAGAGCGAGCATTTGCGACATGAACCACTTCCATTTGAATAATTATTAGAATAATTCCTCTGACCGAGGCGCGAATGACGATATGATTAAAACTCAATGAAATCATGGGGTTTCCAGCTTCCAGGTTTCATAGTAAGCGGAATGCAGCCGTGCTGACCAGCAGAGATTGAAATAAAGTGAAAGGCGGTGGAAACAGGAAGGCACGACGGAGGGACGGGAGGGGCGGACCTCTTGCGGTCCGCCTGATATCTCACTGAACCCGTGGGATTAACGCTGATTCAAACGGTAGTACGCTTCGTTCCAGCGCAGGGCATCGCGGAACCCGTGCAGCGTTGTCTCCTCATCAATCACCAGCACCTCAATTCCGTGCAGTTCAGCATAGAGGCGCATATCTTCCACCGTCAGCGCCTGGCTGAACACCGTATGGTGTGCACCGCCGCCGAGGATCCAGGCTTCAGACGCTGTCGCCAGCGAAGGCTGCGCACGCCACAGTGCACGGGCCACCGGAAGCTTAGGCAGGGCCTGCGGCTGTTCAATCGCATCCACCACATTCACCAGCAGGCGGAAACGGTCGCCCATATCTATCACACTGGCGTTCACCGCGCGCCCGGCAGGGGCAGAGAAGATCAAGCGGGCCGGATCGGCTTTGCCACCTATACCCAGCGGCTGCACATCCAGCAGCGGTTTGGCTTCGCGTGCAATGGTCGGGCAGACTTCAAGCATATGGGAACCCAGCACCAGATCGTTACCCGGTGCGAAGTGATAGGTGTAATCCTCCATAAACGAGGTGCCGCCCGGTAAATCCCCTGCCATCACCTTGAACACATGCAGCAGTGCAGCGGTTTTCCAGTCACCTTCACCGGCAAAACCATAGCCTTGCTGCATCAGGCGCTGAACCGCCAGACCTGGCAACTGCGTCATGCCATGCAGGGTCTGGAAATTCGTGGTAAACGCACGGCAGCCTTCATCGTCCAGGAAGCGCTTGATCCCCAGCTCAATACGGGCAGCATCCAGCACATTCTGGCGCTTATTACCGTTTACCGCTGCCGCCGCGCTGAACTCATAGCTGCTTTCATACTCGTCGATTAGTGTGTTCACATCGCCGTCGCTGACCTGGTTGATCACGTCCACCAGATCGCCCACGCCCCAGCCATTGACCGCATAGCCGAACTGGATCTGTGCCGCGACTTTATCGCCTTCGGTCACCGCGACTTCACGCATATTGTCGCCAAAGCGCGCCACTTTGAGCTGCTGGCTGGCGAGCAGGGCGGCGGCACCGCGCATCCATTGGCCGATACGCTGCTGGGAACGCTCGTCCTGCCAGTGTCCGGTCACCACCTGATGCGGCAGGCGCATACGCGCGCCAATAAAGCCGAACTCACGCCCGCCGTGTGCGGTCTGGTTCAGGTTCATAAAGTCCATATCCATCGTGTCCCACGGGATTTCCGCATTGAACTGGGTATGGAACTGCAACAACGGTTTATTCAGGATCGACAGGCCGCCAATCCACATTTTTGCCGGAGAGAAAGTATGCAGCCAGGTGATAATGCCCAGGCAGCTTTGATCGTGATTAGCCTCGCGGCACAGCGAAAGCGCTTCATCAGGGGTTTTCACCAGCGGTTTAAGGACCAGCGGGAAGGGCAGTTTACCCGCCCGGTTTAAGCCATCCACCACCTGCTGTCCGTGCTGCTCCACCTGGCGCAGGGTTTCCGCACCGTACAGATGCTGTGTACCAATCACAAACCATACGCTACGGGCGTTTAACTGTGTCATAAAACGATTCCTTAACTGACTGATGAAGGTTGTGGGGCAAACTGCGGTTCCGCCAGTTCACACCATTCAAGATAACGTTGATAAAGCTGTTGGAAGCGGGCAACGCGCATCGGGTCCGGTTGCAGGGTTTGTTCCAGCGGGCTGGCCATCTGCGCCTGTGCTGCGGGGATATCCGCATACACGCCAGCGGCCACCGCAGCAAAAATCGCAGCGCCAAGGGCACAGCACTCATCGGAGGCGACAATATCCAGTGGACGGTTCATCACATCACAACACACCTGCATGATGGTTGGTGATTTGCGGGCAATCCCGCCCAGCGCGAGGATTTGCTGTACCGGAATATCCTGCTGTTCGAAACACTCCATAATGGCGCGCGCGCCAAATGCGGTCGCCGCAATAAAGCCGCCAAACAGCGTTGGGGCATCGGTGCCCAGATTCAGATCGGTGATCACACCTTTCAGGCGCTGGTTGGCAAAAGGGGTACGACGGCCGTTAAACCAGTCGAGTACCACCGGAAGATGGTCGAGCTGTGGGTCAGCCGCCCAGGCGGCGGTCAGCTGTTCCAGCAGGCTGTGCTGGATCGCTTCCAGCTGCGGCTGCAGGTCGGGGTGCAGCGTGGCCGCCTGCACTAACGGCCAGCTCAGCAGGCGGCCAAACCAGGCATACATATCGCCAAAGGCTGACTGTCCGGCCTCCAGGCCAATCATGCCCGGTACCACGCTGCCGTCCACCTGGCCGCAGATGCCTTTAATCGCCCGGTCAGCCACGCGATCCGCATCGGCAATCAGAATGTCGCAGGTGGAAGTGCCAATGACTTTCACCAGGGTATAAGGCTGTGCGCCTGCGCCCACCGCGCCCATATGGCAGTCAAATGCCCCGCCGGACAGCACGACATGGTCCGGCAGGCCAAGACGTTCGGCCCATTCGGCACTGAGCTTGCCGACAGGCACATCGGCGGTCCAGGTCTCGGTGAACATCGGGTGATCGAGATCGGCCGTGAGCAACGGATCGAGAGCATTAAGGAATTTCGCTTCTGGCAGTCCCTGCCATAAAGGGTGCCAGAGGGATTTATGACCGGCAGCACAGCGGCCACGCTTCAGGTCGGCAGGGGCGGTAGTGCCGCTGAGCAGGGCGGGCACCCAGTCGCACAGTTCCACCCAGGAAACGGCGGCCTCACGAACCGCCGCATCGTTACGGCTGATGTGCAGGATCTTGGCCCAGAACCATTCAGACGAATAGATACCGCCGATAAAGCGCGAGTAATCCTGATAGTCACCGCTGTGGCAGAGTCGGGTAATGGCTTCAGCTTCTTCAATCGCGGTGTGATCTTTCCATAGCACGAACATCGCATTGGGGTTGTCGGCAAACTCCGGGCGCAGCGCCAGCACGCGGCCTTCACGATCGACAGGAGCGGGGGTGGAGCCGGTGGAATCCACGCCAATACCCACCACGTTAAGGCGCTGCTCAGGGGTTAATTTAGTGACAACGTCACGAATGGCCTGTTCCAGGGCATCAATATAGTCCTGCGGATGGTGACGGAACTGATTGTTCGCCGGGTTGCAGAATCGCCCGGCCTTCCAGCGAGGATAGGCAACCACGTGCTTGTGCAGCTCACGACCACTGGCGCAATCGACCGCCAGCGCCCTGACCGAGTCGCTGCCGAAATCCAGACCGAGGGTAATCGCACCCTTATGCATAGTTGTTCTCCGTTATGTTCAGAAGAGGCTCTTTTACTGTTCCTCTATCCTGGAAACATCGCGGCGGAGTGGTTAGGTGCGGCTGGCTGCAAATATGCACTTTTCTGTCATGCAGGGTGGGAATGTGATGGGCTTCAAATGTTGCCTGTCGGTTAAATTGGCTGAATAGATGGACAAAACGACTGTAATTTCAGGGTGTGATAGCGCTCTACATATTTCCCTTTACTTGCGGGTAAAACTAGCGCACTACCGCCACTGTTAAGTTGTCAGTGCTCAGGTAAGGTCTTGTTTAAATGCTTTTAATTTTTTCAACAACCGATTGTTACCGTTTACACAATCCCGCCCTGAGCGGGCACTGAGCCGGAGAGCCTCATGCACAAATTCACTAAAGCGCTGGCCGCGATTGGCCTCGCAGCCGTTATGTCACAATCCGCTATGGCGGAAACCATGAAGCTGGGTTTCCTGGTGAAACAACCGGAAGAACCCTGGTTCCAGACTGAATGGAAATTTGCCGATAAGGCCGGTAAAGATCTCGGCTTCGAGGTGATCAAAATCGCTGTGCCGGATGGTGAAAAAACCCTGAATGCTATCGACAGTCTGGCGGCCAGCGGCGCGAAAGGGTTTGTTATCTGTACACCTGATCCCAAACTCGGCTCTGCCATTGTGGCCAAAGCACGCAGTTATGGCCTGAAAGTGATCGCGGTGGATGACCAGTTTGTGACCGCGAAAGGCAAACCGATGGACACCGTACCGCTGGTGATGATGGCTGCCACCAAAATTGGCGAACGTCAGGGCCAGGAACTGTACAAAGAGATGCAGAAACGCGGCTGGGATGTGAAAGACACCGCGGTGATGGCGATCACCGCCAATGAGCTGGACACCGCCCGCCGCCGTACCGGTGGCTCTATTGATGCCCTGAAAACAGCCGGATTCCCGGAAAAACAGATTTACCAGATCCCCACCAAATCTAACGATATCCCCGGCGCCTTTGATGCCGGTAACTCCCTGCTGGTTCAGCATCCTGAAGTGAAGAACTGGCTGATTGTTGGCATGAACGATAACACCGTACTGGGTGGCGTCCGTGCGACCGAAGGTCAGGGCTTTAAAGCGCCGAATGTGATTGGGATTGGCATTAACGGTGTGGATGCAGTGAGTGAACTGTCGAAAGGCCAGGCGACCGGATTCTATGGTTCGCTGCTGCCAAGCCCGGATGTCCACGGTTATCGCAGTATCCAGATGCTGCATGACTGGGTGACGAAAGATATCGAGCCTGCCAAATTTACCGAAGTGACCGATGTGGTGCTGATCACCCGCGACAACTTCAAAGCAGAACTGGCGAAAAAAGGCCTGATGTAATCCGTGGCAGCGGGTGGGGCATGCCCGACCCCTACATAACACATGACCGCTGGGGTAAGGGATGCCCGCCCCTGCAAAACACATGACCGCAGGGGTGAGGGATGCCCGCCCCTGCATAACACACGACCGCAGGGGTGAGGGATGCCCGCCCCTGCATAACACACGACCGCAGGGGTGAGGGATGCCCGCCCCTGCATAACACACGACCGCAGGGGTGAGGGATGCCCGCCCCTGCATAACACACGACCGCAGGGGTGAGGGATGCCCGCCCCTGCATAACACACGACCGCAGGGGTGAGGGATGCCCGCCCCTGCATAACACACGACCGCAGGGGTGAGGGATGCCCGCCCCTGCATAACACACGACCGCAGGGGTGAGGGATGCCCGCCCCTGCAAAACACACGACCGTAGGGGCGAGGCATGCCTCGCCCGGATGCCTCCACCCAAAAATGCAGGAGACACCATGACTTCGCAACCACCGTACCTCAGCTTTCACGGCATCAGCAAAACCTTCCCGGGCGTGAAGGCGCTACAGGACATCAGTTTTGACTGTTATGCAGGACAAGTGCATGCCCTGATGGGGGAAAACGGCGCCGGGAAATCAACGCTGCTCAAAATTCTCAGCGGAAGCTATCAGGCCAGCGGCGGTGAGATTCGCCTGCAGGGCCAGCCAGTTAATTTTCAAAACACCACCGATGCGCTCAATGCCGGGGTGGCGATTATTTATCAGGAACTCCATCTGGTGCCGGAAATGTCGGTGGCAGAAAATATCTTTTTAGGCCAGTTGCCACAACGTGCCGGGCTGGTCAATCGTTCCCGCCTGCGCTCAGAAGCCGCGCGTCAGCTCAAAATCCTCGGTATGGATATTGACCCGGATATGCCGCTGAAATACCTCTCTCTCGGGCAGTGGCAGATGGTGGAAATTGCCAAAGCGTTAACGCGTAATGCGCAGGTTATCGCCTTTGATGAGCCGACCAGCTCGCTCTCGGCGCGTGAAATTGATCAGCTGTTCCGCGTGATCCGCCAGCTGCGTGCCGACGGCCGCGTGGTGCTGTATGTCTCCCATCGCATGGAGGAGATTTTTGCCCTCAGCGATGCCATCACGGTGTTTAAAGATGGCCGCTACGTACGTACCTTTACCGATATGGCCACCACCGGAAACGACGAACTGGTGCAGGCGATGGTGGGGCGTGAAATTGGTGATATCTACGGTTACCGACCACGCGCGCAGGGCGATGTGAGACTGAAGCTGGACAATGTGCATGCCAAAGGCGTGCGCAGTCCGGTATCGTTCAGCGTGCGTGCAGGGGAAATTGTCGGGCTGTTTGGCCTGGTGGGGGCCGGGCGCAGTGAGTTGATGAAAGGGCTGTTTGGTGCCACGCGTCTGACCAGCGGTGAACTGTGGCTGGATGGTAAAAAACTCCAGATTAATGAGCCGATTGAAGCCATTCGCGCCGGTATTATGCTCTGCCCGGAGGACCGCAAGGCCGATGGCATCATCCCGGTACATTCCGTGCGCGACAACATCAATATCAGCGCCAGGCGTAA
The DNA here is from genome assembly GCF_037479575.1 of Erwinia sp. MYb416. Taxonomy (NCBI): domain Bacteria; kingdom Pseudomonadati; phylum Pseudomonadota; class Gammaproteobacteria; order Enterobacterales; family Erwiniaceae; genus Erwinia; species Erwinia sp. MYb416. Next base: position 1,554,529 of record NZ_JBBGYT010000438.1, read on the forward strand.
TAACCTGAAGGCAGGTTGTCTGATCAACAACAGCTGGGAAGCCAGCAATGCCGGGGTGCATATCCGCTCGCTCAATATCAAAACCCCGTCAGCAGACCAGCTGATTATGAATCTGTCCGGGGGCAATCAGCAGAAGGCGATCCTCGGTCGCTGGCTGTCCGAAGAGATGAAAGTCATCCTGCTGGATGAACCCACGCGCGGCATTGACGTCGGCGCGAAAAACGAAATTTATCAGCTGATTTACGCCCTGGCCGACCAGGGTATTGCGGTGCTGTTTGCCTCCAGTGACCTGCCCGAAGTGATGGGGCTGGCTGACCGTATTCTGGTGATGCGCGAAGGCGAAATCGCCGGAGAGCTGGACCATAACGACGCCACTGAAGCCCTGACGCTGAGTCTGGCGATGCCAAAAACCGCCAAACCTGCCACACACGTGGCCTGACTATGCAGGAGAAACCTATGTCAACGACCTCATCTGTTACACCCGCTGCCCCATCGCGCTTCAGTCTGAGCCGTGTGTGGGACAACTTCGGCATGCTGGTGGTGTTTGCCGCGCTGTTTATTGCCTGCATGGTGTTTGTGCCGAATTTTGGTTCCCTTATCAATATGAAAGGCTTAGGGCTGGCGATGTCGATGTCCGGCATGGTGGCCTGCGGTATGCTGTTCTGCCTGGCGTCCGGCGACTTTGACCTGTCGGTGGCCTCGGTGATTGCCTGTGCCGGTGTCGTCTGCGCGGTGGTCATCAACATGACCGAAAGCCTGTGGATCGGGGTGATTGCCGGGCTGTTACTCGGCGTAGCCTGCGGCTTTGTGAACGGTTTCGTGATTGCCAAACTGAAAATCAACGCCTTGATCACCACGCTGGCCACGATGCAGATCGTGCGCGGGCTGGCGTATATCTTCTCCGACGGTAAAGCCGTGGGTATCGAAGACGAGCGCTTCTTCGCCCTGGGTTATGCCAGCTGGCTGGGCGTTCCAGCCCCGGTATGGCTGACCATTATTACCCTGGTATTGTTTGCTTTCCTGCTGAACAAAACCACCTTTGGGCGCAACACGCTGGCGATTGGTGGCAATGAAGAAGCCGCCCGTCTGGCCGGTGTGCCGGTGGTACGCACCCGTATCATCATCTTTATTCTTTCCGGCCTGGTGTCGGCAGCGGCAGGGATCATCCTGGCATCGCGTATGACCAGCGGCCAGCCGATGACCTCGCTGGGTTATGAACTGATTGTTATCTCAGCCTGTGTGCTCGGCGGCGTCTCCCTGAAGGGCGGTATTGGTAAAATTTCTTATGTGGTGGCCGGGGTCCTGATCCTCGGAACGGTGGAAAATGCGATGAATTTACTCAATATATCGCCTTTCTCACAGTACGTGGTACGTGGTCTGATATTGTTAGCAGCGGTGATTTTCGACCGTTACAAACAAAAAGCGAAAGCGGTCTGACAGGAGGCGTTATGTATCATCGTCTGGCGCCCGTGGCGCAATCCAACCCGTTACTTCCCGGCTATCCGTTTAGCGCCTGGGCACCGTCCCCACGGCATGAAAGGCTACATTCTCAACCTGACCATCAAAGGGCGCGGGCGGGTGTTTGACGGTGAAGCGGCCTTCGATTGTGAACCCGGTGACCTGCTGCTGTTTCAGCCTAAAACACCGCATTATTACGGACGCCTCCCGGACAGCGATTGCTGGTATCACCGCTGGGTTTATTTTCGTCCGCGCGCCTACTGGAGCGACTGGCTGGAGTGGCAGGATGAGGCGCAGGGCGTGGGGCGACTGCGGCTGCCGGAGTCATTACGCGGTGAGTTTGACCGTCTGTTTGCCAATATCGAACATACCCATAACTCCGGGCGTCCGTTTGCAGAAGAGCTGGCAATGAACCTGCTGGAGCGTTTGCTGTTGCGGGCGGTACAGGAAGATCCGCGCAGCCAGCAGCAGGTGCGCGATGCGCGTGTGGTAGAAGCCTGCCAGTATGTGACCAACAACCTGGCCGCAGAGGTGAAAATCGAAGAGGTGGCCAAACATGTCTGTCTGTCACCGTCACGGCTGGCGCATCTGTTCCGTGAGCAAATGGGCGTGAATCTGCTGCGCTGGCGTGAAGACCAGCGGGTGATCCGGGCCAAACTGCTGTTGCAGACCACTCAGGAGCCGATAGCCAGCATTGGCCGTGAAGTGGGCTATGACGACCAGCTCTATTTCTCGCGCGTGTTCCGCAAGCGGGCGGGTGTCAGCCCCAGCGACTTCCGTCGCCGCAGCCTGGACGCCCATGATGCGCTGGTTGCTCAGGAAACCTGGCATTTACCCCGACGTGCCCAGGAGGCGTAATTCAGCCAAATCCTTCTTGTGGTTAGTGAGTTGATCGTCTTAAATCAACGGGTAACCACGAGAGGGATTAATATGAGTGACAAGATTCGAGTTGGCCTGGTCGGCTACGGCTTTGCCAGTAAAACCTTCCATGCACCGCTGATTGCCGGCACATCAGAAATGGAACTGGCCGCCATTTCCAGCAGCAATGCGACCAAAGTCCAGGCCGACTGGCCGTCGGTACAGGTTGTGTCCGATCCCCAGATGCTGTTTGACGATCCCACCCTGCACCTGATCGTCATTCCTACCCCCAATGAAACCCACTTCCCGTTAGCCAAAGCCGCGCTCACCGCGGGTAAGCATGTGGTGGTGGATAAACCGTTTACCGTGACGTTGTCACAGGCGCGGGAGCTGGATGCGCTGGCGAAGGCCAAAGGCCTGTTGCTGTCGGTGTTCCATAACCGCCGCTGGGACAGTGATTTCCTGACGGTGAAAGCATTGCTGGCTGAAGGGACGCTGGGGGACGTGCGTTATTTCGAGTCACACTTTGACCGTTTCCGCCCTCAGGTACAGCAGCGCTGGCGTGAGCAGCAGGTGCCGGGCAGCGGTATCTGGTACGATTTGGGTCCACATCTTATCGACCAGGCATTACAGCTGTTCGGTTCCCCGGTGGCGATTAATGTTGATACCGCCGAGTTGCGTGCGGGTTCAGTGACGACCGACTATTTCCACGCCACGCTGATCTATCCACAGCGCCGCGTGGTGCTGCACGGCAGTTTACTGGTGGCCGCCGAATCTGCGCGTTATCTGGTGCATGGCACCAAAGGCAGCTATGTCAAATTTGGCCTCGATCCGCAGGAAGACAGCCTGAAGTCCGGTGCACGTCCGCCGCAGGAAGACTGGGGCTACGATATGCGTGACGGCGTACTGACGCTGGCGGATGGGGATGTGATGATAGAGAAAGCGCTGCTGACCATTCCCGGTAACTATCCGGCGTACTATGCAGCGATCCGTGATGCGGTGAACGGCACAGGTGAAAATCCGGTGAAAGCGGAAGAGGCGATTCAGGTGATGGAACTGATCGAGCTTGGCCTGCAATCGGCTGAGAAACGCCAGACGATGTCACTGAAATAGCAGACGGGCTGATGCCCCGGTAGGGGCGGGTCATGACCCGCCCTTGTTAGAGTTACGCTGCAACGCGAGCGCGAACCGCTGCTTTCTCAGCATCGCTGAGGAATGCAATCTTCAATCCGTTCTCCTGCGCCGTACGCATTTGTGCCTGGCTCAAACCGGCTGCCGGGGCTGCCACATGGTACTCGTGACCAATCTCAATCCCCTGGACTGCCGGGTCATCCGTATTGATCGTGGCCAGGATGCCGTGCTCCAGGAACGTTTTCAGCGGATGACGGGCGAGTGAAGCCACGGTGCTGGTCTGAATATTGGAGGTCAGGCAGGATTCCACACCAATGCTGTGTTTTACCATAAAGTCCATCAGTGCCGGGTCTTCCACCGCTTTCACGCCGTGACCAATACGTTCTGCCCCCAACTCACGAATCGCCTGCCAGATGCTTTCCGGCCCTGCGGCTTCCCCTGCGTGGACGGTAATGCGCAGTCCGGCATCGCGGGCGCGCGTAAAGTGGCTGAGGAACTGGCTGCCAGGGAAGCCAAGCTCATCTCCGGCAAGATCCAGTGCGGTAATGCTGTCACGGTGTGCCAGCAGGCCGTTCAGCTCATCCAGACAGGCTTCTTCACCAAAGGTACGGCTCATAATGCCAATCAGACGCACATCAATATTATTTGCGCTGCAACCCGCTTTAATCCCGTCGATAACGGCTTCAACCACACCCGCAATCGGCAGGTTGTGGGTCATTGCCATATAGCCCGGGGAGAAGCGCAGTTCAGCATAATGAATACCGGCACGTGCCGCATCCTGCACGTTTTCCAGCGCCACACGGCGGCAGGCATCCAGAGAGCCCAGCACTTTTACGCCCCAGTCCAGCTTATTGAGGAAACTCACCAGGTCAGGCTCGGTTTCAATCACCTGCACATGCGGGCGCAGGGTTTCCAGCGTGCTGGCAGGCAGCGTCAGATTAAACTCACGGCCTAAATCGAGGATGGTTTGTGCGCGAATATTGCCGTCAAGGTGGCGGTGAATGTCGGTGAGGGGAAGCTGGGAATCGATCATATCGGCACTCTCTGTTTTTTTAATAAAGTGCGGAGCATTATAAAAACTTATTGCGCAACAGCGCCAGTTAATTGCGCATCAGGTTAAAGGTTTTAGTTTTTTTGCCGAAAATAGCATCAGAAGTACCACATTTACTGTGACGCTACGGCGTAAGACCAAGGGACTGAACGCAATGACTGTTATTTCTTCTGTTGGAAACCTGTCAGTGAACACGTTGCCGGGCGCAACGAAACTGGCCACTACCGCTGCGGCGGTAGACACGTTACAAACGCCGCCCCTCTCCTCAACCACGGTGTCTCTCGGCCAGTCTGCGGCCGCGCCCCCCGTTTATTCTCTGCCACGTGTTTCAACAGCTGCGACGCAAACCGACAATCAGGGGACTCTGAGCGTAAAAACCGCCAGTGGCGCAGAGGTTGAACTGACCCAGGCCAGTGACGGGTCGGGTGTTCAGATCAAAGTGAACAAGGGAACCTTGAGTGAAGCTGAACGCAGCGCGCTTGAGAAGCTGTCGGACGGTTTTAAGAAGGCGATGGAAGGGCTGACAGGTCAGCCACCGCGTCTTGACCTGAGCGGCTTGACCAGATTTAACAGTGCAGTACTGACGTCAGTCGATCTGCAGGCGAAAGTGACAGGCGAAAATAAGCTGACGCTGGCTTTTCATGCTGACACTAACACGCGTTCGGTAAAATCCACCGGCACCCTCGGCACCGTAGATATCAGCGTGGATATGAGTAAGCGGGCGATCCTGGGTAATGAGAGTCAGCAGCAGCGGGCGCTGAGCCAGTATCTGAAGCAGTTCGACCGGGCGCAAAGCCGGGGTGAGGGTAACAGTACGCTGATGACCATGTTCAAGGATGCCTTTACGGCGCTAAACAGTCACTACGACCATAAAGCGCTGACCTCCGGGCTGCAACTCGCGCTGACCGCGGACAGAAACGCGCAGAATTATTTCTACACGCAGATTGATGATAAGGCGGAAAGCACCACAGAAGTGCAGTATCGCAAAGGGGCGCTGGTGTCGGCGACGCTTGACCAGTCGGCGAGTACTCCTTTGCGGATTATCTGCGCCAGCATACACTGCCAGATTTCGGGGAAGAGGTGCTGTTAAATTCTGATCCTTCCAGTCTATAAAGCCAACGGGCCGCGGTTGCGGCCCGGTGGTTTACACATCTTACTGCGGCATACCTTCTGGTATGGCATAACTACCCAGCATATTTTGTTGCGAAACGCCGAGTCGGGGCAACAGTTTTCGGACTTTCTGATATACCGTGCCCGCTGGACTCACGCTGAGTCCGTCCGTAAGTGGATCGTCCAGCGGACAGTAAAGACGGATTTATTGTATTCCAGGAAAATCACTACTGACGCAGTCTCATACGACTGGTACAGTATCAACCTTTATTACCGAACCCTAATCGGACACGTAATAAAATAGGAGAGTGATGGTTTATAATATGAAAAGGACTGCTGCAATTTAACATCATGTAAAGGAATACACTATGTACGTAGATGAAGACGGTTATATTTTTGACGTCCGAATTGAAAGGAAAATATTTAAAGGGATAGAACGGGGTAACCTGGATAACGTCAATGGCATTATTGTCCATCAAACTGACAGTACGTCGGCTCAGAGTACATTTAATAGCTATAATAATACGTCCGCGAATGGGGCGCATTTTTTAATTGATAAAGATGGAACGGTCTATCAAACAGCCTCTCTATTAAAAATGACATGGCATGTTGGATTGATGCAATCCCGATGTATTTTAAAGAAAGCATGTAACCCTACTGAAACCACATTAATAACGTTGCATAATGGCCACTGGAACTCTACAAAACCTAAAAAGATATCAGATTTAGAAAAGGAGAAACGTTTCCCCGATCGCTTTCCGAACAACACTGACAGTATCGGCATTGAAATAGTGGGATCGCCGAGCTTACATCTAAATTCAATGTCCCTATGACTGAGATTTACAGGCATCCTGATGTAGGTACAAAACACGAAACTGAGGCCAGCACAGCGATATGGGAATAAAAAATCTCTTACTAAGCGCTATGTTCTTATTATCTTTGTATGCACAGGCCGGTAGGGAAGTAGTGCAACTCGAAATATTACAAAGCGGTCATTATGGGGGGGCTTCTAAGGAAGATCCCTACAACTACACTACGGAATGTAAAGGCTGGAATCCCACCAAAGAACAATTGATGGACTACTTTGTCAATGCTAAAGAAGCGGATTCTAGCGAGGGTTGGCTACACGAATACTATTCTCCCTGCATTGCGACTGGGAAAGTAACCTTTAAAGATGAATCCTTTGGGGAGTGGGGGATTTACGATACCGGTTATGGGGTGGTGGATTTTAAGGACAAGGCGAATAAAACCGTAAAGCAAAAATATTTCCTTAACTTAAAGAATGGATGGGATAGCGAATAAGTAAACGTCTTACTGGATTATCTGCGCCAGCATACACTGCCAGATTTCGGGGAAGAGGTGCTGTTAAATTCAGACGGGCCGCTGTTGCGGCCCGTTGGTTAACACATCTTACTGCGGCATACCTTCCGGTACCGCTCCGCCACCCAACATATAGCGGGAGAGGAACTGTTCCAGCGGCATCTTCTCACCGTTCATGGTGATCTGACCGGCGCCATATTGCAGGCTGATGGTGATGTTATTATCCTGCTGCGTGGTCAGTTTGAACATCTGGCCCATCGCCGCCAGGCCTTTCACCTGCTGGTCAGCCAGTTTCACCGCATCTTCCTGCTTGTAGCCTTCACCCATGGCGACGTGAGTCATCATTTCGGTCGCCATTGGCATCGAAACAGCCAGTTTGGTATCCAGCGTTTTCAACACACTGTCCACTTGCTGACCCAGATTCTGCACAGGAGCAGTGGCAGTAGACGGATCTTTGAACTGTGCATTCAGGGTATAGGTGCTTTCCCCTTTGTCATTTTTCCAGCTAAATGGCGCAATGCTGATGGACGGATCGCCCTTCAACAGCAACGACAGGTTAGCCGTCAGCAGTTCACTGGCGCGCTGCTGATAAAGCTCAGGGTTTTCCTGCATCGCTGGATCGTTGGTCAGTGCCTGCACCTGGCGATTATAGTTTTCAGAGAAGGTCTTGACGGCTTTGCCATCGAAGCCATCCAGTTTAATCGTCAGCTTGCCCTGGCCAAAAGGCTGACCCTGCAATTTCAGGCTGTCTAAACTGTAGTCAATCAGACCGGAAACGCGGTTGTTGGTGGAGTCAAAACTGGACTTACCGTTCAGTCCTTCAGCCACCATCGCTTCTTTACCTTCCACCGCCGCGCTCAGTTTTTTCAGATTGATGGTCTGATCGCCAATGCGCAGTCCTTCCGGGCTGAGATGGGTATTGGCATCAATTTTCAGGCCGTTGACGGTAAACAGCACCGGCATATCCAGCTCATTTTTGGTGGTCATCACCAGGCTGTCGATATCACCGCTAAAGTCGACCTTATCGCCTTTGTCATCGGCGCTCACCTTCAGGGTGCCGCCATTGAAGGCAAAGCGCTCACCGGTTTGCGCATTGCTGTAATCGGCCGGCAACAGGCGAATGTCTGAATCGGTGCTGCCGCCGTAGCCGATACGGGTTTCTGCCTGCACGATGGACTGACCTTTGGTGATTTCAAACAGCTTTTTCACCACATCGGTATTCTCCAGTTCACTATGAACGGAGGCCATGCTCGGCATCAGGTTGAATTTTTTCAGCTGGGCCAGCGGGAAAGGGCCATGATCGATATTTTCACTGAAAATGATGCTCTGGCCTGGCTTCAGAATAGAGTTATCTTCGGTTTGTGAACTCGACTGTAAGACAAAGCGCGCATGGCTGCTGAATACGCCACGCTGGAAATCCTGGTAGCTCAACTTCAGCCGGCTTTCCGGTGCCGTGTTCTGGATTTGCGCGTTAGCCTGCTGAACCATCTGGTCCATGTTTTTTTCCAACTGCTTGCCAGTAAACCAGGCTCCCGCAGTCCAGGCCACGCCAAGAGCAATCACTACACCCACGGCAATCTTTGTTTTTTTCATCTGTAATATCGTCCTTTTCTGTTCACGAAGACGGGCGTACCCGTTCAGGTCCTGCAGGTAACCCTTTGGCGATAAAAAACGCCATAACGGCGTTTTTGATAATTCCTAGATAATCTTAGCAATTATGGTCGCTGACGTCAGCCGCAATTCGGCAGATCGTTATAGACTCGCGCCACGCGACCGCTACCCCTTAGCGTAAGGGGAGACTCGCTGGCGGTAATCCATGCCGATTCGCCTGCTGTTAACGACAACATCTGTTCACCACAGTTCAATAGCGCTTCACCGTCAATACAAAAAAGGATCGCAGCGCTTTGCTGGCTAACGGTTAACGGATCGTCGGTCAGCGTGTGGATGGCAAAGGCGAAATCATCCACCGGAATCGGGAAGTTAAGCATCGTTCCCTGCTGCACGGGTGTGGTCAGCAGACTCTCTGCTGGACGGGAATCAAAGCGCAGATTGGCCAGCAACTCCGGGACATCGATGTATTTCGGCGTCAACCCGGCACGCAGCACATTATCTGAATTTGCCATCACCTCCAGCGCCACACCGTGCAGGTAGGCATGCGGTGTTTCGGCGAACAGAAACATCGCATCAGACGGCTGTAAGGTGATGACGTTCAGCAATAGCGGGGCAAACAGGCCGCTGTCATCAGGATAAACGTCAGCGATCTCAGCGATGGTCTGCCAGGGTTCAACAGACTGACTGGCAACGGTGGTGCGCAGGATATCCAGCGCGAGGGATTTCTCTTCATCCTGCATAGAGAGCAGGCTGGCAAACAGCGAAGCGAGAGACGTGGTATCTGGCGTATTTAGAAAATGGGCAATGGCCGGATGAGCGCCTGCGACCGGCTGTAGCAGCGAGACGATTTCAGACAGCGGACGGAAGCCGTTAATTGCTTTAAACGGCGTCAGCGCGTACACCAGCTCCGGTTTATGATTGGCATCTTTATAGTTTCGCGTGGCCGCATCCAGCGGAACGCCGCTGGCGTTTTCGCGTGCATAGCCAACTTCGGCCGCCGCTTTACTCGGATGCACCTGAATCGACAGCGGCTGTGCAGCGCACAGCACTTTAAATAAAAACGGCAACTCGCCAAAACGCTGCGCCACACCGGCACCTAACTGCGCAGGCGGGTCAGCATCGATCACATCGCGTAGCGAGCGAGATTTGCCATCGACGACGATGTGCGATGGGCTTTTCGGATGGGCTCCCATCCATAATTCGGCCATCGGCTGCTGCGACGGATTAGCGATCCCATACAGTTCAGTGAGCGCGGTTTTACTGCCCCATGCGTAATTTTGCAGCGAATTGATTAATTTTTGCATCATATCTCCCTGGTCATTCACTGGTTACTGGATGTATTAAAGCAGAAAAGCACCGCTGAAAGACAATCGGGATGCAATAAACGCGAATGAGTCGCATAATCGTAACCTGGTGTATGTCAGACTACCGCCGCGCTTTTTAACCGCAAAACGGCTAATCAGCGTCAATAATATTCATATGTTTGTGCTCAAGGAGACAGAAATGGCTGCGAACCGCGTTGAAAAAGACTCAATGGGACCGATTGATGTACCTGCCGACAAACTCTGGGGGGCGCAAACGCAGCGTTCTCTGGAACATTTCCGTATCTCCACGGAGAAAATGCCTGCTGAACTGGTGTATGCGCTGGCGCTGACTAAGCGTGCGGCGGCAAAAGTGAACAATGACCTCGGTCTGTTACCGGATGACCGCGCGGGCGCGATCATCAAGGCGGCTGATGAAGTGCTGGCCGACAAGCATCAGGGTGAGTTCCCGCTGGCTATCTGGCAGACCGGCTCGGGTACACAAACCAATATGAATATGAACGAGGTGCTGGCGAACCGGGCCAGCGAGATCCTCGGTGGCGAACGCGGCATGTCACGCCTTGTGCATCCCAATGATGATGTGAACAAGAGCCAGAGTTCCAACGATGTCTTCCCAACCGCGATGCATGTGGCGGCGGTGGTGGCCGTGCAGGAACACCTGATCCCTGAGCTGAAAGTGCTGCAACAGACGCTGCATGAAAAAGCTGAAGCTTATAAAGACATTGTCAAAATTGGTCGTACTCACTTGCAGGATGCCACACCGCTGACGCTGGGCCAGGAGATCTCCGGTTGGGTGGCGATGTTAAGCCACAGCCTGAAGCATATTGAACAGAGCATTCCACATGTTGCCGAGCTGGCACTGGGTGGTACAGCGGTCGGTACCGGGCTGAATACTCACCCTGAATATGCCGTGCGCGTTGCCCAGGAGCTTGCTGAGCTGACTAAACAGCCTTTTGTCACCGCGCCGAACAAGTTCGAAGCCTTAGCCACCTGTGATTCGCTGGTTCATGCCCATGGTGCGCTAAAAGGCCTGGCGGCATCACTGATGAAAATCGCCAACGACGTGCGCTGGTTATCATCCGGCCCGCGCTGTGGAATCGGTGAAATCGCTATCCCGGAAAACGAGCCGGGTAGCTCCATCATGCCGGGTAAAGTGAACCCGACGCAGTGTGAAGCCATGACCATGCTGTGTTGTCAGGTGATGGGCAATGATGTGGCGGTAAACATCGGTGGCGCATCCGGTAACTTCGAGCTGAACGTTTACCGTCCGATGGTGATCCATAACTTCCTGCAATCTGTTCGTCTGCTGGCGGATGGGATGGACAGCTTTAATCACCACTGCGCTATCGGTATTGAGCCAAACCGCGATCGTATTACTCAATTGCTGAATGAATCTCTGATGCTGGTGACCGCGCTGAATACGCATATTGGCTACGATAAAGCGGCTGAAATTGCCAAGAAAGCGCATAAAGAAGGGCTGACCTTGAAAGGGTCTGCGCTAAAGCTGGGTTATTTGACGGAAGAAGAGTTTGATGCCTGGGTGCGTCCGGAAGAGATGGTCGGTAGCATGAAGGTGTAAGTTGTTGCCAAAAACCAGGTCTTAGACCTGGTTTTTTTATGCCTGCACCAGACGATCGGTATAAAGATGCAAGCGAGGGATCAGTAAATAGAGCGGCTGAGCATCAGGTTTGTAACGATGGGTCACGTTAGCGGCATCATAATTCAGCAGCTCTCCCAGTTTTGGCACGCTATTGGCGTCCGGGCACAGTACCAGCAGCGGAGAAGGGCAGGCCAGCTGGGTTTGTTTTCGATCGCTGCTGCTCCAGACGCGGGCAATCGGTTGTACTTTCACCGGGCGTTTAATTTTAAATGCCGCGCCTGCAGGCAGTGATTTTACCGCTTCAATTTCGCCCTGGACGCGTTCTGCCCATTGCTCACGTGTCCAGGGGGCCACGGCACGTCCGGCCTTCAGGCTTTTTTCCAGCGTTGCCAGCATCTCATCAGGACTGATATTTTTAATAATATGCTTATTCGCCCAGCCAAAGCGCACGGAATCGGGCGCTTCAAGCAGCGTCAGCGAACGGTAAGCGTTCAGGGTAATCAACCCGCGCAGATGACGGTGGACAAACTCGAACCGCTCCTCGCTCGGCAGGCCCGATTCCACGGTAATAATCTGCTCCAGCCGTTGTTTCAGTTGATTGATTGAGGCGACCTGCTGGTGGAGCAGGGCAGATTGCGTATTATCGGCTTCCAGGCACACCGCACCAGGAAGACGCACCGCCGCCTTAGTGCTCAGTTTTTCTGACTGGTGCTGCATAAACAGACGCGCAAAATGCGTCAGGGAGCGCTGCAGGGCGGCCTGACCAGTCAACTGCTCAACCTTAACCTGCGTCAGCGGGTCGTGCTCCTTACCTTTTTCCACCTCTGGCAGTTCAAACACCCTGGCGGTCAGCAGACGCATACTCAGGATCTGCTGCTGTAATACCTCCAGTTCCTGCTCGAGATCGGCCACACAGCGGTGAAGCTGCTCAACAGTATCGTAATGACGCATGACACCTCCATTAGTTACAACATACTAATGACTATAGCAGTCGAAAACAGAGATGAACATCAACAACGGTGTTTTTTGCGTCGGGCAGGGGAAAATGGTGCCATTGATCAGAGGGATTCATTTTTTGTAGGGGCGGACCTTCTTTTTCGGTCCGCCTGTGACAACACATTGTGCCCGGAAGTTAGAGTTTTCGTCCGTGTAGACGGCTTCCTACCAGTAACGCCAGCACCAGCATGGCAGCAATAAACGCTGTAATTCCGTACCAGCCAAAATGATGCCAGAACACACCGCCGAGCGTACCGGCAACGCTTGACCCCAGATAATAACTGAACAGGTATAGCGATGATGCCTGGCCTTTAGCGCGGCGCGCACGATGGCCAATCCAGCCGCTGGCAACGGCATGTGCAGCAAAAAATCCGGCGGTAAACAACATCATACCTGGCAGAATAAACCAGATATTGCTGGCGAGAGTGATCAGAAGACCGCTCAGCATCAGTGCGGTGGAGAACAGCAGCACCGGTGCGCGTCCATATTTTGCCGTCATCGCACCCGCTTTAGGCGAACTCCATGACCCCGTGAGATAGACCACCGACAGCAGGCCGACAATCGCCTGATTCATTGAATAAGGCGGCGAAAGCAGACGGTAGCCGATGTAGTTAAACAGGGTGACAAAGGCCCCCATCAACAGAAAACCTTCGGCAAACAACAGCGGCAAACCGTTATCGCGCCAGTGCAGCCGGAAGTTAATCATCAGACTACGCGGTTTAAGCGAAGCAGGGCGGAAATGGCGCGAGGCAGGCAGAATTTTCCAGAACATCAGCGCAGCGGCCAGTGCACAGCAGCCGATGGCCATCACGGCAATGCGCCAGCTGCTGAAATCGGTGATCACCCCGCTGAGTAAACGGCCGCTCATACCGCCAATCGAGTTCCCGCTTATATACAACCCCATTGAAAACGCCACCATACTGGGATGAATTTCTTCACTCAGGTAAGTCATCCCCACGGCCGCAACACCGCTCAGCGACAGGCCGGTCAGCGCACGCATCAGTAAAATCCCGTGCCAGCTGGTCATGCTCGCGGACAGCAGGGTACAAATTGCGGCCAGCATCAGCGCGGTCACCATCACCGATTTACGCCCGATGGCATCGGATAACGGACCGGTTACCAGCAGCCCAAGCGCCAGCATCCCGGTGGAAATCGACAGGGAAATGCTGCTGGTCGCCGGAGAAACGCCAAACTCCTGCGACAGAACCGGAAGGATCGGCTGTACGCAATAGAGCAGGGCAAACGTCGCCAGCCCGGCTGAAAATAGCGCCAGCGTGACGCGCATAAATTGAGGAGTACCACGTTTGATATAGAGATTTTTATCGACAGCAGGTGAGTCGGTGATGGCAAGAGATGCACGGTCAGCAGAATACGGCGGTCTGACGGCATGGGATGAGCGGTTCACAACAGATCCTTAGAGATATTCAGGGAGTTCACGTTGTAAAGGGTAAGAAAGTCAGATTATGATGTCTAATATATTAATAATCTCGAATGATACTTTTAACATATGAATATCGAGTTGCGTCACCTGCGTTACTTTATCGCCGTGGCAGAAGAGCTACATTTTGGCCGTGCGGCACTGCGCCTGAATATTTCCCAGCCGCCGCTCAGCCAGCAAATTCAGATCCTCGAGCATGAAATAGGCGCACGCCTTTTCGCCCGTACCAACCGCAGCGTCCAACTGACGGCGGCCGGGCAGCAGTTCCTGCAGGATGCTCGTCTGGTACTGCAACAGGTCGATCAGGCTGCCGACAAAGCTGCGCGCCTGCATCGCGGTGACGAAGGCGAAATACGTATTGGTTTTACGTCATCCGCCCCGTTTATCACCGTCGTATCAGACGCATTGTTCACCTTTCGTCAGCGCTTCCCGGCGGTCCATATCCAGATGCAGGAGATCAATACCCGCCAGCAACTGGCGCCGCTGGGTGACGGGCGGCTTGATTTAGGCGTGATGCGCAATACCCTTCTGCCGGAAACCCTCGATCATCAGCTGCTGCTTCGTGAACCCATGTATGCGCTGGTGCATCGTGCCCATCGCCTGGCAGGCAGGCCGCAAATTGCACTGAGCGATTTGGCGCAGGAGCCCTTTGTCTTCTTTGACCCGCAGGTGGGAACAGCGCTGTACGGTGAAATTCTGGGGTTACTTGGCCGTTACGATATTCAACCTAATATTGCTCAGGAAGTGGGGGAAGCAATGACGATTATCGGCCTGGTGTCTACCGGACTGGGCGTCTCTATTCTTCCGGCATCTTTCCGACGCGTGCGCCTGAGCGATGTGGTGTGGATCCCGCTGGTGGAGCAGGACGCGCGTTCGGAAGTGTGGCTGGTGTGGTCGAAGCAACGTGAGATTCCTGCCGTGGTTGCCGCGATGATGACGTTGTTATTGCCGAAATGATCTGGCAATCGCGGAAAACATGAGCGTTCAGCAACGGTTTATGTGCGGCAAATCACATATCGAATCAAATATTTGACGCCATCTGATAAGTGTTTCACCATGAGCGAAATGCTTTATTTTGAAGCGTGAAAATAACAGACAGCAGCGCCTTTTAAGACAGGTGATAAGTGGGAGTGGGGTGTGATTGCGGATAGTCAGCCTGGTCATATTGACCAGATTAAACAGACTAATGCCGGAGCGGTGTACCGACTGATTGATCGGTTTGGTCCCATCTCGCGTATAGAGCTGTCCAAAAAAGCGCAACTGGCCCCGGCCAGCATCACGAAAATTGTGCGTGAAATGTTGGAAGCGCATCTGGTGCAGGAAACGGAATTTCAGGACCCAGGCAGTCGTGGTCGTCCGGCTGTCGGACTGGTGCTGGACACCCAGGCCTGGCACTTCCTGTCTGCCCGTATCGGTAATGGCGAAATCACCCTCGCGCTGCGCGATCTCAGCAGCAAAATGGTCGTTGAAGAGCAATTCCCCCTTCCCGCAGAGGCCGATTTGCCGTTGTTGACGCGTATCGTCCAGCAAGTCGACCAGTTCTTTATTCACCACCAGCACAAACTCGAGCGTCTGACGGCCATTGCCATCACACTGCCGGGCATCATGAACAGCCAGTCAGGTATTGTTCACCGCATGCCGTTTTACGAGGTTGATGATATGCCGCTGGGGCCGGTTCTTGCCGAGCGCACCGGATTGCCAGTGTATATTCAGCATGATATCTGCGCCTGGACGATGGCAGAATCGCTGTTTGGTGCTTCACGTGATGCCAGCGATGTGCTTCAGGTGGTGATTGATCACCATGTGGGCGCCGGGGTGATTACCGGTGGGCGCTTGCTGCACGGTGGTAGCAGTTCGCTGGTTGAAATCGGTCATACCCAGGTCGATCCCTGGGGAAAACGCTGCTATTGCGGGAATAATGGCTGCCTGGAAACCGTGGCCAGCATCGACAATATGCTTGAGCTGGCAGCGCAGCGCATGCAGGCGTCGATGAGCTCGGTCCTGCATAATCAGCCGTTGACCATTGATGCACTGTGTGAGGCGGCGCTGGCGGGCGATCATATTGCCTGCGATGTCATTACCGGCGTTGGTAACAGCGTAGGGCGCATTCTCGCCATCATGGTCAATCTTTTCCATCCACAAAAAATCCTGATTGGTTCCCCGCTTAATCAGGCGCAACGGATTCTCTTCCCTGCCATCGTTAACTGTATTCGCCAGCAGGCATTACCGCGCTACAGTGCCGATCTTAAGGTAGAACCTACTGAGTTTGTGAATCTTGGCACCATGCCGGGTGCCGCACTGGTGAAGGATGCGCTCTACAACGGATCCTTATTAATCAAACTGCTACAAGGCTGATAAATTCACTAAACATTGCGCTAACGCAATCCCCGACATCCGGCACTACCCTACAATTTTCGTTCATTCATCATGTTCGAAAATTATCAATGAGGCCAGACAGTGCCTGTCGGAGTCATCCCATGTTAAAACGTTTATTTGTCACCGGCACAGATACGGAAGTCGGTAAAACCGTGGTGTCGCGCGCGTTATTACAAAAGCTGGCAACGGGCAGTAAACAGGCCGTAGGATATAAACCCGTCGCGAAAAGTAGCCAGCAAACGGAAGAAGGGCCACGTAATAAAGATGCTCTGGTTCTACAGGCATCCTCCTCAGTGCAGTTGCCTTACCATGCCATTAACCCGGTCACCTTACTGGAAGATGAGATCAGCACCAGTTGCACGCCCATCAGCTATGCCGCGCTCAGTAGCGGCCTGCAAGCGTTGGATCAGCATGCGGACTATATCGTGGTGGAAGGGACGGGCGGCTGGCGTAGCCTGATGAATGATCTGCGCCCGTTGTCTGACTGGGCAGTGCAGGAGCAGCTTCCGGTCGTACTGGTGGTAGGCATCAAACTGGGTTGCATCAGCCACGCTTTGCTAACCGCGCAGGCGGTGATCAACGATGGATTGCCGCTGTTGGGCTGGGTAGCGAACCGCATCAATCCGGGGCTGGCACATTACGCGGAAATCATTGATGTGCTGCGCGATAAAATCCCGGCACCGCTGCTGGGCGAACTACCGTATCTACCACGAGCGGAGAGTCGCGATCTGGCGCATTATTTGGATTTGACTGCGCTGAATTTGTAACAATCACCTCCTTGTACTGGCCAAAGTCGCTGCTTATTCGGCCGTTTTTCGGACGGTCGGATAAGCTCAGGCATGGTGTAATACTGCAAACATATAGCCTGAGTATGCGACGTAAATGCCCCCTGGATGCTCATTCCCCTCTTGTTTTATCCTCCCTTTCTGTCCTTCAGGCTTCAGTGTCAAATGCGTCTGAATGACAAATTTATAAACAAATCATTTTTTTTGTAAATTTAGTTAAATAAATGTGATTAATGTCACGATTTTGTTATTAAATTGTGAAGGATAACTGGTATTTCTTTGCTCCAATCAACGCTAATGATAAGTATTGTTACTATATTATTCTGCTGGTGACGTTAGTTTTCCTCGAAGTCGCGGCACGTTCACCAGGACTGATGACGGTACCGGCTTATCAACGCTGGGAAGGCGTCAATATGTATGACTTGGAGTTGCTGATCCAGTGTGGTATGCCTGCTTCCGATATTGCATTACCGCACAGTCAGCACCGGTCACGCCCCTCCTTCTTTGTCGTCTACCCGAAAATTTCCGGTAGCATCAATGCCCTGAACACCCCTGAAACAGAGGCTGAGATTGACATTGACTGGCAGGTCACGGCGGGGCAGGAGGTCAGCGATACCACCACGAATATTGATTATGCGGCGCGATTTTTTGTCACCTGTAATAACGTCGATGAGGCAAAGCGTACGTTTGAATACCTCACTCGGGAATTTAAAGCCGTTGACTATGCATAAAAGCGACGTGACCTTAAGAAAGGAAAAAGTGCCACTTTTCCGTCCTTTCCGACACCGGACTTTTCGCCATCTGTGTGTGGCGAACTTTATGGCGAATATCGGTAGCTGGATGCAGATTTTTGCCACGGGTTGGCTGGTCGCCTCGCAAACCCGGGACCTCCTTCTCTGGGCTCTCTGCTTTTCCTGCTGGCGGGACCTTCCATCCTCTATTTCACTCATGCACTTTGTCTGGCATCTCTGGTGATGATTTATATCTGGATGCAGCGAAGAGACCACCAGGCCGTGTCGCAAAAGCGACAGAGCTATAGCGCCCTGCTGGCCGAAGGCATGAAGGTGAGTGCCGGTAATCAACATTTTAGCAGTATTTTGTTTACGACGGTCATCGTGTTTTTTTCTGTTTCAACGTTTCAGGCTTTGTTACCTGCCTATGTCAGTCTGGCATTAAACGAAGACAGCCACGCGCTGGGACTATTGATGAGCGGATTTGGCTGCGGCGCAGTGATTTCAGCGTTTGCATTGCCCACGCTAAGAAGCGTGTTTGAGCGACACCAGCTTCTGGGAGGGGCTGCTCTGATTTACGGTATTTCTCTGCTGGTGTTTTCCGCTACTTTACCGATGGTTGCGCTGGTGCCAGTGGCGGTAGTGGGAGGTTTTTCATGGGCGGCGATTGTCTCGACGTTTAACTCAGCGGCGCAGTCTGTCTTTGGCGTATCCGTCCGGGCGAGGGCGTTGTCGGTGTACAGCATGTGCTTTTACGGTGCGCTGACGCTGGGCAGCCTGACCTGGGGAAAAGTTTCCGGGCTTCTGACTATCCGCAGTGCTTTTCTGATGTATGGGCTGCGCGTAAAACCGCGGACGAAAATACGGGTCATAATCTGGCCTCCGATTTAACCGATAAGAGATAAAACGTGTCTGAACAGATGACGATATCACCGGCACTGGCGGAACAGGTGTTGGAAAAACTCGCCTTCAGCTATTTTCCTGCGGTGACAGAAGCAGGACTGGCTGCCCTTTATCAGGCGTGGTGCAGGAAAGTGCCTTTTGACAATATCCGCAAGCGCATCGACGCCTGCAGTGAACAGCGTCGCCCTTTGCCTGGCGCAACGGCAACGGATTTTTTTGATCACTGGCTCAGATTAGGTACCGGCGGCACCTGCTGGGCAGGGCATGGTGCGCTTTACCATGCTCTCTCAACGGACATCACTTGCGGGTTCTCCGGGTCACGGTACCTTGCTGATTAACCTGGAACAGGGCAGCTTTATTGTCGATGCCACCATGCTGCATGGTGAGCCACTTCCTCTCAGAGAGTGGTACTCAACCGATCCATTGTGGGGGACGCAGGTGCATCGCAGTGACGGTTACTGGTGCGTCAACTGGAAACCGTTGGGACGCCCCCGACTGGATTGTCGCCT
This sequence comes from Erwinia sp. MYb416, assembly GCF_037479575.1. Classification (NCBI taxonomy): domain Bacteria; kingdom Pseudomonadati; phylum Pseudomonadota; class Gammaproteobacteria; order Enterobacterales; family Erwiniaceae; genus Erwinia; species Erwinia sp. MYb416. Next base: position 1,573,728 of record NZ_JBBGYT010000438.1, read on the forward strand.
CCTTGAGCGAAATGCCCCGACCAGTGAGTATCCGCGCCGTCATGAGATGAGCAGGCACAACAGCCGCTTTGATGGCGCACTGCTGATCCGTCTCGCCGAGCCTGAGGCGATTATTGGCATTGTGAAGGGTGAACAGGTGGTCAGAAATGCCACCGGCACTGAAACCAAAATGACGCTTTCAAATGAAGAACAGCGTAAGCTGCTGATAGAACAATTTGGCATTGCTGAAGAGATCGCCGTCATGCTCCCGGATAATCTTGTCGAAACACATTGAGTATAATGGGGGGACCGTTTACCCCCCATTTTCTCTGTTCGTTAAGCCGGGTTCAGTATCCGCCGCGTACGCCCTGAACTGAGGTAATCTGCAATATAATCCTGCGAAATCTCCCCGCTGTAACGACCCTCTTCATCGACAATCGGCATCCATACCATATTGTGTTCGTACAGTTTCGACAGCACCACGCGCAGGTTCTCTTCAGCCCGTCCCGTCACCGTAAAGTGGTGCAACAGGTCAGCACACTGACCGCTGGCACCACGCGCCTCACGGCGCTTCACAAAGCCCAGTGGTTTACCGTCCTCGTCCACCACGGTAATCGAGCGCAGATCGTTATCATCCATGATGCCGAATGCATCAGACAGCGGCGTGGATTTACGCACGGTGAGGGTCGGTTGCTGGTCGGTCACATCACCGGCCTGCACCAGAAGCAGACGTTTTAACGTGCGGTCCTGGCCGACAAAGGAGCCGACAAACTCATTGGCGGGTTTCGCCAGCAGCTCGTCCGGGCTGGCACACTGCACGATTTTACCCTGGCCAAACACGGCAATACGGTCACCCAGCTTCAGCGCCTCATCAATATCATGACTGACCAGCATCACGGTTTTTTTCAACTGACGCTGCATATCCAGAAACTCATTCTGAATCACTTCACGGTTGATCGGGTCGACCGCACCGAAGGGTTCATCCATCAGCAGCACCGGAGGATCCGCCGCCAGCGCACGGATAACGCCAATACGCTGCTGCTGTCCGCCGGACATCTCACGCGGATAACGATGCAGGAATTTCTTCGCATCCAGCGCCATCATGCTCATCAAATCGCTGGCGCGTTCTTTACAACGCTGCTTGTCCCAGCCCAGCATCCGCGGCACCACGGTAATGTTCTCTTCGATGGTCATATTCGGGAACAGACCAATCTGCTGAATGACATAGCCAATATTACGGCGTAACGTCACGGTATCCAGCCCGCTGGTGTCTTCTCCGTTGATCAGGATCTTACCGCTGCTGGCAGGGATCAAACGGTTAATCATTTTCAGCGTGGTGGTTTTGCCGCAGCCGGAAGGGCCGAGCAGCACGCACATTTCACCCTCCGGGACGTTCAGGCTGACATTGTCCACCGCATTCACGCTGGAGCCATTTTTCTGTTTGAAGGTTTTGGTGAGATTTTCCAGTTTTATCATTATCGGATCCCCTTAGGTGTCAGTGCGACCTGCAAACGGTGCAGCAGCCAGTCAAGAACGACGGCCAGTAAACAAATCATCAGTGCGCCAGCAACCAGCATGCGGACGTCACTTCCGCTAATACCATCCAGCAGCAGCAGGCCCAGACCGCCAGCACCAATCACGGCCGCGATAGCCATCACGCCAACATTCATCACAACGGCGGTACGAATACCGCCAAAAATCACCGGTAACGCCATCGGAATTTCTACCCAGCGCAGACGTTGCCAGAAGGTCATGCCAATACCTCGTCCCGCCTCGCGCAGCCCGCCGGGCAGATTCTCCAGCGCAGTGTGGGTGTTGCGCACAATCGGCAGCAGGGAGTAGAGAAACACTGCCGTGACGGCGGGCAGCACACCAATACCCTGACCGATCAGCGAAAACAGTGGGATCATCAGACCAAACAGGGCGATAGAGGGAATGGTCAGTACAATGGTGGCCAGACCGAGTACCGGGGTGGCCAGCCACTTAAAACGCACAATCAGAATACCGACGGGGACGCCAATTACGATAGCGAAACCCACAGCCAGCGCCACCAGCCACAGATGCTGGAAGGTGAGGCTCGCCAGGTAACCGCTGTTGTCCATGATGTAATGAATCGTTTCCACCAGGCCTCCTTAAAGCATGTTATGGGATGTCAGGAAATCATGTGCCACCTGTTGCGGCGACTGATGATCGATATCCACACGTTTGTTCATTTCAGTAATCGCCTCATCGGTGATTAACGGCGACAGCTTATTCAGTGCGGCATCCAGACCCGGATGGTCCTTCAGCGCTTTTGCCGTGACCACGGGCGTTACGGCGTAGCTGGGGAAAAATCCTTTATCATCTTTCAGTACTTTCAGGTCGAAGCCTTTTACGCGGCCATCGGTGGTGTACACCAGCCCGGCATCGACAAAACCGTCGCGAATGGCGTTATACAGCAGCCCCGGATCCATCTGGCGGATCTGCGGACGATCCAGCGGCATGTTGTAGGCTTTTTGCAACGGTTTCAGGCCATCTGAGCGCCCGGCGAATTCCAGATCCAGTCCCAGCATCCAGTTGTTATCCGGGTCGGTTTGACGCACGTGCTCCAGCTTCGCCACCATCTGTGAAATCGTCTCAATATGCTCGGCTTCGGCCCGTTTGGCCGACATGGCAAAAGCATAGGTATTGTTCATCGGTGCCGGGTTAAGCCATACCAGACCCAGCTTCGCATCCAGTTTTTTCACCGTCTGCCAGGTCTCATCGGGTGACATCCGCTGCGTGATATGGTTGAAGATAATCAGTGAGGTCCCGGTGTATTCCCAGGTCATATCAACCTGCTTATTGATCATCGCATTACGACCAATTACCGTGGCAATATTGGTTTTGGGTTCGATCTCGAAGCCCTGTTTGCGCAGATACTGTGTGGTCAGCGCAGACAAAATATGCTGCTCAGTAAAGCTTTTGGTGGTCATCACAATCGGGGCTGCCGTTGCCATACTGCTCAGTGTCAACGAGGCGGCAAGGGCGAGGGTGGCGGTACGTAGCCAGCGGGTCAGTACAGTAGTAGCATCAGCCATCATCCGTTCCTTATTCTTCAGGCAGTGTGTGGGCTGAGGAGACGGCCAAGGCCGGCCAGCAACAGATCGAGGATCAGGGCAAACAGCGCAGTTGCCGCAGCACCCAGGATCAACGTCGGGAAATCATTGAGGTAAATACCGGGAAAAATCAGCTCGCCGTAGCTACTGGCCCCAATCAAACACGCCAGTGGGGCGGTGCCAACGTTGATGGCCATTGCCACGCGGATGCCGGACAGCATCACCGGCATAGCGTTCGGAATTTCCACCTGACGCAGGCGCTGACCTTTGGTCATGCCGATGCCATTGGCAGCCTCAAGCAGGGAGTCCGGCACTGAACACAAGCCGGAATAGGTGTTGCGCACGATGGGCAGAGTGAGGCCAGGAACAGCGCGATGATCGCCGGGCATTACCGACGTTAAAAATCTGCATCACATACTCGGCCCAGCGACGGGCGCCGGGACGGCTGAGAATGATCCCGCTGGGAATACCGATTAACAGGGCAAACAGCATAGACCAGAACACCAGCGTCATGTGTTGTTGCCCGAGGTAGATCAGATCGACGCGTTTCGCCTTAATGGTCTCAATCCCCAGCCCCCAGACCAGCAGGGCGATGATCGCAGCGACAAACAGCGTCGCCAGTAAGGCACGCCGTAACAGCGTGGAATGTGGCATATCAGTGTTCTCCCTGGGGGGCAAATAAGCATTAAAAGTGTTTATCTCGTGGGCGATTATCACTTTACCCGGTAAACTTGCTTTCAAAGCTATAGCATTTGCCAAATTTCTGGCCGAAAATCAGCAGGATACTTTTTCGGCAAAACAGGCGTCAGCCGTTGATAGCGCTGGGAAAATCGTCGATGAAAAAAATTGCATAGAGCACAATCCGAAAACTGTTGTGTGGAATATCATGCACACTTTCAGGACGTGCGACAGAAAGGGGATATATGACGGAACAGACTGCGACACAAGTGACACACCGTCACTGGGTGCTTATCGCCTCAATGCTGGCGATGTTTATGGCCGCCATTGAAGTCACGATTGTTGCCACCGCCATGCCAACGATTATTGCCGAGCTGGGGGGCTTCTCTCAGTTTGGCTGGGTGTTTTCAATCTATCTGCTCACTCAGGCGGTCAGCGTGCCGATCTACGGTCGTCTGGCAGATCTCTGGGGCAGAAAGCGGATGTTTTTTATCGGCACCGGGCTGTTCCTCATCGGGTCGGTGTTATGTGGGTTCGCCACCAATATGGGCTGGTTGATCCTGTTCCGCGCCTTCCAGGGGCTGGGGGCCGGGGCGATTATGCCGCTGACCTCGACGATTATTGCCGATGTCTATCCGCCGAAAGAGCGCGCGGGCGTGCAGGGCTGGCTGTCGAGCGTGTGGGGCATCGCGGCGATTGTCGGGCCGCTGACCGGGGCCTGGCTGGTGCAGCACTTTAACTGGGCGTTGATCTTCTGGGTCAATGTCCCCATTGGCATTGTGTCGATGCTGTTGCTGGCGCGGTTTTTCCCTGAGTCGAAGGAACGTAGCCCGCATCGGCTCAATCTGGCAGGCAGCGCCTGGCTGATGCTGACCGTCAGTGCATTGCTGGTGGCCCTGCTGCAGGCAGAAGCACTTGGCACCCTGTTTGTTGTTGCACTACTGGTCCTGGCCGTGCTGGCGGGTACCGCGCTACTGCGGCATGAGCGTCGGGCCAGCGAACCGCTGTTTCCACTGGCGATCTGGCGCAGTCGCACACTGCTGGCGGGTAACGCGGGAAATCTGCTGATTGGTGCGGCGATGATGGGGATCAGTGCGTTTCTGCCCACCTGGATCCAGGGCGTCAATGGCGGAACGCCACTTCAGGCGGGCAGCGCACTGGCGATGATGTCGATCGGCTGGCCGCTGGCCAGTACGCTCAGCGGGCGTCTGATGCAGCGTACCTCGTACCGGTTTACCGCGTTGCTGGGTTCCGCCTTGCTGATCGCCGGCACCGCATTGTTACTGACGCTGCACCGGGAAAGCCCGGTATGGCACGCCGGGCTATTTGCTTTTGTCATTGGCACCGGCATGGGCATGACCAGCACCACTTTCCTGATCGCGGTACAGAACACGGCCGACTTTGCCATTCGCGGTATTTGCACTGCCTCGATTATGTTCAGCCGTATGCTGGGGTCGGCACTGGGAACAGCGTTAATGGGCGCGGTACTGAATTACAATTTACTGCTGCGTTTGCCTGGCGATAATGATCCGGTACAGCAGGTGATGTCACACGCTCAGCGACAGCAGATTGATGCCCCCAGTCTGGAGATGATGTTGAGTGAAATTGCGCATTCGCTGCACTGGGTGTTTGCGGTCTCGACGGTGATTGCGGTGATGAGCCTGGTGATTGCACGCTTTGTGCCGGCAGAGAAGCCACACTAGCGGTAAGGCAGGGCGGCCCTAAAGGGTCGCCCTAAAGAAGACTACTGCGCAGGGGCATCCTGAGAGGTGCCTGCACTGGCGGGAACACTGCTGTCACCATCGTTGCCCGTGCGTTTGTAGACAATTTTCTGTGTGTCATTTTCGCAATGCCCGACAACCTGTCCTGCAGCCTGATCGGCCTGGTCGTTAGGGACAATATCAAGCGTAAAACCGGAAGCCGGCACGCCATTGTTAATGATTTTCTGATTAATATCGGCTTTGACCGTTTCGCACGACGCCTGAACAGCGAGTGGCATCGCAACAATCAGCCCGGTTAACATCCACTTAAACCCTTTCATCATTTCATCCTTATCTGTGTGAAAATCCCGCTAACTATAGCAGTTAAATCCACTTATGGCGCAACCGGACGGCCGGTGCGACGGTCGAGGCAACGCAGCGTATTGGGTTCCCAATAGGCATTCACATTCAGGCTATGTTCGCAACCGTCACGGGTATCAAACGCACGGTCAGTTTTATCAAACTCTTTCTCCACGCGGGTGTTCACCTTGTTACGCAGGCTACGGGTCGCATCCCACTGCTCTTTCTGTTCGCGTGCCTGCTCGGTCGTGAGGGCATTATCGCCTTCTGAAATAATCAGACGGTCAGTACGCGCCTGAGCGCTGTGCTGAACAGAAAACAACGCGGTCAGCAGCAGCAGTGGGACAGTGGCTTTTGTCAGACGGCTTTTCAGGGTATTCATCATCGGTTCCTTTATATGGGCAGCCACGGCAACGGCGACTGAACAGGTCATGTCATGTAGTATATCACCAGCTTTCAGGCCCTCACCAGTCTGCCTGACACTGCCGTTTACCATTGAGAGAGAAAAGAAAACGTGCTGACCACGACACTGCTATTTTTTGCCACGGCATTAGCCGAAATCATCGGCTGTTTCCTACCCTGGTTGTGGCTGAAGAAAAATGCGTCTGCCTGGCTGTTGCTGCCTGCGGGCGTCAGCCTGATGGTGTTCGTTTGGTTGCTCACGCTGCATCCGGCAGCCAGCGGGCGTGTTTACGCGGCTTACGGCGGGGTTTATGTGGTCACGGCGCTGTTGTGGTTGCGTATTGTCGATGGGGTAAAACTGAGCACCTATGACTGGGTGGGTGCCGCCGTGGCGTTCTGCGGAATGTTGATTATCGTAGCAGGATGGGGACGGGCCTGAAGGCAGGCCCGAACAGCGTTGATTACGCCTTGTGCACGCGCAGGCCCGCCTGGCTCTGACCCACCGGCATCATCTCCAGCGCGCTGATATTGACATGCTTCGGCAGGGTGGCAACCCACCAGACGGCTTCGGTCACATCTTCCGGCGTCAGCGGTTCAGTACCGTCGTACACGCTGCCCGCACGGGTGTCATCACCTTTGAAACGCACGTTGGAAAACTCGGTGCCGCCGACCAGACCGGGTTCGATATCGGTCACGCGTAACGCCGTGCCGTGCAGGTCGGTACGCAGGTTGAAGCTGAACTGGCGTACAAAGGCTTTGGTGGCACCGTAAACATTCCCACCGGGATAAGGCCAGCTTCCGGCGATTGAACCGATGTTGATAATGTGGCCAACATTACGTTCTACCATCGCGGGCAGCAGGGCGCGCGTCATGTACACCAGCCCTTTATTGTTGGTGTCGATCATATCTTCCCAGTCTTCCAGGCTGGCACGCTGCGCAGGCTCAATACCGAGCGCCAGCCCGGCGTTGTTGACCAGAATATCAATGTTGCGCCACTCAGCAGGCAGGCTGGCGATGGCGGCATCAATGCCCGCGCGGTCGCGCACATCCAGTACCAGCGTATAAATACTCTCACCAAACTCCTGTTGTAGGGCGTCGAGACGCTCCTGACGGCGACCGGTCGCAATGACTTTATGGCCCTGGGCGATAAAGCGGCGGGTAATGCTTTGACCAAAACCGGCGGTGGCGCCGGTAACAAATACGATCATCTCACTGTTCCTCAACACATTTTGGATTTTTATCACCTTACCATCTGATGGCCGAGGTGATAAGAAGCGAATTGTTATGATGAATGAGAAAGAATGGATAACACCCCCTGGCAATAAAAACTGCACAAATTTCACGCACCCCCTGGCTGCTTCTATGCATGATCAGAACTGTGGTGAGTTATCGACTTGCACCATCACCACATTAATTTTTGAAACTGAACTAACAGTGACAGTTTCAGCAGGATCACTGCCTTTCCAGCAATATCCCTCCACTGAACAGAAATTTTGCTTAGTGTAGCCAAGAGATGCCAGATAAGCGTTAACCCTACTGGCATCAATTGTATTGTAAAACGTAACCGAATAGACAAGTGATCCGGGACCCGCCACGTTATAAAAATCAAACTCATAGCGGTCAGATATTCTTGGTATTTTTTTCAGGATGTCCGGGGTGTAAAATTCATATTCCCGCTTATCTTGTTCAGTGTAGTGTGCGCAACCCGCCAGCTATATTTTTATCGTTGGCCAGCATAAAAAAACACGCCTGCTATCACAACGATAATGAACAGTGTTGCTTTAAGTGAGCTTTTCATACAATTAAATCCTTCCTCTTGCCATCTTGTATGAAAGAGCCATCCATGGTTGCAATAGCAACGTTTCCTGATTTCCAGTCATTGTAGGGTTTTATGGCCTGCATGAAGATGGTTGCGTAGCACCCCAGCTGAATGATTCTATCTGTATCCATCCCTGATGGCGGGCATCTCTTGACTCCCCTGTGACACCATCAATTTTTAAGAAAATGTCCGTACTCATATCGTTCTCCCTTAGTTATATATTATGTGGACGTATATCTCTGTGTTTCTATAAAAATTGTCACAAGGCATATTGCACCGTCAGCGCGCAACGGCGGGAGATTCTGCGTTAGCGCGGTGCAACGCCATCAGGATGATGAGGTAAAACCGGATAAGCCGCTCGCTATATTGCCGACGGGCTGCTGTTGCTCAATCAGGGCGTTATCGTCGGGTTGTCAGACTGGGAAGAGGGGCAGCACCTGCTGACGTCGGACATATCCACTACCCGCAAACCGAAATGATCGGCGCATTTGGTGAACAGCTGCTGGAGTGGCTAAATCAGTACACGTTCCCGGTTGAAAGCCAGTATCACTGTCCGCAGCATGCGGCACGCATGTCGGCATTTTTCCTGCAACAGCTGCTGAGTAACGGTACCACCACTGCTCTGGTGTTTGGCACCGTCCATCCGCAGTCGGTGGATGCGCCTGGGTAAAAACACTTTTCCCGCAGCATAACGGCTACCTGGATGTGTATCACCAGTATCAGTTGACCGGGAAGCGCAGTCTGTTTGCGCACTGCCTGCATCTGGACCGACACGAATGGGACTGCCTCCACCACACCGATTCCGCCGTCGCATTCTGCCCGACCTCCAATCTGTTCCTGGGCAGCGGCCTGTTTGACCTGAAAACCTGCTGGCACAAAGGGGTGAAGATGGGCATTGGTACGGATGTCGGCGCGGGCACGACCTTTAACATGCTGCAAACAATGGGAGAAGCTTACAAAGTGGGGCAGCTCCAGCGCTATACACTTTCAGCCTGTGAAGCCTTCTACCATGCCACGCTGGGCGGGGCGAAAGCGCTGGATCTCGATGACCGCATTGGCAACTTTATGCCGGGTAAAGAGGCCGATTTTGTGATCCTCGATCCGGCAGTCTCCCCGCTGCAACAGATGCGCCACGCCAACAGCCGTGATATCTGGGAGAAACTGTTTGTACTGATGACGCTGGGTGACGATCGCAATATCGCCGCCACCTGGGTCAATGGTCGCTGCGTCTGGCAGCGTGAAGAGAAGGAGCAGGCCGCATGATCCAGTTTTTACTTAACCAGCGCCTGGTCAGTGAGCAGGACCTTGACCCCAATACCACGATCCTGAACTACCTGCGCCAGAACCACCGGCGTTGCGGCACCAAAGAGGGGTGTGCCTCCGGGGATTGCGGTGCCTGCACCGTCACGCTGGGCCATGTGGATCAAGGGAAAATGCGCTATCAGACGGTGAACAGCTGTCTGACGTTTGTCAGCCATTTACAGGGAAAACAGCTGATCAGCGTGGAAGATCTCCGCCAGCCGGAGGGCCTGCATGGCGTACAGCAGGCGATGGTGGACTGCCATGCTTCACAGTGTGGTTTCTGCACGCCGGGCTTTGTGATGTCGATTTTCACCCTGCAAAAAAATGGCGGCGGTCATCACCAGCAGATCGAACAGGCGCTGGCCGGCAATCTTTGCCGCTGCACCGGCTACCGTCCGATTGTCGATGCCGCCCGCCAGGCCTGCGCGCTGGCACAGCAGGACAGCTTTGATCGGCAGGAAGCGGCGACTGTGGCGCAGTTGCTGACGCTGCAAACCCCGGAGATGCAGGAAATTAACCACCGGGGCAACCGCTGCCTGCTGCCGAAAACAGTGAAGCAGCTGTCCGATGCGCTGCTAGCCCATCCGCAGGCGAAACTGCTGGCCGGGGGAACTGACCTGGCGCTGCAGGTGACCCAGCGCGGCGAAGCGTTACCGCTGTTGGTCGCCCTTGATCAGATCGATGAGCTGAAGCACTGCACGCTCAGTGACGATGAGATGGTGCTGGGCGCCGGGACGTCCCTGAGCGACTGCTGGCAATGGCTGGAGGAGGGTATCCCCGCGCTGACGCAGATTCTGGCGCGTTTTGCCTCGCAGCAGATCCGCAACCTCGGCACGCTGGGGGGGAATATTGGCAACGCCTCTCCGATTGGCGATATGCCGCCTATGTTGCTGGCGCTGGATGCATCGCTGATTTTGCAACAGGGCGGCAGCCAGCGTCGTCTGCCGTTAGACGACTTCTTCCTCAGTTACCGTAAAACGGCGCTGCGCGAGGGCGAATTTATCCGCGCTGTGGTGATACCACGGGCCATGATCGCGCAGCATTTCCGCGCCTGGAAAGTGTCTAAACGGCGGGAGGATGATATTTCCGCTGTGTTTGCCGCCTTCACGCTGGCGACGGATGACGCGGGCCGCATCAGCAGCGTGCGCATCGCGTTTGGCGGGATGGCCGAAACACCACGCCGTGCCCATCACTGTGAGCAACAATTACTGGGACAAATGCTGACGACGACCGCGGTAGAAAGCGCCTGTCGTGCACTGGAACAGGATTTTCAGCCGCTGAGCGATTTCCGCGCCAGCGCTGCGTATCGCCTGCAACTGGCGAAAAACCTGCTGCGGCGTTATCACGCCACGCTGAGTGGCGAACTGACCGTGACGGAGGTATCAGACTATGTCTTATAAACCCCCGGCGTTAAGCCCGGACGCGCTGGCCCGCCAGTTTCAACAACACAATGCGGGGGGCGTGGGTAAAAGCACGCGACATGACAGCGCAGCGATGCATGTCGCCGGAGAAGCCCTCTACATTGACGACCGTCTGGAACTGCCGGGCATGTTGCATCTCTCTCCCCCGGTGAGCTGGATATTGGCCCGCTGGAGCCGGGCGATCCGTTGATGGCGAAAGCGATCGTGGAATACGTCGGGCAGATGGTGTTGGTGGTGGCCGCAGAAAGTGAGCAGGCGGCGCGTCAGGCGGCCGCGCTGGCGGTGATTGAATATCAGCCGCTGACCCCGTTGCTGGACGTGAAGCAGGCGCTGGAGCAGGGCAGTTTTGTCCAGCAGCCGCATATCCACCAGCGCGGGGATGCTGATGCAGCGCTGGAGAAGGCACCCCATCGCCTGAAGGGCGAGTTTCATATTGGCGGTCAGGAGCATTTCTATCTGGAAACCCAGGTGGCGCTGGTGGTGCCGGGCGAAGATCGCGCGTTGCAGGTTTACTCCTCTACCCAGAACCCCACCGAAGTGCAGAAGCTGGTGGCATCGGTGATGGGGCTGACGATGAATAAAGTGACCATCGATATGCGCCGCATGGGAGGCGGTTTCGGCGGTAAAGAAACGCAGGCAGCAGGCGTCGCCTGCCTCTGTGCGCTGGCGGCACGTCTGAGCGGGAGGCCTGCTAAAATGCGTCTGTCGCGGCGTGACGATATGCTGACGACCGGAAAACGGCATCCGTTTTTCGTGCGCTATGACGTGGGTGTGGAGGCTGACGGGCGTTTCAGAGGGGTGAAGATCGACCTGGCGGGGAACTGTGGCTACTCGCTGGATCTGTCCGGTTCGATCGTCGATCGCGCCATGTTCCACGCCGACAACGCCTATTATCTCGGTGATGCGCTGATCACCGGCTACCGCTGCCGCACCAACACCGCGTCCAATACCGCCTATCGCGGTTTTGGCGGCCCACAGGGCATGGTGGCGATTGAGCAGATCATGGATCATATCGCCCGTGAGCTGGGCCTTGACCCGCTGGAGGTGCGCAAACGTAACTACTACGGCAAACAGACGCGCAACGTCACCCACTATTATCAGACGGTCGAGGATAATCTGCTGGATGAGATCACCGCACAGCTGGAACAGAGCGCGGACTATGCCGCACGCCGTGCGCAGATCACCGCCTTTAATGCTGCCAGCCCGGTGATGAAACGCGGCCTGGCCCTGACACCCGTGAAGTTTGGCATCTCCTTTACTTCCAGCTTTCTCAACCAGGCGGGAGCACTGATCCTGATTTACACCGATGGTACGGTACAGTTGAATCATGGCGGCACCGAAATGGGCCAGGGGCTGAATACCAAAGTGGCGCAGATTGTCGCTGAGGTGCTGCAAATCGATATTAACAGCATTCAGATCACCGCTACCGATACCGGGAAAGTGCCTAACACCTCGCCCACGGCGGCCTCCAGCGGCACAGACCTTAACGGTAAGGCGGCGCAGAATGCGGCTGAAATCCTGCGTGAAAGACTGGTCAGCATGCTGTGTAAGCTGCATGACTGTCGCACGGAACAGGTAACGTTCAGCAACGGCATTGTTCACGTCGGCGATAAATACTTTACCTTTGCCGATGTCGCCCAACTGGCATGGCTGAATCAGGTTCCGCTTTCTGCCACCGGCTACTACCGTGTGCCGGGCATCCACTACAACCGCCTGGCCGGGCGGGGGCAGCCGTTTTATTACTTTGCCTATGGCGCGGCCTGTGCCGAAGTGCTGATCGACAGCCTGACCGGGGAATACCGCCTGCTGCGTGCCGATATTCTGCATGACGTGGGGGCTTCGCTGAACCCGGCCATTGATATCGGTCAGGTAGAGGGCGGTTTCGTACAGGGTATGGGCTGGCTGACCAGCGAAGAGCTGGTGTGGAACGACAAAGGTCGTCTGCTGACCGATGGCCCGGCCAGCTACAAAATTCCTGCGATTGGCGACGTGCCGCACGATCTGCGGGTGACGCTGGTCGAAAATCGCAAAAATCCGCAGGACACCGTGTTCCATTCTAAAGCGGTGGGAGAACCGCCGTTTATGCTGGGGATCGCCGTCTGGTGCGCCTTGCAGGATGCGGTGTCCAGCGTGGGCGGCTACCGCCAGCATCCGCTGCTGGATGCACCCGCCACGCCAGAGCGCGTGTTCTGGGGCGCGGAGAAACAGCGTTCAGGAGGTGAAGATGCGTAGCGATGACTGGATTACTGTTCTGGCAAACCTGCGCGATCGTGCAGAGCCCTGTGTGCTGCTGACGGTACTGGATGATAAAGGGTCTGTCCCACGCGATCGCGGCAGTAAAATGGTGGTGACCGCCGATAAAACCTGGCTGACCATCGGCGGCGGCCATCTTGAGTTTCAGTCGGTTGCCATTGCACGCGAGATGCTGCTTGCCGGGCAGACGCAGGCGCGCTACGAGCAGTTTAACCTCGGGGCGCGTCTTGGGCAGTGCTGTGGCGGCATCAGCAGCGTGCTGTTCGAACCGCTGATCCAGGCGCAGCCGCAGATAGCGGTCTTCGGTGCCGGGCATGTTGGTCAGGCACTGGTGACGTTACTGGCAACGTTACCCTGTCACGTTCACTGGGTGGATGAACGGGCGGAACAGTTTACCCAGGTGGCACCCGGCGTCACCGTTTGCTGCCTTGAAGACCCGACAGAGCAGGTAAAACGTATGCCTGCGGGCAGCTACTACGTGGTGATGACCCATCATCATCCACGCGATCTTGAACTCTGTGAAGCGATCCTCCGCCGTGATGATGTCGCTTATTTCGGCATGATCGGCTCAGACACCAAACGCCAGCGCTTTGACTATCGGCTGGAGGGCAAAGGCTTCAGCCGTGACCAGCTCAATCGTCTGCGCTGCCCGATTGGCTTGCCGGATGTGAAAGGTAAACTCCCTGCGGAAATCGCGGTGGCCGTGGCGGCGGAGATTATTGCCTGCTATCAACGACGGGAATGATTTTGCGCCACGGCGCGCGGGCGATTATGCTGGAGGTTCAGCCAAAGGGAATGGGAGCAGGGAAATGAGGATCGCACCGTTAGTCTGGGCCATTAGTCTGGCACTGACCGCCAGCGCACAGAGCGCACTGGCGGCAGAGCCGCAAAAGGAGAGTCGTCACATGTCGTCGCAGCACAACAACCCCTTCAGTCAGGCCAGTTCACTGCCTTTCCAGGCACCGCCTTTTGACCGTATCACTATCGATGACTACCGTCCGGCGCTGATAGCGGCGGTAACGGAAAAGCGCGATGAGATTGCACGCATTGCAGATAATCCCGCCACGCCGACGTTTGAAAATACCTTCCAGGCACTGGAACAGAGTGGGCAACGCCTGCGACGCGTCAACAATGTGTTCAGCGCCATGACCTCGGGAAACACCAGCGATGAACTTCAGGCACTGGATGAGGAGATGTCACCGACGCTGGCCGCACTGGATGATGATATCAAGCTGAACGGTAAGCTGTTTGCCCGGCTGGATGCGGTTTACCAGCAGCGGCAGCAACTGGCGCTGGACCCGGAGTCACTGCGCCTGGTCGAGGTCATCTGGCAGGCCTATGTGCTGGCGGGCGCACGCCTGACGGAGAGCGACAAAACGGCGCTGAAAGCTCTGAATCAGGAGTCAGCCACACTCAGTACGCGCTTTACCAACCGTCTGCTGGCCGCCACCAAAGCGGGAGGCGTGGTATTTGACGATGCGCAGGCACTGGCAGGACTGAGTGATGCAGAAAAGGCGGCGGCGGCGGAAGCAGCAGGGGCGCGCGGATTAAACCATCAGTGGCTGCTGGCTCTGCACAACACCACGCAGCAGCCCGATCTGCAAACCCTGACGGATCGCGCTACCCGTGAGACGCTTTTCACCGCCAGCTGGACGCGCGCCGAAAAAGGCGATGCCAATGATACCCGCGAGGTGATCGTGCGTCTGGCGCAGGTGCGCGCACAGCAGGCAAAAGGGTTTTGACAGCTACGCTGCCTGGAAATTACAGGATCAGATGGCGAAAACCCCGCAGGCGGCTTTTGACTTTATGCGTCAAATTGTGCCGGCCGCCACTGCGCGGGCGCAGCGTGAAGCGGACGATATTCAGGCAGTCATTGACCAGCAGAAAAGCGGCTTTACTCTGGCCCCCTGGGACTGGCAGTTCTATGCCGGGCAGGTCCGTCGTGCGAAATACGACCTCGATGAAACGCAGATTAAACCGTATTTTGAACTGAACAACGTGCTGGAAAATGGCGTATTTTATGCGGCCACCCAGCTGTACGGCATCACCTTTAAACCGCGCCCGGATATCCCGGTTTATCACCCGGATGTGAAAGTCTATGAAGTGCTGGATAAAGACGGCAGTTCGCTGGCGCTGTTCTACGCCGACTGGTTCAAACGCGACAACAAGGGCGGTGGCGCCTGGATGGGCAATTTTGTTGAGCAGTCGACGCTGTTAGGGACAAAACCGGTGATTTACAACGTGGCTAACTACAGCAAGCCCGTAGCCGGGCAGCCTGCGCTGTTGTCATGGGATGATGTGATCACCATGTTCCACGAGTTCGGCCATGCGCTGCACGGCATGTTTGCTGAACAGCGCTACCCGAGCCTCTCCGGTACCGAAACGCCACGAGATTTTGTCGAGTTCCCGTCGCAGTTTAACGAGCACTGGGCCAGCAACACTCAGGTGTTTAACCACTTTGCCCGTCATTACCAGAGCGGGGAGCCGATGCCTGCGGCATTGCGTGAAAAGATGCTGCGCGCCAGCACCTTTAATAAAGGTTATGACATGAGTGAACTGCTGGCTGCCGCGCTGCTGGACCTGCACTGGCACAGCCTGAGTAACGGGCAGCCCTTGCAACAGGCCGATCGCTTTGAACAGGCGGCGCTGGAGAAAGAACATATCCATCTGGCTGCCGTACCGCCGCGCTACCGTTCCAGTTATTTCCAGCATATCTGGGGCAATGGTTATGCCGCCGGCTATTACGCCTATCTGTGGACCGAAATGCTGGCCGATGATGGATTTGCCTGGTTTGAAGAGCACGGCGGGCTGACGCGGGAAAATGGTCAGCGTTTTCGCGATAATGTGCTGTCGCGCGGTAACAGTGAAGACCTCAAGCAGCTCTATCATGACTGGCGGGGACAGGAACCGGCCATTGAACCGATGCTGCATCACCGTGGGTTGAAATAACGTTATCTAAAACGGGCAGGCCGGTAAAGGCCTGCCCCTGACGCTTACTGACCGTAGGCCAGCTGTAATTTGGCGTAAAAATCTTCCAGCACAAAGCGCGCATCAATTGCGTTATAGACACGAATTTCGCGATGGCTTTCATCGATACTGTATGTCAGATCATCATTCAGCTTCGGTGCTTTCACCATCGTATAGTGATACTCGTGATCGTCCAGCAGCAGGGCAATCGCCGGGTTGTCGCCCAGCACCCAGACCTCACTTTTTGGCCAGGGAATGCCTTTCAGATTAGCCGATGCCCAGTCGTTAAATTCCAGCATCTGCTGCCAGAGATACTCCCCGGTTTTCCCCTGCGGTTTGACTTTCACGGCCAGCTCGGCCAGTGACACACGCATCGACATATAAACGTTGTGCGGTACCTGCCACAGCGGGGCTTTTGATGCGAACATAATGCGTCCGGCCTGCGGGTCGTTATACAGGTTGTATTCCCAGCCGCCTTTTGGATACGGATTGCCGCCAATCCATACCACGGTTAAGCGACTGGCAATCTCAGGCCGCGCCTGCAAGGCCAGCGCCACATCGGTGGCCGGGCCGAGCACCAGCACAAACAGCGGGCGTGTGTCGTTGCTCAACGCTTCCCGAATAATGCCCTCAGCACCTTCACTTAGCGGCTGGGTCTGTTGATTGATTTCATGCTGTGCACCGTGCCAGACCGGGGTGGAGGCGTGCATCAGCGAGGTCAGATGCTGCAACTCCTGATAGCTTTTCGGTTCGGTCGGGTCAAACTTCTTCATCATTGTTGCCGTGCGTTGGTAGTGGGCAGCAATCAGCCCGCGCACATCAAAGGTCGGTGTCAGCAGGGCGTGTGCCACGGCAAAGTCATCATCCGCTTCATTTTTGGCGTCGCTGCTGATAATCACCCGTACCTGTTTCGCCACATCGGGTTTGAAAGGCAGTGGATGCCCGGGCGTGGTGGCCAGCAGCGGGGCAGAAAACGACAATGCCAGCACCATCAATAACGGTTTGAACATGATCTCTCCAGAGGATGTCACATAAAACAACGCCCTGCGCGATAGCGCGCATCGTCACAGGGCGTGGAGTAAAGGGCAGCCAGGCTGCCCGGGGGGGATTACTTCAGTGATTCGCCGTGCGTTTTAATCACGTTCTGATACCAGAAAAAACTCTTCTTACGGCTGCGGGCGAGGGTGCCGTTGCCCTGATCGTCACGATCAACGTAGATGAAGCCGTAACGTTTGGAGAACTCCGCTTTTGACGCACTCACCAGGTCAATCGGGCCCCAGCAGGTGTAACCGAGCACTTCAACGCCATCGTCAATCGCTTCACGCACCTGCACAAGGTGGTCGTTCAGGTAGGCGATACGATAGTCATCATTAATGGATCCGTCGGCTTCCACGGTATCGCGTGCACCCAGACCGTTTTCCACAATAAACAGCGGCTTCTGATAACGATCGTACAGCTCGTTCATCAGATAACGCAGCCCTTCAGGGTCGATCTGCCAGCCCCACTCAGAGCTTGCCAGATGCGGGTTAGGCACCATATTGAGAATATTGGCGCGGGCTTTGTTGTTTTGCTCTTCGTTGGTGGTCACGCACCCGGTCATGTAATAGCTGAACGAGATAAAATCGATAGGTTCGCGCAGATCCTGCTTGTCCTGTTCGGTGATCTCAAGTGTGATGCCATTCTCTTTAAAGTAGCGCGTCATGTAGGCCGGGTAGTATCCACGCGTCTGCACATCACCAAAGAACAGCCAGTCGCGGTTCTGCTTCTGGGTTTCAAGCAGGTCAGCAGGCAGCGGGCTGAGGGGGTACAGCATGGCACCCAGCAGCATATTGCCGATTTTGGCATCCGGGATGATCTGGTGGCAGGCTTTCACCGCACGAGCACTGCCGACCAGTTGATGGTGGATGGCCTGATACACGGCCTGCTTATCACTCTCTTCCGGCAGGCCTACGCCAGTGAAAGGCGCATGCAATGACATATTAATTTCGTTGAAAGTCAGCCAGTGCTTGACCTTATCTTTATAGCGAGCGAACACCGTTTCGGCATAGTTCACGAAGCAGTCGATGGTTTTACGGTTGCCCCAGCCGCCATACTTTTTAATTAAACCGTAAGGCATTTCATAATGGGAAAGGGTGACCAGCGGGGCGATATTGTATTTCGCCATCTCGTCGAACAGACGATCGTAGAACGCCAGGCCTGCTTCGTTCGGCTGTGTTTCATCCCCTTCCGGGAAGATGCGCGTCCAGGCAATTGAGGTACGCAGAACCGTAAAGCCCATTTCGGCAAACAGCTTAATGTCTTCCGGGTAGCGGTGATAGAAATCAATGGCCACATCCTTGATACCAAAATCACCTTCCTGACGTTCCACGCGCTCACCAAAAATGCCGTGTGGCTGTAAATCCGAGGTGGAAATGCCTTTACCCTCGGTCTGCCATGCGCCTTCTACCTGGTTTGCGGCAACGGCACCGCCCCAGAGGAAATGTTGTGGGAAACGTTGTGTCATGTTGATCTCCTTATGAAAGATTATTTAATCAGCGTCAGCAGTGGCTCACCTGCGGCCACCTCGCGTTGCTGGCTGGCAGCCAGCACGTCGATATAGTCATCGCTGTTACTGATTAGCACCGGAGTGGTGAGGTCATATCCCGCCGCACGAATCGCCGGGATATCGAATTCCAGCAGCAGGTCACCGACACGTACTTTGTCGTCCTGGCTGACATGAGCAGTAAAATGCAGTCCATCAAGTTTTACGGTATCAATGCCCACGTGGATCAGCACTTCTGAACCGTCTTCTGCTTCCAGACCAATAGCGTGGCGGGTGCGGAACAGCGAGGCAACGGTGCCGTTAACCGGCGAGACCACCCGGCCAACACTGGGCTGAATACCGATGCCTTTCCCCAGCAGACCGCTGGCAAAGGTCTCATCCGGCACCTGGTCCAGCGCAACGACAGCACCGCTCATTGGGCTGACCAGCGTCTCTTTATGCAGCAGGTCAGGATTGACGACCGCCATCGGGGCAGCGGGTGCCGCTTCTTCTTTTGCTGCTGCTTTCACCGCAGGCAGACCGAACAGCGAAGTGGTTATGGCGGCAAAAATAAAGGCAATCAACGCCCCGGCAATCGCGGCAACCACGCTGGCATCAAAGCCAGTTTTTGGTACCACCTGGCTGAAGGTAAACACTGACGGTAAACCAAAGGAGTAGCTGGTGGTGTGATAGAAACCGAGCACCGCAGCACCCAGTGCACCGCCAATACAACCGAAGATAAACGGACGGCGGTTCGGCAGCGTGACGCCGTAGACCGCAGGCTCAGTGATACCAAACAGGCTGGCACTGAAGGCCGACGCAGCAATCCCTTTGAGTTTTACGTCACGGGTACGCAGCAGCACGCCCAGCGTTGCCCCGGCCTGGCCGAGAACGGCAGGCATCAGCAGCGGGAGCAGGGTGTCCGCGCCATGTACCGCGAGGTTGTTCAGCATGATAGGGACAAGGCCCCAGTGCAGACCGAAGATCACGCAGACCTGCCAGAATGCGCCCATAAAGGCACCTGCAAAGGTCGGGCTGAAGCTGTAGGCATGAAGGTAGCCCGCTGCCAGCAGTTCACTGACCCAGGTGGCGACCGGGCCAATCAGCATAAAGGTGACCGGAACCACAATGGCCAGACAGATCAGCGGGGTGGTGAAGTTACGAACCGCGCCCGGCAGGCGGTTGTGCACCGCGCGCTCAATCAGGCAGGAGAACCAGGCCGCGAAGATAATCGGGATCACGGATGAGCTGTAGTTAATCAGGATCATCGGAATGCCGAAGAAGTGCAGCGGCGGGCTACCCGCCTGTGAAGCCGTAAAGGCCGCCATCATCATCGGGTGGACCAACGCCGCACCGATAATCATTGTCGTAAAGGCGTTACCGCCAAATTTTTTGCCCGCACTGAAGCCCAGCAAAATCGGCAGGAAGTAGAAGACGGCATCACCGGCCGCAGAGAGCGTAATGTAGGTGCCGGTGGTTTCCGTGGTCAGGCCGCAGGCCAGCGCCAGAGAGAGCAATCCCTTAAGAATACCGGAGGCGGCCATGATGCCGACAAACGGGGTGAAAATACCGGAAACAATGTCAATAAAGCGGGCAAACAACGAACCTTTATCCTCGTCCGCGTTATTGCTGCTGTCGTCTGCCAATCCCGCTGTGGTGAGCAGGTCCTGATAGACCTCGCTGACGTGGTTACCAATCACCACCTGATACTGACCCCCGCTTTCCACCACCATAATCACGCCAGCGTTGGCCTTCAGCGTTGCGGTGTCGGCTTTACGGCTGTCTTTAAGTTTGAAACGCAGACGCGTAGCGCAATGCATCACCGAATTGATGTTCTCTTTGCCGCCTACACCTTGCAGGATCTCTTCTGATAAAACCTGGTACTTCATCTTATGCTCCTGGTTTCGACATCTGTAACCTTCATATTTCACGGTGCAGGTGTGTTGGCTGCCTTCCTGCACCTTGAATTATGTTGGGTCTATGTTTTCGGGCCGTTGCTGAATTCAGGCCAAAAAAAAACCTAAACTGCTTCAACATCGCCGAACGGGCGTGAAAAGCAGTTTAGGTTTTGCCTGAAAATCATTCAGGAAGTGGGTCAGATTAGGCAACCGCTTCAGCACAGGCTAGACTGTATCGCATTGATTCTGTTGAGGGCGACGCAAACGTGGATGTTATTGCTGGTAAATCATTGCAGGTGTCTGACGCGATTATTTCCTGTCAGTTAGATGGAAAGGGCGGGTTAATCCCGATCGACGACAGCGATGTGCTGACGTGTGACAAGCCGTGCTGGCTGCACCTGAATTATACCCACCGTGAGAGCGCAGACTGGCTGGTGTCGACCCCGCTGCTGCCTGACGCGGTTCGTGATGCGCTGGGCGGCGACAGTATGCGTCCACGCGTTAACCGGCTGGGTGATGGCACCATGATCACCCTGCGTAGCATCAATCTCAACAGCGAATCACGCCCGGAACAACTGGTAGTGATCCGCGTTTTTATCAACGAGAAGCTGATTGTTTCAACCCGGCAGCGCAAAGTCTTTGCCATCGATGAAGTACTGACCGACCTGAAAAATGGCAATGGCCCGGTGGACGGTGGCAGCTGGCTGGTGGATGTCTGCGATGCGCTTACCGATCACACCAGCGAGTTTATTGAAGAGTTGCACGATAAGATCATCGACCTGGAAGATGCGGTGGTTGATCAACAGGTGCCGCCACGCGGTGAGCTGGCATTGATTCGTAAGCAACTGATTATCATGCGGCGCTACATGGCACCGCAGCGCGATGTCTTTTCACGTATTGCCAGTGAACGTCTTCCCTGGATGAGCGATGACGATCGTCGTCGTATGCAGGATATTTCTGACCGCTTAGGGCGGGGGCTGGACGACCTTGATGCCAGCGTGGCACGTACTGGCGTGCTGGCGGATGAGATCAGCACGGTGATGGCAGAAGCGATGAACCGCCGCACTTATACCATGTCGCTGCTGGCAATGGTTTTCCTGCCGACGACCTTCCTGACGGGGTTGTTTGGCGTCAATCTGGGTGGGATACCGGGGGGGGAATGGCATTATGGTTTTGCGACCTTCTGCCTGCTGTTGACGCTTCTGGTTATCGGGGTTGCCTGGTGGTTACGGAAACGTAAATGGTTGTGATAAATGATAATTATTGCGGAAGAGACGCAACAAACGGCCCGAAAGCTGATCGACATCAATAAATCCCCCCGTGGTTCAGGGCAAACTCTTTCCCGCAGGTGAATGCAACGTCAAGCGATGGGCGTTGCGCTCCATATTGTCTTACTTCCTTTTTTGAATTAATGCATAGCACATTTGATTCGTACGACGCCGGCTATCCGCCGGCTTTTTTTTGCGCGTTTGCCAGCGCGGTCAGATGTCCTACGCTTAAGGTTCATGCAATGTTTGAGGAGGAAGGTATGCCTGTTGACCGTATTATGGCGATTCGCTCATCTGAACCACTCAGCGACCCGGCGCCCGTTCCTGGTCCCATTCCCACACCACAGCCGTTACCCGATCCACCGCCGATTGACCCCGACCCGATTATTGATCCGCCACCGCATGTGCATCTTCAATAAAATCTCTGGTCAGGAAAAATTGATGGCAGGGCCCTGGGAAACTTCCGTATAATATCCCTTTAAAGAGTCAGCTGATATACATCGCTATAAAGCTCCCAGGGCCCAGAGAAGTATTTATGAATCAAGTGGATGTAAGAAAAGAAACCCTGGAGATTAATAAACTCCAGAAACGCCTCAGAAGAAATGTTGGCACTGCCATTACCGATTACAACATGATTGAAGACAACGATGTGGTAATGGTCTGCATGAGCGGGGGCAAAGATTCATTCGCCATGCTGGATATTCTTCTCGGCCTGCAAAAGGTGGCACCGATCAAATTTGAGATTATTGCCGTCAATCTGGACCAGAAGCAGCCAGGGTTTCCTGAACACATTCTGCCCGCCTATCTCGATAGCTTAAATATCCCTTATTACATTGTGGATAAAGACACTTATTCAGTGGTTAAAGAGAAAGTCCCGGAAGGAAAAACGACCTGTGGCTTATGTTCGCGCCTGCGTCGCGGCACGCTTTATTCCTTTGCCGAGAAGATTGGCGCAACGAAAATCGCGCTGGGCCACCATATGGATGACATCGTTGAGACGTTGT
This sequence comes from Erwinia sp. MYb416, assembly GCF_037479575.1. NCBI lineage: Bacteria > Pseudomonadati > Pseudomonadota > Gammaproteobacteria > Enterobacterales > Erwiniaceae > Erwinia > Erwinia sp. MYb416. The sequence continues at coordinate 1,596,377 of NZ_JBBGYT010000438.1, forward strand.
TCCTTAATATGTTCCATGGTGCAAAAATGAAGGCGATGCCCCCTAAGCTGCGTTCTGATGACGGGCGTAACGTGGTTATCAGGCCGTTGACGTACTGCCGGGAAAAAGATCTGATCGCCTGGGCAGAATATAAAGCATTCCCGATCATCCCCTGTAATCTGTGCGGTTCGCAGGAAAATCTCCAGCGTCAGGCCATCAAGGCGATGCTGATGGAGTGGGATAAAAAGACGCCGGGCCGTGTCGACAGCGTTTTCAAGTCCATCCAGAATATCAGTCCAAGCCAGTTAGCGGACAAGAACCTGTTCGATTTTGAGGCGTTACCTCTGGATCGTAGCGGTGACAGAGCGGAATATGCCTTTACCGAGGCCACCGTTTCGTCAACCAACATTGATAAATCGCTCTATATTGACGTTGCCAATCTCTGATTCTGACACAGGCAACACCTGCCTGCGCCGATGCCCCTGACATGACTTAGGAAGAGTGAAAGATGGGGCGTCATCAACTACGCTTAGTGTAAACAAGCGAGAGGAGGGCGTAATGTCGAAAGAAAAACCAAAACCCGATCAACATCCGGCCAAAGATAATCCTAACGAGCATGGTGAGATCCCACGTACACGCGACGACAGTGATGATGACAAAAAAGATCCTTATCAAGATCAATAGCCTGGTTCGACTGTCGCCCCGTTATCAGGGGCGGCAGATAGCCTCACATCACTAAGAATATTCTGGATTTCCTAAAGCCCCTTAAGTTTTCGCTTTTCCCGCCGTTAATTCCTTCAGTACTTACATCAAATTTTTATTGCTCATTTTCCCCCCTGTTTTGCTCAGGGCCGGTTCCTGGCGCGGGTATCCTCATAATAAACAGGCGACACCCGGGGCCTGGCTTGACTATAATGACCACCGAGAATTTCGGATTAATCCCACCTTTTACATGCGTGGTGGCGTTAAGATCGAAAGTAAGGAGAAGGACTATCTATGAAATGGACCCGGAGAAATACCTGGATTGCGATGGTGGCGGCCTGCCTGATTTTCTGGCTGTTAATCGCGTTGGTTTTATCTTAGTCAGATGACACAACACACAGCGCTGCGTGGCACTATCGCCAGCGCTTTTCTCCCCGCCCCGGGTGGTTTTCTGCTACACTCTGCGCCAATAATCCTGTCCGTTTTACCAGAGAACTCTTCCGTGACTGCTTTTTCTACCCTGACACAACTCCCTGCCAGCCAGATCGAAAACCTGAATGAACTCGGCTACCTTGACATGACGCCGGTTCAGGCGGAATCGCTGCCTGCTATTCTTGAAGGGCGGGATGTTCGCGCTCAGGCAAAAACGGGCAGTGGCAAAACAGCTGCTTTTGGTCTGGGTGTGATGCATCGCGTGGATGCCAGCCAGTACGTTACCCAGGCGCTGGTGCTGTGCCCAACGCGCGAGCTGGCAGACCAGGTTGCCAAAGAACTGCGCCGTCTGGCGCGTTTCACCGCCAACATTAAAATTCTCACCCTGTGTGGCGGGCAACCGCTGAGCGCACAGCGTGATTCACTGGTGCATGCGCCGCAAATCGTGGTGGGCACGCCGGGCCGTATTCTTGATCATCTGAAACGCGAAACCCTGAAGCTGGACGGGATCAATACGCTGGTGCTGGATGAAGCAGACCGTATGCTGGAGATGGGTTTCCGCGAAGACATCGACAGTATTATTCGCCACTGTCCACCAACGCGTCAGACGCTGCTGTTCTCGGCCACCTGGCCGCAGGGCATCGCTCAGATCAGCCAAAGTATTCAGCGTGACCCGCTGACGGTGGAAACGGGCGATGTGTCCGATCTGCCGAAGATTGAACAGACATTCTACGAAGCTGGTCCACGTGAGAAACTGACGGCGCTGATTGGCCTGCTCAGCGAGCGCCAGCCGTCATCCTGCGTGGTGTTCTGCAACACCAAACGTGAATGCGATGACATTGCCTATGCGCTGACAGCCGGTAACATCAGTGCGCTGGCATTGCATGGTGATCTTGAGCAGCGTGACCGTGACCAGGTGCTGATTCGTTTCGCGAACGGCAGCTGCCGTGTGCTGGTGGCGACCGATGTTGCCGCCCGTGGTCTGGATATCAAATCGCTGGCGATGGTGGTTAACTATCAGCTGTCGTTTGATCCTGAAGTCCATGTTCACCGCATCGGCCGTACGGCCCGAGCCGGAGAGGAGGGCTGTGCTGTCAGCTTCGTGGCGCAGGATGAGATGATCCGTGCGCATGCGCTGGAAGATTATCTGCAACAGAAACTGGCCTGGCGCAATGTGTCCGAGCTGAAATCTGTTGCCGCGAAGCCATTACCGGCAGAGATGGTAACCGTGAGCCTGGACGGCGGGCGTAAAGCAAAGATCCGCCCGGGCGATATTCTCGGGGCATTGACGGGTGACGGTGGACTGACCGGCGATCAGGTCGGGAAAATTGATATTGGTCCAACGCAGGCGTACGTTGCTATCCGCCAGACGCAGGCGCGTCAGGTGATGGGGCAACTGAAAGACGTGAAGATCAAAGGGAAGTCGTGCCGGGCACGTTTAGTGAAATAACGATTTTTATCTCTGATGTAGGGGCTGGCCTTCTGTTTCGGTCAGCCCGCTAAAACACCCTTTAGATCTTCGTAATCACCGGGGGTTCTGCCAGCAGACCTTCAACGCCCGCCAGCAGCGCTTTAAAGTGGGGCTGTGTTTCATGCAGTTCGATAGCCGCCGCGCTTTTCCAGGTTTCGTGGAACAGGAACAGATCGCTGTTCTCGACGCTGCGATACAGATCGTAATGTACGTTTCCTTCCTCAAGACGGCTCGGCGCCACACAGCGGTTCAGCACTTCATACAGCGCATTGCCTTTCCCTGTCGCAGCAGCAAAAGTAGCAACGATCAAAATCGGTGTATCAGACATCTGTCTCTCCTTTATAAACGTCAAACGACGGCGTTGATAACGGAATGCCATCCCGCCGCCAGAATTTAACAGCCTGTAAGCCTGGCATGATTACACCCATTTGACATGATCTTTTCAGGCTTCATTGCATTTCGCCCGACTCGACAATAAATTAAGACGTTGTGCTATTGATATTTCCAGTGGAATGATTTTGTAAGAATCCGTGACAGCTATCGACCTGATGCGCAACGTAGCTTATGCTGGCAAACGCATTCCAGCCTACATCCCGGAGCCTGACCTCATGAAAGCAGCGACATTTTTGCTGGCGGCAGCCACGTTATTCCTGTCAGCCTGTAGTAGCGACAGTGATAATGAGCCACCGCAACAGGCCACGGCAGCCCATGTCCCGGCCCGGGTAGTGATGGCCGACATGGCTGAAAGCGCCTGTTCCAACGCGGGAGGCACGCTGGCGTTATCGCGTCAGCTGGACGGCAGCTCAGTAGGTATGTGCCAGATGGCCAATGGCCGTCGCTGTGGTGAAAGTGCGTTGATGAATGGAAGCTGTGCACGCTAAGTCAGCCGTGTGTTTCCACTACCCTCGTCAGTTTACATGCATGCAGTTGATGAACCCGAGAGTCAGGGTTTAGCGGCCTGAAACTGACGATGTTGTTTTTTTACCCCTGTAACTTCTGACCTTGCACCGCCTCCTGGCCCCATCTTGCCGTAACGCCCCCTCTGCCGATCACAATAATTCCTCATAGCTTAACTGTGCATTTGCCCGCGTCGCAGGTAGAATGCATGCCGTTTATCGTTTGCGCCATGCGGTGCTCCACTCAAAGAGGGTAAATCCATGCTTTCACCTCAGGTTACCGGTTCACCGATTGTGGTGGCGTTAGATTATGCGGACCGCAATCGCGCTCTGGCGTTTATCGATCAGATTGAACCGGGCAGTTGTCGCCTTAAAGTCGGCAAAGAGATGTTTACCCTGTTTGGCCCACAGTGGGTGCGCGATCTGCAACAGCGCGGATTTGACGTTTTCCTCGACCTGAAATTCCATGATATCCCTAATACAACTGCCCATGCGGTGGCGGCGGCGGCTGACCTCGGCGTATGGATGGTGAATGTCCATGCCAGCGGCGGTGCGCGGATGATGAGCGCTGCGCGTGAAGCGTTGCTGCCATTTGGTAACGATGCGCCTCTGCTGATTGCGGTCACGGTGCTGACCAGCATGGATGCCGATGATTTACGCGGCCTGGGGATTGAACTCTCCCCGGCAGAGCAGGCCGAGCGTCTGGCGCGTCTGACACATCAGTGTGGTCTGGACGGAGTGGTCTGTTCCGCGCAGGAAGCCCGTCATTTCAAGCAGGCGATAGGCCAGGACTTCCGTCTGGTGACACCGGGGATTCGCCCGGCAGGCAGCGATGTTGGCGATCAGCGCCGCATCATGACGCCACAGGAAGCGAAGCAAGCCGGGGTGGATTATATGGTGATCGGGCGTCCGATTACCCAATCAGCCGATCCGGCGGCAACGCTGCGTGACATCCTTCGTTCCCTGCAAGAGGCATAATCATGGCCGATGACAACAGCCGCCTGGTCTATTCCACTGAAACCGGGCGCATTGATGAGCCCAAAACGACTGTGCAACGTCCGAAAGGTGATGGCATTGTTCGCATTCAGCGGCAGACCAGCGGGCGTAAAGGCAAAGGGGTTTGTCTGATTAGCGGTATCGATCTGGATGATGCCGGACTGAACAAGCTGACGGCCGAACTGAAGAAAAAATGTGGCTGCGGCGGGGCGTTAAAAGACGGGGTGATTGAGATTCAGGGCGATAAACGCGACCTGTTAAAAACCCTGCTCGAAGCGAAAGGCTTTAAGGTCAAACTGGCCGGAGGCTGACCAATAACAGGGGCCTGAACAACGTCAGGCCCCCAATAAGCTGCTTTTTATTTGTCGATCTGATGTCCGATGATCCCGCCAACTGCGGCGCCACCCACGGTGCCTAAACCACTTCCATTTGTCAGAATAGAACCGCCAATTGCGCCAGCACCTGCGCCGATGGCCGTGTTTCGATCGCGTTTAGACCAGTTTGAGCAAGCGCTCAGAGAAAGAACTAAGGTTGCGGCCAGCACGGCGGCGGTGATGCGTTTTGCAGTGATAGACATAATGACTCTCCTTAAAGAACAGCGACGAGATACCTCTACAGTATAGAGGACGCTCTGTAATCCCGACCCGATTCCATCGTTTTTTCAAGTGACTTCTGTCACTGAACAGGCAAAAAGCAGTATAAAAAATCGCCTTCAGGATTTAGGGCTGAATCCGGGGTCGGCAACGGTACATCTGGATGGTTAGACATCTTACTATCACCCAGGTTAATTTCTGTGAACTATTTTGAATTATTACCGGATATCTTAACAGGTAAAAACTCTTAATTTCCCTTGTGTCTTAAGCGAGTGTGATCACTCAAAACCACGGGAACAGTCGGATTCTGCCGTTGATACAGCAGATGCCTCCATACCCCGATCATCAAGTGGCGCTGACAATAAATCAGCAGCCATAACGGGGACAACAACATGCTGGAACAACTGAAGCAGCAAGTACTGGAAGCAAATCTGGCGTTACCGCGCTACGGACTGGTGACGTTCACCTGGGGAAACGTCAGTGCTATCGATCGCCAGCAGGGGCTGATGGTGATAAAGCCTTCAGGTGTCAGTTATGACGACATGAAGCGGGACGACATGGTCGTCGTGGCGCTGGCGTCCGGGGAAGTGATAGAAGGGGACAAACGTCCTTCATCGGATACGGACACTCACCGTGCACTCTATCTTGCCTGGCCTGATATTGGCGGCATCGTCCATACTCACTCGCGCCATGCCACCATCTGGGCGCAGGCAGGAAAAGATATTCCCGCCTGGGGCACAACGCACGCGGATGATTTCTATGGTGCCATTCCCTGCACGCGCCAGATGCGCGATGAGGAGATCCTTGAACGCTACGAGTGGCAAACCGGGCAGGTAATCATTGAAACGCTGCAACAGCGCAATATTGACCCACTGGCGATCCCAGCCGTGCTGGTGAACTCGCACGGGCCGTTTGCGTGGGGCCGCAGCGCGGAGGATGCGGTCCACAGTGCCGTTGTACTGGAAGAGGTGGCTTACATGGGTATTTTCAGTCAGCAATTGACGCCGCAGCTGCCGGCAGTGCAGCAGGTATTACTGGATAAACACTATCTGCGAAAACATGGCAAAAATGCCTATTACGGGCAGAAATAGCCGCTAACATCATCAGCTGGCGTCGGGTTATAACGGCGCCAAATTAAGATTATCCTTACCTATTGTTCGACCACGCTTGAGTATTTTATCCTTATCCTGCCGCAAGTCTCTCCTGTTATCCCGTCAATTCAGCGGTTCTGATTGCATTTCGTCGTGCACATATGGCGTGAGGAATTTCTTTATTTTATCTTAAAAATCAAACACCCATTTAGCATGATGACACTCTGGATTAGGCTGGAGCTGCGAAGAACGCATAATGAAACAGAGGATAATGCTATGACCGTTATAAATCAGACTACTTGCCGCTTGTTCAACGAAGCTGGACAAATGACGCAGCTCTCCGCCTATTATGAAGAAGAACGTCGCACCATGTGGATGATGCTGCGCGCCCAACCTCGCCCAAGTTTTAATCATCAGCTGATCGAGGAGATCATGAACCTCAGCTACGCTGCCCAGCGTTCCGGTTTGAAGATTGATTTTTGGGTCACGGGTTCGCTGGTACCGACCATGTTTAATGCCGGCGGCGATCTGCGTTTCTTTGTCGAAACGATTAAAAATGGCCGCCGCGAAGCCCTGCGTGCCTATGCCCGTGCCTGCGTGGACTGCATTCATGCGGCAGCGCGTGGCTTCGACACGGGTGCTGTTACCATCGCGATGGTGGAAGGGAGCGCGCTGGGCGGTGGATTTGAAGCCGCGCTGGCGCATCACTTCATCCTGGCACAAAATACTGCCCGTATGGGGTTCCCGGAAATTGCCTTTAACCTGTTCCCTGGCATGGGCGGTTACTCACTGGTGGCACGCCGTTCCGGCATGAAACTGGCCGAAGAGTTGATCTGTGAAGGGGAGTCGCATACTGCAGAATGGTTTGAAACGCGCGGCCTGGTGGATCGCCTGTTCCAGCCGGGAGAGGGCTATCGCTGCACGCGTACGTTTATTGATACGCTGCAACCGAAGCTGAACGGTGTCAGAGCGATGCTGAAAGCCCGTCAGCGGGTGCTTCAGCTGACGCGTGCAGAACTGATGGATATTACGGAGGACTGGGTTGATTTTGCCTTTACTATGGAGCCGAAAGATATCGCTTATATGGAGCGTTTAGTCCAGTTGCAAAACCGCCACAGTGCGCAGTCATTGCTGAAAGCGGGCTAATTTATCGTTCTCAGGAAGCCGTAATGGCATGATGCCGCGTAAGCCAGTGCTCGAGTTCTTCAGCGGGCATTGGCTTCGCATACAGGAACCCCTGACGGGTATCCACACCGTTCGCCATCACAAACTCCGCTTCTTCTTCCGTCTCAATCCCTTCCGCGATCACCTGCAAGTTCAGCGCCTTAGCAACGGCAACAATCGCCCTGACCAGTGACTGAGAGACTACCTGCTGGTTTACGCCACGGATAAAGCTCTGGTCGAGCTTAATCGCATCAATCGGCACGCGTGCCAGCTGTGACAACGACGAGTAACCCGTACCGAAATCATCCAGATGCACGGCGGCACCCAGTTTCTGAAACTGTTTCATTAATGCCAGCGCCTGCTCCTCATTCTCAATCAGGCAGCTTTCGGTCAGCTCAATATCAATCGGGCAGACCTCCAGTCCGGCTTGATCCAGGGCGAGTTTCAGGTCGGTATAGATACTTTGGTCAATCAGCTGACGCGGCGACACATTTACCGCCACCCGCAGGTCAATGCCCTGTTTGCGCCAGCGCAGGATTTGCTCCAGCACGCTCAGCATCACCCAGCGACCGAGTGGGATAATCAATCCTGACTCTTCGGCATAGGCAATAAAACTGTCCGGCGGCACCAGCCCACGCTCTGGGGACATCCACCGCACCAGCGCTTCCACACTGGTGACCGTGCCATCGGCATTCACTTTCGGCTGATAGTGGAGCACCAGCTGATGATGTTCCAGCGCCTTGCGCAGGTTGGTGTCGAGCCAGAGATATTCAAACACCCGCTGATTCATTTCCGCTGAGAAAATGCAGAATTTACCGCGTCCGTTCTCTTTCGCTGTGTACATCGCCGTATCAGCATTGCGGATCAGGCTTTCACGATCTTCGCCATGCTGCGGAGCAAGGGCAATGCCCACGGAGCATCCGGAGTAAACCTCAATCAGCCCGATACGGAACGGCTGCTTCAGGCGCTCAAGAATACGCGACGACATCGCTTCTAATGCGGCCTGGCTGGTGTCTTCGGCCAGCACAATAAACTCATCGCCACCCAGGCGCGCCAGCGTCTGATCTTTATCAAGGCAGCTCAAAATCGCCAGAGAAACCGCCTGTAACAGCTGGTCGCCGAACATGTGCCCGTAGGCATCATTCACTTTTTTGAAATTGTCGAGATCAAGGTAGACCACGCCAATCTGCTGGTTAGCACGTTTTTCCAGTGCTTCAGTGATTTCGTGATTGATGGCATTGCGATTCGGCAGGCCGGTAATGGTATCGGTATTGGCCAGCACGCGCAGACGCTCCTGGGCTCGGCGCTCTTCGGTAATATCCGTGCCGGAGCAAATCAGGTAGATCTCATTTTTTCCGCTGCCGCTATGGACGAATTTATTGCGGAACAGGAACAAACGCTGACCTTTCTTCGTCTTGATCCAACGCTCGACTTCATAGGAGCTGCCTTCACGGAAAAACATGCTGATATTACGCCGTGAGGCCGCCGCTTCCTGGCGTGACATAAACAGCTGAAACACATTACGGCCGATCACTTCCTGTTCTTTGAGGCCGGTGTACTCTTCACTCAGGCGGTTAAAGCGCTGGATATGACCTTGCTGATCGACGATGACAATGACGGAATTGGCTTCAGATACCACCTGTTCTGCAAATGACAGACCCAGCACCAGATCGCGCGCGACCGAGGAAGTGTCTCCCCATGCTGACGCGGTCCCCGCCCAGGCAATCTGGGAGACTTTCCTGCCGACCAGATGCATGGAAAGTGCATTACCGTACAACGTGATGGTGAGATTCACGCTGGTGGTGATCACCGTCATGCTGCGCAACAGGCTGGCTTGCGGGGGAGTGAGCGGGACGGCAATGTTGGTTTCGCCCCCTTCGTCTTCGGCAAAATGCAGCGCATCGCTGTCGGAGGATAAACGCCAATGAGGGCTGCTGGTGCATACAGTAGCGTCTGCCCTTGTTCATCGGTCATTTTTATTCCCTTGGTGCTACTTTGCAGGTGGTATCTTCTTATTTTAGCAACAGTATTCGGCAAGCAGCAGAATCACAAGCTACGAAGACAATATATTTTTTTGGTGAGAATTGATATGCAGCATAAAATCCCCCGACATGGCGGTCGGGGGAGCATATTAGCAGGATAATTTGACTAAGGTGACCCCTTTGTCGGGAAAATATCCTTCAAGATAGTTGCGTTTAAAACCCTTTACTGTCAGCCGCTTACTCATCAGATATTGACTTTTTCATCGCGCAGTACGACCGGACTTTCACGAACGGTAGGTAGATCGCTGTGCAATGCGCGTCGGATGGCAAAGCATGCCGCCACCAGCATAGTGATGGCCACCAGCATAAAGAAGGCACACAGCCCGGCATTGATCTGGTTACTGATCACGATAGTCTGCATATCCGCCACGGTTTTCGCCGGGGCAATAACGATCCCCTGGTCGATACCCTTGCTGAACTTTTTCGCCTGGGCCAGGAACCCAATGGCGGGTTTTTCATGGAAAATCTTCTGCCATCCTGCCGTCATTGAGGTAATAAATAACCAGACGGTGGGCACAATCGTGACCCAGGCGTATCGTTGCTTCTTCATTTTAAACAGCACCACGGTGCCGAGGATCAGCGCCATGGACGCCAGCATCTGGTTACCGATACCAAACAGCGGCCAGAGCGTATTAATGCCGCCAAGCGGATCGATGACGCCCTGATAGACGAAGAACCCCCAGCCTGCAACGGCCACCGCGGTGCCGATAATATTGCCTACCCAGGAACGATTATTCGCCAGCGAAGGCACCACCGTACCTGCCAGGTCCTGCACCATAAAACGACAGGCGCGCGTACCGGCATCGACGGCGGTCAGGATAAACAGCGCTTCAAACAGAATGGCAAAGTGATACCAGAAGGCCATCATCGCCCGACTGTTAAAGACCTCGGTAATGATATGCGCCATGCCCACCGCAAAGGTGGGTGCGCCACCTGCGCGCGATAGCACTGACATCTCTCCGACATCACGGGCGATGGCGGTTAACACCTCCGGTGTAACAACAAACCCCCAGCTGTTGATCGCCTGACTGGCACTTTCGACGGTGGTGCCAATCAGCGCCGCCGGGGCGTTCATCGCAAAGTAGACACCGGGGTCGATCACCGAGGCACAGATCAACGCCATGATGGCGACGAAAGACTCCATCAGCATGGCGCCGTAGCCGATCATGCGGATGTGGCTTTCTCGCTCCACCAGCTTCGGCGTGGTGCCGCTGGAGACCAGCGCATGGAACCCAGAGATTGCCCCACAGGCGATAGTGATAAACAGGAACGGGAACAGTCCCCCTGAGAACACCGGGCCGCTACCATCGATGAATTTGGTCACTGCCGGCATTTTCATCTCCGGCATGGCAAAAACGATGCCAACGGCCAGACCGACAATCACGCCGATTTTCAGGAAGGTGGACAGATAGTCACGCGGTGCCAGCAGCAGCCAGACGGGAAGCACAGAGGCAACAAACCCGTAAATCACCAGTACCAGAGTCAGCGTGGTGCCTTTTAGCGTAAAGAAAGGCCCCCAGTATGGATGCAGAGCGATATCCCCGCCGTAGATAATCGCGGCCATCATCAGCACAAAGCCAATCAGCGACACTTCAGCGATTTTTCCTGGCCGCAGGAAGCGCATATACACGCCCATAAACAGCGCGATAGGCAAGGTGGCCGCCAGCGTAAACAGACCCCAGGGGCTATTGGTCAACGCCTTGACCACCACCAGCGCCAGCGCCGAGAGAATAATAATCATCACCCCCAGTGCGCCCAGCATGGTGATCACCCCGGCGAAGGCGCCCAGTTCCTGTTTCGCCATTTCACCCAGTGAACGGCCATCACGGCGGGTGGAAATAAACAGGATCAGGAAGTCCTGCACGGCACCCGCCAGCATCACCCCAATCAGGATCCACAGCGTGCCGGGCAGAAAGCCCATTTGTGCCGCCAGCACCGGGCCGACGAGTGGGCCAGCCCCGGCAATGGCAGCGAAGTGGTGGCCGAACAGCACCCATTTGTTGGTGGGAACATAATCCAGACCGTCATTGTGACGCTCAGCGGGCGTCAGGCGACGGTCATCCAGTTCGAAAATACGACGGGCAATAAACAGGCTGTAAAAGCGATAAGCAATGCTGTAACAGGCGACGGCGGCCACCACCAGCCATAGCGCGTTCACGGGTTCGCCCCGGTTAAGCGCCAGCATGGCGAAAGCCACAGCACCTGCTAACGCCACCAGTAACCAGATCAATCCGGCTTTGACGTTCTTCATCACGTAACTCCTTGTCAGATCCATTAAGAAGAGGGACAAGTTAACCGTAATGTAAAAAAGTGTTAATGACAGGCGGTAAGTAAAGAAGTGTGAGGCGCAGGCGATTTTTTCGTTTTAGAAGGGGAAGGGCAATAATAGAGGAAAATACGGGATAGCCAACAGGCTATCCCGTTGAAGACAATCAGACAACCGGACGGGCAACGACGCTGCGGGTTTCCATACGCACTTCGGCGATGGTCACGTCAATCAGGTCGGTGACGCGGTAAGCCACATCGCCTTTGATCTGCACGGTGCCATTCTCGTTGCTGCACACCAGCTCATCACGCACCGCGTGGATGAACGGGGCAGGGATAAAGGCAACCGCACCATTTTCCTGAAGACGTACACGCATACCGCCACGGGAAACATCGATCACTTCCGCGCTGAAACGCTGGTCAGTACCGACCGATTTCTGCAGGAAACGCGAGTACAACCAGTCTCCGACATCGCGCTCTGCCATACGGTTCTGACGGCGGCGTTCGCCCATCTTCACCGTGACGTCATCCGCAGGGCGGCTGGCCGCTTCCCCTTTGATGATCGCTTTCAGCAGGCGGTGGTTCACCATATCGCCATACTTACGGATCGGAGAGGTCCAGGTTGCGTAGGCATCCAGACCAAGGCCGAAGTGTGGGCCTGGTGTGGTGCTGACTTCAGCAAATGACTGGAAGCGACGAATACGGCTGTCGAGGAACTGAGTCGGCAGTGTATCCAGCTCGCGGCGCAGCGTGCGGAAACCTTCCAGCGTGGCAATGGCTGCGGGATCTGCCGTCACACCGTGGTTCGCCAGAACGGCGGCAGCCTGCTCGGCATTCACGTCGTCGAAACCAAGGTGCACGTTGTAGATACCGAAGCCCAGCTTATCGCGCAGCACGGCAGCCGCGCAGATGTTGGCCAGGATCATCGATTCTTCAACGATGCGGTTAGCAATGCGACGATGCTCGGCAATGATATCCAGCACTTCGCCTTTCTCGCCTAACAGGAAGCGGAAGTCAGGGCGGTCTTTGAACACCAGCGCATGTGTCTGACGCCATTCGCTGCGTGCCTGGCACAGACGGTGCAGCAGACGAATCTGTTGTGCGATGGCGTCGCTTTCCGGCTGCCATTCACTGGTACCGTTAGTTTCCAGCCAGTCAGAGACATTGTCGTAAGCCAGCTTGGATTTAGATTCAATCCAGGCCGCGAAGAACTGAATGTCATCTCCCGGTGTGCCATCAGCGGCGATAGTCACGCGGCATGCCAGCACAGGACGTCGCTCATTCGGACGCAGCGAACAGATGTCATCAGACAGCTCGCGCGGCAGCATCGGAATGTTAAAACCAGGCAGGTAGTTAGTGAACGAGCGCTCAGCGGCAACCGCATCGAGTTTGCTCCCCGCGGGCACATAGGCCGTTGGGTCGGCGATCGCGATGGTCAGTTTCAGCGCGCCATCGGCGGCCTCTTCCACATACAGCGCATCGTCCATATCTTCGGTGCTGGCGCTGTCGATGGTCACGAAGGTTAGGGCAGTGAGGTCTTCACGCTCCAGTTGCTCGTCCAGCATCTCTTCCGGCGTTGCCACATCGGGTGCTTCACGCTCCAGATTATGGCGAGACAGCGTCACCCACCACGGCGCCAGATGGTCATCCGCAGTGGTAATAAATTCGGTCAGTTCGGCGTAGAAACTGCGATCGCCTTTGAGCGGATGACGGCGCATCTCAGCCACTGCCCAGTCACCGGCCTGGAAGTCATGCTTCACATTACGGTCAGGACGGCACTGAATGGCGTCTCTCAGCAGCGGATGATCAGGCACAATCGACAGGCGATCGTCTTTCTTCTGAACACGGCCAACAAAACGGGTCAGGAAGGGTTCAATCAGCGTTTCAGGGTCCGCAACTTCACGATCTTTATCGGTCTGAATCACTGCGCTAACGCGGTCACCGTGCATGACTTTTTTCATAAACGGTGGCGGAATAAAGTAGCTTTTCTGTGCATCGACTTCCAGGAAGCCGAAACCTTTTTCCGTGCCTTTTACCACACCCTCAACACGCGGCGTTTGGGAGTGGAGTTTCTCTTTTAGCTGCGCGAGCAGCGGGTTATCCTGGAACATAATTTCAACGTTTTCGTGGCCTAAGAGCGGCAGACAGTTTTACGCGATTAACCGCTCCACGGCAAGTAAAAAGCCTTTTCTGACGTGGTGGTGGGGGGGGCGGTTTTTGCGGCCGCCCGGGTCTGTCAGGCGATACGTCTTCCGGCCACAACAGGTGACAGACTGATCTTCACCGGCACCGACTTCGAGGTGGGCGTTCCGCTGCCGTCACCAAAACTGGAAAGCGGCACCAGCGGATTGGTTTCGGGATAATAGGCGGCCAGATTCCCACGCGGAATGGCATAGGGCACCAGCTTAAACCCGCTGACTTTACGGGTAATACCATCATTCCACAGCGTTTCGATATCGACGTTATCTCCGGCGGCGTAGCCCATGTTGTCCATGTCTTCCGGGTTGATAAACAGCACTTCACGCTGGCCGTAAACGCCACGATAACGGTCATCCAGCCCGTAAATGGTGGTGTTGTACTGGTCATGAGAACGCAGCGTTTGCAGCGTGAACGGCACTTCAACATCGAGCGCCGGGAACAGCGAGCTCGGCAGGGAGGCCGCGCTGAACTGAGCTTTTTCATGCAGCGTATTAAAACGCAGTTCAGCCGCCGCGTTGCCTAAATAGAATCCGCCTTTCAGATCGCATTTGGCATTGAAATCGCTGAAACCGGGCAGCGTTGCCGCAATATGATCACGAATGATATTGTAATCGTCCGCCATTGCGAGCCAGTCCACTTTCTCGCTGCCCAGTACTGCATGAGCAATGTTAGCCACGATCCAGGTTTCAGAACGCTGGGTATCGGCTATCGGTTTACCCACACCTTCTGACGCATGCACCATGCTGAAGGAGTCTTCGACGGTAATAAACTGCGGGCCACTGGCCTGAATATCCTGCTCGGTACGGCCAACGCCAGGCACAGATGGCTGCGGTTGAGCTTGGTGCTGATCTGCACCGTCAGACCGCAGCGTTTCAGGGCTTCTTCGGTACGCGGGCTGTCCGGAGCGGCCGCAGCCAGGTTGCCCCCGAGGGCAATCAACACCTTGATTTCATCACGCAGCATCGCTTCCAGCGCCTGTACCGTGTTGTGCCCGACGTTGCGCGGTGGCTCGAAGTCAAAATGCTGCCCCAGACTATCGAGAAACGCCTGAGACGGCTTTTCATCGATGCCCATCGTGCGGTTACCCTGCACATTACTGTGGCCACGTACCGGGCAAAGACCTGCGCCTTTTTTGCCTAACTGCCCGAACAACAGTTGCAGGTTGACGATTTCGCGCACGGTATCGACAGAATGTTTGTGCTGGGTGATGCCCATCGCCCACGTACAAATCACACGTTCGGCGCTTTGGTAAATCGCTGCCGCTTCACGGATCTGCTGTTCGCTGAGACCGGACTGACTGACAATCTGTGACCACTCCGTGGCATCCACGGCGGCAAGATAAGCCTCCAGACCTTCCGTTTTGGCATTGATAAACATCTCATCGAACAGGCCTTTCTCACCCGCCGCGATCAATGCACGATGGTTCTCAGCCAGCACTTTGACCATGCCGCGCACGGCGGCCATATCCCCGCCGAGGTTCGGCTGGTAATAGGTTGAGCTGATTTTACCTGCCATGCTGGTGACCACTTCCAGCGGTTTTTGCGGATCGGCAAAACGTTCCAGCCCGCGTTCGCGCAGCGTGTTGAAGGTGACGATTTTAGCGCCGTGATCGGCCGCGTGACGCAGACTGTGCAGCATGCGCGGATGGTTGGTACCCGGGTTCTGCCCGAAGACAAAGATGGCGTCTGCATGGTCAAAGTCGTCCAGACGGATGGTGCCTTTCCCCACGCCAATACTGCGCTTCAGCCCGACACCACTGGCTTCATGGCACATGTTCGAGCAGTCAGGGAAGTTGTTACTGCCGTTCATGCGGCCGAACAGTTGATACAACCAGGAGGCTTCATTACTGGCGCGGCCGGAGGTGTAAAGCTCCATACGGTCGGGATGATCCATCGCCTTAATATGGCGTGCGATCAGGGCAAAAGCCGCGTCCCAGCTAATCGGTTCATAGTGGTCAGTGGCGCGGTTATAGCGCAGCGGCTCGGTCAGACGTCCCTGGTATTCCAGGAAGTAATCGCTCTGCTGATAAAGGGCGGCAACACTGTACTGGGCAAAGAAGTCAGCACCGATATGGCGGCGGGTGGCTTCCCAGGTCACGGCTTTGGCGCCGTTCTCGCAGAAGCTGAAGGTACTTTTGTTGTCATCGCCCCAGGCACAACCCGGGCAGTCGAAGCCCTTTGCCTTATTCATACGCATCAAATTGCGCATGTTTTTTAACACTTGTTTGCTGTCAAAGACGAAACGGGTGGTGGCTTCCAGTGAACCCCAGCCGCCCGCAGCGGCCTGGTATGGCTTAATCGCTTCTTTAAATTTCATAATGTCGCAGGCTTATGTTGAATAGTTGTTAAAAAATTATTGCTTCTTTTTGGCGATTTTGCGATCCGAGCGAAGAATTGTCTAATTGATTGCAGAGATGGTGCGATAGGTCGTGTTTATCGCGATAAGACTGGAAATGTGACGTTGGTCAAAGATTGTCCGTTGAATATCCCCATTAAGGCAGCATCCTCCGACATGCAACGCATACTTAGCCCGTGATAATGACAGCGGGAGAGACGGATGAAAGCGTTTGCCAGTAAAGTCCATGCCTTCGGTAAAGCTCTGATGATGCCGATTTCGGTGATTGCCGCCGCCGGTATTTTCTTAGGCGTTGCGGCCGCGTTGCAGAACCCGGTGATCACCGGGGATGCCTTTGCCAGCTTGCAAATACCGCAGCTGATCATTGGATTCATCCGCAAAGTGGCGGGGGCGTTGTTTGCTAACCTGCCGCTGTTCTTTGCTGTAGCCAGCGCCATTGGCCTGGCGAAAGCAGAAAAACCCACGGCGGCCTTTGCCTCGGTGATTGGTTTTATCGCCATGCACGTCGGCATCAGCGCCACCCTGGCAGCGCGGGGCCTGACGGCCGCCACCACTACCGCAGCGGCCTTGCAGCAGCAGGGGATGGATCAAACTACGGCGATGATGACCTCCGCGGAATTTATTCCCATGCTGGGCATCTTCACTTACAACATGAGTGTGCTGGGTGGGGTGATTGCCGGGCTGGTGACGGTAATGATTCATAACCGCTTTTACACCACCGAGCTACCGACGGCGATCAGCTTTTTTGGCGGGCGACGCTTTGTCCCGATTGTCACCGTGCTGGTGCTGCCGCTGGTCGGCGTTTTGCTGGCGCTCATCTGGCCGACGATCGGTGCCGGGATTGCCTGGGTCGGCGAACTGATTGGTGAGAGTGGTCAGTACGGTGCGTTTCTCTACGGCACCAGCGAACGGTTGCTGATCCCCACCGGGTTGCACCATATCCTCAATGAAACGGTGCGATTTACGCCGATTGGCGGCATTGCCACGGTCGATGGGCAGACCATTGTCGGCGCGCTGAATATCTTTAATACCTCGCTGACGCACCCGGGTTCCGTACCGGATACCACGGTGCAGGACGCTACACGTTTTCTTGCGCAGGGAAAAATTCCGGTGATGATGTTCGGCCTGCCCGCCGCCGCGCTGGCGATGTATCACTGTGCGCGTCCCGAGCATAAGCAGCGGGTGAAAGCGCTGGTGCTGGCCGGGGCGCTGACCTCCTTTACCACCGGAATTACGGAGCCGCTGGAGTTTTGCTTCATCTTTGTTTCCCCGGTGCTTTACCTATTTCATGCTTTGCTGAGCGGCCTCTCCTTTATGCTGATGTCATTGCTGCATCTGATGATTGGCAATGTGCAGGGGGGCGCTATCGATCTGGTGGTCTTCGGCATTCTGGGGGGCAGTAAAACCGCCTGGTGGTGGAGCGTGGCGCTGGGGCTGATCTATATCCCGATCTACTATTACGGTTTTCGCTTCGTCATTCTGCGGATGCGCGTGGAAACACCGGGGCGAGAGTCAGAAGAGGCACCTCAGGCCGCTAAGGTGACGGGGGATGAACGCACCCGCATTATTATCAGCGGGCTGGGCGGTGAGGCCAATATAGAGGATGTCGATTGCTGCTTTACCCGCCTGCGGGTGAGGGTTAAACAGATGAATGAGGTGGTCGATCATACCCTGATGAGCACCGGTGCCAATGGCATCAACCGCGTCAGCGACCACGATGTTCAGGTGATTTATGGGCCGCAGGTGGAAAAAATTGCCAATGAAGTGAAAAGTGCGTTGGGTCTGGCCTGAATGGCCCGGTATGATAGCGCCTGAATAAAGGCGCTAAGTTGCCGATAAAACTCAATATACCCTAAATAATTCGCATTGCAGGACAAAAACGTTACTCGTTTTTGAACAGCACTTGTGCTGGCCCCAAAGGGGCGCGCCCAACGCATCTGCAATGAGAATTGTGACGGGTAAGGACCCACGTTGCATGGACAAGATTAAAACGACGATAGCCTTGCTGTTGCCGGTGCTGCTTCTTGCGGGCTGTAAAAAAGAAGAAGATGAAGGCATTTCATTAAAAATCAAAAACCTGTCTTTCCTTTATCAGTTTGAGGCTATTCCCGGAAAGATAAAAAGCACCCATCAGACCATTTTTGATGCCAACGGCGAGAAACGTTACGACGGGGTATTTAATTTTGATAAGGACGGCTGCGTCACGGATTTTGATGTCACCAACCTCGACGTCGGTAATATCAGCGTGCGTCGGGAAAAAAACCAGCTGGTCGGCGAAGAGAATGGAAAACCCGTTGTCCTGACGTTGGATAGCAAATGCAACGTGCAGTCCAAAACCAGCGGCAATTTCACCATCGATATTCGTTACAACGATAGCGGGCTTATTTCCGGGCTTTCTTCTACACAGTCTGACTATCGCGTTGAACTGACGTATGACTCTCTGGGGCGTCTGGTTGCTCAGCATGCGTTTAGCGGCGATCGCCCGATCTCGGAAGGGGTGCAGAAATATGCCTCGGATGCCGGTGATAAACCCTCCGATGCCGTGACCATCAGCAAAACTGCTGAAGGCACCAGGGAAACCACTACTCGTTGCGATTATCAGCAGGGCGTGCCCGTGACCTGTCGCTTCACCCTCAAAACCACGCCGGGCGACAAGGTGGTTGAACGCCATGCGCAGCTGGCCACGACGTTTTACTAAAGCGTAAATATTATGGATATCAAACAGCTCATCTATCTGTGTAATAAGTCGTTCACCCCCGGCTTTTCCTGAACCATCCCCAATTATCCTTTTAAGCCCCTGCTGTGCAGGGGTATTGCCTCTCTTTCCTTCCTTGTTATTCTTTACTTATCTTCAAAGCTCCCGAGTCTTCCCGGTTTTTTATGTACATCTGGTAGTACATACACTAGTTTACTTAGCCATTACTTTGCTTTTTATGTACTAAAGGTGGTGGCATGGCCCTCTCTGATAGTTTCCTGCGCTCAATTATTGGTAAGGATAGCGAGAAAGTTTTCGAGAAGACGGACCGCGACGGGCTTTCAGCACGCGTTTCGAAAAAGGGAAAAATAACTTTTCAGCTTAGATATATGTACCTGGGTAAGCAGAGGCGCACAGACCTTGGAAGTTATCCGGGTATGACCCTGAAAGCAGCACGCGACGAAGTCATTCTGCTGCGACGGGTGTTAGAGACAGGTACGGATCCTGCTGACTTCATTGCAACCCGGATCAACAAAAATCTGAATGCAGCAACAGTTAAAGACGTAATGCTCGAGTGGGAGAGGGTGTACGCATCACTGAACATCAAAAAGTATGAAGAGGTTATGCGCTCATTCGAGCTTCACGTTTACCCAAGGATTGGTGATTTAAAACATGACTCAGTAACTACACATCAATGGGTAGAGCTGATCGAGGGAGTGTTGAAGAAATCGCCAGGCATCGCGCGGAGAATTTTAACAAATTCAAAGCAGGCACATTCTTGGGCTGTAAGGCGAAAGATTGTTGAGCAAGAGCCACTTGCGTCAATAACAGCACATGATCTCGGCATGAAGAGGATTGTGACAAAGCGCGTGTTTAGCGATGATGAGATCCGCTTGCTGTTTGAAGCTATGGAAAACACAGCGATGCTACGTAAAAACATCGTTTATATACAACTGGTGCTTCTCTATGGCTGCCGAACCAGTGAACTGCTCAATGCCAGAAAGTCGGATTTTGACTTTGATAAAGAGGTATGGGTGGTTCCTCCGGAAAACCATAAGGGAGGGAAGAGTGGAAAATCAATAATCAGGCCGATAATCCCGGCGGCTAAAGCACTGATTAAAGAGGCTTCAGATCTCAATCCTGGTTCGGCATTTCTCTTTGGAAGCTGGCACCGCGATAAAAGTGTTCAGGATAAGCCGGTGCCGAGTCACTCAGTATTGTCGCTGCCAAAAACCATCATGAATTACGTTATTAGAGAGAAGAATCAGATCATGCCTCATTGGTCGCTACACGACCTGAGGAGAACAGGAAGGACGCGGTGGGCTGGGTTTGCACCACCGCATGTATGCGAGATCATGCTTGGCCATGCGCTGCCTGGTATCTGGGCAGTTTATGACCACAATGATTATCTGGATGAGCAGAGGAAGGCTTATACCACGTGGTGGACTACAGTGATGGGGATCGTGCACGGGGAAGATAAAGTACGTTCAATTGTTACGTTGTAACTTGCCGAACTGTTCTATGTCATCTCGAAGAAACAATCCACGATGCACCGGATCAGGAAAGTCAGCATGTGTTTTCTTTCCGGTGCGCTTACAGCGGCTGTTCCAATTATGGATTGTTTTTACGGACCTCTGGAAGAGTAAGGCTACCTCCTCATAAGTCATATATGGTGAACGGGTTTCATTTGATGTGATGTTCTGATTATTCATTACGCTACTTTCTCCTGTGGTAAGCACATTTCTGGCAAGTTTGCTCGCACCAGCGCTTCGGCGAACGGCGGCGGTACGGCGTTGCCGCATCGCGCAACTTGTTTATCTTTTGCGTATTTGTTGCCACGGTAGTCCTGATCAATGACGTACCAGGCGGGGAAGCCCTGGGCGGCGTAAAGCTCTTTCGGCTGCAACATGCGCATGCCGATATCAACGATGCGGTATGTCACCCCCTGGATCTGGACGAACTCGCTCAGGTCATGCTGACGCAGGAACTCACTCACCAGCGCCGCGCGATCCTCGTCATAGTCATGTACCGACAGGCTGGTCTGGACTTCGCCGAAGTGCTGGCCGCCAGCTGTGACCGTTTGCAGCGGTGTGTCGATGGGCTGCCCGGTGTTTGTGCCGCGCATTTTGATGATGCTCGACGTCACCAGCGCGTGGTGATCCGTGGTTGTGACGGTGTGCATTGGTCCATCCAGCGGTGCACCCGGTCCGGTGTAGTTCCCGCCGAAGTGCTTCGCCAGAAACGTGGTAGCCAGCGCAAATTTGTTGCCACCCGCAGTTACGGTACCGATCGGTTTATTCAAGTCCAGCACTCGCGGAGCCTGTCCGACTCGTTCGCCATATCCCATCTGGATTAGCGTCGGGCAAACCAGTTGGCTTTTTCCGCCACCACTGGCGGTAACTGTTCCCGCTGGCTGATCAACAGCGTGACCGATGCTTGCGCCGAACTGGCGGGCAATTACAGGCGCAATCACGCATGAGTGATTAGTGTTAACGACGGTATTCATCGGCTGATCAACACTGCGCGGTTTGGCTGAGTATTTCGGGCCGCCAGCGCCAGCGGTAAACGGTACCAGTTTGGGATTAACCACAGCGTAGCCCGTCTTTTTCGTGACGGTCTGTAGCGGCGCATCCAGACCCTGGCCCCGGAAGGTGTCATAACTGGTTTTGCTGCTGGTGTGGTTGCACTTCACGATGAACGGCGTGGGGTTGTCGATCACGAAGCGCTGAATGCCACGGGCAATCCGCTTCATCGTGTTTTCAGCCAGCGGCTTTTTACGGGAAAAAATCGACGGGCAGGGCAATGACCAGTCGATGCATTCTGCGGCGGTACGCCACGGCAGCAACTGACCGCTTTGCACTGGCAGTGATTTAGGATCACCGTGGGACTGTTCCGGCCAGGCCACCGGCCGCCCGTCGCAGCGCATCACCATGAAGAAGCGTTTGCGGATCGTCGGCGCGCCGTAATCGCAGGCGCGTAACTCCCGGTATTCGACTGCATAGCCGAGGCCATCAGTCAGCCGCTGCGCCGCCGGACTGTTCCGTCCTATCTGCAGGAACTCGCACACTTCATCCAGCGCAGGGTGATCTACTGGTACGCCAGTACCCAGCATGCCCACGAAAGCGGCGAACGTCTCGCCTGCGCGGTCCGGGTCCGGGCGATCCTCATCAGTCAGCAGCGGCCCCCAGGTTTTAAACTCCTCAACGTTCTCAAGCATCATGACGCGGGGGCGGGCCGCCAGCGCCCAACGTAGGACAATCCAGGCGAGGCCGCGAATCTCTTTTTTCACCGGAGTGCTGCCCTTGGCTTTAGAGAAATGGCGGCAGTCCGGGGAGAACCAAGCTAATCCCACTGGTGCGCCGCTGGTGGCAGCAACCGGATCAATATCAAACACCGATTCGCAGTAATGCAGAGTGTCCGGGTGATTAGTGCTGTGCATGGCAATGGCGTTCTGGTCGTGGTTGATAGCGATATCCACGCTGCGCCCGGTTGCCATTTCAAAGCCTGTGCTGGCCCCGCCGCCGCCAGCGAAGTTATCTACGATGATTTCACGCATTAGGGAATTCCTTAAAAGTTGATGCCAGTGACTGAGCCATAACGATGATCGCGCCGGATGGCGCGCGGTCCAGCAGCAGGTGGTTGATGTGCTGCATCACTTTGCGGTTTTTGTCTGATGGCAGTTCGGCGAGGTGCTCTATCCTCCTGGCGATACGGTGTACCTCTTCCGGCCAGACATCGTTTTCGGTTTCCGGCAGCGGTGGGGCGGTGGGTGCTGGTGGAATCATTCTGGCCGCCGCCCGCTCAATTTGTCGCATGAACGCGGTGCCGCGCGCTTCCAGTTCATCGCGGCTCACGTAGTCAAACTTCGGCCCGCGCCACGTTTTATCGAACACGGCGACCGCCGCACCGAACCCGGCTGATGATTCCGACGGTTGTCCCTCTTCCGGTCGGTACCACACAGGCAGGTCAAAGCTGATGCGCCCGCGAATGAAAGCAACGTGATCCGCATCTTCCGGCCACCATACTTCACCAGTTGCGGCTTTAATCAGGAAAACGTACCGGCCACCTAGTTCGCGCATTGCCATCGTGTGAGCCATGATGTGGCGCATGCCAGTGATGTACTGGCCTTCGTGCTGGCTGGCGCGGGAATAGGGTGGGTTGGCGTATCCGGCACCGTTCAACTCCCTCAGGCGAGCACTCCAGTCTTGTGTGAGAGAATTATCCTCAGCGCTGTAATACGCATCACACTTCGCATTATCACGGTCGGCAAACAGGTCCAGCACGAAAGGGCCATATTTTGAGTTGATGCCCCACCACAGCGGATCCGGCGAGCGCCACTGGTCACCAACCTCTTTCAGCTTGTGAGTTGGCGCTGTGCGGAGTGCTTCGAGAGCCGCGCAGTACGGATTAATAGTGTGATCGGTCATTATAGATACAGCTCCGCAGTTAAAGCCGCGATAAGCAGCAGGATCAGCACGGCCGCCGGGCGGGCGCCGTAATAGAAAAGGTGGTGGCGCCGCAGGTGCGCCCGGATTTTGGTTTTCATGGGTAATAGGGCGTAAAAAAACCGCCAGGGTGGCGGTTATAGTCGAATTAAAAAATTCAGATTGGTTTAAGTTTCGAGCTGACTATCAGTGATTCAAGTTCATTTGTGTTCGATATGCACCTTGTGCATAACAGTAGGCCTTTCCGTTACTTTTGCGGCGACTGTGCTTTCTGAAAATCCTGGCAGCCTCCTATCTTCTATCGGTAAATCTATGTGGCTTCTTCTGGCCAAAGCTTCGTAAATTTTTCCGTGTAACTCACCACCAACCGCTAAATATTCCCAATATTCATTTTCCATTACGGCTCCATATATTAACGTGACATGTCACGATAGTTATATCACCAGTTTCGTTTCATGCCACCCAAGATTAACCCAACAGGCCTCCTCAGTTTTGCAGCAGCAATCCTGCACCGGCAGGCGGTCGCCGCATTTCCCGCAGCATCGCTTTGCCAGTTCCTGCTGGGTAGCCAGCAGTTCGGCGTGATATTTCCGGATCATCAGCGCGACCAGTTCGGCGCGGTCATACGGTTCGCGACCGGGCCGCCGGGCGATGCAGTCGTGGTCAAGCATCGCCAGTTCCTGCGCATCGAGGACCAGCTCGAGCTTATGCTCACCTAATTCTGCCTGGCGTGCACGCTGCGCGGCTTTACGTTCTGCTGCTGACTTAGCCATTAACTCACTCCGTATTCAGGCAATAAAAAACCCCGCCGGAGCGAGGTTCATTAGATTTTGCTTTGTGGGTTTAAGCTATGTTCGCTACCAGTCGGCCATCGATTAATTTAATTTCAACGGACTTGAGGTGCTTAGCGCCTGCGTTGCGGACCGTTCCATACACTCCTTCCTTAGGGGTAACTAAAACCTCAGCGATAATGCTTCCTACTGCCAAGTCTCCACGTTTTAACTGCACAGTACGCATTTCCATATGAATCTCCTTGTCGCTATTTACGTGAGATTAAATTGTACGATATTTGTTCATTGGCGGACAAGTTAAATACAGCAAGCTGGCGCTGCCGTCGCGCACCTGAGAGGCCATGATCAGGAATACAAAGGTGATGGTGCTCATGTTGCCAGCTCCTTCATGAACGCAATCCAGTGAGTGTTGGCGCGCTTGCCGGATGGGTGACCAAACGCGGGCTTCTCCGGCGTCAGCGCCAGTATTTCCCGCGTCGCTATCTGGGTTTCATTCCACTTAAAAATGAGGGTGCCGCCCGGACGGAGAACACGGAATGCTTCACGGAAACCAGCGGCCAGGTCATCGCGCCATGTTGCTTTGTTCAGAACGCCGTATTTGGCGCGGAGCCAGCTGGTTTCGCCTGCATATTCGAGATGCGGAGGATCTAACACTACCAGGTTGAATGAGTCATGCTCGAACGGCAGGGCACGGAAGTCAGCGACCATGTCAGGTGCGATACTCAGTGACCGTCCATCACAAAGCGTGTGCTGTTCGCTTCGGATATCGCAGAACATGACGCGTGGATCGGTGCGGTCTAACCAGAACATTCGGGATCCGCAGCACATATCAAGGATGGTTTTCTGCATGGCTATGGCGTCCAATAAGTCAGTTCTTCGGCCACATTCCAGCCCCGATGCCAGCCAAGCGCTTTCGTTTCGATACGCCAGGCGCGGTTTGCCAGTTGCATTTGAGTTTTAGGCATTGGATTTCTCTCTGGTGCGTGGCGCACCGCGATATTCAGGATATGGACGGCGTTTCGGCGGCGCGATGGTGTGCTTAATAGCTGCCTGCCATGTGGCCCGGTTATTACGAAGCCAGCGCCCGCCGTTCACATCAAAGAAACCATCTGGAACCGGATGGGATAGAGGCTCAAGCACATCACATGGGACGGCTATGGTGTTCTCGCCATCGTTGTAATAGCTGAGGTGGGCCTTTATCTGGCTCTCAGTGTAGCGCCCGGCAGTAGCCATGCGACCGCGATAGCCGGAGTCGTCAGGCGCCCATAAAATGATGTACGGGGATCTGCGTTGAGTGTGCGCGATGCTCAAAACGAAATATTCACGCTCAGACATTGGTTCTCCTTCGAAGCGTCGATCGCCAGCCCCGACAGAGACGCGCCCGGGCATTGCCGGGCCGTTAAGAGTCAGGGAGTTGGCGGGGAGTGGGGATCAGGAAGATGCTCTTTACTGGCCTGGTGGCCGCCAGGTAAATCTGTCAGCCGACTAATGTCATCTCGTCCTTACGGATCTGGTAAACATCGGTCGCAAGGTTAAGTTTGTCTGTATCGGTGGACAGCATGCGCGCAGCGTACTTATAGAGCCCGTCCAGTTCCTGCACGGATTTTGCGTTGCTGGTGGCTTCGGTAAAGTCAGCGAGCAGTTCATCAGGTGTGCGCCCTTGAACTGGCTGCGTTTCCTGTTGCTGTTCAGTACCGGGTTTTTGATTAATCAGGTTGTTCAGGTCTTGCCGGGTGCGTGCCGGGGTTACGTCGCGTTCTGCTCGCTGCGGCTGGTCGAATTCTTCCGGCGTGTACACACCGAGGATGACGTCCGGACAGTACAGGCGCGCCCAATACTTAACGGCCAGGTAAGCGAGCTGCTGCTTTGGCGCTGTCTTCCACAGAGGGGAGTTACGTGTGGTGACGTATTCCATGATCAGTGGCTCACCCCATGTGATTTCCGTTTCACCACGAAGTACGGCGCCGACACGTACGAACAGGCCACGTTCATTGGCTGCGTTCGCCACACCCGGTTTTAATTTTTCCCAATCCCCGCCGTATTCATATTTAAAACGGCCCTGGACGGCAGTTGAGCTAGTGATCACTGCATTCACCAGTTGTGCTTCATAACCCAGCGTTCCGTTTATCACATGTGTTTTCTGTGCCACTGCGTAAGGATTCATTCCCCACTGAGCAGCCTGCAGGGCGATAGCCAGGCAGTCAGCGGGCTTTCCCGCAAGGTGGGCGGGCAGGGTAGCTTTTCCCTCCGCCATGACAGCGGCGAACGCCTGGAGCTTTTGCAGCCCTGACGGACTAAAAATTGCCGCTCGGGTGTCAGATTCCCCCTGGGATGCGTGAATAATTTCATTGCTCATGATCAGTCCTTTTTACGTGCCCAGGCAGGGCGTTTGATTTCTTCAACGCCACCCCAGTTGTCTGTGGTTCGGCATTCATGGAAGGTGTTGAGGCTCTGGCGGAAGAGGCTGTATCCTGCGGCTACATCTTCCTCGTCAAGTTGAAAAACGCGCGTCGGATATCGCCCGCAGTCGATGGTTTCGCTTACGGCAATGAAGATGAAAAGCGGGTATTCTCCGAAGTGGCGGAGGTATCCTTCCCGATACATTGCATCCTGCATGTGATAGCGAAACTCTTCGACGTGGCGCGGGAAGCGGTCCATATCAGCGACTTTCTTAACATCGGCGATTACCGGCTGCCCGGAAAGGAATTTATCTGGCCGGAACCGGCACAGTTCCCCGGTTTCTTCATCGTTCCAGTAAATAGATGCTTCACTATGCCCGTCAGCTTCAAGCAACCAGCGTGCTGCCGGGTGAGCCAGGGCGCTTTCACGCATAAGCTTCAGTTTGCGCCCCTGTTCGGCATCCATGACGGTCATACCCGAGTGTTCACAGTCTTTCAGAAAGCGGGCTTCTTCTTCCTTGCCTACGGTAGTGCGGCGGTTAAAGGCCGGAGCGATGATGAATCTCTTATCAAACTCCATCGGCTCCAGCAGCAGGCAGTGCAGGGCGTTGCATCACGCAGCCTCCCTGGTTTTATGCTTTGCGCGGAAGATATCCAGCGCATACTGAAATCGGTGGTAGTCAGTCAGGCTGTCCCACAACACATTGTTCATTCGGTCCTGAAAATCGATGGAATCAGCTGCAAGGTCGAAAGCCTGCATGTCATGGCAGAGCTGCCGTATAACGGGGGCCACCGGGCTGGACTTATGCCGGTTCACCGCGTCTTCAACCACCTTGTAAATCTGCTCGTGATCCTGCTCGGTGAATGCCGCTATGATGGCGTTTATTTCTTTGCGGTCGTTGAATGTCAGCTTCATGGGCGCCCCTCCGATCTGAGGAAGTCAATCAGCTTATCCAGCCAACTTTTGTGAGGTGGCGGGGTAAAGCTGGCGCTGGTGAGAATGTTCGACGGGTGAAACTGGATAGATTTAAATGCGTCAAAGCTGGAGCCACCCACGCGGGCAGCCCCTGCAGTTGCTAATTGCATGGGTGTTTCCTCTGAATTGAGTTAGTAGGTGATGCTGGTATGCGGGATGCAGTTGTCTTTGATGGCTGTGAGTGTGGCAATAGCCTGTTCGCGGGTCAGGCCTGCATGGCCAATCAGGTTGTTCACAATCAGGGTTCCGATGGCTTTGCGGTGAGCAACGTCAGCTGCGCGCCGGGCTGCTTCATTGGCGATCCGCTTTTCCTCCGCTAAACGCGCAGTTTCAGCATCAGCGGCTTTGCGTTGCTCTGCTTCAACAGCCTGCTGCTTTTCACGTTCTGCCTGCTCACGCGCTTCCTGTGCAAGTCTTACCGAGCGCTCCTGAGCCTCTCGGGCTTCGCGCTCAGCACGTTCCTGTGCTGCTTTAGCATCAGCCTCAGCTTTCTCCTTGGCGGATTTCAAATCTCCGCTTCGGCTTTTGCTTCAGCGGCGTCCCGGTCAAACTTATCGTTCAGCAGGAGGGCGATTTCGTGATCGGCTTCGATACGTTCGGCGCGAACCTTGTCCCACGCTTCGTTATCAGCCAGAGCTTCGGTATGCCAGTCCAGCATCTGCTGTTCGGCTTTAATACGTTCCTGCTCCGACTCCCACTCCGTCAGCGGCCGGCGCACTTCATCGCGCAGGTTGTCGCACTCGGTAACAAAGCGGCGTAGTTCCGCCTCCGCAGGCTTCACAGCCTCTTTGAGATGTCGGAGGTAATCACGGCCAGGCTTTTCGATTAAGGTTTTGCTACGTGACACCTGGGCTGCCAGCGATGCCACCCGGGTGCGGCCCTTTGGTGTGCTCAGGTCTGGCACCTCATTCACAGCTTGGCGAATCTGGTCGAGGTAATTATCAAGCCCGTTGGCCACGTATACCGCTCGTTGCCATTGATATTACCCATTCATAATTATAAAGCCTCTTTTTCATATCTGTTGAGGTTATATCGTCCAGGTGAGTAATGTCTTTGTCTAGCTCAGAGATGTACTCATAAGCACTTGCGATGCTTAGTAACTTATCTTCTTTCATAACAGGCTACTCATAGGAGGTGATGCTAAAAACTTCTCAATTAATTGATGAAGAGAGCTTATTGTTGCCAGAAGGGCTAAATCGTCCATTTCAATTTCCTAGGTGATAAATTAATATAATCCTCCTTTATGAGCTGAATGAACGACAGATAAAAGCTATAATTGGTGCATTCCATTTCACCTAGCCGTCACTGATTCTGTTGCTTTACGATACCCAGCGGCATACATCGCCACATCTGGCAAGCACATCGCCCCGGACTCTTCTTTCACATCACGAACACTAGGCCCGTTGATTGCCCGGGCTACTTTCAGGCTGCTGCAACCAGAAGCGATTACAGTGATTTTGCGGGACAGGGAAGCATCCGCATTAGCTTGCTCACGCAGAGCCTCTCTGCGTGCCCTGCGGCGATTTCTGGCGTTATGGCCAGAATGGTGATTACTAACGTCATATGTACCTCCGGTAATTGGCTTAGGTGAAATGGTGAGTGTGACGTTGTGGCTCGCATCGCAGCAGCGCCGACCGCCATCCCGATTCGCTAATGCCCTGCGCAGCATTTCACGTTACTTTTTGGCTCGGTCACCATTCCCCAAAGCCAACTGCACTTTGGTTCCCCGCATTCCTGCGGAGACATACCCCCTGATTTTTAAAGAGCGTGACATCATGTCGGTGGTGCTGTGCTTCGTGCTGATGAATCTAATTTAAGACAACTTAAATTTATCGTCAAGTTAAAAATAAAGAAAACTTAAATTTAGGGGTGTTAGAACGAAAACGGCAGGTGTTTTTTTGTGGAGAGTGGTGATAGTGCGATGCAGGTGATAGGTCAGGTAATTGAAGATGGATGGTCGATTAAGTGCGTCTCAGTATCCGAGTGTTGGGGCGCTTCTCTTTGGGTCTGCGGCTGATTGTCTTGAAGGGCCTCTTGATTGGCCCTTGTGAGATTTTATGGGCAGTTTCTCGCAATCTTTATGTTTTGCAGCTGCATTAATCGACTGTCTGCTTTCTCAGTAGCAGCACTCTTAGCCAAGCCGTTGCCAAGCCCAAAGTCACCAATGAATCCCATAACCGTTCTCGCGTCAAAGTTACCGGTTTCTTTGATCTGGTTCTGTACGCTGTGAGCTTTAGCGATTTCCTGGTTTAGCGCCTTGCAGTCGAATGCCGATGCTTCCTCTGAGGTAACTGACGGAGAATTTAGTTACGTGCATCGAAGCGTTCCGGGCTTACTGTATAGATAGCGTAATATCGGCAGGGAAGTAATGAACTTTAGGATGGACGTAAAAAAACCGACGCGGTGGCCGGCCATGTTTATAAATTCTTAGTTCTTTTCATGACATTACTGTTGTCTAAGGTATAATCGAACAAAAATGGGGAGGCTTTCTGACGTAATTAGAACTCTTGCTGCAGAAAATCGCAGAATTGATGGCAAACCTTCTGCTCGCATGACTACGCTGCTAAATGCTGTCGTCAAAACCTTAGATAGTGATGAATTTAAGAATGTCCCGCTTACACTTGAAGGTATTGAATTATAAAAATTATAAAACTCCCCGACTCAGTGCTCGTAGTCGGGATGGCGTGATTAATTTTTAAAAAAGGTGATCAAATTCTCCAAGTGCATAAAGCTCGTGAGAACCCCATTGGCGAAAAGCAATAGCCTTCTTAGCATTGACTCTAAAGCCAACACTGATGATGACATCCATATTGAAATGGTTGATTGTTCTGCGAACGGAGCGTAAACCCTCATTTCGAACTACTGCAAAAAGTGCAGTAGTTGACTGCTCATCTAATTCGCCATCATTAAATATATTCGATATGTGCCTGATTATATTGGTTTCATCGACATCATATAATGCAGCTATATCACGAGATGTGACCCAAATATCTTTAGATTGATTATGGATCTTTACATCTACTAAAGTTTCACCGACTTTGTAGACGGCTAGAGTCAAATCATCTTGGTTTACATCTGGAGGCATTTTCTGTACCTAATCTAACCCTGGAAACAATAAGCGACCCGATCTATGCCAAGTTCGCGCTGTGTGTAAATCATCGGCAACTGCCGCAGAAACTTAAAACCCCATCTCTGCGACCTCTTCCTAACAACTCCCTTACCCGAACGCCTTTTCCGACCACTAACCTATAGTCAGCCCAAGCACTGCGTTCACGAATCCAGCCACAAGCATTGCTAATCCCGAAATCAGAAAATTCTTCTCATGCCTCTTTCGCGCCAGATAGAACATTAGTGCCGCAACACAAAACATTGGGATTGCTACATACATGTAAACTGACATGCCATCTCCTTAGATAAAGGTCTCTTCAGGCCAATGGGCTAACGCCTATGGTTTTTCCGGCTAATCCTGTGCTCTATCATCGTGCCGATGATGTTCAGTTTGCCAGCATCTGAACGCAGAGTAGGGAAGTCATCATTGAGCGGAACCAGCTCGTACAAATCATTACCATGCATATCAACGCCAGTAGGGCGGTACTTTTTGAATACGGTCTCGCTCTTAACATCATCACGAGCAACAACGAAGTCACCAGGCACTGGATAAACGTCCGGATCGACGATGATGCGATCACCGGCATTGAATTTAGGCGCCATAGAGTCACCTTCAATCACAAGAGCAAAAGCGCTGTCTGAGCAATCGTCGTCCATTAACAAATAACTCATCCCGCCGTCGTACCCTCTGATTTCCTGACTTTCTGTCCATAGACCCGCCTGCACATAACTCAGGAGGGGAATTCTTTTGCTGCCCATTGCAGAAGGGGAAACGTTAGAAGCCGCCTCCTCACCTGTAGAAATGAAATTCGCCGTCACACCCATAGCTTTAGCCAGGGCCAGAAGGTTGTCACCTCTCGGTGCAGTTTCGTCTTTTTACCACTGGGAAATGGAAACGTGAGACACCCCGACTTTTGCAGCCAGGTCTTTCTGCGTAAGCCGCAGTTCTTTTCTTAGCGCACGTATGCGCTCGCCAACCGATGTGTTTTTCATAATTAAGATATCTTAAATCGTGTTGACTTAAGTTTCCTTTAGTTAGATAATTTAAGTGTTCTTTAATTTCGGAGCGAGTCTATGAAAAAGAAACATGTTATTGACCACTTCGGAACCCAGCGAGCAGTGGCACGTGCATTAGGCATTAGTGACGCAGCCGTATCTCAGTGGAAGGAGATTATCCCTGAGAAAGACGCCTACCGATTGGAAATCGTCACAGCTGGCGCCCTGAAGTACCAAGAGAAGTCTTACCGAGTAGCAGCATAAGCAACACCGCTCTTTAAAACCCTGAAGCCGCTCCCACCGCAATGTCGGAGCAACATTGCGCACTCACTGAGTGTGCACGTAACTAACTAATCAATATGGAAATAATACGTAATGGATAACGCAACTCAAAGCAAGAACGCCCGCCGCATTGAATCCGCATTACTGAACAAACTCGCGACTATCAGTCAGAAGGTGTTTGCAGAGAGGTTGGGCGTGGCGGAATACGTGGAGCGCCGTGTGGCTGACCTTGATGATGGGTATGTCAGACTGGCAACAATGATACTTGAAGAGATGGCGGGAGCGGATTTTACCAAGCGGCAGTTGGGGATAAAGAATCCCTCAAATTGGGGTATCACAATCCCTCAAAGCAGGGGGACACCATAGACATTACTACCAAAGACAATAAAAACATTACGTCAGAGAATTCTCGCGAATCCTCCAACGGTCCCCCTGAAGACCTTCCCATATCCCGGCCAGATGCAGCCACACAGTCCCCGAAAGGTGACAAGTGGGGTACTGCTGACGATCTGCGTGCTGCGGAGTGGTTGTATCGAAAAGTCGTGCATATATCACCGACAGCTGAGAAACCAACATGGTACGCATGGGCCAACGATATCCGTCTGATGCGCTGAAAATTACACACCGGGAAATCTGCGAGATCTTCGAGTGGGCGAACTCGGATGGTTTCTGGCAAACCAATATCCTGTGTCCTGCCAAACTGCGGAAGCAGTGGCCCACACTCAGGGCGCAGATGGCACAGCCTGGCCGCAGTCGGGCGCCAGATAACCCGCAGCAGGTTCCGCACTGGAACAGCCGCGAATCATGGGAGAACGATTTTTTATGAGAAACCTTGTTACAGCAATACAGAACCGGGATGGCAGCGTGCTGGCGCAGATGGCTGGTGATACGCCACCACCGGCCGATCGTGGCGTGCATGCAGACGTTGAGCGCCTGGTGGACACCCTGTTTTCGAACTTAAAGCAACTTTTCCCAGCATCCATCAGCACTGCTCTGCGCGATCCCAGGGATGAGGCCGCCGCTAAACGACAGTGGATCGCTGCTTTCGTTGAGAACGGCATCACCAGCAAGCAGCACCTGTCAGCAGGCATGAAGTATGCTCGCGCCAGCACTTCTCCGTTCTGGCCATCACCGGGACAATTTGTGGACTGGTGCCGACAGGGAGAGGCCAGTAAGTACGGCCTTCCTGATGCCGACCAGCTCTACGATATGGTGCTGGATTACAGTTCGCGCCGGGGTTTCTACAGCAGTCCGGAGAAATTCCCCTGGCAGAGTAACGAATGCTGGCTGATGGTTCCTGCGCTCTACTCGCAGATGCGATCGGGAAATCTCACTGCTGCTGAACTTCGGAATAAGTGTGTGAGGGAATTGCGCAGCATGGTTCGCCGCCTGGACTCCGGGGAGAAAATCCGTGCGCCGGTGGCCCAGCTGCCAGTGCTGTCCTGCCCGCTCAGCAACGAGAAGGGGCTGGATAAAATCGCGGAGATACGCGCCAGGTTTGGTATGAGGGGGAAATCGTGACACCTGACACCAATCCAACCATCCGATCCGCAACCATCACAATCACTCGGCATGAATTCTTCGGACTGTGTGAGGCGCAACTGGCGCTGGCCACCTGCCGGGAGCAACTGGAACAACTGGTCGAAAGCCGGTGCAAGCCGATCCGCACTGCTGCCAGAACCGCCCTGGAGCAACTTCAACAGGCGCAGATCAAACTGAGGGCCACCACAGGAGGCTGAAATTGAACAAACAAACCTACTTCCTGATCGACAATTTGCGACGGCAAAACTGCACAGAGTTCATCAGGCAACTACCCACCAACCCCGATACCCCCCTCGTAGTAACCATCCAGGAACGAACCCGCACCCTCGACCAGAACGCCAAACTATGGGCCTGCCTGAACGACGTCTCAGAGCAGGTTAACTGGCATGGCCGCAAGCTGACCAGCGAAGAGTGGAAGCAACAGCAAAAGCCGCCAGGAGGCGATGCAAAAACCCTGACTGCCGCGAATGGTTCAATCCTCCCTACCAGAATCACACATGGTGCAGTCCTGAGTGCGGGATGCTGGCCACTACCGGACTCGCGGCGCATCACCGGCAACCCGGTATGACGAAACCAACTGCCACAAGCAATGCGTTCAGTGTAACCAACACCTGTCCGGGAACATCGAAAACTATACGCCCAGGCTGATCATCAAAATAGGACAGGCCGCGTTCGATCGCCTGATGGGGCCACATCCGGTGAATAAGTGGACGCGTGAGGAGTTGCAGGAACTGTCCAGATTTTACCGTCAGAAAACCAGAGAGCTGCAAAAGCAACAGGAGCAGGCCGCATGACCTGGATTAAGAACTTACTAACCCTTTTTGCCCCTGTGAAACCTGAGCCACTGCAACGAAAGCGAAATAGCTACCCGGTTAATCAGCAGCGGATTATCAAGCGGAGAAAGCCATGAGCATACGCGAGTTAAATCTCACGAAAGACCAGCATGACTGGTTAAACAACTGGCTAGAACTTTGGGGCGCGTGGGTTTATAGCGGCAGGTTAGAAAAACGCATGAGCAGCATGATCGCTCAGTGGATGGAAAGCGTCGAACCCAGCGGGATCCAGAGCCGCCCGATGTGCAATGACGATGATGGAATGTTGATTTCTCAGGTCGTAGATTCCGTTATGCGCATTGACCAGCGGGCATTTGGTATTTTACTCAGCTACTACTCTCACGGAGCATCTAAGAGAGCTATTGCATCTTAATATCACTCGACTGCAAGACCACGCAAGTTCGTGTGCGGGAGGAAGGGGGAAGGGTGGCGCAAGCCCTCAATGTCGACATGCCGGAATGAGATCAACGATATTCTCAATGCAAAAAAGCCCCGGGATTAACGCCTTGGGCTTTTTTGTTTGTCATTTCCGGGGCTGCTACTATTCTTAATCTTGTAGCAACTCAATGCGCCGCCCTTTCGATGGATTGATTCATAATCAGAGACGATAAACAGGCGCACCATATTCAAGGCTCCGCATATGCGGGGCCTTTTTGCTTTACAGGGCTTCGATACTAACTTTCTGCTCTACTAACTGCCGTCCAGCAGCTGCTTATATTCCTTTCTTGGCATGTATTAGCTATCTCTGCGCCGAAGGCAGTGCGTGTTTTTTCAATATTATCATTGGTCACATGACCTCCTTTTTCGCCGTTATTTCTCCAGTGACTAAAAAACAGCTTCTCGTTTCCATTATCAATAGCAGCTCGGATAGCTGTCTGTCTGGCCGGCTGTTTTGATGGGATAGTTTCTGGGATGCTGTTTGAAAAGCTAGTGAAGAAATCTGACGTTTTGAATCGGTTGGCAGGGTCAGGCGTGACCCCCAGGGCATCCAAAAGATCCTTGTAAGCTGATTCTGGTCGGATGGCCGTGCCAATTTCAAATCCAGGTTGAACATTCACAATGAAAGCGCACTTGTGCCCAATTGCGCCGAACAAAAGTTGGAATGGCTTCCTATCTATCAGAAAAAAATGATTCAAAACCATCTTTGATCTGTATCACGCGACCATAATCGATACGATCCCCAAGACACCTTTAACGATTGGCAAGCTTCTGGGAGTCGCTGTTCTTTAGGCATTATAAAATTAAAAGGCTCACTTCGGTGGGCTTTTTTTAATTCCTTTCCCACCCACACACGGCACCACGGCAAAGCCGGAGGTGAATATGTATCGAATGGACAAACTAACAACGGGCATTGCCTACGGAGCGTCAGCGGGTAGCTCAGGCTTCTGGGCATTACAGCTCCTCGACAGA
This sequence comes from Erwinia sp. MYb416, assembly GCF_037479575.1. NCBI lineage: Bacteria > Pseudomonadati > Pseudomonadota > Gammaproteobacteria > Enterobacterales > Erwiniaceae > Erwinia > Erwinia sp. MYb416. The sequence continues at coordinate 1,632,039 of NZ_JBBGYT010000438.1, forward strand.
GTCAGCCCGTCCCAATGGGCGGCCATCGGGGTGCTTGGTAGCCTGGTGTTTGGTCTGCTGACGTTCCTCGCGAATCTCTATTTCAAAATCAAAGAAGACAGGCGTAAAGCCGCAAGGGGTCAGTAATGGCATTGTCACCACAACTGAAGAAAAGCATTGCCGGGGTTGTGAGTGGCGGCGCTCTGGCAATTGCAGCTGTCCTTATCCCTTCGCTTGAGGGGAAAGAGAACAAGCCTTATCAGGATGTCGTCGGTGTATGGACGGTCTGTTACGGCCACACTGGCCCCGACATCATCAAGAGCAAGACGTATACCGATGCGGAATGTCAGGCGATTCTGAATAAAGACCTGGTGCCATTTGCCCGGTCGGTAGAGCGTTCCGTGAAAGTCCCAGCCACTGAATACCAGAAGGCCGCGCTTATCTCATTCAGCTACAACGTTGGGGTGAGTGCGTTCGAGCGATCGTCTCTGCTTCGTAAGCTGAATGCAGGTGACTACACCGGGGCGTGTGACGGCCTGCGCCAGTGGATTTATGCAGGGAAAGGCCTGATGAATCGACGCGAGATTGAGCGGGAAGTCTGCATGTGGAGTCAGAAATGAATGGCCGTGCCTGGCTGATTATCGCCGTGGAATTTCTGGTCGCAGTCGTCGTAGTGCTTATCTTGTCGTCTCAGCTTACGAAGCAAAAGACCCGGGCTGACAATCCGAGTCCCAGGCAAAGCAGCGGCAGGAAACCATCAATGACATGCAGACGCGCCAGCGTGACGTTGCTGTGCTCGATACGAAATACACAAAGGAATTGGCTGATGCCAAAGCTAAGCTTGATGCTCTTCAGCAGTGTGTTAGTTCTGGCAAGTGTGGGCTGCGCCTCAACGCAACCTGCTCAAAGGGTAGCACCACCACAGCCGGCAGCATGGGCGATGATGCCACCGCCCGACTTAACGACTCCGCTCAACGGGATTATTTCACTCTCAGAGAGCGAATCACTACAATCACTGGGCAGGTGAACTATCTCCAGCAGTACATCAGAGAGCAATGCCTCAGATAAACAGGCCGCTTTAACAAAGGCTCTCGAAATTGTACTCTGAATCCCTTCTAATGGTTTTGGAAAAATTGCGCATGCCAGGGTTTATCAGTGACTACAAAGGGGGCTTTTATCGAAAGAGCACAATCAGTATCAAGCGGTGGATTTACTTCTTTCTAAAGAGTTCATTGCTGTTTCTGCTGTTGTTACTATTATTTAGCGTCGTTCAGTATGCGCTCATAACATACACTCCATTGCTTGAATACGTGACTGTGTCTGGGATAAAGCAATCCAACATGTATGGCATCATTCTGATGCTTACTATCAGTTTTTCCCCTTCAGTTCTCTACCTGGTCAAAATCATCAGGCAGTGAGCATCACAAGGCCCATTTGCGAGTGGGCCTGATGATGTAGAAAATAAAAAAAAATAGTAATATGTCCATTTTTGAAGTGAGGGGATATGGACGCAGATATAATTTCTTATGAATCTATGGTATCGACACAGGAAGCTGCTAAATGGGCTTTTTGGGCGATGATTGGAACTTGGTTTTCTGGTTTTGCCACATTTATAGCGGTTTTAGGGACGCTGTTTTTAGCTAACAGAAAGCCTAAAGCCTTTGTAACCTGTAAGGTTGGGCGGCGCATTATATTTGGCTCAAATGCACTGCTTCAGAAAATCCAGGAAAATGGTATTGCCATCGAAGTAACCAACCAATCATCAGTTCCTGCTCAGATCGTGAGTATCGGATGGAAGGTAGGAAAAAAAATTTATTTTCACCAAATTTTTGGTGATGCCAATTCAGCTACCCTTCCAAAAAAAATTGAGTACGGTGAGAAGGCGCTATTCTGGATAAAACTTGATGATAAAGAACAGTGGCTCGAAGGGATTGCTGAAAAAATAATCAATCAAGGTGGTAGTATTAAGAACCTAAGGTGTCTGGTAAACATCTCAACGGGTAAGAGTTTCAGCGTTAAACCCGAGAAGGAATTCATTTCAGAGTTGTTAGCTGCATCAGTACCGAAATGAATGGATCCAAGATATAGGCACTAGCCAGCACAGCCAAACATAATCAGGTGCGCGAGATGTCGGTTAATCCCGATCCGGACGAAGCGTGACGCCGATACAGACCCGTGAGGTGGCGCGGCAGCCAATACCGATGGGTCCATGGGTTCGAATCCCATCCTGATTACCAATCAAAAAGATAAATTTCTCTTCACTAGGATTAATCCTAACGATATCGTGTAGCCTCACTTTATGAAATGGAGGTTGTGATGTTAGAAGGTTATTTTGATTGAAGCGGTTAAAGGCTATATTTCTGACGTTGCAGACGCCATACAAACCGCACTGGAAAAAAATTAACAATTAACCGCCTACGGGCGGTTTTTTATTTTTTGCTAAAAACTGCATTCACTGAGTTCACTTTTTAGCATAAACACAATGAATCATCGGTTTGCGGTTATTACCGAGAGATGTCTCCATCTGTCCAGCAGGAAACTCCAAATGAGCAACGATGATCATAAACCTGACGGGCGATTGCCTTTCGGTTACTCCCCCGATTCCCTTAAAAATATCAACATCACGATTTATGGTCTTGAGCAATGGAAAGACGGAATAGTGTCCGGCGCGGAAGTCCGTATAGATATTTTGCAAAAGGGTAAGTGCATCCACAGCGAAGTATTTTCAGGGAAAGCCTCGGCCCTGAAAGTTTCAGCGGAATTTTCAGATGCTGTCCTCGTAGAGCGTGGACAAGTATTCATCAAGCAGGCATTCATCAAAGATGGCATTGCCGATGCAGAATCGAAATTGAGCGAAAAAATGCGCAAGCTGATTGATGATGCTGTGAGTGAAGGTATTCGTAACAGTCTTCGCCCTGGCGGCTTACTTCACGGTCGATAACCTCCTTCGGGAGGTTTTTTATTGCCATCACCATGGCAGTCAGAAAAAGCTTTTTGGAAGTGGGAATGCAGCCCCACAACCAAGCGTAAAAAGGAAGACGTCATTCATAGTCACATCATTAGTTGGGTCGAACACCTTGCGGTAGACAGCTTGGCACTTCTGGATGGATTTCTTCATGGCGTTACTCCTTGCTCGGATTGTTTCATTCATTATGGATAGTGTTTTTGGGATTAGTGGCAACCAAAGCAGCCCTATCGTTATTACATTTTTCACAACTTGAATGACGTCACCTTCGCAGCTTCCAAAAAGCTCTATGGAGAGTATTGATCTTCTTCGTTAAATATTAAAGGGAAAAATAATGGCATCACCTGACTGGGAGGCTATCGAATAGCATTGCCGGGATGGTGGCAGCATTTTTCAGCACATACACTGCAGTTCATCGGGAGGGCAGGTGTAACCTACCCTCCCAGTTAATCACCTAATCCAAACCTCAGAAATTGACAGGATAAGCTGAAGTATCTCTATCAGAAGTTGCATCTTACTTTCTGGCATTAGCAGGAAAACAGTAGGGCATCCGATAGTGATTAGTGTAGCGAAAAAATATTTCATAATTGTCATTCCAGTATCAATGGAGTGACTAATTAGCGAGGGCGAGCCAAGCCAAGCCTGAAATTTAGATCTATTTATGAGTAAGTTCATTAACTAATTGATTATAAATGAATTAAAGTTGGAAAAAATATGGCAAAACCGGACTGGGGGGCCATTCAGAAAGAGTTCCTCGCCGATCACGCCATATCAGGAATATCACCGAAGGAGTGGTGCGAGGCGCGGGGTTATAACTACTCCACGGCCCGCCGCTACATCAAGCACCCTTCTGCGCAAAATGCGCAAACAACTGCGCAGGAGAAAGTGCGCAGTGCGCAGTCAAAGCGCAGCGCAAAACAGCTCGTTGCTAATGACAACCTGACCGACCAGCAACGTCGGTTTGTTGCCGAGTACCTCAAAGATAACAACGCTACTCAGGCCGCTGTCCGCGCCGGGTACAGCGTTGCGTCTGCCGGGCAACTTGGATATCAGTTGCTTCAAAAACCTTCAATAATCGACGCCATCACTGAGCAGCAGACTGCGCAGATGTCCCGCGTGCTGATTTCGGCGGATACCGTTCTTGCGCAGATGTGGCAACTGGCCACGTTCGACGCTAACGACCTGTCGCAATATCGAAGGGGCTGCTGTCGATACTGCTGGGGCTTCGGCCATAACTACCAGTGGCGCGATATGGTCGAGTTTGACGAGAAGCACGTTGAGGCGGTTGAGCGAAAGCAGCGCGAACCAGTCGACGCAGGCGGCTACGGCTACGACGCAACGAAGCCCGCTAATCCCGAATGCCCGCGCTGCAATGGCGAGGGGTTGGGTCGTGCGTATATTCAGGACACACGCGAACTGCCGCCGATTGCCCGCCTCGCTTACTCCGGTACGAAGGTAGGCAAAAACGGCATTGAGCTGGCCAGCATAAGCCGGGAACGGATGTTCGAAGCGGTGGCGAAGCGGCTCGGCCTGGCGGATACCGAATTCACGCAGAAATTGCAGCAGATCGAAATTGAAAAGCGTCAGCTTGAGATCGAGAAACTGCGCAAAGAGTTGGCAGAGGATGGCGATGACAAGCAGCCAACGCCAGTGCAGATAAATATAAACGTAGTAGACGCGAGGGCAGACGATGGGGATCAGCCCGACGCTTAATATCCCGCAGGCGCGATTTCTCGCGATGCCGCATAAGTTCAAGGCTTACGTGGCCGGTTTCGGCAGCGGCAAGACGTGGGTAGGGTGTGGCGGCATCTGTAAGGGCTTCTGGGAGTTCCCCAAAATCAACCAGGGTTACTTTGCGCCGACTTACCCGCAGATCCGCGACATCTTCTACCCAACGGTAGAGGAGGTGGCTTTCGACTGGGGTCTGAACGTCAAGATCAACGAGAGCAACAAAGAGGTCCATTTCTACGAGGGCCGAACGTATCGCGGTACCACTATCTGCCGATCGATGGAGACAGCAGTTTGTTAAGGCGGTGCGCGATAAACCGGAGCTGGCCACGCTTTACGGACTCACTCAGGCCAGCACATTCGACAATGCGAAGAACCTGCCGCCTGACTACATCTCGTCGCTGCTGGGTTCATATCCGGAAGAGTTGATCAAAGCCTACCTGCGCGGCCAGTTCACTAACCTGGCCAGCGGCACCATTTACCACCAGTTCGACCGCAGGAAAAATAACTGCAGCGATGAAGAGCAGCCAGGCGAGGCGCTGTTTATCGGAATGGATTTCCTCGGGCGACAGCCGCAAATCGAACAACGCCAGCGAAACCGATATCGCACAGCTCAAACAGGCCGGGTTCAGCGTGATGGTTAACCCGTCTAACCCACCTGTGAAAGACCGAATTAACTCGATGAACGCTATGTTCTGCAACGCGCTGGGTGAACGCCGCTACCTGGTTAACGTACAACGCTGCCCGGTCTATACCGAATCACTGGAACAACAGGTGTGGGCCGATAACGGTGAACCGGACAAAAAGGCTGACAACGATCACCCGAACGATGGTGGCGGTTATTTCATCGTGAAGGACTACCCGATCGTGAAGCCTGCTTACTCAATCTCAATGGATACCACCTACTGATGGCAAACCACGACATCACTTTTGTTCGGCCGGAACATAAAGCGGCCTGCGCCAGCTGGAAAAAGGTGCGCGATTTCTGCCGGGGAGCTGATGCCGTTAAGGCTGCCGGGCACGCATATTTGCCAAAGCTTGACCCAACCGATACCTCCGTACGCAACAAGCGCCGCAACGAGGACTATCTGGCCCGCGCGGTGTTCTATGAAATTACCGGCAATACCAAGATCGGCATGCTGGGTATGGCCTTTCGCAAGGACCCGACCTTTACCGCGCCGGATAAGCTGAGCTATCTGCTGACCAATGCCGACGGGGCCGGTACCAGCATCTATCAGCAGTCGCAGCTGGTGACCGAGAACGTGCTGGAGGTGGCGCGCGACGGTCTCTACGTCGATTTCGCGGAGGATGGCCAGCAGGCAATCATCCTGCGCTATCAGGCCGAGCAGATCGTTAACTGGCGCACCGAGCGCATCAACGGTCGCGATCACCTGGTGCTGGTGGTGCTGCGCGAGTGCATCGAGGAGCCGGACGGCTACGGCTTTAAAGAGCTGATCCAGTACCGTGAACTGTTGCTGGAAGAGGGGCGCTTTAAGTGCCGGGTCTGGCGGCGCAGCGGCGACACGCAAAGCGGCACGTTCGAAATCAGCAGTGAGTACGAGCCAAAGCCCAAGGCAGAGGCGTTCTGGGATGAAATCCCGTTCACCTTTGTTGGCGCGCAGAATAACGATCCGTCAATCGATGAGTCGCCGCTGTCTGCACTGACCGAGATTAACCACGGGCACTACCGTAACAGTGCCGACTATGAGGATAGTGTCTGGTTCTGTGGGCAGGTTCAGCCGCATATCTCCGGCCTGGATGAGGGCTGGCGCGACTACCTGGAAAAGGCCGGTGTTAAGCTTGGCTCTCGATCGCCATTGCTGCTGCCGAAGGATGGCAGCTTTGGTTACGCCCAGGCGCAGCCAAATACGCTGGTTAAAGAGGCGATGGACAGCAAGCGCGACTACATGGTGGCGCTGGGCGCCCGTTTAATCGAGCAGAACTCCTCGGCGAAGACCGCCACTCAGTCGAGCGGGGAGCAGACGTCATCCACGTCTGTGCTGGGGGTCTGCGCCTCCAACGTCTCAGAAGCCTACAGCTGCGTGTTGGCCTGGTGCGCTCGTTATATCGGGCTGAAAAGCGAAACGACGACTTACACTATCAGCCAGGAATTTATTGCCAGGGTGGCCGAGTCCGGCATGGTGACTGCCATCGTTAACGCCTGGCAGTCCGGGGCCATTCGTAGCGCGGATCTGGTCAGGGCGCTGCAGAAGCTGGACCTGATCGATCCCGCAGCCGATCCAGAATCGGTTATAGACGAACTGAACAACCCACCACCCACGCTGATCGGCGGTATCAATGACAAAGGTAAACAACCACCTGCGTGATGAGGCGATAGCACACTCGCTGTTTGTCAGCCGTTTCGGCACCGGCGCGGCTAAGCGCATAGTGAAAATTCTCAACGACAGTGACGCTGAGCTGTCAGCGCGGTTACTGGTGGCAATGGACAGCCTTGGGCGCGATGGCTTCACAGTGAACCGCCTGGAGAGCCTGCTGGGAAGTGTCAGGGAGGTAAATCATACGGCGGTGCAGGGCGCATTCGGCACGCTGGCCGACGAGTTACTGGCGTTCGCTTCGCATGAGGTTGGCTATCAGCACGACCTGTTCGACGAGCTGTTGCCTCTGGCGGTGTTACGTCAATATCCACTGGCCGCAATCACACCCGATATGGCATATGCTGCGGCAATGTCCAGACCGTTCCAGGGGCGTCTGCTGAAAGAATGGGCGGAGAATCTGGAAACTGACCGACTCACACGGATCAGTAACACGGTCCGTTCCGGCTATCTGGCTGGCGACACAACCGAGCAGATAGCCAGAAAGGTTCGTGGTACCGCGACCAATAATTTTCAGGACGGATCGCTGCAAATGAGCAGGGCTAACGCTACCAGCATCACCAAGACAGCGGTGAGCCACGTTGCGGCGGTAGCTCGGGAAAGCTTTGCAGATGCAAACAGCGACATTCTCGACTGTACGCAATGGCTTTCGACACTCGACAATAAAACCACGCACACCTGCATCATCCGCGACCGTAAGAAATACACCCTGGATCACAAGCCAGTGGGACACAAAATTCCGTATCTGCAAGGCCCCGGCCGGATCCACTTCTGCTGTCGCTCAACGGAAACGCTGGTCACCAAGTCCTGGCGTGAACTGGGGATAGACAGTGACGAAATGGATGCAGGCACAAGGGCATCAATGGACGGGCAGATACCGGAGGATACGACGTATCTGGAGTGGCTTGCTCGTCAGTCACCAGACAGACAGGACCAAGTGCTAGGAGTTGAACGGGGGCGCATGTTCCGCGCCGGGGAGTTGCAACTAGGTGACATGTTCACCGACAAAGGTGAATGGATAACGCTGGCGCAACTCAAATCACTGTAATAGTCGCAAATAAATCATCTCTCATCAGGCTGCCCGCGGGCAGCTTTTTTTATGGGCAAAGCCCACCAAATCCCAAGGGGACAACATGCTTATTCGCAATATGTTCATCAAATATTACGCCGAGGCCGGTGCTGAGGATGGAGCCGGTAGCGGTGGTTCTCAAACGGAAATTTCCCCGGAGATCCAAAAGCTGATTGATGAGCGGGTTACCTCAGAGGTGACCGGATTGAAAAACAAAAACTCCGAGCTACTGGGCACCATTAAGCAGCAGAAAGATAACCTCTCACGTTTCGAAGGCATCGATCCTGACGCCGTCCGCGGCATCATCCAGCGCTTCTCCGACGACGAGGAGGCAAAGCTGATTGCGGCCGGAAAAGTGGACGAAGTGCTCGATAAGCGTACCGAGCGCATGCGTGCCGACGTCGACAAGCAGATCAAAGCTGCCAACGAACGCGCGGATAAAGCCGAAGCGTTCTCCAGTAAATTCCGGGATCGGGTACTCGGTGATGCTATTCGCGCTGCGGCGGCAAAAGCCGGCGCACTGGCGGAAGCGTCCGACGATCTGATCCTGCGCGCCAAAGGCGCATTCCAGCTCAACGACGAAGGCGAGGCCGTAGCGGTTGATGCAAATGGTGATGTTCTGTTCGGCAAAGACGGTAAAACGCCACTAACCCCGCTGGAGTGGGCCGAGTCGCTCAAGGAGACGGCACCCCACCTGTTCCCGCGCGCTGAAGGTACAGGCGCAGGCGGGCACAAATCAGGCAGCGGCGGGGGCAGTCTTAAACGCTCGGAAATGACATCCACTGACAAAGCAGCCTATATCCGTAAGCACGGCCAGCAGGCTTTCCTCCAACTTCCTAAGTGAAGGACAAATAAACCATGGCAACCACTGTAAAGAGTGACCTGAAGAACGGTGCGATCTTGCTGGATAACGAGCTGATCGAAGGCGATTTCCGTAAGCGCGCTTTCTACAAAGTTGGCGGCAGCATCGAGTCGCGCGACGTCAACTCAACCAGCACCATCACCGGCAAAAAAATTGGTGCAGGCGAGGCGGTATCGGTTAAGGCACCGTGGAAATACGGCCCTTACGAAACTACCGAAGAGGCCTTTAAACGTCGCGGGCGCAGCGTGGATGAGTTCTCAGAAGTGATCGGCGTGGACGTGGCCGACGCCACCCTCGAAGGTTACGTGAAATACGGACTGAAAGGACTGGTGGCGGCGATTGGCTCGAATGCCGACATGGTGGTGACCGCAAATATCGCTACTGACGGAAAGAAAACGCTGACCCGCGGCCTGCGTAAGTACGGCGACAAGTTCAACCGCGTGGTGCTGTTCGTTATGCACTCTGCCACCTATTTCGACATCATCGATGAGGCGATCGCCAACAAGATTTATGAAGAGGCGGGCGTAGTTGTGTACGGCGGCCAGCCGGGCACCCTGGGTAAGCCTGTGCTGGTGACCGATACAATGGACGTTAACGCGATCCTCGGGCTGGTGGCTGGCGCGGTGACCATCACAGAGTCGCAGGCTCCCGGCTTCCGCTCCTACGACATCAACACGCAGGAAAACCTCGCGGTAGGCTACCGTGCTGAAGGTACCGTGAATGTTGAGCTAATGGGCTACAGCTGGGATACCTCCAAAGGTGAAAATCCGGACCTGACTAAAATCGGCACCGGTGCCAACTGGAAAAAGCACGTCACCAGCAATAAGTCCACGGCTGGCGTGCTGATCAAGCTGGATGCCACCGTGGGTGGAGTAATGCTGTCGGCGGATAAAACCTCCGCAACTGCTGACAGCACTGACGCGGTAACCCTTTCGTTGAAATACACCAGAGATGGTGTAGGCGTCGGGGGCGAAAACGTCCTGTGGACGACTACTGGCGGCACCCTCAGCACTGACGCATCACGCACCGGCTCCACCGGCGGCGCTACCGTCAAACTCACCTCCGCCACTGCAGGCACCTTCACGGTCACCGCTTCGGTGGATGGCGTAAGCCAGACGTCGGAGGAGATTACCTTCACCACGCCGGCAGGCGGCTAACAGTATGGGGCGCAAGCCCCATCACTCAGGGGGAAGCATGATTGATACCGATCCCGGGTCGCCAGATTTCAACAGTTACGCCAGTGTGGCGATGCTTAAATCTTTCGCGACTGGACGCGGCAGGGAGATCACCGTCGATAGCGAGGTGATGCTGATCCGCGCGATGGATTATCTGGAGGGGCTGGAGTGGGGCGGGCGGCGCACCGATCCGAATCAGCCGCTTGCCTGGCCACGCAGTGATGCCTGGTTTGATGATTACCCGGTCCCGGTTGGCAAAGTCCCCCGGCAGGTTATCAGTGCGCAGTGCATGCTGGCGCTGGAGGCCATGAGCGGGGAGTTGCTTAGCAGCGTGCGTGAAGCGGCGGTGAAATCGGAGCGCGTGGAAGGTGCAGTGACCACCACTTACGCTGTTGCCGATGGCGATACATTCACCCCGCAGTATCCTGCCGTGTTTGCTGTGCTGGGCAGCCTGGCCGCCGGACGGGGGTTTGCCATTAACACCTTTGCAGAGCGGGGTTGATATGCCAATCAATTATTCCCGTATGCGAGCCACAGCGACCCGCCTGTTGACCGAAAACGGCATGAAGTATGACGTTAAGCGAAAGGGGGGCATCAGGGTTGTGGCTGGTAAAGAGGTGCACGATCCCGACCTGGACTTTACGGCCACAGGCGTGAGAACCGATTACGACCCAAAGGAAATCGACGGTACCAATATTCTGGCCGGTGATGTGCGGATCGCGTTCACTGCTGAAGCTGAGTTGCTGGTGGGTGATCTGATTGAGGTAGACAGCAAACCGCACCGTATTGTCAAACCTCACCAGGTAAAACCAGCATCGCTGGTGCTGTGTTATCAGGCACAATTGAGGGCGTGACATGTCACAAAATCAATCCTTCCTTTCCTCCATTGATGCTTTCGTTAACAAGGCAAAAGCTAACCAGGCAGATGTCGTGCGTGCAGTGTCGATCAAGATACTGGCCCGACTGGTTCAGATGTCACCCGTTGGGAATCCTGAGACATGGGCTGTGAACCAGACTGCGGTTTCATATAATGAGGCTGTAGCAGAGCACAACAGTCTGCTGCGGCAGAACCCGGAGAACCTTACGAAAGCGGGGCGGCTCAGGCCCGGCCGTAAAGTGAAGGACAGCATGGGTATCACTGCACCGCCAGGTTATACGGGCGGCCGCTTCCGTGGCAACTGGCAGGTGTCATTCGATCAGAAGTCGGAGGGGGAAACCGGGCGTATTGATAAGTCCGGTAACGAAACCATTGCCGCAGGAAATATGGTGATCGAGCGCTTTAAGGTTGGCATGACAGCGGTCTATTTTTGCAACAACGTCCCGTATGCCTATCCGCTTGAATTCGGTCACTCAAAGCAGGCACCCGGCGGCATGGTGCGGATCACCGCTGCTGAGTTTCAGCGGTTCTTTGATGAAGCGGTACGGGAGGTGCAACAGTGAGTCGGCCTGATATTACGACAGCGCTGGAGGCCCGGCTGGGTGAGTGGGCAGAGGGGCAGGGATTGCAGGTGGCATATGACAATATCTCTTTTGACCCTCCTGGTGGTATTTATCTGACTTCTCACGATATGCCAGCCACGCCTTACGCAATCGACCTCAGCCAGCGCAGCAAAGTCTTTATCGGCGTGTACCAGGTGAATGTGGTGATCCCGGCAGCGCAGGGCCGAACAGCAGGAAAATCTGTTGCCTCCCAAATTGAGGAGCTCTTCGCTAACGGTACCGAAATGAACGGAGAAGGATTCGCCTGCTATATCAGTTCTGAACCGGCTCAGTATGCCGGGATCTCCACTGATACCACTTACACCATCCCCATAAGCATGAACTACCGCGCTGACGTGGCGCAGTAATCCCCTACCGACATTCGTCGGTTTTTTTTATGTCCAAAAAACGGAGAAACCATTATGGGCTTCGCATTACCTAATGGCGCCACGGTGTTCGTTGGTTCAGAGCTGGATGATGCTATTCCAGTAACGGCCGTATCGAATGCTCTTGGCGCTGTATTCACCGTTGCCACCGGCCATGGGCTGGCGGTTGATGATGTCGTGCTGATTAAATCGGGTTGGTCATTAATTGACGATTTGGTTGCTCGCGTTTCTGCGCAGACGGCTACCAGCATCACGGTCGGCATTATCGATACGTCAGATGTGAACTTCTTTGCAGCCGGTGCAGGTATCGGTTCACTTCAGAAGGTTACTGGCTGGACGGAAATCCCTCAAATTATGGAGGTGGCGCCATCAGGCGGCGATCAGCAGTATGTGCAGATCCAGTTCCTGGCGGATGATAACCAGCGAAACCTGGCGACGTATAAAGCGGCCAAAACGCTGACTTATACCCTCGCGCATGATTCAACGCTGCCGATTTATCCAGTGCTGAAAAAAGCCGATCGATACGGGGACACTATGCCGATGCGCATGTACGTACCCAAGGCGAAAGAGATGCGCTACTGGTCTGGCACGCCTTCATTCGACGGCGAACCGACATCAGCGGTAAACGAGGTGGAAAAAACCACTGCGGCATTCTCACGGAAGTCCCGCGATATGACGTTCTACAAGGAAAAGTGAGCACAGTAGCGGTAACTGGCGTCAGCCTGGATAAATCGACGATTGCTCTGGCAGTCGGTGAAACGTCCACGCTGACCGCTACTGTACTTCCTGCCAACGCCACTAACAAAGCCGTCATCTGGTCATCATCTGATCCGACTATCGCTACCGTAACCAGCGGTGGGGTAGTGGAAGGTGTTGCTGATGGCAATGCAACTATCACCGCAACTACTGAAGATGGCAACAAAACAGCAAATTGCACCGTGACGGTAGCTTAACCACGCCCCCGGATGGGGGCTTTCTCAGAGAGAATTATGGCAACTAAATTTCAGCTTCAACCAAAGCCGACTTTTAAGGTCGACGTATCTATCCCGCGTGCTGGTGATGAAAATGGAGTTATCACATTCACCTTCAAGCACAAACCACTGAAAGAGCTAACATCTATCGAAACGATGGAAGGGAAAAGCGTCGTTGATTTTCTGCTCGCAATCACAGAAGCGTGGGCGCTGCCTGACGAGTTCAATCGCGATAATCTGGAAAAGCTGCTTGATAACTACCCGCGAGCGCTCGAAGCCGTCACCAAAGCTTATTACGACGAGCTGATGACGAATCGCCAAAAAAACTGATAGCGGTTGCCTCGGCGTTTTATACGCCTGACCCCTCCACAGAAGACCTCGCAGCATTCGGCCTGAGCGCTGATGACTATACCGAAGAAGAGCAGACCGTTGAGGTCTGGCCTGATTGCTGGGCCGCATTTGGCGTTTTCCGTGCTATGGCAACGCAATGGCGCACTGGTGTGGGCGGGATTACCGGGCTGGATTACAACGTTCTGCCCTGGTTGATGAAAATGGAAGGCATAGACGACGAGGCAGCCGCGCTCAATGACGTCCGGATTATGGAACGTGCTGCGCTGGACCTGGTCCACAGCAAGGGGGCGTAATGTCCGATATTGCAACAATTTCGCTCCGCGTTAACACCTCCGAACTGGAACGCGGCAATAAGGCTCTGGATGATTTCAAGGATGCTGCCGATACCGCCGCAAAGGGGGCTGACGATTTCGGAACCAGCAATAAAAACGCAGGGAAACTGACGGCGGACGCTGCGCGAGAGATCAACGAGATTCATCAGCGTGTGCGTGACTTTACCAACGCACAGAAGCAGAGCCTGAGCAGCACCAAAAACGCAACTCAGGCAACCGCCCAGCAGCAGCAGGAGCTGCAAAACCTGCTCAACCGCATCAGCCCGGTAAACCGTGCGCTGAATGACCTGGACGACCTGCAGACCAGCTTGTCGAAGCATCGCGGCAATCTTGACACGGAAACCTACGCCCGCTTTAACGCCATTCTGGATACCACTCGCACCAAGCTTTCGCAGGTGATGGAGTCAGAAACGGCAGAGGGTCGCGCCCGTCAGGAGCAGGCGCAAAACGCAGAACGTGCTGCTGTTTCACAAAAGTCGTTTCTGCAAAGTCTCAATGATCAGGCGGCCGCGGTTAAATCTTCTAAAGCTGACATCGCTGAATACCGTGCCGCGCAAATGGGGATTAGCCAGCAAGCCGCCCCTATCATCGCCCGGCTACGTGAGCAGGAGCAGGCCGTTGCACGTGAGGCGGATCAGAAGCGTGCTGCTGCCATCGCATCCAGAGGGTTGAAACGGGCACTGGCAGAACAGGAATCTGCTGAACGTGCGGTAGCAGCTGAATCAAGGCGTGCCGCCGCGGCGCAGCAGACCTTTATTGAGTCCCTGCAAAGCCAGGTCACAGCGATCGACAAAACACGCTCTGAGTTGCTGGAGCTTAAAGCCGCACAACTGGGTGTTTCATCGCAGGCCGCGCCGATGATTGCCCGACTGCGGGATCAGGAAAATGCGTGGAAAACGGGTGCTGTTAGTGCGGGACAATACCGACAGGCGATGCGCATGCTCCCCGCACAGTTCACTGATATCGCGACTTCTATCGCCGGCGGCATGCCTATCTGGATGATCGCCATTCAGCAGGGCGGCCAGATCAAGGACTCATTCGGTGGAGTGGGTAACTCGCTTAAAGCACTGGCAAGCCTGATCACCCCCGTCCGCCTGGCGCTCGGCGGGCTGGTTACGGCTGGTGCGCTGGTGGCCTACAACTTCTACAGCGCAGCAGAGCGTACTGAAGAGCTGCGAAAGTCTCTGGCACTGACCAACAGCTATTCAGGGCTGACGGCCACATCCCTGCAGAACACGGTATCAGCGGCTAACGGGGCTGGCGTGTCCTACTCCAGCGCATCATCTGCACTAAACAGCCTGGTTAAAGCTGGCGTGCCGGCCGGTGCTAATTTCGAGATGCTTACCGTTTCGGTGGCGAAGTTTTCGAAGGAGTCCGGCGTCGCGCTCGACGAAGTTGCCAAAGATATCGCGGCGCTGGCGAATGACCCGTCAAAAGGCATCCTGGCGCTGAATGAGAAATATCATTTCCTCACTGCGGTGCAGTACGAGCACATTGCCGCGCTGCAGGAAGAGGGGCGTTATACCGATGCGCTGGCTGAAGCCAACCGTATTGCCGCTGATGGTATGGAAACTGCCGCCACCAACATGAAGGAGTCACTGGGTACTGTCTCACGCATCATGCGCGGCTTGACCGATATGGCTAAAGGCATGTGGGATGCGATTGAGGGCATTGGCCGCGCGCCAACACAGAATGAAGCGCTGACCACACTGATGAACCGTCGCAACAGTGTGCAGGCGAAAATCACCAACTCAGAGGCGACCGGATATAACCAGAAAAACGGCCGCCTTGATGAGTGGCGCAAAGAACTTGGTGTGCTTAACGCTCAGATCAACGCTTTTACTCTTCAGGGCGATATTCAGGTAGCGAAGGAAAAAGCCGCCAGCGATGCGCGGGCGCAGCATAACCAGAACCTGACTGATGCCATATCTCTGCAGCAGGGCCTTAATCAGGGGCTTACCAACGCTGGGAATAGGGCTGAGGATAGCGGGCAAAGCGAACTTCTGGCACTGCAGGCTCAATATAAAGTTCTCCAGCAGCACAGCAGCATCAATGATGTCATCAGTCAGCAGCGCAAAGATCTCTGGAAAACCGAATCACAGTTCACTGTGCTGGAGGAAGCGGCACGGACTCGCCAACTGTCAAAGCAGGAGCAATCGCATACTGCGCAGAAGTACGCCACACAGATGTCCGAAAAGACTGACGCGCTAAATAGCGGTTCAACAATGAGTGATCGCCTGGCTCAACGTGAACTGGCGCGTTCTCAGCTTCGTTCCGGCTGGCAAAATGCTGGCGGTAGCCTTTCAGATGAGCGCAGCAACTGGTTGTCCGGTGCTAAAAAGGGATGGGCTGAATATCAGGACTCTGCAACAAACGTTTATTCATCTGTGAGCCAGATTGCGCAGGCCGGGTTAAATGGCCTGGCCGATGCCCTCACATCAATGGTCACCACCGGAAAGGCCAGCATCAAAGATTTTGGCGTTTCCATGTTGAAGATGATCGTTGAGGTTATCAACCGCCTGCTCATTGCCTACGCAGTTCAGCAGGCTCTCGGGTGGATTAGCGCCGGGGCATCTGCTTCATCGACAGCCGCCAGCTCAAACAATGCTTTTTCCGGTGGCGCTTATAACAACCTCTCTCTGGCATACAACGGCGGTTACATACCTGAATACGACACCGGCGGTTATACGGGAGATGGTGGAAAGTACGAGCCTAAAGGGATTGTGCATGGTGGTGAGTTTGTTTTCACCAAAGAGGCGACACAGCGGATTGGCGTATCAAATCTTTACGGGATGATGCGCGGCTATGCAGATGGCGGCGTGGTCGATGGTGCAGGGATGATGTATGGCACATCGTCCAGTGGCGCGGCAGGTGTAAACGTACAAGCATCAGTCACCGTAAACACTGGAGACAACCAACAGCAATCAGCCAGCCAGAACGCTGCACTTTCCAAAGCCTATCAACAGACAGTTGATCGCTCTGTGAGAGAGGGGATTCAGAGGGAAACACGGCAAGGTGGCATCATCTGGCAGGCCCAGCAGACCCGTTAACGCCCGGTCCGCCGGGTATTTCTTCCTGGAGGGAAAATGGCGATCGAAACATTTACCTGGCGAACCCAGATCCAGAACCAGCCCCAAGGGGCTTACACACAACGTGTGCGTGAAGCAGGGTTTGGGGATGGGTACAAACAGGTGTCAGGGGACGGACTCAACCCTGAGTCACAAAGCTGGCCTCTCACTTTTACAGGTCGTGAGCAGGACATGCTGCCAATCCATACCTTCATGCGCAACCATGTAGTTAAATCCTTTATCTGGACGCCACCATACGGTGTTGCAGGCCTTTACCGCGTAGCGAAGGAGTCCATCGGCGCAATGCCGATCGGCGGTAATGCTATGACCGTCATAGGGACATTCGAACAGGCATACGCATCATAGGAACCATATGGCTATTAACAGTGACATACAGAAACTTGAGCCGGGAAACTGGGTCAGGCTTCTTGAGGTGGATGGTAGCGAGTTTGGCGCTGATATATTGCGCTTCCATGCGCATAACATTCCGCACTCTCCTGAGGAAATTGCAGCAGCCGGCGGTGATGAAACCAAACTTCCCCCGAAGTCCATCTGGTGGCAGGGCAACGAATATACCGCGTGGCCATGTCAGATAACTGGTATTGAAGCGGCTACCAGCGGCACAAGCGCACAGCCAAAGCTATCTGTGGCAAATATCAATAGTTCGATAACCGCGCTGTGCCTTGCTTACGACGATATGCTACAGGCCAAAGTGTCCGTTCACGACACGCTGGTGCAGTATCTTGATGCGCGGAATTTTTCAGGTGGAAGCACCACTGCGGATCCTACTCAGGAAAAGTTCCAGGTTTTTTACATCGACAGTAAAAGCCAGGAAACCAACATCTCAATCGAGTTCACGCTATCCAGCCCGATGGACCTTCAGGGGCTGATGATACCCACGCGCCAGTTGCACTCACTTTGCACCTGGTGCATACGAGGGAAGTACCGCAGCGGCGATGGCTGCGACTATGCCGGTACCAAATATTTCGATAAGCACGGCAATCCGGTAGATGACCCCTCGCAAGATGTTTGCAATGGCACTCTAAACAGTGGGTGTAAACCCCGTTTTGGCGCTAACAATCCGCTACCTTTCGGTGGCTTCCCGGGCACCTCCCTGATTAAGAGCTGATCATGCGTGAAAAAACTCAGCAGGCAATATTTGAGCATGCGCGTCAGTGCTATCCGGCAGAGTGCTGCGGCGTCATTGCGCAGAAAAGCCGGGTAGAGCGGTATTTTCCCTGCCGTAACCTGTCGGAAAAGCCAGAAGATGATTTCCATCTCTGTCCGGAGGATTACGCCGCGGCGGAGGACTGGGGAACCATCACTGCTATCGTTCACAGCCATCCTGATGCCACCACCCAGCCCAGCGAATTGGATAAAGCCCAGTGTGACGCCACTGAACTTCCCTGGCATATCGTGACCTGGCCGGAGGGGGATCTGCGCACCATACAGCCTCGCGGCGAATTACCGCTCCTGGAGCGCTCATTTGTGCTGGGGCATACCGACTGCTGGGGGCTTGTGATGAGTTACTTCCGTCAGCAACACGGTATCGAGCTAACTGATTACCGGCTGGATTACCAATGGTGGACTACCGGCGACGAAAACCGCTATCTCGATAATTGGCACAAATGCGGGTTCCGGGAGTTTAGCGGAGACCCTCAGCCAGGCGATCTGATCATCATGCAGGTTCAGGCCCCCGTCGCTAACCACGCGGGTGTTCTCTTGGCTGATAACATGCTGCTGCACCACATGTACGGCATGGTGAGCCAACGAGTGCCATACGGGGGGTACTGGCGGGACAGGACGGTGAAGATAGTCCGATATGGGGGTTTTTGTTGATGACTACCTGGCGAAGAAGGCGAGACGTTTGGCAAAGGCGACTTGAGCCGCCGATGCTCATGATTTAATGTGAGGCAGAGATGGATAAACTTCTACAAGAAAATGGCGAAGGTGATTTACCAACCACTCAGCTGCTGCCGGCCCTGTCACTCTGTACCAGACAGAGACTTTATCGTAGGTTCCCTGGTATTCAAGGGGAGTGTGCTCCCACACAAGACTTGCCTGCGAATAAGCTAACGGATGGGGTTCCGATTTATCATCCGAGTATAAGTCACTAATCCAACTGTAAAAGTGATCATCTAAAATGCGCAAATCGTCAGTATTTGAGTGACGAAACAGCGGTCTGTGAGAAAACTCGATATGATGTGAGATCTATGCCTCCGTTATTGATATCGCCATTCTCGCGGACTTCCTTTCTATAAGGGAATCGAGTGAAATGGTCGTTAACCTTTGCCTTTTCCATTTGTGCATCCTCAGCTTTGTGTCTGCTGAGACTACCCTGGCCGCATCGATTCGCACATCCTGATAGATGATCAGTGCTTATGTTTTTGCTGGCCTAAGCAATGTTTAGAAGTTAATTCTTCTCCAATACTGACACTTGTTTTAGCATGTTATTTTGGGATTACTTAGTGGAGATGAAAATGACAGGCTGCCCGAAATGTGGAAGTGAAGTAGTGCTCAGCGGGATTGTTCGCTGTTTATGTGACAAGGATTACTGCACGGGACAACGCTGCGGTGCTTCAGAAATGAGCAGGCATTATCAGTGCAAAAACCCCGACTGCCTTGATGAAGGAATGCCTGATACAACACGCGTTTACTATGCGGTGCATGAGAGACGATTAGGGTAACCTGGTTCAACATATTTGATGCTAAGCCCAAGCGCGTTGCACTAACGCCATGCTTACACAGAAAAGCCCACCCAGGTGGGCTTTTTGCTATTTGTGATCACTTCATTAGAACGGCTAGTCCGGCTGCTGTGACCGTCTGGACGACAGTCTTGAGCGACTCCGTCGTCAGTTCAGAAAGCTTAGACTTTGCCTTTTCCTTCTCGGTATCGTTCATGCCCGAAATGGCGATAAGGTCTTCAAGCACGACGACAGCATCGCGGTGGAACTTGATGGTTTGGACGTTCAGTATTGCGCTCAGTCCGCCATCATCTTGGATAAAATCAATGCCTTTCGTAGTTGCTTTTATATAACCCACAACACCTTCAATATCATTTGCTGACGAGCATCTAGTATCCATTATTAGAAGACCTTGATCCCTAAGATAGTTAACTTCCCTCCATAACTCGTTAACTAAGCTGGAGTATATTAGCGGATATTTAATATCAAAATTATCAATACTTTTGATATTAAAACGACAAAAAGATGGGTATGCATCAGATGCCAGCATTAGTATTTCATTCTGTAGTTTTCTATTGAACACGCTTCAATTCCTCTATGGAACCAGCCCACTCAGGTGGGCTAATTTTATGCATTTGGCAGTGTTGGCCACTTCCTAAAGGGTAAGCTGGATTTAGGGACCTAAGATATCCCCTTCCTTGGTCAATGATGAATTGCTTGAACGTGAAATGGTCATCGCCAGGAAGCGAGAAGAGCCCAAAATCTCCATTTTCTGGCGTAATATGAGGATCAACAATAATGATGCTTCTACTCGCCCGCATTCGGCGGAGCTGGTATGAAATCACTCGCTGATGCATTTTCATAGAAGTCATCAAAATCAAAATCACCGCCCATGGCTTGGGCATAGGTAAGAAGCGGCACTTCTCTTACTGTCACAGTTCTTTTAATGTGGCTGGTATTTGGTCCCTCCCCTTGACCCGTGGTCAGCCATGCGACTGAGGTGCCAAGAGCAGCAGCTAAATTAACTAAAACCTTCTCTCTCGGACGAGCTTCTGCTCCTTCGTAAGCAGCAATTTGCCTCTGAACCACACCGACCGCTTTAGCAAGTTCGGCCTGAGTCATGCCGATCGCTTGACGAGCAGTTGCTACACGCTTTGGAAATGAGCTATCAAAATTCATTAAGTGAACCTTAGCAAATGCATTGACTCATTTTGTGTGATGACGCATATTTATTACACCGCATGAGCAAATGCGTTTCTTAAAACACATGAGGTGCATAATGGAACAGAAGAAAGGTGAGATCAAGCCAATGGCGTATCGGATGCGACCTGAAGTGAAAAATTTTGTGGAGGGTAATGCTAAGCGTACTTACCGCTCTGCGCAGGGGATGATGGATTACCTGATGGATAAAATTATGGAAATGGAGAAGAAGGGTGATTTTGTTATCTAGTAAAAACGACGAAGCCCCAAAGGTTGCACCCAATGAGGCTTCTAATTGAACTCGTCAACTCACGCAAGGCGCTAACGTCACTTGATGAGGATGAAAAAGATACCGTAACTTTAAGTGACGGTAATAAAGGCAATCCAAATCAGTCTGTTGTGTCAGAGTCAGGCATGTATACCTTAGTGCTTCGCTGTAGAGATGCAGTTAATAAAGGCTCCGTTCCGCACGCCTTTCGTAAATGGGTAACTGCCGAGGTTCTTCCCGCCATTCGCAAGCATGGCGGCTTACGCCTCTGCGCCAAACGGCAGAGCGTCTGATTACTACCGGAATGGGGCGTATCTATCCAGATATCTGGAAGTTGGTGCACAAGCAGTTTGAAGTGAAGCATATTCACCAGCTCACTCCCGCGCAGGTCGGTGAGGCGGTTGAATACTACTTCGAGCAGTACAGCTGGATGCGCGGCCTTGATGACAAGGCATTAAGCGCGCCATGGAGATACCCGGCTGATATGTTGGTTCCGAACGGTGATAATCCTAATCCACTCGGAAAGATGCTCGGTGAAATGCGTCAGATGGGTTATGAGGTTGAAGCTGCACTGTTTCAACTGCTTTCCCTGCAGCGGATAAAGTTGAGCGAAGTCCTAGGTTGGGGGCGTTTCTCAATGGTTGGAGTAACGGATGAATTTACCCCAGGTGGAGGAATTTTTGAATTATCGGAAGTGCAGAAGGGGCCGCCACCACAGCCTTCGTTAATAGTTCATTCGTCAAATGTTTTATGGCGTCTGCCGGAAGCTCTCGAAGCTTTGAAACGATACTCGCCCGATCAGGTTCCGGAAGATTGGCAACAGAAATGATGTCTTCAAGCGCTGTTAGCGTGTCATTGTGAAGTCTCACTGTGTGAATTTTTTGTATTGCCGAAATGCCACCATCATTGAGCATGAAGTCAATACCTGAAACGGTCGCCCTCATATGGTCTAAGAAGCTGTATGGATCATCACTGGTTCGTTGCCTAATACTTATCAGATTATGCTCTGCCAGATAGACAATGTTTGCCGACATTTCATCGTCACTGTATTCAGAGCACTCGGCCAAAAATTGGGCGAAGTTAGTGTATCCGGGGTAAACGGCGATGCACTTAAGAAGTAATTTTTCATGCAATACGCGTTTGAACTTATCCATTTGTTTGCTCTCCACT
Organism: Erwinia sp. MYb416; assembly: GCF_037479575.1. Lineage (NCBI taxonomy): Bacteria > Pseudomonadati > Pseudomonadota > Gammaproteobacteria > Enterobacterales > Erwiniaceae > Erwinia > Erwinia sp. MYb416. The sequence continues at coordinate 1,654,059 of NZ_JBBGYT010000438.1, forward strand.
GTGTGTGGTAGCAGCGTACCCTGGCCCTCAGAAATCGGCTATCCTGACATTTGATCAGTAAGCGCTCGTAATGCATGACATTGCATCAGCTTCCCTTTAGGATTATCGCCATACTTACTTATGGGGATAGGGATATGAGGAAGGTTTTAATATTACTTGCAGCGATTGGTATTACAGGATGTACAACCACGCCAGTTTCTACCGACAAAGCAACGGATATACCTTTCGACAGGGTCTTCAATAAGTCCTTGTTGCAGACCGGACCCGGAAGAGGTGCCGTAATTATTAAACGTGACTCTGGCCATGTCGGGAATATGTGTTACTCGAAGCTATATCTTGATGGCAAAGAAATTGCTCAGATTGATGTTGCGGAAAAATTGGTATTTCATCCTTCCATTGGTGATCACCTTATCGGTGCCTACCCAGGAATCTGTGGTGGGAGTCTGAGTGAGGCATCTATAAAGGTTGAGACTGGAAAAACCATTCTATATAGAATTGGATACGATTCTGGCGTGATATATGGCCTAAGGCCAACCGCTTTTTGACAACGAAGGCCGCTTTGAGCGGCTTTTTTTATGGGTGGAATATGCAGGAAAAAATGAGAACAGTACGCCTTTATGGTGTGCTTGGGGCAACTTTTGGGCGGGTACACCGTCTCGCAGTGTCCACGCCAAAAGAAGCGCTTAAAGCACTATCTGTGATACTCCCAGGCTTTGAACCGTTCATCAATAACAGTAGGCGCAGGGGCCTCGCTTACGCGGTATTCAGTGGTAAGAGCAACCTGACGATTGACGGGCTGAATACTGACAATAGTGATCGTGATATTCGTATTGCTCCGATGATTATCGGTAGTAAGCAGGCTGGGGTTTTCCAAATCATTGCAGCCGCAATTATCGCTGTTGTGATGTGGTGGAACCCAATGGGGTGGTCTGCGGCAGCGTATATGGCTGGGTATGCGGCCGCAGCATCCATGGCAATTGGAGGTGTGATCCAAATGCTTTCACCGCAACCCAAAGGCCTTGCCAGTAAACAGGACGCTGACAACCAGGCTTCTTATGCGTTTGGAAGCGTGACTAACACGGCCGCACAGGGATATCCCGTTGCACTTCCCTACGGAAAGCCAAGAATCGGCGGGGCCATTATATCCGCCGGGATTTATGTCGAAGACCAACAGTAATTGATAGGTGAGGAATAGGCGTTTACTTGACACTCCAGGGTGAAAAATATAAAACCTATTTTTTAATGGCTTGTGAATTTATTTTAATCACCCCATTAAATATATTTAAGGTGTTTTCCATGATGTTAAGTATCATTACGTTGCAGATCCAACAGGCGACCATGTAGGTCGCTTGTTGATTAAAGTCTATTATTTATAAGGTTGTTGGCGCCGTCGAAAACCTCCTTAAGTATCACTTCATCTTTCCATTGCTCTATCTTTTCATCAAGAGCAGATTCGATATCAATTTTCTGATTTTCAGAAAGATGCTGGAATACTAGAGTTAACAAAACCTCTGCTGACTTCAATCGTTGTTGCAATATCTGCAACTCTGATAGTTCTTCATATGACATTTTATTCCCTTATCTAGAGGTAATCAGCCTTACCTCATTATGGTAGACGACCGCGACCCAAACATGAACGCGCTGAAAATTCAACATAACCTTATTTTTCTATCAGAAACATCCTGATATCCGATCAGTACTCAACCTTTAAGGCTGCCTCCGGGCGGCCTTTTTTCATGGGCGCATTATGGTAACAGCTAACGCTATTAAAGGCCGCAAAGGTGGCAGCTCCTCTGGCCGTACTCCCGTCGAAAAACCTGATGATCTCCAGTCTGTCGCTAAAGCAAAACTATTGCTTGCCCTCGGTGAGGGTGAGCTTGAGGGCGGTTTGACTGATCAGACAATTTTCCTCGATGGCACACCGCTGAAAAACAGAGACGGATCCAGTAATTTCAGCGGCGTGGTTTGGGAATTCCGCCCGGGAACACAAGCACAAACTTATATCCAGGGTATGCCCGGCACTGAAAACGAAGTCAGTGTTGGCACTGAGGTTAAAAGTGATGCTACCTGGTCCCATACCTTTACCAACACGCAACTGTCTGCAATTCGTCTCCGTCTTAAGTGGCCGTCCCTGTTTAAGCAGGAAGACGATGGGGATCTAGTTGGCTACTCAATACGCTATGCCATAGATCTGCAAACAGATGGCGGTTCGTTTGTCACAGTCGTCAATACGGCAGTAACTGGCAAAACCACTTCCGGCTATGAGCGCAGTCACCGCATCGATTTGCCGCAGGCTGGAAGAACCTGGACGGTGCGTCTGCGCAGGATGACAACCAACGGTAACAGCGCGAAAGTTGGCGATGCAATGACGCTTCAGAGCTACACGGAAGTGATCGACGCCAAACTGCGCTATCCGCACACCGCACTTCTTTATATCGAATTCGACTCCAGCCAGTTTAACGGTTCAATCCCTCAGATTTCATGTGAACCCAAAGGGCGGATCATCCGTGTTCCGGATAATTACGACCCGATCGGTCGCACTTATGCCGGGACTTGGTCAGGCGTTTTTAAGTGGGCGTGGACTGACAACCCTGCGTGGATTTTTTACGACATCGTGATCAGCGACCGCTTTGGCCTTGGCCAGCGCCTTTCTGCCGCGAACATTGATAAATGGGAACTATATCGCGTTGCGCAGTATTGTGACCAGCCAGTGCCGGACGGCAAAGGCGGTAATGGTACGGAACCTCGCTATAAGTGCGATGTTTACGTGACTGGGGCGGTAATCAGATTGTGGCGCTGGCCGATATGCCGCGTGACGTCGACTACAGCTACACCCGCGCCAACGTGATTGATGGCCTGTTCACATACTCGAGCAGCACCACCAAGACTCGTTACACCACTGCCCTGGTATCCTGGACGGATCCGGGGAATGGCTATGCAGATGCAATGGAGCCGGTGTTTGAGCAGGAGCTTGTAGCGCGTTATGGCTTCAACCAGCTCGAGTTGACGGCGATCGGCTGCACCCGACAGACGGAAGCAAATCGCAAGGGGCGTTGGGGCATTCTGACCAACAACAAAGACCGCGTTGTGACTTTCTCCGTAGGCCTGGATGGCATGATCCCGCAACCGGGTTACATCATTGGCGTCGCTGATGAACTCCTGTCAGGGAAACCGTACAGCCGATGCAGTGGCTGGTGATCGGCTGATTCTGAACCTACCGAGTGGCGCTGCGCAGAGTCGTACTATTCAAAGCGTAAACGGCCCGGTAATCACCGTGACGGTGGCATATAGCGAGATACCAGAACGCGAAAGCGTTTGGGTTGTTGAGTCTGATCTGCTGTACGCGCAGCAATAATGACAACACCTTCACTATTTCAGCCGCTTATCACGACCCGGATAAATATGCCCGCATCGATACCGGCGCAATAATTGATGAACGCCCGATCAGTGTTGTACCGCCAGGCAGCCAGTTACCGCCTTCCGGTATCACTATTGAGTCGTATTCGGTGGTTAACCAGGGCATCAGCGTACAGACCATGCGTGCGGCGTGGGGTGAAACGGCTAACGCCATATCTTACGAAGCGCAATGGCGGCGCAATGAGGGCAACTGGGTGAGCGTAGCCCGCAGCTCAACGACGTCCTTTGAAGTACCTGGCATCTATGCTGGCCGCTATGTTGTCCGCGTTCGTGCCATTAATGCGGCGGAAATTTCGAGCAGCTGGGGATATTCGGGTGAAATCACGCTGACGGGCAAAGTTGGCAATCCACCCAAGCCGGTTGGCCTGGCCGCTATCGGTATCAACTGGGGTATTCAGTTGAACTGGGGTTTCCCGGAAAACACGTCAGATACCCTGAAGACGGAAATTCAGTATTCAGTTAACAGCGACCAGTCCGATCCGTTGCTGCTTTCTGACGTGCCATATCCGCAAGCCACATACACACAGATGGGGCTGAAAGCTGGTCAGGAGTTCTGGTACCGGGCGCAACTGGTCGACAAAACAGGCAACGAGTCCGGCTACACAGAATGGATCAGGGGCATGGCCAACAATAATGCAGATGATTACCTGGGCGATATCACGGGTAACTTCCTGACCGGGAAAGATGGTGACAGGCTGACGAGCAACATTGAGATGAACCTTGAAGCCATTCTCCAGAATGCGCTCAGCCTCGGTTCTACCATCGATCACCAGTTCGCCGTGATGGGTACAGTCAAAGCCGACATTATGACTATCAGAACGACGATAGCCGAAGTTGATGAAGCACTGGCCGAGCTATCAACAACAGTCCAGGCGCAAATCGAAGACGTCACCGCAACGCTTGAAGATAAGCTGACTGCGGTCGTTGATGGTGACGGAGCATCGGCGGTTTACACGCTGAAAGCAGGCGTTCGCATCAATGACGTTGTGTATAACGCGGGTATGTCGATTGCAGTATTGGCAGAGCCGGGTCAGCCTGTTGTAACCCGTGTGGGCTTCAATGCTAATCAATTTGTTCTGATGTCTGGCTCTGGTGATACGCAGTTCTCTCCCTTTGCAGTAAAGGATGGGCAGGTGTTCATCAGTAGCGCCTTTATTCAGAATGCAACAATAACCAGTGCACACATTGCTGATGCCGCAATTACTCGGGCAAAAATTGCCGAGGTTATTCAATCAGAAAACTATGTGCCGGGTAAAACTGGCATGGCTATTAATTTTAAAACTGGAGAGTTTGAGCTTAACGGAAGTGTTCAAGGGGAGGGGCGTTTCTCCATTACAAACCTACGGTCTGTATCATTTGACGAAGAGGGTTTCCCTTCTGCCGTTATGGGGAAAAGATTATAATGACATTTGGACTTCAAACATTCGTCAAAGGCACTTCATATGATGTTGTGAATTCTATGGACTTCAATTTTGTGTTTGATATATTCAACGCAAATGCAGGATCTGGAAGTCGTAGTTACAATAATTTACCTTCCTGCTCCTTTGAGCTTGTGCCCATATCAAATCTTGCTAGTACTGGAAGCAGAACATTTTCGTTTAGCCAGTCAGGTAAGACAGTTACATGGTCTAGCAGTACGGCAGTTAAAGTGGCTGTTATAGCCACGCCAAAAGTAGGAGCTGAATTTCCCGAAAATAATTTCGGGTTTAGATATTACAAAAATAAGATTCCATATTTATCCCCTAATTTCGTGCCGTTTTCTCTTGTTCAGGTGCTCAATGTCACCCCATCGACAGGGGCGATAATCCGTACCAACGTCCCTGCTGGGAAAAATGTTTTGGTGTTTCATCGCGGCGTTAGCGGGATTGATGATTTCTGGTACACTGAAACCACTCAGGCAGGTTTTGTAGCATTAGACGTTGCATTTTAAAAAACACTCCAATGGCAATTATGAGTACGGTTTCAGGGAACCTCAATTTACAACTGGGAGGATCAGGATACAGAAGAATATTTACAGCACCTGCCGCTGGTTGGAGTGGAACACAATATGAGGCGTCCACGATGGGTTATCGTTATATTAACGATATTATGTCAGGTTCGCCTCCAGGAGGCTGGCGAATGCCTTATGTGGGTTATATTGATACAGCTATCTATGATCAGTATTATAAGTCTGCATTGGGTTACTGAGTTACCTTATAAGCTAATTTATCACACTCTCCAGTGTACGTGAATGAACCACGCTTCACCCATTCATAACCGAATACAGAACCAGATCGGTATTCTTTATCGTTGACACCCTGCCTGATATCAAATACGGGAATATCATAATCCCCACGAGAAAGATGAGCAGTGTTGTGGCAGATGGGGGGTGTATTTGTCACGCATGAAGCTGAGGATACAACCACCAAAATCAGCAAGCTTTTACGAAGAATTTCCATTTCTCACCCATAAGTAAAATTAATGAGAATAATCTTACAGTATACGTAACAAAATGCTTCTTTTTTTGCGATTGCGATTCTTTACCCCCGCCTTTAACTCAAATAACCGCAGCAGCCCAACCCTCCATGGAGGGTTTTTCGTCTGGAGAAAACTCTATGCCAGCAGGTACTATTGCATTAACTAATAACTCAGCAGCCGTTACGGGGACAGGGACTTCATTCGGAACTGAACTGGCTGCGAATGATTTCATTGTGGCCACAGTCGGCGGTGTCACGTACACCCTTGGTATTGAGTCTGTCGACTCTGCAACGGCACTTACGCTTTCAAAAATTTATGACGGCCCAACAACAGCCACCGCAGCCTGGACGCCTTTGCCGGCTGCCGCAATGTCACTAATCAGTGCTCAGACAGCCGCGGATGTGGCGCGAGCGTTGCGTGCTGCCAATTTTGACAAGGTAAACTGGCAGCAAGTGTTCAGTGAACTCGGCGACATCACAGTGACGCTCTCTGACGGTAGTCAGTTTTCTGGCCCAAGCTGGCGAAAAATTTCCGAATTGCTCGCAACCCTGGACGTCGGCAGCATTACTGAGATTGCAGCTCAAATTCATGCTGATGCGGAACAGGTCGCATCTGATAGTTCTATCGCAGAGAGCGCAAAGACCGATGCTGTTTATGCTAACGAGAATGCGCAACAAGCAAAGCAGATGCTCAGGCTGCAAACACTTTAGCTCAGCAAGCAAAGACCGACGCAACCACCCAGGCAGGGATAGCCACAACTGAAGCTGATCGCGCTAAAACTGAAGCTGACCGGGCTGCGGCATCGAACCCCGATAACTCACTGCTGAAAAGCCAGAATCTAAATGATCTCCCGGATAAATCTGAGTCTCGTAATAACCTGGAGGTATACTCAAGGGCAGAAGTAGACGCCAAAGGTGGGGGATATGTTGGGCGTACGTTCTGGCACCCACTGCGTACATCCGTGCCGGGCGGGGACTCTCCTGGCGATGGTCAGATGGTCAACAGAACGGGTACGTACGCGTCTTTGTGGGCTGAATGCGCAGCTGGTCGGCTGCCAGTCGTTGCCGATGAGGTGTGGCTGGCCGATCCGACGAAACGCGGTTGCTACTCAAGCGGGGATGGCTCAACAACATTCCGCTTCCCCGATTATAACGGCGTTCAGCCAGGCTCTATACCTGCGCCCGTAATGCGTGGTGATGGTGGGTTGACAGACGGGACCATTCAGCAGAACGCTGCGCCAGCAATCCGAGGCAGTCTTGGCGGGTATTGGCGAGCAATTGGTACACCTGATGGTGCTTTTGCTGCGAGCGCCCCGGTTAGTAGCAACACCGCAGGCACAGCAACACCGACTTACACTGATACCAATTTTGACGCCAGCCGTTCAAACCTTGCTTATGGCCGCGACGGCGCACTTGAAGTTCGCGGTAACAGCATTGTCGGTTGCTGGGTTATTCAGTTTGCCGGGGTCGCTAATAACGCTGGCAGCATTGATGCACTGGCTCTATCCACGCGGATTGAACAGGTTGCGCAGTCGGTAGCTGCTGTGGCAGCGAGGATTGACAGGGCGACCATTGTGACCTCCACAAATTTGGCGCTGGGTAGTCGCACTGTTTTTGATAACCCCTTCGGCAATAGTACGCCGGTAATCACGCTTTGTGAGGTCTACCACGCGACATTGTTGAAATGGATTCCCACTATTTGGTCAGTAGTCACCACAGCAGAAGTAGGAGGGGTTGTGGCATCATATTCAGAAGGAACAGGAATTGTGGTGCGCGTCGCACCAAATGCATACGTCCTTCGCACGGCAATGAGCGGCACCAGCGAAGATTTCGCCGCCAACTACGCCACTCCAAGTCCTATTAGAATCCACGTATGGAAGGTGCTGCCATGATTATCTATCTTTCGAAAGACGATTACAGATCGTTTGGTTTTTCTGCATCTAACTGGGGCGGCAATACACTTGAAGTAGAAGTTCCTGACAACTTTAGCGGCGGCAACAAGACGTATAATCCAGATACCCGGGAGTGGGTTGATGACCCCGTACCGGAGCGAGATTACGCAGCAGAAGCCAACGGCCAGCGGCGTGAACTACTCAGCCTTTATTCTGCGACGATTGCGAACTGGAACACCGACCTAATGTTGGGGGATATCAGTGACGATGACCGGGCCAAACTGGTGGCCTGGCGCAATTGGCGTAAAGCCGTTGAGGCTGTCGACACGTCTATCGCATCAGAAGAAACCCCAGTAGAGTTTCCAGTTTCCCCCGTATAAATACATCAACTTATTCTACTGGAAGTGTTTTTTTGACGAATTAAATAGGGCCTGTAGATGATCGCCATCAGCTACAAGTGCTCGCTACATGTTTGAGATAATTGGAATTTGCTCACATATATTATTGTTTTTATTTGAGAAGATATGCATAAATACGACTTTGTTAGGTGAAAATAATGTCAAAAAAGCAATAGCTTACATCCGATTCTCCTCTTCTTCTCAACAGTATGGCGACTCTAAAAGACGTCAGGATCGGCTTATAGATGAATGGATATCACATAACCCTGGATATGAGTATACCCAAATAAATTCCTTATCAGATCATTGCCCTGACAATTTTCCCCTGTTATCCGGTTGATCATTCTCGTTAGTCATACTGTATATCCAAACAGTATTGAGGTGAGCATGGGTAGGCGAGATGACATTCCGTTAGCATTCAGAGAAAGCATAAAAGTCGAGGCAAGCGGGCGGCGCACGGTTGCTACAGCTGACTTTGTGAAAGCCCTGGTTGCTGTAAATCACCATGTCATTAATGCTAAATACGATTCATATGAAAATTATGTTAGTACACAACTTAGTACATATGTGTTAATTTACATTAAATTATTTGTTTTAAGTTGATGAATTATAAATAAAATGGATATAAAGCAACTTATTTATCTGTGTAATCTAGAGCGCGAGCGCCACTTTGGTCGCGCCGCCGAGGCCAGCTTTGTCAGCCAGCCTACGCTGTCGATGCGCCTGAAAAACCTGGAACGTGAGCTGGGACTGTCGCTGATTAACCGCAGCAATAACTTTGATGGTTTTACACCGGAAGGGGAACGCGTGCTGTCCTGGGCGCGGGAAATTGTCTCGGTTTATCAGGGGCTCAAGCTGGAGGTGGAGTCACTCAAACACGGCGTTAATGGAACGCTGCGTATTGGTGTGGTGCCGCAGTGCAGTATTTCCCTGCCAGTGATGCTGAAGGCGATCGGCGATCGTTACCCGCAGCTCGACTATCGTGTGGCCGTACTCAGTGCCGACCAACTGCTGGATGCGCTGAACAGTCATACCGTGGATGTAGGAATTGGCTTCTTTGAGCTGGCTACACTGCGTGAGCTGCATTTCCAGGCGGAAACCCTGGACGATAACGGCGTTGAGCTGCTTTATCATCCGCAGCATTTTCCTCAGTTACAGGGCGATGAGCCGCTGACACTGAAAGAAGTGGCCGCGCTACCGCTCTGCCTCGCTGAACAGACGCGCTATTTCCGCCGCTATATTGACGGGCACTTTCGTGATGCGGGGCTGACCCTGCGTGTGGTGCTGGAAACCACATCCGTCTTTCAACTGCTACAGGGTGTTCAGGTCGGGCTGGGATGTATGGTGTCGCCGGTCGGGCATCTGATTGACGGCATGACCAGCGGGTTGCAACGCCGCCGGGTGGCGATGCCGCCTATGTCCCGACAGGGGGCTGTGGTCATTGCTGAACCAGGGCGTGCTACGCCGCTGGCCCAGCATTTCTTTGATGAAGTCCGGCGCTGGTTAAAGGACTAGCGTTATTCGCCGTTAATGCCCAATCCCTGCATCAGCCGGTTACCCCAGCTGGCTGCCGCCACACTCAAAATAATATCGAATATCTGCGCACTGTTCAGACCCGCGTCTTTCAGCGGCTGAATATGGGCGGCATTCACTCTTTCTGGTGAACGTGTCAGCTGTGCTGCCAGTGAAATTACCGCCTGTTGCAGGGTATCCGCTACGCTCACAGCCTGTTCCACGCTCTCCTGTAATGCCGTCCGCCATTCGCTGCCTGCGGCATAACGTTCAAAACAGCTCACGCTGCCGTTGATACGTGAAGTGACTGCCGCAGCCAGCGAGGAATCGTTGCTGCTGCGTGCCGCCTCCAGCTGGTTGATCAGACGGCCCCAGCCATACAGTGCTTTGCCATCATGGGCAAACAGCCATGCGCCTGTTTCAAGTTCGGCCAGTGGCTGGCAGAAGGTGAGCGCTTCCAGCTGTTCCGGCGCTGCGTAGCGTAACTCCAGCGGCGGCAGCGCAGGGCGCCAGAGGAGGGAATTCAGGAAGTTTTCGCTGGCGGCATCCGGTGGAATGGTCACGCCGGGCATCCAGCGTACGGGCAGCGCCATCAGGGCATGAACCCCGGCGACAACGCGTGCCTGATAACTCACAAAACCGATAATCTGACCGAGCGTGATAATATCCGGCGCGCTCAGGCCGACATCGTCAAGCCGCTGCACGGAGAGGGCATCAATCAGTGTTGGCTGGCTGGCAAGCTGGCGTGCATATTCGGTGATTTGTGTCAGGCGATGATTGCTCTCACGTGATGAGTCTGGCCCCGGAAGCGGATTGAGGCGTGCAGCATAGTGATTGCAAAGACGTTGCACCCCGGTCACCTGCGCCACCGTCAGCGCACTGCTGAGGCGATCGTACAGTGTCAGCGTATGGCTCAGGGTGGTGGTGAGTTCCGATGGGAACAACAGTTGATAGAGATCGCGCGAAGCCAGCAGTGCGGGTTGCACCTGCTGTAATAAGGTGTTCAGTTCTCCTTCTGCCTGCTGCGCCAGACCCAGCAAAAACCGGTCTTCAATAGTGGCAGCTTCAGGCATCAGCGGTGCGCGCTGGGCGGGCAGGCTGGTCTGGGTTTCATGATACCAGTGGTTGTTGCCGGTAAAGCGGCGCTGTTCCATGATCATTCCTTTTCGGGTTCAAAGGCTCGCCGGGAGGGCGCCAGGAAAAGGCACCATGACCAGCGGGCCTGAATGTCATGGTTATCCTGGCGTAAGGCGCAACACGATAGAAATAATGATCTGTGCTATCAAATAGCTGAATGGCATATACCCTTTTTTACCCGTCATACTTCAAGCCGTAGCTGCGTTGGCTGCATCCGTTCAACCTGGTCACAGAGTGATTGTTGATAATACTTAGCGGTCTCTGCGCCAGGCATCAGCCGTCAGGGCTTCACCAAAATGGCTGGAGATAAGACGCTTCGTCAGGTCATGCAGCGGGCAGGCCAGCACATCGGCCGTGCTGCCGCGTTCGACAACTTCACCCTGGTGCATGACCAGCACCTTGTCGCTGATATGTTTCATCATTCCCAGATGCTGAGTGACGTAAATATAGGCGATCCCGTGTTTATCCTGCAGTTCCAGCATCAGGTTAATCAACTGAGACCGCATCGACATATCCAGCGCCGCCAGCGCCTCATCAGCAACAATCACTTTAGGCTGTAAAATCAGGGCGCGCGCCAGCCCGATACGCTGCTTCTGACCGGGAGCCAGCATATGGGGGTAGTAGGATGCGTGATCGCGCAGTAACCCGACCTGGCGCAGCGTGGCGATAATGCGTTTCTCCCGCTCGGCTGAATTCAGCTCAGTATTCAAACGCAGTGGAAAATCGAGGATCTGGCTGATGCGCTGACGCGGGTTCAGCGAGGTTGACGGGTCCTGGAAAATCATACGAATGCGCTGGCTGCGGTAACCGTAATCACCGTACTCCAGCGCATGGTCGTCAATCACGATCTCTCCGGCCGTCGGTGCGATCATGCCACTGAGCATTTTTGCCAGTGTCGACTTTCCTGAACCGTTCTCACCAATTATCGCCAGCGTCTGACGTTCCTGTAACGTGAAGCTGATCTCTTTGACCGCCTCGACGTGCTGACGTCTGAACAGACCGGTGCGGTAGCGATAGGTTTTACTCAGATTGCGCACTTCCAGCAGTGTATCAACCATTACTGACTCTCCATATTCAGCGGGAAGTGGCAGGCAAAAAGATGGCTTTTGCTGCCTGAAAGGCGCGGCGTTGCCATACAGTCTTTTTGCGCGTAAGGACAGCGTGGGCCAAGGCGGCAACCAATCGGCAGGTGTTCCAGCGAAGGAATGGTGCCTGGCAGCGTATTCAAACGACTCTTGTGCGGCAGAGAACGACCAAAATCCGGCATGGCGCGGATCAGGGCCTGAGTGTAGGGGTGGTGCGGCGCCGTAATCAACTCTTCGCTGACGGCGGTTTCAACGGTCTGTCCGCAGTACATGACGTTAATCCGATCCGCCCAGTGGCTGAGCATTTGCAGGTCATGACTGATCAGCAGAATAGTGGTGTTGTTATTCTGGTTCAGACGCGACAGCAGGCGGAAAATCTGCGCCTGCGTGGTCGGTTCCATGGCGTTGGTCGGTTCATCGGCAATCAACAGGCGCGGCTGATTGGCCAGCGCAATGGCAATCATCACTTTCTGGCATTCGCCATCTGTCAGCTCGTAAGGGAAGCTGCTCATGATGTCTTTATGATCTTTGATCCCCACGCGGTGCAGCAGCTCAATGGCACGGCGGTGGCGCCAGCCGAAGCGCTGATACCAGCGGCCTTTCCATGTCCAGCCGGGGATCGCCTGTTTTAACTGGGTGCCGATACTCTCAGATGGATCAAGGCACGACTGCGGCTCCTGAAAAATCATCGACACATTATGGCCGACGATCTTACGCCGTTCACGCGGCGAGAGGTGCAGCAGATCGATATCATTAAAGCGCATACGGTCGGCGGTGACGCGCCAGTTGTCGTTAGTGACGCCACAAATCGCTTTGGCAATCAGACTCTTCCCCGAACCTGACTCACCCACAAGGCCGCGAACCTCGCCTTCCGTCAGCGTAATACTTACCCGATCCACGGCTTTGACCGGGCCATCGGCCGTCATAAATTCAATGGTCAGGTTACGAATATCGAGTAGCGGCATTATTCAACTCCCGCATCGATGGCACGGCGTACACCGTCACCCAACAGGTTAACGATCAATACGCTCAACATAATGGCTGCACCGGGTAACATCACGGTCCAGGGCGCAACATAAATCAGTTCCAGCGAATCGCCCAGCATGGCGCCCCATTCTGGCGACGGCAACTGTGCGCCAAGATCGAGGAAGCCGAGAGCGGCAATATCGAGAATGGCCATCGACAGGGCGCGGGTAAACTCCGTCACCAGCAACGCCAGAATATTGGGCAGAATGGCGTACCACAGAATATCCAGACTGCTGGCCCCATCAAGGCGCGATGCCACCACATACTCTTTTTCCAGTTCGTCATGCACCGCACTGTAAATAGCGCGCACCAGACGCGGCAGGATGGCGAGGTACACCGCCAGCATGGCATGTTCCAGCCGCGGCCCGAGAAACGCGACGACGATTATCGCCAGCAGCAGAGAGGGGATCGACAGGAGTGTATCGAGCACATGATTAAGCGCCGCAGAGCGCAACCCGTGGGTCAGACCGGCCAGCACACCGAGCACCATGGCGCAGACGGAAGCCACCAGGGTGACGACAATCGCCGAGCCAACGGTGGGAGCAGCACCGCTCAGCAGGCGGCTTAACAGGTCGCGGCCCAGGTCGTCGGTGCCGAGGAAGAAGGAGACATCGCCGTAATGCGACCAGGACGGCGGCAGCAACTGATAGCCGAGAAATTGCTGATCAAGCCCGTAGGGGGCGATCAGGCCGCCGAAAATGCACAGCAGCAGCACGGCGATAAACGCATAGAAGCCGATCATCGCCGTGGTGTCACGGTAAAACAGCCCCCAGGTATGACGAAGGGGGCTGGGCGGTCGCTTCTCAGCGTAAATATTATCGGTGGGCATGAGTTTTCACTTCAATTCTTCTGGGTGTGTTGTCGTCTGCTATGGTTTTTTGATTCATATCATAACCTTAGTCTGCATCATCCCTTGATCGTCTCGTCATGTCAGTTTTTTTATCTCAGGCGACGTGACAATTTTCACTGTGCTCGCTGAAAAGCACAGCCTGTAACGATCAGCATAGGCGATTATCCTTCGATATCACTGTCGCAAGCAAGGGAACTCCGGCAGCAATTTATCCTCCTCACGGCACGAATGCTTCTCGGGTCTTATCGGTATCTGTTTCGGTCGAACGGTAGCCGTTTTAGTCGCCGCGTGCCGATAGTTTGCACAATCGAGCAGTCATCAAAATTTTGATTATCTTCATAACACATCCATTGTGATGGTTAAGATGAAAATGGCCCCAAACCCGAGGCCAGATTGTCATTATTGATAATCCTCTGCATCAGGGATAGGGACTGAATAGTCACGAGGATTGAAGGGATAGGGCACACCATTGACTATTTTGAACTCCGACATAATAAACCGGCGCTGCATCACCTTTGTCGGTGAGCGCAAGGCAATATCAACATTCACTTCACCTTTTTTTGGGAAATGATAGTAAGTCTGAGGGATACACAATTGGTCGTTTTCAATTTTCAATGCAGGAAGCTTTCTGTTAAAACCCGATCTCTCTGGAGCATTGCGATCTCTTATTGAAATATAGTGTGCATAATAGTCACTAGCGTTTTTTATTTGGAAACAGTATCCAGCAAAGTTTTTAGAAACGGGTGCTGTTTCATACTGAGGGAAGTATTCTCCAAACAATCCGCAACTAACAAGCAACGAAGATAACAGGATGGGACGTAGCATTTTAATTATCATCATTATATGCTCCATGGGAATGATCTCAGCGTATATTGATATTGGCGTAATAGCTCTTTATCGGATAATTCATCACAATTTTTACATGTATTGTTCGATTCCCAATCACTGCGCCCGCCGGGTTGCCTCAGAAGATAATAATCAGCAATGATCGATGCCTGTTGTTCCATACGATAGGTACTCAGTGGCCAGCTGTCTAAGGCATACTTATAGGATACCAGCCAGCTCAAACCCTTGGTTCCCTTATCAAACATAACCGCTCCTTGTTTCATCTATGGTAATTATCTTGTCAATATAGCAAATTCATTTCTTGCATCTTCATAACACAACGAGTGTGATCCTTAAGGGGAAAATGGCCCCGAAACAGGGCCAGGTTTTCTACTCTTTCTCGCGCATATAGTCAGCAGTAGGTACTGAGTATTCACGGGGAGTGAAAGGCTGCGGCTCACCATTTACCATTCTGAATTCAGAGACTATATTTCGGCGCTTCATTACTTTCGTTGGGGAATGTAAAGCAATGTCGACATTGATCTCACCATTTTCAGGGAATTTGTAGTAAGCCTCAGGGATGCACATCTGATTACTCGTGATTTTTAATGCTGGTAACAGCCTGTTAAATCCAGACATTTCCGGTGCATTCCGATCTCTTATTGAAAGGTAATGCACATAATAATCTCCGGGTTTTGTTATTTGGAAACATAACCCGGTGTTGTTTTTGGAAACCTGTGCAATTTCATATGGAGAGACGTAATAACCCAGCATTCCACATCCTGTCAAAAATGAAGAAAACAGAGCAATAATCGACATTTTACTTGTCTTCATTATAAACTCCATGGAAAGGATCTCAGTGTATATTCATACCGACTTAGTAAGTCATTGTAGGATAAATATTCACAATTAGCGCATGAATTATTCCTCTGCCAGTAGTTATGCCCATTGAATTGCGTAAGAAGATAATAATCCGCAATGATCGATGCCTGTTGTTCCATACGATA
Source organism: Erwinia sp. MYb416 (assembly GCF_037479575.1). NCBI lineage: Bacteria > Pseudomonadati > Pseudomonadota > Gammaproteobacteria > Enterobacterales > Erwiniaceae > Erwinia > Erwinia sp. MYb416. The sequence goes on from NZ_JBBGYT010000438.1 coordinate 1,669,664, forward strand.
AGTAGTTAGTGGCCAACTGTCTAAAGCATATTTATAGGAGACTGCCCAGCTGATCAGGCCTCTTAACTTGACCTTCATACCCTTCTGATATTGCCAGACATGAGACAATTCATGGATGAAAATATGTTGATTGATTCGCATGGCCTTTGAAAAATCAGGACTGTAGTATTCCCTAAAATACATCTCTCCATTGGGTGACATCGATGTTCCCATACTCTGTAAACCAAAAGGCAGATAACTACCTTTATGTATCCATACCTTAGGATATGGTAATTATCTTGTCAATGAGCAGAAGTGTGCTGTTGCCTCATATGAGCCTTTGAGAAATCGGATCTGTAGTCATCTCTAAAATACATCTCTCCATTGGGTGACATCGATGTTCCCATACTCTGCAAGCCAAAAGGTAGGTAACTGCCTTTATGTATCCACACCTTCGCGTAATTAATCGTGTCACGAAAAATCTCTCGCGCCATCTTAAGCTCACCCGGTGTCATCAGGCGCAGACTGCCATCCTTAGTTCCCTTATCAAACATAACCGTTCCTTGTTTCATCCATGGTAATTACCTTGTCAATATAGCAAATTCATTTCTTGCATCTTCATAACATATAGAGCTTGATCCTTAAGGTGAAAATGGCCCCGAAACAGGGCCAGGTTTTCTACTCTTTCTCGCGCATATAGTCAGCAGTAGGTACTGAGTATTCACGGGGAGTGAAAGGCTGCGGCTCACCATCGACCATTCTGAATTCAGACACAATATAGCGACGTATCATCATTGTTTTCGTGGGTGACATTAGAGCAATGACAACGTTTATCTCACCGTATGCTGGGAATTGATAGTAATCCCCTGGGATGCAAAAATTATTTTTAGAAATGGTTAAGGCAGGTAGCTGCCTGTTGAAACCAGACATCTCGGGTGCATCTCTATCTCTGATTGCGAGGTAGTCGACATAATAATTCTCAGCATTTTTAATCTGGAAGCATAACCCATTATTCACTCTGAATGCCTCGCCGACCTCATATTGAGGTAGCTGCTCCCCTAGTAACCCACATCCAGTAAGCAGAGGGAAAAACAGGATGGTAAATAGTGATTTTTTTATTGTCATTAACGGATTCATGGGAATGCCCTTAACGTATATTTATACTGCTGCATTAACTCCTCAAAAGATAAGTCATCACAGTTAGTACATAATCTATTCATTCTCCAGTTAGTATGCCCGTTGAATTGTGTAAGGAGATAGTAATCTGCAATGATTGATGCCTGCTGCTCCATACGATAGGTACTCAGTGGCCAGCTGTCTAGAGCATATTTATAGGGCGCAGCCCAGCTTACCAGCCCCCTTAATTTAACATTCATACCGTGCTGAAACTGCCATACGTGAGACAGTTCATGAATGAAGGTGTGCTGATACAAAAAGTGAGCCTTTGAATAATCAGAGCTGTAATACTCTCGAAAATACATCTCTCCATTGGGTGACATTGATGCTCTTTTAAATTGTAAACCAAAAGGTAGGTAACTGCCTTTATGGATCCACACCTTAGGGTAATTAATCGCGTCACGAAAAATATCTCGCGCCATTTTAATCTCGCCCGGCGTCATCAGGCGCAGACTACCATCCTTAGTATCCTTATCAAACATCGTTAATCCTTGGTTCATCCGTGATTCATTCCTGGCAAGCATAGCAAATACACTTTGTACTAAACAGGTTGTGAGGTGTAATTTGCCTGGTGTGTCACGTTGGCCATCAATGACCGGAAAAAAGAAGGGGTAACTCGAAAGGGGTATACCCCGCCAGCTTTAAGACGTAGCGGGATATTTACATAGCGGCAGTCAAACGAATTTAATATTGCGGTGTTCAGGTTTATGAGTTGAACACCGCATAAGCACTATTGTTATTAACGCAGCGCATACCACTCTTTATGCTTCAGAGGATTGGTCATGGCGCCTAAAATATCGGAAAGCACGTTAACGGCAATCACCAGACTGCCCACTACCATCACGCCTGCGGAAATAGCGGCATAGTCCTGTTGGCGAATGGCATTAATCAGCCAGCGCCCCAGTCCAGGCCAGCTGAATACCACTTCGGTGATCATCGCCAGCGTCAGCATGGTTGAAAATTGCAGGCCAAGGCGAGGGATCACCGGTGGCAGGGCGTTATGCAGGACGTGGCGGCGAATAATGGTAAACAGTGACAACCCACGCGTGGCCGCTGCTTTCACGTAATTCTGCTCCATCACTTCACGGGTGCTGAGACGCAGCAGACGGATCACCTCCGTAGTGGGGGCAACGGCCAGCGCCGTCACTGGCAACACCATATGTTTCAGTGCGCTGATAATCATTTCATGGCGCCACGGTGAATCGGTAATCCAGGCGTCGATCAGGGCGAATCCGCTAACATGCTTTACCGGATAGAGCAGATCAAAACGACCGGACACCGGGAACCAACCGAGATTCAGTGAGAAAAACAGCGTTAACAGCAGTGCAAGCCAGAATACAGGTAATGAAAATCCGAGCAGCGCCACGGCGCTGATCGCTTTGTCCTGCCACTTGTTACGCATCACGCCTGCGGCAATCCCCAGCGGTATCCCCACCATCAGCGCCACGCTAAATGCCATAAAGCAGAGTTCCAGCGTGGCAGGGAAAACCTCGCGCAGTTGCAGATTGATCGACTGGCCGTTAATGCTGGAAACGCCAAAATCGAGCTGCAAAATCCCTTTAAACCAGAACAGCCAGGCATCCAGTAAAGACGCACCCTGCAACGGCGCGTGTGGCGTAAAGTAGCTCAGGCTGAAGCCGAGCAGCGTCAACATAAACAGCGTTACGGCAAACAGCACCAGACGGCGCAGCGTATAGATAATCACGGTGACTTCTCCTCGCCGCCATCGCGGTAAACACCGGCAAATGAGGCATTGCCAAACGGACTGAGTACCAGCCCTTTAATATCGTAGCGATAGGCCTGCAAACGCAGAGAGTAGGCCAGCGGCAGAACCGGCAGCTCCTGAGACAACATCGCCTGGGCGCGGTCATAATAATCGATGCGGTTTGCCAGTTGCTGCGACAGCAGCGCCTTGTGCAGCAATTCATCAAAGCCAGAGTGGCACCAGTGCGCATAGTTAGTCTGGGAAGCAATGCCGCACAGCTCAGCAACGGACGGAAGAAACTGTCCGGGTCATTACTGTCCGTTGCCCAGCCGGTCAGCGTCAGGTCGTGGTTCATCTCCATAAGTCTGGCTTCCTGGAAACGGCCTTCAACCTGCACGATGGTCACGCGAACGCCAACCTGGGCGAGATCTGCCTGAATCAACTCGGCAGTCTTCATCGGGCTGGGATTCCAGGACTGTGATGCCGAGGGTACCCACAGATTGAGGTGGAGATCGTCAATGCCCAGTGCCTTAAGCTGATCGCGGGATTTTTGGGGATCGTAAGGGGTCACGCGCGCATCGGTATCATAAGCCCAGGAAGCACGCGGCAGAATCGAAGCAGCGGTTTCTGCGGTACCGTAATAAATCGACTCCATCAAACGTTCGTTATTGATCGCCAGCGCCAGTGCCTGGCGTACCTCTGGGCGATCGAGCGGGGCTTTGCGCGTATTGAATGCCAGATAGGCAATATTCATTCCCGGCCGCAGCGTCAGTCGGAGGCGTGGATCATCGCGCAGGATAGAAAGCTGGCTGGCGGCAGGGTAGGCCAGCACATCGCATTCGCCGGTGAGCAGTTTGGACAACCGCCCGGTACCGCCCGCACTCATATCAATCACCACCTGTGACATGCGCGGCTTGCCCTTCCAGTAGGCGTCGTTACGTTGCAGGCGTACATACTGCCCGGCGTGATAATCGTTCAACATAAAGGGTCCGGTGCCGACCGGTTCACGGTCCAGCTGCTCCTGACGGTCCACTTTGGTGAGTTGGTCTGCGTACTCGGCCGACAGAACTGGCGCGTAGTGTGTTGCGAGATGCCAGAGGAATGAGGCGTCCGGGCTGTTAAGACGGATTTCGACGGTGTTTTTATCGATCTTTTTCACGCTCTGCACGGCGTCAGAGAACTGGAGGCTGTCAAAATAGGGATAGCTGCCGCCGTTGACGTTATGCCACGGATGCTGGCGATTAAACACACGTTCAAAGCTGAACACCACATCATCAGCGTTCATGGTACGGGTTGGCGTGAACCATGCAGTATGCTGGAAGGGCACTTTTTGGCGCAGATGGAAACGGTAGGTCGCGCCGTCGTCCAGCACTTCCCAGCTTTCAGCCAGCTCCGGCATCAGCCGATAGGTGTAAGGATCAACATCGAGCAGGCGATCGTAAAGCTGGGCGGCGAGGGTATCCACCACCAGCCCACTACTGGCCATCTGCGGATTAAACGTATTCATTACGCCATTGACGCAATACACGAAGCCACTCTGGCGAATATCACCAGGCGTGGATGACCATACAGGGGTACTCAGCGCGCTAAGGCTGAGAAGCAAAATCGAGAATAATTTGCGCATAACTCTTCTGAAAATTCAGGCAATAAACAGAGTGTACCGCACTCGGAGGCTGCACCCAAAGTTTGCGAGGGCGAGGGGAAGAAAAATGCCCACAAGCGGTTAAGGGGTGTTAATAATAAGCCTGAACTTGTTATGGAAATGAGAAAGATTCTCAACAAAGTGCTTTACAGATCGGCTTGAGAATGATTATTATTCCCCTGCGCTTCAACGGTGGCTCTACCGTGGAAGAGCACGACATTGCTCACATTGCTTCCAGTATTTTTAGCCCGCCTTGAGCGGGCTTTTTTTTGCCTGATTTCCCGGGCCTCAATCTTCACTGACACTGATATCATGCTTCTTTAACATGGCGCGCAGCTGATGATAGGTCACGCCCAGCAGCTCGGCAGCCCGGCGTTGATTAAAGCGAGCCTGAGTCAGCGCTTTTTCTACCAGCATTTTTTCCTGTTGATACTGCCAGTGACGTAAATCAAGCGGCAGGGCGGGCAGCGCATCATCACCCTGTGGTTCTGTCGTGACGGCAGGTTCCACACGCTGGAAGGGGTTAAGAATGATGTTGTCGAGTGGATCCTCGATGCTGGCATGGCGATAGACCGATCGCTCCACCACGTTTTTCAGCTCACGTACGTTACCCGGCCAGCCATAGCCCAGCAGGCGTTGCTCCGCTGCCGGGGTAAAACCCGGAAAAAGCGCCAGGCCCAGTTCGCGGCACATCTGGATGGCAAAGTGCTGTGCCATCACCAGGATGTCGCTACGGCGTTCGCGCAGCGGAGGCAGCTGCACCACATCAAACGCCAGCCTGTCGAGAAGATCGGCGCGGAATTTTCCCTCACGGGCCAGCAGCGGCAGATCGTCATTGGTGGCGCACACCAGCCGCACGCTGACCTGCAACGGCTGACTACCGCCAACGCGTTCCAGTTGGCCGTATTCAATGACACGCAGTAATTTCTCCTGCACCAGCATCGGCGCCGTTGCCAGTTCATCAAGAAACAACGTGCCGCCATCGGCACGTTCAAAGCGCCCCAGATGGCGCTTTTGCGCGCCGGTAAAGGCGCCTGCTTCATGGCCGAACAGTTCTGAGTCCAGCAGGTTTTCATTCAGTGCGGCGCAGTTCAGCGAAATAAACGGCCCCTGCCAGCGGTCAGAGAGGTAGTGCAGACGGCTGGCAATCAACTCTTTACCTGTGCCGCGTTCGCCGATGACCAGCACGGGCTTATTTAGCGGTGCCAGACGGGAAACCTGCTCCAGCACATCAATAAAGTTATTCGACTCGCCAAGCAGGGTATCAGGATTTTCACTCATCATTAATTTCACCAAGTGTTAGTGATAAAAACCACTTTAGTCGCTGCATGTCATCCTGTAAAGCGATGCACTCATTGAAAATCAATAAGATAAAAACTGGCACGCCTTTTGAATAGTGTTATGCAGCAAGAACAACAGACACTAACTCAAGAGGATTTTGATTATGGGTATTTTTTCCCGCTTTGCCGACATCGTGAATGCCAATATCAACTCGCTGCTGGAGAAAGCGGAAGATCCGCAGAAGCTGGTGCGCCTGATGATTCAGGAGATGGAAGATACGCTGGTTGAAGTTCGCTCCACCTCAGCCCGCGCGCTGGCAGAGAAGAAACAGCTGCTGCGCCGTATTGATCAGGCTGAAAGCCAGCAGGCAGAATGGCAGGAGAAAGCCGAACTGGCCCTGCGTAAAGACAAAGACGATCTCGCCCGCGCTGCGCTGATGGAAAAACAGAAACTCACCGACCTGACCGCCTCATTGCAGCAGGAGGCCAGCCAGGTTGAAGAGAGCCTGACCCGCATGAAAGGGGAAATTGGTGAACTGGAAAGCAAACTGAGCGAAACCCGCGCCCGCCAGCAGGCGCTGACGTTACGCCATCAGGCAGCATCTTCTTCGCGTGATGTTCGCCGTCAGCTCGACAGTGGTAAAATTGATGAAGCGATGGCGCGTTTTGAATCGTTCGAACGCCGCATCGACCATATGGAAGCTGAAGCCGAAAGCCACAGTTTCGGAAAAAAGAAAACGCTGGACCAGGAGTTTGCTGAGTTACAGGCTGACGATGAAATCAGCCAGCAGCTGGCGGCGTTGAAAGCGAAAATGAATCGCAGTGAGTAACGGAACTGGCCACGGCAGTGGCCAGAACAGTTAAGCTTAACCTTCAAGGAACGTGAATGAGTGTCTTCATTATTGCCTTACCCCTGACGTTGTTTCTGCTGTTCGTCGCGCCGATCTGGCTCTGGCTGCATTACACAAAACGCCAGAACGGTGGGGCGGAACTGTCGCAGAACGAACTGCAACGGCTTCAGCAGCTGACCCAGGACGCACGCAAAATGCGTGAGCGTATTCAGGCGCTGGAAGCCATCCTCGATGCCGAGCATCCTCAGTGGAGGCAGCCATGAGTCAGAAGAAACTGTACTGCATCCCTGAGCAGGGGAAGCTCAAAGGTGTCTGCGCAGGGATTGCCGACTATTTGGGTGTTCCGGTGTTACTGGTGCGTGTGATTGTTATCATGTCGCTGTTTTTCGGTTTGTTTTTACTGACCATCGTGGGCTATCTGCTGCTGGCCGCGATACTGCCGGATATGCCGCCGAGTGAGCAGGGCCGCGACAAACCACTCAGCGCACATCAGCTGTTGGATGAGCTGAGCACCGAGCTGAACGGTGGCGAGCGTGAGTTGCGCGAGGTAGAACGTTATGTCACCTCGGAAACCTTTAGCGTACGCAGCCGTTTCAGTCAGCTGTAATCTTCCGGTCCTTTTTCAGGAGTCATATTATGCGTCACTGGCAGCCCCATCCGCGCCTGAAAAAGGCCGGAAAATTTATTCTCATCAGCGCCATCACTTACGGTCCGGCCGGATTAAGCGGCTGGGCGGTGAAATCGGTGGCTCGCAGGCCGCTGAAGATCCTGCTGGCCTGGGCACTGGAACCGTTACTAAAACGCGTGATGCGCCGGGCCACCGCGCGCTGGGTGAAGCCCTCATCCTGAGTCAATATACCCGTCATACTTCAAGTTGCATGTGCGTTGGCTTCACTCAGTCACCCGAATCACATACTCGAGTAAGCTCATCGGGCCGCTTTCATGCAGCTCGAATTATTTTGGGTATAAAGCAGCAATGGCATGAGGATGTTACGATAAGGAACACACAACAATAAGGTGCCAACGCCACAGATGAAACGACTACAACATGAATTGCTGTCGCTGGTGAATCGCGGCGCGGATCGCCATCTGCGCCTGGCGGTCACCGGATTAAGCCGCAGCGGAAAAACCGCTTTTATTACCTCGCTGGTGAATCAACTTCTTAACGTCAATTCCGGTGCTCGTCTACCGATGTTCTCGGCCGTGCGCGAACAGCGTCTGCTGGGCGTGAAACGCGTCCCACAGCGCGATCTCGGTATCCCGCGTTTTACTTACGATGAAGGCGTGGCTCAACTCTATGGCACACCGGCGGCCTGGCCAACGCCAACCCGTGGCGTCAGTGAAATTCGCCTGGCGCTGCGCTACCGTTCGCAGGCATCACTGCTTCGCCACTTTAAAGAGACCTCCACGCTTTATCTGGAGATCGTCGACTACCCTGGCGAATGGCTGTTAGACCTGCCGATGCTGGAACAGGATTACCTGAGCTGGTCGCGTCAGATGACGGGCCTGTTACAGGGTGACCGCGCCGAATGGGCGCTGCAGTGGCGCCAGCTATGTGAAGGGCTGGACCCGCTGGCCCCGGCAGATGAAAACCGCCTGGCCGATATTGCCGCCGCCTGGACCGAATACCTGCAGCGCTGTAAACAGGAAGGCCTGCACTTTATCCAGCCAGGCCGCTTTGTGCTGCCCGGTGACATGGCCGGCGCACCCGCCCTGCAATTTTTCCCCTGGCCCGAGGTGGCAGAAGGGGGAGAGACGCGCCTGGCGCAGGCCGATGCGGGCAGTAATATCGGCACTTTGCGCGCCCGCTATCAGTATTATTGCCAGCACGTGGTGAAGGGGTTTTATAAAAATCACTTCCTGCGTTTCGATCGTCAGATCGTGCTGGTGGACTGTTTGCAACCGCTCAACAGCGGGCCGCAGGCGTTTAACGATATGCGCCTGGCATTGACCCAACTGATGCAAAGCTTCTCCTACGGCCAGCGCACGCTGTTTCGCCGTCTGTTTTCTCCGGTTATCGACAAACTGCAGTTTGCCGCCACCAAATCCGACCATGTCACCGCCGATCAACATGCCAATCTGGTGTCGCTGCTCCAGCAACTGGTGCAGGATGCCTGGCAGAACGCGGCGTTTGAAGGCATCAAGATGGACTGCATCGGGCTGGCATCCGTGCAGGCCACCCAAAGTGGCCGTGTTGATCACCAGGGCGAAAGCATTCCGGCACTGCGAGGGCACCGTCTGTCCGACAACACCCCGCTGACGGTTTACCCCGGTGAAGTGCCACCTCGCCTGCCGGGACAGGCATTCTGGCAGGATCAGGGATTCCATTTTGAACAGTTCCGCCCGCAGGATCTGGATGTTGACCGGCCTTTGCCACATATCCGGATGGATGCTGCACTGGAGTTTTTACTGGGAGATAAACTGCGATGAACGCACCCATTAAACCAAGAATTGATTTTGCCCAGCCGCTCAGTGACGAACCGGCGCCTGTTTTACGCCAGCAGCAGGCGTTTGCTGAGCAGCAGGATAACTTCGTGGCTACGGAGCCAGAGCTGGATGTTGAACCGGAAGGTGCCGGTGAGCTGGCGGTGGAAGCCGCACTGCGGCCTAAACGCAGCCTGTGGCGCAAAATGGTGATGGCGGGTCTGGGTCTGTTTGGTGTCAGCGTGGTTGCTCAGGGCGTACAGTGGGCACACCAGGCATGGATAACCCAGGACTGGATCGGCCTCGGCGGCAGCGTGGCGGGCGGATTGATTATCGCGGCAGGGGCCGGATCGTTGATCGGTGAATGGCGCCGTCTTTACCGCCTGCGTGAAAGGGCGGAAGAACGTGACGTGGCGCGTGAACTGCTGGCCAGCCACGGCAGCGGTCAGGGCCGCGCGTTCTGCGAAAAGCTGGCGCAGCAGGCGGGGCTGGAGTCCGGTCACCCGGCCCTGCAACGCTGGCAGGCTTCGTTGCATGAAACGCAAAACGATCGTGAAGTGGTTGCACTGTATGCCCAACTGGTGCAGCCGGTGCTGGATCGGCAGGCGCGGCGTGAAATCAGCCGTTATGCCGCTGAATCGACGTTGATGATTGCCGTCAGCCCGCTGGCGTTGGTGGATATGGCCTTTATCGCCTGGCGCAATCTGCGTCTGGTGAACCGCATTGCTGCGCTGTATGGCATTGAGCTGGGTTATTTCAGTCGGCTGCGGCTGTTCCGCCTGGTGCTGTTGAACATCGCTTTTGCAGGTGCGTCGGAGCTGATCCGCGAAGTGGGCATGGACTGGATGTCACAAGATCTTGCCGCCCGACTTTCCACCCGCGCCGCACAGGGGATTGGAGCCGGGCTGCTGACCGCCCGGCTCGGGATTAAAGCGATGGAGCTGTGCCGCCCGCTGCCGTGGCTGGAAGGAGATAAACCCCGCCTTGGTGATTTCCGCCGTGAGCTGATAGGGCAGTTAAAAGAGAGCGTGCAGCGCAGCGGGAAGGACAATCCATAAACAGACTGTCAACTTTTCATGACAGAACACTTCTGGCCTGACGAGGGATAGCGTATTATCCATCAATACGCTCCGCACTGTGATAATAAAGGTTAAAACGCATGCGTCTTGAAGTTTTTTGCCAGGATCGAATCGGTCTGACCCGTGAACTGCTGGATCTGCTGGTTGAACGCAGCATCGATCTACGCGGTATCGAAATTGCCGCCATTGGCCGCATCTATCTTAACTTTTCCACCGTCAGCTTTGAGCAGTTCAGCCAGCTGATGGCGGAAATCCGCCGCATTCCCGGCGTCACTGACGTGCGTACCGTCTCCTATTTGCCCTCAGAGCGTGAACATCGCGCACTGAGCGCGCTGCTGGTCGCCCTGCCTGATCCGGTGTTCTCCATTGACCTGAAAAGCAAAGTGGAACTGGCGAACCCGGCGGCCCAGGCCCTGTTTTCCCTTAATGAAGAGAAGATGCGCAATTACAGTGCCGGATCGTTGATCGCCGGTTTCAATTTCCAGCACTGGCTGGAAAGCGAACGCATTGAGGCTGAAGCGCATCACGTTGTGCTGCAGGGGCGCGACTTCCTGATGGAGATCACACCGATCTATGCACAGGACGAAGATACGGCGGCCCCGAACCCGGTCGGCGGCGTGGTACTGCTGAAATCCACAGCGCGTATGGGCCAGCAGCTGCAGAATCTTATCGTGAATGATGATAGTGAGTTCCAGCACATTGTTGCCGTCAGCAGCAAAATGCGCCAGGTGGTGGATCAGGCACGAAAACTGGCAATGCTTGATGCACCCCTGTTGATTGTGGGCGATACCGGTACCGGAAAAGATATGCTGGCCCGCGCCTGCCATCTGCGCAGTGCGCGCGGGAAAAAACCTTTCCTGGCGTTGAACTGTGCCTCGCTGCCGGATGATGTGGCCGAAAGTGAGCTGTTCGGACATGCGGCTGGCGCTTACCCCAATGCGCTGGAAGGGAAAAAAGGGTTCTTTGAACAGGCCAGCGGTGGCTCCGTGCTACTGGATGAGATCGGGGAAATGTCACCCCGCATGCAGACCAAACTGCTGCGTTTCCTCAACGATGGCACTTTCCGCCGTGTCGGCGAAGAGCACGAAGTTCATGTGAATGTGCGGGTGATCTGTGCCACGCAGAAAAACCTGATGGAGCTGGTGCAGCGCGGTGAGTTCCGCGAGGATCTGTTCTACCGTCTGAATGTACTGACGCTTAACCTGCCGCCGTTGCGCGATCGTCCACAGGACATCCTGCCGCTGACCGAAATGTTTGTCGCACGCTTTGCAGATGAGCAGGGCGTACCACGGCCAAAACTCTCCGCACAGCTGAATGCCTTCCTGACCCGTTACACCTGGCCGGGCAACGTGCGCCAGTTGAAAAATGCGCTGTATCGCGCACTGACTCAACTGGACGGCTATGAGCTGCGTCCACAGGATATTGTGTTGCCTGAATATGCGATGGAGATGCCGCTGGGGGATGATGCGATTGAAGGGTCGCTGGACGATATCACCAGCCGCTTTGAGCGCTCAGTATTGACCCGGCTTTATCTCTCTTATCCCAGCACGCGCAAACTGGCAAAACGCCTGGGTGTCTCGCACACCGCGATTGCCAATAAGTTGCGTGAATATGGCTTGAGTCAGAAAAAGAGCGATCCTGAATAAGGGTTACGCGTTTCGCGTCCAGTCACTGAGGAGCGGCACCAGCTCACCGTCTGCTATCGCCACGTCCACCAGGGCGCCGAACAGATAGCTGATGCCCGCCCCTTGTTTCACGGCGGCAACCAGTAATTCCGGCTCATTGACTCTCAAGGGGGCTGCGATATCCACCTCCAGCCTTTTTCCGTTCTTCTCAAACTCCCATCGCCACGCTGTATGATCCGACGGGCGAAAGTAAGAGAGACAGCGGTGCTGATGCAGATCTGCGGGATGCTGTGGGCATCCGTTTTGTGCCAGATACTGAGGGGAGGCCACCACGTGCATCTGCACATTGCCTCCCAGTGGAACAGCAATCATATCCTGATGCAGTTTTTCCCCCAGCCGTATCCCCGCGTCATACCCTGCGCTGACAATATCAATCAATCCCTCTTCTGACACAATCTCCACCTCAATCTCTGGATAACGGGCCATAAATCCGGCCACTTGAGGGGCCAGCAGATGCAGCGCTGCCAGCCTTGGAGCATTGATGCGCAACGTGCCTCTGGGAATGCGGCTGTGGCTGGCAAGGTCGGCTACTGCCGCATCCAGCTCGGCCAGCAGCGGATGCAACCGGGCAATCAGCGCTGCACCGGCTTCCGTCGCAGCCACGCTCCGCGTGGTCCGGTTCAACAGGCGAACGCCGTGGCGCTGTTCCAGAGATTTGATGGTCTGGCTGAGTGCTGAGGGCGTCAGCGCCAGGCGAGCGGCAGCACGGGCAAAATTGCCGCATTCCGCAATAGCCATCAGCGCCCGCAACTCCATAAATTCACTGCCACGCATTCTGTCTTTCCTGCTTAATACTCCATGAAGATTAAACAGTATTATTTAATAACCCGCTCAGTGCCAGACTCTCCTCTCTTAACACGAGGAGTAAACCATGAGTTTTAAGCAGCAACGCATCCTGATTACCGGCGGCAGCAGTGGTATTGGTCTGGCAGGCGCACAGCAATTAGCACGTGAAGGGGCTGAACTGATCGTTACCGGTCGTAACCCACAACACCTGGCAGAGGCAGCCAGGTTATTACCGGGGGAAACCCGGGTACTGCGTTCGGACAATAGTGAGCCTGACGATTTGACGGCATTAGTTGAGTGCGTGAAACAGACGGGGCCGCTGGATGGGCTGTGGCTGAACGCGGGTTATGCCGCTGTGGCACCCTGCGATCGGCAAGATAAGACGTTCTTTGATGCGATGATGTCGGCGAATGTGCGTGGCCCGGTATTACAACTGGCCGCGCTGTCCACTTTCCTGAAACCGGGGGCAGCCGTTGTTGTGACAGCCTCGTCTTCAGCCTATGAAGGTGCGGCGGCGACCAGTATCTATGCCGCCACTAAAGCGGCGCTGATAGCCTTAACGCGCTGCTGGGCAACGGAACTGGCGGCACGTCAGATTCGGGTTAATTGTCTGGTGCCTGGCCCGATAAGCAGCGAACTGCGCAGCTTCCTGCCGGTGGATCAACGTGAGGAATTTGAACAGGGTGTGCTGGCTCAGGTGCCGTTAGCGAGGATAGGGCGAGCAGAAGAAGCGGCGGCGGTCGCGCTGTTTTTGCTGTCAAGCGCTGCGAGTTATGTGACCGGGAGTCAGTACTGCGTGGACGGGGGATTGCTGATGCGATAGAGCAGGCCACAAGGACCAACAAACTGCGTGAATATGGCTTGAGCCAGAAGAAGAGCGATCCGTCGTAGGGGCGAGGCACGCCTCGCCCTGGGTCGGGCATGCCCGACCCCTACGAAAAAATATTACTTCAACGCTGCCAGTGCGGCATCGTAGTCTGGCTCGGTGGTGATCTCATTCACCAGTTGGCTGTAGATGACGTTATCTTTTTCATCCAGAACCACAACCGCGCGCGCAGTCAGTCCGGCCAGTGGGCCGTCAACGATTGCCACGCCGTAGTCCTTTTTGAAGTCGCCGCCACGCAGGGTGGAGAGGGTGACCACATTGCTCAGGCCATCGGAGCCGCAGAAACGGGACTGGGCAAACGGCAGGTCTGCTGAAATACACAACACAACGGCGTTATTCACATCACCCGCCAGCTGATTAAATTTACGCACAGACGTGGCACACACGCCGGTATCAATGCTTGGGAAGATGTTAAGCACTTTGCGTTTGCCCGCATAGTGGGACAGGGAGACATCGGAGAGATCTTTGGCCACCAGGGTGAACGGCTTTGCTGGCTGGCCCGGCGCTGGCAGTTGCCCGTCAACGGAAACCGGATTGCCCTGGAAATGTACGGTCTGAGACATAATCTATCCTTTTAATGTTAATGGTGTTTAACCTGCTTCAGTGTATGCCATGCTGAAGCAGTGAGACAGTATAAATGCGATACAATGTGCTGGCATCAACTCAGATTAAGGATTGAAGCATGAGATCAGTGAAGACTTATCCGGAAAGCTGGCCGTTACATACGCCGTTTGTGATCGCACGTGGCGCCCGCAGTGAAGCGGGTGTGGTGGTGGTTGAGCTGGAAGAAAATGGCATTAAATCCATCGGCGAATGCACCCCCTATGCGCGTTACGGCGAGAGTGAAGCGTCGGTGCTGGCGCAAATTACCGCGTTGTTGCCTGCGTTGCAGCAGGGGCTGACCCGGGCAGAGCTTCAGCAGCAACTGCCTGCGGGTGCCGCGCGCAATGCGATCGACAGCGCTCTGTGGGATCTGGAGGTGGCGCATGCCGGGCAAAGCCTGTGGCAATTAACAGGAAGCCATGCACCTGCGCAAATCACGATGGCGCAAACCGTGAGCATCGATGTACCCGAAATGATGGCCAGCAGTGCTTTGGCGCTATGGGAGAACGGGGCCAGATTACTGAAAATTAAACTCGACGATCATCTGATTACCGAACGTCTGGTGGCGATCCGCAGCGCCGTGCCGCAGGCCACGTTGATTGTTGATGCTAACGAGTCCTGGCACAGCGAGGGGCTGGCGGCCCGTTGCCAGTTGCTGGCTGATCTCGGCATCGCCATGCTGGAACAGCCACTGCCTGCGGCTGACGATGCCGCGCTGGAGAACTTTATTCACCCCTTGCCGATCTGTGCAGATGAGAGCTGCCATACCGCGGACAGCCTGCCTGCGCTGCACGGGCGCTATGACATGGTGAACATCAAACTGGACAAAACCGGGGGCCTGACGGCCGCGCTGGAACTGGCTCAGGCCGCGCAGGCACAGGGGTTTGCCATTATGCTCGGCTGCATGCTGTGCACCTCACGCGCCATTCGTGCCGCATTGCCGCTGGTGCCTCAGGCGCGTTTTGTCGACCTGGATGGCCCCACCTGGCTGGCGGTGGACGCCGAGCCTGCTCTACCGTTTAGCTGCGGAAGCATTGAGCTTTCACGGCTGCCAGTAGAGTAAATCGACCAGCGCCCCCAGATAGCGTTCGGTCGCTTCATCGGCGGCAATCGGTGGGAATTCGGCGGTGATGCAGGGCAGGTTGATATCGGCGCACCAGCTGCCAAACGAGCCTGGCGTGGCATAACCGACGCTGGTGACCAGCGGCAGGCCCGTTTTGGCCGCCAGCCAGTGCCCCAGTGGGCTGCTGTGCGGATCTTCAATACAGGCCAGGGGCTCATGAAAGGTGACAATCCAGGCCGGGGAGAGCTGGTGAATCAGCTGGCAAAGCGCCTTCGTTTCGGGTTCGGAAGCGGCATGCTCACCGGTGGACAACAGCACATCGCGTTCCTCGGCCACGCTGTTCCAGCGGTAAACCGTGTCGCCATGCTGCCAGTTGGCGGCAGGAAAGTTGCGGTTGAGATCCACACCATTAGCATTAGCGCGCAGCCCAAGCTGGCAACCGTCCGGGTTTACCGCGAGCACCACATGATGCCGCCGATGGCTATCCTGCAACGTGCGCATGGCGCAGGAGAGAGTAACCACCGCAGCGGTTTCATCGCCATGCGTACCCGCGAGGATCAGCCCGCTGTCATCGTCCGCCAGCGGGGCCGGGAACCAGAGCAGCGGTGCGCCCAGCACGGACTGTCCATAGTGTTGCGTGGGGGCATCCAGACGACCACGCAGAGGCCGGGGGTGAAGTAATGACATTGTCCTGCTCCTGAGAGAAAGTTCTGCGCTAAGCCTGGCACATCACCCGCTGCGGTTCATCATAAAAACACTGTTTCGCAGCGTGCAATTTGCGTTAGAGTGCCAGCAGTACAAAAACACCCGCCGTTTCGCTGACAGGTAAGGATATCTCTATGAGGACATCATCATCTTTTGCGCTGGCTGCTTTAGCGCTATGTATCAGCTCAACTTTGCACGCTGCCGACGTTCCGGCAGGGACTCAACTGGCCGCACGACAGGAAATTGTCCGTCATATTAAAGATGAACCGGCCTCGCTGGACCCGGTGAAAGCGGTCGGCTTACCTGAAATTCCGGTGATCCGCGATCTGTTTGAGGGGCTGACCAATCAGGATGCCAGCGGGAAAATCATTCCCGGCGTGGCGACGGCCTGGCAGACCAATGATAATAAAACCTGGATTTTCACGCTAAGAAAAGATGCCCGCTGGTCAAATGGTGACACTGTCACAGCGGCGGATTTTGTTTACAGCTGGCAGCGCCTGGTTGATCCAAAAAACACCTCAACCTTCGCCTGGTTTGCTGAGCTGGCCGGGATTGAAAATGCGGGTGCGATTGTTAAAGGTGAGATGAGCCCGGATAAACTGGGCGTCAGTGCCATTGATGCCACCCATCTGAAAGTCACACTCGATAAACCGGTACCTTATTTTGTCAGCCTGACGGCCAACTTCAGCCTGTTCCCGGTGCCGCAAAAGGTGATTGCACAATATGGCGATCAGTGGACGCGTGCGGGCAATCTGGTCGGTAACGGGGCGTATCAGCTAAACAACCGGGTGGTGAATGAGAAGGTCGAGCTGGTGCGTAATCCGCACTACTGGGATGATGCACATTCGGTGCTTACCAAGGTCACCTTTGTACCGATCAGTGAAGAGTCCAGCGCGACCAAACGTTACCGCGCCGGGGATATCGATATTACCGAGTCCTTCCCGAAAGAGCTTTACGGGCTGCTGAAGAAAGAGATCCCTGCAGAGGTCTACACACCTGACCAGCTCGGCACCTATTATTATGCATTCAACACCCAGAAGGGCCCGACGGCCGATGTTCGCGTGCGTCAGGCGCTCTCCTGGTCCATCGACCGTAAAGTCATTGCGGAGAAAGTGCTGGGCACGGGCGAAAAACCCGCCTGGCATTTTACGCCGGATGTCACGGCAGGTTTTACCCCGAAAGCCAGCTTTATGCAGCAGCACAGTCAGGCAGAACTTAACGCGCAGGCCAAAGCACTGCTCGCGGCGGCAGGTTATGGTCCCACGCATCCGCTCAATTTGACGCTGTTGTATAACACCTCGGAAACACACAAGAAGATCGCCATTGCCGTGGCCTCCATGTGGAAGAAAAACCTTGGGGTCAATGTGAAGCTGCAAAACCAGGAGTGGAAGACTTACATTGATAACCGTAACAGCGGGAATTTCGATGTTATCCGCGCTTCCTGGGTGGGGGATTACAACGAGCCTTCGACGTTCCTCAGCCTGCTGACCTCAACGCATAGCGGTAATATCGCCCGCTTTAAAAGCAGCGAATATGATGCGGTGCTGGCGCAGGCCAGTCGTCAGACCAATGACAAAGCGCGTAACGACGACTACAACCGTGCTGAACAGATGATCGCCGGGCAGGCTCCGATTGCGCCGATCTATCAGTACACCAATGGTCGGTTGATTAAGCCTTATGTGAAGGGGTATCCCATCACCAATCCGGAAGATGTTGCTTACAGTCGTACACTGTATATTTTGAAGCACTGATAGATAGCGAGCGCCACGTCGTCTTAAGGTCCAGGTCAAGGGCGTTGACGTTGACCCGGACCTTGACTTGGCCCTAACCCTGGCCACGCCCCTAACACAACCAATACCCACGAAAAGCAGCAGTTAACGCTGCTGCTTCCGCTATTGAATCGCGCACGTTATGTGCACAATGATGCCATTCTGTCCGAAACGGTAATGATGATGAAACTGACCCCTCTGCTGGTACTCTCTCTGCTACTCAGTGGCTGCGCTTTGAAGCAATATCCTGATTCTCCCCCGGTCAGTGCCGTGCAGGCCGATCAGCTGGATTGCCTGGGCGTACAGCAGCAACTTGCTGAACAACAAAAGGTCCAGCAGGATATCGATAAAACAGGGGAGTTTGACGCGTTGACGGTGGTCGGTGCCGCCATGGACTTCGGTATTGGCAACGGTATTGCGAAACATCAGGCGCAGAAGCAGGCGACAGAGCGCGAAGAACAGTTACAACAGCTGGCCGCAGCGAAGTGTTCACGCGCCAGTTAAGACACAAATCGTAACAAACCGGGAGATCTGTCACAGATTGGCAGCCTGGTACTTGAGACGCGCGTATAATCCCTTATCGTGTTCATCACTGGATTGTTACTGCATTTATGCAGGCAAAACCTGACCGCTGGAGCATATCCGGCTGTCAGGTTTTTTTGTTTCAGGCAGGGAAATGAAAATAGCAAAAGTTCTGAATAATAATGTAGTCATCGTTCATGACGAACAGGGTAATGAACAGGTGGTGATGGGGCGCGGGCTGGCGTTTAAAAAACGCAGTGGCGACGAGCTGGACCCAACGCTGGTCGAAAAAACCTTTGCCCTGAAAAGTCGGGAGCTGACCGGGCGCCTGAGCGAACTCTTGTCCGAAATTCCGCTGGAAGTGGTGATTGCCAGCGAATGCATTATCGCGCTGGCACGTGAGCAGTTGTCGTGTGCGCTGCACGAAAGCCTGGCGATTGCACTGACCGACCACGTCAATTTTGCGTTGACCCGTCATCAGCAGAATTTGCCGATCCGTAATGTGTTGCAGTGGGAAATTCGCAGTCTTTATCCGAAAGAGTATGCGGTCGGGCTGGCGGCACTGGATATTATAGAAAAGCGCTTAAAGGCGCGCTTACCTGAAGATGAGGCGGGGTTTATTGCCCTGCACCTGGTCAATGCCCAGCTGGGCAGCGAGATGCCTGCGGTGATGCATATCACCAAATTTATGCAGGAAATCCTGCATATTGTTAAGTATCAGCTGCAGCTGGATTACCAGACCGACTCGCTGAGTTACAACCGTTTTGTGACCCACCTGAAATTCTTTTCTCAGCGTATGCTGGGGAAACGCGGTGTCTATAGCGACGATGAATCGCTGCATGACGTGGTGCGCGACCGTTATCCTGATGCGTATAAGTGCGTGGAGAAAATTGACCGTCATGTGATGAAAAATTACGAATATACGCTGGGCAGTGAGGAGCGGATGTTTTTGACGATTCACATCGAGCGGGTCAGAAAAGAGACGCTGGCGTTGGGGGAGAGCCAGGACGAGGCGTGATGTTTTTCGTTTGAGCGTGATGCAGTCAGGAGCGGGCATGAACACCCGATCCTGACCGCCACCGGTCAACCGTTGAGGCGCAACTGCGGATAACGCTTCATGCTGATGGCACACCACAACAGCGAAAGCATCCCGATGGCACCGCCGACGTAGCCGACACTTGCCATATTCAGGTGGAGACTCACCTGATTTCCCAGTAGCGCACCCGCACCGATACCAATATTGTAGATCCCGGACAGCAGCGACATCGCCACATCGGTCGCATCCGGTGCCAGGGCCAGCACGCGCACCTGCACGGCCAGACCAATCACCATCATCGCCATGCCCCAGACAATACACAGCGTGGAAATCGCCAGCGTGTGGGTGGCAGACACATACAGTGACAGCATCGACAGCGTAATTAATGCAATCGCGCCGAGCAAAAAGGTTGCCGGATATTTATTGCCGTAAATGCTGAACAGAATACTTCCCACAATGCCCGCTGCGCCGAAAATTAACAGCAGGAACGTGGTGAAACCGCCGCTCAGTGACGCCACACTCTGAATAAACGGCTCAATATAACTGTACGCGGTGTAGTGCGCCGTTACTGTTACTGCAATCAGAAGATACAGTGCGACCAGCGCCGGGCGGCGAAACAGCATAGGAACGCTTTTCAACGATCCGGTATGTTCACTTGGCAGCTTCGGTAACAGTTTGACCAGCAGCAGCATAGTCACCAGCGCCACCACACCAATCACCGCAAACGTGATGCGCCAGCCCAGCAACTGGCCAATCATACGGCCAATCGGCAAGCCCAGAACCATTGCCAGCGCGGTGCCCGTGGCCAGCATACTCAGTGCCTGGGTCTTTTTCCCCGGAGGGGCCACACGGATCGCCAGTGAAGCGGTAATGGACCAAAAAATCGCATGTGAAAAGGCAATACCAATGCGGGAGGCCACCAGGGTCGTGAAGTCCCACGCCACCGAGGAGAGAGCATGGCTGGCAATAAACAGCACAAAGATCACAATCAACAACAGGCGACGCTCGACATTACGCGTCAGCAACATCATTGGCAGTGACATCAGCGCCACCACCCACGCGTAAATCGTGAGCATCAGGCCGACCTGCGCCGTCTGCATGGAAAAACTGCTACCGATATCTGACAGCAGGCCCACCGGAACAAACTCCGTGGTATTGAAAATAAACGCAGCAATAGCGAGCATGACCACGCGTAGCCATGCGGTCTTACGGGAAACAGTAGTTGATTGCATTGAAGTTAGCGATGTGTTGAAGGAATGTTAACCCGAAAGAACAGGTCAAAGAATAACGTGGGGATATTGTCTTTTATTTATTCGCCAGATGAAATAAAAAAATCAATAAAATTGTAAATCAGAATTTTTATATAAGCCGGGGTTATGACGAGCGCTTATTTCCCTGTGTAAAAGTGTCTGAACGTTTATCTGCATCAATGTTTGACGCCAATGCGGCCAGGCCGCAGAATCGCGCAGTAATTCAACTCATCAGGCAGCAGCAGAGGAAAGGTATACGTGAGCGTTCTGGATAATGCATTGTTGACGGACATCCTGCAGCAGGTCAGGCCATTAATTGGTCAGGGAAAGGTGGCTGACTACATTCCGGCTCTGGCCGAGGTGCCTGCCGACCGTCTGGGTATTGCGGTCTGCATGCTTGACGGCACCGTCTATCAGGCGGGCGATGCGCAGGAGCGTTTCTCCATCCAGTCGATCTCCAAAGTGCTGTCACTGACGCTGGCGCTGACGCGCTATCAGGACAGTGAAATCTGGCAGCGGGTCGGCAAAGAACCCTCCGGCCAGCCGTTTAACTCGCTGTTGCAGCTCGAGTTGGAGCAGGGTAAACCACGAAATCCGTTTATCAATGCCGGCGCGCTGGTCGTGTGTGACATGCTGGAAACCCGCCTTACCGCGCCGCGCCAGCGTATGCTGGAGGTGGTCAGAAGCCTGACCCAGGAGCCGGACATTGCCTATGATCGCTATGTGGCGCGTTCGGAGTATGACCATTCCGCGCGCAATGCCGCTATTGCCTGGCTGATGAAGTCTTTCGGTAATTTCGACAATGATGTACCGAAGGTACTGCAAACCTATTTTCATTACTGCTCAATGACGCTGAGCTGTGTCGAACTGGCGCGCTGCTTCCTTTATCTTGCTAACCACGGCAAAGGTCTGGGGCAGGAGGAACCGCTGCTGACGCCGAAACAGACGCGACAGATCAATGCGTTAATGGTCACCAGTGGTATGTATGATGGCGCGGGCGAATTCGCCTGGCGCGTTGGCATGCCGGGTAAATCGGGCGTCGGTGGAGGTATTGTTGCGGTGGTGCCGGGGGAAATGAGCATCGCCGTCTGGTCGCCGGAGCTGGATGGTTCAGGCAACTCGCTGGCCGGAACAGCCGCGCTGGAGCTGCTGGCGGAGCGTATTGGCCGGTCGATATTTTGATGCCGGATCCGGTCTACTTCAACAGCGATTAATCACATAGCGTAATCAATGATTGATCGTGGTCAACGACCGGTTTAGCATGAATTGCTAATATTTTGCGCAGCGAAATAATACGACGTTCCACACAGCAATCCATGAACCTGAGAGGATAGGTATGACTATTCAGGCACGGCAGTTAACGCTTAATCATCAATTGCGCCAGTTTGGCGCGCTGGTCAAACTGGCTATGATCCGTTCCACGCCACAGAGTGTCGAAGTCTGGACCATGAGCGGCAATCGTCTGCGTTTCAGACCGACTCAGCAGGTTGAGGCCCAGTTCGTCGCATGTTAAGCCCCGCTTTGTGAAGATCGCCCGACACCGCGGTAACGGTGGGGTCGGGCTCCTGACCCTCATTCGATTTGTGCGTGTTAATAGTGCTGCCGTTTCAGCTCGTCTGGGCTGCCATTCTGCGCCGTGACATCAACGTCCGCACCACCAGTAACAGCATAATCAGCCACTCCGCTGCCAGCGCAGTCAGCACCGCATGCTGGTAATGACCCTGCATGTGCAGCGCCTGACTGAACACGGTGCCCAGTAGCATCGGCCCCAGACCGAACGCCGCCTGCTGCACTGTCGACAGCATCGCACTGCCTGCACCAGCATGATCTTTCGATACCTCAGCCAGACCAATGCGGAAGAAACAGCTGACGATAAACGATTGCCCAAAGCCAACCAGTATCGTCGCCGGGATCAGGCTTCTCACCCCAATCTGCGGCCAGTCCATGTTGAACGTCAGCATCAGCGCAAGCAGTCCTGTCATCTGCACCAGACAGCCGATCAGCAGCGTGTTGACTTTGCCCAGCCGCTCGACAATCCGCGTCGACAGTAATGAACCGATAAAGTAGGCCACGCCGAGAGCAATAAAGGCATTACCTGACTGGAAGGCGTTCAGACCCAGTCCCGATTGCAGCGTCAGTGCCACCACAAACATGAAGCCACTCCAGCAGGAGAAAAACAGCACGGCAATCGATAAGCCGAAACGCACGCTGTACAACCGCATCAGCGCTGGCGGCAGCAGTGGGGCGCCGCCCTGTTGTTCAATGCGCTCTTCTACCTGCCACAGGCGTTTCAGGAGCAGGGGGAAAGCAGCGAGCAGGGCAATACAGGGCCACGACCAGTGCAGTAGCGGGCCTAACGCCAGGGCGACCAGCAGACAGCCAATACTTCCGGCCAGATACAGCGTTCCAGCCCAGTCGATGGCTACGCGCTGCGGCTTTTTCGTTTCAGGAATGGTGCGGGGTGCCATCAGTAAAACCAGCAGGCAGATGGGAATATTAATCAGAAACACACTGCGCCAGCCGTAACCGCCGGGATTGGCGTTAATCAGAAAACCACCCAAAACCTGACCAATGATAAAGGCCATGCCGCCAATGCCGCCGTACAAACCGAGCGCACGCGAATGTTCGCGCCCGTGCAACGTAACATGCAGGGTCGCTAAGATCTGCGGCACGACCAGCGCTGCACCAATCCCCTGTAGAGCGCGTGCCAGTAATAATGTCCACACATCCGGTGTGATGCCGCACAGCAGGGAAGCGATGGCAAACACCACGACGCCGATGCAGAAGATGCGGCGGCGGCCAAAGTTATCGCCGAGCCGGCTTCCCATCGCCAGGCTGACGGCAAAGGCGATGCCGTAGATCGCGACGATCAGTTCCAGTTGGATAGGGCTGGCGTGCAGCGTGGTGGACATGGCATCGAGCGCCACATTGACAATAGAAAAATCAATCATCGGTAACAGCTGACCCGCTAACAGCACTATCAAACCGCTGTGGCCGAGAGTGGTGGAATCAAAACCGCTTTTCATGATGCGTAACCCTTGTGTTAATCAGTATCCGGGCATAGCATCAGTGAAATCTTAAACGGGTACCAGTTCTTGATTATCATAGTACCTGCACTACCTGCCTGAGTGGAGTGCCCCCCAATGAGTGAGATTCCGCTGTCGTTGAGCAGCAGTGAAAAAAACCGTCAGCTGCTGGCCACATTTTTACGCAGTCGTCGTGAAAGCATTGATCCGGCGCGGCTGGGAATGCCGCACCATCGCTCACGTCGCACCCCGGGCTTACGCCGTGAAGAGGTGGCTCAGCTGGCGGACGTGGGCGTGACCTGGTACACCTGGCTTGAGCAGGGGCGTGAGATAAAACCCTCGCCGAAAACCCTGGCCGCAATTGCCACTGCGTTACAGTGTAACGAAGCCGAGACGCAGCACCTATACCGGCTGGCCGGGCATCCCATGCCGGCCACTGCGGCAGCGAAAACCTGTGCCAAGGTCTCGGCGCATGGGCAGATCCTCCTCGACCACCTCAACCCACTACCGGCCATTATCCAGACGCCGCGCTTCGATATTCTCGGTTACAACCCGGCATGGTGCCGCCTGATGAATGTCGACCTGGAGAGCATCGCGCCAGAAGACCGTAATTGTATTCTGCTGGCCTTCACCCATCCGCAATGGCGGCAGGCGGTTGCCGATCAGGAACAGCTGATGCCGCATATGGTGGCGCTGTTTCGTACTCAAATGGGAGAACACCTCGACGACCCGCGTTGGCAGGAATTACTGGAACGCCTGTTGTCCGAATCCGAGGAATTTCGCGCCATGTGGCAGCGCTACGAGATCCGCGCCATCGACAATCATGTAAAGCGCTTTTACCATCCGGATGTGGGCATTATCACGCTGCGGCAGAATAACTGGTGGTCTGCACCGCGCAACGGCGACCGTCTGTTGGTGTACATTCCCAACGATGAACAGAGCGCGGCAGCACTCAAAAAAATTACCGATTGACTCTCTCAAGGCTCAGGTATTCCTGAGTCAATCATGAAACAGGACAAGGACAGGAAGTGACTATGAATCAATACCCTTCGGTCGCGGTACTCGGACTGGGCGCTATGGGCCACGCTTTTGCGGCTAATCTGCTGAAAAAATCATTTCACGTTTCCGGCTGGAACCGCACGCGCGCACGTGGTGATGATCTGACGGCTGACGGGCTGGTGCTGTGTGATACCCCGGAACAGGCGGTGGCAGATGCGGAGGTGATCATCGTGATGCTTTCGGATGGTGCCACCACACTGAAGACCTGTGCGCAGATCCTGCCGGGGCTGAAACCGGGTGCGGTACTGTGCCAGATGGGTACCATCGGCGTTGACGCCACAAAGCAGCTGATTGACAGCATTCACCAACAGCGCCCGGATGTGGTGCTGCTGGATGCCCCGGTATCCGGGACCAAAGCCCCCGCAGAGCAGGCACAGATACTGGTGCTGGCCAGCGGCGATCGTCAGCGTGCTGCCGCCATTGAACCGGTGTTTGCAGCGATTTCCAAAGGCGCAAAATGGCTGGGTGAAGCGGGTGCGGGATCAAAAATGAAACTGGTGGCGAACGCCTGGCTGGTTTCCGTGATGCAGGGCGTGGCGGAGAGTACTCAGCTGGCGCAGCAATTTGGCTTCACCCCGGATGATTTCTGGCAGGTACTGGAGGGCGGCCCGCTGGCGGCACCCTATGTGAAAGGCAAGCTGGCGATGATCGCCGCAGGGGAATACCCGGCACAGATGCAGCTCACCTGGGCGCTGAAGGACGCAAGGCTGGCGCTGGATGCGGCGGGCGACCGACCGATGCCTGGGCTGCAAACCATTGCCACCCAGTGGCAGGGTGCCGTCGATGCGGGTTATGGCGATAAAGATCTGTCTGTGGTCTATCGTTACCTGCATGAGCAGCATAAAAAGTAATCTGACAGGCGGGCAGGGCGCCGTGTATAAATCCCTGCAAATCATCATGATATGGTCAATAGCCCATAGTGCTTAGCCGGGTGCTTCATAAATGTGTCAAAGTTTGTTATATTATTAAACTCATATGTTTTATATTTGACTGATTTTTAATGCTTTTATTGCAGTGATTCGTTTCCAGATGAACAGAAAAAAGCAAGGATCACATCATGCTTGATATTCGCTTTCCCACCGCATTACAAATGGTGTTATGTATCGCCAAGGCGGATGGCGAGGGGCAACGTTGCACCAGTAAAATTCTCGCCGATGGTTTAGATGCCAACCCGAGTTTTGTGCGCAAAATGATGGTGCCACTGACGCGTGACGGCATTATTATCTCGACGCTTGGCCGCTGCGGGACGATCCGTCTTGGACGCCCGGCCGATCGCATCACGCTGTGCGAAATTTATACGTCAGTAATTGAAGATAAACCGTTGATGGCAGGGCGCCCGGACGTTCCGGCGCTGTGCGTGGTCAGCGCAAATGCCTGCTGGTATTTCAAAGAACTGGCAAGAGAAGCCGAGCAGGCGTCTCTCGATGTCCTGGCTAAACGCACGGTCGCTGATGCGCTGCGTGACATCATGCAGCGCGACTGCATCAATCCGGATCAGCGCTGCGCCTCCTGAGCATCGTCTCAAGCCCCTGTACTCACCGCGTGCGGGGGACTTGTCTTTCTTAACTTATTTCTGAAAATCCACAATTGACGATCCCCGATCGCGTTAACGATCGCACTTAATGCAACAATAAAACTTGCATTAAATGGATGGCTGCCTTACCGTAATTAAATGCATTCGTGATAGTTGCTCTTTAGCATTCACCACCAACATTCATTTATAAATAGTGACCAATAAATCAGGGGATTTCCGATGAGCCATGATGATTTTATTAACGATCTCGTCAAGTGGATCGATACACACATTGAAGGGAAAATGGATTTAGACACCGTTTCTGCCCGTGCCGGTTACTCAAAATGGCACCTGCAACGTATGTTTAAACAGCACACCGGCCATGCGCTGGGCGAATATATTCGTGAACGCCGCCTGAAAAAATCCGCTGAACGTCTCGCAAGGGGCGGTGAGCCGATTCTGGACGTGGCCATCAGTTTTGGTTTTGATTCTCAGCAGTCATTTAACCGCAGCTTCAAACGTCAGTTCGGTCAGTCACCGGGCGCATGGCGTCGTCAGGTTCAGATTGCAGCCCACGCAGCCTGATAGCAGCATCCCCCTGACAGGTGAGCGGGCAACAGTTTGTCCGCTCACATGAGTCACTTTCGCGTAAGCTGCCCAGCCTTGTGCCCACTGCAAATACCGCCCAGTCCCCCCCCCCCCTCATTTCTGCCGCCACCTTCAGATGATCGTCGCTGACGAAAATAACAATCACGCATTCAGCATTGCAGATTGATGTTATCCATCTATGTATAAACCATTGCCAATATTGATATTTTACCGCCAGCTCAAAACACGGAATATTGTTCTTATAAGACAGCAATAAGGAGAAGGGCAGCGCCCTTCGCCGCGCGTCCTGAACCCGTTACGGAGCAACCATGACCCAGATCACCTCACTACCGATCCTCGACTTCTCGCAGCTGGATGGCAATGCCGAACAGCAGCAGGCGTTTTTACATAAACTCAGCCGCTCCGCGCGCGATGTCGGTTTTTTCTACCTGATCAATCACGGCGTTGATGCAGCACTGTCGGCGAAGGTACAGCAGTTGTCTCGTCAGTTTTTCGCCCTGTCGGACGACGACAAGCAGCAGGTATCGATGATCCACTCTCCGCATTTTCGCGGCTATAACCGCGCGGGATCGGAACTGACGCGCAGCCAGCCAGACTGGCGTGAACAGTTTGATATCGGTGCTGAACGCCCGGCGCTGGCGCTGCAATCGGGTGAAGCAGGCTGGAAGCGCCTGCAGGGACCGAACCTGTGGCCGGAAGCCCTGCCGGAACTGAAGCCCACGCTGCTGCACTGGCAGCAGGAGATGACCGCCATGTCTCAGCGACTGCTGCGCGCTTTCGCTCAGGCACTTGAGCTGGCCCCGGATGCCTTCGACCCGCTGTACGGCGAAAAACCTAACGAACATATCAAGTTGATCCGCTACCCCGGCCAGACGGCAGAAACCACCAGTCAGGGCGTGGGCGCACACAAAGATTCTGGCTTCCTCAGCTTCCTGTTGCAGGACCAGCAGCGCGGTTTACAGGTGGAAGTGGAGCCGGATCGCTGGGTGGATGCTCTGCCTTTGCAGGGGGCTTTTGTGGTCAATATCGGCGAACTGCTTGAGCTGGCCAGCAACGGCTATCTGCGCGCTACCGTCCACCGCGTGGAATCCCCGCCCAACGGGCAGGACCGTCTGTCGATTGCCTTTTTCCTTGGCGCACAGCTGGATGCCGTGGTGCCTGTTTTCACGCTGCCGGAAGAGATTGCCCGCCTGGCACAAGGCCCGGCGAGCGATCCGCTCAACCCGCTGCTGCGTGACGTCGGCTGGAACTATCTGAAAGGCCGGTTGCGCTCCCATCCGGATGTCGCAGCCCGCTGGTATCAGGAATTACAACAACAACAACAACAACAACCTCAACACACCGCTTAATGAAAGGAACTGCAATGATCAAACATGCTCCATTTTCTCTGGCAGGGATCGCGTTATCCATGACACTGGCTTTTTCAGCTCAGGCGGCGGAGGCGCTACGCATCGCGGCCGATGCCGTGCCGCACGCTGAAATTCTTAACTATGTGAAGAAAATTGACCCGTCACTCGATCTCAAAATTATTGAACTGACCAGCGGCGTCAACGCCAACGAACTGCTGGCGCATGGCGATGTCGATGCCAACTATTTCCAGCACGTGCCGTATCTGCGCGATCAGGAAAAAGCGCTGGGGCAGACCTTTACCGTGGCCGCCACGGTGCACATTGAGCCGCTCGGCATCTATTCACATAAAGTGAAAAACCTGAAAGACGTGCCGAACAAAGGGACGGTGGCGGTTCCGAACAACGTCACCAACCTGAGCCGTGCACTTTACCTGCTGCAAAGCGAGGGGCTGATCACCCTGAAACCGGGCTTCAACGATCCGGCAAAAAACCAGGCAACGCCGAAAGATATCGCGACTAACCCGAAAAACCTGAAAATTCTTGAAGTGGAGTCGCCACAGATCCCACGTTCGCTGGATGATGTCGATCTGGCGATCATCAACGGCAACTATGCGCTGGAAGCAGGGCTGAACCCGGCAAAAGACGCACTGGGCCTGGAAAGCGCCAAAAATAACCCATATGCCAATATCCTGGTCACCACACCCAAACTGGCTAATGATCCGCGCATCAAACAGCTGGCGAAAGATCTGGAGTCGAAGCAGGTCGCTGAGTTTATTCAGCAGACTTATAAAGGCTCTGTGATCCCGGTCGCAGGGAAATAATATGATTGATATCGAGAATGTCACCCGGCGCTACAGCCCAGACCAGCGCCCGGCGCTGGATAATGTCTCGCTGACCATCCCCGATGGTTCGATATTTGGCATTCTCGGCCGCAGCGGGGCGGGGAAAAGTACCCTGATCCGCTGTCTTAATCTGCTTGAACGCCCAGACGCCGGTCGGGTACTGGTCGATGGACAGGACATTACCCGCCTGAGCCAGGCCGCCTTGCGCCAGCAGCGGCAGCGCAGTGGGATGATTTTTCAGCATTTCAATCTGCTGCACTCGCGCAGCGTGGCGGGTAATGTGGCTGTACCGCTGGAAATTGCCGGGGTGAAAGCCTCACAGCGGCGGGTACGCGTGGCAGAGCTGCTGGATTTAGTCGGGTTGAGTGATAAAGCGAACGCCTTTCCTACTCAGCTTTCCGGTGGTCAGCAGCAGCGGGTCGGTATTGCGCGTGCGCTGGCTGCACAGCCGGGATATCTGCTCTGCGATGAAGCGACAAGCGCCCTCGACGTGGAGACCACGGCATCGGTGCTGGCGCTGTTACAGCAGATTAATCAGCAGTTTGGTCTGACCATCGTGATGATCACCCATCAGCTGGAGGTAGTGAAAGCGATTTGCGATCGTGCTGCGC
Source organism: Erwinia sp. MYb416 (assembly GCF_037479575.1). Classification (NCBI taxonomy): domain Bacteria; kingdom Pseudomonadati; phylum Pseudomonadota; class Gammaproteobacteria; order Enterobacterales; family Erwiniaceae; genus Erwinia; species Erwinia sp. MYb416. Next base: position 1,699,114 of record NZ_JBBGYT010000438.1, read on the forward strand.
TGCTGGAGGGCGGTAAGATCGTTGAGAGCGGGGCGCTGAGCACGCTCCTGCGTCAGCCGGACTCAGTACTGCGTAAAGCATTGCTGCACGATCCGCAGGCAGAACACCGTTTCCTGCAACGTCATGGCATCCACGGAGGTGACCTGTGCGCGGTAGCCTAGACCTGAATGAGCTGTGGGAACTGATGTCGGCGGCCACGCTGGAAACCCTGTATATGGTGGCGCTGGCCGGGCTGTTTACGTTTCTGATCGGCCTGCCGCTGGGTGTGCTGCTGAAGGTCGGGCGTCACGACGGTATTCTGCCGCTGCCGCGCCTGAATGCGCTGCTGGGTGCGGTGGTTAACGTCGGTCGTTCTCTGCCGTTTGTGGTGCTGCTGATTGCGCTGATCCCGCTGACGCGCATCATTGTCGGGACCACGCTGGGCAGCAGTGCGGCTGTCGTACCGATCACCATTGGTGCCATCCCGTTTTTTGCCCGCATCGTCGAAAACGCGCTGGATGAGGTCAATAAAGGACGGATTGAAGCCATCGTGTCAATGGGCGGTAGCGGCTGGCATGTGGTCAGCAAAGTCCTGTTGCCGGAAGCGTTACCCGCACTGCTTGCAGGCATGACGCTGACGCTGGTGATGCTGATTGGTTTCTCTTCGATGGCAGGCGTGATTGGCGGCGGCGGGTTAGGGGACCTGGCTATCCGCTACGGTTACCAGCGTTTTAATCAGCCAGTGATGATTGGCACCGTGGTCGTTTTGATCCTGCTGGTGCAGGCCGTACAGATGGTGGGCGATCGCCTGGTGCGACAGCTGGCTCATCGCCGTTAATTCAGCAAAATCTGGCGCCCGCATAGTATACTGTCTGAATTCGCTTCATTTTTTTCCTTCAGACAGGATTGGTCATGGAAATACGGAACGTTAATCGGGCGCAATTATGCCAGGTCACCAGCTACGGCCTGATTTTTATTGCGCTGTTCGCCATCTTCCCGCTGCGTTTGTTGCCCTGTTTTCTTGCCGGCTTTATCGTTTATGAAACCATTCTGGCCCTGACGCCCTTAGTGGAACGTCTGGTGAAAGGGCCGATTGCCCGCTGGATCAGCATTATGTTTCTTAGCGTGGTGATTATTCTTTCGCTGGTCACCGGCATCACCAAGCTGATCGGCTTCCTTTTGCATGACTTCCAGAACCCTGCCGCTTTCCACGCCACGGCCAGCAAACTGCTGGAGGATGCCCAGCACACGCTGTCGCCCGTGATTACGCGCTATCTGCCTTCGGACATCGATGAACTGCAGAACCAGGTAGTGACCTGGCTGCGTGAACATCTGGTGGTGGTGCAGACCTTTGGCCGCAGTGCGGCACATACCTTTGCCACCATGCTGATTGGCATGCTGCTGGGCGCGATCATCTCGCTGCGCACCAGCAGCGGCATCCGCCCTGAAGCGCCGCTGAAGCAGGCGATGCTGGACCGCTTAACCACCCTGGCGGCGGCGTTTCACAATGTGGTGTTTGCACAGATTAAAGTGTCGCTGGTCAATACCATCCTGACCTGCGGTTTCCTGTTCGGCGTGTTGCCGATGTTTGGCCTGCATTTTCCGTTTGCTAAAACCGTCGTGGTGCTGACCTTTATCGCCGGGCTGCTGCCGATTATCGGTAATCTGATTTCCAATACGGTGATTGTGCTGATCGGTCTTTCAATCTCGCTGGAAGCCGCGCTGATTGCCCTGATTTACCTCGTGCTGATCCACAAGCTGGAATACTTTATCAACGCGCGGATTTTTGGCAGCCGCATCAGCGCCAAAACCTGGGAGATCCTGTTAGCGATGCTGGTGTTTGAATCGGCCTTTGGCCTGGCCGGCGTGGTGGCCGCCCCGGTCTATTACGCCTACCTGAAAGCGGAGCTGCGTGCCAGCAGACTGATTTAGGGCCTGGCCTGTCAGGCTATTTTACTTGCGCTATGCTGGCCGGGAAACTTCCCGGCCCTGACGGATAATCCATGTCGTTATTGACCACGCTGCTTCATCAGATCTTTATTTCCATGCCGCTGTTTGTGCTGATCGCTCTGGGATGGCTGCTGGTGCGCTGGCGTCAGTGGCCGGAGAGTATCACCAGCGCCATTAACCGGCTGGTGTTCCGCGTGGCGCTGCCTGCCATGCTGTTTCGCCTGATGTGCGACTTCAGTGATGGGCCGTCGGTGGATGCCCGCCTGCTGATTGCCTTTTTCGGCGGCTGTCTGCTGGTGTTTATCATTGGCCGGATTGTGGCATCTAAGGTGTTTAAGCTTGATGGCGTGGCCGGTTCGGTGTTTGCCCTCGGCGGGATTTTCTCCAATAATGTGCTGCTGGGCCTGCCCATTGCCCGCGTGATGCTGGGTGACGAGGCGATCCCCTCCGTTGCGCTGGTGCTGGTGTTTAACGGCTTAATTCTCTGGACGCTGGCCACCATTTCGGTGGAGTGGTTCAGGCACGGGGCACTCAACCTGAAGGGCTTCGGCAATACCGCGCTCAGCGTACTGAAAAACCCCCTGATTATCGGCATCCTTTCCGGCACCTTGTTCAGCCTGACCGGGCTGCCATTGCCTGTCTTCGTTGATCAGCCCGTGACCATGCTGGGGCAGATCGCCGTGCCGTTGGCGCTGGTGGCACTGGGCATGAGTCTGGCGAGTTACCGGATTAAAGAAGGGCTGGCCATCAGCTATGCGCTGAGCGCCATTAAGCTGATCGTGCAACCCCTGGTCGTGTGGGGCCGGGCCTGGATGATTGGGCTGCCGCCGATGGAAAGTAAAGTGGTGGTACTGCTGGCCTCCATGGCCGTGGGCGTGAACGTGTATCTAATGTCGCAGCAGTTTAACGCGCTGACGGGGCCTGCGGCGACGAGCATGCTTTTGACCACGCTTTTTTCGGCAATTACCACGCCAATTCTGATGCTTACGATGGATTGGGCGTATGGGTGAGTGAGGGAAAATGTGGGGGTGAAAAGCTCTTCTGCAAAACCCCTGCAAAACTCTTCTGCAAAACCCGGCAGTTTTATACTGCCATGACCTTCCATTCCTTACCCCGATCATCATTATATTTATCAGTCATTGACCTGCTTTTATGGCCCAAAAGAGTCTGTGTATCGATACCCTGATCCCGGTATAAGCGTTCTGATAATGAGCGCTGTTCATGGAAACCGGGCGGGTTCAGCAATGCGCTTCTCGCGTATAAGCCGATTGGTTGTGCGCAGATTAATCAGCTCATCAGCAACTGCCTTGACCACTGCGGCGGGCGTGGCTGTCATTAATGTCGTCCCACCGTTCGCACATTTTAGAGCTATTATTGGGGTTAACCTCTTCATTATCGTCGCGTAGCGTATCAAGAAGCGTTTTGGTTATTTTGAAACTCTAAGTAAATCAGTCAATCGTACACTGAGCACCTCACGGCGCTGGCACTTCTGGCAGCGGCATCCAGTGGGTAATCTCAGAATTCTGAAATCCTTCATGATGTTTACCTTTGGTAAACCACACTGGGCCTTGCCGCCTTTCATCGCTCCACCATCCCCAACAATTCCCATCTGAACGAGGTATGCGCTCCCTCGCCTTGGCGTTTTTTTGTTATGATACCTCACAAAAAAGGAGGTGTTATGGCTTGGCAAGGTATTCCATATCCGCTCGCCGGAAATATGGGTTTATTAATTGAAAAAATACCACACATTGATGTGACAACCGATAGTGGATTTGGCTGGGATACTATTGCCGCCAGCGTAGCTGGTGCATTCATCGCTGCCGCGATACCAGCTTTAATTGCATGGTGGTCAATTAAAAACAGCAATAAAACTCTTCGAGAAGATAGAGAGGTGCAACTGAGGGATATTGAACACAGCAGAGATACGCAGATTAAATTAGCAGAAGAAAGCAGAAAGGCTCAAATAATTGCTTCAAACAGGCTTGTATGGATAAAAGATCTGCGGGAGGCATCAGCAGAGTTTGTAGCTAGTGCCGTAAATTATTTATCCATAAGTCAAAAATATGTGATTGAAATAAAAGCTAGTGATGAACCAGGTATTTCTCAAAAGGAGAAGACAGAACTCCTCAGTTTACTCGCACAAACGAAAAATGAGTCGTATGCAGCAATGATACAATTAGTGCTTCATCCCTTGAACTGACATGTTTCTCAAAGGCTGCCATTAGGTGGCTTTTTTTTCTACTAACAGCTCCCGCACAAAGTGAGGTGAGAGCTTGAGTTGCTCACTGAATTTGGCTACATGATAGAGGTGATATGCTCGCCTCGAAATTTTACAGAAAAGGTGAAAGTCATCTGCCTGAATTTGCGAGAATTTTCACCCGGTGAGATAGCCGTTTCGCTTCCCATTGCATCACTTTTTCTTTAGGATTGTTCCGAACTTTACTGATGGGATAGGGATATGAAGAAGTTGCTGTTAGTTGTTGCTGTTTTAACTCTTGCTGGTTGTGCACGGCCTCACGGGCCTGCTGAAAAAATACTCGATAGTCAGATTGTTACTCCCCAACCGGGTGTTGCTCAGACGAAAGTCACCGTAACAAGAAATAAACAATTTATTGGTGGTGGCAGTGGCGGTCTGTGTAAGTTCCTGGTATCGATAGACGACAGAGACGTAGCTTTGTTGCGTCAAAACCAGTTTGTGACGGCGTACCTGAATAACGGCTCACACAAGTTAAAGGTCAGTAATGAATGCAATGTCCTGTCTATGGGAATGCGTAAAACGCTAGACGTGAACGCGGATGGTCAGGATCAGGAATACATTGCGGAAGTGGGTTTTTGGGGGCAGTACCGCTGGGTGAACGGGAATGCCGGGATGATGATTTTGCCTGGCCAGATATTGCCGAGACGGATATCACCTGCATAGATGTTTTTGCTGCGAACCTGCTCGGGCCTGACGCCATCACCCAGCAAATCGATAATATGCTGGGTGCCCGGCCCGCGCAGCGTTTCTGGATCCATTTCGATATCGATATCGATATCGATGTCCTTGATCAGGTGGTTATGCCCGCGGTGGACTCCCCCGGTAGTCCGGGTATTGATCGTCTTTGGCTGGAAAATATCTGCGCACAGCTGCTGCTTAATCCTTTATGTTGCGGAATGACTTTGTCAGTCTTTGATCCCGAGCTGGATCCTGGCGGTCACTGCGTAACGCTGATTGTCGAAATGCTTGAGGCCATGTTCCATGAGCGCCTGCCAGGCAGCGGGCATGCTGTTACTCGATCTCTTTTTCCTTTAAGTAAATGGCAAGCCAGGAAACGAATTCAAGAGGAGAAGGGCGTAAAAAAGACACATCACCGATATCTCCCTGGGTGAGATTATTAAGATACAACCTGGCTGTTTCATTATTTGAGAACTCACGGATGAATTCAGAGGCTTCGTTCTGAAGATCTGATTTCAATCCGGTAACCAATTCAGTTGCAGCGTCAACGATCTCAGGATAGTTTTCTCCGTAGGCATCCGCATCGTTGCCTAAGAAGGTTGTCAGAAACACTTTTATCGTTTCATATTTTTCCATGATCATCACTTTATGGGGTAGGCGGTAAGTATGTAATAGGGTTTTTTATTATAGATTTCTTTCAATAAAACAACCCAGAGCTTGTTAGCATCGACCAGCCATTCTCTTGGTTTTCTAGTTCTCAATGGAAACTTCCCAAAATAGAAAGGCTATTAAGCATTAAATTCTACTTGATAGACCTGCGGAGATGAAGAAGACAAATGACGGACACCTAAGTGGAAGGTGGGGAAGAATTTGTCGTAAATTATTGACGGCACTGACGCTGGTGATATAGTAACCGCATTCTGAACAGTTACAAGTATCGTGTTCTTTATACCATCGAGAATCACACTGCTCATGTGCATATTTTCTGTAGCACCAGGGAAGATTTTAACCGGCTGCTCTATCTGGTAATGATGTCCTGACCCTGGCCTTTCCTTTTACAGGTAATGCACATCTTCTTGCAGCTAGTCGCTTAAATCGTTCCTATGGTTCAGCATATCCCGAGCTCTGCCAGGCTGTATATCGGAGAATCTCTACCTTCACCAAGAAAGTGCCATCCCTTACACAACAACACTCTGTCGCACAATTACTCACCACGTGGTGATATAGTGGCAAGGCGTTATCAGCGCTGAGTGATAACCAGGTAAATACAATTATTTTTATTAACAGTGTATTAAAGGAGTTCTTATGTCTAACGGAATGGTTAATTTCAAAGCAAAAGTTATCAGTGGGTCAATGACCCTTCCACTCGTGCGTCGAGCTATTGAGTCGGCCGAACCGGGGCGACCAGATATTAATGTGGATATGGGGCAGGTGAGTGAAAGCCTTTTCACTATGGTGGATGAAACGGCCTCAGGCGTGATATTTGAAATACGGTTTAATAACCCGGATGCGCAAAAAGTGAGTATTACTTTCAACGGCGTTGCCTCCGACGTCATCGATGGGGTTATCGGTACAACCAATCCCACGGTGGGGGTTCAGTTGCAAGATGACGACGGCAATATTGTGCCAATAAACGAAGCACGCGACTATCCAGTTTACCCAGGGCCAAACGTGATCAGGTTCACATCCAGCCTGATTGCCACGCACGTCCCTGTGATGACAGGCCCTCTTGTCGCCAATGCCGTCTTCACCCTGGCGTACATGTGATAGTGAGTGAGCTAAACGTCAGCCCCGGCATCGTCCGGGGCTGAGTTATTACTGTGGAGGCGCAAACCCTTCTCTGATGTATTCCTGCAGTTCGGCCCCGAAGTACCAGGCAACCAAACCCATTCCAATCACGACGATCGTGATAATTTTCTTGTTCATGGCGACGACATCCTGTGTTGAGAGGGGCCTACCTGAGGTATCCCATAAAATATGACAGGCATAAACCTGTACAGGCTAAGTTCTTTCGGTTTGCCAGTGGCACACACCATCAACACGGAGCGATCGGAAAAAACGATCGACCTCTACGATAAATCGCATTGTCGTGGCGGTTTTAAAATCCACAGCGAACAACTGCTCTGCGGGGATGGGGCCAGTTTGAGGTAAGCCGGACGTCACGCGACAGGACGTCGCGTGCCGAGGCCCGCATGGATGCGGCCGTTGCCGTTCCGGCGTGCTCAAACTGGCCTCAGACCTGAAACCAGACTGTCAGCCACAAATAACCGGGGATCCTTAAGGCCTTATCCTGCCATGTGTGGTGCAGATGCTGAAGTGTTAAACAGGCCCTCATGCTGTAATTTTATTTTATGCTGCTATACGTACAAATAACCCGCAATTATAAGCATAAACATGCTGAATATTCAGTGCCGTGTCTCGCGTTCTCCGAGGGGAGTAATTTCGGATCTGGCATAATATGCTGTTTGGCCTGGTGTGAATCGGTCATGCAGAGGAACCACTCCCGATCGTCAGGCATAAAAAACCCGGCTTTCGCCGGGCGGTATAATCTGCACCATTAACGGAACCAGCAATGATCCCGGGCTAAGAATAGCCTCAGGTCAAAAAAGCGCCAGTAAGAATGAGAAATATAATTTTTTCTTAACCCACCACTATGCCAACCACGAGATTGACCAGTCCTGCCACAAAACATCTTTCAGTCCAGTGAGAATAGAAAGCACTATAACCCAAACGCTGACACTGAACGCTAAAGCGTGACCGATGTTATGGTTTCGTTAAATTTCGATTGCTGACAAACCATTTATTTCATTATCCTCTAAATGTGGTTATTGCATTTCATTTAACCCGTGCGAACATCTTGCTGCCTCTGGAGAATAATAATGAAACATATGAAAAAACTGCTGCTGGTTGCGGCGTTAAGCTGCTCCACTTCTGCACTGGCTGAAACCATCGGTGTTTCAATGGCCTACTTCGACCAGAACTTCCTGACCATTATTCGCCAGGCCATCGATAAAGAAGCGAAGGCACGCGGGATCACCGTACAGTTTGAAGATGCGCGCGGCGACGTAGGGCGTCAGACCGATCAGGTTCAGAGTTTTATCAGTGCCGGTGTGGATGCGATTATCGTTGACCCGGTCAACTCGGCGGGCACCCCGGCGATGACCAAACTGGTCAGCCAGGCCAAAGTGCCGCTGGTGTATGTTAACCGCACGCCAGGTGATAAAACGCTGCCGCCGGGCGTGGTGTTTGTTGGTTCTGATGAGAAACAGTCAGGCACCTTGCAGATGGAAGAGCTGGCGCGTCTGGCTAACTATCAGGGCAAAGTGGGCGTGATGATCGGTAACCTCAGCGATGCAGGTGCGCTGCAACGTACCAAAGACGTTGAACAGGTGGTAGCCAAGTACCCGAAAATGAAAGTGGTGCAGAAGCAGAGCGCTAACTACTCGCGCAGCGAAGGGATGGACCTGATGCTGAGCTGGATCACCAACGGTGAAGAGATCGATATTGTGGCCGCCAACAATGATGAAATGGCGATTGGTGCCATTATGGCACTGCAACAGTCCGGTAAAAAAGACAGCAAAGTGCTGGTGGGCGGGATTGATGCCACGCCGGACGGCCTGAAAGCGATGTCCTCCGGTAAAATGCAGGTCACGGTATTCCAGGATGCGGTAGGCCAGGGCAAAGCCTCTGTGGATGTGGCCCAGCGCATGATCAAAGGCGAAAAACTCGATTCCTATCACTGGATCCCGTTTGAGCTGGTCACCCCGGAAAATATGAAAAAGTACGAAGAGAAGTAATCTTTTCTGCCAGCGGCCCTGAGAACAAGGCCGCTGTGCATTTTTCCCCTCGCTCCGCATCGTCGTTTTGCTAAACTGCTCAAATGAATAAAAAACTCATTATTGCCGCTATCTTGGCGATCGTCGCCAGCTACGCCGGTCTGCGTCAACAGGGCGAGTCGCGTGCGCCTGCCACCCGCCATGAGCAACCCGTATCCCGCCAGCAGAACGGCAGCAACGACATCATCGCGCTGACGCAGCAACAGCGCGTGGCGGACTATCTGCATCAGCACCAGCGGCTGCCGGACTATTACATCCGCAAAGGGGATGCGCGGCGTCAGGGCTGGGATCCGTCCAAAGGCAATCTGTGTGACGTGCTGCCTGGCCGGGCAATCGGGGGCGATCGCTTCAGTAATCGTGAAGGGGGCTTGCCGGAGAAAAACGGACGGCACTGGTTCGAGGCTGACGTTAACTATCAGTGCGGGCGGCGTGGAACGGATCGCATGCTCTATTCCAGCGATGGCCTGATCTATGTGACCCGCGACCATTACCGTCACTTTGAGCAGGTGAACTGAGATGCAGATGGCGACGTTCGATTTACAGCAGGTGCGCGACAGCGACGATTTCTACCGTCAGTTTGCGCTGAAATTTGACCTGAGCTACTTCGGGAACAATCTCGATGCGCTGTGGGATATGTTAACGGCGGGGATTGAACTGCCGGTGCGCATCACCCTGCGACATCTCGATCGGCATCCGCAGCGGGCGGCGCTGGAGCGCATTCTGGCGGTGATGCAGGAGGCAGAGCAGGAAACCGGCGGGGCATTCAGTGTGCGTGTCAGCCGAATGCCCGCCGGAGATTAGCGGCGGATAACCTTCAAAATTTGCGCCAGTTTCTCGCGCTGTTCCAGACTGATTTCGCGCGAAGCGGCATAACCGGCATTCTGCACAATCATCTCATTTAACCGCAGCAGGCGCAGCTGATTCACCCAGTGGCGATACACGCTCTGCGCAAACTCCGCTTCTTGATCGACGGCGGGCACGCTGTGATAGCTGGTCTGTACCGCAGTGAGCGGTTCGTCGCTGAGCAGGTCGATGGTCATTCCGATGCCAAAAGGATCGTCTTCGTTGATACTGTACTCATCGGCAGCGGTGCGTTCGGTACGCAACTGACGTTGCAGGAAAAGATGGCGCAGCGTATCGCGTACCGGCACCAGGCGCTCCAGCAGTTCACCGTGCACCCCGGTACGGGTTTGCAGGGCTTTTAACAGGGATTCCGCAATACGCAGACGCTCCGCCGGATCTTCCCCTTCGGCTGCCTGATACCAGCGACCAAGCAGATTTTCACTCAGTTCGCGCTGGATCTCGGCACGCTGTGTGGCAATACGCGCCAGTTTGCTGTCGGTGCGCACTTCATTGACCAGATAGCCCGCCATACGCTGCACGCCTTTCTCATCCATCGCCAGCATGGCGCCCCAGGCATCACCCGGGTTGCCAACAAAGCGCTGCACGGCGGCATCATGATTGTGGCCGTGAGTAATGCGCTGATCGAACGGGGTCATCGCCCAGATCAACCCCGGCTTACGACCGGTTCGCTGCGCGGTGGTCTCGCCCTGGGTCTGTTTTACCCAGAAGTCGAGCAGGCGGCCAATATGGCGGGTTTCATTACGGTGAGCCGAGGCGCTGCACACCAGCAGATGGGTCACATCCTGCTCAATGGCTGCACGCTGTAACAGGAACGGGCGACGAGCCTGTAAAAACTCCAGCGCCAGTTCGTGATGCTCGTCGTCAGGCAACACGGTTAATTCGATAAAGCCCGGGAAATCGAGCAGGTCGACTTCGGTAAACAGCTCTTCACGCGGCGCGCTATAGAGCGGCAGCAGCACTTCACGGCTGAGCAGCGTCAGTTCGGCCAGCGCCACGCTGACCGGGGCGAGTGCGCGACCGTTATGGCGCGGCACCACTTGCAACGTCAGGTCGGCAGTGGCATTAAACTGGCTGACCCCGGAGCTGTTTAACAGACTGTAAGAGGGTTCATCCAGCACGCTTAACGGTGCCAGCACCTGCGGCACGCAGGAGAGGTGATGCAGCACGTGGGCCAACTGGCGATACAGCGCAGTCAGCTGACGATCTTCGCCCCACAACAGGGAGAACAGTCTGGCGCGGTCGTCAACACCCAGCTGCGGTGCGAGTTCAACGGCCTGCGGCCAGAAATGGCTGTCCAGCGCGCTGCTGCGCGCCAGGCTGATGGTCAGTGCATCCCACAACGCCACCATCTGATGGCGGTTAATGCCTGCAACCGGTTCCGGCTGGCGATACATCGCCACGTTTTGCACGCGTTCGCCCAGCTGGGATTCATCCAGTGGCGTGACAGTGTCACTGCCACGTTGCGCGTATTGCAGTGCCAGCACCGCCACCAAATCACATTCGGTCAACAGGGAGAGCTGTACCGGCCAGTTGCTGTCGCTGCTCTGCTGCTGGCCGCTGAAGCGCTGCACCAGATTCGCTGTATGCTGCTGTGGATTGAGCTGGCTGGCGTAATCCACCACGCTGTTACCCAGTGCACATTCCAGGCGGCCTTTCTCGCTGGATGCCAGTGCACCAATCAAATAGGACTTGCCCGCCTGGGCCAGGCCAAACAGCCCAATGGCACAGTTCAGCGGGGTATTCCGCGCCAGTACGCTGGCATGGTTATGCTGACGCAGCAGTTTGATCGCCAGACGATCCGCTTCCATATTCAGGCGAGGCGCCTGCGAACGGTTCACATCCAGCCAGGCCAGCGCCTGCTCAATGCCCTGGGTCAGGGCATCACGTTTTTTATTCGCCTGGGCGGTCAGGATTTTATTCAGAGATTTCATTTCTTGTAGACGCTCCCGCTGTCAATCCAGTAATGCGCCATACCTGAAGCGCTGCTGGCCAGCGTATTCAGACGCAGGCGCAGATGCTCCAGCGGCACCTGGCTGCCATCATCCAGAGTGGCATCGGCAATATCAAACCGTTCCGGGCCAAATTCACCAAACGGACGGCTGACCGCCAGCTTGATACGTAACACTTTATCGCCCGCAACGCTGCGCGCCAGCTGAGAATCCACAATGGTCAATGTATAGAGCGGCGAAGCAGGCCAGCGGTCGTTATCCAACTGACGGAAGCCAAGCGTGATGGCCCCGCGCACCTGGAAGCGGCTGCGGACATCCAGCGTGAAGTTGTGCTGATCCAGATCGATATCACTGTACCAGACGTTTTCGGCCGTCAGTGCGCCGGTGCCGTCGAGCATGCCAAGATAGCGGATTGTTGAGTACGGCTGGAAATCACCGGCTTTAAACCAGAAGTTAGCCAGTCGCAGGTCAAGTGACAGCAGGCATAGCATCGCACCCACCGCCGCCGTTGATTTCGGGTTCTCGATTTTTCCCTGCTTGTTGAACGGATACCAGTCATTGGTGTGGTAACCATCCAGCGACAGAATGCGGCTGACCGGCAGCGGTTGCAGATGGCGGAACAGCGCCTGAACACCGGGGAAGCGCGAAGGGCGCCCGGTCAGCAACAGCACGTCACAATCATAAACCGCCACCACTTCGGACATGGAACGCAGGCTGTGCGTGATATTCATACGTGGGGAGAGGAACTCCGCATGCAGTTTGCTGAGGCGCACAATCAGCGGCACCGAGAGAATATCAAAGCCTTTGGCTTCGCCCGGCAGCTCGCGCTGGATCTCGCGGTTAATATAGTCGAGTAATTTTTCCGTCGGTGCCTGTGCCAGCAGTTCACCAAAGCGGGCATCAATTTCAGCCGTCAGATCGAGCGGGTCGAAAGTCTCATAGGCTTCGAGGATCGCCTGGCCCAGCGGAATAAACAGTTGTAATGTCACCTGCTGACGCAGCGTGGAGTGCCCGTCAAGACGGCCTTCATGCCCGAACAGACGCGTCATCACTGCTTCCGGATTGACCATGCCTGCCTGCTTAAATGCCCCCTGCAAAGCGGGCAGCACGTACAGTTGGATCACATCCAGCAGAATATCGTCACCCGCCAGCTTAAAGCCTTCACGGAACAGCAGGCGCGGCATGATTTTGACGTTATTGCCCACGCCGTCGTCCAGGCGGTACTGGGTAATCGCCAGGTCGGTGGTGCCGCCGCCAATATCAATGGAGGCGATGCGCAGGGTTTTGCCCGCCGGTTCATCGGCGGCGCGCGCGCGATCCGGGCGCGCCATGCTGGCGAAGAAGGCTTCGGCACGGCCGCCAAAGTTCACCTGGGTTTCGTTATACAGGTACACCATCTGCCCACAGGTGGCTTCATCCCATTCCATCTGCACATCCGGCACCGGCACGCTGCTTTTGGCTTTGTCGGCGGCGCTGGTGAAATCATCATCCATCGGGTGCCAGCCCATCGCTTTCCACACCAGTGCAATGGCTTCCAGCATCCGGCGGCGGAAGATCTCACGTTCCGGCTTTGGCATCGCCGACGGCAGGGTGAGGATAATATTGCGCAGCTGGCGCGGGGCGCTGCTGTGCAGCATCTTCTGGCGTTGCAGCGGGCTGTTCATCTGCAACAGCGCCTGCGCCAGCAGTTCAGAAAGCATCAGGCTCATCACCGAACTGCGGCTGTAGTGCGGCGCGAACACCGGCAGGCGTTCCTCCAGCGGAATGCTGTAGAGCGGCTGGCCCTCGTCATTGATCAGATAGGTCAGCGGCAGTGCCGTCGCCAGCGGTTCCTGCAACACATTGCCGGGCGTGCGGCTGAAGCGCCAGCCCGGCGTATAGCTCTCTTCATCCCACAGATAACGACGCGGGCTGGAGAGACCGGTGGCGCCTTCAGTGCCAAGGCGCTGTAACGCCAGCTGCCCGGCTTCACGGCCGACGCGGGTAATGGAAGGCCAGATAAAGGCATCATCACGGCCACTTTCCAATGAGAAGTTCTGCTTACCAAAACTGGCCTGGGCGAACTCCACCCGGCTTTCAAACAGCTCGTTATACAGCTGATGCGGCTCGCTGAGGTTACGCATCTGCAATTCGTAGGTGTGCTTCAGCCCCTGATGATCGTCAACATGATCTTCCACCATGATGCCGCAGGTGTGTGAGTTGCCGACGTCGAGGATCAAATCAACGGCAATGGCGGGTTCCTGAAGGGTGGCCGCGCTGATTTTCAGCTCCGGCACGGAGAGTTGCTGACCGAGCAGATGCAGAATATTCAGATAGTGTGCCTGGTACTCGAACTCACGCAGTGATGCTTTGATGTTCACCTGCGGGCGCTGTTCCAGCGTGGCGGCTGCCTGAGTAAAGGCCTCGCGCAGCCAGCCGTCAATCCAGGTGTGATCGAGAAACTCACCCAGTTCATCGCTGCGATGGGCCAGCGCAAAACTGACGCCGTTCTTCACATCGTTAACGTTCAGCGCCAGCGATTCATCCTCTCCATCGGCCCAGACTTTGGTATCGAACGCCAGCACCACGCGGTGAGTATTACCATTGGCGTCCGGCGTATCCAGTGCCACGATGCGCACGCGTGCCCAGTTATCCGGCCCACCAATAAAGGTGCGAGGAGGATTAAAACGGAAGAACGGCAACGGCAACCACTGGCCGTTAAGCAGCGTCAGCGACTGTGCCAGCGGGAAACTGAATTCGGGTTTCACCACTTCCGGTGGCGTGCCCGCTGCCTGTGGCAGCAGGTATTTCCCGGCCTGCGCGTGATAATTCAGGCGCAGCAGCGGGCCATTCGCGGTCTGACGGACAAATTTTCCCGGCCAGTCAGCGTTCAGATCCGGGTTTAACGCAAAGTCGAGGAACTGAATGCCGCTGTTCTGAACCAGCGTCATATTCGGTTTGAAGTCAGCAATTGTCGCCAGCATTATGATTTACTCTCACGCTTCATGGTCATTGGCAGCACGGTGTCGTCGTTATAGCGGCCACTGCATTCGGCAGCACCAGTCAGACCCTGTTTACACACCAGTTCCGGCATCTGATAGCGGGAACCGTCGGTGCAGCGTGCTTTGGTGCGGCTGTTAATCACCAGGTTACCGGAAGACATCAGCCCGGCAAACACATCCACCTTACAGGTGACGCCACTTCCCTGGGTAATGCGGGCAGTGCCTTTGCCGTTTTTCAGCTGATATTTCAGCATCGGTGGGGTGCCGGTCGGCAGGTTTTTCTGCACCAGCACACGCCAGTTGCCGTTGAGGAATTTCGTTGAACCAATCTTAACGGCATCCTGCGGCATCACCAGGTCATCTTTGCCTGCCGGACGCGCATCCGAGACCGCTTCAGGGGCCGGAGCAGGCTCTGTCGCTGCTACCGCCGGGGTAGCTGGAACAGGTGCAATCACTGCTGCGGCCAGCGGCAGTGTGGTGGTTTTCACCGGAACCACCGCCGCGGCGGTCGCGACAGGCTGAGGTTCAGGCTGTGGTGCGGGTTCAGCGGCCGTTTGTTTGGCGATGGGCGCATCATGCGGTTCTTCTGCCGGTTTGTCGCTGCGGTTTTTCAGCTGCACGCCAAAGGTGATCAGCAGAGCAACGGCGGGCAATACCCAGCTGTAACGCAGCCAGATTTTAGCTTTCGGTTTCGTGGTTGCAGCGGCAGGTGCCACTGGAGCAGACTCTGGCTCGGATTCCTCAACCGCTTCTGGCTCATCGATAATTTCCAGTGCTGGCATCGGCGGAACCACCACCGGAGGCGGCACCGGAACGGGCGCGGCCACAGCAGGCTCGGGCGCGATCAGCGGGGCAATCACCGGGGAGACTGTCGCGGCAATCGAAGTCGGCGTGACCAGCGGCGCAGCAGCAGGAGCCAGGCGCGACAGACCGAGGGACGGCACATCATCTTCTTCAATGCGCAGACAGTCGAAGACATCCTGACGTGATTTTTTATCCAGGCTGACAAAGCCCCAGAAGGTAATCACCGGTTTGCCACCGACAAGGTAAACGTAGTTTTGATCGGGGAATTGCAGGGCTTTGTTGAGCAGGGCGCCAAACAGTTTCTGGCTGGGTTTATCCGACTGCTGCGCACGTTCGCCGATGTCGGCAATCGTGGTCTGACAGGCCAGCAGTTGATTCAGTGCTGCGGTGCGCGCAGCGTTGCTGGCAGCGGCCCAGGAGGTGACTTTTCCCTCCACCGGGGAGTACCAGTCAAGGCGGTCTCCGGCATCGTTCGGCTGCGGGATAGCCAGGCAGTCGGCAACCTGCGATTGTTTTCTCAGGCGCAGGGTTTCGCGCAGTTGCAAAGCCGACAGATAAACGGGCTGCCCGTTCTCACCGAGGGCGAGGATGGCGTCGAGATTACCGCTGCGTAAGAAGATTTTTGCCACGCAAAGAGACCTTATAGTCAGAGTTCGGAAGTAAAAAGCGTGTGTAATCAGACTATTTTAGTTCTACGTGACTTAAATCAAATGCGCAAATAAGCAATAAAACAGGTGAGTACTTAGGGCATAACCCGGTGATCTGGTGAAGATTTCGCCAGTGCTGGTGACCATCGTCATCTGTCGACTGCTGACTGCATGTTCAGTTCTGATATACAGGTTATATTAGTTTCATTAATGACTTCTAATATTGAATCGCATAATATCGCATTTTTGGGATCTCGCCCGCGATGGAGTCGTAAACTTGTTAATCGTAGGGCGTACTGCTGGCCCTAAAAATAAAGAGGTTTATGAGGCTGTTACAGATAAACAAAATGAGTCTCTTAAATGGCTTGTTTCTGAGATTGCTTCTAAATTTAATGTTCCTATGACTGAGGTTTACAGGCATCCTGATATAGGAAGGAAAAACAAAACGGAAGCGAGTACAGCAAAATGGAAATAGCAAAATACTTACTTTATGCATTTACACTACTTTCCTTATCTGCTGAGGCAGCAAGAGAAGTAGCACATGTAAAAATTATCAAGAGTGGTTACTTCGATGAAATCGATAAGGAAGATCCTTACAACTACGCCGAGGGATGTAAATTATTTAAACCCACCAAAGAGAAACTTATCAACTACTTCTCTAAAGCTGAAGAAAATGGATACGGATGGATGCACGAGTATTACACGCCTTGCATCGCCTCTGGCACGGTAACGTTTAAGGACGGCTCTTATGGGGATTGGGTAATGCACGATAGTGGTTATGGATGGGTAACCTTTAAAGATAAGAAGAATGATGGAAAGGAAGTGTCTTTTCTTCATGTCAATAATGGATGGGGGTTGGAATAGAAATACCCCCCTCTGTTACCCGGCCCATTCGTTATTGCCGTAAACGCACAACATCACCGCCACTGATCGCCGCCAGATTCTGCGTGATCTTCTCTGGCGACCAGTCCCACCAGGCGATTTTCTCCAGCTCGGCAATCACTTCATCGCTGAAACGCTGACGGATCACCTTCGCCGGGTTTCCTCCTACAATGCTGTAAGCAGGAACATCAGACACCACCACTGAACGTGATGAGATAATCGCGCCGTTACCGATGGTGACGCCGGGCATAATCAGGCAGTCATAACCCATCCACACGTCATTACCCACGCGGGTGTCGCCTTTATAGGGCAGGTCACCAGGCTCGGGCGCAGCACTTTCCCAGCCGTTGCCGAAGATAAAGAAAGGGAAGGTAGAGAGGCCGGAGGTCTTATGATTGGCGCCATTCATGATAAATTTCACCCCGCGCGCCAGGGCGCAAAATTTACCAATAATCAGCTTATCGCCGATGAACGGGTAGTGATAAAGCACGTTACGCTCAAAGTTCTCTGCACCTTCCGGGTCGTCGTAATAGGTGTAATCACCAATCAGGATATTGGGATTGCTCACGCTATTTTTGATAAAACAGACCTGCGGAAAGCCAGGCAAGGGGTGAAGAGGAACAACCCTAATCAGAGACGGGTGTTTTTAGCCTGGTGCAGGAGTATTATAGCCGTCTGAAATTACGCTGAGGATAGACCGCTTCATGTTTTCTCGTTCCACGCTCGCCGCGCTCACGGCCACCTTAATGCTGGCAGGTTGCAGCCACAAAACAACGCAGGCCCCGGCAACGGTAGATGTATCTGCCGCCGAAGCGACACCTGCGGTTTCCGCGTTTGCTGCCGGCCCGACGCAGCTTAACGTGACCCACGTTATCTCCCGTGCTGACGATGGCTCCTCCGTCATCCTGACCATCGACGGCGTTGAAGCCGGTACGCTGACGCGCGGAGAAAACAAAGAACTGTTTGTTCCTGAAGGCAAGCATAAGGTCGGTGGCTATGTTCAGACACTGTTCGGCCTGGGCCGTGTGACCATTCAGTCGGTGGAAGTCACCACCAAAACGGATCAGGCAACGCATGTGTCCTATTCCGTCACCAAAAACAAACCCGCGTTTACCCTGACAGAAAAAGCCGCAGGCTGATGCTGTTCTTACCCTGTTCCACGCAAGGAACAGGGTAATCGCCCCCATTCTCAGACGATCCCTAACCCTGTACTGCCGATCTCTCCGCACTGAGCCGCTATAATGTTCAGTTCATTTTCCGATGGAGAGTCTTCCATGTTATATCGCCTTACCCTAACCACCCTCACTGCCGCACTGCTATTGACGGGTTGCGCGCGCCAATCCGTAGAGGTTCCTGACGATCAGTATGCCCGAGGCCCCACGCAGATTAACGTGTCGCATATTGTGACTCAGACTGATGATGGTTCTGCGGTCGTCGTCACCGTGGATGGACGAGATGCGGGGGTTCTGGACAATGGCGAAGGGACACTGTTGCATGTGCCGGAAGGCAAACATAAAGTCGGTGGCTACGTGCCGACGTTGCTGGGCCGCGTGACGATCCCTTCGGTGGATGTCACCACATCACACAATGAAGTGACGACGGTGGCCTATTCGGTCGCACGGGATAAAGCGGCGTTTAGTGAAGTCGCCCGCTTACCTGGATAAAAAGCCAGGATAAAAAGCCTGGATAATAAAAAGGCAGGGATAGTAAAAAAGAGAGGAGCAGGAAAGCAGGGAGAGCAGAACAGAAAGAAGATTGCCCCTGGAACAGGCCAGGGGCAGGGCGATTACAGCGCCATATCGTGTTGCGGGCTTTCGGCACGCTTCTCAGGCTGAGAAGGAGCGTCAGACGGCTTAGTATTGTTCATATCAATCACCGGTGGTTTCACCAGCTGCAGGGTCGCTGCGGTATCATCCCACACCTGCTGAGTCAGCGCGGTGTTGCCATTCAACTGCTGGCCATAGCTTGGAACGATAGTGCGGATCTTGCTCTGCCACTCGGGTGAGTTGAACTGCTCAGGGAACAGCTTTTTCATCACGTTCAGAGTGATAGGTGCTGCGGTGGAAGCACCCGGAGAAGCACCCAACAGGGCCGCCAGGGTTTTCTGCTGATCGGTCACAATTTCAGTACCGAGTTTCAGCACGCCGCCTTTATCTTCATCTTTCTTGATGATCTGCACGCGCTGACCGGCCTGAATCAGTTTCCAGTCTTCTTTACGCGCATTCGGGTAGTACTCTTTCAGCGCTTCAAAGCGGTCGTTGTCATCCAGCATCACCTGACCAATCAGGTATTTCACCAGGTCGAAGTTATCCATACCCACGTGCGTCATTGGCATAAAGTTGCTGGTGGTGGTGGTGCTTAACAGATCAAACAGCGAGCCATTTTTCAGGAACTTGGTAGAGAAGGTCGCGAACGGCCCAAACAGTACCACGCGCTTACCGTCAAGGTAGCGGGCATCCAGATGCGGTACAGACATCGGTGGTGCGCCTACTGACGCCTGGCCGTAGACTTTTTCAGTATGCTGTTTGGTAATCTCAGGGTTTTCGCTCACGAGGAACGAACCACCCACCGGGAAGCCTGCATAGTTATCCGCTTCCGGGATGCCGGTTTTCTGCAGCAGCTTCAACGCACCGCCGCCTGCACCGATAAAGACGTATTTCGCATCAACGCTGTGCTCTTCACCGCTTTTCACATCGGTGATGGTCACGTGCCAGGAGTTATCGGCATTACGTTTAAAATCGGTGGCTTCCGCTGAGGTTTCCAGCGTGAAGTTTTTATCTTTCTTCAGGCTGCCGATCAGCTGACGGGTGATTTCACCGTAGTTAACGTCAGTTCCGACCGGGGTCCAGGTGGCAGCGATTTTCTGATTAGGATCGCGGCCTTCAATGGTCAGGGGTGCCCACTGTTTAATTTGATTTGGATCGGTAGAGAATTTCATTCCCTGGAACAGCGTGGTCTGCTGTAACGCTTCATAGCGTTTGGTCAGGTAATTGACGTTGGTGTCACCCCAGACGAAACTCATATGTGGCGTGGAATTAATAAAGGAGTGCGGGTTATTTAAAATGCCGCGTTTCACCTGTGCGGTCCAGAACTGGCGGGAAATCATAAACTGTTCGTTAATTTCCAGCGCCTTGGACACATCAATGGAACCGTCTGGACGCTCTGGCGTATAGTTCAGCTCCATGTTTGCCGAGTGACCCGTACCGGCATTGTTCCAGCCGTTAGAGGATTCAAGGGCCACGCCGTCCAGCTTCTCTACCATCAGCTGTTTCCAGCCTGGCTGAAGTTCCTGTAACCAGGTGCCAAGGGAGGCGCTCATGATACCGCCACCGATCAGCAGTACGTCGGTTTTCTGCGTGGCAGGGGTTTCAGCCCAGGTACTGGTGCAAACCAGTAAAGCTGACAGAGAAAGCAGGGGAATCGTTTTTTTGGAGTTAGACATTTTAAATAACGCATCAATATAGGTTAACAAATTGAGGTGATATTTTAGCGCAATTTAACGAAAAGTTAATAACTATTTATTATGTTTAAATCAAATCGCGAAATTAATTTAATTACTTAACGTTTATTTTAATTACCTGTCAGGTTTATTTAGTTTTAAAAAAGGTTAATTTGCCGTTTTTTCCCCTCATTTTCCCCATTTGATGTGTTGTTCCGGGCGGTACAGCATGAAATGTTAACCGATGCGATTTAATGCATCCAGCACGTCGTGCGGCAATTCGAGCTGTGCGCTCGCCAGATTTTGCTCCAGGTGTTGGGTGAGCGTTGCAGCAGCCACGCCAGCGCCACCTGAAGCGGGGTGGCCTCACAGGCAACGGGATGCAGCGCTTCGGCGATCAGCTGGTTGGTGATGTGCGGGCCGTAAAAATCACTGGTATCGATATGATTAATCCCGCTTTCCACCACCGCCCGCAGCACGGCGATGGCGGCCTGGCGATCCCGCGGCGGCCCGAAAACATGGGGACCAGCCAGCTGCATCGCACCATAACCCATGCGGGTGACTACGCGGTCGCCAAGTACACAGGTTCATATGATGAACGACAACGCTAAGGGACTTGAAGTGCGCAAACAGCCGCGGCAGGCGCGATCGCAGGCCACCGTTGAGGTGATCCTCGAGGCGACTATTGAAACATATTGTCAGCGTGTTTATGCAGGTGAAAACCGAGAACCTGCACGAGTCGGCGGCGCTGTATGCTGTCGCCAGCGAACTGGATACGCGCAGCTATGTGCGCAGCGTGGAAGCGCGCAATCGCCTGGCGCTGGAAACGATGCTGGACAGTGCCAGCGACAGGCGGTTTGCCGATACGCCGGGGGTGACGTTTGTGTTTATGGGCGCACTGTTCGGGCCGATACGGCTGCTGCTGGAAGGCGACCCTGAGCAGCAGGATATTTTTGAGTGTATTCTGAAAGTATTATGGTTTTTTTCTTTGGTTTTCCAGGTTATCTTGCAATTTTACCTCATCCTTTTTTCATGTAGAATTTTTTAAGGCGACACCGAACCTGGTACGCTATGTGTCAAATGGAAAGCATATTAATTCGGTTCTACTTTCTTCATGTAAAGCAGGTGGCGAGCCGTTAGAATTTTTCAGAATAGCATTAAAGCAGGTCATGGTAACGGATGTAATATTAAACGGTGCATCAGAGCAGGATTTATTTATCGTTACCTATTGTTTTAGAGCGGCAGAAGTCAGTAACCATTATTTTGAGCAAACCCCGGAAGGTTCTCGCGGCGCTGAATTTTCTTCAGGTTGGAACATAAAAGAGAACAGAGAGATATAACTCTGCTCATCAGGTTTGCATCCGTCAGGATAAGCCTGCTGCTGGAAAGCGATTCCCAGCAGCAGGATATGGAGCGTCTTGCAGGCCAGCTCGAACTGTTATGCCTGAGCTATCTGGAGCACGTTTCGTTGCCACGCTGAGCGTGGCGCAGTTCCGGGCCTGTTGATACCGATATGATACTGGCGGCCTCTGATGAGGTGCATAATGGATTAACCGCCGCTATCCCGCCAGGCAGAATGGGTAAGCCGAAAGAGGTGGCAAACGCCGTGCTGTTTCTCGCCAGCGATTGAGAGCAGCTATATTGCCGGTGCCGAGACCTGCGTGGATGGCGGTTTGACACAGGTTTAACATGTAGCACCATTACTGTGCATGCAGTCCAACACAGAGAGGAAAGAAAAGGCCGAAATGTCGGGCTTCTTATTATTTTGAATTTATTATTTCCATCTCCCTGCACCATTATTGTGATAATCATCATATTAATCCCTCGCTAAGCACTATTTTTGTGCGTCACTTCAAAAGTCAGCATAAGAAAGTCATATATTCGCGTTGCTACGCATTTTTTTAATAAAACCCAACCTTTCTTCACAACGTGTCGTGCCGCACACCTTCCATTTTAGTTATTAAAAAACAGTATTTTATAAGTTTAACCCTGGGCGTGATTTCTGGTTAGTCTGTTTTTACCATAATTTAAAATATGAATATTCTGTTAAAAAAATGATTGTCATCGTATTTTTTAAAGTGATAAAAGATTCTCACTTGATACGGGTTTTTCATTTTAAAGGTTACCGATTATGTCGCTTGAAACTGCCGATGTGCGTATTTCTTCGTCCTGGGAACGCCCGGACAGAAAATGGCTTTCTGCCTTTGCCGCATTCCCTGTCGCCAATATTGGCGATGCGATGGAAAGACTGAGTATGTGTGATGCGGGCATCGTGCCTGTCAGCAGCAATACCGACTTCGTCGGCTTTGCTTTTCCTGTGCTGGTCACTGCCGGGGATAACGCCGCCGTCATTCTCTCTCTGGATCACATCCAGCCGGGTGACGTGATGATGATTAACGGACTGGGCCACACTGACCGTGCGCTGGTCGGGGAACAGCTTACCCAGCGCTTCCAGCATGCCGGGGCCGTTGCTCAGGTGATTGATGGTGCCGTCCGCGACCGCAAGGTGATTGAGTCAACGGGATTACCCACCTTCTGCCGTGGCACAACACCTGCCGGGCCGTATAAAAATGGCCCTGGCGTAATTGGTGAACCCGTAGCCATCGGCGGCGTGGTGTGCAGCGCTGGGGACATTGTGGTGGGTGATGCCGACGGCATTATCGTTATCCCTTTCTGGCGCGCCGAAGCGGTGCTGGTTGCCGTGCAGGAAGTGGCGCGCCGTGAAGCGGCCATGACGGCGGAAGTCACACAGAATTATCGGTAAATAAACGTCCCCGTTCAGGGGTAACAACCGGGTAAATACACAGACTGCCAGGGCAAAACAATGACGAAATCACATGCAATGACAATGGATTACGCTTTGCCAAAGGATGGGGAAACAAAAAACAATGTCGTGCGCCGCGCATCGCTTGCCGGTGGCGTTGGCTCCTTTGTGGAATGGTATGACTACGGCATCTATGGCCTGCTGGTCAGCTCGCTGGTGCTGGTTTTCTCCGCCAGTGATATGAACACTACGGATGCCGGACTGATGCTGACCTATGTCGGCTTTACGGTGAGTTTTATTGTTCGTCCCTTCGGTGGCGTGATCTGTGGCTATCTGGGCGACAGAATAGGGCGTCAGAAACTGCTGGCGATCCTGTTACTGATGATTTCCCTCGCGACAGCCGCCATTGGTTTACTGCCTGACTATAACAGCATCGGTTGGGCCGCTCCGGCGTTACTGATCCTGCTGCGTATTGTGCAGGGGTTCTCCGCCGGGGGAGAAGTCTCGGGTGCCGGTTCCTTTGTGGCGGAATATGCGGAAGACCATCGGCGTGCCGTGGTGATGTCACCGCTGGTGATGGGATCGTTTATTGCCTTGCTGTTTGGCAGCCTGCTGATCAGCGGACTGATCAATGTGTTTGGCATTGATGCGGTGAATAACGGACTGTGGCGCGTGCCGTTCCTGCTGGCTATCCCGATGGCCTTGATCGGTGTCTATATTCGTACCCGCATTGAAGATACACCTCACTTTCAGATGGTGAAGGCCAGCAAACGGGTGGTACGTAACCCGATCCGCGAGGTGCTGTCTTCTAAGCGCCATCTGAAAGCGATTGGGCTGGCGATCACGCTTCCGGCGGTGAACGGTCCCGGTTACTACATCCTGTTCGTCTATATGCCGACCTATCTCAACAAGGTGATGCATTTCACCCAGATCCAAAGCCTGATGGTCACCGCCTGCGGTCTGCTTACCATCGTTGGTGCCATTCCGTTAATGGCGTGGCTCTCTGACCGCCTCGGCCGTCGACCGCTGTTGATTGCTTCCGCCATTGCGATGGCTGTGCTGGCCTGGCCCTGTTTCTGGCTGTTGACGCTGGGGATGCTGCCGCTGGCCTGTATGGCGTCGATGTTGCTGGCGTTCGCCTTTGCCGGGCATGCCGGGGTGATTCAGGCCACGCTGGCTGAAATGTTCCCGACCAATGTGCGCTACAGCGCGTACAGCATCGGCTTCAACCTCTCCACCGTGATTTTTGGCGGGTCGGCACCGTTACTGATGACCTGGTTAATCGGCATGACCGGCATCGCCAGCATTCCGAGTTATATGGTGATCTTCACCGCCGCACTGACCCTGATCAGCGCACTCTATTTGAAAGAAACAGCAGGCCAGCCGCTCAGAGCTGAGTAAGCAGCACTAAGCCAACTCTCTGGATTTCGAGGTTAATAATGAAAAACGCATCCCCCTGGCGGATAGGGTTTGATATTGGTGGCACCTTCACCGATCTGGTGCTTCTGAATGATGTGACGGGTGATGCCCTGCGCCATAAAACCCTGACGACGCCGGAAGACCCTTCCGAAGGCGCTTACACCGGGCTGACTCAACTGGTGGAGATGGCGGGGTTACAGGCCGCTGATATACACGCCATCACCCACGGCACTACTCTGGCAATTAATGCGCTGCTGGAGCGCCGTGGCGCGAAAACCGCCCTGGTGGTGACGCGCGGCTTCCGCGATGTGCTGGTGCTGGGGCGGGAATACCGTTATGACATTTATGATCTCAATGGTGCACCGGCTCAGCCTCTGCTGCCGCGCTCTCAGGCGTATGAAATTACCGAGCGCGTTACGGCGCGGGGCGACGTCATCCTGCCGCTGAACGAAGCTGAAGTGGTGAGACTCGCGGGCGAACTGCGTGCGCAGCAGTACGAAGCAGTCGCGGTGCTCTGTATGCATGCCTATGCCTGGCCCGACCATGAAAACCGCATTGAGGCGATCCTCAGCCGTGAACTGCCGGGCGTCTCTATTTCGGTGTCACACAAAGTGTCCCGTGAAATCCGTGAATACGACCGTGGCGTTCTGACAGCAATGAATGCCTTTGTCCAGCCCAAAGCACGCCGCTATATGGCGCGGCTGGAAAACAAGCTGCGCGAAGGGGGCTTTATCTGCGACTGGCTGGTGATGGGATCGAATGGCGGTCTGATGGCGCCCCAGGTGGCAGCTGATTATCCGACGCGCATCATTGAGTCCGGCCCGGCCGGAGGCATTGTCGCCACGGCGGCGTTTGCCCGCAAGAATCAGGAAAACAGAGTGCTGGCCTTCGATATGGGTGGCACCACTGCCAAGGCCTGCGTGGTACGGCAGGGCGAACCCTCGATTACCACCGATTATGAAGTAGGCCGTGCCGACCGTTTGCTGAAAGGCAGCGGCTTGCCCGTCAAACTACCCGTGGTAGACATGATTGAGATCGGTGCCGGGGGCGGCAGCATTGCGCGTGTGGATTCACTCGGTTTGCTGGAGATCGGCCCGGAAAGCGCCAGTGCCTGGCCTGGCCCGGCCTGTTATGCACGCGGCGGCGAGCAGCCCACGGTGACGGATGCCAACCTGGTGCTGGGGCTGCTCGATCCTGATGCGTTTCTCGGGGGACGGATGCCTTTGAATGTTGAGGCGGCACGTCAGGCGATTCAGCGCATCGCCGATCCTCTGGGCCTGACGATTGAAGATGCGGCCTGGGGCATTCATGAAGTGGCGAACAGCAAAATGTCCGAAGCACTGCGCACGCACTGCGTGGAGAAGAACGTCAGCCCGTCACAGATGACGATGCTGGCCTTTGGCGGTGCCGGACCCAGCCATGCCTGGTCGCTGGCGAAGCAGCTGGATGTGAAACGGGTCTTTTTCCCCAACGGTGCAGGGGTTTATTCCGCCTTTGGCCTGCTGACCGCACCGCCGAGTGCCGACTTCGTTCGCAGTGACCGCTGTCGTCTGTTACCGGGCATGGATGTTGCCCGTATTCATGCAGTGTTTGCGGAAGGCTTCGATGAAGCCATGACCACGCTGGCCGCCGCCATCGCCGATCCGGCGAGTGCGCCCCTCCAGCGGAAAATGGCCGGGGTGCGTTATGTCGGCCAGGGATCTGAACTGACGGTAACGCTGCCCGATCGCTTCCTGCAACAGGGCGATGTCCAGGCGCTGATTGATGCGTTTGAAGCCGCACATCTGGCGCGTTTTGGCCGCACGCTGCCGGGACAGGGCGTCGAAGTGGTCAACTGGCGCGGTCATGTGCAGACCACGCCGCCAAAACTGAATACCAGCGATCGCGTCACCCATCCTGAACCGGATGCACGAGAAAAAAGCCTGCGGGTTTACCTTGGACGCAAACAGGGCTTCAGCGTTTGTCGCGTGATCCCCCGCAGCCTGCTGATCGCCGGAGTGAACATTGATGGGCCTGCGCTGCTGCAGGAAAAAGAGTGCGCCATTTATGTCGGGCCAGGGGCGTCTGCGCAGCTGGATGAACAAGGTAATATTTTGATGGAGCTGAACTGATGACGATAGCGACCCCCGATAACCTGCGTTTTCTCGATGATCCGATTAGCCTGAGGATCACCTGGGATCGTCTGGTCAGTATCTCTGAAGAGGCGGCGGCAACGCTGGTGAACATGGCGTTTTCCAGCATTATTCGTGAAGTCGGCGACTACTCCTGTCTGC
Source organism: Erwinia sp. MYb416 (assembly GCF_037479575.1). Taxonomy (NCBI): domain Bacteria; kingdom Pseudomonadati; phylum Pseudomonadota; class Gammaproteobacteria; order Enterobacterales; family Erwiniaceae; genus Erwinia; species Erwinia sp. MYb416. The sequence goes on from NZ_JBBGYT010000438.1 coordinate 1,725,836, forward strand.
TGATGGATGCCAGCGGCAGCTCTCTGGCACAACCGAAAACCAGCGTCCCGGTGTTTATCGGCACGCTGCCCGCCACAGTTCGCCATCTGCTGGCGAAATTCCCGGCGGAGACGTTAAAACCGGGTGACAGTCTGATCACCAACGATCCATGGCTGGGCACCGGGCACCTGAATGATGTCACTGTGGTAACCCCGGTGTTTCGTGGCGGCAGGCTGGTGGCCTTTACCGGCGCGGCCGCGCATATGTCCGATATTGGCGGCTCACTGAATATGGGGTCGTCGCGTGATATGTACGAAGAAGGATTCCTGATCCCACCGAGCAAACTGATGATCGAAGGTCAGGTCAACCAGCAGTTGCTGGACCTGTTCCTCGCCAATGTGCGCTCACCCGACCAGGTGGAAGGCGACCTGCACGCGATGCTGGCAGCGAACCAGATTGGGGCCAACGGGCTGCTTGGTCTGATGGACGACCTCCAGCTGGAGTCCGTCACCCCGCTGGCAGAGAAGATTCATGCCCTGACCGAAAATGCGATGCGCAAAGCGATTGAGGCGGTCCCCGACGGGCGCTATGAAGCCGCGGTCGACATCGGTGATTTCGAGGGTGATATTCACCTGAATGTGGCAGTGATCGTGGCGGGTAGCAATATCACCATTGATTATGCCGGCTCGTCGGCAGAATCGCTGTTCGGCAGCAACTGCCCGATGTCCTTTACTTACGCCTATAGCGTCTATCCTCTGAAATGTCTGCTTGAACCGCATCTGCCCAACAACGAGGGCTGCTTTAAGTCCATCACCGTTACCGCGCCGGAAGGCTCGATTGCCAATGCGCGTCCACCCTGTGCCGTTGAGATGCGCAACCGCGTCGGGCATATGGCACACGCGGCCATCTTTACGGCGCTCTCCGGGATTATGCCTGAGCGGGTGATGGGGCACTCCGGCAGCGCGCCGGTGACCTGTGACGTGTTCGCCGGGCAGTTTGACGATGGTCGTCGCTTTGTTGAAAGCCTGTGCGTCAATGGCGGCACCGGAGCGCGTCCCTCCGCCGACGGCATTGTCACCGGGTTCCCGGGCAACATGTCGTCCACGCCCGTTGAACTGATGGAGTCCACCACGCCGCTGCTGTTTATGCAAAAAGCCATTGTGCCGGATTCCGGCGGCGCCGGGCGCTATCGCGGCGGTGTGGCGCAGCGCATGGTGATCCGCAATACCAGCCAACATACGCTGACGCACAGCATGTTCTATTCGCGCCAGAAACACGCCGCAGAAGGGGTGCTGGGCGCCGCGGCAGGCGCATGCAATTACGTGGCGATTAACGGCGAATCGCTGGCAAAACCGGTGGGGCGGCATGACGTGTTACCGGGGGATGAAATTACTATTCAGATGCCCGGCGGCGGCGGAAAAATGCCGGTTCACCAGCGCGATAAACAGGCCATCCTGTGGGACTTGCAGGAAGGCTACATTACCCGGGCGGGCGCGATACGTGATTACGGCGTCAACCCTGATGAACTGAAGAGGGACTGAGCATGGATAATTTAGCAGGAAAAGTGGTGATCGTGACCGGTGCGGGCAGCGGTATCGGTGCAGCAACCGCCGCCGGATTTGCCCGGCGCGGTGCCCGCGTGGTGCTGGTCGGGCGCAGGCAGGCGGTGCTGGAGGAGGTGGCCGCCACGCTGCGCCAGCACGGCGGAGAGGTCTGGGTGCGGGCGACAGATATCACCAAAAAGAGCGAGGTCGAGGCCCTGGTTGCCTGGGCGCAGGCTGAAGTGGGGGTAGTTGAAATCCTGGTGAATAACGCCGGGAGCGCCAGCAAAACGCTGAATGCCCGCTGGATAGATGAAGCCGAGTGGAACGAGGTGCAGGACGTCAATATGAAAGCCGTTTTCCTGCTAACGCAGGCGCTGCTGCCCGGAATGCTGGCGCGTAACAACGGCACCATTATCACCGTTTCTTCGCTGGCTGCGCTGCGGCCTAATCTGCTGGGGGGCGCGGCATACGGCGCGGCAAAAGCGGCAGTGCGTAACTTTATGACCTATCTGCACAACACCTTCCGCAATGACGGCATTCGCGCCACCTGCATTCTCCCCGGTGAAGTGAACACGCCGATTATGGATAACCGCGCTAATCCACCGTCACAGAGCGTGCGTGACCATATGGTGCAGCCGGAAGACGTGGCAGAAGCCATCCTGCTGTGTGCTGCTCTGCCTGCACGCACGGTAATTGAAGAACTGATTGTTGCACCGACGTTGCTGCGTGATGTGTCCGGCGATATTGAGCTGAGCCGCTGGAAAAATGCGCCCGCAGACTGCCTGGCAGAACGTGAACAGTCCCGTTAACTTTGACGAATAGGTGAATGATGTCTTCTAAATTATTTACAGCGGCTGAAGCCGTGCTGCGTATCGAACGGACCTCTCTGCGTGTGCAGCAGCCTGCATCCAACAGCGATATGATTTCGCTGGCGATGGGGGAACCGGATTTTGACACTCCGCCACGCATTATCCAGGCCGCCGTTGAGGCGTTGCAAACGGGTTATACCCATTATGCGCCGCTGCTTGGCGATAAAGCACTATGCCAGGCGCTGGCTGACGACGTGTCCGCGCAGAGCGGCAACCCGGTGAAAGCGGGCGAAATCCTGGTCACGCACGGCGGCACCGCCGGGCTGGCCGCGGCGATTCTCTCGATTGTGAATCCGGGGGATCGTGTGGTGATCCCGGACCCCCCCTATTCGCTCTATGCCGACCTGGTGAATATGGCCGGAGGGATTTGCGTTCCGATGCCGTGCCGTGCCGATCTGCAGTAACCCTGGCAATCCGACTGGCATTGTTCACAGCGCCGAAGAGATTGCAGCGCTGGGCCGCCTGGTGAATCGCCATAATACGTTAGTGATTGCGGATGAAGCTTACAGCGATCTGGTCTTCACCAATCGTCCTTTCACCTCGGTATTACAGGTGCCTGCCTTTGCCGGGCGCACGTTATTCTGTCAGACTTTCTCTAAAAGCTATGCCATGACGGGATGGCGCGTCGGCTATCTTTCCGGCCCCGCAGAGATGATTTCCGCCGCCGCACGCGTGCACAATACGGTGAATGGTTCCGTAAACAGTGCGGTACAGCGGGCCGCGCTGGTGGCGCTGACCGAGTGTAAGGATGACGTAAAACGAATGTATAATGTCTACCGTGAACGCCGCGTGCTGATGATGGAAGGCCTGGCGACCATCCCTGAACTGACCCTGAATGAACCGGAAGGCGCTTTTTACTGTTTCCCTTCTTATTCGTTGCCGATCCCGGCGATTGATATGGTGGCGCTGCTGCGTGAACAGGGAATTGCCGTGCGGCCCGGCAGCGAGTTTGGCGCGGCGGGAGAAGGGCATCTGCGCCTTTCTTATGCGGCAGGCAGCGACGCCATTAGCGAAGGGATTCGTCGCCTTCGACGCGGCCTTGCAGGACTGAATTAACCCATGTACCGGGATGTAAAAGCCACAATGGATCCAGGCTGCGGCAAGGCTGTTCGAGCGATCTGAAACGCCGATCAGTATGACGGAGATTGCGACGGAAGCGGGCGTTTCTGTCGCCACGGCTTATCGCCAGTTCACATCGGTTGAAGAAGTGCTGAACACCTATCGCCAGGAAGTGGGGCAACTGCTGCTGGATTACAGTCAGAACCAGCAGTGCGCTGGTTTGCTGAAGCTGGAGAAGGTGAGCCGCTACTGGATCAAGCTGGTGCGCGAGCGCGGCGCGGCGATGGTGCCGATGCGTAACCGCCGTGGTTATCTGGAACGTTTATGGGAAGGGGCGGAATACCTGCTGGTTCAGGCGGATGCCCTGCGTCCGCCGCTGCGTGAAGCGATGGCGGAGATGGAACTGCCTGATATCGGCGATAAAGCGGTATTCCTGTGGAATATCCTGTTTGACCCGCGTGAAATCTTCGACCTGTTAAACACCGTGGGCCTGACGGAAAAGCAGGTTGGGACACAGCTGATGTCCGTGCTGGTCGGCGGGTTGCGGGGTTTTGCCTGCGCCAATGAGTTCACCGCCGAAGTGGCTAAAACGAAATCCTGAGAAGGGTAAGCCTGTTGTTAAAACAGGCTTCGTATTCTGACAGGCGTTGCTGCTGCACGATTTAACATCGTGCTATTGTTTTAATGAAATGAAATGGCTGTAACACGCTGAATCATAGTTTCCCATCCTGTCTTTTAACATGCACTCATTTAAAATCAATGAAGGGTAGTTGTTTTGTTGATTAAAGACGTGAAGCAGGGTGGCAGCCTGACTATATTCACCTTTTGACGATAACACGCTCGAATATATCCTGATCACGTTCACATTTTTTGGATTTTGTTCCGAAAGTAAACGCAAGCCTTCTAATGCCGATTTCTTATCAGCTTCATCATCAGTAATTGCATATTCCTTTACCAGTTCTGATGCTTTTTGCGTAGGTGTGTCGATATATGAATCAACAGCGTTGCTCTAATAACTTATTGATAATAAGAGAACTACGCTTAGTGTTTTTATTGCCATGTAACTTCACTCCCTGTGAACTTTGTTCATTTAACAATAACATGAAGAGCAGAACGGATCGCTACTCAGCGTGGCTGATAGTTTAGCTTCAAATCTGGTGTGTGCTGTGAGTCCTAAAACCCCGACGCATTGCTCTCTTTCGTAGGGGCCGATCATTTTTTCCGATCGGCCCGTGCTGAGGGTTTGCTAAACGGTCCAGGTCCAGGCGACTGGCTGACCGGAAAAGAAGGTCAGCCACTCCGTGCCCCCATTATTTTTCTGCATTACTGGCCCCAGAAACCGCACTGAAATAAAAATTTGTTTTTTTTCGAATAGAAACCCGCCCTGAGACGTTAACCGATCATCTTCCCCTGTGACAGGAAACCGATCGCCATGTCTCACACCTCTCTCCCGCTGCGTCAGCGCTATGACACCTTTGCCCTGACGCTGCACTGGATCACTGCCGCCAGCGTCATTTTCCTTTTTGCTTCTGCCCATATCTGGGAACTGCTGGCGCGTGGCACGCCGCTGCGTAAAGGGTTGCAGTCCGTACATATCTCCTGCGGCATTTTGTTGGCACTGGTGATGATTGTGCGGCCGTTATGGCGTCTCTACAGCCAGCGACAGGCGCGTTTTGCCATGCCACCCGTGGCCGGGTCGCGACCGACGCGCATCCTGGCGCATGCCATGCACGGAGCGCTGTATCTGCTGCTGTTTGCACAAATCTCTCTGGGATTTCTGTTCCGCTGGGCACAGCAGGAGCCGTTCAGCTTTTTTGGCCTGTTTGATATTCCGGCCTGGATCGCAGTCGATCCGTCACTGCGTCATCAGATCGGCGGCTGGCACGATAACGTGGCCTGGGCGCTGATTATCCTTGCCTGCGCTCACGCGCTGGCTGCTCTGTTCCACCACTATGTTCTGCGCGATAACGTGCTGCGCCGTATGCTGCCCGCACGTCGTTCCTCATCATCCCAATAAGGCTAACATCATGAAAAAATTAACGATAATCCTGCCTGCACTGTTACTGACGTTGTATGCGCCCCTGGCTCTGTCCATGGGCGACAGCAGCAGTGAAAGCAAAACCCCGGATTGCCCGAAAGGCCAGGTGTATGACAGCGGCAGCAAGCAGTGTGTACCCGAGAAAACCAGCCGTCTCAGCGATGATGATAAAACCCGTTATGCTTATCATCTGGCGAAAAAAGGGGAGTATCAGTCAGCACTTAACCTGCTGGATACCCTGAAAAATCCGGATACCCGTGAAGCCTGGAACTATCGCGGCTACGCCACACGCAAATTAGGGCGCACCGATGAAGGGATCGGCTATTATCAACGCTCGGTAGCGCTGGATCCGCGCTATGCCAAAGTGCGTGAATACCTGGGTGAAGCCTGGATGATCAAAGGACGTCCCGATCTGGCCCGTGAGCAGCTCGCTACCATCAAGACCTTGTGCGGTGTGAACTGTGAAGAGTATCGGGATTTGCAGGCAGCGATTAACGGTCACCCTGAATCCTGATGATGAATCCGTGTGGAGGGTAGAAAAATCACCCGTAGTGAAGTCCGAAACCATCTGGCTGCCCATCTTGAACGCTTATGGCGTTACGGGATGGTGCTGTCACGTAATCGTGATGTGGCCGAAGAACTGGTACAAACCACCTGTGTACGGGCGCTGGAACGCAGCGCCCAGTTTACGCCAGGAACACGCATCGACCGCTGGCTGTTCACCTTGTTGCACTCGGTGTGGGTCAACGATCTGCGCGCCCGGCGCGTGCGGCTTGGCCAGGGATTTGTCGACAGTGAGGATTTGCACGCAGCAGATACCTGGTCACACGAAGAGGACCGTATGCAGTATCAGCAAGTGATGCAGCGCGTGGAAAGGCTGCCGGAGGCTCAGCGTAATGCGGTGTTTCTGGTGTATGTAGAAGGGTTTACCTATCAGGAAGCTGCTGACACGCTGTCCGTGCCGATTGGCACCATCATGAGCCGTCTGGCAGCGGCAAGAGCCACGTTGTCCCGTGCGACAACCTCAGCGCCTGCACAGGAGAAACGCCGGTGAACAGAGAACGTTTTTGTCCCCCTTACAGCGATGAGGCGATAGTCGCGTGGCTGGACGCAGAAATGGATGCGGAAGAGGCTCAGGCCTTTGAGCAACAGTTAAAGCGCGATCAACCGCTGGCGGCCCGCACCGCCGAACTGATGAAAAGCAACCAGCCGTTTGCCGAGGCTTTCGACCCCCTGCTGGAGGCCGCACCCAGCGCACGCCTGCACGCAAACCTGGAGCGTCTGCTGGCGCAAACCCCGGCAACGCCGCCCGTGGTAAGCACTCAGGTCAGCCGCCGTGCGCTGATTGCTGCGTCACTGAGTTTCCTGGTGATCGGTTCCGGTTTCGGCTACTTCGTGCGCCCGGATAACCGCTCACGCCGTGAAAGCGAGAAAATCCGCGATCTTGAATCGCAGTATATGTCGCTCTACAGTCCGGAAACGTTGGTGGATGTGGACAGCACCGCAGCGGTGATCGACCGCTCACTGGCCAGAACGGCACAGACGATGGGCCTGCATCTCAACGCGCAACAGCTCATGCTGCAGGACGCTGAGTTAAAAAGCGTGCGCCTGCTGCGCTATGACGATACCCGCATTGTGCAGATTGCCTGGGAGCACAGTGCGTATGGCCCGATGGCGCTGTGTGTTTCCCGCGAGGATCATAACAGTGCCACCCCGGTGCTGGGCGAACAGCGCCAAGGCATGAATCTGGCCTGGTGGCACGCGGGAGGTTACCAGTACGTGTTGATTGGGCGAAGCCCGGCACCGTGGCTACAGCAGAGCGCCGGGTTGCTGCGTCAGGGACTGATGCCGACGTGATGACCACAGGCTTTGCCGACAGGGTGAAAATATCCTTGTTTTCACTCTGATGTTTATGACAGGGTGAACACCGGACATGTCACCCTTTCAGGAGCCACCGCATGACTTCACATCCTCTTCGCCAGATCATCGAAGCCTGCGACCGCGCGATCACCGCCCGTGATTTTGACCAGTTGATGACGTGGTATGCGCCCGATGCCGCACTGGTGATTAAGCCGGGCATGATTGCCCGCGGCCACGATGAGATCCGCCGGGCGTTTATCACCATCTCTGACCATTTTCAGGGGCAGCTGCGGGTTGAGCAGGGAACGATGCAGGTAATTGAAGGGGCGGGCGATGCGCTGGTGCTGATGGAAACGGTGCTGCATTACCCGGATGGCGCGGGCGAGACCCTAACCGTCACCCGGCGCGCCACCTATGTATTCAGGCAGGAGCCTGATGGCCGCTGGCTCTGCACCGTTGATAACTCCTACGGTACCGACCTGCTGGATGCCTGATATCGGCCCATTATTTGCGCGCAGCACGGCGATACAGCGTGCTGCGTGCCACGCCCAGCGCTTCTGCCGTTTTGCTCACATTGCCGTTGAAGCGTTGCAGAGTGGCGGCGATCAGTTGTTCATCATGCTGTTGCAGTGCAGGCAGCGGTTCACTCACCGCCAGCTGATACTCCGCAGGGAGGCTGTCGCAATCCAGCACGTCGTTATCATCGGCGAGCGCCAGCAGCACTTTCAGTACGCTGCGTAACTGACGCACGTTACCCGGCCACGGATGTTGCGCCAGGGTATCCCGCAGCAGCAGCGTCATCTCAATACCACGCTGCTCACCGCCCAGTTCCTGCCAGAGCTGGCGAATAAAAGCAGGCAGTTCTGCCCAGTCGCGCAACGGTGGCAGCGTCAGAGAGAACTCCTGCAAGCGATAAAGCAGATCCTCACGGAACGCACCCTCAGCCACTAACTGTGGCAGATTACGGTGGGTCGCGCAGATCACCGCAAAACTCACCGGCCAGCTGCGGCTGGAGCCGAGCGGGGCCACTTCTTTCTCCTGCAACACGCGCAGCAGACGGGTTTGCAGCGCCAGCGGCATATCGCCAATTTCATCAAGGAACAGCACGCCGCCGTCAGCTTCACGAATTTTCCCGATATAGCCATTCTTACTGGCCCCGGTAAAGGCACCGGGCTGATAGCCAAACAGCTCTGATTCTGATGCCAGCGGCTCTGCTGATGCAGCGCCCGGCTGACATATTCTTTACCGCTGCCGGTTTCTCCATGCAGGCACAGCGACACCCCCGCATTGATCAGCCGCACCATCTTCTCGCCGCCATCACGCAGCGAGAACGGCAGAGTGGAGGAGGTGATGGCGGTCGAGGCAAAGTGTGTGCGGGCCGGGGCACGCAGTCGGAAAAAATAGTGCTGCTGGCTGCGGGTGGTGAGCGGCTGTGGCACCTGATTTGCCTGCTGTTCGAGCTGTGGGAACAGCTGCTGGAAGGTCAGGCAACCCAACTGTTCCGCTCCCAGTTCCAGTTCACGCATCGCCACGCGGTTGGCGGCGTCAATGCCCTGAACCTGGCGGTGCAGACTCATCATCCACTGATCCGGGTGCAGGCTCTGCTTGATCCACAGATATTCAATGTGCTTCGCGGCGTCTTTGATCCAGGCCAGGGTATGCGGATGCGCAAAGTGTGCCGGGCCGGAGATATCCAGCACCCCGGCAATCTGTCCACCAGGGCTTTGCAGCGGGATCGCCGCGCAATACAGCCCCTGGTTGCTGGTGAGAAAATGCTGCTGACCGTCGATTTCACAACAGTCATCAATCGCCAGAGCGGTGCCGATGGCATTGGTGCCGCGCCCGCACTCACTCCAGAGATTGCCCGGTGCCAGCGCAAAGCGTTCCGCTTTTTGCAGCGCCTGCATATCACCAAAGGTGTTCAGCACCAGCCCGCTGGCATCCGACAGGATCACCACGGCCTGTTTCTCGGCAATTTTCTCGGCTAATGCCCGGATGGCAGGCTGGGCAAACTGTTGCAGCGTGGCGTGGTGGGCGAGAGCATCGGCCAGTTCTGCCTGGCGAATGCGGGGAAAGTCGTCGGACAGGCGATCCAGACCGTAAAGCTGGCTGCGAAACCAGGAGTCACTCAGCACTGGGTTTGGCGCAAACGGTGGGGTACTGACGGCTGACGAATTTCCCTGCATTGATAACCTCATGCCCTGGTGAAAGTGTTGCAATATTGTAGCCATCTGGTTTTTTCGGTGTTGCGATTTGCAACACAGATGCGAAAAGTTTCCGTTATGGCTTGCGATAGCAGCGGTCACTCGCTTCGTATTACTCTGATAATCATCATTATTTTTACAATTCCACTAAGGTGAAAAATTGGCATGGGGTGTGCAATGGGAAAGAGGCAATCGTAACAACGTCCGGGACAGGATCGCGCTGCGGTTGTTTATCTCTCAAAGACCTACCCTACAAGAGGATTTTGCGATGCGTTATTCCCATCCTGGTACACCCGGTGCTTTAGTGTCTTTCAAAGCGGCCTATGGCAACTTTATTGATGGCAAATTCGTCGAACCGCAAAGCGGTCAGTATTTTATGAACACCTCTCCGGTGAACGGCAGCGACATTGCGCAGTTCCCGCGTTCTGATGCCCGTGATATCAATGCGGCGTTAGATGCCGCCCACCGTGCGGCCGACGCCTGGGGAAAAACCAGCGTGCAGTATCGTTCTAATCTGCTGTTACAGCTGGCCGATCGTATAGAAGCCAATCTGGAATACCTTGCCGTGGCAGAAAGCTGGGATAACGGTAAACCAATCCGCGAAACGCTGAATGCCGACCTGCCGCTGGCGGTTGACCATTTTCGTTACTTTGCCGGGTGTCTGCGTGCCCAGGAAGGGAGCGCCAACGAAATCGATGAAAAAACCGTGGCCTACCATTTCCATGAACCGCTGGGCGTGGTCGGGCAGATTATCCCGTGGAACTTCCCGCTGCTGATGGCCGCCTGGAAACTGGCCCCGGCGCTGGCAGCCGGAAACTGTGTGGTGCTGAAACCCGCAGAGCAAACCCCACTGGGTATCACGCTGTTGCTGGAACTGGCAGGCGACCTCTTCCCGGCTGGCGTGCTCAACGTGGTGCAGGGCTTTGGCCGTGAAGCGGGCGAAGCCCTGGCAACCAGCAAGCGCATTGCCAAAATCGCCTTTACCGGCTCCACACCGGTTGGCCGTCATATCATGGCCTGCGCGGCAGAAAACATTATTCCCTGCACCGTCGAGCTGGGCGGCAAGTCACCGAATATCTACTTCGCCGATGTGATGAACGGCGAGCCGGAGTTTATCGACAAGGCGGTAGAGGGGCTGGTTCTGGGCTTCTTCAACCAGGGCGAGGTCTGCACCTGTCCGTCACGCGCACTGATCCACGAATCAATCTATGCGCCGTTTATGGAAAAAGTGATGGCGAAAGTGGCGACCATCCGTCGTGGCGATCCGCTGGACACCGACACCATGATTGGCGCACAGGCATCACGCCAGCAGTTCGACAAAATCCTCTCGTATATTGATATCGCGCGCCTGGAAGGCGGAAAAATCCTGACCGGCGGCGAACGTGCCAGCATCAGCAAAGAGCTGGATAACGGCTACTACATTCAGCCAACGCTCATCCAGGGCGACAATCAGATGCGCTGCTTCCAGGAAGAGATCTTTGGCCCGGTGATCGGGGTCACTACCTTTAAAGATGAAGCCGAAGCGCTGTCCATCGCCAATGAAACCCAGTTCGGGTTGGGCGCAGGTATCTGGACGCGTGACACCAATCTGGCGTATCGCATGGGCCGCAGCATCAAGGCCGGGCGCGTATGGACTAACTGCTATCACATCTACCCGGCACATGCGGCCTTTGGGGGATACAAACAGTCCGGCGTGGGCCGTGAAACGCACAAGATGGCGTTGAATGCCTATCAGCAAACCAAAAATCTGCTGGTCAGTTATGACACAGCACCGTTAGGGCTGTTTTAAGCCTGTTTTCTTTCGAGGATTGAATAATGAAAACGATGAAAGCCGCAGTAGTGAAAGCCTTTGGCGAACCGCTGGTGATTGAGCAGGTGCCGATCCCTGAAGTCGGGCCGGGCCAGCTGCTGGTGAAAGTGGTGGCTACCGGTGTCTGTCATACTGACTTGCATGCTGCCGAAGGTGACTGGCCGGTGAAACCTCAGCCGCCATTTATTCCGGGCCATGAAGGCGCAGGTTATGTCGTCGCGGTAGGTGAAGGCGTAAAGCATATAAAGGAAGGGGATCGCGTGGGCGTCCCCTGGCTGTACTCTGCCTGTGGCCACTGCGAACACTGTCTGGACAGCTGGGAAACCCTGTGCCATTCGCAGCAAAACGCCGGTTATTCGGTTAACGGTAGCTTTGCCGAATACTGTCTGGCCGACGCTAACTACGTTGGCATCCTGCCGGATAACGTTGATTACAATGAAATCGCGCCAATCCTCTGTGCTGGTGTTACCGTGTACAAAGGTCTGAAAATGACCGAAGCCAAAGCGGGTGACTGGGTGGTCATTTCCGGTATTGGTGGGTTGGGCCATATGGCGGTGCAGTACGCCGTAGCGATGGGCTTTAACGTGGCCGCCGTGGATGTCGACGACGAAAAACTGGCCTTCGCCAAACGTCTCGGCGCCACTGTCACAGCAAACGCCCGTAACGTTGACCCGGCAAAAGTGTTTAAAGACACGTTCGGCGGCGCACATGCGGTGCTGGTGACGGCAGTATCACCCAAAGCCTTTGAACAGGCGATTGGTACGATGCGTCGCGGCGGCACCATGGTACTGAACGGTCTGCCACCGGGTAAATTTGACCTGTCGATCTTCGATATGGTGCTGGACGGCATTACCGTGCGCGGTTCGATCGTGGGGACGCGTAAAGACCTGCAGGAAGCGCTCGACTTTGCGGGTCGCCACAAGGTAGCGGCGAATATTTCGGTTGAGCCGCTGGCCAATATCAATGATATCTTTGCCCGCATGCATGCCGGAAAATTGAAGGCCGCATCGTGGTCGATCTGGCCCTGTAATGTCTGTCTGACGACGGCAACACCGGATTAATCCGGGTTTCACAGCAGGCATAGCTTCAGCGCTATGCCTGTTCGCAAAATGTAAAGTATCAGTGATATCATCTGCCAGGTGTTCACTTATTAAAAGCCCGCATATGATCCTGACCCCGCAGAACATTGACTCTCTTAATACCATTTCACACTGGCTTGCCGTTAATGATGTCAACGGCGAACAGGAGCTGCACGCTGATGTGGCTATTCTGGCTGGCCATGCCGTGCTGCCGGGGCTGATCGGGGCCTTTACCCGGCTGGCTGACACCTCAATTCCTTTGTTGCTGAGCGGCGGCACGGGTCACTCCACTGAACTGCTGAAAACCGCATTGAACACAGTGCAGGTCAACAGCGATGCATCGAGCGAAGCACAGCTGCTGGCCGATGCAGCCGTGCAACTCTCCGGCATCAAGGCAGATCGGCTGATCATTGAAGATCAATCACGTCACTGCGGGGAGAATGCTGCCTTCAGCCGTCGAAATCTGCTGGCGCGAGAGATGCCGGCACAGCGTATCATTCTGATTCAGGACCCGCTGATGCAGCGCAGAACCACCGAAACCTTCCATCATGAGTGGCAGCGCCAGGGGCAACAGGTCGATTTCATCAGCTGGCCGGTGTTCGTGCCGCAGCTGGTGTTACAGGACGACCAGCCGGTCATCACCGGGGCGGCATCGCAACAGGGATTGTGGGCACTGGACCGCTATGTTTCGATGGTGCTGGGAGAAGTGCGGCGGCTGCGTGATGACAAAGAGGGCTATGGTCCCCTGGGCCTCGGGTTTATCGGCCATGTGGATGTGCCTCACGCAGTGGAACATGCCTGGCAGCGGCTGATGGCCGAACCTGAACTGGCGGCGCTGGTGCGCTGAAATGACGACGGAACCCGATCTCAACTTACTGATTGCACTGGATGTGCTGCTGAATGAGGCCAGCGTGGCGGCAGCGGCACGCCGTCTGGGCTTAAGCGCCTCGGCCATGAGCCGCACGCTCAGCCGCCTGCGCAGCGTTACGGGCGATCCGTTGCTGGTGCGTGCCGGGCGCAACATGGTGCTGACGCCCTGGGCCGAAGCGATCCGCGAACGCAGTCAGAACGCGGTCTTAGAAGCCCGTGCGGTGCTGCGTCCTGCGGTGGCCGAACAACATCCCGCCAGTCTGGACTGCACGTTTACGCTGCGCGCCAATGACGGATTTGTTGAAGCTTTTGGCCCGGCATTGATTGCGACAGCAGCGCTATCCGCGCCGTTGGTCCGTCTGGTTTTTGCCCCCAAACCGGAGAAAAGCGTCAAGCCGCTGCGCGAAGGACGCGTGGATCTGGAGATTGGTGTGCTGGGCGAGATGGGCCCGGAAATTCGTGTGCAGGCGCTGTTCCGCGATCGTTTCGTCGGTGTGGTGCGTCAGGGCCATCCGCTGTCGCAGTTACCTGATGTCAGCGTCAGTGACTATGTTGCCTGGGGACATGTGGTGGCCTCACGCAGCGGAAGGGCGGAAGGGCCGGTGGACCAGGCGCTGGCAGAGCAGGGCGTGCAACGCCGGGTCAGCGCCGTGGTGCCTGCTTTTCCGGCGGCGCTGTCCGTGGCGCGCGCCTCCGATCTGGTGGCGCTGGTGCCGGCATCCTTCCTGCTTAATCAGCCAGCCGGGCTGTTGTACCGTTTTGAACTGCCGGTCAAAACCGGTGCCATCACCGTGTCACAGATGTGGCACCCGCGCTCGGAAGTGGACCCGGCGCACCGCTGGCTGCGGCAACTCCTGTTGACAGTATGCCGTCAGCGGGTGCCGGATTGATCTTCCCCTCCCAGGTGGATCGTCACATGATGGTGCTGCCCCTCATCCCGTAGGGGAATGCAATCCTCCGTCAGATCCGCGCCATCCAGCGTGATGTGATAATCCCCCTCACTGCGCACCACCTGAATATGATATTCGCTGCTGCCATGCTGATACGTCAGGCTGACGGAAGGCCAGTGTGCAGGCAGTAATGGCCTGACGGCCAGCGCATCCGCATGGCGGGTAATCCCCAGCAGAGACTCCACCAGCAGGCGGTAAGCCCAGCCCGCCGATCCGGTGTACCAGCTCCATCCACCGCGTCCGGTGTGTGGTGCGACACTGTAGACATCCGCCGTCATCACCCAGGGTTCAACTTTATAGCGTGCCACCGCATCGGCATCCAGGCTGTGATTGATTGGATTGATCAACGACCACAGTTGCCAGGCTCTTTCACTGTTGCCCATTTGGGCAAAGGCCATCACCGCCCAGATAGCACCATGCGTATACTGCCCGCCGTTTTCACGCACGCCCGGGACGTAGCCCTGAATATAGCCGGGATTCGGCCCATCGCCATTAAACGGCGGCGTTAACAGTTTGATCATCCCTGCGTTGTCATCAACCAACCGTGCATCCAGTGATTGCATGGCTTTTGCGCACTGTTCCGGCGTTCCGGCACCGGAGAGGACAGCCCAGCTCTGCGCGATAGCATCAATCTGGCAGGCCTGCGACAGATGGGATCCCAGCGGTTCGCCGTTATCAAAATAACCGCGTCGATACCATTCACCGTCCCAGCCGGCGCTGTTAAGGTTATCGCGAAGCTGGTCTGCCTCTTTGCGGCATCGCAGGGCAATATCCGTATGCTGCCGTTGTTCTGCCAGCGCGCCAAAACGCCGTAAAATATCGTAGAGGAAGAAGCCAAGCCAGACGCTTTCCCCTTTCCCTTCACTCCCCACCCGATTCATCCCGTCATTCCAGTCACCCGTCCCCATCAGCGGCAGGCCGTGTTGCCCAAAACGCAGGCCGTGGAGCAGGGCTTTCAGACCATGCAGCCAGACGGTATCTTCGTGAGCACTGATGGTGGGCTGCTCGTACACGGACTCTTCACCGGGCTGCGGATGTTTGCCTTCCAGCCAGGGGACGGACTCCTCCAGCAGCGTTATATCGCCGGTCGTGGTGATGTAATGACAAATCGCCAGCGGCAACCAGAGGTAATCATCCGAACAGTGAGTACGCACGCCATTCCCGAGAGGAGGATGCCACCAGTGCTGGACATCGCCCTCAATAAACTGCCGGGAGGCACAAAGAACAATCTGTTCACGCAGGCGCTCAGGTGCGGTGTGACTCAGGGCAAGCGTATCCTGCAACTGGTCACGGAAACCGAAGGCGCCGCCCGACTGGTAGTAACCGCTGCGCGCCATAATGCGACAGGCCAGCGTCTGGTACAGCAACCAGCCGTTCACCAGCAGGTTGACCGTTGGATCGGGCGTGGTTACCACCACTTTATCCAGAATCCGGTGCCAGTACTGATGAACCTGCGCCAGCTCATGGCGAGCAGCATCCTCATCCAGATATTGGGCGATAAGCGCTTCCGCCTCCTGCTGATTTTGCCCCACGCCCAGTACAAAGATGAACGTGCGCTGGTCGCCATCAATAAGCGTGGTGGCTGACTGCACCGCCGCACAGGGATCAAGCCCTGCGCCCGTGGTATCCGGCAGTCGCTGCTGTTGCATCGCCGCTGGGGAACGGCGTGAACCGTGACGGCCGAGGAAGGCCCGCCTGTCACCTGTCAGTGAACAGTGTGCCCCGGTCACCGCGAAGAATGCCGTTCTTTCAGAGCCGTTGCTGTTGTAGTAGTTACTGGCCAGCACACCGCAGCCGGTGCGAACAGTGGAAGGGTGCGTGATGATATGCATGGCTGACTTGCTGCGCGATTCACCCAGCGTCCATTCAACATAACCCGTGACAGAGATTTTCCGAATGCGGCCTGAGTTGTTGGTAAGGGTTAAAATGGCCAGCTTCACCGGCGCATGCTCAGCGACCAGCACGGTCAGCTCGCTATCCAGCCCGGTTTCTCGGTGGCTGAAGACGCTGTAGCCAAACCCGTGACGGCTCAGATATGGGCCGCGCCCCTGTACGGGCAGAGTGGTGGGTGACCAGACGGCACCGGTTTCTTCATCACGCAGATAGAAGGCCTCCCCTGAACGGTCACTGACGGGATCGTTCTCCCAGGGCGTGAGACGGTATTCGTGCGCATTTTCATACCAGGTATAGGCTTGTCCGGCCTCCGAAATCACGGTGCCAAACTGCGCATTGGCCATTACGTTCGACCAGGGTGCAGGCGTGGATCCACGTTCATCCAGCAGGATTTGATATTCGCGCCCGTCGGGAGAAAAGCCCCCCCGGCCGTTGAAACAAAGCAGCGCAGCGGTATCCGGCTGCCAGTCAAGGTGCTGGTTCACCGGGAGTACGGCTGGCGTGACCAGGGCAAGCGACGAGGAGACGGCACCCTGAACACGCAAATTGAGTTGTTCTTCCAGCCCACCCGCGCGATCGTCAATCACAACCCGTGCCACACTCAGCAGCAGCGTGCGATCCTCTGCGGAGAGATGCTGACCATTCCGTAAGAAAATCCCTCCCGACTTATCCGTCATTCCTGGCGCAGACTTGGCGGCGATCAGGTCCATAATCTGGTTGTGCAGGGTCTGCTGATAGCCTCCCGGGCCATCATTGAGGATCACCAGGTCGACCGCCAGACCTTTCAGACGCCAGTAATGATGGGCCTGCATCAGCGTATTGATCAGCGGAATACTGTCCGAATGCGTAATATTCAGGATCACAATCGGCAGATCGCCGGAGATACTCCAGCCCCACAGACCGCTCTGCCCACGACGATTACGGGCAATAATCTGCGCCTCTGCACGCAGTTCAGGGCCAGGGAACAGCACGGCGCTGGCAAGGCGATTGAACAATGACGCATCGTCTTCATTGGCATTAATCTGTCGCAGCACAATCTGGCTGTGTGACCATGCCAGTTCAAAGACGCGATCGGCAATCGGGGAGTCGCGGTATTTATCCAGCAATGCCTGGCTCTGTTCTCGACTGCCCGTGACGCCGTAAACGATATCGAGGGTGACCGGTACGCCGGGGAGTAACACCAGCGGCTGGCGCAGGGCGATCACCGGGTCGAGTACTGCACCGACGTTATTGCTCAGCGGCCCGCTCCGGGTGGGAGCCAGGGCGTTAGCGGTATCATTCCCGCGCCCAAGAAAAGCGGCACGATCGGTTTCAAATGAGGCCGTTTTCTCCGTTCTGCCATGCACCACCATCATATGAAACAGCCACGGACTCTGTTCCTCCGGCGTGCGTGCCCGGCGGTGACAGAGAATCGCTTCCTGGGCAGAGATCCACTCGGTCTGAACAAACAGGTTGCTGAAGGCGGGGTGGGACAGATCGCTGTCGGCGGAAGCCAGCACCACTTCGGCGTAGCTGGTGAGTTCCACCGTCCGTGGCTGACGTCCCCTGTTGACCAGCGTGATACGACGCAGCTCGATGTCATCTTCGGGGGAAACGACAATCTGCGTTTTAATATGCAATGTTCCCTGCCTGCGCGTGAACTCTGCGCCGGCATCGGTGAAGGAGGCTTTGTAATCATCGGGCGTTGAGCCGGAAGGCTGCCAGGTGTTGCTCCACACTTCGCCGCTTTTCACATCGCTGATGTAGCAGCAGGAACCCCAGTTATCACAGGTGGTATCGCTGCGCCAGCGGGTGAGGGCCAGATCGTTCCAGCGGCTGTAGCCGCCACCTGCCTGTGTCACCATCAGATGATAACGCGCGTTCGACAACAGCTGAACTTCAGGCGCGGCGCTGTCCACATCCGTGAATTCCCGCGGATCATAGTGAACCGGTAACAGCGTTCCTTCCGGCGCATCGAAGTGCCTGCGCGGACTGTAGAGCTCGATGTTATTCGGCACCCGCTCTTGCAACAGCAGACGTGCTGACTGAAAAGCCGGGACAGCCATAAACCGGTCTGTCATTGGGGCATTGTGTAACAGGTGAGATAATGCCTGAAACGACATGCCCTGATGATGGGCCATCCAGGAGCGAACAACGGCAAACCGCTGGCCGCTGGCCTGACGGGAAGGGGTGTAATCCAGCGCTTCGTAGAAGCCATATTCGCCACGCGCACCGTTTTTTTCCAGTACGACAAGATTGTCACAGGCTTTGTGAGGCGCAACCAGCAGTGCCAGGAAAGTGGCATAAGGGGCCACCACCATATCGCCCGCCAGGCCGCGTTTTAGTCCAAGACCGGGAACACCAAAGGCGTGGTACTGATAATTTTGTAAGGGGTCAAACGCGTAATACCCTGACTCTGAAATGCCCCAGGGCACGCCACGCTGTTTTCCCCACTCAATCTGCCGATGCACCGCTGAAAGGCTCATCTGTTTCAGCAGGCTGCCCGGATAGGTGGGCATCACCAGATTGGGCATTAAATACTCGAACATCGAGCCACTCCAGGACATCAGCGCCGTATCGCGATCGATGCGGGTGAACAGGCGTCCCAGAGCAAACCAACTCTTGAGCGGTAGCTGATTGGTGGCAATGGTCAGGTAGGTGGTCAGACGGATCTCGGAGGGGAAGAGATCGTAATGACTGGTGTCCAGCCTGTTATTGTCACAGTCATAGCCGACGCTGAGCTGACTGGTCACCTCATTGTAGAGGAAGGTGAAATCCATGTGGGCATGTGCCGCCAGCCGCTGTTCCAGTTCGGCAATAATATCGATCTGCATGCGAGCCGCTGCCAGCGTTTCTACTGTGGGTGTACCTGCTCCTGCTGGCGTTGCGGTTGACAGCCACGTCAGCGAAGGCAGCGTGGCCTCCTGCCAGCCTGCAGTGACCCAACCCAGCAGTGAGGACCAGGCATGGCAGAATAATGTCAGCTGGCGCTGAAGATGACCAATCCAGTGACTGATGGGGCCGTTGTCTTCGGAGAGGGTGGGATGCAGGCGCAGGCTCAATGCCTGCATTTTTCTGAGCTCGCCGAGTAACTGTGCCGCAGGCAGTTCATGCGCGTTGCGACAGTGTTTATGCAGCTGGCGCAGAGTGGTCGGCGCATGTTGTCCCCAGCGGTTTTCCAGCAGCGTGATGGTGTCATCCAGGCCTGCCAGCATCCGATCAATATCGATGACGGGCTGGGTACGTAACTGCGATAAACCGGCACTCAGCGTCAGCAGATGCCCGGCCATATTTCCACTGTCCACGCTGGAGACATAGCGTGGATTCAGGGGCTTCAGCGTACGGGTGTCGTACCAGTTGTAGAGGTGCCCACGGTAATGCTCCATTTTATCCAGCGTGTCCAGGGTGAGCGATACACGCCTCAGCACTTCACCGGCGGGGATATAGCCGAAGTCACAGGCCGTCAGGTTCGCCATCAGCGACAAACCAATATTCGTGGGTGACGTGCGATGAGCAACGGTGGGCTGCGGAAACTCCTGATAATTATCCGGTGGCAGCCAGTTTTCTTCGGCCTGGGTGAAGTGGTCGAAGAATGCCCAAATTTCACGACTGTTGTGGCGTAAAAAACGTTTCTGTCCGGCATTCAGCGCTGCCGCGACAGGCGCAGGGGAACGGCTGAGCCAGCTCAGGATCAAGGGGGTCAGGCACCACAGCACGCCGATGGGAAGGGCAAAAACAAGCAGTAGCGGGGCATAACGGGCGGTTAACGCTGGCAGCAACACACCGCAAACCACGTTGAATGCCATGGCACGGTAAAACCGCAGCGGGGAGGTTTTGTTTCCCTCGTGACAGGGGTCAACACTGGCCCACTGATTGAGGTGACGGTGTGAAACACCCAAACGCCACAGCGTTTTCACAATCGCCAGCAACGAGAAGGCGGCCTCATGCGGCAGGGTGGCAAAGTTAAGAATAAGGTGTGTCAGGCGGCGCAGCGTTCCCGACGCGACAGCCGTCAGGCGCTGCCAGACAGGCCGATTGCTAAACAACAGATCCTGAACGATGGCCAGAGCAGCAGGCAACAGCAGGACCAGTGCCAGCATGACGAGCCAGTAGTGTGGGTTGGGGACCAGCAGCAGAGCGGAAAATATCAGCATCAGCAGCGACGGCGCAACCAGGCTCCGGCGAAGATTATCGAATAATTTCCAGCGTGATAAGGTACTTAACGGGTTTTTTTCACGTGAACCATCCGCTTTATTCACCCGGAACGTCAGCCAGTTGAGCAACTGCCAGTCGCCACGAATCCAGCGGGTGCGGCGTGCAACATCAGAGAGATAATTGGCCGGATACTTTTCATAAAGCAGCACTTCGCTCAGTAACCCGGAGCGGGCATAACAGCCTTCCAGCAGATCGTGGCTCAGTACCAGATTATCGGGACAGGTGTTCTGCATGGACTGCGTAAAGATATCGACATCATAGATGCCTTTGCCAACGAAGGCGCCTTCACCAAACAAATCTTGATAGATATCAGATGACATCATCGAATAAGGATTGTTACCCGGTACGCTGCTACAGATAGCGGCATAGCGCCCCTGTCCTGACAGGGGGATTTCTTCAGCCAGACCTGGCTGCAAAATCCCGTAACCTTTAATCACTCTACCTGTCGCGGCATCATAAACCGGATGATTCAGCGGGTGCGCCATGGTGGCCACCAGTTTGTGCGCCGTGTCACGGGGCAATACCGTATCGCTATCCAGTGTGATCACGTACCTGACGCGGGCAGGGAACGGTTTCTCATCCCCGACGCGGTGGGAAAATTGCGAGCCTGGCTGGCGCAACCAGCTGTTCAACGCCGCCAGTTTTCCCCGTTTGCGTTCATAGCCCATCCACACACCTTGCTGCGGGTTCCATTCGGGTGAGCGGTGCAGCAAAAGGAACAGCGGGCGATCCGCCGCATAGCGACGGTTCAGGGCGTCGACCTGTGAAAGCGCCCATGCCAGCAGCGCATCATTTTCAGGAGAGTGTTCTGTCTCCGCGTCACTGAAATCGGTCAGCAGCGCAAAATAGAGATGGGCACTGTTATTCCCCAGATAACAGACCTCCAGGCTATTCAGCAATGCATCGGTTGCCTGACGGCTGGTCAGCAGGCAGGGAATGGCAATCAGTGTACTGAATTCTGCCGGTACGCCGCTGGAAAAATCCATCCGCGGCAATGGCTCCGGTGTGCGAAACCGCGTTGTCGCCTCACTGAGCAGATGCAGAACCACCTGACCGATCGCCATCGACAGTGGAACCGCCAGCAGCAACAGCGGCCAGCGCAGCCCCTGTTCCGCAGTCGCATGCAACACCTCTGCAGTACAGGCAACGGTCAACAGACTCAGGCTGCCGAGCCAGGCGAGCAGGGGTTCCTGATTGAATCGATGACGCAGATGCGTTAGCCAGTTGGTGTTGGCGGCCAGGCGTTTTTCCAGCACATGACGGTCTTCGCCGATCAGATACTGGCCGATATGATGCTGCGGCAGGATGGCACTGGCCGCCTGTGACAATGCCAGCACGTGGCGGGTCACGTCCAGTTCACTGAAGCGGCTGGTGCGGGCCAGTTTCTCGATCACGTGCCGGTAATGGTCGCGGGTATCAAAGTGCATCAACGGGTAGATCCCGGCAGGATCCTGAAGCAGCATCTGCTCGACCAGGCTTTGAGCTTCACAAAAATCGGCCCAGTTGGTTTCACTTAACAGCCGCAATCCGGCAATGCTGTTACTGACAGAGAGCTGGCTGGCCGCGAGTTGCTGATTAAAACGGTGGATCAGCAGGTCGGTGGTGATGCCGGTTTTCACCAGTCGCTGTTCCATCCAGGTCAGGGGCAGGGCAAGCAGGTTGCCACGCCCCTGCAATCTGCGGACCAGTTCGGCAACAAACGCGCTGCTGAGTGGCGGGCGGGATCGCGCCATATCAGCGATGACCATCACCAGGTCGGCCGGGGTCGTTTCAGCACAGGTGATAATCTGGCTGACCCACTCATCGGCGAGGTTACGCTCCTTTTGCGCCTGAGCCACTTCGCTGCTCACGCGGCGCAGATTTTCGATAAGTGCAAGACGTAACATGCCGGGCAAGGCCCAGAGTTCTCCCAGCGTGAGTGGCGTTACCTGCTGATAGGCGTTGATATAGCCCGACAGACTGCTGACATCCCAGCGCCCGTCACCGTGAGCAATGGCTTCGGAAGCAATATCATAAATACGCGGGCAGGCATGAGGGGAGGCCAGTACTGGAAGGCCTTTGCCAAAGTTTTTTGGCAAATGATGACGCACCATGCGGATCTGTTCTTCAATCAGATAATAGTTGTCCAGCAACCATTCGCCCGCTGGGGCAATACTGATTTTATCGACTTTATTGAGCAGATAGCAGTTTTGGGCAATGACTGATTCATTGTCGTCCAGACGTTTCAGCAGATACCAGGGGATTTTATCAGGTGATAATCGATGCGAACGCGCCAGTTTCTGACCGAAATGCGCCATCTGGGCGGCTGAAAATAATTCTGCTTTAATCACACTATCCATCGCCCGGGCAGGTGCCCCCGTCCAGGCTGTTTTTATTGTGGCGATTTTTGCGCGTAACATCGTCATAAATGGAGATTTAATGCTTAATTTCATATTATTGCTCGTCAGGCGGGGAAACGCACAGGAGCAGTGAAATCATTTCAGAAACGATCTCTCTGAATGGTGTAAACAATCAAAATTCAGCAGCTGCGAGAAGGGTGGTCGGTGAAATAGGTGAAGTCGCGTTTACTGATGATTAACAATAAACAGTGATTTACAGGCAGGGCAAAGTAATGTCTGGTTTTGACGAATTTTGCTGGCTGCATGAGATGAACGGTGTCCACACAACGGGCACGTTACCGTCGATGTCGTTGCCGTGTTAATACGCTTCATAACATCACTAAGAAATGACATGGTACAGGCCTCACAAAACGAGAAATTAATTTCATTATGGCGATTTAGTTGTTTTTTTAAATTCTTTTATCCAGTTAGTGTAGAGATCTATCATTGCCACAATGTCTGTTCCTGGCGAAACATCACGGATAAATAATTTTGCTTTATTTTCATTGACATCAAAGGCATACAATGAAGTTTTGGCATTAAAGGTTCCATGATCGCCATCCTGAACAATGTTGGCATGATCGAATTTGATCAACGGCCACTTTTCCAGACGCGAGAAGAGATGATTTTTATCCATAACTCTCCGAATTAAAAGGAAAATAGACTTACCACAAAGAAAACAACACTAAAAATAATCACCCCTGCCGCGGCCTGATATGATGATTTTTAATGATTAAGTTTAGCCTCTATACCCAGGGGGGGGGCAATGTCGTGTTAAATCCTTAAAATATCGAATTACACCTCAATCTCTGTTTTAATGACGGCAGGCGGTTGTTAAGCGCCTTTCTACTGCGTCATTCAGGACATACCACTGCAATTTGGCTTTTTTCCTAATTTTCACAGCTCAAAATCCATAATAAAACCTGGAAAATAAAATTTCATCCTATCGTGGCAATATTCTATTTCAGCGCATTCCTTTTTTACTTTTTTCATCAGAATTTTCATTTAAAATTTATCTGTCGCAATGGTCATGAAAACAGCCAGTTGCTAAAGCCCCGCGCTTCGCCTGAATGCAATAATAACGTCATTTATTTACCGCTCCTCTTTTTTTATCGTTCTTTTATTGTGAAGTGCGCCAGGCTTGTTAGGTCAGCACTCTAATTATCCCTGCTACTTATTGGAAGAAAATATTATGACAATTAAAACGCTTGAAGATCTTTTTATTCATGAATTATCTGATGTTTATAGTGCAGAAAAACAGATATCCCGTGCATTGCCAAAAATGGCGCGGGCAGCAACAGACGAGCAGTTGGTCGCCGCTTTTAAGCTGCACCTGGAGGAAACGCGCGGACAAATTGAGCGCATCGATCAGCTGGTGGAGATAACGGATGGCGTAAAAATCAAGCGCATGAAGTGCCACGCTCTGGAAGGTCTGGTGGAAGAAGCGCAGGAGATTATCGACTCCGTTGAGGCAGGCCCGGTACGTGATGCGGGCTTAATCGGGGCCGCGCAGAAAGTGGAGCATTACGAGATAGCGACTTACGGCACGCGCGTGTCAGTATTTCACTCAGGGCCTGGGCGATAATGATCCCGGCCGTAAAGATATGCTGATGGATATTGCGACGGAGGAACTGAGTCACCTGGAAATTATTGGTTCGCTGGTGGTGATGCTAAATAAAGGCGCAAAGGGCGATCTGGCCGTCGCTGTTGTACGGCGGTGGGCCCGCGTTGACCAACTCTGCAGGCATCCCCTGGACGGCAGCCTATGTCGACTCGATTGGTGAAGTGACAGCCGATCTCCGATCAAATATTGCCGCAGAAGCGCGCGCGAAAATTTTATATGAACGCCTGACCCTCCTGGTAAGCTAGCGCCCATCCGCGACGGTGTATTACAACATGTCAGACAGTGATAATGTTCGCGGAAGCTGGAATGCCGATGAAAACTTTACCTACGTCAGCGATCCTCAACCGGCAGTGGATGGCGGTGATGGCTCTGCCAGCGTGACCCTTCCTGCTGACCAGCAGGCGAATAGCGACCAGCTATTACAACGCACGGCATCCGATCCTGACATCAATCCGGTAACGGGTACCGATCTCGGGGCAGTGCCGCCGATAGAAAATACCCTGGCAAAAAAGGAACCAGCAGGAGACAAAGGCACCGATTAGCCGTTTTTCACTGTCGGTAATAAAGCGCGCGGGCTCCTTCGGGGGCCTTTTTTATGCCTACAAACTAGAAAGCCGCGCCAGACAAGATTTCACGTTTTACTACAAGCAGTCAAAAGCCATAAAAAGCACCTAGGTTGTGGACGTGATGTGGACGCTCAGTCCACCACTTTCACCCGTCAATAGGTTGAGCAAAATCGCATCCTGCAGGTACTGCGGAGCGAAGTGCGCGTAGACCATGGTTTGTGCGTTCGTCGCTTTGAGTGCCCTCGATTCCGTAGACAGCTCCTGTCCTCACGATGAGGTCTTTTCGAAGGCCTCGGGCTGACGCCACCAAGATGACTGTGACGCCGGGTTCGATTGTAGAACACTTCAATGTAATCGAATATATCCGCACGAGCCGCCCCCAACACTATCCGGCCAGCAACAAATACACTGGCAGTGAGCAAAATAAAGCCCCGCAAATGCGGGGCTTACAATATTACATGAAGGAACTTTCAATTCAGTACTAAAATAAAAGCTAAGAAAACTATTCGTAATCATCTAAAGAGCCTGAGATATCTCCTTCCTCAATAGACCCGAGGCCGAATTTTCCAACCAGTACACTACTTTTCATCTGAACCAAAACTGACATGCTTCGGCCTGAAACGCCTTCTTCTTTGTAATGAGACCCGCTCGCATTTGCTGAAAGATCTGTATAAAAACCATTATCAAATTCAAATTGCTCGATGCTAATATCTTCGATTTCATCAAAAATTGTATCTGATTCGGCTATCGCACCAGGAAGATAGTTTCAAAATGATTAAAGATCATATCTGCGCTTAGGTCATCATTGTCAGAGTCCTCTTCTAACAAAATTTCCTCAAGACGCTTTGCTAATTAATCGTCATAATAAATAAATTCAACTTTATCTAAAACTTCATTGTTAAAGTTTTTATCTGCTAATAACTCATCAAAATTATCATATCCAAAAAGAACAGCGACAATATTACTTAATAAATTTAGTGATATTTGTATGTCATCATCTTTTAAGCTTTCTTCAATTTTAAGCATGAGAAAATATGCTGAAGGGAACCGATGAGAAGCTAGGGAAGCCCTAGCCTTTGCAGTGCTACTTTCAAATCGGATCCTTTCTAGCTCCATCTTGAGTTTTCAAAGATTGTTCTTTTGCTTTATCGCTCGCCTCAAGCGCTTTGGCAACTAAACGAGCCCCTCTTTGCCGTAGGTGCTCTTGTATTTCATTTCTTTTATCAATGCCCTGTTGCACCAGTTGTTCAAGAAACTGTTTATCTGGGTCTGATAGAAGCTTTTCTTTATTGAGCTCTTTTTGTTGATTTATTTTAGCTAGTTCAATGTTGACAGCTTGACCATGTAATTTTTCGCTAGCCCAACGCTGGATGAAATTAATGGCTACAGCGCCCCAAGGAAATACCAAAAGATAAAACAAGGTAATTATTAATAAAGGATCATTTATCCTTGTTTTGGCGTTTCCGGCTATTGAAGAAACGATATCGTCAAAAAATTTCATCTTTTTTATTCCAAATACAGTAGTTAAAATGTCACGTGCTGAGTACCGAAATCATGCTTCGTCTTTGCATAAGAGCCCGCATCAAATTGTTGAGTTGATGATAGCCTGCTTAGGAAGCATTATCACCATGTTAAACAAAGCTAAGCTTAAGAAAACTATGTAGAACTGAAATAATGCACCTCGACTACGCTGTAAGAAGAAGCGATTTTGTTGTTTGTGTATAAATATGAACACAAATCCCCGCATTTTCGGGGCTATAAGTATCAATGTGGTCAATATGTGGACGCTACCTAAAGTAAACCCTTTTATTTCATTATCTTGAACCGTTTCAAAAGCTCCTTCGGGGGCCTTTTTGCAATTCAACGACGCCGTCACCGTTCAGTATGCCAGGCTTAAAGAGTGGCCTGATGGCCAGATAGCATCAACATGAAATGAAAGGACGTGCGTGAATGAAGGCATTTGACTACCAGCAGGATTTTAAACAGATCGACTTTCGCCAGCATCCTGAGCAATGGGAAGAAATACGATGCCGATGGCAAGCTGCTGCCTTATGAAGTTAATGAGGAGAAAGCGGCTGCCGCCGCTGTATTTAAAACCTGCTGGGATAAGATCGCGCCGATAAAGACTATCTTGCGCGTAAGAAAAAACATCAGCAGGCGTTTGGCTAGCAGGGCAGAAGACATTCTCGTATTCCAGGTAAGTCTCTTTGGCTTCTACATTCAATGTACCCATGACAGAGGTTTACAGCCATCCAGAAATTGCCAGGAAAAATAAAACAGAAGCGAGCACAGCAAAATGGAATTAATGAAATGCTTAATAGCTTCAATTTTGTTGATTCTCCCTTTATCACTGCAGGCTGGTGTGGAAATCACTCATCTGGAGATAGTGGAAAGCGGTCATTCTGTGGAAGACACTAAAGACGATCCCAATAACTATCGGATGATTTGTAAAGGCTGGAATCCGACCAAAGATCATTTTTTTGCTAAAGCGCAGGTATCGGATCAAGGCTATAGATGGTTACACGACTATTACTCTCCTTGTATCGCGACGGGAACGGTCATTTTTAAGGATGGATCTTCTGGGGAGTGGGGTATTTACGATACTGGATATGGGTCTGTAGATTTCAAGGACGGAGCAAATAACATCGTAAAACAAAAGTATTTTCTTAATTTAAACAATCAGTGGTTGAAGGAATGATCCGCGCCGATAAAGATTATCTGGCGCGGAAGAAAAAACATCAGCAGGCGTTTGGCTAGCGCGCTGTGTTCCGTTGTAACCCGAGTGAAGCCGATAATCCTACGCGGGTGAGGTATTCTTCCAGCGCGGAAAGCTGCTCCGTGACGATAATCGCGCCGATATAACCATCCGGGCGCACCAGCAGCCAGTCACCAGCAGCCGGAGCGTAGGCATCGAGGAAGTGGTTTCCGTCATCAATCAGATCGCCACTCATGCCAATAATATGTTGGTTCAGGCCTGGCCGTGGCTGAACGATATGGCGAGCGGCCTGATAACCGATTAGCGTCCAGTGTGCTCCCTGATAAAGTTCAAATGCGCGTACCCGCTGGCCGTCAGCACGGAGAAGCGGCGCATCCGGCGCCCGATCCCCCGCATGGACGCCACCCGTGCGTGCGGGCATCTCCAGCGCCAGATCAGGATCGCAATACCCCAGATCGAGCTGATGCACCTCCCGCCCGCGCCGCAGGTCACCCTGTTGTGCCGCGCTCAGTAGTTGGGTAGAAAGATCCAGCATGGCAGCGGCAACGGGACGGCGCTCCTGCTCATAACTGTCCAGCAGGGACGCAGATGCTCCCCCGATGACGGCGTGCAGTTTCCATCCCAGGTTATAGGCATCCTGCACGCTGGTGTTGAGACCCTGACCGCCAGTTGGCGGATGAATATGAGCCGCATCGCCGATCAGGAAAACCCGGCCCGCCTGGTAGCGTGCGGCGAGCCGCGCATTCATGCTGTATGCGGATGCCCATGACACCGCATGAAGATGAATATCTTTGCGCCCGGTGCGCGCAGTGATCAGGGATTGCAGCCCTTCAGCGGAAAGGTCAACCTCGCCCTCCAGCGGGAGAGGCCCCTGGATTTGAAACAGATCTGTCGCGGCCAGCGGACAGAAAGCAATTTGTCGCTCCCTGTCGCCGTCACCGAAGCGGTGCCAGACATCACGCTCAAGCCCCGTCATCAAGACATCGGCAACCAGGGCACGCACGCCAAGGGTCTTGCCAGGGAAACTGATGTTCAGCGCATGGCGGACATCACTTTTACCGCCATCCGCCCCCGTCAGCCATTGCACCCGCAGCGTCTCTTCACCGGCCGGGCCCTGGATACGCGCGGTTACCCCCTCTGGATCCTGTTCAAACCCAAGCAGCTCACAACCGAATTCAACCTGATGCCCCAGCTCTGCCAGCCGTTCCCGCATCACCTGTTCCGTTAAGTATTGCGGTAGCATCAGCGGATGTGGCCAGGGTTCCGCAGGGGATGGCGTACGTTGTTCGACAATATGTGCTTCCGTCTGACTGCCATCAGGATGATAGCGTCGTTCAGGCGGATAGAGACTGGCCAGCCGGTTAATGCCCTCGATAATACCCAGATCCTCGAAAATCTCGAGGGTACGTGGCTGGATGCCCTTGCCACGGGACCCGTGGAAGGGGATGGTTTTCTTTTCAATCAGACGAAAGTCGACGCCCCTGCGTGCAAGGTCGATTGCCAGCGTCAGGCCAGCAGCGCCGGCACCACAAATCAGCACCTCTGTTGCATGTTGCTCTTTCATACGCCACCTCATTATGTGTAATATGCACATATTTAGAGGAAGGGATAATTGATGTCAACAAAAAGCATGCAAAATACACATATTAACGATCAGCTTCGCGAACTCCATGGTGCATTACTTGAAATCGTCGGGGTGATGAATCGCCCTCAGCGCGATGAGGCGCTGGTTCGGGCGGCAGGTATTTCACTCGATCGCGCGCTGTTTCCGTTGCTGGTTCTGATAGAGCGCTTAGGTCCGACAGGTATTGTCGAACTCGCGGATCGGGTAGGGCGCGACTACACCACCGTGAGCCGACAGGTGGCGAAAATGGAAAGTCTGGGGCTGGTCAACCGTCAGCACAGTGCCGCCGATCGCCGCATCCGCGAAGCGGTGATCACGGAAAGTGGCAAAGCCATGACCCATCGCCTTGATGAGGCACGTAAAAAAATCGGGCAGGCTATTTTTGATCAATGGGATGAGCAGGATATCAGCGATCTGGTGAGGCTGATGCGCCGCTTTGCCGACGATATTAAGGACGACCGTCATTTTGAGCACATCTCCCCACCCGGGCAGAAACCGGTTTAAGCCACGGGACGGGTCGACGGGTTACCCATAGCCCTCGACGCGTTCCCGCTACGTAAGGCGTTTAGTCAGATAATGACGCTGCTTTCCCGGGTCGGGAAAATCGGGCAATGTCATTTGCAGCACAAATCCCTGCTTTTCATAAAAGGGCAGTGCCTGAAAGCTGAAGGTATCAACGAGAACATGCTGTGCACCTTTTGATTTCGCTTCTTCTTCGGCTATCTGAATCAGTTGAGCGCCAACGCCCGCGCCTCTGATATTTTCGCTGACCCATAAATAGTCAATCGACAGCCAGATCCCCACCAGAGACGCCATCACTCCCCCGATGATAATGCCCTGTTGATCGCGGCAAAAAACGCCGACAGGTCCCCAGCCGCTTTTATCAATAAACTGGCGGTTATATCCTCTCAGCCCTTCTAGCAGCGCTTCTCTGTCTGCCTCAGGGATATCGCCAACCCGGGTAAATTCCATTCATCAGTCCCTCTGAAATTGTGACCATTACGTGATAATTAAGTAACTAAATAAACTGTTTATTTAACAAATCCTGCCGATAACTGAGCGATTTTCTTAAACAATTGTTGTTCAACAACGGAAGGTTATCCAATGAAAAAGTTGTTTGTTTACTTTGAAAATATGAGCGTTGGGAAAAAATTGATGACAGGTTTCGGCATTGTGCTGATCCTCAGCATCGCTGTCGCACTCTGTGGCATTAAGAATCTTAATGATATCGCTGTCCGGGCAGAAAAAGTTCGTATGCTGAAACTCGTCACCGATCAGTTTGCGCTGGCGAAGGATACGCGTATGCAATTTATTAAAACCCATGACGAGCAGTTTATCATCGCTAATGATAAACACTTGCAGCAAATCGAAACCGAGATCGGCCTGCTGAAACAGCTGCCCTGGCACCCTGAGCAGTTGACCTTGCTCAACAGCCTGACCGGACTGATCGCGGAGTATCGTGATAAACGAGCCCAAACGGTGCTTGAAACCCAAAAACGCGTTCAGATAGCCGCAGCACTTTCTATCAGTAACGAGAAAAATGCGATCGCGCAGATTTCTTCAGGCTTTGCAGGCCGGGCTGATGCGGCAGCGCTGGAAGCAGCACTGTCTGAGGTGAACAAGCATCTTGATGGCGTCTCAACCCGCTTAACGCTGCTGGAATTGCAAAATACGGAAGCCGCGCAGAATGCGTTAACCGGTTTCCTGGCAGAGTCCGTGCAGTTAATACAAAATCTGGTGCCGCAAATGACGCCTGACAACAGCGAACGTTTACAGAACATCGCCAGTGTACTGAATCAGAAAAAAGAGAGCGTGGCGGGCTATCGCACCTCGTTCCTGGCAGAACAGGAGGCGACAGGCACGTTGGCGAAGGCGGGTTCCAGCCTCACGACTATTAGCGGTCAGCTGTTTGAAGACGAGATCGGTGCCACGCAAACCTATATCGACGACGCCATCTTCTGGATGACGATCATTCTGCTGGCGGCGGTGATCATGGGCGTAGCCACCACCCTGATTATCACCCGTCAAATCACCACGCCGTTATCCGCCATTCTGGCCTTTACTCAGCGTATTTCTGGTGGGGACCTCAGTACCAGCCTGACCACCTCCGCCGGAGAGATGGGACACTACTAATGCCATCGGCGGTATGAATGAAGATCTGCGCCGCATCATCGGTGATATTCGCAACGGTGTTGCACAGGTGAACATGGCTTCTGCCGAGATTGCCGATGGCAATAATGATTTGTCTTCGAGGACGGAAGAGCAGGCTGCCGCACTGGAGCAGACCGCTGCCAGCATGGAGCAGTTAACCGCGTAAGCAAACGTTGAGAATATCCACATCCACCAGCCTTGCCCAGACCACGGCGGAAATGGCCAATAAAGGCGGGAATTGTACCAGGTGACGAAACCATGCGGGCGATTACGGCCAGTTCGACAAAAATCAGTGATATCACGTCAGTCATTAACAGTATTGCGTTCCAGACCAACATTCTGGCACTGAATGCCGCAGTTGAAGCTGCGCGTGCCGGGGAGCAGGGGCGCGGTTTTGCTGTGGTGGCCAGTGAAGTCAGAAATCTGGCGCAGCGCAGCGCCGAGGCAGCGAAAGAAATTGGCGGGCTGATTGAGGCATCGGTCAGGCAGATCGATATGGGGGCCGGGCTGGTGGAGCAGGCAGGTGGCACCATGCGTGACATTGTCACTTCTGCGGAGAGCGTGACCGGCATTCTACAGGAGATTGCTCAGGCTTCGGACGAACAGAACCGGGGTATTTCGCAGGTGGGCGTGGCGATTAACGAGATGGATCTGGTTGAGCAGTCGTCATCAGCGGCAAATTCCCTGCGCGATCAGGCCGAGGGTCTGCTGCATTCCGTTTCGCGCTTTACCACCGCGGCATAAGGCGGTAACACTCTTAACCTAACCCCGGCACGGAAGAGAGCAGCGCCGGGGTTAGGCCGCATCAGGCTTTGTGCGGCCAGGCCACGGCAGGTATTCCATTAAGCAGCGGCCGGGCAAAAAGGTAACCCTGGAAATGGCGGATACCTGCGGCTTCCAGCCAACGCCACTCGGCAGCGGTTTCCACGCCTTCTGCCACCACGGTGATCTCCAGTGAGGCGCAGCAGTTCACGATAGCCTGAACAATTGCCTGCTTAGGGCCATTGGTATGAATCGCTTCGATCAGACAGCGGTCGATTTTCAGCTTTTCTGGCTGAAGGCGGGCCAGCAGTGATAACCCGGCAAATCCCGCACCAAAATCGTCAATCGCCAGGCTGATCCCGGCATGACGTAGCTGATGGATGGCTTTTTCAAACTCATCGAAACGGGAAATAAACTCATCTTCGGTCACTTCAACTACCACCTGTTCCGGCACCAGACCATTACGGGCGATTTGTTCCAGCAATATATTCACCGCATCAGGCAGCATCACCAGCGACATTGGTCGCAGGTTCACCGCGATTTGCGCGCTGCCAATATCCATTTGCCTGGCCAGCGCAAAGCGACATCTTTGGCATGGAGATCGGCTTCGTAGAGTTTATCGGCCGGAATGGTGGCGAAATAATCCGCGGGGGAGCCGCCGGAAGCACTGCGGATCAGGGCTTCCAGATAGCTTATTTTCCCTGTGGCCGGTTCAACAACAGGCTGTAGTGCAAACTGGCAGGCTGCCTGTTCAGATGCCACCGGCACGACCTGGACTGACGGTGCCCGGCATTGAAAATCCCACTGCGCGCTGTCATCAGGCAGGGCCAGATCGTTTTTACGCGGGCCTTTAACAAAGGTTCGGATGAATTTAAACACCCGATCACCGTAAGTGAGCAGGTATCTGGCGGTGCCCTGGTTCAGGACCTGCTCAATGATTGCCTCAGCGCTGGCATTGCGCATATCAATCACCGCCATGCCCAGCTTGCCGAAACGGCGATCCGGCGCATAATCACGCATCAGTTGCACAATCTGGGTGTGCCGGGAGTCAGCACAGACGCGGTGGAACACCTGATCAATCGACTCAGAAGGACCTTCCAGTATCTGAAAGAAATAGTCGCCGTCGAAAAGTAAAATTCCGGTGACATTGACCGTTTCATTAAAACGTTGCGCTTTAGCCGCAAGGCGTTCCAGAAAATGCGGACTGACGCTTTTGCACAGGCGACTACGATAAATAAGCGTCGTTAACATACATTCCGGACCTGATAGAGAGGTGAGCCATTTTGTCTTAGAAAACGAATCTATCGCAGACTTCGCCTCTGCCGCAAGCAAGCGTTGATACAGATGGACGTAAAAAAACCGGCCCGAAAGCCGGTTGAGGGAGCGTGCCAGTCTATCAAGTGATAACAGCCTGTCCGGCAAGGGGGGTAACACACCGGATCAGGAGAGGTGCAAACTCACCTCCAGATTACCCCTGGTGGGCATCGAATTTTTTCCAGGTTTCCGTTAAATCAATGACCTGACGTATTTTTCTCGCTTCATCAATCTTAATCGCAGTCAAACCGGCTTCCAGTGCATCTACCACGGAGACTTTCAGCGGCGTTCCCTGAGTGATGTGTTTGACGATCTCTTCCGCCATCAGTGCATCGGCACCGTAATGACCGTCGTACGCATTGCCACCGTAAGAGGTATCCACTTCTTTTTCGCCCGTACGCGCGTTGTGAACGCGGAAGTAGTTACGCACAAAGTCCCCTTCGGCCATACCGTCGGTGCCCATCACGCAGAAACGGCGGAACTCGTCAGGCACATTCAGATTGGCATGGAAGGACAGGGTGGCACCGTTGGCGTATTCAATGATCGCTGTCTGGTAGTCAACAATATCTGCGTCGCTGTCAAAGACAGCATCCGTGCTGGACCAGCCGCTCGGTTTCTCGTGATAAATCTCGGATGCTGCGGTGATCGCGCCCTGCGGGGCATGTTGGGGAGTGAACGACTTACGGCCGCCAAAGCTGGCCACCCGCACCGGGCGTTCAGCCATCAAACCCTGATAGAGGTCGATATCATGGCAGCATTTTTCCAGAATGTAGGGACCGGCATACTTCTCAGCGGCGCCAGTCACGCTGGAAGAAGGCACCGTGGTAAGGCTTGATGTGCTCGGTGGGCGGCCAGCAGATCGTGGTAGAGCGGGGAGTAACGCAGTACCAGCCGACCAGAATACGGTCCTTGTCGTACTGGCGCACCAGCTTCGCCATCTCCATCGTCTGTTCTTCGTTAATCACTACCGGCTTTTCAGTGAACACGCGGTAACCCGCCGCCAGCGCCTGGCGGATATGTTCCAAATGCATAAAGTTAGGGGAACCCACCAGAATCAGATCGAGTTCGCCCGCTTGCAATAACGCCTCGATGGAATCAAAGGCCGTACCGTGTGCAATACCGAAACTGGCCAGATTAGGCAGACCCGCCGGGGCGGGATCGAAATAGCCGGCAATTTCAAACGATGGGTCGGCTTTGCTGAACTCGTGAACCACATGGGACAGGCGAAAACCCAGACCGATAATGCCTACTTTCATGTTAAAACCCCTGACGGAAATGCATGAGCGTGAGGTGAAGGCCAGTTAACCGTATGCAGACAGGTTCGCTGGAGATTATCTGACCACCAACTTATTACGGCAAGAAAACTAATGTCAACACACGCACTGAGACATTTCACCAGGTTATGAGTTAATGCATTGTTATAAAACATTTTTAATCAAGGTGATTTTCGTCATATTTATTTGTTATTGCGATTTAAGTTTTTTTCACCTATCGTTCGGTCAATAATGAAACAACGATTCACAGCGATTAACGTGGGAGCAGCCCGTGCATTCTGACTATCTCCTTGGTATTGACGGCGGTGGCACACATTGCCGTGCAAGGCTGACCGATAAACAGGGCGTTCTACTGGCCGAAGTGACGGGGGGAGCGGCCAATGTCTGGTCAGACTTCGCACAGGCCATCGACAGCGTTGAGCAGTTGATCGCCCGGGCGATGGCCACGGCGGGCCTTCCGCCTGATGCATTGAAGAAAACCGCGCTGGTGGCGGGTCTGGCAGGGGCCAATGTCGCTTCCGTTGCTGCGCAGCTGGCAGACTGGCAGCCCGCCTGTGCCTCTTTGCAGGTGCTGAGTGATGTTGAGATCGCCTGTGCAGGCGCTCACGCAGGCAGCGCGGGTGCGGTGTTGATTGTCGGCACCGGCAGTCAGGGTGCCGCCTGGGACGGTGAACGCTTTACGCTGCTGGGCGGTTGGGGGTTTGCACTTTCCGATCAGGGTTCGGGAGCCGAACTGGGCCGTCGGGCGTTGCGGCAGGCGCTGCTGGCTCATGAAGATCTCATTGTCAAAACCGACTTTACCCAGACCGTGATGGCGCGTTTTCAGCACAGCGCGGAAACCATGCTGTTGTGGACACGTACGGCAACGCCGGGCGACTGGGCACGTGTGGTGCCTGAGGTGTTTAGCGCTGCCGCAGCGCAAGATCCTCATGCGGTAAAATTAATCCGGCAGACTGCCGAGGATATTGCGATGATAGTCCGCCGCCTGCGCCTGCTGAGCAGCGGTCATATTGCACTGATGGGCGGGCTTGCTGCGCCGATCGAACGCTGGCTGGATGATAATATCCGGGCGCTGCTGGTACCGCCGCAACAGGATGCACTGGCAGGCGCATTGCTGCTGGCCCACTATCACGCTTCATTTGCTGAATAAGGGAACGATGACAGCGCCAAATGTAACCGCGCGCATTCTGCGCCTGATTGTTGAAAATGCCCCGATCAGCCAGTCCGACCTGAGGCTGAGCATGTCGACGGTCTCACAGGCCACTAACCGGCTACTGGCTCAGGAAATTATTCAGGAGCTGGGGCTGCGGCGGGTGTCGATGGGACGGCCGAAAACGCTGCTGGGACTGAATCCTGAACGCGCCAGCGTGGTCGGTATTCAGCTTGTGCCATCGGGCTGGCGCTGTCCGGGCTGGTCGACGCGGAGCAGGGCATCTGTATCCGCTCTAATGTGCTGGACTGGGATAACGTGCCAATTGCGCAGCTGCTTTCCGAGCGTTTCTCGTTGCCGGTGTTTATCGAGAATGATGCGAATGTATCTGGCGATGGAGCCGCAGATGGCCTCACGCATCCTGCTCGACCATATTACCCTCAACTTCCAGGCTTACCGCCTGAAGCTGACGCCGCAAACCACGCCCCTGCAATTTTTGACTGAATCCAGCCGTATGTGGGCGCTGGGGGCGGCCGGTTTTGCGATCAATAAGCTGTTGGATTTGCTGGCGGCGCAGGCGAATGATGAGGCAGAGAATCCCGTTAGTTAGTGCTGACGTTGTCAGGGGCAAGGTCTTAAGGTCCAGGTCAAAGGCGTTTCGCTTTCCCGCTGCGCGGGCGAAGCGACAAGGGGCGGCCAGTCGCCGCCGCCCCTTGCCCCCGGGCTTGCGGCAGGCGCTGCGCCCGCTTTCAGCGGGTGCCTTCGCAAGCGTTACTCACCGACGGACCGCTCGTGACGGCACCTCCCTGTGCCGACACGAGCTTTCACCGCCGTCCTGGCGGTTCATCCTGGTTCACATCGCTTCCTCAGCGCAGCTTAATTGCCGCCTCAACATCAAAACAAAAATCTAAGAAATTAAAACACCAACAAAAACCAAAATGACCAAAAGACCAGAAAGGCCTTTTGTCTTTGTCTATATCTTTGATTTATATTTTTATTTTGACCTTTTGAGCGGCAATTAAGCCTCGCCGAAGGAGGGGGGATTTCCAGGACGAGCCAACAGGACGTTGGCGAGCGGGCGTGCCGGGACAGGGATGTCCCGTCACAACCAGTCCGGCAGGAAAACCAACCGACTGAGGGAACCCACGAAGTGGGCGATGCGCCTGCCGCAAGTCCGGGTCCCCAGGGCGGCGGCGACTGGCCGCCCTGGGTCGCTCAGCCCAAGCAGTGGGAAAGCGAAACGCCTTTGACCTGGCCCTTAACCTGCCGTTGACCTGGCCTTTCGGGTCGCCCCCTACGTTAGGCCACTTCAGCGCACTCGCTGCCCCTGCTCATCGAACACCAGACAATGCGTTGGCGGGATCACCCATTCCACCCGTGTACCGATCTCCCGCTGATGCACTTCGCGCTCCTCCACCACCAGCATCTGCTCATCCCCGGTATTCAGATAGAGATAGTTAGTGTGCCCCAGCAGCTCACAGTAGGTCAGCTCCGCACTGAACTGCGAGGGGCTGGCGCTGTCTTTCACCGGCTGGAAGTGCTCAGGGCGAATACCCAGACGCATTTTCTGCCCTTCGTGGCAGGGGGTATCCAGCGCCAGCGTCAGATTATCAATGCCCAGCGACGGCAGACGCAGTTGCACCTGGCCTTCGCGGGTCGCAACCACCTGGGCATCAATGAAGTTCATTTTTGGCGAACCGATAAACCCGGCGACGAACAGATTGTCCGGGTTGTGATAGAGATCCAGCGGCGTACCCACCTGTTCAATGCGCCCCTGACGCAGCACCACAATGCGATCTGCCAGCGTCATCGCTTCCAGCTGATCGTGGGTCACGTAAATCATCGTATTCCCGAGGGAGGCATGCAGGCGGGCAATCTCAATACGCATTTGAAGGCGCAGTTCCGCATCCAGATTCGACAGAGGTTCATCGAACAGGAAAATACGCGGTTGGCGAATAATGGCACGCCCGATGGCCACACGCTGACGCTGGCCGCCTGAAAGGGCACGTGGATGCCGATCCAGCAGTTCGGTCAGATGCAGTTTTGCCGCGGTTTCGGCAATGGCGCTGGCGATCTCGGCTTTAGGCCGTTTGGCCACCTCAAGTGGATAGGCCAGATTGCCACGCACTGTCATATTCGGGTACAGCGCATAGGACTGAAAGACCATCGCCACACCACGTTCGGTCGCGTGACGCTGGGTCATATCCTCTTCATCAATCAGCAACTGACCACCGCTGATCTCCTCCAGCCCGGCAATCATTCTCAGCAACGTGGACTTACCGCAGCCAGAGGGGCCGACAAACACCACAAACTCACCGCTGTTAATCGTCAGGTCGATACCTTTGATGACACTGATGTGATCGTAAGACTTTTGAACGTTCTGCAATCGCAAACTGGTCATGAACTGCCTCACTCAAAGTAACTGGCCCATATAAATGGCATTGCTGCGCAGCAGAGGCTGGAAGCCCAGGCGCTGATAGAACGCGCACACCTGTTCATTTTGCAGGCTGACGCCAAGATGCACACCACCGACACCCGCTGCACGCAGGGCATTCAGCTGATGTTCAATCAGTTTGCGTCCCCAGCCCCCTTTCTGCTGCGCAGGTAACAGATTGATATGGAGATGGGCAGGATAGAGCGTGACCAGTTCCCCGGCGGCAGCATCAGGATGGCGAATACTGTTGAGCACGTTGGCATCCAGCGCAGCCTCAGGCTCACGGTGGCGATATTTTTCCTGTAATTCAGGCCACCACACCTTGTTTAGCATGGCTTCAAAGGCACGCGTATCAGGGGTGGCAACCACATAGCCCATCACCTCACCGTCCACATCCAGCACGAACGCGAAGTCGGGCGCAAAGCGCGCATAGGGAACAGCAAAACGTTGCCCGGGGTACTCCGGGTCGGAATAGAGCGCACTGGCATCAACCCCCGCATTCGCCGTTTGCAGGCAAATTTGGTAGAGCGCCGGATAGTCGTCCGGGGTGGCTGCACGGATCACAGGGTCATTATTCATCATCAATTCTCGTTGGTCAGCAGATGAGCAATTTCAACGTTAATGAATGCCGACTTAGTTTTCAAGATGAAATAATTGCGTGACATCACAAAGCAGACGTAATAGTGCATCATTCTGCTCACCGATAACCACGGTCATCCGCCGGGTACGCCTTTAGCGCTGCGGCCTGCGCCTTTCTGGTGTAGTGGAACCCGCAACGCGACCGGAAAATATATGATTTTCGTATGGTAAAACAGGAGGTTAGTTTTCCCCAATTTTTATCAGCTTAAGATGCTGGCAACAGGGAGATAAGCGGAGTGAATCACAGGCTATCGACCGCGTCTGCGCGATGGCATGCTGAATCGGTGCACAATATGTTGCTTTTATGCACGCGCTCACAGTGAAAGTAAGTATGAGGGGGTGCATAAATAATCGTAGCTTCAATCTGCGGGATTGGCAGATGTCGACATGAAAGGATGCCCATTCAGTGATGGAGAAACCGAGCACTATGTCTAGTTCATCCGTTCGTTCGTCCCAGTTTCGTACTTCAGTGCGCCTGCTCTCACGTTTGATAGCGGCCGGCGCGCTGGTCGGGTGTATGGCGCAAAGCGCCCATGCCGTCACGCTTAATGAATGGGATATCTATAACTATCCTCAGCAGACCGCCGCAGTAGATGAAGGGATAAAAGAGCTGGCGCTACCGCTGGCGATGGCCGCAGATTGCCCAGGTAATCAGGGCGGCGGCGATATGGGGTCATTGGTGAAAGACAAGCTGCTGGTGCCGCTGGACGGTTATGCCAGCATCTATGGCTGGACCAAACGCTTCCCGGATTCCATCCTGAAACGTAACCGCTGGTCCACACGCAGGACTTCGGCAGCGGTAAGCTGTATGGCGTGGCAAGCCTGGGGGAGATGGTCGGGCTGTATTACAACAAAGCGCTGCTGGATAAAGCCGGCATTGCCGTGCCGAAAACGCTTCCGAACTGGAAAGCGCAATGGCAAACTGAAAGAGCAGGGCGTGGCCCCGATGATGCTGGGCTGCTGATGGCAATATGGGCAGCAGATGCCAGGCCAGATCGACAGTAAGGATCGTAAAAAGCTGGATGACCTTATCTATGATGTTGGCGGCACCTTTAAAGATGACAAGCTGAGCCGGGCGGCAACGATGATGAAGGACTGGAACGAGAAAGGGTACTTCTTCCCGGGCTTCCAGGGCATCGGTAACGATGATGCCGCAACACTGTTCCAGAACGGGCAGTCGGCCTTCCTGATCAGCGGGACCTGGTATCTCGGCCAGTTTAAAGATAATAAAGATCTCCACTTTGCCGCGATGCCTGCAGGCGAGGGCGTACAGCATGCGCTGATGGTCGGGGGCACCGATTTAGCGTTCTCCGTGACCAGCACGGCGAAGGATAAAGCGCAGCAGGATGCCTCGGCGAAATTTATCGATTATATGGTGTCAGATGCCATGGCCGACCGCTGGTTAAAAGCCGGTTTCCTGCCGGCCAGCTCCAGTAAGAATGCCCAGGTTCCTGCGGATAACGTGCTGCTGAAAGAAGCCTGGCAGGTGTGGTTAACCCTGAATGAGAATGACGGCCTGGGCCATTATGTGGACTGGGCGACGCCGACCATGAACGCGGAGCTGAATCAGAATGTTCAGCTGCTGCTGGGAGGGCGTCAGACGGTCGATAAGATGGTGACCAATTTCGATAATAACTATCAACGCTACCTCAAAAGCATGAAACATTAAGCCGCATTGCCCGGCAATCCTGCCGGGCAGTCAGACGTTCTGGCCTGTGAGTCCGTTTATGTTGAATCTAAGCCCCTGGCGTAATTTTCTTTATCTTCTTCCTGCGGTGCTGGTGTATGGCGTCTTTTTGCTGCTGCCACTGTTGGCATCGCTGGGTATCAGCTTTACCGAATGGGACGGTACCTCGTCCCCGGTATTTGCCGGTATCAGTAACTATATGCGGATGTTCAGCGATCCGGTGTTCTGGATTGCGCTGGGGAACAACGCCCTGCTGATGCTGTTTTATACGCTGCTGCCTATCGGCATTGGGCTGCTGCTGTGCAGTTTCCTGAATGATATGCGCAGCAATACAGAACGCAGTCTGCTGCGCATCCTGTTCTTCCTGCCGTACATTATGCCGATGGCGGTACTGGGCGTTGTATGGCGCTGGCTGTATAACCCGGCCTTTGGCCCCATCGATCAGCTGTTGCGCGCCATCGGCCTGCCACATCTGGCGCTCTCCTGGCTGGGCGATTTTACCTGGGCGCTGCCCGCCGTTGGTATGGTCGCGACCTGGTATTTCTTCGGCTTTTGTCTGGTGCTGTTTATGGCGGGCCTGCAACGTATGGATCCGTCACTGTTGGAAGCGGCCGATCTTGATGGCTCGTCAAGACGACAAAAATTTATGCGCATCACGCTGCCGGGGTTAAGACCTGAGGTGCGTATCGCACTGCTGCTGACGGTGATCGCCAGCCTGAAAACGTTCGACCTCGTGTATGTGATGACGCAGGGCGGCCCCGGCACCTCGACCATGGTCACCAATATCTTTATGTATAAGCAGGGCTTCGACCTGCACTATTTCGGCTATGCCTCTTCGGTTGCGGTCTTCAGTATGGTGATCGTCTTGCTGATTAACTGGCTGATTCATCTGGCGTTAAAGGAGCGTTAATCATGCACAAAACGCCGGTAAGTTCCCGTGCGCTGATCTGGGTGGTGGCGCTGCTCACCGTGCTGCCGTTTATGCTGGCGCTGCTGACTTCATTTAAAACGCAGATGGAGCTGTTTCAGGGTGTGTTTACGCTGCCTGGCTCTTTCAATGTGAAAAATTACATCACGGCCTGGCAGCAGGGGCATTTTAATGTCTATTTCCTGAACTCTGTGCTGGTGGTGATCCCGGTGGTGGTGTGCAGTATTTTTCTCGGCATTCTGGCGGGGTTTGGGTTCGCCTGGTTGAAGATCCCCGGTAAGAAAATGATTGCCGCGATGTTTGCCCTCGGCATGGTGCTACCGAGCGAGGCGTTTATCATTCCGCTTTACCATGAGTTGCGCTGGATGGGGCTGACCAATACCTATCTGGCGTTGATCATTCCGCAGATCGCGCTGTCGCTGCCGTTTACCACGCTGATGATTGCCAGTGCGTTTCAGCAGGTGCCGAAAGAGCTGGTGGAAGCGGCGGTGATGGACGGCGCATCACGGGTGAAAATTCTCTGGGGGTTGCTGGTGCCCGCCATCGGGCAGACGCTATCAACGCTGGCGCTGCTGCTGTTTATCTGGACGTGGAATGAGTTTTTGATGCCGCTGATTCTGGTGAATAAAGATGAGCTGCGCACGCTACCCATCGGCATGATGTTATTCCAGAACCGCAACACCATTGATATTCCGGTGCTGATGGCCGGCGCGATGATCGTTATCCTGCCGTTGATGGCGGTGTTTTTAATCTTCCAGCGCAAGTTTATCAGCGGCGTGACCGAGGGCGCGGTGAAATAGGGGGCTGATATCCCCCATCCTGTTAACGACCTTTTTCTTTTCTGACTAATGCCGGGTAACTGTATTCCGCCGCGTTCCCGGTGCGGATGTCTAAGACCGTGTAACGGGCATCCGGGAAACGGCCTGCTTTGCCGGTTACCAGCAGGGCGCGGCCGCGCTGATCGTTAAACATCTTTCCCGCAGGGAACCTGGGGGCGTCCGGGGTTTTTACAGGGGCAGTCAGAGCGGCATGTCATGATGGTGCCTCGCGATGGCAGAGGGATAACAGGAATAGGTCCGGGTGATATTGTGCCACAGCGGCGGCCAAAACGTCGTGGTGGAACGAGGTTTTTTGGCGCCTATCGGTAAATTTTGCCTGTGGTTAAAACGTGTTAGCCGGATATACTGCGCGCAAACTTATTCAATGACTCTGCGGGTAATGCAAAAAAAATACACTTTCCCTTTGATTGCGCTGCACTGGCTGACGGTGTTTCTGCTGCTTCTGGCTTATGGTTCCATTTTGATCAGCGACTATGCACAGCCGGGAACCTGGCACGGTTATGCTATTGCAGTGACCCACGTGACCGCCGGGGCAACAGTGCTGATTACCATGATCATGCGTTTGATGATCCGTCTGCGCAAACGATCGCCCGCGATTATTCCCGCGCCGAAACGCTGGCATACCGCGCTGAGCCATTTAACCCATACCTGCATTTACGCACTGTTTATTTCCCTGCCCGCGCTGGCACTGACCTCCCATTACTTCTGGGGCGGGGAGTGGAGCCTGTACGGACTGCCGATGCCCGTGGCCGCCGTGCCCGATACTGAACTGTCGGAAACGTGATCCACTGGCACCCGTACTGGCGCCCCTCGGCTACTGGCTGATTGGTTTACATGCGCTGGCGGCACTGGTGCATCACTATATTTTTCGTGATAACACCCTGATCAGGATGATGCCATCACGGCAAAAAGGCTGACCGGGTGGCCCGGCCGCCAGAAGACCTGAGCTTATTCCACGGCAGGTTTCACCGCGACATCCCGCTGCGCCCACTCCTCGCTGCTCAGGGTTTTGATATCGAACTGGTCGCGCGTGCGGGTATAGGTGTGCCCGCCCATGCGGCCAACGGCATCCATCAACTGCTGGTCGATGTGCAGGTTTTCCAGGTTAACCGCATCGCTGCGGACATAAACGCCCAACACTTCACCGAGGATAATCTCGCGCGCCGGGCCCACCTGTAAAGTGGTATGGCGACGGCACTCCAGCGCGGCCGGGGCGGCCAGAATCCGCGGACTGCGCACCATTTTACCGGGTGTAGTTTCCAGCCCGGCTAACGCTAGTTCGTCCACCTCAGGACCGAATTTAATCGCGCAGATCTCCATCTGTTCAACCAGTGCATCATCCACGATATGCACTGTAAATTCCCCGGTTTCACGGATATTACGCGCCGTATCTTTAAAACGCATATCCGCATAGTTTTCCACGCCGATGGCGACAACCGTCCTTGCTCAGGGTGGTGACCAGCGCGATGGGACGCGGGATGACCGTCCCGATGAGCAGCTTATAGCGATCGCGTTCGCCCAACTGGGCAAAGTCAAACCAGGTATGTCCCGGCATATTTTTCATTTCAGACTCCGGCAGTTATGCGGTGAGTGTCCAGCGGGGTATGGCGGCTGAGATTTTCAAACCCCT
Organism: Erwinia sp. MYb416; assembly: GCF_037479575.1. Lineage (NCBI taxonomy): Bacteria > Pseudomonadati > Pseudomonadota > Gammaproteobacteria > Enterobacterales > Erwiniaceae > Erwinia > Erwinia sp. MYb416. Next base: position 1,769,901 of record NZ_JBBGYT010000438.1, read on the forward strand.
CTTTCGTGACAACGTAACAATCCCCGATGTTGCAGCCCGCTGACAGCGGCTCCAGCCACTGTGTGTGCATCACAAAAATCATGCCTTCTTCCAGACGATCGTAGTTATGAGAGGAGATGTTGAAACTGTTCTGACCGCCCGCCATGCCGACCGAATGGCCCAGGTTTGGGTTATGCGACCCTGGGCTTCATAATCGGCATCAGGCACATACTGCTGTGGGATCAGACGCGCTGTTCCGTCGGGCATCGGTGACCAGTTATAGGGCATGGTGCGCGCCTCCGGGGAGGTCAGCAGCCCGGCATCAATCATCGGTGCAAACGCCGCGTTGTTTATATCGCGCATCAGCGCCCCCGGTTTAATCAGTTTTTCGGCCAGCTTCACGCCAGCGGTACAGGCGGCCAGCACCCGCTCCTGACGTTCAGTTATCTCACCCACCGCAATCATCCGCGCGGTCTGAGCGGTATAGCCGCGCCAGGTCACGTTGGAAATGTACAGATTGATCAGATCGCCCGGCCGCACAACGTGACCATAAGGTTTGCCGCAGTGGGTGCCGAACTCGTTAATGCCGATCTGATAGCCATCACCCGTTTCACCGCCGAACGCCAGCTGCGCACAGCTGAAGGCCGCATAGATTTCATGATCGGTGACGCCCGGTTTCGTTACATGGTAGGCCGCCTGGGTGCCAATGCTGATGAGCTGTGCGGCTGCGCGGAACATCTCAACTTCACGCGGCGAGCGGACCTTCTGCAAACGCTCAAGGATGGCACTATCCTCAACATATTTCGCGGCGGGTGTCAGCGATGCCAGCGCCGCCCAGAACGTTAACGAGGTCCGATCACCGATTTTACCGATCTGCGCTTTTGACAGCCCGAAACGGGCCAGCACCTCAGCACATTTTTCTGCCGTTTTGACCACCGAATCGCCGGGGCGGTCGGCATATTCGCGGCCAATCGGGCCAATTTGCCAGATTTCATCAACCAGAAGCGGCTCACCACCGGGGGGAAGCAATACCGACTGCGTGAAAAAGGAGAGCAGTACCAGCGGTTTGTCACTGTCGGTCGGGACGATCAGCACGCCTTCACGCATCCAGTCACAGAGATAGCGCAGCCAGGGGTTAGAGGCATGGAACCAGCCAACGCTCCCGGCATGGACGATAATCGCATCATGTCCCGCTTCCACCGCCTGACGACGCACTTTACGCAGACGTTCTTCGAACTCTTCTAACGGTAACGGCAGCGGCGCTGAAAATTCAAAATCCGGCTGGAAATCGGCCAGCAGCGCGCCAATGCGATAGCCAGCGGCCTGAGTCGCACGAGTATTCATAGTCTTTCCTTGTCGTCAAAAAATCAGGGTTGCTGTGGTCGCGGTGCCAGCACGCGCCGGGCGACCAGCAGACCAAGCAGGGTGATCGCGATTAAAATCCCGGAGATGGCCGCAACACGAACGTCGAGCGACTCCTCGATCAGTGCGAACATACGCAGCGGCAAGACGGTGGTGCGGGCATCGGCAAGGAACAGCGAAACCGAGACATTATCCAGAGACTGAATAAACACCAGAAACGCCCCTGCCATAATGCCCGGCATCAGCAGCGGTAAGGTGACGCGGCGCAGCGTCATAAACCAGCTGGCCCCCATCGTGGCCGAGGCTTCCGCCAGCGAAGGGTTCATCCCCTGCGCCACCACCGACACGGCGCGATACATCAGGGGGCCAAACACCACCACATGGCCAAGAATGGTCAGCCACAATGACGGCGGGAAGCCGATAAAATTGGCAACAATCAGCGCAGCCAGCCCGTAGACCAGACTTGGCAGCACCAGCGGTGCCAGCAGCAACGGTTCTATGGTGCTGACATTTCTGCGCTTCATCCGCGTCATACCGATGGTGGCAGGCACGGCGAAGATCAGCGCACCCAGTACGGCCAGGGCGGCGATTTTTAACGAGTTTCCGGCGGCAACGTGCTCCGTGGCTGACCGGACCGGATCTAACAAGGCCTCGTACCAGCGCAGAGAGAAACCCTGCGGCGGGTATTTCAGGGTCTGCCCGGAGGTGAATGACATCATCAGTGCAATCACTATCGGGGCCACCAGATAGATCACGCAAAGCGAGCCAAATCCGTAGACAAAGAGCTTATACATCAGGCCGGGAACAGGGTTTTCGCGTCGATTAAGCATGACCGTTCAGTCTCCGGTGGCGTGAAATCATCGTGAGTGCGACCAGCAGGCACCCGGTGGACACCAGGAGCACCACAGCAATAGCGGAAGCCAGCGGCCAGTCGAACAGCGTACCCACTTCGCGGTAAATCAGCTGAGGGACATACACATTACGCGCGCCGCCAATCACCGCCTGGGTAACAAATGAACTGCTGGTGCTGGCAAACACCAGTATCCAGCCTGCCAGCAGGCCGGGCAGCATCAACGGCAGCAGCACGGTGACCAAAATTCGCCATGCGCCCGCCCCGGACACCTGAGCCGCTTCGGTCAGTTGATAAGGTGTGCGTGAGAGAATGGCGATCAGCGGCAGAATGATCAGCGGGAGATCAATCTGGCACATCGCCATCACCAGTCCGGTTTCGGTGAACATCAGGCTGGTCGGCATTCCCGTTATCCCCATGGCCATCAGCGCCTCGCTGATCGGCCCCTGGCGGCCAAGGATGACAATCCAGGCAAAGGTGCGTACCACGTTACTGGTCAGCATCGGAATCAGCGTCAGGAAGATCAGCACCTGACGTAAGTGACGCCCGCTGTGCCAGTAAAGCAGGGCAATCGGCACGCCCAGCAGTGTCGTTCCTATGACCGTTTCAATCCCCAGCCTGGCGGTGTTCATCAGCACACGGAAGTTAAAGCTATCACCAAAGAAACGCGCGTAATGGCTTAACGTGACACCGTCACCGGACGTGAAGCTGAAACCAACCAGAACCGCCAGCGGTGTGGCAAAAAAAACCAGTGAAAGCAATAACATGGGGACAACATAAGGAAAGCCGCTCTGTTTCATCACATCACCTTAACCGGCAACCAGGGAATCAAACTGGCGTATCCAGTTATCACGGTTTTTGTTAATCGCAGCCCAGTCCGGGTAGACCAACGATTTCAGCTGCTCACGCGTGACATAGGCAGCTCCATATAGGCATAGGCCGCATCGAGATTTTTACTGCCTTTTGTGAGATGAATATTCACCGGGGCGGCCGGTGAGCCACTCTCCGGGTGTACGAACTCCGCGTTTAACCCCAGGCTTTTCAGTCGCGCCACATTCCCGGTACTGCACATAAACACGGCAATTTCACCCTGCTGGAACAGCGTCATCTGATGGTTGGTACTGTCAACGATGCTGGTGAGCTGCTCCGGGTGTTCCTTAAACAGTTTAAAGACCGCGGCCATGTCATCCGGGCCTGTCCCGTAAATTTTTGCCAGCTCGGTATACGCCATTACGGCGGTGTTCGAGGCAAATCCGGTCCAGGACACCAGGCCTTTGTATGCCGGATTCTCGAACAGGTCGCGGTAGCCTTTGGGGCGCGGCACCAGGTCGGGATTGTAGGCAATGCCATTGACCTCAACGGTGACCGTCGGTCCATATTCGCCCTGGAATGCCGGATCAAGCAGGTTCCAGTTTTTCAGGCGTGACGGATCAATTTTCTGGATCAGATCCTTTTCAATAGCGACTGTCATCTGTCCAGGCGACATCAACAGCGTGTCGTAAGGCGGGTTTCCGGGGCTGGCCAGCACTTTTGCCAGCTGGTCCTGGGCCATCGCAGGGGACACCGTCAGGTCATAACCCTCTTTTTTCAATATCGGCGTCAGGATAGTGCGATACGCATCTTCCCAGTTCCCCGGGAACGTCGCGGCGACGGCGGTTCCACTGCCTGCGGCGGCAAGCGCACGCAGTGAAAACGGCAGCATGGCGGAAGCGGCGACACCCGCCATTAACTGACCAAACCGACGACGACTGATTTCTACATTTTTCATAGTGTTCACCTGGGTTATTGATTCATGGGAAGCGGTTCAGCCGGGAAGGCGTGACAGCGGGCAGTGTCAATCTCAGCAAAAAGTTGGGATCCGGGTTGGGGGATAAACGTTGACGGCCCGCGTACCTCTGACGCTTTCAGACGGGTACCGTCTTCCAGTGCCAGGTCATGCAGCAGCGTTGGCCCGAGCGGCACCGATACTGTCATGCGTACGGGCTGGGTGTTTTCCCCTGGCTGCAAACAAAGCCGCACCTCTTCAGGACGGAAAGTCAGCGTCACTTTTGAACCGGTAGTGAAGTTCAGACGGCGCGGCAGGCGCACGGTGCTCTGGTCGGGCAGGCCGATCAATGTGGTGTCGTTATCGAAACGCAGCACGGTCCCTTGCAGCTGATTGGTCTGACCGATAAACGTATTCACGAACAGCGTTTTCGGCTGGTCATAGACCGCCATTGGCGTATCGATCTGTTCGACGTTCCCTTTGTTCATCAGGACCAGACGGCTGGCGAGACTCTGCGCTTCTTCCTGGTCGTGAGTGACAATCAGCGTGGTAATGCCCAGGGTTTTTTGCAGGTGCAGCAACTCAACCTGCAGATCGAAACGCAGTGCCCGATCCAGCGCGCCGAAAGGCTCATCAAGCAGCAGCAGTGAAGGGCGGCCAGCAATGGCGCGGGCCACGGCAACACGCTGCTGCTGGCCACCGGATAGCTCACGCGGCAGGCGATGACCAAACTCGTTCAGTCTCACGAGGGAGAGCATCTCCGCCACGCGTTGCTTACGTTCCGCGCGGGATATCTGCTGACAGGCCAGCGGATAGGCAATGTTCTCTGCCACGGTGAGATGGGGGAACAACGCATAGTTCTGGAATACCATGCCGATGCCGCGAGCCCTGGCTGACACGTTCGCGAGCTCCTGGTCCCCCAGAACAATTTTGCCTGTCTTTGGCTGGATCAGTCCGGCGATGGCTCGCAGCACGGTGGATTTACCGCATCCGCTTGGCCCGAGCAGCGCCACAATTTCACCCGGTTCAATGGTAAATGACACATCACTCACCGCGTTGTTGCCACCGTAACTGTGGGTCAGTCCCTGCACGCTCAGGCGCTTACGTTCAAGGGTATGTTGCTTATCTTGCATAGGGCTTCCCTGGTGATGAGTCGCTGTCATAAGACGAATGGGTTGATGACAAGGAAACTGCAAGCCGTATGCCAGATTGTTGGGGGAAGGGGCGGAAAACCAAATAACGCATTGAAATAAAACAATTATTAATTTAAATCAAAGTTTCGCAACTCTGTGCGAATTAAATTACACCTTATAATTCGAAAGAAAATTCCTTACGTGAAATGACGATTGTGGTGCAGAAAGGGCATTATTTTGGTGCAAATAATCACCAGGAGCGCGCAGAAACAGACACCCTGGGTGCGTCAGACCCATATTAAAGATGCGTACATTGGACGCGCTCCGGGGGGACTGGATTTTCAGCCGCGCCCATGTGGCAGCGGCGTGGTGGATTTTGCTGCTATTCTGTCGATTCTGGCACAGGTCAACCCACAGCTGAATCTGTCGCTGGAAATCGCCCAATCGACCGACGATAATCGACGCCGTCCTCATCCGCGTCAGTGTATTCAGATTGACGATCCGCTCTGGCGCGCCGGGCATCCCGACCTGACGGCCAGCGAGCTGGAGGCGTATTTTGCCACCATTGATGCCTGTGCTCAGCGCGTTGCCGCTGGCGAGGTTGAAGACTGGGAAAGTTATGAACGTAGCCGCTACGGTTACCCAAGCTACGAGCATCAATCTTACGGGTTTAATGAAGCGATTCGTTTTATTCAGCAATCGGCAGCACATATCCGGGCCACCTGTCGCGCTCAGGGTATCGTGTTATAACCCGGTTACGTATCAATATCATTATCACGATATAGAAGGCAGTCACCGTTGTGTTGCGGTAACGTACTCAGCATGCGGTCAGGGTTCAGACAGAGGATGAACAAGCTAATGAAAAAAACGCGTGCCAGGGCGACACCGGTTGCTAGCGCCGACAGTCATGATGACGTATCCGAGCGGATTCGCGTCACGCTGGCGGCGGCAATTGGTGAAGGGGCGCTGAAGCCCGGCAGTAAAATTCTTGAGGAAGCTATCGCCGAACATTTCGGCGTGAGCCGGACGGTGGTGCGGGGCGCGCTGGGCGTGCTGGAAAGCGATCATCTGCTGGAGCGCAAAAGAAATCGCGGCACTTTTGTTGCCGAACCGAGCGTTGAGCAGGCCAGGCACTTGTTTGAAGCCCGGCGTCAGTTGGAGGGTATCCTGCTGGCGTTCGTGGTGGATCGGGCCACCCCAGAGCAGCTGGATAGCCTGGAAAAGCTGGCAGATGAAGAAGAACAGATCCATCATCATGGCGACGAGAAATCGAAAACAGTGTTGTCCGGCAAGTTCCATATCGTTCTGGCAGAGCTGGCCGGTAATCCCGTGCTGACCGAGATGCTGACGAAGATTGTTGCGCGGCTGTCGCTGGTGATGTCGCTGTATGAGGAGGATCGCAAAGATGATTGCGGTGCTGACCATCATCGCCAGATTGTCGCGGCGCTCAAAGCGAAAGATTTAGGTAAGGCCCGGGCGTTGATGGACCACCATCTTGCCGATATTGAGGGGCGGGTGCGGCTGACGGAAGGCCATGGTGACCGGCATTCCTTTATGTCGATGTTGGAAAATTTTTCCTGAGCCGACATCACAGTATTGTCACCAGGAGCGCAGATAATGTTAGCTGGCTCCTCAACTGATAACGGGATTATGACGATGACGGAGAACATTTCTGCTCAGTGCCACTGCGGCGCAGTGGCCTTTAACGTGACACTTATTGATGGCCTGAATAGCGCGCGGCGCTGCAACTGCACTTTTTGCCGGATGCGGGGCGCCGTGGTGGTGTTTGCGTCAGCAATCGATGTGATAAAGGGCAAAGAAGCGCTGACGGAGTATCGGTTTAACAGCCGGGAAGTGGCACACTATTTCTGTTCTGTCTGCGGCATCTATACCTTCCATCAGAGCCGCTCGAATCCTCATCAGTACGGGGTCAATGCGGCCTGCCTCGAAGGCGTATCGCCGTTTGATTTTACCGCTTTGAATGTCACTGACGGAGTAAATCATACGAAGGATGGCGGTGCAGGCGGGGTGGCGGGAGTATTATCGTACGTCCCCAGCGAGAGGAAATAACGCAGGCGTTGAGAAAAAGGGTAAGCGGCATGGATCCGCTTACCCGCAGGAATTACTGAACGTCGAAACGATCGAGATTCATGACTTTCGTCCAGGCAGCGACGAAATCGAGCACAAACTGATGCTGGTAACTGTCGCTGGCATACACTTCCGCCAGTGAACGCAGTATTGCGTTGGAACCAAACACCAGGTCTGCACGTGTTGCGGTGTATTTCAGCTGACCAGTGGTACGATCATGCCCTTCATAGTGTTCTTTAGCGTCATCACTTGCGCGCCAGACGGTGCCCATATCTAACAGATTGACAAAGAAATCATTGCTGAGCACACCCACCCGGTCGGTAAACACACCGTGCGGGGTGTTATCGACGTTCGCCCCGATAACACGCAGCCCACCGATTAACACCGTCAACTCAGGTGCGGTCAGCGTAAGTTGCTGCGCTTTGTCGATCAGCATATTTTCTGTCGATGCACTGCTTCTGCCACTTTTGTAGTTACGGAAACCGTCAGCAACCGGTTCAAGTACCGCAAAGGAAGCCACATCCGTTTGCTCAATGCGCGCATCCACCCGGCCAGGTAAGAAGGGCACATCAATCAGGACGCCCGCAGCTGCGGCCGCTTTTTCAACGCCCACGGTACCTGCCAGAACAATCGTGTCGGCGAGAGAGAGCTTCCCTGACTGCTGTTGAATCGCCTCAAGCTGAGGTAGCACACGACTGGCGATACGGTTAACTTCCCAGTGACGTTGCGGCTCAAGGGCCAGACGCGCACCGTTGGCACCACCGCGTTTATCGCCACCGCGGAAGGTGGAAGCAGAGGCCCACGCCACTGATACCAGCTCACTCACCGAAAGAGAGGAGTCCGCAATCCGCTTTTTCACCGCGGCAATATCCGCAGGCACCGGGTGATGCACCGCAGCAGGCAACGGATCCTGCCAGATAAAATCTTCCGCCGGGATTTCAGGCCCCAGATAGATACTTTTCGGCCCCAGATCGCGGTGGGTCAGTTTGAACCAGGCGCGGGCGAAGGCGTCATTGAACGCATTGTGATCGTTCAGGAAACGACGTGAGATTTTCTCAAACTCAGGGTCAAAACGTAACGTCAGGTCGGTTACCAGCATCGTCGGTTTACGTTTTTTCGTTGCATCAAACGGATCGGGGATCAGGTCTTCCGCATCTTTAGCTTCAAACTGGATCGCGCCCGCCGGGCTGCGGGTCTGCACCCACTCATATTTGAACAGGTTCTCGAAAAAGTAATGGCTCCAGTGCATTGGCGTCTGGCTCCAGATCACTTCCAGACCTGAGGTGATGCTGTCCGCGCCGATGCCCGAACCGTGAGTACTGACCCAGCCAAGTCCCTGCTGCTCAAGCGATGCCGCTTCAGGTTCAGCGCCAACGTGGGTCGCTTCGCCCGCGCCGTGGGTTTTGCCCAGCGTATGGCCACCGGCAATCAGGGCAACGATCTCTTCGTCATCCATCGCCATATTGCCGAAGGTTGCCCTGATGGCCGCCGCTGCCGAGGCCGGGTCGCCGCTGGCGTTCGGGCCTTCAGGGTTAACGTAAATCAGCCCCATTTCAGTGGCAGACAGAGGATTGCTGGCGAGACTTTCCGGGTGACGGTGCGTCAGCCATTCTTTTTCATCGCCCCAGTTCACGTCCAGATCGGGTTCCCAGACATCCTGGCGGCCCGCCGCAAAGCCAATCGTCTGGAAACCGGAGTTTTCCAATGCCACATTCCCCGCCAGAATAATCAGGTCAGCCCAGGAGATCTGTTGACCGTATTTTTGCTTCACCGGCCACAGCAGACGTCGTGCTTTATCCAGACTGACGTTATCCGGCCAGGAGTTGAGCGGGGCGAAACGCTGCTGACCGCGCCCGGCACCGCCACGACCATCCACCATGCGGTAGGTGCCAGCACTGTGCCAGGCCATACGAATAAACAGCCCGGCATAATTACCCCAGTCAGCGGGCCACCACGGCTGAGAATCGGTCAGTAATGCTTTGAGATCGGCTTTAAGGGCAGGGTAATCAAGCTTCTTGAATTCTTCAACGCCGAGGGGATTGGAACGGTTGGAATGCTGGCTCAGAAGATCGACTCTTAGCTGTTTTGGCCACCAGTCATTGCTACTGGTGCCACTGCCTGCAATGGGTTTGGCGGCTCCCGCGTGGAAAGGACACTGCGCGGCTGAAGCATTTGGGTTTTCCGACGATTGGCTCATTTCTCTATCCACCTTTTTATTGTGTGGTTTTAAAATAGTGCATTCTGAGCTTGCGGTACATCTGGATAACCCTATTAATGTGATAGAGAATAAGTACGTGGCTAACAAAGGGGCTGAGTGGCCACGTTGCCGATGGCCACTTAAAGTAAGTTAGTGTTTTTCACCCACAGGCAGGATGCTGCGACCGAATTGCTCATTCAGCACTTCAGCCATCGCCAGATAAAACGCGCTGCCTCCGCAGACAACACCAATCCAGCCAGCAACGTGAATGATCGCCGGGTTATCCACCAGATGGCCAATCGCCAGCAGGGCGAACAGCACGGTCAGGCTGAAGAACACACATTGAAGTGCGCGGTTGCCTGCCAGGGTGCCGAAGAACATGAATAACGTAAACACGCCCCACACACCCAGATACGCCCCGAGGAAATGCCCGTTTACTGCCTCTGTCAGACCCATTTTCGGCATCAGTAAAATCGCGACCAGCGTCAGCCAGAAGCAACCGTAAGAGGTAAATGCGGTTAAACCGAAGGTGTTCCCTTTTTTATATTCCAGCAGACCCGCGAATATTTGCGCGATGCCGCCATAAAAGATGCCCATTGCCAGGATAATAACATCCATTTGGAAAAACCCTATATTATGCAGGTTCAGCAAAATGGTGGTCATGCCAAAACCCATCAGGCCTAGCGGAGCCGGATTAGCTAACTTAACGGTGCCCATAAATCCCCAGAAATATTGATTAAGATGTTGAAAGGGTTCAACCCTCGCCAGCACTCCCTGGCAGGGCGCGAGATCATAATCAGAGCACATCAAAGCTTCTTTGATCTAAAGAGGGTGAAACTCACTATTTATATTCTTATATGCTGCTGGGTATCTCAGCCAGTGAAATAGGTGCGTATAAAATAGATTGAGACTCAGGCTATCGTTCTTTTCATCGCCAACCGATGCCCATGGCGGAAGAACAGCAACCCGGCTGCGGAGAAGCCTATCAGGGCAATAAACATGACCGGTGGAGGGGTATAGCTGAGTAAGAATCCACACAGTACGGGGTTAACGGCACCGCCGATATTGCTCAGGTTCTGTACACCGTAGTAACTGCCTTTCATATTATCGGGCGCGATGAAATCGATGAACATATATTCCACGGGGATTACAATCAGCTCGCCGAAACTGAAAATCACCATCGCTATCATCCACAGCAGTATCGAAGGCCCCGCGAGCATAAAGCCGGCCAGACCGAGGATAAAGAATAACGTGCCGAAAAATAACCATCTCAGCAGGTTGTCCTGTTTCATGCGGCTGCTCATCACGTACTGAAAGGCAATAACAATTACCGCGTTGGTGATCATAATGGCGCCAATCACTTTATAGGCGTAAGCGGCATCCGCGATAATAATCAGGTACTGCGACAGATATCCGGTGAACTGCCCAAAAACAATCGCACCGAAGGTGCTGCCCAGAGTGAAATAGATCAGGCAGCGATCACGCATCAAGATGGATAAAGTCTGGCGTAAGTCGGGTTTTTCCAGTGGTTTCAGCTCAACATCGTTACGCGCAGGGCTGTTGGGGATATTGCGTAATCCCACCATCAGCGCAATAACCGTGACCAGCGCCAGAGTGCCCGAAATCATAAACGGTAGCGTTGGGTCAAACCCCGCCAGCCAGACACCTAATGAAGAGCCAACGGCCCAGCCCACATTGATCAGCGTGTAGTTCATCGAGAATGCTTTGACACGTTTCTCGACGGGAAGCCACGCGGCAATGCAGGCTTTGATGGTGATGCTCAGTAGCGCATAGGATGCGTTGAGCAGGGCGATTACCACGACCACACTGCCGACCTCTGGCAGTAGCGGCAGCAAGAAAAAACTGAGGGCGAACAGACTGATAGAGAAACCAATCAACAAGCGGTGGCTGAATTTATCGACCAGGTAGCCACCGTAGAGACTGCTGAAAATACCGATAGCAAGGCTTGCCCCCATAATGATGCCGACACTTTTGGGCAGCAGATTATAGTGCTCGGTGAGGTAAATAGTCAGAAAGGGCAGCGTGACAATTGTCAGCACCAGTGAGCCAGCAAGCAGGGCAAGAATAATTGGCGGCATTCCTTTCATTTATTACATTCATCCATCAATTTATTAACAACCAGACCCGTTACTCTACTCTGTTATCAGGCATTTTTTGTATCGTAAAACCATAATGTTTCAAGGTGTTAACTGGAGAAAAAACTATAGAAATATCTTATTCCAGTGGGGAATACTGCGCTGACGTCAGGCGTTCCCGCTCTCCCTTTTTCAGGGCGTGAGCGGGGTGCCGGTATTACTTCTTACGCGTCAAGGTGATACGGGTCAGTTCCGATGGGCGACCGACCCTCACCGCCATACCGGGCCAAAGGCCGGTACCGTTATTCACGTACAGCTGCATGCCATCCACATCATAACGGCCTGAAACAAAACCATTATTGGGTTTGGCAAACAGCCGATCGAATCCCCAGATTAAGCCACCGTGCGTATGGCCTGAAAGCTGGATATCGACGCCCTGTGTGGCATTTTCACGCGCATTTTTGGGCTGATGATCGAGTAACACAATCGGTGCGTTTTCCGGTGCGCCTGCTAATGCTTGGGTGAGATCAGGACCATCAGCACCTCGTGCGGTGGCTGACGCATCGGTCAGGCCGGCGATCACCAGTTTTGCCTCTCCGCGGGCGATCACCTTGTGGCGGTTGAGCAGGGGATCTAACCCTAAGGAAGCCAGATGCTCCGTCCACGCCTGTTGTTCGAAGAAGTATTCGTGGTTGCCGGTGATGGCCAGTACGCCATCCGGGGCATGCAAACCGCGCAGCGGTTCGACATCGTTACGGCGGTTTTCCAGGGTGCCATCAATAACATCACCGGTGATGACGATCAGGTCCACATTCAGCGACATTGCCTGTTTCACCATGGACGCCGTCCAGCTGGCATTGAAAAGCCGGGTGATGTGCAAATCGGTGAGCTGGAGCAGTTGATAACCTTCAAATGCCTGCGGCAAATTGGCGACCTCAAGAGTGACATCTTTCAGCGCGGGAACGCGGGTGGCCTGTTGAACGCCGTACGTAGCCAGACTGAAATCAGTGCGACCACATCAATCACCAACTGCGTGAGCGCGAGGAACAGCACCGCACTGAACGCCCAGTTGAAGAGAATAATCACCATGCGCGGCATTTCAGGCGCAAAAATGCTGCCAGAGGTGAACCGGCTAACCAGCAGATACTGAGAAGCCAGCAGCACCAGCAGCGATAACAGGATTTTTAGAGCAATGGGCATGGAAAGCGGGATAAGAAAACGGGCGATAACATACCAACTCGGTATGCTGAAGATAAGGTGAAACATGTCAATATTCCCTTAAAAAGTGGTGCACGATAATGCAAAGATGAAATGAAAAGCATCTGTCACTGAACAATCTGAAAAGTTGTAGCATAGATCCCGTATTAATCTAAGTGCTAAGGTCATTACACAGAGCAAAAGGAGGAGGGTACTCATGCGGACCGTGACTGTGACCGCTTACGACAAGCGGTGGCCCGATCTATTCGAGGCAGAAAGCGCGCTATTACTGGCCACCCTGGGCAATATTATTTTCCGCATTCACCACATTGGCAGCACGTCAGTACCCGAGCTGGCAGCAAAACCCGTCATAGACATATTGTTAGAGGTGAATGGGCTGACAGAACTGGATAACGCCAATGCTGCAATGAAGCTCAATGGCTACACAGCCCGTGGTGAAAATGGCATCCCCAATCGTCGATATTTCACTAAAGGTGGCGATCAACGCAGTCATCAGGTTCATGCTTTTGCTGTAGGCGACAGCCAAATCATAAAGCATCTGGCGTTCCGGGATTATCTGATCAACAACAAGGACGCAGCAGAAGAGTATGCCGAAATAAAACGTGCTGCGGTGCTGGCAAGTGGCAACGATGTTCATCGTTACAGTGCTTTCAAGACGGCGTTTATTGAACACCATCTTCGGTTGGCACTTACTGGCGCTGAGTGTTCAGCCAGTCACACCAAGCCTTAGCTGTGAGTTTCATCAGTGGAGAGAGAGCTTCAGACGGCATCAGTGAACAGTAGAGGATAAACCGCGGATAAACATCAGATTCAACGTACCGCTACGTTGGTGCGCATAATGTATATTATGTTAAATTGAATATCAGGAGGCACTCCCGCTGGTTGCAACCGGCTCGCCTTCTTTTCCTGACTGAATCTACATCTACTCTTCTCTCAGTGCCAACGGTACACCAATGTGGCGCTACGTGAAAAGTTGGGGATAACTCCCCTTCTCTTTTCGTAGAATTCGCGTAGCGACGCCAACTCTGCAATGCCGTGCAATTATTTTCATTTTTCCCTGAACCTTTCCACGCATTTGCCGATACCCGTTAAGGACACCAGTTACGTGCCCGTCACCATACTTGTTAGAACACCAGGAATGCACAGACAATCATCCCGGCAAGCACCCTTTGGGTGTAAAGAGATACCATCTTTCGTGACTGACTGATGACCAAGTGTCCCGCCTGGAAAAACATTCAGCCCACTATGGGCTTGCCGAGAAGAATTCAGTTGCGATGGCGATGTCCACAAACCGGCCTGCGCGTATCTGGTTCATCGAGATGTTGATAACTTCCTGAGGTGTTCTATGTTTGGTATGAAAAAATCGAGTTTTTCACTGCCCTCGTCCAAAAGTAACGGCATCACCCGGGACATCAATGCAATAAAACAGCATGTGGCATGGATTGAGTTTTCGCCTGATGGAGAGATTCTCAACGCCAATCAACAATTTCTCGATGTCACTGGTTACTCACTGAGTGAGATTCAGGGAAAACATCACCGGATTTTTTGCAAACCGGATTACTGCCGTTCAGCAAGCTACAGTGCCTTTTGGCAGACTCTCGCAACAGGCGAATCGGTAACGGGTATCTTTGAACGTTTCAGCAAACAGCATCAGCGCTTTTATCTCAGCGCCACCTATTTCCCTGTTACCGATGATAACGGCATTGTTTATAAAGTGATTAAGGTCGCCTCCGATATCACCGCCCGCCATCATGAGTTAGAGCAAAAAGAAGCAGTGATCACTGCGCTGGACCTATCCATGGCGGTGATCGAATTCACGCCTGACGGTCAGATTCTTACGGCTAATAGCAACTTTCTTACCCATATGGGCTTTAACTTGTCTGATATTGTGGGCCAGCATCATCGCATCTTTTGCTATGAAAGTTTTTATCGTGAAAACCCCGATTTCTGGAAAAAAATTGGCAAAGGTCAGCACTTTGTTGGGCGCTTTGAACGTAAAACGGCCAGCGGTGAGCGCATTTGGTTAGAAGCCAGTTACAATCCCGTCTATGACGCTGATGGCCATGTTTGTAAGGTGATTAAGATCGCATCTGATATCACAACCCGTGTCGAAGCCGCAAAACGGGTGGCCGATATCGCCGTTACCACCTCAGAAGAAACCTCGCAAATCACGCATAATGCCAATGAGGTGCTGGAAGAAACGGTGCGTAACTCCGGGCTGGTTGCTGTTCAGGTAAATGCCGCAACCGAGATTGGCGCAAAGCTCAATGCTTCGGCCAAAAGTATTACTGAAGTCGTTGATACAATTAACGTTATTGCCGCACAAACCAATATTCTGGCACTGAATGCCGCCATTGAGTCAGCGCGGGCTGGCGAAGCCGGACGCGGATTTAGTGTCGTCGCTGCGGAAGTCCGCCGACAGGCTGCATCGACCGCCAGCGCCACGCAAAAAATAACGTCCGTCGTAGAAGTGAATGTGTATCAACAGTTGGATGCGGTAAAACAATTCGTGGTCACCGAACAGGATAAAATCAGCGACCTCTCGCGGAGCCTGAAGGAAATTAATCGCGGCGTGCACCAGTTTGTCAGCGTCATCCATCGGCTGGATGTGTAATACACCCTGTTCAGTCGACGGGTTTAGATGGCGGAGAAAGAGCAATGATGAGCGAATACGGCAACAAGCTTATCTGGCCAGCAGCCCTGTGCTGCTGGCTTTGCACCACGTCCGGACCCGGCTGACATCAATGAAGAAGTGCCCCATCTCCCATGTTAAAATAGTATATTAATCGCATCTCTTAAGTTTAATCAGACCATTTTTCGTATGATCTTGCACAAAATCTGGACCATCAACCCAAACATATTTTTTCTTACTTTTATCAAAGAAACCGTACCATCTGAACAATCCTGAACTGCCCTTAATGGTCATTTCAGCCACCGATTTCGTTGTGCTGAAACTATCCCACGCAAGGTTCATTCCACCTGTACCAAGATCAAGCGGCTTATCAAAATACACAGCAACCTGATTAGCGGAGATCTCTTTTGAATGGATTGAAATGATAATTTGATTGTCATTCACAATAAACGGACTGGGGATCTTACTTAACTGAATTGAAAAACCCTCGTCATCACAGGTCGTTCCCCATGTGCTGAGATGAGACTGTGCATAAGACGTAAATGACAGAAAAAATAAAACAGCAATTGAAATTTTCATTAATACTCTTCAAGATACTTCAATAAAATGACGATGTTCTATGCGAAACAATAAATCCGGAGCAGTTAGCGCTCAACAAACAGTGACTGATTCTTTGCCAGATAGAAAGGCCTCAGATAAGCCACGGTATTGGACAATGGCAGTATTTCCTCACTCAGGTTGATGCCAATTTCCTCACGCAGATAACGCCGTCTCGTCTCAATACGATTCCATAACGCCGGATAGTGTTTGCTGATCTCTGCCTGAAGCGTGATATCCGCAAGTACCACGCACTCTTCCGCGCTAACGCCTGTGTAACCCGCGACCGAAGGGATGATATCAATCTGCATGATCATGCCGCTTTTCAGCGGTTCATCCGACCCCTCATAGACCGGGGAAGACATCCACTCTTCATCTGAAACGAGGTGACCCGGATTCAGGTGCCAGCCATAGCGTTCTTTCGGTAATACACGTTCCACCAACTGGTAAAGCTCGTCGCCGGTCATGCCACAGTGAATATTTTCCAGCCAGGCGACAACCGCAGCGAAATACGGTTTAGCCATACGCTGCAACCACTCTTCCTGCCCGGCAGGCAATTCACTCTCATCGGCAATGACAAAACCGGTTCTGCTGGACAATCCGCCTTTAAAGCCAGTGGTCAATGATAACGGATCACCCTTCTGCACTTTCTTATAGCTCGGGTAAATATTGGCTTTATCGAAGCGGCTACCAGTGGCGGCAATGGATACCACCGTGTTGTCCTGGCCTTCAGCGGCCAGCAGCGCGCCGAGATCAACTTCACGGACGCCAACCTCAATCGCATTGATGGCATCAAGAATACAGTTTGATGCGAGGTTAGCGCCGTATTCATAGTGAGCAATTTCGTTTGCATTACAGGTCGCACGCGCCCCCGACCGTTCCCGGCCGCCGGAGTGAACATCTTCCAGCCCACCAGCCCTACCTTACTTTTATTGTTAAGCCCGGCGTCGGTGAAGATACTTTCCAGCGGCGCTTCGTTATCCATTGGCTGATTTGGCAGAGAGAAGTACGGGCTGTGTGCCAGCGTGACCGGCACGCGTGAAAAGCGCGCAAGCTTCAGGTTTTCATTGCCCAGCACCAGCGTACATTTGCCACTGGTTTCCAGAATTAGCAGGCCTTCTTCAAAACGCGGAATAAATCCCGTCAGATAGGCGAAGTTAGCGCCATGCTCTTTGTCTGCGTATATCAATCGAAGCCTTCGTTCTTCATCCCATCCAGGATTTTTGCTTTTCGCGCCAGAATCGTGTCATCTGTCAGGAGAACAGGCTCAACCTGGGTAAATTTCACCGGGGCGACGGTCGCTCCTAACGTAATTTTTTTGGAAACCATAATGTACTCCCTCAGGTTATGTATTAATGGTTAAGCAGCAGATGGATCACAGTGCGCAGCAGGATACCCAGCAAAACACCGGGAATAACGTAACGAAACAGCCTGACAAAGCGACTGGCAATACCCAGAAAAATACCGATGCCAGGCAGATCAAAGGTCTGAATCATTAAGCCAGCAGAGGCGTTAATCTGCTGAGGTGTTATCAGCCCTTTCTGTATCAACTCCGTCATCACGCCGTAATATGCGGTGCCCCCTGCCAGCATTTTGGTCAGTGCCGGCATAACAAAGATCTCCGGGATATTGAACATGCCGAGCAGCGGGGCAAGCAGTGCGGTCAGCCCTTCAATAGCCCCTGCCGCTTTCAGTATGCCCACCACCGTCAGCGACAGGAGAAGCATGGGAACGGATCCCAACGCCAGGCGAATTGCGTCTGAACCGGCACCGTTAATGACGGCGATCAGCCCCTGAGGCGCATTACCCTCCAGTCTCTCTTTTTCCGCCAGCGGCAGGGAATCCGTCGACAGCCTGCGCCCGCTAAGGTGATAGGTGAACGCCGCCGCAGCCAGCCCCCCGACGATTGAAATGATCACGGCTTCGCCCCAGTGCAGGCCAAAAGGGATAAGGGGATAAAACACGTTCCCCTGGCCCATGGCAAAAAGCATCGCCAGGGCTGCCGCGAGGTGACGGTCGGAAGTGCCGCGTTTCTCCATAATCGCCAGCGCCGCCAGCGGTGCGGCGAAACTAACAAAGTTCAGCTGGATCAGCGAAAAAATAGCCAGTCCAGTGATGCCAAATGGCCTGAATATCGGCGTCATCACACGCACAATCGCGTCAAGCACGCCCTTCTGTTCCAGATATCTCATGATAATCAGCATGACTACCATCACCGGGATCAGGGTGTAAAGTGCAACATCAACAGAGGTTCGCCCTGCCGACATAATAATGCCAATGATATCCATTAACGGGTTCCACAAGGGTATAAGAAGAGCCGACTGCCCACTATTCGTTAGCAACGGGATAAGATATAAAATCCCGCTCTACTTCAACTCTTTCAAGTCTTACCAAAATTTATACCAGGGCCGTGGTTTTGCCATACTATCGGTGTGAAGTCTTTCAGGAGTTGGTGCAATGGTACCCCTGTTCGCAATTATCGTCTCACACAGCACACCGATGCATTCTGTCAATGCTGTTTCGAACTCCCTGGTGACATCTCCAAGACCTGTCCTTGCATGAATAAACTCATGGATCAGTACGCCGGAAAAAACATCAACGGATGTAAGGCACTTTCTGGATATAATCACGCAGCATGTTTGTGGTTCCCAACAACCCTGAGTTTCTACAGATGAGAAAATATCTGGCCGTAGTGTTTCTGATATTTTAATATCTAATACCCTTGCAGGAACCCCGCCAAAGATATCAATAATTTCATTCTTCAATGAGAAAATCTTTCGTTCGTAAGGCGTCAGATCTCTTTCTTCAATAAATTCAAACTGAAAACTGTCATTATAGCTCTGAACATAGTTCGTAATATCATTTATCGAGTTACCTTCTTCATCCACTTTATCGGCAAGTCTGAGGCGAAGGTTATCCGGTATTGTAATAATTTTGGTGCCATTTTTAATGGCATCATCAACCATGTTGGGATGTAAAATACTTTCTGTCGCAGTGATAAACACGACATTACCATTTTTATTTAGCAGTGTAACTGCATGCTCCTGAACGTCTATCCATGAAAGCTCATCATGCATAGTGCCAGAGCTAAATCCGGACATATCTTCAGCAAGGAGATCCGCAACATAGTTATTTGATGAGGATAATAGGATCTTCTTCACGGTATCCGTGTACGCACTTCTCCCAACATGGGTTCGTTCACGATTAATCGCTTTCTTCAATTGTGAATTGATATGAGTAATATTGTATGAAAAGAGAAAGTTCTCCTCCCGGGCAACGAGAACTCCGTTGATGAAGATTTTTCCAACACCAGATGAATTACTGATAGTCTGCCCATATCTGGTCGTATCTATGATGCTATCATTACTGAAAGTGAGAAACATATCCTTTGCTGCATGCACCTCATCATCAGAAATACCGGCCAAGGTTATGATTGTGCCTTCAAACGCGGTGTCATCATCTTCTTCTTCAATAACTGCATAATATTGAGATCAAACGCTTTAATTGACATACCTGATTCCTAATCCATCAATGGACGTGTACCTTCGGAAATATGAGAATTCTTTGAACGCTGCCAGCGTGTAATCCCGGCCGCGCTCAAGCCGCCCGTGCATGCCTTCACGCATCGGCAGATTGTCATCTGCAATGTTTTTCTTATGGCGCAGCCAGCGGTATTCACCGCCCGGGTGATTCTGCACCTGTCCCCATGTAGTGGTGTTCACCTTACGATAGAGCTTTTTAGGTTGATTCGAACGCTGGATCCGCACTTTCACCTCTGTTTGAAAAGACAGACTTTCATCAGTCGCCCCGCGGTCGCCAACTGTCGCAATTCGGGCATGATCAGAGCAGATGTAAGCATGCTAAAGGTTAGCCAGTGCGATATACGCTTCCCCGCCCCCTCATCCATTGACTTTACGGCCTGAAATAAGAGAATCTTCTTCTCACTCGACCACCAGAAAGAACCGGAGCATACCATCACCCGTTCTCGCCGTATTCCCGCCGTCATCGCCCTTAAAAGGTCGGCCGCACTGGCTATCGCCGCGCTGTTGCTGTTCAGTTGTTCTTCCGAACCGCCGAAATCGCTGGTCACCCCGCTCCCTCCGGTGGCAAAACAGCCGCTGCCAACCCGGCCTGAGCTGGCGAAGGAACCGATGCGTGGCGTCTGGCTGGCGACCGTTTCGCGCCTGGACTGGCCGCCGATCGCTTCGGTCAATGTCAGCAGTGCGGCGCTGCGTATCAGCCTGCAGCAAAAAGCGCTGACCGATAAGCTGGATAAACTGAAAAGTCTCGGCATCAATACCGTATTCTTCCAGGTAAAACCCGATGGTACGGCGCTATGGTCGTCAAAAATCCTGCCGTGGTCAGATATGCTGACCGGGAACATTGGCGAGGATCCGGGCTACGATCCGTTGCAGTTTATGCTCGACGAAGCGCATAAACGCGGCATGAAGGTGCATGCCTGGTTAAACCCTTATCGCGTATCGGTGAATACCCAATCCTCTACCGTTACCGAACTGAACCGCACGCTGTCGCAGCAACCTGCCAGCGTCTATGTACTGCATCGCGACTGGATCCGCACCTCGGGGGATCGTTTTGTGCTTGACCCCGGCATCCCGGAAGTGCGCGACTGGATCACCAGCATCGTCGCTGAAGTGGTGGCGCACTATCCTGTCGATGGCGTGCAGTTCGATGATTATTTCTATACGGAATCGCCGGGATCTGCCCTCAATGACAGCCAGACGTTCCGGCAATACGGTCAGGGATTTAGCAGTAAGGCAGACTGGCGGCGGCACAACACGCAGCAGCTGATCGAGCAGGTGTCGCGTACCATCAAACAGTTAAAACCGGATGTCGAATTCGGCGTCAGCCCGGCTGGCGTATGGCGCAATCTGTCACACGATCCGGCAGGCTCCGATACACGCGGCGCGGCAGCCTATGATGAGTCCTTCGCCGATACCCGCCGCTGGGTGCAACAAGGCCTGCTGGACTATATTGCCCCGCAGGTGTACTGGCCTTTCGCACGCCAGGCGGCACGCTACGATGTGCTGGCAAAATGGTGGGCGGAGGTGGTGAAACCCAACAGCACGCGCCTGTATATCGGCATCGCGCTGTATAAAGTCGGGGAACCGTCGAAGAATGAGCCAGACTGGACGGTGCAAGGCGGCGTGCCGGAGCTGAAAAAACAGCTCGATTTGAATGAGTCACTGCCGAATATTGATGGCACGATCCTGTTCAGAGAAAACTACCTCAATCAGCCACAGACTCAGGATGCGGTCAACTACCTGAAAAGCCGCTGGGGTAACGCCGCAGCCAAATAAGCTAACAGGATCAGCAGGGTAGCGCCCTGCCGATCCTGCTTTATCCCGATTGTCTCCCCGCAAAAGTTTCTACCAATCTCAGCCCGCTTTACACGCAAATCTGTTATTTGACGGCCGATAAATTCCGTAATCTGTTCAGTAAACCCCTTAATCTGGATAACGAACCGGGATAACACCCTTATGCGTTTTTTTAATCCTTGATAGCCGCCGTAATACCGTCACCTGAGGAATCATATTGATGAAAGTGCAGAAAATAGAACAGCCCGCCGCCATCGAATCGCTGGAGTCATGGGGAACCGTTGAAGGCCTGCCGGGCACCTCTGCCATCAAGCTCTCCGGCCTGCAAAAAGTGATTCCGGGGAAGGAAGATATTGATACCGGGATTTTTCAGTGTGGCGCGGGCAGCTATCGTCGCTCGGTTAAACAGGCTGAAATTATGCATTTCCTCGGTGGCTCCGGGTCATTTACACCCGACGGTGAAGAGACGTTAACCTTCAAAGCGGGTGATTCCTTCTTTTTCGAAGCCAACACCGAAGGCACCTGGGTGGTGGAAACCGAGATGCGTAAGCTGTATGTGATTTTTGATGCGGAAGTCTGAGTAATTCAGCCCTACCTGATCCCCTGTTTTGTCCTGCGGGGATCGGGTGTTAAACCCATAACCCCCCTTTTTACATCAACACCTTACGCAACCGATAATTGATAAAACTCTGGCCACGCACCGACACCTGCTGGGCTTCAACCAACTGGAAGCCGTGTCGGATAAAGAAGGGTTTCGCGGTAATGCTCGCCTCGGTATAGATAACCGGGATGTCCATCTTCACTACCGCCAGCTCCAGCCACTTTAGCAGCGCGGTTGCCACACCGCAGCGCTGATGCCGGGGATCGGTAAATAACATATCCAGATGTCCGTCATACTCCACGTTGCCAAACCCGGCGAGCTCCCCATTGCGGATCGCTAACCAGCACTGACTCTCTTTGAATCGTTTCTCCCAGGCCGTCCTGTCTACCTGCACCCAGGCGTCAATCTGTTACGGGTTGTAATCTTGTGAGGCTATCTGACGCACCGCGCCCTGAAACAGCGTAATAGCAGCATCAAGATCGCTGGCCTGGAATGCTCTGATAGTGATGCTCATCGGTTCTCCATCTTGCCTGGGGTTATCACTTGTCCCTACATCTTAGTCTATGATTGTTATGGCCTGACAGCTATCCCGATCCCGATAACACCTTTTCCGACTAACGCTCAGAGTAGCGGAGCGCCGTTGTGTTGCCAGCGATCCCCGAGCGCTGGATAAAACGAGGACAGTGAATGGAAACCCGATCATATTTAAAACATTGGGGCGCCGAGTATGTGGCCACCGATACCGTTCGTTTTCGCCTCTGGGCCACGGGCCAGAACAAGGTCAAACTCCGGCTCTCCGGTAAAGAAACGGACATGCAGCCCACGGGAAACGGCTGGTTTGAGCAGCTGGTCAGCGGCGTATTACCCGGTGCGGAGTATCAGTTTGTACTTGCCGATGGCATGACGGTGCCGGACCCCGCTTCCCGCGCGCAGCGTGATGATGTCGATGGCCCTTCGCTGGTGATCGACCCCACCGCTTACGTCTGGCAGAACACCCAGTGGTCAGGACGGCGCTGGGAAGAAACCGTGGTCTATGAGCTGCATATCGGCACCTTTACGCCGCAGGGCACATTCCAGGCGGCGGCAGAAAAACTCCCTTACCTGGCGGAGCTGGGCATCACGATGATCGAAGTGCTGCCGGTGGCGCAGTTTGGTGGCCGTCGTGGCTGGGGTTATGACGGCGTTCTGCTGTATGCGCCCCACGCCGCCTACGGCACACCGGATGATTTTAAAGCCTTTATCGATGCGGCGCACGGTTACGGCATCTCGGTGGTGCTGGATATCGTGCTGAATCATTTTGGTCCGCAGGGGAATTATCTGCCGCTGCTGTCCCCCGACTTCTTCCACCCGGAGCGGATGACGCCCTGGGGAGCGGGTATCGCCCATGATGTCGAGGCCGTGCGTCAGTATATTGCAGAAGCACCGCTTTACTGGTTGCGGGAGTTTAACCTCGATGGCCTGCGTTTCGATGCCATCGACCAGATTGAAGACACCACCGACCCCCATATCCTGATTGAGATTGCCCAACGCATCCGCGCTGAACTGCCTGAGCGGCCGATCCATCTGACGACCGAAGACTGCCGTAACGTGATTTTCCTGCATCCACGCGACGCTGACGGCAACGCCCCGCGTTTAACGGTGAATGGAATGAGGGCGCTGACGGAGGGCTTTGTCTATCAGGGTGAGGTTGCCGTTCAGTCTGGCGAAGCGCGCGGCGTCGACAGTCGCGGTCAGCCCCCTGCGGCGTTTTTTGATTTTTTACAGAATCATGATCAGGTGGGCAACCGCGCGCAAGGCGACAGGCTGATCACCCTGACCGGGGCCGACCGTAACAAAGTGCTGCTGGCCACACTGCTGCTCTCACCGCATATCCCGCTGCTGCTGATGGGCGAAGAGTATGGCGAGACCAACCCGTTCCTGTTCTTTACTGATTTTCATGGCGATCTGGCGCGGGCCGTACGCGAAGGGCGAGCCAGAGAGTTCGAAGGCCACGCGGGGCATGAAGGGGAAGTCGTCCCCGATCCGAACGCGGAAACCACCTTCACCCGTTCTAAGCTCGACTGGCATAAGCCTGACAGCGCAGAGGGCAAAGCCTGGCTGGCGCTGACCCGACAGCTGCTGACACTGCGTCAAAACGTTATCGTGCCGCTGCTGGGGACTGCGGGCGGTCATGCAGGCCAGGTGCTGAAGACCGCACCGGGGTTTGTGGCCGTCAGCTGGACCTTCCCCCGGGGCCAGTTGTCCATCGCCCTGAACATCGGTGCCACTACGCAGCCATGCCCGCCTGCCCGGCAAAAGGATCTCCACAGCACGCCATCGTGGTTCGTCTTCTGCCAGGAGAGGAAAAATGACCATTCCAACCGCCACATGGCGTATTCAGTTTCGTAACGGCATGACATTTGATCGCGCTGCCAGCCTCGTGCCCTACCTGAAACAGCTGGGGATCAGTCATCTCTATGCTTCCCCAATTTTTACGGCGACCGCCGGGTCAACTCACGGCTATGACGTCACGGATGCCAATGAGATCGACCCGTCGATTGGTGGCCGCACGGGCTTTGACCGTCTGGTCAGCGCGCTGAAAAATGCCGGGCTGGGACTGATCCTCGACATCGTGCCGAACCATATGGCGGCCTCGCTGGAAAATGCCTGGTGGCGCGATGTGGTTGAACACGGTGAGGCAAGCCGCTACGCGCGACATTTTGATATCGACTGGTCCCGCCGTTTGACGCTGCCGTTCCTGGGCGATGCCTTTGAGACGGCGCTGGATAACAATGAGATCACGGTGCAAGCCGATCCCGACAGCGGTAAACCCGCGCTGGCGTATTACGACACCTTCTACCCGCTGAAACCGGAAACCTGGCAGGAATGCGAAGCCGATGTACTGGCACTCACCGATCGGTCGGAGATTGCGGCACTCCACCAGCGTCAGCCTTGGCGGTTGATGTGCTGGCGTGATGCGGCCAATGAACTTTCCTACCGCCGTTTCTTTGAAATCACCGGACTGGTGGGAATGCGGGTTGAGGATCGCGGCGTGTTTGATGATACCCACCGTTTGATCCTCGAACTGGTCCATTCCGGTGCCGTTAACGGGCTGCGGGTTGACCATGTTGACGGGCTGGCAAACCCTCAGGCGTATCTGACGCGTCTGCGCCAGCAGGCAGGCCCGGACTGCTATATCACGGTAGAGAAAATCCTCGGCAAAGATGAACAGCTGCCGACTGACTGGCCGGTTTCTGGCACCACCGGGTATGAGTTTATGGCAGCGCTCTCCGATGCGCTGGTCGATGGCAGTAATATCAGTGCCCTGCGCAAAATCTACAATGATGTGCTGGATAAGCCGGTGAATATGGCCGCCGAACTGCGCGAAGCCAAGCGGCTGATGGTGGATAAGAATTTCGCCGGGGAGTTTACCACCCTGCTGACCCTTGCCCGTGAGATTGCCGCAGAAGAAAGTGCGCTATTGCCGGAGAACAATCTGCGCCAGGCGTTGCGTGAACTGTTGATTGCCTTCCCGGTATATCGCACTTACGGCACGGAAAACGGATTGCCTGCGGCCGATAGCGAATTATTGCAACAGGTAGCAGACCGCGTCAAAACCCGTACCGATGCCCCCGATCCGGCCGCACTTAATCTGATTCTGCGCATTCTCACGGGCGACATCCCGGCACACACGCGTCAACAGGCGACGACGTTCCGCATCCGTTTTCAGCAACTGACTGGCCCGCTGATGGCGAAATCGGTCGAAGATACCCTGTTCTTCCGCCAGCATATGTCGCTGGCGCTGAATGAGGTTGGCGCAGAACCGCTGCCGCGTGCCTTCTCGCTTGACCGCTTTCACGCAGAGATGAAAGTGCGTCTTGCACGCCAGCCGGATGCCCTTTCCGGCACCACCACGCACGATACCAAACGCGGCGAAGATGCCCGGGCACGGCTTTATACGCTCTCCGAGGCCCCGGCACACTGGGCGGCGTGCGTGGCGCGCTGGTGCGAGATGAACCGCAGCTGCGTGGTGACGCTTGACGATGGCCTGGCGCCAAAACCCTCTGTCGAGTGGATGCTCTACCAGGCGCTGGCCGGTGTCTGGCCTGCGACGCTTCAGCCCCGGGATCACGCCGGGCTGGCGGCGCTGGAAGAGCGTTTTCTCGCCTATGTGCAAAAAGCACTGCGCGAAGCGAAGCAGCATACCAACTGGACTGCCGTAAACGATGACTACGAGAATGCGGTGCTCGACTATGCGCGTCACCTGCTCTCACCGGCTAATACCGACTTTTTACATGATTTCTCCGCCTCGCTGCAACCGTTTATCCAGGCCGGGCTGGTGAACAGTCTTACCCAGACGGTGGTGAAACTGACTGCGCCAGGCGTACCGGATATTTACCAGGGCAGTGAAACGCTCGATTTCAGTCTGATCGATCCGGATAACCGCCGGGAGCCGGACTTTCCCGCACTGCAACAGATGCTGACGGCACACAAAACGCCGCTGGATAGCGATCCGGCGCACTGGCTGAGCGGCCAGCTCAACCAGCATGTGATCGCCAGCCTGCTACAGCTGCGTCAGGCCCGTCCGGCACTGTTTCGTCATGGCGATTATCTGCCGCTGAGTGCACAAGGCCCGGGCGAAGATCATCTGATCCTCTTCGCCCGGCTGGACAGTACCCATGCGCTGATGGTGATTGCCCCGCGTCTGGCGCTGAAGCTGCCGGATAACGCCGGAGAATCTGATCAGACGGCGCCTTCTGCCTCGACCACCATCGCGCTGACGGCACCGCTTTCCCACCGTCGCTACCGTAATATCCTCAGCGGAGAAGTGATGTTTGTGACCGATCAGATCACGCTGGCTGTCACAGACACGGGTTTGCCGCTGATACTCAGCAGTGAATAGCATCCAGAAAAGTGAATAACAGACGCTACCGCTTACCATTTGCCAAGGGATGAAAAGAACGCTATGTCGAACGCAACACCTTATGTCATCGAAGCCGGGTTAAGCCACCAGCTGGGGGCCAATTTTGATGGTGAAGGGGTGAATTTCGCCCTCTTCTCCGCGCACGCTGAGCGCGTTGAGCTGTGCCTCTATGACCCCAGCGGACAGCAGGAGATCGCCAGGCTGGAACTGCCGGAATACACCCATGAAGTGTGGCATGGCTATGTGCGGGGGCTCCAACCGGGTGCACTCTACGGCTACCGTGTTTATGGTCCCTATGAACCGGAGAACGGACATCGTTTTAACCCGCATAAGCTGCTGATCGACCCGTATGCCCGGGAACTGTCAGGGGATATTGAGTGGAATGAGGCGCACTTTGCTTACGATTTGTATGATGATGAGAAGGACCTGACCTTTGATACCCGGGACAGCGGCCCGTTTACCCCCAAATGCCGGGTCATCGATCCGGATGAATTCCTCTGGCATGATGAAAATCGCCCGGTGGTCCCCTGGTCAACCACCGTGATCTACGAAGCGCACGTCAAAGGCTTTACCCAGTTGAACAGTGCGGTACCTGAAGCGCTGCGCGGCACCTATGAAGGCATGGGCCATCCGGCCGTCGTGGATTACATCAAAAGCCTTGGCGTAACGTCAGTTGAATTGCTGCCAGTCCACTGGTTCCCGGACGATCAGCACCTGCTGGACAAAGGGCTGAAAAACTTCTGGGGCTATAATTCGCTCGCGTTCTTCTCTCCGGCTTCGCGCTATTTTGGCCCTAACGGCATTCAGGGTTTCCGCGATATGGTGCGCGCCTTCCACGAGGCCGGGATCGAGGTGATCCTCGACGTGGTGTACAACCACACGGCAGAAGGTAACGAACTCGGCCCGACGCTGTCCTTTAAAGGCATTGATAACTTCTCTTACTACCGCACCTTGCCAGATCAGCACCGTTATTACATCAACGACACCGGCACTGGCAATACGGTCAACACCTCTCATCCCCGGGTATTACAGATGGTGATGGATTCCCTGCGCTACTGGGCAGAATCGATGCATATCGACGGTTTTCGCTTCGATCTCGGCACTATTTTGGGCCGTGAACCGGGTGGCTTCGATCCCCGCGGCGGTTTCTTCGATGCCATTATGCAGGACCCGGTATTGTCCCGTCTGAAGCTGATTGGCGAGCCCTGGGATATTGGCCCGGGCGGCTATCAGGTTGGCGCTTTTCCACCCGGCTGGGCGGAATGGAACGATAAATACCGTGACACGGTGCGGGAATACTGGAAGGGAGACAATGTCTCAACCGAGTTCGCGGCTCGTCTGCTGGGCTCAGGCGACCTCTACGATCAGCGCGGGCGTCGTCCCTGGGAGAGCGTCAACTTCATCACCGCCCACGACGGTTTTACGTTGAATGACCTGGTGTCGTACAACGATAAACATAATGATGCCAACGGCGAGGACAATAACGATGGTCATAATGATAACCGCTCCTGGCATTACGGTGTGGAAGGACCAACGGAAGATGAAGGGATCAACGCGATACGCGAACGGCAGAAGCGTAACTTTCTCGCCACCCTGTTGTTCTCCCACGGGACACCGATGCTGCTGGCGGGTGATGAATTTGGTCGCAGTCAGCGCGGCAACAATAACGGCTACTGCCAGGACAACGACATCTCATGGATTAACTGGGACGATGTGCCGGAAAGCGGCGAAATGCTGCGTGAATTTACCCGTCAGCTGATTGCCCTACGCACCGCTCAGCCGCTGCTGCGCCGTGAAAGCTGGCGCGATAATATGGATATCAAGTGGTTTAATGCAGGCGGCGGTTTTCAGCAGCCGGAACAGTGGGATGAAGGTTCAACGCTCGGGGTCTATATTGGCCGGGCAGACCTGACGGAGAAGGAGGGCATCTGGCATGATGTGCTGATGTTGTTTAACCCGTTTGAGGGCAATGTGCCCTTCCTGATCCCGCAGTTTGGCGAAGGTGGCTGGGTACTGGAACTCTGCACATCGGACAGAGCCAAACCCGGCCAGGTGATCACCAAAGAGAAAAATGTCGAGCTGGAAGGTCGCAGCATTGCCCTGTATCGCAGGCCTTAGCTGTACGCTTTCTTACCGGGTTAGCGCAGGTCAGCTTAACGGCTGACCTGATGCCCAATCACACCACCGATGGCTGCACCGCCCAGTGTTCCCCAGGTGCTGCCTCCGGTCAGGACCGCACCACCCACCGCACCCACGCCTGCACCAATAGCGGTGTTTCTGCCGCGATGAGACATGCCACAGGCCGTTACTGAAAGAGTCACCAGCAAAACAATGACGATAGTACCGCTGCGTTTTAACAACATAAAAACCTCATTACCATTACGCATAATGGAAGGCAAAAAGTTAACGTTTTATTGTTCTTTTCCATCCCCTGGAAGAACAGCTGCTCCAATGCTGCGAATATAGGCCTTGTTGTTGACCTCGGGCAGGTAAAAATTCTTATAAAATGGCACTATTTTTTGCCGCCCCTGACACCCCGGCAGCCCCTGCTACAAGCGACCTGTACGCGATTTAACCTCTGGATTCGTGATGATGCATAAGCCCCCCTTCAGCGTTTCCGCCGTGGTTTAGCTCTCACATCCACTGCCCTGTAGCCCGAAATGAAACCCTGTGAAACAGCTCACGCTCTGATATGAAACCGGTTGCAGAAATCGGTTTCACTGATAGCATCAAATCAGTTTCACCCTCTGTTACATAACCAGCTACCCATAATAAAAAGGTCTGACAATATGGCAGTTATCAGGGATTACAATAAGTTAAATGAAACGCCGGACGGCGCTAAGGCGAAAGTCCTGATCGGCACCCACGTGGCCGATGTGTTCAATGCCCTCTCGTCTTTGATTGGCGAGCAGCACGCCGGCGGCACCGTTAAACAGAAAACGCGCGTGCTGGATGCCGTCATCGGCACCATGTCGGCGGTGTTCGCGCCCATCGTTTATATTCTTGCTGCTGCCGGTATTCTTCAGGGGATCTTAATTGTCGTCGGCCTGATTGATGCGGATATTAAAACCTCCGGCACCTTTGCCATCTTCAACTTTATGTCGTGGACACCGTTTGCCTTCCTGCCGGTGTTTATTGCGATTACCGCGGCCAGACACTTCAAATGTAATCCGTTTATCGCCGTGCTCTGCTGTTGCGCCCTGATTAACCCGGAATGGACATCCATGGCAGGCCGGATTGCCGGGGGCGAAACCATCAGTTTCCTGTTTATCCCGCTGGCCAAAACCGTGTATACCTCATCGGTATTACCGCCGCTGTTCCTTGTCTGGGCGCTCTCCTGGCTTGAAAAACGCGTTGAGAAAATCCTGCCGGAGGTGATCAGCGCCCTGTTCACACCGCTGATCTGCTTCGTGGTGATTGTGCCCCTGACGCTGATTGTGATTGGCCCGATCACCACCTGGGCGGCGATGGGCATTGCCAGTGGTTATAACGCCCTGTTTGCTTTTGCCCCTGCCGTTGCGGCTGCCGTTATTGGCGGTGTCTGGCAGATTATTGTGATCTTCGGCGTTCACTGGGGCATTACGCCGGTGATAATGGCGAACTTCGATACACAGGGTTATGACTCCTTCCAGGCCTACCAGACGATTGCGGTGATCGGTCAGATGGCCGCCGTGTTCGGTGTGTTCCTGAAAACGCGTAACCGGGCGCTGAAAGCGACCTCCTTATCAGCCGGTGTCACTGCGATTTTCGGTATCACCGAACCAGCTATCTACGGTGTGACGCTGCGTTTCAAAAAACCGTTTATCTGCGGCTGTATTGGTGGCGCCATTGGTGCCGTCGTGGCCAGTATGTTTGGCTCACTCTACTACGCGTATGCCGCCTTGCCGGGTCTGTTTACCCTCGTCAATGCCATCAGCCCCGATGCCCCGATGTCGTTTATTGGTGAACTGGCGGGCAGCGCCACGGCCATTATCCTGACGATTGTCATGGTTCAGTTTGTCGGCTTTGAAGATCCGATTGATGAAGAAATCCTGAGTGAAAAAAGTCAGCAGGCTCCTGCTGCGACTGCAACTACCGCTACTGCGGCTCCGGCACAGAGCCTGGCGCTGTTCAGCCCGCTGTCGGGTACGGCCATCGCGCTGGAAAGTGTTAACGATGAAACGTTTGCCGGAAAAATGCTGGGTGACGGCATTGCCATCAGCCCGAGTGAAGGCCAGGTGGTGGCACCATGTGATGCCGTGGTGGCCACGTTGATTGATTCTCATCATGCTATCGGGCTTCTCTGTGATAACGGTGCCGAGCTACTGATCCACGTGGGCCTGAACACCGTTAACCTGCAGGGCAAGCACTTCCACCCGCTGGTGAAAGAAGGTGACAGGGTCAAGGCCGGGACGCCGCTGCTAACATTTGATAAGGCCGAAATCGAAGCGGCGGGTTACGACCTCACTACCCCGGTGCTGGTGGTTAACAGCGACGACTATCAGCTGGATAAACATCAGTCACAGGGCGTTATTAAGCCACTGACACCGTTGATGACCCTCTCCTGATGACATAAAACCCCCGGCGTGCCGCGCAATGGCACGCCGGGGTTTCAACCTCATCTTCCACCGCTGATTGCCAACACCCCGGGTATTCTGCTGGGGCTGATTACTTTTAGTACCGGGTTGTAATGTTTTTATGTCTGCGATATCTCCAGTCTTTAGTCGCTGGCTATTTAGTGTAAGGTCCGGGGCCAGTTTGAGCACGCCGGATCGGCAAAACACGCATCCCTGCGGGCCTCGGCACGCGACGTCCTGTCGCGTGACGTCCGGCTTACCTCAAACTGGCCCCATCCCCTCAGAAAATGTACTTGCGGTGGGTTCTTATATCCCGAGATATTGAGACAAGATGTTTACAATTTTCATTCGTCCTCCCAAGCGTTATCCAGATAAAGAAACGACTTTCTCTTCCCAAAATTATTTTTATCTTGAAAAGTGACGCCACCAAGACCACTGGAGTGCAACCCCCAGGTCCCATAGGACCCATCTTTGAAAGTCACAGTACCTGATGCTACACAAGGAGAATAATGTTCATGAAGCCACTCGCCGATATAATCAGCTTCTTCAGCCTTAGCAAAGTAATTAATTAACTGTGTAGAAAGCATTTAGACTGAATTAGACCAACATGCCAGGTCATTTTGAATAATGAAGCCGTTTGATAAACCTTGCCATCCTTGTCGATCAAAAAATGTTTTATACTCCTTTATAAATGTACTAAATAATCGCGTTAGCTTTAATGTCATAACCCATCGCTACCACACCCAGTTTATTTCCTTCTGCACTCTGTGGATCGGCAAAATCCGCCTCCCTGCGGGCCTCGACTTCCGGCATTCATGCCGCGTGACGTCCGGTTTACCTCAAGCTGGGCCGCTCCGCGCATAACTTGTGCTTGCGGAGGGTTCTTAAATAGCGAGGCATCGAGACAGGATACTTACGATTTTCATTCTTCTTCCCATGAATTGTCGATGTAGTAAAAATACTGTCTTTTCCCTTTGGTAAAATCTACCCATCCAAGTCCGCTGGAGTGAATTCTCCACTCGCCAGAAGAGCCATCCTTAAATGTGATTGTGCCGGATGCCACGCAAGGTGAATAATAGTCATCCATCCACTCGCTGTTAGAGGCTGATTCTTCGGCTTTAGTGAAGTAATGGATAAGCTGCTCCTTAGTCGGGTTAAATGTCTTACATCCTTCCTTTTCGTACTCATATCTGCCCTCGCTATCGTAAGCACCTGTCTTAACGATGTTAATCTGGCTTACTTCTCTTGCCTGAGTAAATACAGGAACAAGTAATAAAAATAAAAAAATGACTTTTATTATTCCCATTTGGCTGTGCTCATATCCAGTAGCATTAGTCTTCCCATGCATTATCAAGATAAAGAAACGATTTTTCTTTTCCGTAATTTTATTTATCTTTAAAAGTAACGCCACCAAGACCACTGGAGTGCAACCCCCATGTCCCATATGATCCATCTTTGAAAGTTACGGTGCCAGATGCTATGCAAGGGGTGTAATGATTTTGTTCATCAGTGACAGATTCGAAAACTTTTTTATTCTCAGGCCCAACAGCCATTCCAACGATTTCAATGCCTATACTGTCAGTATTATTTGGGAACCGGTCAGGGAAGTTCTTCCCTCTCTCTATATTGGATATTTCTTGAGAAATCTCTCTTTCCCAAAATCTTTGGGTATGTAATGCC
Organism: Erwinia sp. MYb416; assembly: GCF_037479575.1. NCBI lineage: Bacteria > Pseudomonadati > Pseudomonadota > Gammaproteobacteria > Enterobacterales > Erwiniaceae > Erwinia > Erwinia sp. MYb416. The sequence continues at coordinate 1,802,894 of NZ_JBBGYT010000438.1, forward strand.
AATAAGCGCACTTCAGTCGGTTGGCATACTTTCTGTAAAAAACATTTTGACTGCACCAGACCAACATGCCAGGTCATTTTGAATAACGAAGCCGTTTGATAAACCTTGCCATCCTTGTCGATCAAAAAATGTGCACCGTTGGCCGATTTGTTGCCATAACTGTTAAAGGTGCTTTGAGCTGTCGGACTGGCAGTTTGATGCACCACAATACCATTAACGCTATCGAGAACCCCTCTCTCAATCGTTTTAAATATTTTTCGCTCAATGCGATCATCATAAATATAACCATCTTCATCGATATACATTTTATACTCCTTTATAAATGTACTAAATAATCGCGTTAGCTTTAATGTCATAACCCATCGCTACCACACCCAGTTTATTTCCTTCTGCACTCTGTGGTACGTATTCGAATTTCACTCTTGAAAAACTGAGACCTACTTTCTCTATTGGTATTGGCATGTGGACCATGCCAATCGGCTCGACACAAGTAATAATCAGTTCTTGCAATGTTATTTTTAAGAAGTCTAATGGAGAACCACCGGCTTTTCTGACGGTCAGAATAGCCTCCGGGATATGTTTTCCCGCAAGGCAATATTGAATGAGAGTGGTCGAGGATTTATCAATGTAATGTTTGAAATATAAATCGTGTACGGTTGATTTTCCCGAACCTCCGCCACTTCCCGAGTGCATATTCGCTGGCTGAGCGACTGACCAGTTCCATCTTAAAATCTCAATTTCCCCTTTATGAGAATGATCGAGTGATTCGCCCTCAATACCATTGATTTTGATAAACATATCCTGAGCCATACATCCTCCTTGTGGTGGGCATCCGGTTATAACGTGAATCTTTCCTCTGTTTGGGTGCTGCGCGCATAACCTGACAGGCCCCATAACGAAATGGGGACCCTATCAGTTATATGTGGCAACGTCAGTCATGGTTTTGCCTGGAATATCAGAAGTTCTGGTGCGATCGCATTCAGGAGTGCGGTCGGGTTTTCCCGGCGGAAAAGGCGGTCATACTCACCCCGGCGAACACCAGAGCCAGACCTGTCATAAACAGCCCTGATAGCGAGGTACCCAGAAAGACCACCGATGCCAGCGCGCCAATCAATGGTACGCCCAGCGTAAAGCTGGACATGGCAAACACGCTGATGCGCCGCCCGTGTTCAGACGAGATGACAAAGCAGACTGAGGTGGCAACCGGGCCAATAAAGAACAGCAGCCAGAGAAGGCCGGAGCTGAAATGGATCGCCTCAACGGGGCCATCAAGTAAACGGGCAAAGAAAATCAGTGGAATGGTGGCAATCAGCATTTGCCAGGGGGCCAGTGATAGCGGCGTTGCCGTCCACTTATGGTGCTTCACATGGATAATCACCAGTGACCACGAGATGGCACCGGTAATCAGAAACGCACAGCCCATCACGGCGCCAGGTGCGGACCAGTTCATTTCCAGCGGAGAGCAGATCAGCCCGATACCCACCAGCCCGGTTAACAGCGCAATGATCTGAATGAAAGATGGCGTATGGCGCAACAGCAGCCAGGAAGAGAGGATCCCCCACAGCGGCGTGGTATACGCCAGCAGTACTGCATGGCTGGTATCAGTGTATTGCATGGCGATCATCCCTAATCCGGTGAAGACCACCATCTGGAAAATGCCGATGCTAAGGATCACGGGCATATCGCTTTTGGCCGGCAGTTTCAGCTCTTTTTTAACCGCGACAAACAGAAACAGACAGGCTCCGGCGCTGCCGAAACGGATCGCCGCAAGCCATAACGGCGGCACATCGTTAAGCGCCATCTTGGTGGCAGGCCAGCTAAGCCCCCATAAAACCACCATCACCAACAGCCACAAAACCGTGGTTTTCATTGAATGCTGCCCGGCATTCTGTACGGCTGTTTTCACGTTACTCATCATCATCACTCACTGTGCATCGATGTGATGATTTTATTTTCCCGTTACAGGAAAAGCTGTTCTAATTACCCGCCATAACGCTGAAAAAAGAAACGGTTTCCGTCAAAAACACAATTTGCAGGTAAAATATGCCCCAACACACGATTGAACTGGATGAAACCAGTCTGCGCATACTGGATCTGTTGCAGCAAAATGCGGATATCAGCAACGCTGAGTTGGCGGAACGCGTGGGCCTGTCCACCTCCCCCTGCTGGCGCAGAGTCACGGAAATGAAGGAAAAAGGCGTATTAAGAGGCGCGGTGATGCTGGCCGATCCACTGAGCCTTGGCCTGGCGGTGAACGTCTTTGTGCATGTCTCGCTGAAGCAGCAGGATAAAGTGTCACTGCGGCATTTCACCCCGGAGGTCATGGAGTGCTATCTGATGACCGGGGAGTCGGATTTTCTGCTGCGGGTGGTGGTGGAAAATCTGCAAAAATATCAGTTGCTGATGATGGATTGCCTGACGCAGATAGAGAGCGTATCCAGTATTCGTTCCAGCTTCGCCTTAAGCCAGGTGAAATACACCACCGCCCTGCCAACGCAGCATCTCAGAACGTCACCAGGGCGATCGGCGGCGTCGTCTCGTTAAGGGGGCTTGATAACCTGGTCGCGCATAAGTCAGAGGTTCCCCAGTACCAAGAAAGTCGAATTTTCTTCGTACTGACGTTAAAATGGGCGGAAAATCGCCCCTTTTAACGTCCTGTTTTATTCCGTGAGACGAAATGTTTTACGCCACTCACTCGGGCTGACGCCGAATTTTTCGCGAAACAATTGTCGAAAGGTCACAGCGGACTGAAATCCTACCTGCCCGGCCACCTGTTCTACAGGCATCGCCAGCGTTTCAAGGAGTTCCTGGCTACGATAGAGTCGCGCCACGGTTAGCCATTCGACCACGGACATACCGGTGGCTTTATTAAAATGCCGGGTTAACGTCCTGCGGCTCATTGACGCCCTGTTAGCCAAAGAATCAAGATCGTGGGGTAACTGAAGGTTCCTTTGCATATAGTCGAGTAGCATATTCATTCTGTTATCTGTCGTATTGTGCGGGATTGACTGTTCAATGAACTGAGCCTGGCCACCGTCACGATGCGGAGGCGTCACCATTCTCCTTGCGATCTGATTCGCGATCTGGCTTCCCAAACGCTGCCGAATAACGTGCAGGCAACAGTCCAACGCGGCAGCGGTCCCTGCAGAAGTGATCAGGCCGTCGTCTTCCACATAAAGCGCATTCACATTCAAATGAACGTTCGGGAATAATGTGCGGAAAATCGCTTCATATTCCCAGTGTGTCGCGGCCTGGTGCCCATCAAGCAGCCCGGCATAAGCCAGTACAAACGTCCCCAGACATAATCCCACAATCTGGCTGCCCCCTGCTCTCGCCTTGACCAGGGCATCAAGCAACGGCTGCGGCGGGCGTTGCTCAACCTCGTTCCAGAAAGGCACGATAACAATATCCACCTGCGCCAGCGCATCAAACCCGTGGTCCGCCTGGATTGCGGTTGCTTCTTTTGACCAGATGAGTCCCGGCGTCTCGGCACAGATAAGGCGTGTAAACAGCGTGTCATCTGTCGTGGCATCCCCAAACAGAATCAGTGGAACTGACACGTGAAAGGTGCTGAACCCTTCAGTAACAACAATCGCAACCGATGCCACAGACATACAACACTCCCGGACTGATTTGAGGATATTAGAACGTGACTGACTCTCCGTCTGCAGGTGCGCTGACAAAATCCTCCAGATGATTAATCCGTGCATACTCCAGCAATGCCTGGCGAGTCACCAGGCAATGATTGATGGCTTCCATATGGGTAGCAACAATCTGGGCTTCTGGCAGCACAAGATGGGCTTTCAGGACATCTTCTTTACCGAAGATAATCGAACCATATCCCAGAACATGCGCCCAGCCCGTGTTCATTATCACCACGCCGGGCAGATATTTACGCATATTATCCTCCACGGCATCGATCCAGATGGAGTCACCCACCAGATAAAGTGATTTCTCATCCGGGTGCTGAAACACAATCCCACTGGACTCTCCCAGCCGCTCTGCTAATTGAGGGTTGGCATAAGCTTCATCAGACCCATGCTGACAGCGGGTCTTGATGAGCGATATGTCGCCAAACTGACTGGTTTCAGCCAGCACCACCAGGTTACTGAACCCTTGCGATCGCAGAAGCTGTTCATCACTGTCATTTTGCACAAAAATCAGCTTCTCTTTTGGAATGAGCGCCACGGCCGCTTCGTCCCAATGATCCTGATGCGTATGCGTAACAATGATGGCGTCAACGTCCAGCAATACTGGCACATCGAAGGGCAGCTCAACCATCGGATTACGGATTTCTGAGCGGACAGTGCCTGGAAACCCCGGCCATGCCTCTTTTTTGGATAGCATGGGATCGATTAGAAACGTCTTTCCTGCATAAACAATCCGTTGAGTCGCATTGCGTACCTGAGTAATTTTCATCGTTATTTACCTTAATGTTATGCCTGTTGGCAGTGTCGGTGCTTAATCTGGCCCGAAACACATTATCGATGATATCAGGACAATCAGCGATCCCCCTTGAGGCCATATTGCGATGGGATAGGGTCAACATCACTGTCAAACCACTGATCTAACAACAAACACACACCGTGTTTCAGGTGGTGTCAAAAAAATAACAATGATTCCATAAAAGAAAATGATTATCATAATCATTAGTATTGAACTTTAGCTGCGCCACCCTGTCTCCGGGCTATCTGGCCCGTGACTGACCGATAAAAAATGGCCACGCTTTTTGTTATTCCCTATTATGCACAAGGAAAAACCATGTCTTCCCGCACCTTCTCATCCCACACCAGGGGAAAGGGCTCGCCTCTGCGCGTGCCGGGCCAAAAAACGACGTTGTCCGTTTCACTGCTTGCGCTGATGATTCATGCGCTGGTTAACCCGGCCATGGCACAGGAAGCCGCCTCCCCGCAGGAAATGGTGGTGGATGCCACGGCAGATGACACCGCCGCCAGCGAGAAGCAGGATTACACAGTCAAAACCACCCGCGCCGGCACCAAAATGCTGATGACCCCGCGCGATGTCCCGCAGTCATTAAGCGTCGTCACCGAGCAGCGAATGCTGGATCAAAATCTGCAAACCGTGGGCGAGGTGCTGGATAACACCACCGGGATCGCCACCCAGCTGGTTGACAGCGAACGCTCCTCTTACTTCTCTCGCGGTTTCCAGATCACCAACTACACCTTCGATGATATCCCTACCTCAGCGGCAGATAACTGGAACTACGGCGATGCCGGAGAAGACACCGCCATCTATGACCGCATCGAAGTCGTGCGCGGCGCAACCGGGCTGATGAGCGGTGCGGGCAGCCCGTCGGCGTCGGTCAATATGGTACGCAAACATGCCGACAGCAAGACCGTGACCGGCAATCTGAGCGCCAGCTATGGCCGCTGGAACACCCAGCGTTACGTGGCCGACCTCTCTGCCCCGCTGAATGAAGAAGGCACCGTGCGTGGCCGCGTTATCGCCGGTTACCAGGATCAGGACGGCTGGCTGGATCGCTACCATAAAAGCAAAAAGTTCCTCTACGGCGTGCTGGATGCCGATGTGACCGACAACACCACGGTGTCGCTCGGCTACGACTATCAGGAGAGCAACACCGGCAACCCGACCTGGGGTGGATTGCCGACCTGGTACAGCAACGGTTCGCGCACCCATTACAGCCGCAACCTCAATCCGTCAGCCGACTGGACGCGTTACAGCCTCGACTCGCGTAAGGTTTTTGCCAACGTCAAACATGACTTTGATAATGGCTGGACCTTCCGCGTCAATGCCACGCACGCTGAGCAGACTTTTGCTGACAAGCTGCTGTATGTGATGGAGTTCCCCGATGCAGTGACCGGGACCGGGGTCAGCGGCTATGGCAGTCTGGATCGCGGTAAGCGCACGCAGGAATCCATTGATACCTATGCCAGCGGTCCGTTTGAACTGCTGGGGCGTAACCATGAGTTGATGGCAGGCGTCAGCTACAGCCGCCAGCATAACCAGACCTACAGCGTGGACGGTGCGCTGGATTATGCGCAGATGGGCAGTTTTGATAATAACTGGAACGGCAACGTTCAGGAGCCCGAATGGGGTGACTGGTATCTGAATGCCGATGACGTGATCCGCCAGAAATCGGCCTACACCGCCGCGCGCTTCTCGCTGGCCGACCCACTGTCGCTGATCCTCGGCGCACGCTATACCCAGTGGAGCACCGTTGGCAGCAGTGGCAACATGAACAAAAATAACATCACGCCATACGGTGGCCTGGTGTATGACATCGATGACACCTGGTCGGCTTACGCCAGCTACACCTCGATCTTCCAGCCACAGACCTACCGCAGTACTGATGGTGCTTATCTGTCGCCAGTGACCGGGAAAAACTATGAAACCGGCCTGAAGTCTGACTGGTTTGATGGGCGTCTGACCGCCACCTTTGCGGTATTCCGTATTGAGCAGGAGAACGTGGGTCAGGAACTCAGCGGCACGTTTGTGAATGGCTCCAGCGAGCAGGCGTATGTTGCGGCTAAAGGCGCGGTCAGTAAAGGCGCGGAGTTTGAGCTGAACGGTGCCGTCACCGACAACCTGCAAATGACCTTCGGGGCAACGCGCTATGTGGCGCGAGATACCTCCGGCCGTTTCAACAGCAATATGCCGCAGACCTCATTTAAACTCTTCTCCCGCTATCGTTTACCGATGTTGCAGGACCTGACCATCGGCGGCGGGCTTAACTGGCAGAACCGCACCTTCCAGGATGCCACCGGCCCGGATGGTGAAGTGCAGCGCGTCTACCAGGGCAGCTATCCACTGGCCAACCTGTTTGCCCGCTACCAGTTCACCAAACAATTGGCGGTACAGGCCAACGTCGATAACCTCTTTGACCGCTCTTATTACTCATGGGGCAGCGATTATGTGGTTTACGGCGAACCGCGTAGCTACTCGGTCAACCTGTCGTACGCCTTCTGATAAAAAAAGCCCCGGCACGATGCCGGGGCTGATCATACAGAAAAGGCGATTACTGCATAAATGTCTGGTAATTCTCCGGTGTAACCAGCCGGAACGGGATCATCACTTCATCCTGCACTTTCTCTCCCCTGGCAACACTGGCCGCCATATCTACCGCCTGATACGCCTGGGCTTTAGCATCCTGGAAAACCGTTACTGAAAGCAGCCCGCTTTTAATCGACTGCAAACCGTTAGGGCCGCCATCGGTTCCCCCCACCAGAATGTCCTTACCGATTTTTATGCCATTGCTTTTCAGCGCCATCGCGGCGCCAATCGCCATTTCATCTGCATTAGAAGAAAGGATATCGATTTTACGTCCGGAGAGTATCCAGTTGTTCATCAGATTCATGCCATCCTCGCGCATCCATTTGGCGGTATCTTCCACCACCACATGCATGTTCGGATGCTGAGCAATCACCTCTTTAGCGCCCTGTGTACGAAAACGCGTGGCATCATTACTGAGCAGTCCTTTCATAATGGCAACATTCACCTCCTTTTTATCCTTCACCTTTTCCGCCAGATACTGCATTTGCAGGCGTCCTGCCTCAATTTCATCACTACCGGTATAGCTGATCCCGTTGCCCAGTGTCGAATCACCCGGTTTACGGTTCAGATAAATGAGTGGGATTTTTGCCGCGCGCGCCGCTTCAGAAATGTTTTTTGTGCCCTGGGTATCCACCGGGTTCACGATAATCACGCTAACCTTCTGGTTAATAAAACTCTGCACCTGGGTAAGCTGTTTATCTACCGCGTTTTCGCCCGCTCGCTGATATAACCACGCAGGCGTGAGAGAAAAACATCATCCATTTGCGCCATGCTTACACCAACGCGCGTTTCGGAAAAAGCAGGAGGGACAACAGTTAACAATGCGATAAAGGCAATGAGTGCTTTTTTCATATTATTTTCCATACTTGTAGGGTCAGGATTTTATAATAAGCCAAAGTAAATTGGCTTATTTACGGGTCATCCCTGCCATCGGTATACGGCTCATCATTATCGAAATACAGGCTGGGGAATTTATTATTCATGCCGATTGCACATTACGTTACAGAATGATCTTCTGAATTTCCCAGGCATCGCGGAAATCAGGGCCACTGACGGCTTGCCCCGCGACTGCACGCAAAAACTCTGCGATTTCGATGGTCTTGAGCCCAACTGATGACCCGGTGCGGGGCAAAACGCACCATAAGGAGCATGTTGAGGCCCGGCCTCAATTTTCTGGAAGCCACGATGTTTACCTTCGCTGTTGGTGCTGTAAAAATGCAGCTCATTGAAGCGTTCTTGGGTAAAATGCAGCGCCCCTCGGGTGCCATAAATCTCAAATCCCAGCTGCATATTGCGTCCGGTGGCGACCCAGCTGGCTTCAATGCTGCCTTTACATCCACGAGCGAATTCCACGGTGAGCCGTGCAATATCGTCTACTTCCACCTGCCGCAGCCCTTGTGCACCATTCAGAATCGGCCGCTGTTTAATCTGACGATATCCCCCAGTTCACCACTATCAATCATGGTGCGCGCCAGCTTAATCATTGGGTTTTTCAAATAGTTAAAACCGACCTGCGTCACCACCCCCTGCGCTTCGGCTGCCTGCGTCATGATGCGCGCATCGTCGCTGTTTGGGGCGATAGGCTTTTCACAATGCACATGTTTACCCGCTTTTATCGCGGCCAGCGCCTGCTCCAGATGGAAACGGTTTGGCGTGGTAATCGATATCACGTCAATATCCGGGTCGTTAATCAGCGACTGCCAGTCATCTGTCGCACGTCGGAAACCAAACCGTCTGGCGGCATTTTCAGCCGCTTCCTTATCAATATCGGCCACCGCAATCAGTTCTGGCGTCACTTCATCCGGTAAAATCGCGGCGGCGGCGCGGTAGGCCAGCGCGTGTGACAACCCCATAAACCCGGTACCAATAATGCCAATGCCAATTTTTTTCATCGGTTCATTCTCCTGAGGGAACATTAATCAACGCTGACCGGCAGCCCGGTTTCAGCAGAACGCTGCGCACACTCGGCAAGTTTCAGCGCCCGCACACCGTCATACGGCGCGGCTGCCTGTGGCATAGACACTCACAGGCTCTTCTCCGAGCAGCCAGCGTGCCATATCAAAATCGTGGATCACCATGTCACGGAAAATACCGCCGGAGTGCCAGCTCGGTGCGTCCCAGCAGCGGCTTACTGTCGCTCAAAGGCAGATGTACCGTCAGGGCATCGGCCATTTTCAAACCGTCGGTCAGCTCTTCCGCGCGCCGAACATTGAGCGCACTAAAGGTTTCTGCGGCAACAAACGGGTCCCTGCCAGCATCATACACGCGCACCTGTTTCGCCACCGCCAGCAGCAGAGCCAGGGTGTGTTCCGCCACCGACAGCGAGTTAACATCGCCCACGATAGTCAACGGAATACCGCGCTGGTTCAGTGCGGTCACATCGACCGCGTCATAACCCACACCGTGACGTGACACCACCTGCAAGTTGACGCCCTGACATGGGGCATCTCAATATCCTCCTTCAGGCTGGTCCATTGTGGCGCTTGCCGCCCCTGTTAGCTGGCGAAACTGCCCGACACTGGCGGTAGCCGCTGAACGCAGCAGTTGCACATCATTCGATACCGTGACGAGGTCAAATCCCCACTGCGCCGCCCGTGCAGCATATTCCGGGCTGAACCCGGTGCGGTACTTGCGACCGGTCAGCCCCAGGGTTAAATCAGCAGGGCCAATATAGATGCCATCCAGCCCCGGCGTATTCACGATCGCCTCGATGTTTTTCACTGCGTCAGCCGTTTCGATCATCGCAAAGCACAGCACTTCGTTATCCGCATGCTGGCCGTAGTCCTGCCCGGCGGAAAAGGTCACACGCGTTGGGCCAAAGCTGCGCGCACCCAGCGGTGGGTAACGCACGCAGGAGACCAGCTGCCGCGCCTCCTCCGCGTTATTGATCATCGGGCAAATAATGCCGTAAGCCCCGGCATCCAGCGCTTTCATAATGTCACCGGGCGACAGCCAGGGAACGCGGACCATCGGCGTTACCCCGCTGGCGCGCATCGCCTGCAACATAGTGGTGGCGGTTTCATAGCCCACCAGCCCGTGCTGGATATCAATCGTCACAGAGTCATAACCCTGCGCCGCCATGATTTCAGCGGTAAACGGACTGGCGACCGACAGCCAGCCGTTGAGCACCGTGTGCCCCTCTGACCATAAGCGTTTTACGTTGTTGGCAATCATTGCGGTTTCCTTACAGGACCACCTGCGTCAGTTTGACAGTCATATATTCGTAAATCCCTTCGCTGCCCCCTTCACTGCCCATTCCGCTGGCTTTGATGCCACCGAAGGGCACATCGGCGGAGGCCAGTGCAAAGCTGTTAATGCCGACCATGCCCGCCTGTAACTGCTCAGACACGCGGCGAATGCGTGCCGCATCGCGGGTAAAGGCATAAGCGGAGAGCGCATAATCGCTGCGATTCACCCGCTCCAGCACCTCGGCTTCATCGCTGAAAGTGGTGATGGCGGCAATCGGGCCAAAGTTCTCTTCTGCCAGCGCCAGCGCATCGTCCGACACATCGGCCAGCACCGTTGGGGCAAAATAGAATCCCGGAGCATCCGTTAAACGGTGGCCGCCCGTGACCACGCGAGCCCCCTTCTGCCGCGCATCCTCAACGATTTTTTCAATCGCGTTCAGGCGGCGCTGGTTAATCAGCGGCCCCATCTCACTGCCCTGATCCTGACCGTAGCCAACCTTGATCGCGACGGCACGCCTGGCAAAGCCCTCAATAAAGGCCTCCGCTACCGAGTGATGGACATAGAAACGATCCGGCGTTACGCAGACCTGGCCACAGTTGGCAAACTTGGTCGGCACCGCCATATCCAGTGCTTTTTCGATATCAGCATCGTCAAAGACGATCATCGGCGCGTTGCCGCCCAGCTCCATGCTCAGGCGCTTAATGGTGGCCGCAGAGTCGCGGATCATCTGCTGACCAATAGCGGTCGATCCGGTCAGCGTCACTTTGCGCACAACCGGGGAATCAATCAGTGGCTGATAAGTATTGGCGGTGACACCCACCACCATATTCACCACGCCTGCCGGGATTCATGATCAGGCTGGCACAGCCCGGCACTTCGCTGGAGGGGCGCAGCACCACGCTGCAACCCGCCGCCAGTGCAGGCGCAACCTTGCGCGCAATCAGTACCACCGGGAAGTTCCACGCGGTAAAGGCCGCCACCACGCCAACGCCCTGATCACTTCACAGCGCCCACCCGGCACACGGCTTTCCACTATGCGGCCATACACGCGGCGCGCCTCCTCGGCGTACCAGGTGAACTGATCAATCGCCAACGTCCATTCACGGCTGGCCTGCGCCAGCGGCTTACCGCTTTCCAGAGAGATAATCAGCGCGGCCTGTTCACGCACCTGTTCCATCTCAGTTGCCACCCGGTGCAGTGCGCTGGCACGGTCCCAGGCGGAAAGTTGTTGCCACAGCGGCAGTGCAGCCTGAGCACTGGCGATGGCATCCAGTGTGTCCTGTTGTGAAGCCCCCCGGATCTCCCCGAGCTTTTCATTACGGCCGGGATCGGTCACCACGATGGTTTCAGCTCCCTGGCCCTGACGCCAGACGCCATTAATAAACTGCCCATAGTTTTCGTACATCTTGCGCTTCCTGTTTGCTGAAGGTGTTGCAATTACTACAACCTCGCAATAAAAATTGCAAAGACTTTATTCTGCACAATTCCTGTTGCCGCGCATCGGTGGGTTGGTTTTTATATCATTGAAAAATAACAACTTAATTTGGATATAAAACGTTTTACTCACCCTAAAAGAGCCGATGGAATGAAAAATCCAAATGTTGATTATCTGAAACAGATCACGCTTTTCGCTATTGGCATTGCAACGGAAATTGAATTGCAATTTTAGTTGCGTTAGCCTGATGGCAGGATAAGCAGATGTGAATGTAAGGGCATGACGTTATGGCGAGTCGCAAAGAAACCTCCCGCAAGGATTCTCCTCCTCCTCATCGTAATTACGAGCAGGTGGTGAATGACATTACTGAGCGCTACCCGCAGCTGTCCGATCGTTTTCAGCAGGTTGCCCGCTTTATTACCCAAAACCCTAACGCTGTGGCGCTGGAGTCCATCAACGCCATCGCGGCAAAGTGCGAACTGCACCCTTCCACGCTGGTGCGTTTTGCTCAGCAGTTTGGTTACAGCGGGTTCAAACAGATGCAGTCGGTGTTCCAGACGCGGCTGGCAACCACCGCACCTGGCTACAACGAGCGTATCGTCGCGCTGGAAAACGACCTGCAAAAGAACGATCAGCAAGGCAGCCTTGGCTTCTTGCAGAACCTGGTGGTGCGCGATATCGCCACATTACAGGGGATGCTGGAAGGGATTGCCGCCAGCGATCTGGACCGCAGTGCACAGCTGCTCAGTCGGGCAGAAACCATCTTTATTGCCGGGCAGCTGCGCTCCGAACCGGTGGCGATCCTGCTGCGTTATCTCCTGACCATGCTGAACCGTAAGGTGATCCTGCTGGATACGCCGGGTGGGCTGGCGCCGCATATGGCGATGAACATGACGCATCGCGATGTGCTGGTGGCCGTCTCCTTCCGTCATTACGCCCAGGAAGTGGTGAAGATCAGCGAGATCGCCGAGCAGAAAGACGTGCCGACCATCGCCATCACCGACAGCGTGCTGTCACCGCTGGCACGAAGTGCGAACGTGCTGTTTACCATTCCTGAAGAGGAATACAGCTTCTCGCGCTCGCTGGCCGCCCCGGTGTGCCTGGTGCAATGCATCGCGCTGGCGCTGGCCGCCGCCCTGCACCCGGAAGAAGAGCAACCCCGTATTGAAACACTAACCGAACGTACTCAGCGGTCGGCGTTGAAATAAACTGACTCTCTCTGCGGAAGGCGGCCTTCGTGCCCCTTCCGGCCGGGATCAGTACGATCTTTTTTTGCAAAGAAAATTGCTTAAATATAATTATAGCAACGTAAATTCCAAAACCAGCCTGTTTTCCAGGCCCTACAGCAGGTAGAAATTATGTCGACGACGCGTTGTACCACCGCGCAGGCTGTGGTTCGTTACCTCAGCAACCAGTTTATTGAAGTTGATGGCGAGGAAGTCCCGCTGTTTCCCGGGGTATTCGGCATCTTTGGCCACGGCAACGTCACCTGTCTGGGTGAAGCGCTGGAAAGCGTGCAGGATGTGCTGCCGACGTGGCGCGGCCAGAATGAACAATCCATGGCCTTTGCCGCTGCGGGGTTTGCCAAAGCCCGTCTGCGCCAGCAGATCATGGTGGTGACCGCCTCAATTGGCCCCGGCACAACCAACCTGCTGACCGCCGGCGCACGTCAGTCGCCCCCGGTGATGCAGCAGATTGAACACTTCAACGACCCGACGCAGACCGTCAATGATGCGTTTAAAGCGGTGACCCGCTACTGGGATCGCATCACCTGGCCTGAACAGATCCTCTCCTCCCTGCCACAGGCGGTCGCCACCATGCTCGACCCCGGCGACTGCGGCCCGGCATTTATCGGCCTGTGCCAGGACGTGCAGGAGATGGCGTATGATTATCCTGACGCGTTCTTCGCCCGCCGGGTGCATGTGATCCCGCGTCCACGCCCGGATCAGCAGCGGCTGCAACAGGCCGTAGAGCTGCTCTCGCAGGCAAAACGCCCGCTGATTATCTCCGGCGGCGGTGTGCGCTATTCCCGTGCGGAAGCCGAACTGGAAGCCTTCGCACTGGCGCGGGGGATCCCGGTAGTGGAAACCATCGCCGGAAAAGGCACCTTCAGCCATGATCACCCGCTGAATATCGGCCCGGTGGGGATTCTTGGCTCCACCTCGGCCAACGCGCTGGCGGCAAAAGCTGACGTGGTGATTGCCATCGGTACTCGCCTGATGGACTTCGTGACCGGTTCCTGGACGGTATTTGCCGATGATGCTCGCTTTATCGCGCTGAATGCCGCCCGCTTCGATGCCAATAAGCACCTTTCTCTGCCGCTGGTGGCGGATGCGCGTGAAGGTCTGCGCGAACTGCATGCCGCACTGGGCAACTACCGCGCCGACGCGGGCTGGCTGCAAAGCGGTCAGACTGCCTTTGCAGCCTGGAATCAGCTGATTGCCGAACGCCAGCAGCGCACGGTGAAGGAAGGCGTCCCGAGCTATGCGCAGGTAGTGGGCGTGGTGATTCCAGCGTGCTCTCCGGCCACAAAATGATCCTGCTGGTCTGCGATAACGGCGGCTATGCGGTGATCAACCGCCTGCAAAATGCCAAAGGCGGCGCCTCCTTTAATAACCTGCTGAAAGACTGCCGGGTGACCGAACCCTTCCACGTTGATTTCGTTGCTCATGCGCAGGCAATGGGCGCACTGGCGCGTAAAGTCAGCAGCCTGGACGAACTCTCCGATGCCGTGGACTGGGCGAAATCCAATGACCGCACCACGGTGATCTGCATTGACACGCATCCGCACCAGTGGACGCCGGGCGATGCCTGGTGGGATGTCGGCGTGCCCGAAGTCAGCGCACGGGAAAGCGTTAACGAAGCGCGCCGTGAACACGAAGCCGGACGTAAAAAACAGCGTATTGGTATTTAACTGATTCAGGAAGCGACAACATGAAGCTGCACGCTCAACTTGGTATTGCCCCGATTGCCTGGTCCAACGACGATCTGCCGCAGTTAGGCGGAGACACCCCGCTCTCCGTCTGCCTTGCGGAGAGCCACCAGGCCGGATTCTCCGGCGTGGAAACCGGCGGCAAATTCCCGCGCACCAGCGCTGAACTGCTGCCACAGCTGGCGGAACACCAGCTGCAACTGGTGTCGGGCTGGTATTCCGGCACCCTGCTGGATAACGACCTCGCCAGCGAGATTCAGAAGGTCACCCCGCAACTTGAGCTGTTTAAAACCTGCGGTGCCGCCTGCCTGGTGTACGGTGAAACCGCTGGCACCATTCAGAACCAGCAGCATATCCCGCTGAGTCAACGCCGCAGGCTGAGCGATGACGAGATCAAGGAATATGGTGCGCGACTGACCCTGTTTGCCCGCTACTGTGAAGATTTCGGCGTTCCGCTGGCCTTCCATCACCATATGGGTACCGCGATTGAAGATGAGCGCGATATTGATTTGCTGATGGCCGCCACCGGGCCGGAGGTCGGGCTGCTGTTTGACTCCGGGCATCTGGTGTTTGCTGGGGTTGACCCGCTCAGCATCCTGAAAAACCACGGCCAGCGCATTAACCATGTGCACACCAAAGATATTCGCGCCGATGTTCGCGCCTCGCTGGACTGGAACCGTGACTCCTTCCTGGATGCGGTGCTGAAAGGGGTTTACACCGTTCCCGGCGACGGCTGCATTAATTTTGACGCGCTGATTGCCGAGCTGGCACGCATCGGCTATCAGGGATGGTTCGTGGTCGAAGCCGAGCAGGACCCCGCCCTTGCCCCGCCGCTGGAGTACGCCATCATCGGCTATAACAGCCTGAAGAAATCACTTAACGCTGCCGGTTATCACCTGCATGCGGGAGAAAACACATGACTCATTCGCTTAATGGACATATTGCCGTAATCACGAGCGGCTACGACAACACGCCTGCCCCGGCCAATCCGCTGTAACCTTCAGTTGCAGCCAGCTCCGCGCTGGCTGCCGTTAATGGAGCCTGACGTTTCGCTATGATGAATGTTGATAAAATGAAAGATATCACCGAGTTTTATCAGGAACTGCTGATGGTAATTCATGACGCCATCGGTAGCTCGCTTTCCCGCCAGGAGGAGGAGAAAAAAGCGATGATCAACCGCTGGCTGGCAAAAGCAAGCCGCGCACGCCACTGTCGGGCGCACCGTAAAAACGAAATCATCATCATGTTCGACGAGGTCGAAACGCATTCACTCAAGACCCTTGAACGCCGGGTCAGAACATTGCATGAGAACTGCGTGGTTATACTGGAAGAGATTGGCTGACGCGGTTGATCAGTTTTTTTTAGAGAAAAAAATCCTGACAGTACCGACTGCAACGATGGTTAAAAGACTACTTAAAAACCAATAATCCGGCACAACAAAATAATAAAAAACAAACAAGAAAATAACCACCATATTCACGATAAAATCAGATGCCGTATCCTTTAAGAAATATAACAATGTCTTCATTTTTATTTATTTCCTTTTTAGCTATTGTTAAACTATCACAAACAAAATAACCAATAAAAAACGAAGAATAAAATCATAAAATATCCAATAACGTTGGCGATAAAACTCAACTGTTGTAACTACTCTATACCCGTTTCCCAACCCGCGCCTTATCAGCGCGGTAACAATCGATGCGATGAATCCTTATAACCGACGTGAACACAGTGTGACAGGATGGTGTTATCCGCGCCAATGCGGCCCTGTCACCGTCATTAAGGAGTGCCTGTGTCTGCTATCGAATCCCTGGCTGAAGCCACTGAATTTTATGTTAACTCCCCGGAACACTTCGATCCGCTGCCGCGACCGTCACAGCCTGCGCATATCATTAGCAGTGATGCTGAAGCGATTGCTGTCGCGGAACGGCTGGCGCAGCAGTTTGCACCGGGGGCTGCCCGCCGCGACCGTGACGGTATTTTACCGGTGGCCGAGCTGGACGCATTCTCCCAAAGCGGCCTGTGGGGCATCAATATCCCGCGGGAATACGGCGGCGCGGGCGTTTCCTATGCCACGGTCGCGAAGGTGATTGCCATTATCTCCGCTGCGGACTCGGCGCTGGGGCAGATCCCGCAAAATCATCTGGCGGGGGTGGCTCATCTGCTGGAGGACGGTACGGAAAGCCAGAAGCAGACGCTGCTGGCAGGCGTGTTATCGGGACTACGCTGGGGCAACGCGTTCTCCGAAAAAGGCACCGCCACGGTGGCCGATTTCAAAACAACAGTGCGTCCGCATAACGGTGAACTGGTGGTGAATGGCGAGAAGTTCTACGCCACGGGCGCGTTGCTGGCGCATCTGGTGCATACCGTGGCGGTAGATGAAGAAGGTCGCGCTAATCTGGTGGTGCTGGATCGCGATGCAGCGGGCCTGACAGTGATCAACAACTGGTCGAGCTTTGGCCAGCGCACTACTGCGTCCGGCACCGTGCTGCTGGACAATGTTCATGCACCGCAGGAACGACTGATTCCCGTCTGGCAGGCATTTGAACGCCCAACTGCCGCTGGCCCGATTTCTCAAATTATTCAGGCGGCAGTGGATACGGGGATTGCACGCGGTACGCTGGCCGATACACTGGCCTTTGTGCGCGAGAAATCACGCCCGTGGATCGACAGCGGCCAGGAACGCGCCAGCGATGATCCCTTTACTATTGCTGCCATCGGCGACCTGCAAATCCGTCTGCATGCCGCCGAAGCGCTGCTGTGGCGCGCCGGAGAGCTGATCGACGTTGCTATCACCACACCCAGTGAAGAAACGGTGGCCGCCGCTACCGTCGCCACAGCCGAAGCCAAAGTGCTGTCCACCGAGATCGCCATTCTTGCGGGTAACAAGCTGTTTGAACTGGCCGGCACGCGCTCCACGCTGGCGGAATATCAGCTTGACCGCCACTGGCGCAATGCCCGCACGCACACGCTGCACGATCCAGTGCGCTGGAAGTATTTCCATGTCGGGAACTACTATCTGAACGGCGTTAACCCACCGCGCCATGCGTGGAGTTAATGCAGAAAAAAGCCCGCATCAGCGCTGAGGTATCCCCACAAAAATGAATGGCTTCCCGTCTGGCGTCAGGTCCGGGGCTGGCGGTGGTTTATGCCATTGCCCGGGCACACGGAGGCACCGCACGCTGCCTGCGCAGTCGGCTTGGCGGCACCTGTATGCAGATTATGCTTCCGGCGAGTGGGAAATAGAGATGCAGGCCAACGGGGTCACTTCCCTGGCCTGAATCAGCGACTACCAGTTGCCGTAAGGGTATTTTTTCCCTTTGATAAACGCTTCGATGTCTTCGTCGTAACCATAAGAAAAATCGCTCTTAGTTATTCCTTTGCACAGCGCTAATTTATCCCCAGAAACCGTCTTTAGCACTGACGGCGTTATACGGTAGTTATGCTCAAAACGGATACCATTTACCCAGACGGCCACCTTTCCTTCAGGGGCCAGCCCCATCTGTACACTGTCGTAATACGCAGCCTTACCAAGATAGTCCTTGTGTACGCTGGGTTTGCGCATTTTATCCACTATGTCCCAAGGGAAAGTCAGATGGGTTTCATAGACCTTTTTATCAATCACTGAATCCCAGCAAAAAATAATATGCTTGGGCGGTTTTTCAACGTGATTCCAGTAACCATTGAGAGCCCGCGCACTGTCGTTCCACTCACCCGCCACATCATGTAATGGCTGCGTACTGTCCAGGGTATTGAAGCGATACACGGTGCCAGCGGCATCCTGTACCACAACAAAGGTCACCAACGCGGGTAAGTATATGGGCGTGAAAAAGTTAAATTTCCACTCCGTTGGTTCCGTGTTTTGAGCCGTCTTGTTTGCCTGGTCTACCCCCAGGCAGGCCGTCAACGTCAGTAGTGAAAGCAGCACAGCGATCCGTTTTATTTCCATATTCAGTTCCCGTCCTTGCTCTAAAAATCACCAGAAATTCCTTACCTGAAGCAGGCGTTACCACTTGCCGTAAGGGTATTTCTTTCCTTTGATAAAATCTTTTATGTCTTCGTCGTATCCATAAGAAAAATCGCTTTTAGTTATTCCTTTGCAAATCTCTAATTTTTCCCCGGAGAGCGTTTTCAGGACAGACGGGGTGACACGATAATTAGGCTCAAATCCTACCCTGGATATTGTCGTAATACGCCGTTTTGCCAAGATAGTTTTTATATACGCTCGGCCTGCGCATTTTATCTACTACTTCCCAGGGGAAAGTCAGATGGGTTTCATAGACCTTTTTATCAATCACAGAGTCCCAGCAAAAAATAATATGCTTGGTTCAACGTGATTCCAGTGTCCGCCAGGTGCCCGCGAAATGTCGTTCCACTCACCGATGACCTTATCCAGATCCGGGGTGTTGTTGAGCGTATTAAATTGATAAACGGTGCCAACCGCATCCTGGACCACGACAAAGGTCACCAGGGCAGGCAACGCTTTGGGTGTAAAAAAGTTAAATTTCCACTCTTTTGGCTCCGTGTTTTGAGTCGCTTTGTTGAGTTGTCCTGCTCCCTGGCAGGCCGTCAGGATCAATAGCGAAAGCAGCCCGGCAATACGTTTTATTTCCATATTCTGTTCCCGTCCATATCGTAAATCGTCCGTTGCCAGCGTTCATCCGGCCGGTTAGTAAAAGTCACCAGTTTCGCGGGCTTCACCGCCCCGGTGATCCTTCCCTGACTGTCCCGTATCACGCTGTTCCAGTTGGCCGAGCAGTGAAGGTATTTTCCCGCCAGCGCAGTAATTTCCGTGGTGGTAAAGCCGCTGGCCCGCTGGCCGTTGCGAATGGTACGCCCCATCACAATGGCTTTTTTATAGAATTCATAAGCTCTGATGGCAGTTTAATTCTGTATTCGTACTTCGAATGGGTTCAAACACCACCCCCGCATCCTGCGCGGCGTCGATCATTACCCGTAGCGCCACCTTTGACCAGTCATTGCGCGTCGGGCGCTCAAGAATTAGCGCGGCACCGCTGCGTTTTTGCAGCATACCGAAGCGGTCGGCGGGCATTCGGTCGTCATGCCAGGCTCTGAGTTTAATCACGTTACCCTCAAGCAGCGGCGCTATGGCCGGATAACGCGTCATGATCCCAAACTGTGAACCGGCATGACGATACGTTGCGGTCTCCTTATCAGAAACAGAAGCCTGAACCGTTTCAAACTGCGGGCGGGTGAGGAAACAGGCTTCGTGCTCGTCAGGATTATACCCGCCGCCAATATCCGAGTGCGCCCCCGGCAACACCAACTCCGGCCACGCGGGTTTTACGCTGTTCAGCGCAAAGTTAAAACGGCACTCGTGCTGCGCGGTGATATGAAAAACCTTCTCCGCCACGCCGGGACGCAGCGCGATATTCACCTCTCCGGTATCCGCGCTGTGCGGGTTAAAACCGTTAAGCGGCGTACCGATGCCAGCCACAGTATCAAATATCCCCAGAAAACGTGTTTTCCCACCGGGGGTACCCGTAAATTTAATCTCGCCCAGACCAGCGTTAATGGCCGCCATAATGGCAACATCCTGCTCGAACACCCGGTTGGCAAAATGCCGTGCTGCCGCTGCCCCCCGGCTAAAACCGAAAATATCAAACTGTAATTCTTTGATAATACAATCTTTGGCTTCAGGGAATCTGAAAAGATAATCCTCGATACCCGTTACCAGCAACGCCACCGCCTTATCGGTTTTACTGGCTACGCCAGTGTTACCTCTACCGGTTCCCATCCCGTAAGAGCTGTCACCCTTTCCGCTTTCTGTACCAATTCCTTCGATATAAATGGCACTCTGTCCATGTCCGGTATCGGTGGTAATTTTCTGGTTATACAGCGTATTCAGCCAATACACATTGGTGTAATAACCAAGATAACTTCCTGCGGCAATACCGCTATGACTCCGTTTCAGCCTTACGCACTGAGATAACGTAGATTCGGCATCCCCGTCACTCATGCCATAATGCTCGCCTGCACAGGCATTCTGACGGTCAGCACTGTTATCCGCATTATTCCCCGTCCCATCAAAAAACACCCCGATCGTCAGCGTGATTTCGCGCCGCTTTATCTTCGCGGACTGGGCGTGTTGTTGCGGTACGTCTGCCTGAGAGGGAGCAAACAGGGGGATATCAATCGGCGCAACGGGTTTTCGTTGCGTTACGCTGGCGGGTTCTTTACCGTAACCGTCAGGAATCGAGGAAATAAACGTCGCCCCGCAGGGGCAGGAACTGACGCTGTCGAGCGTGCCGGCCAGCGGCATCCCGCCCACCCTGATTTTGCCCGGCCCACTGATGATGCTGTACGTCATACCCGGGTTCTTACCGCAGGAGACCAGACTGCCCTCCCGCGGAAGCTCCGCGCCACGCAGAAAGACGGTCGAGTGACCGCTCAGTATTTCCCCACCGCAGCTGGTTTTATCGCCGACGCGAAGAAAATAGCCCTTTGCCATATGCTGTCCTTAGCCCGTTTACGTTGAACATAAAATGTGCGAAGGACAACTTAACCAGATATTTTCATAAAAAAAATACGCGTACCGCTAACACACCCCCTGTTATTTACGATTTATCGCCTGTAACGCTGCCCCGCACTGATGAGGTTCAAAGTCCGCAATCTGGACGTTTTCCCCGATGGTGGTATTATCCCTGCGCCGCCAAAACTTCAATGGAGTCAAGCATGTCCACACTGCGTTTACTGTTATCGGATTCCTGGGACCCCTGGTTTAACCTGGCCGTGGAAGAGTCTATTTTACGCCAGATGCCGGCGACTCAGCGAGTGCTGTTTTTGTGGCGCAATGCCGAGACAGTCGTCATTGGCCGTTCGCAGAACCCGTGGAAAGAGTGCAATACGCGGCGCATGGAAGAAGATGGCATCCGCCTGGCGCGACGCAGCAGCGGCGGTGGCGCGGTGTTTCATGACCTGGGCAACTGCTGTTTTACTTTTATGGCCGGGAAACCGGAGTACGACAAAAGCGTGTCGACCGGGATTATTCTGCGGGCGCTGGCGTCACTGGGTATTCAGGCTGAAGCCTCAGGCCGTAATGACCTGGTGGTGAATACGGCCGACGGGGTGCGTAAAATTTCCGGTTCTGCTTACCATGAAACCCACGATCGCGGTTTCCATCACGGCACCATCCTGCGCGATGCCGACCTCTCCCGCCTGGCCGATTACCTCAATCCTGACGTCAAGAAATTGCAGGCTAAAGGCATTACCTCCGTGCGCTCGCGCGTGGCGAATCTGGAAGAGCTGGTGCCGGGGATTACCTTTGAAGCGATTTGCAGCGCGGTGAGGGCGGCCTTCTTCGACCATTTTGGCGAAGCATGCCAGCCCGAGCATATCTCTCCGACGTCCCTGCCCGACCTGCCCGGCTTCGAGGCGCAGTTCGCCAAACAGAGCAGCTGGCAGTGGAATTTCGGCCAGGCACCGCAGTTCCAGCATCTGCTGGATACCCGTTTTAGCTGGGGTGGCGTGGAGATCCACGTCGATGTTGAGCGCGGCAAGGTCAGCCGCTGCCAGATTTTCAGCGACAGCCTGAACCTGACGCCGTTAGAACAGCTGGCAGAGCAGCTGCCCGGCACCGAATATCGCCCGGAGGCGCTGGCCGCCAGGGTGGCACGGCTGAGGGAGGCGTTTCCTCAGCAGGCGGTGGAGCTGACGGAGCTGGAGTTGTGGCTGGCGGAGAGTGTACGGTGATCGATGTACTGGCAGAGACGGTGTAATTTATTTCCCATTATCTTTTTCCATGCCGTTGAGCCTGTCTCAACGGCACCTGAAGATATTTACAGCTGATTTAACTGAATTAAAAACCCAGTAAAAATCACTCCTGAAAAACATATTCAGCGATCTGTTTTTTTCGACCAGGAATCTATCCATAAAATAAAACAAAAATAGATAATAAGTATCACGCCTGTTGTGCCACCTGCCAGCAATCGACATCACTTAGCCAATACACAAGGTGGTGAGTTAATTTCCTCATTGTTGTTAATGATGACAACATAATTTTAGGAATATAACATGTCAAATATTACCAAATCAATATCCATTTATACCTTGCCACGTCCTGTATGGTTGAAAGCGGCCGGAATGACCAAAGGAATTACTCACGATCGCCAGCATCTGGGTATTATTCTCGCTGCGGGACAATCGGTGAGAATTCGGCAAAGTAATGCCGCGTTCAAAGAAAAACTTACAATGCACCTGCTCAATGACGATAGAAAAACGGAAGCCAAATTCAGTATTGGCAACGACTGGGTTGAGGCCAGCGCCCTTGCTGCGTCGGTTCCGTTTATCGATACGCCTTTCGTACAGGGTAAGCCTGTGCTGGAGATTGAGTACCCGGACAACGTGAAAATCTTGCCGGTATTCCGTAAAGGTGAGAACGAAGCAGCCTACTTCAGCCGCTGGGACAGCCAGGACGCTGAATTCGGACTGGTTGAATCTGAATATGGCATGAAATTGCCCACGGGTATCAAGGTCACTTTATGGAAGATAACTTTTTCTCTACCAAAGAAATGTGGAACAATATTTACGCCGCCTGTTATCAGGACGTAATGCTGGGCGATCGCAAATACAAAGAAGGCTGGTTGTATGACTACGGTAATATGACGAACTAAAATCGTCGAACTTCTCACCACAGCGACGCCGCTGAACCAATGGGACTTACGCTCAAAACTGTACTTCGCCATGTTGATGATAGACAAGGCCGGCAAAAATGCCTTTACGCATTTCAATCAGCAGTACCGTAAGCGCTGTAATACGCCGGGCTTTGTTCCTTCCGATCACGCACTACTGGATATGCTGTCTGACAGTTTTGCGACAACCGGAGAGCAGGTGGACGTTACGCCATTCATCCAACTGGCAGGCGGCCATATCAACCAGACGCAGCGCAATCGTAATCTGTTCAGCCACGCTAAGGCAGTGTACCCACTGTATCAGTTGGTCGATAAATCGCAGCTGGAAGCCGTGAAAACACAGCTTAAGCTGGACTCCCCGCTCCGGCTGGTGGATGCCACTCAGTTGAAAGCCACCCATCTGAAAGGCAACGTCAGCCTGCGTTTTAACATCGATGACTTTGCGCAGATCTACGGTGAAGATCTGATCCTGATGGAAGGGGCGCGTTATGCCTGTAAAATACGCATCAACAACCCGACGATAACGTTGAGTGAACTGCCGATTGGTGTTTACAACCTGCGTATACCTGGCGGTAAAGATCGCAAGTACGCGCCGTCGGTGGACTATCTGGTGGTCAGGCAGGGGGATAATAAGGCGGAGATTAACTTTGTTGAGAAATTTTCTTCGGCCATCGTCTCGCAGCAAATCAATCTGCTGGGACTGGGAGACGACGTTTTCGCCACGCTGCGGGTTGATCACGCTCGTGGCAAACTGGTGTTTGACGTGACCACGACTTCACCGCATTCGTATTACAAAGGAGAACTTTACGCCCGGATTATTGTGCGTAATCAACAAGGAAAGGTCACCTTAAGCAGAGATATTTACGGCACCGATGAGAGCAAAAGCCATGATGAACTGGCATTCAGTGCAGGCGACCAGATTGAGATCTATCATGCGGAACCCCAGCGCGTACGCCCTTATCCGGCCAATGCAGGCATCATTGACAGCAAAAACAAACTCAACGTCGTGACGATCACCCGCACAGGGCTGAAAAATACCGCCCTGCAGAGCGATCCCGAACTGGCCCTGCAGGTGCAGTTGGAGAGTGCAGTAGAGCAGTTGCGTCACTATCCTCAGGCCTGGTACTCCGTGTTCTCGCCGTTCAAAGACGACATTTACCTGGCGATCAATACGTTTGCAAGCCCACAACGTGAGCAACTTCTGGCACGCTATCATGACTGTATTCCCGCTGATAATGCCCCTCCGGGTGATAACGCAGGTAATACGTTTATTATTGCCGGCAAAGGGATCTACGATCGGCAGTTCATGACCGCGACCCTCAACCTGGTGCAAAAAACGCTGACGGTGAAGATAGAGGCCGGGATTGCACACCATTATTTCCCCGAGGCTTACGCCTCCCTCGTTTATGAAGATGTGGACGGAAATATTCTGTATCGCGATGAAGTGATTGGCAGTCAGACGCAGAAGGCGCGCTCAGTGGTATTGCCGTTATCCGGGTATGGCGGTGAGGTGATCCGTGTACATCATGAAGAACCGAAAAACCGTTTAATCATCACCAACGCGATGCGAGGCGTGACGTTGGCCGAAAACGGCAAGCAACAGTCCTACCGTATTTCGACAGTAGGACTGGAACGAATAACTGATTAATGGGTGAGTTGTGCGGTGGCCATGCTGCCGCACTTCCTTGGGTATATAACCCGAATGCCGGGCGTTAAACGCCCATCACCACCACACATTGCCCTGCCCGCACCGATGACCCCGGTTCCACCCGGATGGACTCAATCACCCCACTGACGGGTGCCAGCAGCGGGATCTCCATTTTCATCGCTTCGATAATCACCAGCACATCACCTTGCGTGACACTGTCACCCACTGCGCACTTCACCTGCCACAGATTGCCGGTAATCGCGCTCTCCACGGCCAGCATGCCTTCCGGCAGTACCGCTTCTTCGGTAACATCCCCTACCGCCTCCTGACTGTCAAAATGTGCCTGACCGCTGGCGATCCAGCGCTCGCGTTCGGCATTAAAGGCCGACTGCTGATGCTGACGGAAGTCGCTGATGCCCGTCGCCTGCTCCGCCAGGAACTGCTGATAGTCGGCCAGCGCCAGTTCGGTCTGCTCAATACGCAGCGGGTAGCGACCCAGCGGGAAATCACGGCGGATGCGCAGCAGCTCTTCGGATGACACCGGGTAAAACTTAATCTGGTCAAAGAAGCGCAGCAGCCAGGGCTTGCCGCCAAAGTCGGCGACGTCGCGGTAGCGATTCCACATTTGCAGCGTGCGCCCGACAAACTGATAGCCGCCCGGCCCTTCCATGCCGTAAACGCACAGATACGCCCCGCCGATACCGACCGAGTTTTCCGCCGTCCATGTGCGCGCCGGGTTGTATTTGGTGGTGACCAGGCGATGGCGCGGATCGAGCGGTGTGGCTACCGGTGCACCAAGGTAAACATCCCCCAGCCCCATCACCAGATAGTTTGCGGCAAACACCGTGTTGAACACCGCATCGATATCCGGCAGATCGTTGATGCGGCGAATAAACTCCAGATTGCTCGGGCACCAGGGGGCGTCGCGGCGCACCGTGGTCATGTATTTATCAATCGCCAGCTGACAGGCCGGATCATCCCAGGAGAGCGGCAGCCAGACCACGCGGGAAGGTACGCGCAAATCCTCCTGACTGCTTACCGACTGCCGTCCCGAACTATCGTCAGCAGTTCCTCCTGCGGCAGTACGTCCGGCTGATAGTGGATTTGCAGTGAGCGGATACCGGGCGTCAGGTCGATCATCGCCGGATGGGTAAGCGCCTCCAGCGCCTGCATCAGCGCATGACCGCGAAAACGCAGCACCAGGTCCAGCTCCGGGGCACCAATCTCCAGCAGCAGATGAGTATCCCCGGAGAGCCGGGCTACCAGGGCGCTGAGGCCTGCCAGACCGCTTCCACCGGGGCGAGCTGTTGCAGTTCGGTATGACGTGCAGCGTTCAGCTGGCGCGCTGTGGTGATATTTACCGGAACAAAGCGCAGACGGTCGCCCGCTTTAAGCTGGCCCACCTGCCACAGGTCGGCCTCGATGATGGTGACCGGGCAGACAAAACCGCCGAGGCTTGGGCCATCCGGGCCGAGAATAACCGGCATATCCCCGGTAAAGTCGACCGCGCCCACCGCATACGGGTTGTCGTGAATATTGGAGGGATGCAGCCCGGCCTCGCCGCCGCTGTCACGCACCCACTCCGGTTTCGGGCCAATCAGGCGCACCCCGGTGCGGCTGGAGTTAAAGTGTACTTCCCAGTCGGTGGCAAAGAAGGTGTCGATATAGCCAGGGGTGAAATATTCCGGTGCCGCATGGGGTCCGTAGATCACTCGCAGCGTACGGATGGCGGGCAGCGCCGGGGTCAGTGCCGCAGGCAGCGTTACACCTGCCGAGCTATCGCTGAGTTCGGCAAGGTGCAGCACGTCCCCGGTGCGCAAAGCCCGGCCCGCGTGGCCACCAAACTGGCCAAGGGTAAAGGTACTTTTGCTGCCCAGATAATCCGGCACCGCGTTGCCATCCAGCGTAATCGGCAGCGTTGCACCACACACCACCGCCACGCTGGCGGTGTTAAAGCGCAGCGTCGGGCCGCTCAGGGTGATCTCGAGCGCAGCCGCATCGGCGGCGTTGTTCAGCAGGCGATTGCCGAAGCGCAATGCACGATCATCCATCGGCCCGGACGGCGGCACACCAACCGCCCAGTACCCCAGGCGACCGGGGAAATCCTGCACCGTAGTCTGGGTTCCGGCGCTCATCACCTCAACGGTGGTGGCCTGATAGTGCAAGGCATCCAGAAAGCGCGTCCAGGGTTCTCCGCTGGCAAATGGCGCGGCGTGCAGGATCTGTTGCAGGTACTGACGGTTGACCTCCACGCCGTACAGACGCGTATCGTTCAGTGCGCTGTCCAGCGCGGCGATGGCCTGTTCGCGGGTGGCGCAGCAGGTGATGATTTTCGCCAGCAGCGGATCGAAGAACGCCGGAACGTCGCAGCCGGACTCCACCCAGGTATCAATACGCAGTGCTTCGCCGTCGGCAGGCGGGAAACTGACGTCGGTGAGCAGCCCAGGTGAAGGCTGGAACTGGCGGCCCGGATCTTCCGCATAGACACGGGCCTGAATGGCATGACCTGAAGGTGACAATGTCACGGAAAGTTCCTTCAGCGGCGGCAGCGTGCCTGCGGCCAGCGCAATCATCCAGTGCACCAGATCCACGCCCCAAACCTGTTCAGTCACGCCGTGCTCTACCTGAAGCCGGGTATTCACCTCCAGGAACCAGAACTGCTGCACCGCACTGTCGTAAACAAACTCCACCGTACCTGCACTGCGGTAGTTCACCGCTTTTGCCAGCGTGATGGCCGCGCTGCACAGCGCCTCCGCCATCCCGGCCGGCAGATTCGGTGCCGGGGTTTCTTCAATCACTTTCTGATTGCGGCGCTGCACGGAGCAGTCGCGCACGCCCAGCGCAATCACCTCGCCCTGTCCGTCACCGAAAATCTGCACTTCGAGATGCCGCGCGCGTTCGATGTATTTTTCGATAAACACACCCGCATCGCTGAAGTTGTTCTGACCAAGACGCTTCACTGCATCAAACGCCTGGCTCAGCCCCTCGGCATCGTGACAGACGCGCATACCGATGCCGCCCCCGCCGGCGGTGCTTTTCAGCATCACCGGGTATCCCACCTGGCGGGCCGCCGTCAGCCCTTCCAGCAGCGGGATCTGCTGCTCTCGCGCCAGCGCACGCGCCGTATGTTTTAAGCCAAACAGCCGCAGTTGTTCTGCCGTGGGGCCAACAAAGGCGATGCCCGCTGCGTCACAGGCGTCGGCAAAGGCGGCATTTTCCGAGAGAAAACCGTAGCCGGGGTGGATCGCCTGGGCACCACTCTCCAGAGCTGCAGCAATGATTTTTTCCACCACCAGATAGGTTTGCGCCGCCGGACCGTCGCCGAGGCTGATGGCCTCATCGGCCTCGCGGATATGCAGGCTGGTGGCATCCGCTTCGGTGAAGACCGCCACGCCAGTAACGTCCATCGCACGCAGCGTACGCAAAATACGGCACGCAATCGCGCCACGATTAGCAATTTGTAAACATAGAGGCAGACTCACATCAGGGCGGGCCGTCCCGCCAGAATCCTGGCCGCCTGAGGTCGTCCTCAGGGGAAAATGCATTTTCTCAGCTGAGTATCAGCAATCAGTTCCACACCAGCACTTCGGCAGCGGTGGGGTTCCAGCCGTTGCAGGGATTATTCAGCTGCGGGCAGTTGGAGATCAGCACAATCACGTCGCATTCCGCGCGCAGTTCCACGTATTTCCCGGCGGCAGAGATCCCGTCTTCAAACGTCAGGCCGCCCTCAGGCGTCACCGGTACATTCATAAAGAAGTTAATGTTGGCAGTGATATCGCGCTTGTTCAGCCGCCCGTCGTGCAGGCAGGCGCAGAGGAAGTTATCGCGGCAGCTGTGCATATAGCGCGTATCGGCGTGATAGCGCACGGTGTTACTTTCCTGCGCACAGGCTCCGCCAAGCGTATCGTGGCGGCCACAGGTGTCGGCAACAAGGGTCAGCAGCGGGTTGCCGAGGTTGGAATAAAGCACGCTGCCGCAGGTCAGATAAGCATTGTTTTGACGGCGTAACGTGCGCTGGGCGTCATAGCGCTCACGCGGGCTGGCGGCGCGGTAAAACAGCGTATCCACCGCCTGGTTACCTTCCAGATCGTGCAGACGCACCGTCTGGCCTTTTTTTACCTCAAACAGGAACGGCTCTCCCGCCGGGATCGTGTGGCGATAGACCGCATCGGCAGGGTTTTTGTCACTGGTGGTTAACGTCATCGGGTGGCTCCTTATACGACAAAGCGCTCAATATTCTGGAAGGCGCGCAGATTTTCCGGGCGCGAGGTTTTGCACAGCGTCAGCCCTGCCGGATCGCTGGCAGGCATCAGCGCAAGCCGTACCGGACGTGGCGTGTATTCCTGGTTTGGGTCCATCGGGTGCGGCAGCGCAGTCAGCACCACCAGGATATCCATCGGCGCATACAGCTCTACCACGCTGCCGGGGGCGGAGTGCTGCGGATGGAAGGTGAATGCGCCCTGCTCATCTACCGTCACTTTGCTGAACAGATTGAGCACCATGTGCAGATCTTCGAGGTTGAGATTCCATTTACCCATCTCGATCAGCAGGTTATCCATCCCGTTGCGATGGAAACCATTGCGCCGTTCCTGATAGCGCCCCTGACCGTATTTTTCCGCCACTTCCTCCGCGTTCAACACGCCACCGAAGCTGTCGTGCCAGCCACAGGTGTCAGTGACGATGGCCGCCAGCACGCGGCCCATATCGGAGTAGAGGCAGTGCCCTGCGCCCAGCCGCGCGGTGTGTTGCCCTTTCAACGTGTCCGGCAGGTTCAGCCGCTCGCTTTTCTCATGGGCGTTAAACAGCATCAGGCTGACATTGGCGCCCCCCTCGATGTCCGTCAAACGCAGGCTCTGCCCCTGTTTCACCACAAACGAGGTATGACCGCCGCCGGGTAACGTTTCTTCATAGGGATGTGTCATGTGAAATCTCCGGGTTAAATGATTGTGCTGCCAGTGCCGGGTACGGGATCACCACACCCGGCTGCTGACGCTGCCGCAGGCGAGTTTCATTCAGCGGCAAATCGTAGGTCACGCGCGCTCCCCATGCGTTGGGCTCATGGGGGTCGATGCGGACTTTGTCGAACACCAGCAGGCGGGTGCCGAGGTTGAAGCCTTCTGACAGGTCGTGGGTGACCATAAACACCGTCAGCTGAGTTTCCTGCCACAGCGAGAGCAGCAGACTGTGCATATCCTTGCGAATGCCGGGATCGAGCGCGCCGAACGGTTCATCCAGCAACAGAATGCGCGGGCGCATAATAAAGGCCTGGGCGATCGCCAGCCGCTGTTGCATGCCGCCGGAGAGCTGGGCCGGATACTTCTCCAGTGCATGCCCCAGTCCAACCCGCTCCAGCATCTCAGCGGCCTGTTCACGTGCCGCTTTTTTACGCCGTCCAAACAGACGCCCGAGAAACGCTGCCTGCGGCAGTTCCAGCCCGATGGCGACGTTATCCAGCACATTCAGATGGGGGAACACGGAGTAGCGCTGAAACACGACGCCACGGCTGGCGTCCGGCTCTGGCGTCAGCGGCTGGCCTTCCAGCAGGATGGTGCCTCGACTCGGTTTCTCCTGGCCCAGTAGCAGGCGCAGAAACGTCGATTTCCCGCAGCCAGAGGCCCCGACCATGGTGCAGAACTCCCCTTCGTTAATGCTCAGGTTGAGGTTCTCCAGCACCACGTGGTTGCCGTACTCCTGCCAGATATGGTTGATATCGATAAAACTCATGATTTTTCTCCCTGTGCCCAGGGCAAGCACAGCCGGTTAAGGTGGCGCAGCCCGAGGTCCATCAGCCACGCCAGCAGCGTGATCCAGATGACGTACGGCAGAATGACGTCCATTGCCATGTACCTGCGCACCAGGAAGATGCGGTAGCCCAGCCCGGCGGTGGATGAGATGGCTTCTGCGGAGATCAGGAACAACCAGGCCGATCCCAGCAGCAGGCGCAGTGAGGTCAGCAACCGGGTTAACAGCTGCGGTAAGACCACCCGCAGCACCACTGTCCAGCTGTTGGCCCCGAGGGTCTGCGCCTTAATCAGGATCTCCACCGGAATTTCCCGCGCCCGCTGCTCAAGGTCACGCGCCAGCATGGGTGTAATCCCAATGACGATCAGCATAATTTTCGACAGTTCATCGAGGCCGAAGACGATAAACAGCACCGGGAGGATCGCCAGCGGCGGGACCATCGAGACCACCGTCATAAACGACGACAGCGGCGATCGCCACATAGGGAAAACCCCGGAGGCGATACCAAAGCACAGCCCCAGCAGTGAGGCGATGCCCAGCCCGATCAGCAGCCTGCCGAGACTGACGGCGGTGTCCATCCACAACAGGTATTCGCCACTGCGTTTATCCGGGGTAAATGCCATCCGCCAAACCGCATCGGCCATCTGCCCCAGTCCCGGTAACAGCTTGTCGTGGGGGTTGGCCTCCAGCCGCACCGCAGAACCGATAAAGTACGCGGCGATCACCAGCACAAAGGGCAGCAGAATCAGCATCAGGTGCAGGCCCTTTTCAGGGTGTCGATTAATTTGCCGCATCGTTTGGCCTCCTCAGAGTGATGATCACAGCGTGCCGGCAGCCGCCATCTTCAGATAGCTGTCGTCGAAACGCAGTTTGATATTGCTGTTGTCGCCCAGGGTCACGTTGCCGGGGAAGCTCATGCCGATGAAATCCGCACTCTGCGCGCCATCGCCGAGCAGGCCTTTTTCAAAGGAGAAGTTCGCCACACGCTGCATGGTTTTCGCCAGTTCGGCATCGGTGACAAACTTCAGGTTGTCGGCCGGGGTGTAAAACAGATGGGTGGTTTTGAGCTGGGCCTGATAGCCGCTGAGATCGGTACCGGAGGCGACGGCCATCGCGCTCAGCGCGTCTTTATCGCCCGCTTTCATCTGCGCCATCATTTCATACCAGGCACCCGTCAGTGCTTTACCCAGTGCCGGGTTATCTTTCAGTACTGCGCTGTTCACCACCATCATGTCGATCAGCTCGCCGGGCACCTGTGAAGACTCAAACACTTCGCTGGTGTTGGGGGTGTTTTTGATCACCGACAGCTGCGGGTTCCAGGCGACAGCGGCCTGCACGCCCTTGGTGGCGAAAGCAGAGACAATATCGGCATCCGAGGTGTTAACCACCGTAACGTCTTTTTCCTGCAATCCGGCTTTTTCCAGGCCGCGTACCAGCAGGTAATGCGATACCGACAGCTCAGGCAGATAGACCTTCATGCCTTTCAGGTCGTTCAGCGTTTTGCCTTTCCCCTTCAGCACCACACCGTCGTTGCCTTCGGAATAGCTGCCCAGGATCAGCGCGGTGGAGTCCACGCCACCGGCGGCGGGAATGGTCAGCGCATCCATATTGGTCATCGTGCAGCCGTCAAACTGTCCGGCGGTGTACTGATTGATGGATTCGATATAGTCGTTGAGCTGAGTGACGTGGATTTTAATGCCGTATTTCGCCGCCCACTTATCGATGATGCCGGAAGAGGCAATCTGGCCCCATGGCATCCAGCCTGCGTAAATGGTCCAGCAGACATTGAACTCTTTCTTAGGGGCGGCCTGGGTAGGAACGCTAACCAGCGCGGTGACGCTGAGAAGGCAAATGCTGAGGATGTGGGAAAATTTCATTGTAACCTCGGTGTTGGCGGATAATACGGGGCAGCGCTACACCAGTGGTGTTGCTGTCTCCCGGGCTTTTATCCCGCCGTGTAACCCCAACCGAGGTCGCCAGCTCTCGGACCAGTCATCCACGTCGTGGACCGGAACCCTAGCCTGCTATTGTGTTCAGTGATCGGTATAACGCTGCTGCTTGGAAAAGATAAAGCAAGAGTTATGCCAGGAGGGTTTTCACTGCAAAACAAGAGGTTATTAATAACGCGTGAACGCTCACGTTCGTTTATGGGGCATCATTTTCTGGCAGACTGCATCAGAAGTGTGCATCCCGATACTGACACCCGGTCATCACTTCCCGTTAAAACAATGCATTGTCGGTAACGGTTTGCCTGTCTACCCTTGCAGTACGCTGTTTTATTCATCATAAGGTGCTGAGAACCATGACACAGTCTGAATCTGTCCGCAGAAAGGCGCTGATTGCCGGTGCCGTCGGCAACTTTATCGAGTGGTATGAGTTTGCCGTGTATGGCTTTCTCGCCACGGTGATTGCCCGTAACTTTTTTACCTTACAGGGCGAATCTGAACTGACCGGGATCATCCTCACCTGGGCCTCCTTCGCTATTGCCTTTTTCTTCCGGCCGCTGGGGGCGATTGTTTTTGGTCGCATCGGCGACAGAATTGGCCGGAAACCCACGCTGATCGCGGTGCTGATACTGATGACGCTGGCGACAGCGGCGATAGGCCTGGTGCCTGTTTATGCCTCTGTCGGTCTGGCTGCTCCACTGATTATTACTCTATTGCGCATTCTTCAGGGCCTGTTTGCCGGGGGTGAGTACGGCGGCGCCGTGTCACTGATGACCGAGTTTGCGCCAAAAGGGAAAAGAGGGTTATACGGTGCATGGCAGTCGCTGACCGTGGCCTTTGGCCTGCTGGCCGGGGCGGCGATGGTGGCGGTGCTGACGGCAACCCTGAGCAGTGAGGCGCTGCACAGCTGGGGCTGGCGCATTCCCTTCCTGACGGCGCTGCCGCTGGGCCTGGTGGCGCTCTGGCTGCGGATGCAGCTGGAAGAAACACCCACCTTCAGCAAGGCCAGCGTTGAGCACCGCGCGCCAGGCGGCCGACTGGTGTTACGGGTGATCCTGCTCGGTATCGGCCGGGTAATGGTGTGGTCAGCAGCGGGCTACACCTATCTGGTGGTGATGCCAACCTATTTACAGTCAGTGTTGCATACCGGGCTGAATCAGGCGCTGGTGATTGCCGTGCTCTCCAATATCGGCTTTGCCCTGACGATTTTACCCGCCGGGATGCTCAGCGACCACCTCGGTCGTCGTAACGTGATGGTGTTTGCCAGCGTGATGTTACTGATTTTCGCCTGGCCTTTGCTGAAGGTATTGCAGATGCCCGATATCGGCTTGTGGGTGAAGTGCCTGGTGGTGCTGTTTGCCGGAGGACTGGTGGGACTGCTGGCCGGGCCGGGGCCTGCGATGTTGTCTGAGATGTTCCCTACCCGGGTGCGCTATACCGGACTGGGGCTGGCCTATTCGCTCTCCAATGCAATCTTCTCCGGTTGCGCCGGGTTGATTATCAGCGGCTTGATCAAGCAGACCGGCAACAACGACATCCCGGCATTTTATGTGATGGCGACTGCGGTGATCAGCATCGCTGCGCTGATGACACTGCGGGGGGACGATCACCGGCGAGAGCTGGATGAGTGACTGACGGGCAGATTTTTTTGATGGCGCCACGGAAGGAACTCCGGGGGTGCCATCCAGCCCATCTCTCCTCTGGAAATATCATGATAATGACGCTGACCGGTTTCAAACGTTTTACTGATTACTTATCTTTAAGAAACCACCTGGATAGTTTTTTCTTTTCAAACAAAACACATAGCAGGATAAAACCATAGCCAGCCAACCCTGAAATGAACATCAATAATACCCGGAGAGGGTTAGTTTCGTACCAGGCATAAAACATCAATATAAAAATAAAAGTCATAACGGCAAGTGAAAACGTAACTTTCAAGAAAGATGAGACGAAAATAAACGGCATAACAGCATATTGCATATAAAACTTAACAAATCCCAAAGTCACACCTCGGCTTCGCGGCCGATAATGTTCCATATACCACTGATACCCCAGTTGATGGACGACAACGACAACCAGGCAGCCAGTCAGTGAGAAAAGAATTTTAAAAGCGAGGATTTTGTTTTTTCCAGTGACTAAATTCATATTTCCATTTCCATTTTTTCTCACCCTGCCCTCAGTCCGATAATGCCGCCGCCGGGACAATATGCACGCCTTTCCGTGGTGTCAGCGCCGCGTCCAGCAGCGCACGCGCAATATTCTGTGCCGGATTAAGGCGCATCCGTTTTGGCAGCAGCGGCCCCGCCACCCGCAGGAAGCTCATCATCAGTGCCTCCATCGTCCGCGCTTCCTCACGCTCTCCGCCAATCAGGCCCGGGCGCACCAGCGTCAGTGAATCAAACCCGAGCTGCGCAAGATCGCGCTCCAGCTCCCCTTTGACCCGATTGTAAAAAAAGCACGACGCGATAGAAGCACCGGTAGCCGAGTTCAGTACACAGGTCTGAACACCCTGCGCTTTTGCCTGACGCGCAATCGCCAGCGGGTAATGGTAATCAACCCGCTTAAATGCCTCACGCGTTTGTGCCTTTTTCATGGTGGTACCTAACGTGCAGACCATTGCATCGGCCTGCCACCAGGGTTCGTTCCACGGCAGGCTGTCAAAATTGACCACCGGGGCCAGCAGTTTAGGATGTGCAGGCAGCGCCCGCCGTACCGGAGCCACTACCGATGTGACGCGTTCATCTTGCAGTGCCAGGCGTAAAACCTGTCCGCCTACCAGTCCCGTTGCTCCTGCCAGCAATAACTTCATTTTATGCTTCCCCGGCCAGACGTCCGATAGCCGGATCCACCGGCGTATCGCCGTCGGTCAGTTCAATAAGCTTGTGCGACACCTGCGGCTGTTCAACCAGCGCCACCAGCGCGGCGGCGACGTTATCGCGCGATATATTCCCGTAAGGGATCGCCAGCCCGGCATTCACGCGGCCCGTTCCGGCCTCGTCAGTCAGCGTGCCAGGGCGCAGGATCACCCAGTCAAGGTCGCTGGCGGCGAGATGGACATCGGCCTGTTTCTTCACTGCCATGTAATATTCAAAGGTCTCTGAAATTGTCTTAGCGCGCCCGGCTTCAGGAAAAGCGGACACCAGCAGAAAACGTGAAACGCCCGCCTGCTGCGCCGCCGCCACGGCCAGCTCCAGTCCTTTACCATCGATGGCCTGCGTGGTTTCCTTCCCTCCTTTCCCCCCCGCACCGGCGGTAAATATCACGCTGTCGCAGCCGCGCAGTAACTCGCTGAGCCCGGCCACGGTCAGCCGTGTCAGGTCCCCCGGCGCGCTTTGGGCACCGAGCTTTTGCAGTTCTTCACCCTGTTCGGGATGGCGGTGAAGTGCCACCGGCTGATGCCCGCGCTGTGCCAGCTGGCTGACCAGACGGCGGCCCACATTGCCTGCCGCACCAATAATAAATACCTTACTCATTGCGATCTCCAGATCATGAACCAGCCTCAATCTTAGCTGATTGATTGTGACTCGCCTCGCACTTCGCAGCAATGCCACAGGAAAGCATAAAAGTAATCGATTACATTGTGCGTGAGATTAATTGTAATCGATTACTTTATGAAGGGGTCTGACGATGGTTTCTTCCGTTGAGCATGCAGGCGTTGCGGGCAGTAAACAGGTTTTACTGGTGCCACGCCTGGCATTAATGATGTTTTTACAGTTCTTTATCTGGGGCACCTGGTCGGTGACGCTGGGCCTGGTGATGACCCAACATAACCTTGGGACGATCATTGGCGATGCCTTCTCCGCCGGGCCGATTGCCTCGATCCTCTCGCCGTTTGTCCTGGGGATGATCGTTGACCGTTTCTTCCCCTCGCAGAAAGTGATGGCGCTGCTGCATCTGGCGGGTGCTGTGATCCTGTGGTTTGTGCCCGGCGCGCTGGAAGCACAAAACGGTTCGCTGCTGATTGTGCTGCTGTTCGCTTATACGCTGTGCTACATGCCGACGCTGGCACTCACCAACAATATTGCGTTTCACAGTCTGAGCAACAGTGAGAAAAGTTTCCCTGTGGTGCGTGTGTTCGGCACCATCGGCTGGATTGTTGCCGGGATCTGCATTGGCGTCAGTGGGATTTCCGCTAGCGTGATGATCTTCCAGCTGGCTGCCGCCTGTTCGGTGCTGCTGGCTGCCTACAGCCTGACGCTGCCGCACACCCCTGCTCCGGCCAAAGGCCTGCCGTTCCGGGTACGGGACCTGTTCTGTGCGGATGCCTTCAGCCTGCTGAAGCAGAGTCACTTCCTGATTTTCGCTCTCTGCGCCACGCTGATCTCTATCCCGCTGGGCACCTATTACGCCTTTACCGCCACCTTCCTTTCCGATGTCGGTATCCAGGATGTCAGCAGCGCGATGTCCTTCGGTCAGATGTCGGAAATCGTCTTTATGCTGATTATCCCGCTGCTGTTCCGCCGGCTGGGGGTGAAATACATGCTGCTGATCGGCATGGTGGCGTGGTTCGTGCGCTACATGATGTTTGCTTATGGCGTGAGCGATGAAGCGCGCTGGCTGTTGTACGCCGGGATCCTGCTGCACGGGGTCTGCTACGACTTCTTCTTTGTTATCGGTTTTATCTACACCGACCGCGTGGCCGGCACCCAGGTGAAAGGCCAGGCGCAGAGCCTGATTGTGATGTTCACCTACGGCATCGGCATGCTGCTGGGTTCGCAAATCTCCGGCGCGCTGTACAACCATCTGTTCACGGCGGGGAGCCCGCATGCACTGAGTGACTGGACGACGTTCTGGTTAATCCCGGCCGTTGCCGCGCTGGTGATCGCCGTGATCTTCCTGTTCTCGTTCCGCTACAAAGAACCAATGAAGACATTAAAAGGCCCGGGTTTGTTCCTGTCACAGTTTATCGGCCAGGATGCGCCCTTTAATACGCTGGATAACCTCGCACAGTGGGCGGCGGATTTAGGTTTCAAGGCGTTGCAGATCCCCTGTAATCACCCGCACATTTTCGATGTGGAAAAAGCGGCGAACAGCCAGAGCTATTGCGATGATATTCGTGAACGCCTGGCGGCATACGGGCTGACGATCAGCGAGCTGTCCACCCATCTGGAAGATCCCCGCGCCCGCCAGCAGTGGGCCACTGGGGTACTGATGCAGGCGGCGCAGGCGTCTGCCCGCCTGGGGCTGACGGCGCACGCCACCTTTTCCGGTGCACTGGCCTGGCCCTATTTCTATCCGTGGCCACCGCGTAAAGCCGCACTGATTGATACCGCGTTCAGCGAGCTGGCCGTGCGCTGGAAGCCGATCCTCGACGTTTTCGACCATCACGGAGTGGACGTCTGCTACGAGCTGCATCCGTCAGAAGATCTGCACGATGGCATCAGTTTTGAGCGTTTCCTCGCCGCAGTGGACCACCATCCGCGCTGCAATATCCTGTTTGATCCCAGCCATATGCTGCTGCAACAGATGGATTATCTGGCCTTTATCGATATTTATCACAGCAGAATTAAAGCTTTTCACGTCAAGGATGCGGAGTTTACCCCATCAGGGCGCAGCGGCGTTTATGGCGGCTACCAGACATGGATTGAGCGCGCCGGGCGCTTCCGTTCACCTGGCGACGGGCAGATCGATTTCAAGGCCATTTTCAGCAAACTGGCGCAGTACGGCTATGACGGCTGGGCGGTGCTGGAGTGGGAGTGCTGCCTGAAAGACGCCGCCACGGGCGCCCGCGAAGGGGCCCAGTTTATTGCTCAGAATATTATTCCGGTCGCCGACCGCGCGTTTGATGATTTCGCCGCTACCGGCGAGTCCGATACCGCCATTCGTTCGATGCTGGGCATCACAGGAGTCAACTCACATGATTAAAGTGGGCATTGTCGGGTCGGGCTTCATTGGCCCGGCGCATATTGAGGCGATCCGTCGCCTTGGTTTCGTTGAGGTGGTCGCACTGTGCGACAGTTCACTGGTGGTAGCGCAGGAGAAAGCACAGCAGTACAACGTGCCTTTTGCCTATGGCGATGTGGCCGAACTGCTCCAGCATCCGGGGCTGTCGGTGGTGCACAACTGCACGCCAAACCATCTGCATGCGGCAATCAACCGGCAGATTCTGCTGGCGGGAAAACACGTCTTCTCCGAGAAGCCACTCTGTATGACGGCCGCCGAAGCACGCGAACTGGTGACGCTGGCAGAACAGGCGGGCGTGGTGCATGCGGTGAGTTTTGTCTATCGACAGTTCGCGATGGTGCAGCAGGCGGCCAGTATGATCCGTCATCAGCAGGCCGGGCGTATTTTTGCGGTTCACGGCAGCTATTTACAGGACTGGATGCTGCATGACACGGACTTTAACTGGCGTATTCTGCCGGATAAAGGGGGCGTGTCGCGCACCGTGGCGGATATTGGTTCGCACTGGTGCGATACCCTGCAATTTGTCACCGGGCGTAAAATCAGCGCCGTTATGGCGGATTTCGCCATCGTTCATCCAAGCCGGAAAGCCAGCCTTAGCGACGGCAGCACCTTCACCTCGGGCAAGGCAGCGGAAGACTATCAGGAGGTGGCGGTGGAAACCGAAGATTTTGCTTCTGTCCTGCTGCGTTTCGACGACGGCAGCAAAGGCAGCATGACGGTATCGCAGGTCAGCGCCGGACGTAAAAATCGCCTGGCGTTTGAGATCAACGCCAGCAAACTCTCCCTGGGCTGGGATCAGGAAGCCCCGCAAACGTTATGGCTCGGCCAGCGCGACGGGCCGAATCAGCGTCTGTCGGACGACCCCTCTTTGCTGAACCCGGATGTCGCCGCGACGGCGCATTTCCCCGGTGGGCATATCGAAGGCTGGCCAGATGCCTTTAAAAACATGATGCTTAACTTCTACCGTTACATTCAGGCGGGCAAGCAGCCGGGCACCGATGTCGGCAACTTTGCCACCTTCCACGATGGCGCGAATATCATGTTCATTATTGACGCGATGGTTCAAAGCCATCAACAGCAGCGCTGGATCACCGTCCAGGACTGACGCTCTCCCGGTCACGGTTTCCCGTGGCCGTTCATCCGTTGAATTCAGCCGTTTCCCGAAGTGTGTTACCCTGTTTTTTCAATAGTCAACATGGTCAACATGGTCAGCAGGAAGGCTTATCAGGATGTCGATCCAAAAAATTGCCCGCCTCGCCGGGGTGTCTGTCGCCACGGTATCACGCGTGATGAACAACCTCGGCTCGGTGAAACCGCAGAATCGGGAGCGCGTGCTCAACGCGATCAAAGAGAGTAACTATCAGCCGAATCTGCTCGCCAGACAACTGCGTACTGCACGCAGTAATATGCTGCTGGTGATGGTGTCGAATATTGCCAACCCGTTCTGTGCCGACGTGGTAAAGGGCATTGAAGCCGAAGCGGAGCGCAACGGCTACCGCATTTTGTTGTGCAACTCCGGCTCCGATATCGCCCGCTCCCAGTCCAGCCTGAGACTGCTTTCCGGCAAGATGGTTGACGGCGTGATCACGATGGATGCCCTTTCCGCCCTGCCTGAGCTGACCACCCTGATTGGTGATTCACCGTGGGTGCAGTGTGCGGAGTACGACGAGGCATCCGCGGTATCGAGCGTGGGCATTGATGATCATCAGGCATCCCGCTTTGTCGCCGGAGAGTTTATCCGCCGCGAACGTCAGCATCTGGCGATGATTAATCACGATCTTACGTATAAATACGCTAAACAGCGTGAACAGGGCTACCGCGCGGTGCTGGAAGAACAGCATCTCGCGCCTCCCGCCGTGGAATACGCCAGTGAGTTAAGCTATCAGGCAGGGAAAGAGGCCATGACTCGCCTGCTGCAACAGTCACCGCGTCCTGATGCGGTGTTCGCCGTCTCCGATACGCTGGCCGCCGGGGCTATCCGTGCGCTGGATGAAGCCGGTCTGCGGGTGCCGCAGGATGTGGCGGTAATGGGATTTGATGGCACGGAGCTGGGGCATATGACCTCGCCGCCGTTGTCGACGATTGAGCTGCCCTCACAGGACATTGGCCGCGAGGCGGTGAGTTTGCTGCTGAAGAAGATTAATGAGCCGCTAAGCCCGGCGCAGAAGACCACGTTACAGTGGCGGTATGTGGCGCGGGGATCGTAAATTTCAGCCCAACGTCTTAAGGTCAAGGGCATTTCGCTTTTGTTTTTTGGTCTGTCTTTGATTTTTCTTTTGATGTTGACCTTTTGAGCGGCAATTAAGCCTCGCCGAAGGAGAGCGGATTTCCAGGATGAGCCAACAGGACGTTGGCGAGAGGGCGTGCCGGGACAGGGATGTCACGTCACACCCGCTCCGGCCGGAAAGTCGATTGACTGAGGGAACCCGCTGTAAGCGGGCGATGCGCCTGCCGCAAGCCCGGGTCCCCAGGGTGGTGGCGATTGACCACCCTGGGTCGCTCAGCCCGCGAAGCGGGAAAGCGAAACGCCCTGGACCTGGACCTGGACCTGGACCTGGACCTGGACAATAGTACAAATCAACTCCGTGTGACGGGTCGACCTAAACGGATGGTCGACCAAAAAAAGATAAAAACTACTTCTCCAGCGGAGACAGCGCCCCCACCAGATACTGATTCGCCTGACGGATAATCGACTGCGGATCCTTCGGCAAATCATGCTCTACAATAAACCAGCGCGTATCGGCTTTCACCGCTGCGGGCAGTACCTCGTTCCACGCCAGCAGACCTTCCCCCGCCGGGGCAAAATTCATCTCGTCGTTACGAATGCCGATACCGGCATTATCCTTGGCATGAATGGCGTAAATACGCCCCTGATATTTCTTCAGCAGACGCACCGGATCCTGACCGCCGCGTGATATCCATGCCACATCGAGTTCAATTTGCAGGTTTGCTGGTGTGCTGTTATCAAACAGAATTTCCAGCGCGGTCTTACCACCATACTTTTTCATTTCGAAGTCATGGTTATGGTAAGCCAGCACCATGCCCTGCTTTCTCACCTGACTGCCGAGCGCATCCAGCTCGTGCGCCAGCTTTTTCCAGCCTGCGGCAGAGTCCGGGCGATCCGGGATTTGCAGGTACGGCACCACCAGCACCTTATTGCCCACCGCTTTATTAAACGCGATGATTTCAGCGGCGTTGCTGCGCAAATCGGCTAATTGAACATGGTCAGATGTGACCTTAAGCTGATATTTCTCCAGCAGCGTTTTCATCTCATCGGCGCTGACGCCCTGCGTTCCCACCAGCTCCACCGCGCTGAACCCTGATGTCTGCGCCACAGCAAATTGCTGCTCCAGCGTACCCACGTTTCTCAACGTGTACATTTGCAGCGCGAGATGCTTTTTGGCTGCGGCGTCATCGGCCAGCACAGGATGAATCGCGCCCAGCGTCAGTGCGCCAATGAATAACGTAGAAGTCACTGCTTTTACCAGCTTCATAACGGTTCCTTAGTGGTCAGTAATCGGAATGTCAGTCTCTTTTCTGTGTGTAATCGATTACTTTATCTATTAACCATTTTGTAATCGATTACTTATGCTAACGAGTATTCTGATAACAGAGCAAGTGGCACCGGTTGCAGACCGCTAAATTAGACGGGATTTATGAAGCAGATCACAGATAATGCGGAGCCAAACCCTGTTCAGCTCCGCATTCAACAGCAGATTAGAGGTGTTTCTTCAGCAGATCGGCCAGCGCCGTCATACCTTTGATGATCTTCTCATCACTGTGGGTGGAATAGCTGAAGCGGGCAAAATTGTCACGCTGCACGGTCGGGAAGAACGTTGCGCCCGGCACCCAGACCACTTTGGCTTCCGGCACCGCGTGTTCCAGCATAAATTTCGCCGTATCAAACCCGTCCGGGAACTCCATCCAGGTAAACAGGCCACCGTCAGGATCGGTCCAGCTGATCCCCTGCGGGAATTCGCTTCTGACCACCGAGAGCATGGTTTCCTTTTTACGCAAATACTGCGCTTTGATGGTCTGGATATGGTCATCAATATTGTGTCTTTCCAGATACATCGACACCGCCGCCATATTCAGCGTGCTGCACTGCGTATCGGCGGCCAGCTTCAGCAGCCCCAGCTTTTCAGTGATCTCAGCAGAAGCCACCGACCAGCCCAGGCGCAGACCCGGTGCAAGGATCTTCGAGAAGCTACCGAAGTAGATCACCCGTCCTTCCGTATCCATGCTTTTCAGCGTGGCGACTTTGTCGCCCTGGTAACGCACTTCGCGGTACGGCGAATCTTCGAGGATAATAAAGTCATACTGATTCGCCAGCTGGATCAGATGCTGACGACGTGCCAGTGACAGGGTGATCCCGGTTGGGTTATGGAAGTCCGGCACGGTATACAGCAGCTTAATCCGCTGCCCGGCCTTGAGTTTTTCTTCCAGCACCTCGGTCATCAGCCCCTGCTCATCCATCGGGATGGCCAGATAATCTGGCTGACAGGTATTAAAGGCGATCAGCGCCCCGAGGAAGGTGGGTGCTTCGGTAGCCACCAGGTCGCCAGGGTTGATCAGCAGTCTGGCCGCCAGATCCAGCCCCTGCTGGCTTCCCTGCAGGATCAGAACATTGTCTTCTTCACAAACGATGCCGTCTGCTGCCATACGCTGCGCGATCTGCTGACGCAGCCTGGGCATCCCGGTGGAATGGGTGTATTGCAGAGACACTTCGCCAGGCCCTGACAGCAGTTCAGCAAAAATATCCTGCAATGCCTTTGCCGGGAACAGGCTGGAATCCGGGTAACCGCCGCCGAATGAAATAATCGACGGATCTGCACCGAACTGGAGCAGTTGCCTGATTGCCGAAGGCTTCACGCCCTCCATTCTGTCAGCGTAACGCGTGGTCATGTTCCGTATTCTCTTTATTGGTATTGGGCTGGAAATCACGTTATGAGAAATTGGCATAAGCTGTCAATTAATTAACTTTTTATTTCAATCTGATGCCGGCGTTTAACACGCAATATTCCAAAAGTTTAGCCGTGACCGGCATCAGGATCGCTTTCCAGCTTCTGCCTGCGTCTTAAATGCGGGAACAGCGTCATCCAAAGCCCCACCACCACCAGCGTGCCGACACCGCCCAGCACCGCAGCGGGAACTGCCCCCATCAGCGCGGCCAACATCCCGGACTCAAACTCGCCAAGCTGGTTTGAGGTGTTAATAAAGATACTGTTCACCGCATTGACGCGGCCACGCATATCATCAGGGGTATCCAGCTGCACCAGCGCCCCACGGATCACCATGCTGACCATATCAAACCCACCCAGCGCGGCCAGTGCCAACAGCGAGAGCCATAGCTGGCTGGAGAGTGCAAAAATCAGCGTGGCGACGCCAAATCCAGCCACCGAACCAAACATGATCATGCCGACGTTTTTCTCCAGCTTGTTACGGCTGAGCCAGATACCGACCAGCAGCGCACCCACTGACGGCGCACCGCGCAGCATTCCCAGTCCCCAGGGGCCGGTATGCAGAATATCTTTGGCGAAAATCGGCAGCAGCGCGGTCGCACCACCCAGCAGCACGGCAAAAAGATCGAGGGAAATCACCCCCAGCACATCGCGCCGCTCACGGATAAACTTCACCCCGGCAAACAGCGTC
Organism: Erwinia sp. MYb416; assembly: GCF_037479575.1. NCBI lineage: Bacteria > Pseudomonadati > Pseudomonadota > Gammaproteobacteria > Enterobacterales > Erwiniaceae > Erwinia > Erwinia sp. MYb416. The sequence continues at coordinate 1,847,025 of NZ_JBBGYT010000438.1, forward strand.
TTGATATTGGCGGGCAGGCGCGGCTGCGGCGCACGAATAAAGCGGATGTAAGCAATCATCACAATCGACAGCAGATAGAACGCAGCGGCCACGCTGTATACCACATCCGGCCCGGCAACATACAGCAGCCCGCCCAGCGTAGGACCAATAATCACCGCACTTTGCCCGCTAACGGCCGCCGCCGCCGTGGCGCGTGCCAGCATCGCAGGCGGCACCAGCGAAGGCAGCATTGACTGCATCGCCGGGCCTTCAATGGCTTTTGCCACAGCTCCAGCACCTGCCCGAACAGCACAATCCGGCGACGGTCGTACTGATCCGCCAGATGCCCGGCCGGTAATGCCAGCAGCACCGAGGGCAGAAACTGCATCAGACCGATCATCCCCAGCGCCATTGCACTGTTAGTGATGGCATAGATTTGGCAATAAATTCCGATTTAAGTTTATTATTAGCAGGCGTAGTATTTATCACATCGAGACAGAACGTCTCAACTTACATAAAATACTCTGAGGAATTAACCATGAAATCCATCAAAACTTTCGTAGCAGTTGCCGCTCTTTCACTGATCTCTTTCGGTAGCTTTGCACAGAGCGTGACCGCCACTGGCTCTACCCTGTCGGCCGCTGAAGCGCAGATTGCCGCTCAGGCACAGCAGACAGGCAGCAGCTACAAAATCATCGAAGCCAACTTCAACAACGGCGTGCATATGACCGCCGAACTGACTAAATAAGTCACGCACCACTGAATTAAGCCCATAAAAAAGCCCCTTTCGGGGCTTTTTGTCGTTATTAAGGTGACACTGTCACGCTTTCGTTACCACCAGTTTCTGCAACACCTTCAGTTGGGCCACGGCTTCCTGCATGGCATCAATACCGGAGGTCATCTCGCTCAGTTTGTCCAGATTTTCGCTGATGCTTTTACGCTCATTGGCCGTCTGGCTGCTCATCTCCGCAATGGCGTTAGCCGCGTCGATACTCTCCTGCGCCATCTGCCTGGCACTTTCTACCGTATCCACCGCGACCTTTCTGATGTGCAAAATGGTACTGACGGCATCGCTGATGCTGTGTGAGGTGGCATCAGCCTGATCTTTCGATGACTGTGCCAGACGGCGAACCTCGCTTGCCACCACGGCAAAACCGCGCCCAGCCTCCCCGGCGCGTGCGGCTTCCACTGCGGCATTCAGCGCCAGAATATTGGTCTGGAAGGCAATATTGCTGATGCCGCTGTTAATCGTGGTAATGCCGGAAGAGATGGTTTCCAGCTCATCCAGCCCGGCGCTGAGCTGGTGCTGGGCCTGCTGGCTGTGCAGCGCGGCATCACTGATGGAGCGGATATTACTTTCCGCCGCCTTCAGCGCATCGCTCTGACTGCGGGTGGCATTTTCCAGCAACGGTAGCGATTTCATCAACGGGTCCAGCTTTTGCTGATACTCCACCACCTGGTTCACAATGCGCGTTTGCAGCGTATTCAGCGCTTCCCAGCGACGCAGCGCGCGCTGGGCATAATGGCTGGCGTACGCGGCATACTGCACCGGGAAGTTACGCATCGCATCGGACGGACGGTTAAAGAACGCCAGTGCCGACAGCGTCTGGTTAATCGGAACACCGAGGATTTCACCGAAACTGGAGAACCCGGCAGACGGGATCCCGCTGAAGAAGTGCGACTGCGGCAGGCGGGCCTGATTACCGACGCGGCGCAGAACGCAGTCGTTCAGCAGCATGGCTGCGGGCTGGCCGTATTGTGCGGTGAACGTCTCCCAGTCGGTGCGCGTGGCGCTGGCAAAATCGGTCTCTTTCAACAGATGCAGGCGGTCACCAAACTCCAGATCGCAGAAGAACTGAATGCGGTCCGGCAAGATTTTGGCGATGGAGCGAATAAAGAACTCCTCCTCCACTTTTACGGCAAACGTCAGTCCCTGAAGACGGGCCTGTAAATCAGCGGGAGCGCACTGCAAACGTGCGCACAGGGCTTCAATCACATTATGCTGACGGCCCTGGGCATCAAACAGCGACGAGAGGGTGCGTGCCACGGGATCGGCTTCGGCCACCAGCCAGCTCTGCTGAGTGGGCTCAAAGTTCTGGCTTTTAAACGGGGCAAACGACTTTCCTTCCGCCATCTGGCAAAAGACGATCACCGCCTTGCCCTGCAATATCCGCCCGCCATTGCCAATCCAGGTGCCGTCGAAATCCAGCGTTCCGCCCGCGGAGCCGCCAATCGCCAGGCACGGGAAACGCCCTGACGCGTACCAGGCCTGCATCAGGAACCCTTCGGAAGCGGATAAGCCATCACAGAAAATGAGCGCAAAGGTACGATCGGCCGAGAGCGGCATATTCACCACAACCCGCTCCAGCTCGTGCTGGATCGCGCTCACGCGCTGCTGGGCGGTCTGCGTATCCTGCACATGCAGGTCGACTTCATGTACTTCATGCCGGGCGATCAGAGATTCCGGCAGCCAGAGCCAGCTCCCCTGCTGGCTTGCGCCATCACAATAGGTGCTCTGCCCGCGACCGCTGCACAATGCACCGTTGGAAGAGAGGGTCACCACGCTGCGGCGCGTACCGTTAAGGCTCTGCCACGCCTGACTGACACGGCTGAATTCCGCAAAAGGGGGAACAAAGCTTAACAGCAGGCCGGCGCTGTTACGGCTCAACCCCAGCGCATTCATACTCACCGGGGGTTGGCTGGAATCAAAGACACCCGCGCGCGGCTGACTGCCGCTTCTTTTCAGCCGGGCGGCCGTGTTCCAGAAAGAAGATTGACTCATTGTTGCCTACTTAAGTGCTGACGATAGTTTATTGATCTACGTAATCCGTCACAGGTGATGCGGCAGAACGGCGATGTTACCTCCGCTGCCATGCGGGGGAGTTATCGGCACAAGGAGGGAAAAGTCTTAACGGCAAGGGTAACAAAGGATGACAGGACGGCAGCCTCGCCGCCGCCCCGTTGAGGTGGGGTCAGGGGCGTGCAGCGCTACCGTCCGGCAGACGCGCATTGGTCCAGTCCGGCAGGCCACCGCTCACCGGATACCGTTTCGCTTTTTCTTCATCAATATCAATGCCCAGCCCCGGACGGTCGCTGAGATAAGCGTAACCGCGATCGATTTCCGGGCATCCCGGGAACACCTCCGTCAACGCATCATTCATCGGGGTATATTCCTGAATTCCCAGATTGGTCACGCTCATATCCAGGTGCATATTGGCCGCCACGCCAACCGGAGAAATATCGCCAGGGCCGTGCCATGCGGTGCGCACGCCGTGCAGCTCGGCGTAGGTCGCCAGCTTTTTCGCCGGGGTAATGCCGCCAATGGTGCTGACGTGACAGCGAATAAAGTCGATCAGTTGCTGCTGGATCAGCGGTTTCCACTCATTGATATTTGTGAAGAGTTCACCCATCGAAATCGGCGTACTGCTCTGTGCCCGGATCATTTTCAGCCAGTCGAGATTTTCCGGTGCCACCGGATCTTCCAGGAAGAACAGCTGATATGGCTCAAGGCTTTTCGCCATCTGCACAGAGGCAATCGGCGCGATACGCTCGTGCACATCATGAATAAATTCAACGCCGAAACCCAGCTTATTGCGCAGATGGTCAAACAGACGCGGCACCGCGCGCGCGTAGGCATCGGGGTCGAAGTAGATCCCCGGCGTCTGGCTGCGTGGTGACACCTTCAGCTGAATATTCCGTGCTTTGGCCAGCTTCCCGGCAATCAGCCGCAGATCGTCGGTGCCTGCGCCGCCGTACATCCCCATCTGGCAACGCACATATTGATAGCCCTCTTCCATCCGCGCCCGAATGTTGTCTTCCACTTCCACCTCATCGGCCCCGTCGCAATGACGGTAGAGCGGAATAGCATCACGACATTTTCCGCCGAGCAGTTGATACACCGGCAGCCCCGCAACTTTGCCTTTTATATCCCACAGCGCCATATCAATCCCGGACAGCGCGTTGTTCATCACCGGACCACTGCGCCAGTAGCCGCTGACCGCCGCAGACTGCCAGATATCTTCAATACGCAGCGGATCTTTGCCCAGCAAGAATGGACGCATGTAGTTTTCGATAGCGGCTTCCACGGCGAATATGCGCTGGGTAAAGGTGGCGCAGCCCAGTCCGTACAGGCCTGGCTGGTTGGTTTCAACTTTGACCACGACCAGATCGATGCCGCCCGGTGCGGTCAGCAGGGTTCTGATATTGGTTATTTTCAACGTTTCCATAAATGTCTCCAAATCACCGCAATGATGTATGATGTCCTACAAGTGTAAGATTTAAAAAAGCCCCGGCTAAGAGGCTTTATGCGGGCGCTTATTTCTCGCCGGATTTCACTCCCTCGATGGCGTTGACGTTATGCGCCATCGCACTGTTCAGCGTATCGCTGGCGGTGGCCGCATCGCGGTTTTTCAGCGCCATAAACACTTTAATATGCGCTTCCACGCTCTCCAGCGTAATGCCCAGCACCCGGTTCAGCTCCTCCAGGTAGTGGATATAAATGTTTTTGAGCGACTCCATCACATGGATAAACACCTTGTTATGGGACGCTTTTACAATGGCCAGGTGAAAATCGTAGTCAGCCTGCGAGTATTTTTTGTAGTCATCTTTACTCACCAGCATCCGATTCAGCGCCTGTTCCAGCCGCTGAATATCTTCATCGTTGGCATTCACCACCGCCAGATCCATACAGCGAAACTCGACGGTTTGGCGGAAAACCCGCATATCATCAAACTCTTCCTGTGACAGATGCAGGATCGGCTGATTGTCGCTGAATGCCCCGTAGCGCGCCACGTCCCGCGTGACATAGGTGCCCTTCCCCTGATGGGTGATGACCACGCCGAGGTCGCGTAACTTCTGCACGGCACTGCGCACGCTGACGCGGCTAACGTTAAAGGTGGCGGTCAGCTCTGCCTCTGATGGCAATTTGCAGCCCGGTTCCCACACGCCATCCTGAATATTTTGCTTCATCTGTTCGTAAATCAAATTCACGACATTGTGCTTTTGCACGCTTTCCAGAGTCACCGGCTTCCTCTCTTCATAACCTGTCCTACAAGCTGGATCTAGTTTTAACATTGTCCCACCATAATTGGCAAGGCGTTGGTGATAAATAATTAAGCCGCTGTTTTTAATGAATTTAGGTTGTTTTAGGCTAAAAAGTTACGCCGATGTTGTGACATGGCCGACATTTTTATTATCAGTTTATTGCCGATTTCCGCGCCATCACGTAGATCTTATCCCACAACTTGTTAGTCATGTTACATATCACGTTATCTGGAGCCATTATGTCTTCCCTCTTCTCTCTTCACGGTAAAACAGCACTGATCACTGGATCAACCCGCGGACTTGGGCTGGCGTATGCCCAGGGACTCGCGGCGGCCGGGGCATCAGTGATCGTTAATGGCACACAGCAAGAGCATCTGCAAAACGCCCTCGACACGCTGGCGTCTCAGGGTGCTCAGGCCAGAGGTTTTCTGTTTAATGTGGCCGATGAAACCGCCGTCGAAGCGATGTTCAGCCAGCTCGACCAGGAGCAGGTCGCGGTGGATATCGTGATCAATAACGCCGGGATTCAGTTTCGTAAACCGATGCTGGAACTGGCACTCAGCGACTGGCAGCGCGTGCTGGATATCAATCTCACCAGCGCCTTTATTGTCTCACGCGCAGCGGCCACGCGAATGGTGGCGCGCAACCAGGGCGGCAAGATTATCAATATCGGATCGCTCACCAGCGAAGCGGCCCGCGCCACCGTCGCCCCTTACACCGCGGCCAAGGGCGGCATCAAGCTGCTGACAAAATCAATGGCGGCGGAGTGGGCGCAATACAACATCCAGACCAATGGCATTGGCCCGGGCTACATCCTCACCGATATGAATCAGGCGCTGGCGGATAACAAAGAGTTTGACCAGTGGGTGCGCAGCAGTAATCCATCTGGCCGCTGGGGCCTGCCGGAAGAGTTGATCGGCACCGCCGTGTACCTCTCCTCTTCCGCGTCCAACTACGTTAACGGCCAGATGATTTACGTCGATGGCGGCTGGCTCGCCACACTGTAGCGGCACCTTACCCGGAGTTGAGCGTTAAGACTCAACCCATCCTTACAACAGAGGTCAGCAATATGAATCAGGCAATTGCAGGGGCATTACCCACCAGTCGCTGGGGGAAACTGATCCCCATTGCGTTTATTACCTACAGCCTCGCCTATCTCGACCGTGCCAATTACGGCTTCGGTGCGGCGGCGGGTCTGGCGGAGGATCTGAATATCACGCCGGGTATCTCTTCCCTGCTCGGCGCACTGTTTTTTCTCGGCTACTTTTTCTTCCAGGTGCCCGGTGGCATTTATGCGGAAAAACACTCCGCCAAACGGCTGATCTTCTGGAGCCTGATCCTCTGGGGGGCACTTGCTACCGCCACTGGGATGGTGCACAGCGTGTTAGCGCTGGCAGTAATCCGCTTCCTGCTGGGCGTGGCCGAAAGCGTGGTCATGCCCGCCATGCTGATTTTTCTCAGTCACTGGTTTACCCGCGAAGAGCGCTCAAAAGCCAACACTTTCTTATTCCTCGGTAACCCGATCACGGTGCTGTGGATGTCCATTCTCTCCGGCTATCTGGTTAACGCCTTTGGCTGGCGTGGGATGTTTATTATCGAAGGCGTACCCGCCATTCTGTGGGCCGGGATCTGGTGGCTGGTATACGCCGACCGTCCGCGCGATGCAAAATGGCTGAATGATGCGGAAAAACGCGCCATCGAACAGGCGCTGGCGGCTGAGCAACAGGCAATCAAGCCGGTGAAAAACTACCGTGAAGCCTTCCGTTCACCGAAGGTGCTTGCACTGGCGTTTATTCACTTCTTCTGGAACATCGGCATGTACGGCTTCATTATGTGGCTGCCGTCAATGTTGAAAACCGCCTCCGGCATGGGCATTGTCGCCACGGGCTGGCTCTCCGCAGCCCCTTACCTGCTGGCCGTACCGCTGATGCTCACTGCCTCGTGGTTCTCGGATAAATATCAGCAACGTAAAGCGATTGTGCTGGTGTTTCTCGGCCTGGGTGCCGTGTGCTTTATCGCCTCATTCACGCTGGGTGCCACCCACTTCTGGCTCTCCTGGGGACTGCTGGTGATTGCCGGGGGGGCGATGTACACCCCGTACGGTCCATTCTTTGCGGCGATCCCTGAGATGATCCCACGTAACGTGGTCGCCGGAGCGATGTCCTTTGTGGTCTGTTTTGGCGCACTCGGCTCCTTCGTGGGTGCCTGGATCGTCGGCTACCTCAATGGCCTGACCGGAAGCCCGGCGGCCTCCTACATCTTTATGGGCGGTTCGCTGGTCGTCGCCGTGCTGCTGGCGGCACTGACCACGTTCAGTAGCCTCTCCCCGTCATCAGGCGCTGCCCTGCCTGCCGCGAAGGGGGCTGAATGACTGTCAAACCCACCCGTTCACGCCTGTCGATCCTGCTGATGCTGTTTGTGGTCACGGCAATAAACTACATGGACCGCGCCAATTTGTCGGTGGCCGGTTCCCATATTCAGGGCGAGTTCGCCCTGACACCCACTCAGCTTGGTCTGCTGTTTTCAATGTTTACCTGGTTCTACGCCATGAGCCAGATCCCGGTGGGTTATATTCTTGACCGCGTCGGATCGCGCATTCTCTACGGTAGCGCTATTGTGCTGTGGAGCCTGTTCACCTTCGTGATGGGGTTTGCTTCGCATCATCTGTTTGCCACCGCCAGCGCCTCATTCGCCATGCTGCTGGTTTGCCGGGCGCTGATCGGCGTAGCGGAAGCGCCGTCGTTCCCTTCCAATACCAAGATCATTGCCACCTGGTTCCCGGACCATGAACGCGCCCGTGCCACCGCGTTCTACTCCAGTGCGCAATATATTGGCCTGGCGCTGCTGACGCCCCTGCTCTCCTTTATTGTCGCGGAATACGGCTGGGAAATGTCATTTTATCTCTCCGGCGCTATCGGCATTGTGTTCGGCATCTACTGGCTGATTGCCTATCGCGACCCGCAGCACAGCAAAACGGTGAATCAGGCGGAGCTGGATTACATTCGCGATGGCGGCGGCTATGATTCACAGAATCAGCAGGGCAGCAGCGGCAAGGTGAACTGGGCCAGCGTGAAGCATATCCTGCGCCAGCGCACGGTATGGGGACTGTTTATCGCACAGTTCGCCGCCTCATCCACCCTCTACTTCTTCCTCACCTGGTTTATCGTTTATCTGGAGAAAGGGCTGGGACTGTCAATTGCTAAGGCCGGGATCGGCGCGATGTTCCCCTATCTGATGGCGATGGCAGGTGTACTGTGCGGCGGCACCTTAAGCGATATGCTGCTGAAAAAAGGCTACTCGCGCACCTTTGCCCGCAAGCTGCCGGTCATGTCCGGTTTACTGGTGACCACCTCCATCGCACTGGTCAACTTCTTCCAGGACAGCCCGACGATTGCTATTGCCATTTTGTCAGTGGCGTTCTTCGCCAACGCCTTCTCTAACCTCGGTTGGGTGGTGTGCAGTGATGTTATCCCGCGCCATCTGATTGGCACGCTCGGCGGTTTCCTCAATATCTTTGGCAACCTGTCGGGGATTATCAGCCCGATTGTGATCGGAGTGATTCTCGAACGCACCCATAACTTCCAGTACGCCATGTGGTACATCGCCGCCGTGGCGCTGATGGGCTTCCTGGCGTACCTGTTCCTGGTCGGCAAAATCGACGTGATTGCGTTGCCGGATGACGACACGCCATCCACTAAACGAGTCAACACATTGAGGGAAAATCATGCAGAACAGTAAAGCGATCCTGGCCAGCGTCGTCAGCGCGGCTCATCACGTCAGTAATGAAACCCGTTCACTGACGTGGGACGATCATCAGGTGCTGGTGAAGGTTGAACGCGGCGGCATTTGTGGTTCCGATATCCACTATTACCAACACGGGCGCGCGGGCATGTCGGTTCTCAAACAGCCGCTGATCCTGGGGCATGAGTTTGTCGGCCGCATTGAACAGGCCCCCGCAGACAGTGGCCTGCACGCCGGGCAATGTGTGGCGATCAATCCGTCGCAGCCCTGCAATCGCTGCGTGCTGTGCCTGGAGGGTAAGCAAAACCTGTGCCGCACGATGAAATTTATGGGCAGCGCGCAGTTCTTCCCGCATGTGAGCGGCGGCTTTGCCAGCTATGTGGCGGTCAGCCCCGCGCAGTGCATCCCCTTCTCCGACCATGTGGATCCTAAAGTGGTGGCTTTTGCCGAACCGCTGGCTGTCGCGCTGCATGCCATTCATCAGGCTGGCGATCTGGTGGGAAAAAAAGTGCTGGTGACAGGCTCTGGCCCCATCGGCTGCCTGGTGATTGCGGCGGCTTTTGCCGCTGGCGCCGGAGAAATTGTTGCCACCGATATGAGCACCCGCTGCCGCGAGCTGGCACTGGAGATGGGCGCAACGCGCGCCATTGACCCGACGGATAGCGCCTTGACGGCAGGCTGGCAGGAGGATGGCGGCTATTTCGATCTGTGCTTCGAGGCCTCTGGCGCCCCGGCGGCGATTGCTTCCACCGTCGGTTTCACTCGCCCTAAAGGGCGCATTGTGCAGTTGGGCATGGGGGCAGCCTCGCTGGACTTCCCGCTCGGCCCGCTGCTGGTGAAGGAGATTACGCTGGCAGGATCGTTCCGCTTTATCGATGAGTTCCGCCTGGCGGTGCAATGGCTGGAGAGCGGCCGTATCAATCCCCTGCCGCTGCTCTCTGCCGAGTTCCCGCAGCAGCAAATTGTCGAGGCGCTGGAGATGGCCGCCGATAAATCCCGGGCGGCCAAAGTTCAGGTGATATTTTCCTGATGCCACGGGCGGCCCGATCCGGGCCGCTTGCGGTTACAGCACGTTGAGCGACTCTCCGCTGGCATAAAACTGCCCGCCCGCCACATAGTGCAGACTGCGTAAGGATCCTCATCTCATGAATAAGAAGCCAACAGATACCCGAGAAAAAATTCTCACTACCGCCGAGCATTTGATCTATCGGAACGGGATTCATGCCACAGGGATGGACCTCCTGGTCAAGACCTCAGGCGTAGCAAGAAAAAGTATTTACCGCCATTTCGCGACCAAGGATGACGTGGCAGCAGCCGCGTTGAAAGAACGAGATGAACGCTGGATGCACTGGTTCAGAACGGAATCGGATAAAGGTGATACTCCTCAGGAACGCATTTTGATGATGTTCAGTGTGCTCAGGGGCTGGTTTGAGTCGGAAGGTTTTCGTGGCTGTGCATTTATCAATCCCGCCGGAGAAGTGGGTGATCATCACCACCCCGTTCGTCAGATAGCAAAACTGCATAAACAAACACTACTGGATTACACGCTCGAACTCACTGAGCAATTAAACATTGAGCAACCCGCCGTTCTGGCCAGGCAGTTGCTGATTCTTATAGAGGGCGCTATCAGCAAGGGACGTTGCGAAACATTTGCTGGAACAGGTCTCTCCTTAGTTCCTGAGTACCTAAAACGGTTTCTACTGATCTATCCATATTTACGGGAGGCTTTATCATGTCCGATACACACACTCGCCCGCCACTTCCTCCGTTCACATGCGAATCCGCGACGGAGAAAGTTCGGCTCGCCGAAGATGGCTGGAACAGTCGCGATGCCGAAAAAGTATCGCTGGCGTACTCACTGGAAACCCAATGGCGTAATCGAACCGAGTTCGCAAATAATCGTGAAGAAGCCAAAGCATTCCTCACTCGTAAGTGGAAAAAAGAACTTGAGTATCGTCTCATTAAAGAGTTGTGGGCATTTGATAGCAACCGAATCGCTGTCCGGTACGCTTATGAATGGCGTGATGATTCAGGTAACTGGTTCCGTTCTTACGGGAATGAAAACTGGGAATTTGAAGCAGATGGCCTGATGCTCCGTCGCTTCGCCTGTATCAATGACATGCCGATTAAGGAAAGTGAACGCAAGTTCCACTGGCCTCTGGGACGTCGCCCGGATGACCATCCGGGTCTGTCAGCGTTGGGTCTGTAAATTCGAAAAGCCCACGACGACTGTCTTCGCCGGGGCTTTTTCTCAACTCAAAAGGCATATCAATTAAACCTGTCACATATGCCCTCTGCATTGATGGGCAGCCATTTTTCTTTTAAGATAATATTCACTCGCAAGATAAAGAGTGACAGCAATGAAGGTTATGCTCCCGCCCAGTAACGTGTATCGGGTTGGCAGTTCGCTGACAAATAGCCAGACCCAGAAGGGGCCCAGCACGATGTCGACCTGGGCAATCAAGCTCGCCTCTGCCGAGGCGACATACCGGCTTCCAACCATAAACAGCAGATAACTCAAACTTTGAGTGGCAAGCGCAAAAACCAGCAGCCATCCCATATCCTTCAGACCAGGAAGGGGGAGACCGCGAGGCATCATGATAAAACAGAATGCGCCACAAAGTGCGCAGGCCAGGGCAGTTACGGCTGGCAGGTTCATCTCTGGCCACTTGCCTGACATCACTATGCTTGCAGCAAAGCCCGCCGTCATCGTCAGAGCCAACAGATTACCCTGGATGTCGCCCGGCCCCACCGCTGAAGTGGCCATCAGGATGACACCCGACAGGCTCACCATCGCAGCCAGTAGCGCACGTTTTGTGATTTTTTCCCGGAGCATGAGCCAGCCAAGTCCCATAGCAAAGAAAGGAATGGTGGCATAGACCGTCATCACACCGGCCACGCTGGTCAGTTTCAACGCCGCCACGTAACAAAACATTGATGAAGCCATAACCGCAGCGGTTATCAAGCCTGGTAACCCTAAATCGCGCCGGAATGAAAAGTGGCGCAGGTTACCGCATACCACCAGTAACAGGCCAAGTGACAGGAAAGCAAACAGGGAGCGCCAGGCGACCATAGCCCAGGTGTTCATATCGAGTTGTCTCACGAAAATACCTGCCGCATTTACGGACATGAGAGCAGCAACGCTTTATAACCGCAATCTGACTCCGTGCGAACGCCTGAAAGCCTGGCTTATGAGACACAGGGAATATATTGAACATCATCCTGATATGCCTCTTGAATGCGGTTCTGGATCAACCCGTCAATCCAGAAACCTTAAAACGACGGATGATACTCATGACACATGCCCTTCAGGGGGCTTCGCGCGCATCCAGACGCAATTGCAAAAAGGTCAGGTCCAGCCATCTGCCAAATTTGCTCCCGACCTCAGAAACACGGCCTGCTTCGGAGAAGCCCAGTTTTTTGTGTAGCGCGATAGATGCCCTGTTTTCAGACTCAATCCCTGCCACCATGACATGCTTACCCTGCTCTGTCGCCAGTCTGACGAGTTCCTGCATCAGCACTGTGCCTGCCCCTTTTCCACGGGCACTTTTATGAACATAGACAGAGTGCTCAACGGTATGTCTGTAACCGTCCCAGGGACGCCAGTCACCATATGAAGCATATCCCTGCACGATATCGGTTTCATCCACCACCACGACGACAGGAAAACCGGCATCATGCCGGTCATTAAGCCACTTAATCCGGTTTAGCGGATCGACGGTTTTTTCATTCCAGATCGCGGTGGTGTTCAGTACCGCGTCGTTATAAATTTACGCAATCATTTCAGCGTCACTTTCTCGGGCAGAACGAATAAGCATGGTAGACACCCCTCTTGTCATTCACTAAAGTAGATGAATCGTACACTATTGTAGTTATCCACTATGTCAGATGAAATGTCCAATAAAGAAGACAGCCTTAATGCACGCATCGGTCAGAAAGTGCGGCAGGAAAGAGAAATCAGAGGATGGTCGCTCACGGAGCTGGCTGAGAGTTCCGGCGTCTCGCGCGCCATGATCCATAAAATAGAACGCGGAGAAAGCAGCCCCACAGCGACGCTGCTGGCACGACTTTCAGGCGCATTCGATATGTCAATGTCGCATCTCATTGCCCTGACAGAAGTACGTCCGGGTACGCTGGTCACGTTTGAAAATCAGCCTGTCTGGCAGGATCCCGAAACCGGTTATGTTCGCCGCCACGTATCACCGGGTCATATTCCTGTCGACCTGGTCAGCATCGATCTTCCGGCCAATACTGCGGTGCCCATGCCGGCCATTGCCTACCTTTCCCGGCATCAGCTCATATGGGTGCTCGAAGGCAGGCTGACGTTTGAAGAAGGCACGCATACATTTAAAATGTCCACGGGGGATTGTCTGGAGGTAGGCGATCCGGCTGATTGTGTTTTCAAAAATGAGACTGATGAGATATGCCGATATGCGGTGGTGGTGCTAAAGCCTGCCTGAACAGAACCCATTGAGCACCACAGCGGTTTAATGACACACTCATCAAATTCATACCGTAAACAGAGGCAGGGAAAGTATGAGGGAGCTTGCACCCGTTGGCATCACCGGCATGCCGTCACGCACGGCAGAGTATCTTTGCCGCCAGATCGCACGCCTGGTGAGAGGAGGAAGCCTGACCCCGGAGACCTGCCAGCGTATCTATGCTTTTTGTGGAATCAGACCGTCAGATGCTCAGTGGCGTCAGTTTCTTATTACGGTTCTTTCCTGTCTGGGATTATTGTCGCTGGTTGCCGGAGCGGTGTTCTTTGTTGCCTGGAACTGGGCCTGGCTGCCGAAAATGGCGAAATTTGCCCTGGCCGAACTGCTGATCGTCGCGCTGGCGGCGGTGGTCTGGTGGCGCTGGTACAGCACGCTGGCACGCAGCGCATTGCTGGCGACAGGGTTAAGCTTCGGTGCCCTGTTTGCACTGTATGGACAGATTTATCAGACCGGTGCTGACAGCTGGGAGCTATTCCGGGCCTGGTTATGCGTTCTTCTGCCGCTGGCGCTGATTGCCCGGCAAAACAGCCTGTGGTTTTGCAGCTGGCTGGTCGCTAACCTGGCGTTCCAGCTCTATTACAACACGCTGCCGACGTCACTGCTGGATCTCGCCGTGTCTGACAGTTTCACCAGGCTCCCGTCGGTTATGCTCCACGGGTATCTGGCGGTGCTGGCAGCCTGCCTGATTGTCAGGGAAGCGCTGGCCTGGCGGGCGATAACGCATCACCCCGAGAGCTGGCTGGCAAGCCGCTGGTTCTCGCGAGTCATGGCGGGATTTTTACTGCTGCTGCTGACCGGCATCGTGGCCGGGAACCTCTCTGACTGGGGCGGCGATATTCCCCTTCCTTATATCACGGGCGGCTGGGTGATCGCCCTGCTGGCAGGTTATTACCTGTACCGTTACCGCTATCAGGATCTCTGCATACTGACGCTGGGCATCGCCAGCCTGACCGTTGTTGGCTGTGCGCTAATCATGCAGTTATTTCTTTCAGCCTACGATACGGGTGATCTGTTTTTGACCGGCGCCCTGATGGCATTCTGGATGGGGGTAAATGGTTCGATCCTGCTGAAGTGGCAACGCAAACTGGTTGATAAAGGGCCGATCGATCGGGTTCCGGCCAGGCTGACCTTACTGACAGACACGTTGCGTCAGCAGGGTTTGCTGAGCGCCTCGCAGGTTGAAGAAATTCAGCAACACGGTCACGCGTCCGACCTGCCCTGGTATCTGAGGCTGGCGCTAAGCGTCGGAGGCTGGGTCGCAGCGGTCATCATTCTGTTACTGATGATACTGATGCTCTATGTCGCTGATCTGCTCGAAGACCCGAATGCTGCCACCCTTATTATTCCTTCGCTGCTGCTCGCCGCCATTGCGCATGTCCTGTTAAGCAGTCAGCGTGACGGTCATCATCACCTCGGACTGGCATGGGCGATTGCGGCAACGTGCGGGCTGATATCCGGCGTTCTGCTGCAAATTCAGAGCAATGATGTCAGCTTTATTATGCTGAGTTCACTCACTGCATTGCCGATCCTGGCCGCGATGGCGGTGGCTATGCCCAACCGCACTTATCGGTTTATGGCCATCACTGCCCTGACCTTTTTTCTGGTGCTGGCGGGCCATTCTCTGGCCCGGCTTTACCTGTCCCCGACGGGGGGACACCTTGCTGTGTCCGTACTGGTGGCGGCGGTCGTATTTTTGTGGCTTTGGACTGTCAGTCATCAGTTGAGGTTACAGGCAGGAACGTATGCTGAGGCGTTACATCCGCTGCTGTATGGCATCCCGGGGGGGCTGATATTGCTGAGTTTCCTATAAACGCGGCCTATCTCACGGATTTCTTCTGGGAAGAATTGCAATTTTCCACGCTTCAGTCTGCAACAGGCACAGGGATCGCGGCAGGTTTAGTGTTGAGTGCGCTCTTTCACAAAAAAAGCAGCCGGCTGCTATTTTCGATCATCACACTGCCCGCTGCGCTTATCTGCGGGGCTGCCGCCCTCTATGCACCGGGTATTGGGCTGGGACTGTGGTTAATTCTGATGGCGCGTTATCAGGGAAGTCTGGGGTTACTGGTGGTAAGTGGCGGTTTCATGGTGCTGTATGTTATTGGCTGGTATTACTTCCTGGAGGTCATTCTGCTGCAGAAATCCCTGCTGCTGCTGGTCAGCGGTCTGGTTTTACTGGGGCTGGCGTGGGGAGTCAAAAAAGTATTACCCGCACAGATCGGAGGTGCAAGTGAGAATGCATAAACAGAGCCGATGGCTGGTTGGCGCTCTGGTAGCGCTGGCGCTGGTGGCCGTCAATGTCAGCATCTGGCAAAAAGAGCAGTTGCTGAAGCAAGGCGTGATCATGATTTTACCCCTTGCCCCGGTTGACCCGCGCTCCCTGATGCAGGGTGATTACATGGCGCTCAATTATGCCCTTACCCGCCCTCTGGATCTGACGTTATATCAACAGGCTGAGTCCTGCGGTGCGACCCTGTCAGCGCCATGCCTGCCGACCAGCGGAACCCTGATTGTTGACCTTGATGCTCAGCGTCATGCGACTCAGGCCCGCTTTGATCAGGGTGAGCCTTTGCAGCCGAATCAGCTTCGGGTGAAATACCATCAGCATGACGGCTCGCTGACCGTCGGCACCAACGCCTGGTTCTTTCAGGAGAGCCATGGCGAGCGTTTTGCTCAGGCACGTTACGGAGCATTCCGGGTGGGGAGTGATGGCACGGCACTCCTGACGGACCTGCTTGATGAGCAGGTAAAGGCAATTCAGCCTTAACGATGCGAGACACTCACTGGTCTGCCCACAAAAAAACCTGACGGCTGCCTTAATGTCCTGCGACTATGCAGAGGATGTCGTGCCTGAAGCCTGTTTTTTGATCAAACCTCATGCCGAAAAATTCAAGCGGGTACGCCGCATGAAATATAGCTGCTCAGACGTAGAGAAAATTATGCCGAAAATTATTGACGACAACTTGATTAGGGAATCTACGATATCAGCAATATTTAGTAGTATAGTGGGTTCATTGCTGGTTTTAATCTATCTTTCCTGGGGAAATAGCAGCACATCCGTACCGGGTCTGATTGTAACTTATTTGTTCATCGTGATGACGAGTATTATTGGAACCACGATGGGTTCATTAATAATCGGCATGCCATTAGCCATGGTTGCAAAGCGATTTGCTCCTGACGCTTCCTTAAAGGGGAGCTTTTTTATCGTGTTCTCTACGCTCTTCATGTGGCTGGTTGTACTGGCATGGCCAGTTACCCGGATATTTGAAACGCCTTATTCGGATGTTTTGCTTTTAAGCCCCTATGCTTTATGTTCAGCTGCCGCACTGACTTATCTGGTTTACTGGAATTGATACGCATGGCATAAATCAGGTTCGAGGTATGCGGATAGTTAAAGAAATCGGCTAGTAGCGTCGTTTTTCGTCCAGATAAAAATAAACAGTTACCGGATGTTTACAAGGCACTTTTACCGTCCATTTCTCGCTCAACGCTGCCCTTTGTCATCACGGGCAGCTCAGTGCAAGGAGCGGACGTTATGCTAATCAGTGATGAGATGATCTGGCCGGATCTTACGTTTAGCCAGTTTCTTTTGCAGAATGATCACGATGATTGGGAACCCTGATGCGGAAATTGCACATACCGCCAACAACGTATTCAGATTTTGGGGTGCCATGCCGTAATCGGGTAATAGAAAAGCAGACAGGAAAAATGCGACGGTGGTAATCAGATACATTATCGATGTCTGTAATGAAGAAAATCCAGCGCGTTGCCTGTCATCAGGATACTGAATAGACACTGCCGAAGATGAAACCAGACGGCTGTATGATGCACCGAGAAATAAAGTAATAAACAACGCCGCATGCTGATAGCCCAGGAATGGTAATAACAGACTCAATATAAAGACTATTGTTGACCCTGTCGCCAGAATCAAAGCAGAAAAACGCAAGGTTAACACACCAGTCATTTTTGTGGACAGGTAACCTGTAACCCCCCCGCCGAAGAACAACCAGGGCAACAGGTCTTGCGAAGCGCCCAACTGCTGTGTCAGTAAGGGCACCATAATAGGAATAACCAGCATTGGACTAAACTGCACAAGCGCATTACTGGAGGCGAACAGCAAAGTATCCACATCGATAGGTTGCGCGTGGAACCTGTCTAAAGAGACGGGTTCGTGGGGGATGATGGATACAATCAGTGGCAACGCCAACAAACACAGAATGCTTATTAACCACAAAGCGACATGCCAACCATAATGTGCACACAAAAATAATATAGTGGGCATTCCTACAATGCTTACCATCGAAAATGACGCAATTACCGTCGCCAACATTTTCCCGCGCACGTTAGTCGGTGCGTTGTTTATCAAGATACTGATACCCACCCCCATTGTCGTACCGCCAACCAATCCTGCACAGAATCGTAGCGTAAGCAGGACATTAAAACTGGAGGTAAATGTCGCAAAAAGCGTCAGTAGGCCTAAGAGTGCCATATTGGCGATTAAAAAATGTTTCTTATTGAAACGACCAATCCAGTAAAAGGCGATTATTCCCGAAATGACAGCACCCGATGTGTACATACCGGATACATAACCTGAGAATGATACGGGAACGGCGAAATCTGCCGCCATAAAAGCAAAAACAGGATTGAACATCATATATTCCAGCGCATTCGTGAACTGGATAAAAGCCATTACAAAGGCTATCCGCATAAGGGCTTTATGATTAAACATCTGTGTGACCAGTGGCATAGCAAGCAACCTGTAGTTGAAAGATATCCGAGTTTAACTGCTATCATTGTTGTTCATTAGATGGTAAAAATGGCATTGATTGTTATCATATGTGGGATAGTTAATGCGTTCAGCTCTTGATTTTAATACCCTGAAAGTGTTCATTGCTGTGGTTGAAAGAGAAAGTTTTGTTGGGGCAGCGAAAGTCCTTGAAATGCCGACATCAAATGTGAGTCGTTGTATTTATCAGTTAGAAGAAAAACTGAATCTTCAGCTCATTGAACGCAGTACCCGACATATGAAACTCACCCAGGCGGGGCACTTACTCTATATCCGGGCAAAACCATTACTGGAGGCCCTGGAGCAAACTGAGACAGAATTAACCTTGAGGCAGATGCAATTCAAGGGTCCACTACGTCTCTGTATCCCCAATGAAGTCGGTCCTGCATTACTGGGTTCTGTTATTGCCGATTTTGCCTGCCAGTATCCGGACCTGGAGATCAGCTGCGTCACAAATTTGTCAGGTTTCGAATCCCTGCGAGATGATCTGGATTTAGCGATCATTATTACCCGTGGTCAGATGGATGACAGTGACTACATAGCCCGTCATCTGGTGACTATCCCTTGCACCATTGTCGCAGCCCCCTCCGTCATTCAGCGTTATGGCACCCCTACCCAGATCCAGCAATTTGAAGAATTACCCTGTATTACAACAGTAAGTGCACTGAAGGGTGCACCCTGGCAGTTTGTCAATAAAAAGGGGGGATTCGAGACAATCAAGGTTAAAGCGCATTATCGGGTAAACAGTGGAGAGATGGCAGGACGAGCGGCGGTATCAGGTGTCGGTTTTGCCATTCTATCGAAACAAGCCTGCCAGCCCTACATTAACGATGGACGGTTAATTGAGATTGCGTTTGAACAATCGGTAGCCCCATTGCAATTGTTTGCACTTTATTCAGATCGACGTTACTTGCCCGCTAAAACACGAGCGCTCATTGATTACATGCATCAGAAATTGAGTGATATATCATGACCAGTTCATTATTTAACAGTCCCGGTGCGATTGCACTCATGCAGTTTGATGATGGCAGAGCTATCGAGTTCAGAATGAGCGGTAGATAAAGGGTCGGTAGGCAGGATGAATATGGTCTGTCACCTTCGTTAAAGAAGATTTTGCGACCGCACCGTAAAGTTTCTCAAGCTCATGACTGTCCGTAATTCGCATGTTTTCATCAACCATCTCATTCACCTCCGCTGTTTTCTGCTAAAAGCAGAACTTGTACTCTCAAAGGACTCGTGGCCGGGCATTATGAACGCTTGTTATGTTTACTTTTGACTGTAGTTGTAGATATCAGGCCGGGCAATCGCCCACGCGTAGTTTTTCTGATCGCGCTGACTGATATGAAGTGTGAACCGTTAGCGCTCAGGCATAACTTCCGCTCCTCGCTCTCCGCTGCCCTTCAAGCCTTACCCTCGGCATCCAGGTGACAGGAGCGGCCGTTGTCGCTATAAGTGATGAATTACGGGATCAGGCTGTGCAGAGAAAAAACAATAAGCAACATTCCGCCGGCAATGTTGACGTATTTTTTGAGCATTGTTGGGTTGGCTTTTTTAACTGAAAAGATCAGTGTTTGACTGACGGCGTAAAGCCAAATGCACATAACCACGACATGTACTGACGCCAGTGTCAGATAGTTGCAAACGCCTCCCTGTATCCCTGCGAACTGCGAAACGACAGTCAGATAGAAAATAATGGCTTTAGGATTCAAAACATTGGCTATCCAGGCCTCTCTTAACGTCACAGAATGCTTTGCATCAGCAAACCCTCCTGGATTTGCCCTTATGCCGTTGCGAATGAGCATCACCCCTAACCAAAGCAGATAGGCGGTACCAAAAACGTTCAACACAGCAAAAGTTTCTGGAGACGAGATGAGCACAGCGGTTATCCCAAGGCCTATTAGAACTGCATGGGTGTAAATGCCCAAAGCCGTTCCGGCAAGAGTCCTGAACAATCCTCTTTGACCACCTGCCAGAGCACCACTCATAACAAGAGTGAAGCTTGCTCCGGGGGACAGTGCAACAGGGAGTAACGCTGGCATAAAGCCAAGAAGGTTTATATCCATAGATTTTTGTTAGTCATTGACGCTCTAGTGTATTGCCCGTCAAGGCGCTTTGGAGATGTTATATTTCAACCTATCCTTGGCGTATTGGGTGCTCAGTTGGCACTGCTCTGTGCCAAAGCATGATCTTGCGGCCTGCGATAGCGGCCAGACGGCAAATGTTTAACGCCCTTCAATAGCCCTTCTTCAGATATCACCACGGCTAACCTCGACATCTTATCCTACTCTAAGTAGCAACCAGAACCTTTGCTTCTCGCTCACCGCGGACCTTGATGTCTCCGAGACTGTTCACCGTGTCAGGAGCGGGTGTTGCTTACATTGCGATAGGCTAATTTATGGGAAGCCGCCAGGCTGTGTTTCATAAGGATTCATGTATAATCCTTACCAAAACAAGGAGATGAGAATGTATATCAAATCTGGGGCGTTGTTAATCGTAGCACTCATCCCATTGACATCGGTTGCAGCAAAAGGAGATTTTGATTTTTCGGTCTCAGGGGAAAATACTTCCTTCGACTCTGAATGTGTAGAGTCCATTCAGTATGTTGAGACGGATGAAGTGGATAATGAGAATATAATCATGAAATTCACCGATGAATGTGGGAAGAAATTATCGACCCTGACCCGACAGAACATCGGCAAGCAGATGACCATCGCCTATAACGGTAACAAACTTACATCCGCTGTGATTGCCTCGCGCCTGAGCACTCGTTTCAGAATCTCTGCAAAGGAAATACCAAGGGTCCTGTTGATGAAAATATTTAATGATTATGAAACAGTTATTAATTGACTGGGACAGAGTGGAAAACAAATAATTGAGCTCACGACCATCCTCACTCAACGAATACTCTACTTTAGGCGGAACATCACCCGCATCGAAAAACGTATTCTTTGGCCATGCATGAACCGCGTGGCCAGAAGAGAGGTAAGTTGTGACGGATATCACATGCATTTTCAGCCCTGAGGGGCGCCTGGGGTAACTGAGGGTACATCCGGCACCTCAAGCACCTCGCCGGTGGTGTAGAAATGTCCGCCGGCGATGTAGTGCAGGCTTCGCCAGTCTGAAGAGGCGTGCTCAAACTGCCAGTGTCCGTCCCTGAAAATGCGCGTGTCAGCCCACGCAGCCTTGATTTCGCCAATAAACAAATCATAGGCCTGCTGGTTATGCTCTTCGGGGATAAGCTCGCAATAAAGCCAGGCGGCGCATCCTGAAACCAGTGGTGCATCTACGTCAGGAAGGTGAAAAAGCGTCACGCCTGAACGGGCCAGTTTGTCCTTATCGCTGAACAGGGATTGTGAGCCCAGTTGATACACCAGCGGAGCCTGTGATGCGATCGGTACCTGAATCATAAAGTGCCCGCTCTGCTCAATCAGCCCGCGGGTGAAGGTCGCCTTATCAAGGACAACGGTCAATCGCGCTGGCCCATAATCCAGCGCACATACCCATGACGCAGCCATGACGTTTTCCGTTCCGTCATGCTGCGCCGAAACCAGCGTTGTCGGGCCATGATTAATCAGACGATATGCCTTTGCCAGTTCAACAGGCTGGATGTAATCGTTCATTTTCAGACGGTCTCCTCAGGATTCACTGTTGCTGTAGATAATCGGCCAGGCTGTTATGCCCTGACATGATGAGATGCATAACGACGTCTTCCATCTTTTGCGTTTCATCGCGCGAGCGGGCTTCAAAACTGGCCTGCCACACGATCACTGTTTCCTCTTTTCCCGTCAGCGGAATCAGGCTCACCGAAGCGACATAATTGTCCACTGCCAGCGGTGACTCAATAAACCTGTATGAAAAAGCCTGGCTGCCTTCATCAAGCATAAGCAGCTGTTCACGCAGTACAGCGCCATTGTCCAGCACCAGACGGCGCTTACAGCCCGGAAGGCCGTCTGGCTGGTTTTCTTCAATCTCACTGCTGCGAATGGCCGGATGCCATTCACTGATGCGGCCGAACTGGCTGAGCGTTTGCCATACGCGGTGAGTATCTGCCTTTACAATGGCGTTAAATTTTACAACTGACATCACTGTTTCCTTATCAATAAATTCAGCGTTTACCCGTCATTTCAATCGGGCGAACATCCTTTCTTGCACCACCAATAACACCGGGCCGGACGAGAGTAAGAGAAGTAAACTGCTCGTGCACCAGCGCCTCCTCGAGCCCAACGGGAGGACGGATCGGCACCGGTTGCGGACGTCAGTGCAAACACGGTCGCGCCGTGCGTTCTGGCAAGCCTGGCAAACATCAGCGGGTAGTCATAATCGACCTGGCGAAATGCCTCGCGGCTGCCCGATTGTTTGATGGTGGTACCGAGCGCACAGATAACGGCGTCCACATGCCACAGCGGGTCATCCTGGTCAGGTATATCGACCCGCACAACGGCGGTGGTCGGCGTGATAGCAAGTACATCGAGCCGGGTCACGATATCCGGCGCGCTGCCGTTCTGGCGGACAAAATCGTACAGATTTTCTACCGGGCCGCCCAGCAGCCTGCCGTTGGTAAAACCATACATCACGGCGTCTTTATGGAAGGCTTCAGCCACCGTTTCAGCGTTACCGACCTGCTTGCGGGCTGCATCAGTGAGCTGACCAAATGGATATCAGGGTGCGACGTGGGTGTGGTAAATCTTGCTGACCACGGTCCAGCTGCCGTTCACCTTCAGGAGATTGAAAAAGTCGGTGAAGCGAAAGCCTGAAATGTCATCGGTATCAATGCGTGCGCTGGCTGCGGTTCCGACGATATCCACGCGTACGATAGCGGCCTTCGCCTCAGGAGAAGGACGGAAATCGCGGTCAATAACGTCGAACAACCCCTGGATGGGGCCGCCGGTGAGGTTACCGTCGCCGTCAGTGCCAAAAATGGTGGCCTGTTCACTAAAAGCGGGCTTCATGATCTCGCTCTTAGCCTGTTTACCGCCTTCGTTGTACTGGTTAAGTACAGCCACAATGGCGCTGTATTCCTGCACGTAAGTTTTGTCGCTCATCTTTTTTCTCCGTAGTAATAAACCGGGTATCCGCTCAGATCCCCTCTTTCACTTGTTGGTACCATTTTGTAGTGACCACTAAGTAATGTTATTATTGTATAGTGATCACTATGTAAAGTGTCAAGCGATAGATTGAGAACCCATAAATTAAAACGCCAGGTGTAAACACAGCCAGCGGAAAGCCCAAGGGCAGACCGAGAAGTTTTGATCGTGATAAAGCCCTGCTCCGCGCACTGGATATCTTCTGGCGAAAAGGATTTGAGCCAGCATCAGTCGCCGAGCTATGTGAAGCGATGGAGATCAATCCGCCCAGCCTCTACTCCGCCTTCGGTAACAAAGCAAAACTGTTTATGGAAGCCGTGAGCTATTACGAAAAGGTTTACTGGAAAGCGACCTGGGAACGGCTGGAAGAGGTTGAGAATATTCACCAGGCCATTGATAACTTCTTCAGTGAATCGGCCGATATACTGCTGTCACCCTCCGCGCCGTGCGGTTGCATGGTGGTGCTTGCTGCCATCAATGTCTCGCAGGAGTCCGCCGATGTTGTCAAGGCGGTCAGCGTGCTCAGGCAGGAAGGCAAAGATCTGTTTGATAAGCGACTCACCAGGGCCGTACGGGAAAAGCAACTGCCGGTAGACACAAATACCGCCGCGCTGGCGACCGTTCTCAACACCTTGCTGGAAGGGATGTCGATTGAAGCTAAAGACGGTGCGACGCTGCAGAGTCTCAAAACAACCGGACAGTATGCCACCGGACTGCTGCCGGCGAACAAAAGATGATCGCACAAAATGCTACTCACAAAACTAGACGACTGGTCAGTTTTTAATTTACAGTAACCGGACTATGAAAAAACAAGCGACTAACGTGCGTCAGCACATCATTGATGTAGCCAGAACGCTGATTACTCACAAAGGCTACAGCGCCGTCGGCCTGGCTGAAATTGTTAAAGCCGCCGGGATCCCCAAAGGATCGTTTTATTACTACTTCCAGTCCAAGGAAGAGTTTGCTCAGGCGCTGTTAGAGCACTATTTCAGCAACTACCTTATTCAGGTGGATGAACAACTGCGCGGTGCCGAACCCGCCCGCGAGCGGCTGCTGCGTTATTTTTCCTTCTGGAAAACGACACAGGGTGCCGACCTGCCGGAAAGTAAGTGCCTTGTCGTTAAGCTTGGCGCGGAAGTGTGCGACCAATATGACAGCATGCGAAGTGTACTGGCGAGAGGAACCCTCGACATCGTGGCGAGAATTTCGGCATGCATTCGCCAGGGCCAGCAGGATGGCTCATTATCCGGTGATGATGATGCACAAGATCTCGCTGAAGAGCTCTACCAGCTCTGGCTGGGTGCTTCACTTATGGCAAAAATTCACGACCCGGATACGTCATTCGACAAAGCAATGAGTGCGACAAAGCGGCTGCTCAGATAGCCGCATTTTTTTTTACCAATAAACTAGACGACTGGTCAACTACTTGGAGTATTTATGACTGATAACACCACCCGTACCGATTTATTTTCACCCGTTGCCATGGGGAAACTTCAGCTGTCGAATCGTATTGTCATGGCGCCGGTAACCCGCAGCCGTTATGGCGAAGAGGGTATTCCTGATGAACTGCATGCGACTTACTATGCGCAGCGTGCCAGCGCTGGCCTGATTATTTCAGAAGCGACCAACATCTCTGCTCAGGGCCGTGGCTATGCGGCTACGCCTGGGATCTGGAGTGAAGAACAGGTTGCAGGCTGGAAGAAAGTCACCGATGCCGTTCATGCTGAAGGCGGAAAAATTGTCTGCCAGCTCTGGCACGTGGGCCGTTTCTCCAGCGTTGAGCTTCAGCCTGATGGGGAACGTCCGGTGGCCCCGTCGGCCATCAAAGCTGAAGGCCAGACCTACACCGTTAACGGCTTTGTTCCGGTTTCCACGCCGCGCGCGCTCGAAACAGACGAAATTCCCGGCATTATCGAGCAGTACAAGCATGCGGCAGAAAACGCCCTGCGCGCCGGGTTTGACGGTGTTGAAGTACACTCTGCCAATAGTTACCTGCTCGATCAGTTCCTGCGCGATTCCACTAACCACCGTACCGATGACTGGGGCGGCTCAATTGAAAACCGTGCCCGCCTGACGCTGGAAGTGACGAAAGCTATCGTCAACATCTGGGGCAATGAACGCGTTGGCATCCGCCTGTCACCGGTGACCCCTGATGCGGGTAACACGCCGCCGGACAGCAATGTGATGGCGATGTATGGCTATCTGATCCAGCAGCTGAATCGCTTTAATCTGGCGTATCTGCACTTTGTTGAGGGTGCAACGGCAACCTCGCGTGAAGTTCCTGCTGATGTGGATATGGATGCGCTGAGCGCCCAGTTCGACGGCCCGTTCATCGGTAACAACAACTATGACCTGGAGATGGCCATCAGTCGTCGTAATGCCGGGATCATTGATGCCGTCGCCTTCGGCCGCCTGTTTATTTCCAACCCGGACCTGGTGAAGCGCCTGCGTTATGGTGCCGAACTGACCATCGCGCCGAAAGAAGCCTATTACGGCGGTGGCGCGAAGGGCTACACCGACTGGCCAGAAGCGAATCATTGATAAACATTGATGGCGGGTATTCGTCCCGCCGCTGTTACAGAAAGGAAAGATAAAATGAATTACCTGCAAAACAAAACGGCGGTGATTACCGGCGCATCATCCGGTATCGGTGCTGCTACCGCGCTGGAACTTGCACGTCACGGTGTGAATATTGTCGCGGCAGCGCTGGATCAGAGCGGCCTGGATAAGCTGGTCAGTGATATTGAAGCTGGAGGTGGCCGCGCTGCTGGTCTGGTCACTGATGTCACCCGTCCGGAAGACACCCGGGCTTTGGTTAAGCACGCCACTGACACATACGGATCGGTAGATATCCTGATTAACAACGCTGGCCTGATGCTGTTTTCAAGCTGGAGCGACGTTGCCTGGGACGACTGGAACAAGATGGTCGACGTCAATATCAAAGGCTATCTGAACGCCATCGCGGCCGTACTGCCCGTTATGCTTAGCAAAAATGACGGTCAGATCCTGAATATGGCATCCGTGGCAGGACACCAGGTTGACGCCGGTGCGGGCGTTTATAGCGCCACTAAATTCTTTGTTCATGCTATGACGGAGTCCATGCGCAAGGATTTAGGTGTCAATAAAGGGATCAGAGTGAATACCATCAGTCCCGGCGTAATTAATACCGGATGGGCGGACAAGGTAGCCGATCCTGAAGGCCGTAAAGTGGCTCAGGAACTGAATAAGTTAGCCATCAGCCCGCAGGATGTGGCTAATGCGGTGGTGTATGCGCTTAATCAACCGCAGAACGTCATCGTCAATGACCTTATCGTTTCGCCTGCTAAGCAAAACTGGTAGAAATTTGAGCTATGGCATGAAGAAGAGCACCTGATTTTCTCAATGCCCTACTGTGGCGCTACAGCGTTATTCCTGAACCCTGTGCGCCATGCTTGCTTAGCGCCAGCAAAGTTTTCCCGTAGCATCCCCCCTACCCGCGCGTGCCAGCATGCTCTCAGCCCGCCCGTCGCAATCCGCGAAGTAGCAGGTTCAGCGCGGTAATGCCTTGTGTCAGCCGCGTATTGCTCTCATCACCCTCGGCAATCCAGAATGCCGCTTCTGCCAGGCTACCGTAAATCAGCGAAGCCAGTCCCTCAGGGTCGACGTCGTCTACGACACCTTGCTGAATCAGATTGCGAATCAGGCCGCGCATGGATTCCACGCAATGACGTTGCGATTCAGGTGAAGAACCGCCCAGCACCGCTTTGGCATCACGCAGCACAATGCGCTGAAATTCAGGTTCCAGCGCCATCTCAAGGTAAGCCCGACAGCGGTTGCAAAAGCCCTCCCACGGATCATTTGCATGAGTGGAAATCGCGTGCAGACGCTGATCCATCTCGTCATCAATCTGCTCCACCACTGCCACCAGCAATCCTTTCTTGTCACCAAAGTGATGATAAAGCGCGCCACGGGTCAACCCTGCCTGCGCAGTCAGATCATCCATTGAGGTATCAGCGTAGCCATATTCACAAAAAACCCTTCGGGCAGTGGCTAACAATGTGGCTCTTGTCTCTTCCATCTCGGCACGGGTGCGGCGAACCATAATTTTCTCCTTACATACGACATGAATGATTATTTACAAACACTCCGTATGAATATAGGATTGGATTCATACGCGTTGTATGTATTGTCGCTGTGTCACCTCGTTGTGGCAAGCAAATGCTACCGGAGATGATGATGGCTAATCTGTATCGAGACCTTTTTACTGCCCCTGGCACGGCACATTTTGCCGTTGCGGGCCTGTTAGCGCGCATCCCGTTGCCGATGGCCGGCATCGGAATTATCACGCTATTTTCGCAGCAATACGGAGGCTATGCGCTGGCGGGAGCCATTTCCGCGACCTTTGTTCTGACCTACGCCCTGCTGTCACCGCAGATCTCCCGATATGTGGATCGCTATGGGCAGCACCGCGTTTTGCCTGCGGCTACGGCGATCAGTGTCACGGGTTTTGTTATCCTCATCGCCTGTTCCTTTTGGAGTGTTGCCAGCTGGGCTCTGTTTTTTGGTGCATTCCTGGCGGGGTTTATGCCCAGCATGTCGGCCATGGTACGGGCACGCTGGACGGCACTTTACCGGGGCCAGCCGCGTTTGCAGACTGCCTATTCGCTTGAAACGGTGCTCGATGAGCTGACGTTTATTGTTGGCCCGCCCCTCTCGATTGGCCTTTCCATCGCGCTGTTTCCCCAGGCGGGTCTGCTGCTCACGGCACTTTTGCTGTTTTCAGGCGTGTTTGCACTGGTGATACAGCGCGGAACGGAACCTCCGGTCATGGCCGTCTCCTGCAGCAAGACTGGCTCAGGTTCGGTCATCCGGATAACCAGCGTGCGGCTATTGGCGCTGCTGATGGTAGCGATGGGCGTTATCGTCGGCACGATTGATATCGTGAGTGTCGCCTGGGCCGAAGCGCTGGGGCACCCGGCGGCGGCCAGCCTGGTGTTATCAGCCTATGCCGTGGGTTCGTGTGTATCCGGATTACTGTATGGCTCACTCAAGCTGAAAACCCCACTCCATCGGCTGTTGTGGCTGGGCGGGCTGGCCACTGCCACAACCACTGTCCCTCTGATACTGGTCACCCATCTTACCGCGCTGGCGGCCGCCGTCCTGGTGGCGGGCCTCTTTTTCGCCCCAACCCTGATCGTGGCCATGTCGCTCGTTGAACGTCAGGTTTCTGAAAGTCAGTTAACAGAAGGCATGACCTGGCTGCTGGCCGGGCTGAATGTGGGCGTTGCACTGGGCGCCGCCCTCGCGGGTCAGGTGGTTGATAGCAATGGGTCACCCGCTGGATTCTACGTCGCCTTAGGTGCCGGAGTGCTGGTACTGCTCATGGCACTGTTAAGTCATTTAACCCTGCACAAGCAGGATAATCGCGCCTGAGTTCGGTGCATTCTTTAGGATCTGAGTGACCCCCCATTCATTTTCCGGTCAGGCAATACGGTATCCCTCACCCGCCTTAAACACCCTGGCAAATCCCGTACTGTCTAAGTGCATTCCGGCGATAAGCAGATTTTCTCTTACCGCCTGAGCCATGATTTTTTCCCGTGTTTCTCTGGCCTGAAGGGGGTCACAGTCAAAGACAATTGAAACGTCGGGGCGTGCTGACTGGATATGGGGGAAATGGACGATGTCTCCCCAAATCAATAAGCATTCATCGCCTGAAGTGATGCGAAAACCCGTATGCCCTGGCGTGTGACCCGGCAACCATTCCGGAAGAATGCCCTCAGCCACCTCGCCCTTACCAATCAGGCGCACTTTACGGGCATAGGCGTCTAACGTTCGGCGGGCCAGATCAAAATTGCGCTGCCCACGTTCATTCGCCATTTTTCGTTTTTCATCATCCTGCCAGTATCTCGCTTCAAGCGGATGGAGATGAAGTTCTGCCTGATTAAATACCGGTTGCCCTTCAGCATCCAACAGACCCCCAATATGGTCAGGATGACCGTGCGTCAGTAATACGGTATCCACGTCATCGGGGCTGACGCCAGCAGTAGCAAGCGTCTCTTTAAGCTGCCCGCCGACGTTGTTCAGACCTCCCGCACCAGCATCGACCAGGAGGGTCCGCCCCCTGCCCTGAATAAGGTACCCGTTGATATGGATATTGCCGGGTTCAGCGATCCGGGCGTTATGCTGAATAGCCGCCGCTTCTGCGGTCTCAATACCTGACAGTAACTCCAGGCTCGCTGACATCGTGCCATCGCTGAGGGCTGTCACCCAAAAATCCCCAATCTGACGGCATGGTAATGACGGATTGCTCATAGTGACCTCGGCATGAATAAATAACAGGTGCTCATTAGCCTGCTTAGTGACTTTTACTCATCCTACAAGCCGCCAGTTCGGTAATAAATCGATATTTACTCAACCATTAGTGACATTATATCACTGACAGTTCATCACCCTTTTTGGAGAAGGTCATATTCATGCGCAGAAAAATTCCCAGCAGTGCTTCACTTCAGGCATTTGAGGCCGCCGCCAGGCACGGTAATTTTGCGCGGGCCGCAGAGGAATTGTCATTAACGGAAGGCGCCATCAGCCGTCAGATTGCCCGCCTGGAGTCTCTGCTCGATTGCAGACTGTTTGACCGTACGGGAACCCGGGTAAAGCTCAATCCAGTGGGGGCTCGCTATGCCCATCACGTGCGGCAAATACTGGAACGGCTCGAACGCGATACTCAGTACGTTATGGGAATGCCCGAAGGCAGCAGAACGCTGGAAATTGCCGTCCTGCCGACGTTTTGCAGCCGCTGGCTTATCCCCCGCCTCAGTGGCTTCCAGTCTTTATACCCGGACATCACCTTGAATATCGCGGCCAGAACCGATCCCTTCATTCTCACCGGGAGTGGCTTTGACGCAGCCATTCATTGGACAAGGGGTCGCCATGGTGCCTCGCATCTATATCGAAAAAGAGCTTAACAGCGGGTCGCTTGTTCGCCCTGGCCGCAATCAGAACAACTGAGAAAGACATTTTGTTTAGTCAAATCGGTTGAAACCGCAGTCAATGAATCTGCATTGCACGATTTTGAGCACTGGTTGCAGGCAGAATCATTGCTGATGACATAATGGTGGGCAGCTTTGTGCCGGGAGTAGACATAATCTCACATCAAAAAGAGAGGGGCGGCACAGGACAATAGTTGAAAAGATGTGTTACCAATTCGGCATAACATATTGATCGTATAGACTTTATAAAATATGTGGGGTTACGTGGCAATTCATCAGAATGTATTGAGCATCTTTGCGCTTATGTAGGTCAATTAATGGCACAATCCGTCTGAAATGCTCACTTGCACAGTGCAATTCAAGCGCTGCACGATCCGGCCATTCCTCTATAAAAATGAAATGCCCCGGATCCTTTTCATCGATATACAGATCATAAGCGATGCAAAGAGGTTCCTTTTTTGTGGCCGATATTAGCTCACGGTACAAAGGCATAACTTTTTCAACCCCATCAGGTTTTATAAAATCTTCGGCAATGACTTTCAGCATTACAACCTCTAAAGATAAAAAGAATATACATAAAATGGCGAAAAAAAATGTTTTGGAAAAATAGCTCAGCGCTGCGCCTGAGAAATATCAAAAATCATTATCCAACATAACTGTTTCTATCCATCCTTGTGTTCGCTTCTCGCTGATAGCCGCCAGTCCCATCCTACCACTATATCAGGCGTTTTCTTAACACCGACCCACCGGAAAGATGTCAATCCCACAGGAGATCGCCGTCGTGGTTTAAAAACCACCGCGAGCACCAAGCTGGCCTTAGCCCGGTTGCCAATGATGTCAGCAACACCTGCCGTTGACCTGAGTCAGTGTGCAGACCATCACGCACAGATTGGCCCATTGTGTTATGGTTCCGACGAGCAAACATGCGTGGTATCGGCCTTTATGCATAGCCCTCTTTCCGTAATGGCATACGTGGATTACGCTGAGAGTAAAACCCCAACGGAGTCACATCATGCCACTCTTTATTGCGTTACTGGTTGCCCTGCTCACTCCCGGCACCCACGCTATTGCCGCCCGTGACAACAGCGCCTGCCAGCAAAGCTGCTATGTGCAGAACAGCCGCTGCGATCGGGATAAAAACAGTGGCTGTAGCGGCGCATTGCAACGCTGCGTGCAGGCGTGCCAGAACACAAAGTAACCTTTCTGGGGGGCTGACTTAGAGTAAACGGCTGCGTTGGCGGTATTGTTCAAATTCTGGATAACGTGATAATGAACGATCCTTGAGTCGCATATTCCTGATAAAGAAAATGCACCATCCTGCCAGGACGATAAAAGGTAACCCGTGCATTGCCAGTAATGAGAACGACAGATAAATAATAATCTCACCCAGATAGTTTGGATTCCGGCTATAGGCGAATAACCCCTCTGTAATTAACCCTTTCTTTACTTTTAACGTATAAAACTTCTGTGCATCACTGACATAGTGTAAATAAATACCCGTAATGTAGAGTGCCAACACCAGGCAAACCAGCCACGGTGGCGCGATAACATGACGGCTGATGAGCAGATACGGCGTGGCATAATAAGCCGCCAGAGGGACAAAAATGAATAACCATCCTGCCCATGCAGGAGGGATCTGCCTGGCAAAACGCTGATCGGGAAACGTCGCTTCCTTCACCAGCCATAAGACTGAATAGGTTCCGTGCAATGCCAGATAAATATACGCGGTAATAAAACGGCTGAGATAAAGCCTTAATCTTGTCGGTGACAAGATGAAATTTACACTCTATCTTGTCACTGTCAAGATATTCTGATTAAATGGCATCCGCACTGGAGATTGTTGAAAAGGAAGGCGTTGAGATGCTCTCTCTGCGCGCATGTGCACGAAAAGCAGACGTGTCACATGCCGCACCTGCTCACCATTTTGGCAATATGACGGGCCTGCTTCATGAACTGGCAGCAGAAGGCTACCACCGCTTAACCCGGCACATGCGCGAACCTGCACAGCATCGGGCGGATGATGCTCTGTTGAATGCCGGGGTGGGCTATATTCGATTTGCCGTCAATCACCCCGGGCTTTTTCGCGTCATGACCCGGATGAAAGCCAGTGAGGGCGCTTCACAGAATGCTTCAACAGCTCAGAATTGCCTTACTCGCTAAAGCGGAATAACCGGCCTTTACCCCGCTAGTCGTGTTCTTTACTGAGCGGGATCACCAGCGGTGTACCGTAGAATGGATCATCGATAATGCGGCAGTTCAGGTCAAACACGGTTTTTACCAACGCTTCACTGAGGATCGCCTGCGGCGCCCCTGCCGCCACCACGCCGCGCTGATGCACAGCGACCAGATGGTCGGCATAACGACAGGCCAGATTGAGGTCGTGGAGTACCATCACAATGGTTTTATTCTGCTGGCGATTCAGGTCACGCAGCAGATCCAGCACCTCAATCTGGTGGGCAACATCAAGAAAGGTCGTCGGCTCATCCAGCAGCAGAATATCGGTGCCCTGCGCCAGCGTCATGGCAATCCACACCCGCTGACGCTGCCCACCCGACAGCGCCTCAACCGGACGATCGGCAAGCCCTGCAACATGGGTAGCGTGCAGAGCAGCATTAACCTCGTCTTCATCCCGGGCTGACCACTGCTGCAACCAGTTCTGCCAGGGGTAACGCCCCAGGCTCACCAGCTGGCGCACGTTAATGCCTTCCGGGGCTACCGGGTTCTGCGGCAGGATCGCCAGCTCACGGGCCACCGCAACGGTCGACTGCTGCTGAATATCCTGACCGTTGACGCGGACCGATCCGGACTGCGGCTTCAGAAGGCGCGCGAATGATCGCAGCAACGTGCTTTTTCCGCTGCCGTTGCTGCCGATCAGCACCGTGATTTTCCCCTGCGGTAGGTCAATATCCAGACCGTCAATAATGGTCTGATTCTGGTAACTCAGGGTCAGATCGCGGGCGGCAATGGCCGTCATAGTTCAGCTTCCTTAGTGACGTTGGGTGATCAGCAGAGTTAAAAAGAACGGTGTGCCGAGTACCGCGACAAAAATCCCGGCAGGCAGATCGGCGGGCAGAAACAGCACGCGGCCGATCAGATCGGCCAGTATCAGCACCATGGCACCGACCATCGCACTCATCAGCGCCTGCCCGGCAAATCCGGCGGCAACCAGACGCTTGCCGATATGCGGGGCAATCAGCCCGACAAACGCCATCGCCCCGCCCCAGGCAATCGCCACGCCCGCCAGCGCCACGCTCACCAGTAACAGCCCGCCGCGCTGCCACTGCACGCGCACGCCAATGCCGCCTGCCAACCCCTCATCCAGCTGTTGCACCATTACCTGACGGGCCAGCCAGATCAATAAGGGCAGGATCGCCAGCAGCCACTGCGCCAGGGCAACGGCCTGCGACCAGGTGGCACCGTATACGCTGCCGGTCAGCCAGACGTAGGCCGATAGCGTGGTGGTCAGCGGGCTGAACACCAGGATCAGCGTGGTCACCGCCCCGAGCAGCGCCGACACACCCACGCCGATCAGCACCAGTCGCAGCGGTGATGCCCCCTGCTTCCAGGCCAGCAGCCAGACGCTGGCGGTGGCCAGCCCGGCACCCGCAATAACCGCCAGCGGCAACAGACTGTCGCCCAGCGTCATACTGAAGAAGGCCAGGTAGATCACGGCGGCCGTCCCGGCACCGCTGGTGATCCCCAGGAGATCGGGCGAGGCTAACGGATTGCGAATAATGTTTTGCAGGATCAGACCCGATACCGCCAGCGCCCCACCCACCAGCCCCGCCAGTACGATGCGCGGCAGGCGGAGCTGCTGCACAATAAACGTCAGCCCGCCGGAGTCATCGCTAAACAGCAGCCGCAACACGGTTATGGGTGACATTGTCACTTTCCCCTGCGCCAGCGACAGCAGCATCACCAGCAGCAGAATACCCAACGCCAGCAACAGCCGTAACACGGTGTTCAGATTGATCTGGCGTGAAAAAGCGCCCCAGCGTAGCGCGATAATTTTATCCATAGCGCCCTCCACGCCTCGCCAGCCAGATAAAGAAAGGCGCACCAAACAGCGCGGTCATCACCCCCACCGGCACCTCCTGGGGCAGGATCACCACGCGGGCCAGGATATCGGCCAACAGCAACAGTAATCCGCCTCCCAGCGCGCAGCCTGGCAACAGCCAGCGATGATCGATGGAGAGGCCTTTGCGTACCATATGCGGCACCACCAGGCCGATAAAACCAATGCTGCCGGCCAGCGCCACGGCGCTCCCTGCCAGCAGCACAATCAGCCCCGCCAGCAGCAGGCGAACAGGCCCGGCACGCTGGCCCAGCGCGGTGGCTATATCGTCCCCGGCATTCAGCACGTTCACCTGCCCGGCAAACAGGAGCGTCACCGCCAGCCCAACAGCGCTGAGCGTCAGGATCGGCCATGCAGCAGCCAGTTCACGCTCACTGAGCGATCCGGCCAGCCAGAACAGCAGCGTATCCAGCCCCTGCTGGTCGATCACCAGCATCGCCTGGCTAAAGGCGGTAAACAACGCGGTGATCGATGCCCCGGCCAGCACAATGCGCAGC
This sequence comes from Erwinia sp. MYb416, assembly GCF_037479575.1. Lineage (NCBI taxonomy): Bacteria > Pseudomonadati > Pseudomonadota > Gammaproteobacteria > Enterobacterales > Erwiniaceae > Erwinia > Erwinia sp. MYb416. The sequence goes on from NZ_JBBGYT010000438.1 coordinate 1,881,694, forward strand.
GGATTAAGACGTCCACGCCCGGCCGTACCGATCAGCCACACCAGCGTTCCCGCCACGGCGGCGCCGGCAAAGGCGCACCAGACCAACGCGTTGAGGGAAGCCAGTGAGAATACGGCGCTGCACAGGATAATACAGAAGGTGGCTCCGGCATTGATGCCGAACAGGCCAGGTGACGCCAGCGGGTTGCGCGTCAGCGCCTGCATCAGCGCGCCCGCAACGGCCAGACTGGCCCCCACGGCCAGCGCCATCAGCGTACGCGGCAATCGGGAGGTGGTCACCAGAATATGCTGGAGGTTCATACTATCGTGCCGGGTCAGCGCCGCCAGCACCTGCGGCAGTGATATCCAGTTGGCCCCTGCCATCAGGCTGAGCAACACGGCCATCAGGAGGAGTAACGCCAGGATGCACAGTTTTATCGCTGGCGTCATGTTGGCTGCCCCACAATCAGCAGGCGTTCGATATCTTCCAGCACCGCATTCGCGGCAATAATCCCGCCGGAGAGTACCCAGGTCACGCTGTCCACCTGCCACACCTGGTGGTGTTGCGGCGCCTGCATCTGTTTCCAGAGTGGATGACTGACCAGCGCACGGTAGTTATCCCGCACCACGGACTTTTCCGCGTGCAGCATGACAAAAAACAGATCGGCATTGACCACTGGCAGGCTTTCGCGGCCGCTGAGTTTGATCGACACACCTGTTGCCTGGCGTGCGGCCTCATTCCAGTGAAAGCCGAGTTCGCTGAGGATCATGCCGGGAAAACTCTGCGGCAGATAGCTACGCAGATGGTCCGCACGGATATCCAGCACGGAGACCGTCAGCGGCCAGCGTGCTGCATAGTGCTGTTCCAGTAACTGACGCAGGCGATTAACGCGCTGTTGCCAGCGGAGTAGCAACGCGGCAGCTATCTGCTGACGATTGACCGCCCGGCCCACCGCCTCAACGGTCTGCTTAAATTCGTAGACGTTATCGAGCATCACCAGCGGCGCGATCTGCTTCAGCAGCGGCGCGATCGCCTGGTGGCGAAAGCGCGAGGCAATAATCACATCTGGCCGCAGCAGCACGATATCTTCAAGGCTGGGCTGGGTTTCCAGCCCGACGTGCGGCACACCGTTTAATGCCGTGCGCAGATAGCGGTAGGTGGGCTTTTCACTCCAGGAATCCACCACGGCGCAGGGGGTAATCCCCAGCGCCACGAGGGCATCGGTCGCCCCCTGAAACAGGGTGATCACGCGCAAGGATGCGGTGCCCTGCGCCCTGAGCGGCAACAGCGCACCGGCGGCCAATATGCCAAGGCCTAGTCGCAGCACCCTGCGGCGGTCATTATGGGTGACATCAGAAATCAACGTTGTAACCCAGCGTCACCGTACGGCCACGGCCGGAGAAGTAGCGGTCCGGCTCCACCAGGGCACTCTGCGAATAATAGGTGATGTACTGCTTATCAAACAGGTTCGAGATTGCCAGGTTGACCCGTCCACGCGGCAGTTTATAGCCTACGGCGGCATCCACCAGCGCGTAACCGCTGAAGTCTTTATCCTCTTCATCAAACTCGCGGCTTAACGCCCAGTTGGCCTGAATAAAGGAGCTCCACTGCGGCGTCCAGTTCGCCGACCAGCTGGCAATAATGCGGTCCGGTGAAACATTCAGACCATCGAGTTTGGCATCCAGGCTACCGTTTTCATCACTGTCATAGCGGCCGCGCATATGCGAATAGCTGAGTTTCAGGCGGTGATCATCATTGACCGCATAACCCAGGGTGCCTTCGAAGCCGTCGATTTCGGTTTTCTCACGGCGCGTTACGTAGACATCCCCCACGCGGTCAACACGGCTACCCAGCTTTGAGCGGGACTGGTAGTAGCTCAGTTCAAAATCAAACGGCTGCTGATCGATGCGGAAACCGTATTCGGTATTCTCGGTCACAATCGGTTGCAGGTTCAGGAAGGTCCCTGCACTCATCCCCGGCTGGTTAATGCCGCGCAGCACACGGCCGACATCCGGCATGGCAAAGCCCTGAGAGTAGTTGGCAAACAGGCTGAGTGGCTCAACGGGCGTCCATACCGCGCCAACGTTATACAGCGTTTTATCGAAACTCGGTTTCCCGCCGCCGACCGTCACACTGTTGGCGCTGGCGATGGTCTGGTAGCTGTCGATATCCAGGCGTGCATATTCATAGCGCACGCCACCGGACAGTTTGAGTGAGTCCACGGGGGCGACTTCAAGCTGCACAAACGGCGACAGATCGGTGTATTTAATTTCCGGTACATAGGTGCGATGTGTGCCCCACAGATCCTGCTTAGACTGGTCGAACAGCGTATCGAAGCCCAGGGTGACTTTCAGGTAGTCGTCCCAGATATCGTCTTTGGTCAGCGCCATTTTGGTGCCGTACTTGGTGGTGACCGCGCGCGACTGATCGTACAGCGTCCCCACCGGGGCAATGTTGGCATCCTGGAAGGAGCCGGACAGCGTTGATCCGAACAGGGCTTCATACTGCTGGTAATACGCCAGCGCCGACAGTTTCATGCCGGCCAGATTGTAGTTGTCGTAGGTTATCGCCGTGCTCCAGACCTCATTATGTGGCGCTTCGCCTTCCGGCGTGCCCTTGATCGAGGTGGTCGGGATGCCGCGTTCGCGGTCGCCGGTGACGCTGAGATAATCATTTTTGCCTTTGAGCTGGTAGTAGCTGGCGCTGAGCTGAATGCGCTGATCGTCATCCAGCCAGTAACCGACTTTGCCTAACAGATCATAAGCGCGGGAGTTCATCAGATCGCCCTGGGTGTTATCCACCCCCACCGGGCGGTTATTGCCATCCAGATACAGCCCCTGATCTTCATAGCTTACCGAGAACAGGTAATCGAGATACTCTTCGCGCCCGTCAACGCCATAGGTGGTTTTGTACCCCATGGTGTCGCCTTTGAGCTGCGAGGTCGGAGATGAGGCTTCCACGCCAAAATGCTGATTAAACGCCCCCGGTTCCGGCCGTTTGGTGATCAGGTTAATCACCCCGCCCGCGGCACCAATGCCGTTGCTGGCGTTGGCACCGTGGATCACCTCAATACGTTCGATCATTGAGGCATCAATGGTGTGCATTTCGCGCCCGGTAGGACGCAGCGGGTTCGACTGGGGAATACCATCAATCATCACCAGCGGGATGCGGCCGCGCAGGGTTTCGCCGCTGCCGCTCATTTTCTGACGGCTGGGGGAAAACGACGGTAACAGGTTGCTTAAAATCTGTGAAGTATCAGAGGTGATCTGCCGCTGCTGTTCAATCTGCTGTTGGGTAATGATGGTGATGACCTGCGGGGAATCTTTCTTCTCACTGGCGGTACGGCTGGCGCTGACCACCATATCTCCCCCGCTATCGGCTGTTTCTTCAGCATAAAGTGGCCCTGCCATTAATAACGGCATCAGCGAACATAGCGCCCTGACTTTCATCTCACGATCCTTTTTACCTGGAGGAAAACCCGCTTTGGTGCAGGTTAAATGTGCCAAAGGGCACCAGTGGGAATGCGAATGCGATTATTATCATTATCATTTACGGTAACAATAGGAATAATTAGACATTCTTCCTTACATATTCCTTACACCAAAAGTGAAAAGCTGCTTTAATTTGACTTAACAGACTGATGAAAAACAGAAAATATCGGTTTTCGCCTCTGCTGATGTGTCTCTGAACGAACGCTGTTTTTTGCCGATAAATGTGACGCAGATCACCTTCACCCGTCTCAAAAAAACAGAACTGGCGCGTAAACAGGACCAAAAAATGCCCGTGTTACCGTCTTAAAAGACGATTTATGAATTTTTTTCATCACTTCTATACACCAGACGTTCTCAATCGTATGGCGCTAATCCCCTATGATGGACAGATATCAATGTAGAGGAAAATAAGATGATCGAGATTATTAAACACGGCAGTAAACCTGCGGCAGCTGGCCCGGCAGACTATTTCACCGGTAAGGTGGAAATCAACGCACCGTTCAGCGCTACTGAACCGGCCCGCGTGGGCGGTGCGACCGTGACGTTTTCCGCCGGGGCGCGCACGGCGTGGCACACTCACCCGCTGGGACAAACGCTGATTGTCACTGCAGGCCAGGGCTGGGTGCAGGAGTGGGATAAGGAAGCACAGGCGATTACCACCGGGGATATTGTCTGGATCCGCCCGGGTGTGAAGCACTGGCACGGTGCAGGAGCGGATACCACCATGACGCATATTGCGATTGCTGAGGCGCAGGACGGTAAAGCGGTCGACTGGCTGGAGCATGTGAGTGAGGCGCAGTATCAGCGCTAATGGCTGACTTTGATGGCTGACCTTCTCCGGTCAGCCCCGCCCGACCTGAACACAAGCCCCCTACCCGTGAATGCCGTCAGGCGCTACACTGCCTGCCTTCCCCCTGAGATGTGCCGAGGACTCGCGTGTTAAAAGATAATTTCAACGATCTTATTTCCCTGATTGTGGTGGCGCGCGAACGCAGTTTCACCAAAGCGGCCGCGAAACTCGGGGTCTCTCAGTCGGCGCTCAGCCACTCGATTCGGGCGCTGGAAGAGCGGCTTGCCCTGCGCTTGCTCACGCGCACCACTCGCAGTGTGGCCCCCACCGAAGCCGGTGAGCGCTTGATTAATTCCATTGGCCCGCGTTTGACAGAAATAGAGTCTGAGCTGATCGCCATTACAGAAATGCGCGACAAACCCGCCGGTAATATTCGACTGACGGCCGGAGAGCACGCGGCGCAATCCACCATCTGGCCTGCCCTGCAACCGTTTCTGCACCAGTACCCCGATGTGAATGTGGAAATCACCGTCGATAATACCCTGACGGATATTGTCAGCGGCCGCTACGATGCCGGAGTGCGTTTAGGTGAGCAGGTGGCGAAAGATATGATCGCAGTGCGTATCGGGCCTGACTGGAGTATGGCGGTGGTCGGTTCACCGGATTATTTCGCCCGCTATGGTCGCCCGCAAATACCGCAGGATTTGCAGCAGCACAACTGTATTAATATGCGCCTGCCGACCATGGGCGGGTTATATGCGTGGGAATTTAAGAAGGATCAGCGGGAAATACGCGTGCGGGTTGAAGGGCAGCTGATTGTGAATTCGCTGGTGCCACGCATTGATGCCGCCCTCTCCGGCCTGGGACTGGCCTGCTTACCGGAAGATACCGTCGCCGATCACCTTGCCAGCGGCACACTTGAGCGTGTGCTGCTCGACTGGAGCGAACCCTTTGCGGGCTATTATCTCTATTATCCCAGCCGTAAGCAGCATACAGCGGCTTTTTCACGCATGATTGAGGCATTGCGCTATCCGCGCCAGCACGCGTTTGCCGCCCCCGCTGCACCCTCCCTTTAAACACGCAGTTTCCGCTTTTACTGCCTCTTACAGCAGTAAACTGTGACCTCCCCCGCGATAAATGACCGGTTTTGGCTAAAACCGGAAAAAATCCCCGCGTTGATGTTCAGTTTTCCGGTTTTCTTTCCCTGACGATAATCACTCCATCAGGCTGCGGCTGCCGCCGTAGCTCAACTATCCCTGTAGGGGTAAAGGAGAGCGTGATGGAAACTTCGGGTAAAATTAACGTCGGTGTACTGGGCTGCGGGCCGATCTCGCAGGCGGGTCATTTTGAATCCTGTATCAAAGCCAGTAACGCCCGGTTGTATGCCATTTGCGACAGCGCCGATGACCTGCGCCAGCGCATGGCCGCGATGTGGGCGCCGGAAGTGGCGTATGCCGATTATCAGCAGATGCTGGATGATGAAAAGGTCGATGCGATTATTATCGCCACCGCCGATGCGTTCCACGTGCCCCTGGCGATTAAAGCGTTAAAAGCGGGCAAACACGTGCTGTGTGAAAAACCCCTCGGGATCACGGTAGAAGAGAGCGAAGAGCTGGTACACATTGCGCAGACCAGCGGCAAATTATTGCAGGTCGGCCATATGAAACGCTTCGATGGCGGCATTCAGGCGGCGCGTGATTTCGTTCAACAGGAGATGGGCCAGGCGGTGGCGTATAAAGGCTGGTATGGCGATAACAGCCACCGTTACACTGTCACTGATGCAGTGCAGCCAAAAATGATTACCAGCGCGGCAAAACGCAAACCCAGCGTCGATCCGAAAGCGGACTTGCAGCAATACTATCTGCTGGCACACGGCAGCCATCTGGTGGATACCGCCTTTTACATTAATGGCACCATCACCGATGTAGAAGCGCGTTTCCTGCATCGCGGCGGGGTCCACTGCTGGTTTATTGATATCGGTTTTGCCAACGGCGCGCTTGGCCAGCTTGATCTGAGCGTTGGTGTACGCATGGACTGGCATGAAGGTTTCCAGCTTTATGGCGAAAACGGCAGCGTGCTGGCAAAAACCTATAACCCGTGGCTGTTCAAATCCAGCGATGTCGATATTTTCCATGAAAAAACGGCATGCTGGCAGCGCCCGTTAGCCGCCGATGGTCATTTTTATCGCCGCCAGCTGGAGGCCTTTGCCCACGCTATCCTGACTGAACAACCGGTGACCGGTACCAGCGTGGAGGAAGGTCTGCATGTGGTTCAGGTGCTGGCCGCTATCCAGCAGTCGGTACGGGAAGGTCGCAGTGTATCGGTCACCAGCGCGCGGGGGTCTGTCTGATGTATAGCGGCATATTCTCGAAAACGTTCGCCACCGCCAGCGTGGATGAAAACTTCGCCCTGATAAAACAGTGTGGCTTTCAGGCCACCCAGTTTAACTACGCCAGCGCCGGGCTGCCCTCCCTGCCCACGGCCGTCCCGGAAAACATCCTCAACGAGATCAACGCAGCACGCGTTAAACATCAGATAAAAATGGAAGCCATCTCAGCGACCTTTAATCTGACGCATCCCGACGCGGCGGTGATTGCACGGGGGATGGCATCACTGGAGACCATTGCGGCATCGGCCGCCCGTCTGCACTGCCCGCTGTTAACACTGTGCAGCGGCACGCTGGACGCCGATGACCAGTGGCGCGCGCACCCGGAGAACAACAGCCCCGCCGCCTGGCGCACACTGTTACGCTCGATGGAACAGGCGCTGGCGATAGCCGACCAGTACCAGGTCAACCTCGGTATTGAGCCGGAGCTGGCCAATATTGTGAATTCCGCTGCCCGGGCGCGTCAGCTGATCGATGAACTTCAGCACCCGCGCCTGAAAATTATTTTTGACCCGGCAAACCTGTTTGAACAGGCAGATGCGGCCCAGCAGCAGCGCGTGATGGGTGAGGCCCTGGATCTGCTCGCCCCGGCCATTGCCATTGCCCATGCTAAAGACCGTGATGCCCGCGGTGAGTTTGTTACCGCCGGGCACGGGGTACTCGATTATCCCTGGTATATCAACGCGCTGCATACCGCCGGGTTTGACGGCTGTGTGGTCACGCACGGCCTGCCAGCGGACGATGCCGCTGGCGTCAGTGCTCTGCTGGCGCGCCTGATACCGCAGACGGGAGGGGTTCATGCTTAGTACCTTTACGCATCAGGGGCTGGCGCTAACTTACAGCGATAATCGTGCGGCGGGCCCGGTGCTGGTGTTCCAGCACGGTCTGACCGGGGACCACCAGCAGACACGTCAAAGTTATACAGCCGAAGACTGCCGCCTGATCACTCTCGAATGCCGCAGTCATGGCGGTTCTGCGCAGGGGGATGAAGCGCAACTGGGCATTATCCCGTTCGCCAGCGATCTGAGCGCGTTGCTCGATCACCTGGAGATTGAACAGGCGCATTTTGCCGGTATTTCAATGGGGGCGGCCATCGTTGCCCGGTTGGCCGCACAGCAGCCGCAGCGCGTGAGCAGCCTGACGCTGGTGCGCCCGGCCTGGCATCAGCGGCGCAGCCCCGCCAATATGGTGCCGTTTGCCCTCGCGGCCGATTATTTGCACTATTTCCCGGTGCACACCGGCCTTGAGGCCTTCCGTCAGTGCGGCCTGTTCACCACCCTGGCTGCCCTGTCCCCTGATAATGCCAGCGCGCTGGAGGCGCTGTTCAGCAAGGAAGTGGACCCGCAGTTACTGCGGCGTCTGGTGTTGTGCGATCCGGGTTTCGACAGCGAAGCACTGCGTGCCCTGCCGGTTTCACGTCGAGTGGTAGGCTGCGCGGAGGATGAGATCCACCCGCTGGCACTGGCGCAGGCGGTGGCTGCCGATCTGCACGTTTCATGTGATGAAATCACGGCCAAATCCCGCGATAAAGCAGCCTATTTCGCCGAACTGACCGCCATCCTTCAGCAGCAGATACACGCATAACCCTCAGATTACTCAATCCACAGCTGGCTGAAGTCTGGCCAGCCTAACGTACTGAGATCGCGCCAGGTAAAGGCAGAGTCCGATTCGTAATCCAGCCAGTGATGGAACAGCGGCAACAGCCAGCGCTGCTGGGTGATGCGCATAAACCAGCGGGCGATGGCGGGCATAAAGCGCTCGTTCTCGTGCTGGCTGTATTGCTGGATCAGCAGATGCAGGCTCTGCGTCATCTCCTGCGGCAGATGTTTTAACACCGGGTCCGGGATCATCCAGCTCAGGGCCGAATAAATATCGTCGAAGTCGATCATAAAGTTGCTCAGCCACAGATCGGCCCCTTCCACTTTCCCGCTCATAAACTCCAGCCAGCTGACCTGCTTGATCTGGCAACTGATGCCATGCTGCTGAAGGATAGCGACAATGCCACGCGCCAGCTCACTCAGCTCCGGTTGTTCAAAAGTGGCCAGCACCAGCGGGCGATTATTGCCAAAGGAGGGGTTCGGCTGGCCGTAATCGATAATACGGTGGTTCCAGTCCGGCAGCATCCCGGTGGCATAAGCCAGCGCCGTTGAGTAGTTTGGCGTCAGCTGGCTGCGGCGCAGAATATCCAGCGGTTGCAGCACCTCATTGAGAAAACGCCGCCAGTGCATATCCGCGCAGTGACCTTCACTGTCAATCAGAAGGAAACAGCCGCCCTGCTCCAGCTTGCGTTCGGTGGGCTTATTGATCGACTCGGCCTGATGCGTATGCAGCAGCGTGATAAAGCTCATGTTCAGCTCCTGCGTATCGAAGCGATAGACATTCACCTCGTCGATCATCGGCCTGCTCTGGTGGTAGTGACTGTTGCGCCGCAGACAGAGAACGGTATCGCTATGCTCGCTGATGCAAAACGGGCCGCTGCACAACCACTGACCATTACGCGTTTTGAATAGCCGCGCGGCCAGTACCGAAAGCAGACCGGGGAAGTTTTCCAGTGGCCGCTGTAGCAGAAAGCTTAGTTTTAATTCACCATCGAGTGAAATCTCGCTGATATCGCTAAACAGAGCGCGAAATTGCGCCGAATGGCGGGCATGTTCAAGGCAGCGGCGTACCTCATCCGCATTGATTTTACTGCCGTCTGAAAAGTGCAGGTTTTTACGCAGAAAAAACTGCCACTGAGTAAAGCTGTCGTTGTGCAACCAGTAGTGCGCCAGGTCCGGCACCACCGCACGCTGAAAGGGATCGTAACGCGTCAGGCCGCTAAAGCACTGGCGGATCAGGTGGCGCTCGGTGCGACGCTGCGGCAGCAGCGGATTCAGCCCGTCAATCGCCCGGTAATACGGGATTTTAAGCTGCACTTCATCGTTGGTGATAAAGGTGCCGAAATTATCGCGGATCAGATCTTTGATCTTCGGACTGCTGCCGCCGACCATTTTCAGCGCTTTATCGAACTGGCTGTGCTCCAGTAAGTCGCTGAGATTGTGCTGTTGCAGCGCCTGCGGGGTGATCAAAAAGCGTAACGAAGAGCGTTTTCCCCGACCGCGCTGGGGCTGCCAGTCTATCCACCCTGATTCCCGCATCCGGCTTAACAGAATGCGCGCATTACGCGGCGTACTGCTCAGGGCATGTGCCACTTCATCCACCTGCAAATGCGCAACATCATGCGCGGCGTAAAGCATATAGAGTCGCTGAAAATGCTCACCCAGTGCGGCCATCATCTTACCTGTTTTGCTGTTTTTTCCTATTTTAGGGCAAGATATGTTGCCTGACTGTGATCGTATTCATATTCATTTCCGGTTTTAACGAAAACCGGAAATGAATTTATCCGTGGCGCTGTGTTTTTAAGCGACAGCAAAAAATCAATGATGAAGATAAGGCGGGTCAGCCTGTTGGCCCGAATTAATCGACTCTGTGAACAAGGACATGATGATGACCACAACCCCACGTACCCACTGCCTGCAACAGCTGCCTACTGACCGCCTCCTGGCTGAAATGTCGGTATGGTCAGCCGACCTCGCCCATCTGGCCGATGACATCACTCGCGTCGATGAACTGGCGGATATCTACCATGTTGACGTTGCTGACGGCCACTTTACCCCCTCAATGCTGTTTTTCCCGGACCTGGTGGCGGCGCTGCGCAAGGTCACCACCAAACCGCTGCATGTTCACCTGATGGTATCCGACGCGATCCTGCTGGAGCAGATCGACCAGTTTGCCGAGGCCGGTGCCGATATCATCTCGATTCAGGGGGAAAATCAGCCCATCGAACAGGCGCTGGCGCGGATTGAGCACCACGGCTGTGCCGCCGGGATGGTGTTGCAACTGCATACCCCGGTCAGCGATTTAACGCCGTATCTCTCCCGCCTGGCGTTTGTCACCCTGCTCGGCACGCGCATGGGAGTCAAAGGTCAGGGACTGGCCGATGAGGCTTACGACCGGCTGCAACAGGCACGCCGTCTGATCCAGGATTCCCCTGCGCAGCAACACATCTTCCTCGCGGCCGATGGTGCCATCCGTGAACATACCGTGCCGGAACTGCGTCGCAGCGGAGCGGATACCGTGGTCATGGGATCGCTGGCGTTTAATGCCCCCGACTACCCGGCCACTATGAACTGGATACGCACCCTGCCGTAAGTCACCCGATCTTATTGCTGTACCCCCTACTGACCGACCGAGAGGCTGCATAATGATTAACACACTTATAAATGAAACATTAATCTGCCTTGATTTACACGCCACCCGCAAAGAGCAGGTGTTCAGCGAGATGGCTGAACTGCTGTTCCGTGCCGGCAATATTACGGATAAAGCGCAGTTTATTGCCGATGTGCAGGCGCGCGAAGCCATTGCGAACACCGGGTTTGAAGATGGGATTGCCATTCCTCATGCAAAAAGTGCCGCGGTGAAACACCCCGCCGTCGCTATCGGCATCAGCCGTCAGGGCATCGATTATGGTGCTGAAGACGGCCAGCCCAGCCGCCTGTTCTTTATGATCGCCTCGCCTGAGCAGGGTGCCGACCACCATATCGAAGTGCTGGCGGCATTCTCCGGGAAGTTTATTGAGGACGGTTTCAGTGAACGTCTGCTGGCCGCCGACAGCCCGGCGGCCGTCATGGCGCTGCTGACCGCCCCCACGCAGACGTCTGCGTCCACGGTTACCGCAACCAAAGGCTTGCTGATCGGCGTTACCGGCTGCCCGACCGGGATCGCGCACACTTACCTGGCGGCGGAAGCGCTGGAACAGGGAGCACGTGAACTGGGTTACCAGATTATTGTCGAAACCAACGGCTCCATCGGCGTGCGTAACAGCCCGACGGCTCAGCAAATTGCCGAGGCCGACGCCATTCTGGTGTGCAGTGATAAACAGGTGGAGATGGCGCGTTTTGCCGGGAAGAAGCTGATTCAAACCCCGGTCAAAGCCCCGATTAAAGCTGCGCAGCAGGTGATCCGCCAGGGGCTGGAAGCCCCGTTGTATCAGGCTGATAAATCTTCCGGCAGCAGCAGCGCGGCTGCGCAGCCTTCAGGACGCAGCGATATCTACCGTTTTCTGATGAACGGCGTGTCGCATATGATCCCCTTTGTGGTCACCGGCGGGCTGATGATTGCCCTGTCGCTGGCCATTGGCGGCCAGCCCGGCCCTTCCGGCATGAGTATTCCCGAAGGCAGTATCTGGCAGTCGGTGCTGGATGTCGGCGTGGTGGCCTTCAAACTGATGATCCCGATCCTTTCCGCCTATATCGCTTACGCTATCGGCGACCGCTCCGCGCTGGCTCCCGGCTTTATCGGCGGCTGGATTGCCAATACCGGCAGTTTCTACGGCGCAGAAGCGGGAACCGGGTTTATCGGTGCGATCCTCGCCGGGCTGATTGTGGGCTATGTGGTGCGCTGGCTGGCCACGCGCCGTTACCCCAAAATGGTACAACCACTTGTACCGATCCTGATCGTTCCCCTGACGGGTACGCTGTTTATTGCCGGGCTATTTATTTTTGTGATTGGCGCACCGATTTCCAGCGCCATGACCGGAATGAATCATCTGCTGGTGTCGCTGAATGGCAGTAGCCTGGTGCTGCTGGGTATTGTGATAGGCGGCATGGCCGGGTTTGATATGGGCGGGCCGGTGAATAAAGTCGCCTTCCTGTTCTGCCTGAGCATGCTGACGGCAGGCCATGCGGAGTATATGGGCGCAATTACCTGCGCCATTCCGGTAGCCCCGCTGGGGATGGGTCTGGCCACGTTCCTGTCCCGTAAGCTGTCGCTGTTTGCTGGTGAAGAGAATGAAGCCGGTAAAGCCTCGTTTGCGATGGGTCTGGTGGGTATTTCTGAAGGGGCCATTCCGTTTGCGGCACGCGACCCGCTTAGCGTGATCCCGGCTAACGTGATCGGCAGTATGGCGGCAGCGGTGATGGCGTTCCAGTTGGGCATCACCAATCAGGTTGCGCACGGCGGGCCAATTGTGGTCCTGCTGGGCGCGATGAACAAACCGTCACTGGCCCTGCTGACCATGTTTACCGGTGCTCTGCTGACGGCGGTGATTGCCATTGCGGTGAAATATATGCGCGTGAAGGCGGCACAGAATAAGCGCGCCGTCACCACCGCCTCCATGCAAAAATCCGCCACCCACTAACCCCCCCGACAGAGCGAGCCGGACGGCTCGCTCTGCATGGTCAGCCCTGTTTATCAACGCTGAATGCGATGTCTTTCGTTGCGTCAAGCACCTGCAAACGCGAGGTCAGCGCTTCCCGAATAGAGTGATACGCCTTGCTGCCCAGCGCCAGACGAAACGGCGGGTTATCGAGATCCGCTGCGGCAATAATCGCCTCCACGGTTTTTTTCGCATCACCATTAATCGCAATGCTGCCATCGGCAATCCCCCGCCGCACGGCTCCTGCGGGTGTGTTGTCGTAACACGCCATCGGTTCAGCGATATCAATCCCGGTGACAAACGGTGTATCGGTCGGCCCCGGTTCGGCTAGCAGGAAATCGATACCGAACGGCGCAACCTCCTGCGCGACGGACTCAATAAACCCTTCAATCCCCCATTTACTGGCGTGATAAAGGCTGAAATTAGGCCAGGCGATTTGCCCACCCTCCGAAGAAATTTGCACAATCCGCCCTCCTCCCTGTTGGCGCAGAAACGGCAATGCGGTGCGGATCAGCTGCACTGAACTGGTGAGGTTGGTGGCGATTTGCCGTGCGATCTGCGCGTCACTGACCTCCTCCGCTGCGCCAAACAGCCCGTAGCCTGCGTTACTGACCAGCACATCGATACGCCCGGCGCGGTCGAAGGCCTGCTGTATCACCGTGCGCATCGTGGCGGTATCCGTGCAGCACGACCGAGAGCTGTTCTCCCCAGCGGGCTAACAGATCGTCCAGCGGGCCGTGCCTGCGCAGGGTGGCAATCACGCGGTCGCCCCGCTGCAGCAGGCGTTCTGTCATCAGACGCCCCAGGCCTGTCGAGGTGCCGGTAATAAACCATGTTTTGTTGCTCATCGCTGCTCTCCATCAATGTTGTTTACTCACCCGCACAGCTTATGGCACGCTGACAGGCATGATAAGACTCAACAATTGGCATGAAGAGGTGAAATGAAATCACCAATACGAACCCCCTCGATCTCTGACCTCAAAGCCTTTATCGCCGTGGCAGAGCAACGCAGTTTTCGCCGGGCGGCAGAATTATCAGGCGTCACGCGCTCAACCCTGAGTCATGCTATTCGCGGGCTGGAAGAGCGCCTTGGCGTGCGCCTGCTGCACCGCACCACGCGCAGCGTGGCATTGACCGATGCCGGAGAAAAGCTGCTGCGGCGCATTACACCCCACCTCAACGGGCTGGAGCAGGCGCTTGAGGAGGTAGCGGATGCTCAGGGACAATTACTGGGAACGCTGCGGATTAACGGCGGTGAAGAGGCGATTCAGCAGCTACTGATGACCGTCATCCCGGAGTATCAGGCACGTTATCCGGGTGTGGAGCTGGATCTGGTGGTGGATGGCAGGCTGGTGGACATTGTGGCACAGGGGTTTGATGCCGGGATCCGGCTGGCGGAGGATGTGGCCGCCGATATGATCGCCGTGCGTTTTGGTGAGGATATCCGGTTTGTTGCCGTGGCCTCACCCGCCTATCTGGCGCAGCATCCGGCCCCCGGCGTGCCCGATGATCTGGCGCAGCATCGCTGCATTCGTCAGCGTCTGCCCGGCGGCAGGCGTTATCGCTGGGAATTTTCACGCCACGGACAGCAGATTGCGCTGGATGTTCCCGGCACGCTGACGCTAAACAGCTCAGCCCTGATGGCCGGGGCCGCCCTCCAGGGGCTGGGGATCGCCTATGTGCCAGAAAGCCATGTGCGGGAAGCGCTCAATCAGGGAATGCTGGTCAGGGTACTGGAGGCATGGTGCCCGCCAGTCCCTGGTTTATGCCTCTATTTCCCGGCGAATCGCCATATGCCCGTCAGCCTGAGGGCGCTGGTGGATATGATCAAACGCCAGAGTCCGGTTACACCAGATGGTGTTTAAACCAGGCGATGGTTCTCTCCCACGCCAGATCTGCCGCCGGTTTGTCATAACGCGGCGTCGAATCATTATGAAAACCGTGGTTCACGCCTTTATACACATAGCCTTCGTAGACTTTATGATGCTCTTTCAGCGCAGCTTCATAAGCCGGCCAGCCCTCGGTAATCCGTGTATCCAGCTCCGCATAATGCAGTAGCAGCGGCGCTTTGATTTTGGCCACATCTTCCGCTTTCGGCTGGCGACCATAAAACGGCACGGCAGCGCCCAGTTCGGGATAGGCCACGGCCGCCGCATTCGCCACCCCGCCGCCATAACAGAAGCCGGTTATGCCCACTTTGCCGCTGGCACCATCGTGCTGCATCAGAAACTCAATCGCCGCAAAAAAGTCGTTCATCAGCTTTGTCGGGTCAATTTGCTGTTGCAGCTCGCGCCCTTTCTCATCATTGCCCGGATAGCCGCCAACCGAACTTAATCCGTCCGGGGCCAGCGTAATAAAGCCGGCTTTCGCCACCCGCCGCGCCACATCCTCGATATACGGGTTCAGCCCGCGATTTTCATGCACCACCACCACTGCAGGCACCTTCCCCGTGACTTTCGCCGGACGGACGAGGTAACCCTTCACGCTCCCGTGTCCCTGCGGGGACGGGTAGTGAATATACTCCGCGAGAATATCGGGATCGGTAAACTCAACCTGCTGCGCATAGGCATAATTCGGCGTCAGTAAGGTGCCGAGTGCCGCCGCCGACAGGCCACCGACAACAAACTTCGCCGCGATATCCAGAAACTCACGTTTCGTGATTTTACCGTGTACATAGAAGTCAAAATATTCGAGCAGTTCAGGAGGGAAATCTTTTGCCGTCATACGTGTCATTAGCCAGGCTCCGTACGGTGCATAAAACGTGGGGCCGACGTTGCTGGTCGGCCCGGTTTGGCAGGATAGCGCGTGAGTTACAGTTCCACGCTGTGACCCTGAATATCAGGAATAGCCTTAATCAGCCCCTGTTGCAAGTACCACTCAGCAACATGCTGAATATGCTGGCGCTGCTCTGCCCCTACTGACGACAGCGGAACAGTATTGACCTCGCCCAGCCGATCGCCCAACCCTTCGCCCAGACGGCCCATCTGTTGTGCCCAGATTTTCCCGGCTTCATGCGGGTGCGCTTTGGCCCAGACATTCTGCTCTTTCATCACCTGCCAGACGATCTTCACCACGTCCGGATGCTGGCGGTTAAACTGCTCAGTGACAAAGTAACCCACGGCGTTCTCCGATCCCAGCTGTTTGCCATTGGTCAGCAGACGCCCTTCGTAGCTCTGACGCGCCAGCGACAGGAACGGGTCCCACACCGCCCAGGCATCCACATGACCGCCGACAAAGGCACTGCCGCTGTCCGTCGGCGTCAGGTACTCTTTCTGTACTTCGCTCTCTTTGATCCCGGCCGTCTGCAACGCGCGTGACAGCAGATACTCTCCCGTGCCACCCTTGTTCACCGCCACTTTTTTACCGCGCAGGTCCGCCAGCGTTTTCAGCGTGGAATCGTTGCGCACCACAATGCCTTCTCCATCAGGCGACATCGCCTGATAACCAAAGAACACCAGCGGCAGCCCGGCGGCAATGGCGGTGACAAAGGCCGTGGAGCTGCCGGTGGTCATATCAATGGCGTTGGCATTCATTGCTTCATAGGCGGGTGCCGCTGATGAGAACGGCCCTGCCCATTCCAGTTTTACGTTGTGCGCAGCCAGCGCTTTTTCCAGGCTGCCATTCTCTTTCGCCAGCGCCAGGTCGGTTGGTGCCCGTAAAAACCCTATTCTCAGTGTGATCTCGTCTGCGGCCTGCGCCGTCATTGTTACGCCTAACGCCGCGGCGACCAGCCAGCGCAGCACTCCCTTATTCATGCCTGTACTCCATTGTCGAGCGCGACGTTTATCCGCAGCGCCTGGGTGATAAATCGGGCGGCCAACAGATCGTCGGCCTGCTGTTGCTGCTCTGCCAGCAGTTCCGGGGTCACCCGGTGAATGCCCCACGGGCGGGACCGAATAGTCGAGAGCCAGCTGGTGACGCTGAGTGAGCCGGGAAGATGCCGATGGATCAGCTCCGCGGCCTGCTGACTGTTGCTGGCGATCCAGCGGTCATTCTCGGCCAGTACCGTCAGCAGGATTTCCGCCTGCTGCGCAGACTGATGCAGCCAGCGTTCACGGCACCAGAACAGGGAACGGTTGCGGATCACCTCGCCCACCTGAACAAGGCAGCGCACCTTTTTAGCATCCTGTGCCGCGGTTAGCCAGGGATCGATAGCCGCCCACAAATCCACCCGTCCCTCGCGCAGCGCACGGGCAGACTCACTGCCGTTAAGGTCAACCAGCTGGATATCGTCCAGTGTCAGCCCGTTCTGCAACAGCAGCCGGGCGAGGAAATGGTCGGTAAACGATCCTTTCATGCAGGCGATGCGCGCGCCTTTGAGATCGCTGGCGCTCTGACGCGGCCCGTCTTTCATCCCGAGCAGCGCGCAGTTTGCCGTCCGGTCGGGTGAGGCCGCCAGATAGGCCACGTCCAGACCGTTGCCCTGTGCCAGCAGCGGCGGCGTGGACCCGGTGCCGACGACATCCAGCCGTTGTTCTGCCAGAAAAGTGGCACTGTCGCCCCCATGCAGATAATCCGTCCAGACCACGCCGCCCTGCGCTGCCAGTGCCGTTTCCAGCACGCCGCGATGGCGCAGAATAAACAGTGAAAGATTGTTCGGGTGACTGCCAATACGTAACGTCATCCACGATCCTCCTGCTGCCCCACCGGGCTGTCCCACAGATTGCTCCAGGTGAAGGTATTACCGGAATCATCAGCCACGTGCGTCACCGCGGGCGCGTCCAGCGACAGACGCGGTAACACCAGCTGGCTGAAGCGTTGTGCTTCCTCCACCAGCGGGAAACCGGACAGGATAAACACCTCTACGCCGGCCTGCTGATAGTCATGCAGTACGCGCTCAACGGTTTCCGGGCTGCCGACAATCGCGGTACCCGGCCCCGGACGGACCAGGCCGATGCCAGCCCACAGATTCGGGTAAATCTCCAGCTCACGCGGGTTTTCCGGACGGGCGTTATTGTGCAGTGCGCTCATGCGTGCCTGACCGACAGAATCCGATCCGGCGGCCAGCGCGTGGCAGGCAGCAATCGCTTTATCGTCCATTGAACGGTACAGCGCCTCCACCGCCTGCCACGCGGCTTCATCCGTTTCCCGCAGGATCACATACAGACGGATGCCAAAGCGCAGCGTGCGCTGATGCTGAAGCGCTTTCTGTTTCACGGCGGCAATTTTCTCTGCGGCCTGCGGCGGCGTTTCACCCCAGGAGAGATAGGTATCAATATGTTTTGCCGCAACGTCCTGCGCTGCCTCCGATGAACCGCCGAACCATAGCGCAGGCGGTGGGTAGCCACCGTTGCCCAGCGCCAGACGGGCGTTGCTGATATGCAGGTGTTCACCTTCGAAATCCACCGTCTGTTCTGCCAGCAACGGCTTCAGCACGGTAAGAAACTCATCGCTTAACTGGTAGCGCTGGTCGTGTTCAAGATGCAGACCATACGCACCCAGGGTATTTTTATCGCCGCTCACCACATTGAGCAGCACGCGTCCCTGGGAGAACTGGTTGAACGTCACCGCCATTTTGGCCAGCAGCGTGGGGGAAACCAGCCCAGGTTGGATCGCGATCAGGAACTTCATCCGTTGCGTCAGCGGGATCAACGAAGCCCCGACAATCCAGGGGTCGTGCGCGCCGGTGGCCAGCAGCGCGCCGGTAAACCCCAGATTATCCACCGCCTGCGCCACTTCCTGAAACCAGGCATAGTCGATTTTGCGACTGCCGGAGGCGGTCCAGGGCTGCGGCCCGTCGGGGGCGGTGAGATACCAGTAGATTTCCATTAAGGCTTCCTTCTTTTTTTGCCTGAAGTAAACGACAGCAATAACAAAGCCGCACAGACAGAACAAAGAAGAAATCGGGGAAAGTTCAGCGTTAAAAAGCATTTAGAAAAAAAGCGGCTCTGCGGCCGCTTCTGTTTCCGGGTATTTCCTGGTGTTGACGTCAGACTATTTCAGCACAGCCAGCAGCTGGTCAGCCCCTTTATCAATGCCCACTTTAGCGGCCGACAGGGAACCAAAGCTGGCCCCGACATTCATTGCATTGGGATACTGTTTCGTCACCCAGGCCTGTAATAACTGGTTATTGTCGGCCTGATAGATCTCAACGGCATAACTGACTGAACCGTTCATCAGCCCTTCCCGCCCACGCACCGCCTGCACAATATTGTACGGCCCACCCGCCAGATCGAACTTGGTGAACGTTCCCAGCACCGGCGTGGTGGTCTCGGCTCCGGTAAGCGTCAGCTTAATGCGCAGCGCCTGTGGCGAGGGATGCTGGCTGGGTGAAAACCGGGTTTTCAGCACCTCGTTGCAGCGCTGGTACAGATAATCGGCCAGCTCCTGACGATCGGCCTGGCTGAGATCGCCAAACTGATTATCCGCGCCCTGATAGACGATGACCGGGTCCACCGTCACTGTGGTGTATTTTTTCCAGTCGACCTGGCCTGCGGTGCGCCACGGCTGGCGATAGGCATCCTCACCGCTGTTAGGCCGCAGCTGTTCAGCAGACGATAACCCGGCATAACGTGGTGGCTGCGTGCCCGCACAGCCTGCCAGTACTAGCGAGAGGAGTAATAAAGACGATGTAAAAACCTGGCGTTGAGTGAACATAAGAATACCCTTTTTTATAAGTGAACCGTACTGTACGGTATAGTTATGCCCTGGCAGGATTTTTCTGTCAATAAAATGTACACTCGGGTTTATTTTTCGCGGGAGAGCCGATGAAAGTCCGAACTGAAGCACGCCGTGAGGCGATCGTGGAAGCTGCCGCACAGCTTTTCCAGGAGATGGGTTACGAGCGCGCATCCATGAATGAGCTGTCAAAGCGCCTTGGCGGCTCCAAAGCCACGCTGTATAACTATTTTCCCTCGAAAGAGGAGCTGTTCAGCGCGGTGATCCGCACCTATGCCACTCAACATTTGACAGACGCCGCCAATGTACTTAACGATGCGGTGGCGAAAAGCGTGACGCTGGAAGAGAAACTACAGCGCTTTGGCGAGCAGATGTTGCAGGTGATGACCACGGATAATACCGCCCTGTCGGTTTATCGTATGGTGGTGGGGGAAGCCGGGCATTCCGATATGGGCATGCTGTTTTATGAATCCGGCCCGCGTGAGAGCGTGGAAAAACTGGCGCGGTTGTTCTCGTCAGCGATGGATAACGGCGCGCTGCGCCTCGGCGATCCGCAGGTACGCGCCTTGCAGTTTCTGGCACTGCTGACCGCTGAAATTGAAATCCGTATTTATCAGCGCACCGCTCCGCCAATGAGCGAGAAGCGGGTACGTGAAATGACAGCCTGCGCGGTCCGGATGTTTATGGCCGGGGCTGGAAAATAATCTTCTCAATACGATGGTGAGGTTACTTGCATGAGCCAATTACCGGTTGTCACGATCCAATATTGTTCCCAGTGCAACTGGATGCTGCGCGCCAGTTGGATGGCGCAGGAACTGCTGCATACCTTCAGTACCGATCTCGGTGCGGTTACCCTCATCCCCGGTACCGGCGGCGTGTATGAGATCACGGTAAATCAGCAGGTGATCTGGAACCGTAAAACCGATGACGGCTTCCCGGATGCTGCCGAGATCAAACGCCGCCTGCGCGCCGTCTGTTTCCCGGAGCGGGATTTGGGGCATATTGATCAGCACGCAAAATAAAGGGCTGACCGAAAAAGAAGGTCAGCCCCTACGCAATCCTGTCGGGGGCGACCCTTTTTTCCGGTCGCCCCGTGCTGGTGTTAAGCGTTTGCTTTACATCAGAAATCGACGTTCACACCTAACTGGAAGTTACGTCCTGGCTGGACGGCCAGTGAGCGATCGTTGATATCCACCTGAGTTTCCCCGGTCATATTACGGCTGCTGAGGTAATCCCAATATTTACGATCGGTCAGGTTATATACTCCACCGCTTAGCTTCACGTTCTTCGTCACTTTCACCCAGGCCGTCATATCCACCATGCCGTAACCCGGCACGCGCGTATATTCCGTGGTGGCGTCCGTCAGCGCACCTCCGCTGTTCAGGTAGCTGTTGCGGTTGGTGCTCTGCGCCTGCTTCCCTTTAACAAAAGTCGCGGTGATCGCCGTACCAAAGCGCTGCGCCGGATCGTCAAACGCCACGCCAACCACGGCTTTCATCGGGGCCACGCTGTCGAGGTCAACATACTTGTCGCCATCATAGCGGGATTTTGCCTGGCCCTTGCTGTAGCCCAACGCAAAGGTGGTACTCAGGCCGTTAACCTGATCAAACCAGGTGCCATAGTTGATTTTGGTGCTGACTTCTCCGCCCCAGATATAGGCTTTATCACGGTTTTCTGCCTGATAGATAGTGGCTATATTCGCAGGAACGTTAACGAACTTATCCGGTGCCGTAGCGCGAGAATAACGGGTCGACGCAATAAAGTTTTTGTACGTGTTATAGAACATCGCACCGTGCAGCGTTACGCCTTCCGTTGCCTGGCCCTTCACGCCCCATTCAACGTTGTTACTGGTTTCCGTTTCCAGATCGGTATTGCCCAGCAAGGCATACTGACGGTTTCCGGCGTAGCTGGAACCGAGGTTCCATGAACCATACAGCTGGCTGGCGTTCGGGAACTGCGCGCCGCGCTTGTACTGCACGTAGGTCATCAGCTGCGGGGTAATATCATAGTTAAAGCTGATGGACGGCAGCAGCTGCGTATCGCTGTTGGTTTTTCCGTACAGCTTCTCTGCATCGGCAGGCGTCAGCACATCCGTGCCCGCGGCCATATTGGCGAGGTTCTGCGGTTTGGTTTCCTGATGCGCCACACGCACGCCCGGCACCACAGAGAACGCATGACCATCAAGGTCAAACAGGATACTGTCCTGCACAAACGCGCCCAGCACCAGGGTACGGCTGTCACCCTCAGGTTTGGTGGTCATGCTGGTGCCGCTCTGTGCCGGAGACTGGCTGAACGGGCGTTCGGTTTCTGAAAGTCGCCCGTTGATCCCGGCCAGCAGATCGTGGCGACCCAGCGTCTTCGCCAGTTGGGCTTCGTAGCCGTACGTTTCCACGTTGTAATCAGAGTACACGCGCTGCATGGCACCCGCAGTGCCTAATGGCATCAGCGTATTGTCGTGTGCTTCAGTGTGCTGGTAATAAATTTTATTACTCAGGCTGTCGACCCAGTCGTTACCCGGTGTCCACTCATCTTTCAGGCTGACACCCCAGCGGCGGGTGTTGCTTTGCTGGTTCGCATCGCCCAGTAAGGTATTGCCGTCAGTAGCCCAGCTGTCATAGCGGCTGTGATTCACTTTGCTGTAAAAATCGACCGTTCCGGTCAGCTTGTGTTCATCGTTCGGCTGCCAGATACCGGACGTCAGCAACGCGTCGGAGTGCCAGTTTTCCGGGTAAGCGTCAAGTTCATCGCTGTTATTACGGGTCTGCTGACCATCACGGCGGCTGTACACCATCAGACCACGCAGGGTTTCATCCCCGGCGGCAGCGGTGATGCCGTTATGCCAGCTGCGGCTGGAGGAGTCGTAATCGCTCTGGAAGCCAAACGCAGTGTGTTTGCCCGGCGTCAGATAATCATCGGCTGATTTCGGCAGGAAGGAGACGGTACCGCCCAGTGCGGTATTCGCACGTGACGTTATCGTTGCGCCAGATTCAATCTCGACGCGACCGTAGAGATAAGGGTCAATGTAGTCACGGCCGATGCCGAAGGTGTTCACCCCGGCACGGCTGGCGTAGCTGCGCCCGGTGGCTTCTGGCTGCGGGATGCCATCGACGTCAAGCGCCACGCGGTTACCTTCCAGACCACGGATGTTATAGCCGGTGTAGCCGCCCCGGTCGAAGCCGCTTTTGCCCGTGGAAGAACCGCTGCTGCTGCCTACCGCGCCGATCAGCGGCTGGTAACGCATGATGGTGCCGAAGTTATTGCCACCACGCTGCTGCATATCGGCAGCATTAAGGGTGACTGAACTTCCTGCCACTTTCTTCACTTCTGGCGACAAGACGGTCATCACCGCATCATCCTGCGGCGTGTTTTGTTGGCGGGCTTTGGCGGACGATTCATCGGTCTGCTCAGCCGCGGTAAGCGGCGTGGAGACGGCGGCGGTGAACAGTGTCCCCACGACGAGAGACGTGTGCAGTAATCCCTGGCGGGATGAAAACTTAATCATGCGAAATACCTGCGATGTTATTATGGGTATTCGCTCAACAACGGCTTCAGGAATAGCAATTAACAAAGCCCTGTGGCAGGGCAAACAACGTTTATAATTTGCGACATAATATATGAATGATAATCATTATCAACATTAATGTTGCATTAGATTACCGTTTCCTGCGTCATTATTTCTTTTGTCTTACAAATGTAGGGGATGACCTTTTTTTTGGTCGACCCGAAAAACAAGGTCAAGGTCAAGGTCAAGGGCGTTTCGCTTTCCCGCTGCGCGGGCTGAGCGACCCAGGGCGGCCAGTCGCCGCCGCCCTGGGGACCCGGGCTTGCGGCAGGCGCATCGCCCGCTTAACGCGGGTTCCCTCAGTCAAGCGGCTTTCCTGCCGGATCGGTTGTGACGGGACATCCCTGTCCCGGCACACCCTCTCGCCGACGTCCTGTCGGCTCGTCCTGGAAATCCGCCCTCCTTCGGCGAAGCTTAATTGCCGCTCAAAAGGTCAACGGCCAGGTCAACGTCAAAAGAACAAACACGGAGCAAATATAAAAACCCCTTTTGGTCTTATTCAGTTTTTGTCTTTTTTAATTTTTAGATTTTGAATTGGGTTTTGACGTTGAAGCGGCAATTAAGCAGCGCTGAGGAGGCGATGTGAACCAGGATTCACCGCCAGGACGGCGGTGAAAGGTCGTGCCGGGACAGGACGTCCCGTCACGAACGGTCCGTCGGTGAACGGAGCTGACGAAGGCACCCGTGAAACGGGCGCGGCGCCTGCCGCAAGCCCGGGGTCAAGGGGCGGCGGCGACTGGCCGCCCCTTGTCGCTCAGCCCGCGACAGCGGGAAAGCGAAACGCCCTTGACCTGGAACTTGACCTTAACGCAAAGCGTAAAGCTTAAAGCGCAGAGCGCAAAAAACTCAGGATTCAGCAAAATCCGTCAATACCTGCCCTTCCATCCGGTAACGCACCCACTCATCCTGCGGCGCAGCCCCAATGCTTTTATAAAAATCGATGGCAGGCTGATTCCAGTCCAGCACGCTCCATTCCAGGCGGCCGCAGCCGCGCGCCACCGCAAGTTGTGCAATATAGCGCAGCAGCGTTTTACCGGCTTTCTGACCGCGAAAACGCGGGCTGACATACAGATCCTCCAGGTAAATACCGTTTTTCCCCAGCCACGTAGAGTAGCTGGTAAAGAACACCGCGTAGCCCGCTGCAACACCATCCACTTCACAAATCAGCGCTTCACTGGTGGAATTATCAGCAAACAGTGACGTTTCAATATCCTGCTGACTGGCGACCACTTCGTGCAGCGCTTTCTCATATTCAGCCAGTTCGGCGATCATCGCGAGGATCAGTTTGGCGTCCTGGCGTTCGGCGCGGCGGATAACGGTATTCATAATCATTCCCTGGAGCAGACAGTTGATGGTCGCCAGCATAACCGCTAATCTCTGCTGAATGAAGTGCATTATCCTCAGCGAATAGTGAATACCATGCATCTTAATCTTCGTTCCCTCGACCTGAATCTGCTGCTGGTGTTTGATGCGGTGTACCGCCATCAATCGGTGACGCGTGCTGCCAGCGAACTGGCACTCAGCAACTCGGCAATAAGCCATGCGCTGGGCCGCCTGCGCCGCTACTGCGACGATGAGCTGTTCTACCGCGTCGGCCATCAGATGCAGCCTACCCTGTTCGCCAGCGACCTGGCCGTGACGGTACACGACAGCCTGCACCTGCTGAATCAGGGCGTACAGAAACGCCCGCGCTTTGACCCGGCCAGCAGTCAGCACAGCTTTACCTTTGCCGTGACCGATTTTACCGCCTTCAGCCTGTTCCCGCGGCTGATCGGTCACTTACAGCACGTGGCTCCGGGGCTGCGTTTTCAACTGGTTCACAGCCAGCAGAAAGTGGCCCTGCATGAGCTGATGTCGGGCCGCGTGGATTTTGCGCTGGGATTCAGTGAGAATCACGACCGAAAATGGCCGGAAATTGATGAGCTGGACTGGCTGGAGGATGAGTATGTCACCATAGCCAATCCGGCGTTTTTTCCCGCTGACCCGCCGCTGACTCAGCAGCAGTATATCGCTGCACGTCATCTGGTGATCACCCCGTGGAATGAGGAATCCGGGTATATCGATAGTGAACTGGCCGCCATCGGTCTGAAGCGCGAGGTGGCGCTCAGGATGCCCTCAATGCTGGGTGCGCCGTTTATTATTGCCCAAAGCCCGCTGCTGCTGACGCTACCGCGCCACGCCGCGCAGACGCTGAATGCCAGCGCGGACTATGTGATCCACCCCCTGCCGTTCCGCATCCCTCCGTTCAGGGTGAAGGTCTACAGCTGGCAGAAAAACAGCCAGCGCGAGGCCTGCCACTGGCTGCTGGCGCGTCTGCGTGAGCTGAAAACGGCTTAACCCGCCTCGCGCAGATGCTCGCGGGCCTGGCTGTAACGGTTCGGCCGCGCCGGAATATCCAGGCGCTCACGCAGCGTACTGCTGTCATCCTGATGCCAGTAACCCCGCGCTTCGAGGATCGGCAGCACATAGCGCACCACATCCTCCAGCGCTTCATTCAGCACCGGGCCACAGATAATAAAGCCGCTGGCACCGCCCTGTTCCACCCAGCGAATAAAGGTATCGGCCACCTGTTCCGGAGTGCCGAAGAACTCGCCTTTTGGCAGTGTGGTACGGAAAGCCACTTCGCGCAGCGTCAGCTTTTCTTCTACCGCCAGGCGTTTGATCTGATCGGTGGTGGAGCGGAAACTGTTCTCCCCCAGGTTACCCAGCTCAGGGAACGGGCCGTCAGGATCGTACTGGCTGAAGTCGTGATGGTCGAAGAAGCGGCCAAGGTAGTTCAGCGCCTGCTCCAGTGATAACAACGACAGCAGATAGCGGTATTTCTCTTCCGCTTCCTGCGCTGTGGCACCGACAATCGGGCTGATGCCGGGGAAGATCCCCACCGGTTCGCGTCCCTGCTGCTTCACCTGTTGATTCAACTGGGCCGCATAGGTTTGCGCCTCTTCCAGCGAACGCGCATTGGTAAACACGGCATCCGCCGAGGCCGCCGCCAGACGAATACCTGATTCTGAAGCGCCCGCCTGGAAGATCACCGGCTGGCCCTGCGAGGAGCGCTGAATATTCAGCGGACCTTCTACCGAGAAGTGTTCGCCCTGATGATTGAGTTTATGCAGTTTCTGCGCGTCAAAGAACTCGCCGCTCTGCTGGTCACGAATAAACGCGCCCTCTTCCCAGGAGTCCCACAAGCCCTGCACCACCTCGATATACTCACGGGCAATCTGATAACGCTGCCCGTGTTCAGGGTGATCTTTACCAAAGTTACGCGCCGATCCCGCCAGCGGTGAGGTCACCACATTCCAGCCCGCACGACCGTTACTTAACAGATCGAGTGATGCCAGCTGCCGTGCCACGGTAAAGGGATCGCTGTAAGAGGTCGAGATGGTTCCCGCCAGCCCGATACGCCGGGTCACCGCCGCCAGTGACGACAGCAGTGCAACCGGCTCAAAGCGGTTCAGAAAGTGCGGCAGTGATTTTTCGTTAATGTGCAGACCGTCGGCAACGAACAGAAAATCCAGACCGGCCTCTTCCGCCTGATGTGCTAACTGGTGATACCAGTTGACGTTAACACTGGCGTCGGCGGGAACGCTGCGGTGCCGCCAGGCATTCATAAAGCCGCCTGCGCCCTGTAACATCAGGCCGAGTTTAATCCGTTGTGGGGTTTTCTGGCTCATGTGTGCTGCTCCCTGTTCGATGGAATATGACCTCAGATTTTCATAAAACCCCGATGGAATTAAATACCAATATCGGCTTTGTAATGCCGCTTTGTGGCAAACCCCGTGACGGTGGGTCGCGCGTGTGGAAAGAGGTTCCCATTTTCCTGACCCGGCCAGAGGCGTATGATGCTGCACTTTGGTTATACAAATGTTGTTTGCCTGCACCTTATTCGGATACCTTCGCTATGATCGTTCGCCCCCATCAACACTGGTTCCCGCGCCTTTTCTCCTGGCACGGTGCGGTGTTATCAAAAATTCTGTTCCGCCTCAGCCTGAATCTGATGATGGCCATCTTCGCGGTGATCTGCTTTCAGTGGTATGAAACGCTGGGCATTCGTCTGACGACAGCACCTTTCAGCCTGCTGGGCGTGGCGATTGCTATCTTCCTCGGGTTTCGCAACAGCGCCAGCTATGGCCGTTTTGTTGAAGCGCGCACCCTGTGGGGCGGGCTGCTGGTGGCGCAGCGTTCGTTGCTGCGCCAGGCGAAGGGGGCTTTGCGCCGCGACCCGGCAGCGGTACGCGAGTTTGGCGGCTTGCTTATGGCCTTTAGCTGGAGCCTGAAACATCAGCTACGCGGCACCGATGCCAGTGACGATATCCGCCGTCTGGCACCGAAAAGTGTGCAGGATGAGGTGCTGGCCAGCCCGTTTCGCGCCAACCGTCTGCTGCTCTGTATGGGACGCTGGCTGGCGGATAGACGGGAAGAAGGGGCGATTTCCGACCTGCTGTATAACGGTATGGACGGCAACCTCAATGAACTGGCGCATATTCTTAGCGGCTGCGAACGCATCAGTACCACACCGATTCCTTTTGCCTACAGCCTGATTGTGCACCGTACCGTATATCTGTTCTGTACCCTGCTGCCGTTCGCGCTGGTGGCAGACCTGCACTACATGACACCGCTGGTGTCGGTGTTTATCTCTTACACCTTTCTGTCGCTGGAATCGCTGGCTGAAGAGCTGGAAGATCCGTTCGGCACGGCGGCTAACGATCTGCCGCTGGATGCTATCTGTAACACCATTGAACGCATCCTCAGCGAAATGAACGATTTGACGCCGCTGCCCGCCGCCCATCAGCCGGACGCGCGTTTCAATCTCATTTGATGGCTTTCCATCATCAAAGCGTTTTCCCCTGCCATTCTGGCTATTTATAGTGAAAGGATCGCCGCCGGGCATGACCCGGCGGTGGCCCTACTCTCTATAATAATCAGGAGCCTCCATGTTTCCGTCACAGTTACCTCAACCGCGTATCCTTGACCCCAAGGCTGTCCCTGTCCTGCGCTGGGGCATTATCGGACCTGGCTGGATTGCTGAACGTTTTGCCAAAGCGCTAAAAGAAGGCACCTCGCAACGGCTGGTGGCGATCGCGTCACGATCACAGGAACGCGCCGCTGCATTTGCCGATAAAATGGGTATCCCACAGGCCTTTGGTAGCGCTGCTGAACTGCTGGCACAGCCGGATATCGATGCGGTGTATATCGCCACGCCGCATAATCATCACTACCCGGACGGGCTGCAGGCATTGCAGGCCGGCAAGCATGTACTCATTGAGAAACCGCTGGCACTCAACGCGCAACAAGGCCAGGCGCTGGCCGAGCTGGCGCAGGCGAAAGGATTGCTGTGTATGGAGGCAATGTGGTGTGATTTCCTGCCAAAATACGATGTGATCAGCCAGTTGCTGGAAGATGGCGTGTTGGGGGACCTGCATACGCTGCTGGCCGACCACGGCGAGTTTTTCACATCCGATCACCGTATTTTTAATGCCGACCTCGCCGGTGGCCCGATGCTGGATCTTGGCAGCTACCTGATTGGCTTCAGCATCAAGGTCGCCGGTGCGCCTGCCTCGATTTATGCCGCCGGGCAGCAGGTCCCTGGCGGGGTTAACGGCCAGGCATCGATGCTGCTGACGCATCACAACGGCATGCATTCCGTGCTGAATACCACCCTGTTCAGCAACACACCGGGAGGCGCAGTGATTGCCGGACGCGATGCGTCACTGAATATTGCCGGATCATTCTATGCGCCGGGGCCATTTACACTGACGGCCAGCCAGGGTGGCAACGTGCTGCATTTCGACGAACCGCGCAACCGTTATGACCAGCTGTTCCACGAGGCGGTACATTTTGCCTGGTGTGTCGGTCAGGGGAAAACCGAGTCGCCGGTACGTCCGTTGTCGGCCTCGCTGGCAACGTTAAGTGCGATGGATGAAGTGCGGCGACAGATTGGCCAGGTGTTCAATGAGGAGTAGCCGTTAACCCGACGTGGCCGACCTTTTGTTTCGGGCGGCCTGTCAGGTGCCTGCTTCGGCATGGGACGACCTAAAAAAGGGTCGCCCCCGACGATAAAGCGATAGGTTACAACCTCTGAACCTGACAAAAACGCCCCGTCTCCAGCGATTTCACCGCGGCCTCAGCAATTGCCTGCGCCTGCAAACCATCCTGTAACCCCGGCACAGACACTGACTCACCGTTCAGCGAACGCACAAACGCATCCAGATGCAGGTAATACGTCTCTTTCACCCGGTTAAACCAGTCGGCATACAGCGCAGGACGGGTAATGCCCTCAGTGGTATATAACGTGGCGCCCGCAGGGCTTTGCGCACCGGACTCTGACATCCCTTTCGCCCCCAACAGCGTAATCCGCTCCTCGTAGCCGTAGCCAGTACGACGTGTGTTATCGAGCTGTGCCAGTGCCCCGCTGTGCATCTTCATGATCAGCACCGAGGTATCCACATCGCCAAACTGAGCGATCTCCGGCATCGCCAACGCCGAACCCAGCGCACCAATGGTGTCGACTTCATCCCCGGTGAGCCAGCGCAGCAGATCGAAGAAATGGATCGCCTGGTCGCGCATCTGCCCGCCCGAGGTTTGCAGATAGCTTAGCGGGGGCAATTCAGACGCGCGGCACACCATCTGAATCAGTTCGGCTTTGCCCAACAACCCTTGCTGAAAATGCTGTTTCAACTGATTGTGGCTGGGATCAAAGCGCCGGTTAAATCCGACAGTGACGGCAGCCTGATAACGTGACACCTCATCCACGACTCTGCGTGCTTTATCCAGCGACAGATCGATCGGCTTTTCGCAGTACACCGCCTTGCCTGCGGCCACGGCGGCCGTCAGAAACTCGGCATGAGACGGCGTGGAAGTGGCGATCAGCACGCTATCTATCGCATCGCTGTTGATAGCGTCCAGCACGCTGCCCACCCGGGCGTCGTAGCGGGTGGCAATCTCATCCGCACGAGCGCTGTCCTGATCCGCCACCATTACCAGCTCACTATCCGGATGTGCCGCCAGGTTTTTTGCATGGACCTGACCAATGAATCCTGTGCCCAGCAGGGCAAACTGTCTTTTCTGTGCCATTGTTGCGACGCCTGTATCGGTTGAATGTTAACGTTTCGTTGCCAGGATAGCGTTCGCGAATATACTTGCTGAAACGACATTTTGATGGAAAGCCATCATGCGGAGTAAAGAGTGAAGAAGATCACGCTGGAAGCGGTGGCCAAACAAGCTGGCGTGGGCGTCGCCACCGTTGACAGAGTCATGAACGAACGCGGAGGCGTTTCCCCTGCCACCACCCGACGGGTATTGCAGGCAGCAAAGGACGCGGGGCTGAAGCGCCTGCTACCGGACGAACATCGCCAGCCGTGGAAAATTGAGCTGCTCCTCAGCAGTAGCGATGCCTTTTTTTTCCACCAGCTTTCTCAGGATTTCAGCCAGCTCGCCGGGCACATCGGTTACGGCCACATCACACTGCACCGCACGCTGATTGCCGAAGCAGAACCCGAAAAATTGGCGGCGCAGATCCTCAAGGCTGCCGCACAGCGCGATGGCATCATCATTTTTGCCCATGAGCATCCGGCCATTTTTGCCGCGCTGGAACAGTGCCAACAGCAGCAAGTTCCGGTGATTACCCTGGTCACCGATCTGCCCGGCGCGCCGCGTTTGTGTCATGTGGGCATTAACCAGCGCCAGGCCGGGCGCACCGCCGGGTTACTGATGGGCAATATGCTGAATTCGCCTGGCGATATCATCATTATCAGCGGGCGTTTTGACTATCTGGCACACCGCCAGCGGGTGGAAGGTTTTAGCGAAGTGATCGCCAGCAAATTTCCGCATCTGCGCGTCCACAAAGTGCTGGCGGCGCTCGACGAGCGTCAGCAGGTCGGCCGCCTGCTGGAGGAGCAGATCTATCAGAACCGTAAGTTGCACGGCATCTATAACACCGGGCTGGGCAACAGGGAGATCGCTGACGTCCTGGCGCGCCATCGTCTGCTGAAAAAATCGGTATTTATCACCCACGAACTCTACCCCACCACGCGTCAATTGCTGGCGGAAGAGGCGGTGGTACTGACGCTGGATCAAAATACCCGGGAACATGCACAGCGCGCGCTGACACTGATGCTCGAAAAACTGGAATGGCAAAAGAGGCCTGATGAATATCAGGACGGGAAAGTCGAGTTTATGCTTTATACGCGGGAGAATATGTCACCAGGGCCGGAATAACCGGCCCTGACGGGAATCACACTTCTTTGATGATCAACTGCATCAGCGTACTGCGAATTTCTTCACACACACGGCGCACGTTGTACTGATATTTAGGTGTGGCGATTTCATCAATTTCACTGCCCACCTTGTCCTGGATTTCACGATATTTTTCCAGTTGACCATTCGCTCGCAGGAAACGTTGGTTGTATTGCTCGAATACCGTGACGTTATAAGCCTGCATCACCTGCAATTCTTTGCGGCACTGTTCGACGCGTGCGTCAAAGCTGGACAGAGACTTCTGCTCAGACACGACAGGTGGCGGTGGTGGATTATGAGATGGAGCACGTTCAGGAGGCATGGCACAACCCGTTGCCAGCAATGCGGCAATCAATACCGGTGCAAATTTCGTCATTATATCACCCGAGTTAGGGTCCTGATTTTGGCAGGATATAGTTACGTTCTCAGGGAATAGTAGCAAATTATATCGCGTGATTACCACTTAGCTGTTTAGCACACATAAAATTTTATTTTTAATACCTTGGCGATATTTTAACCTGACGCTAACGCCAGTGGCACCGACAGGCAAGTCCCGATACCGCCAAACCGGCAGCCTGTCAGCCTGGCAGTCCCCCGCCCGCGTAACTGGCGTACCCGGTCAGCCCGTGCCCTGACTCAGCGCACGGAATAGCGTCAGCAACGTGGCAATCTCCCCCTCACCCGTCTGCACGCTATCGTCGGTCATCATACAAAGTGAACTGGTGCGCCGTTGCCCGCTGGTGAGTGGCAGGCGTTGCAGTTCACCGCTCTCCAGCCACGGTGTGATTTGCACTTCCGGCAGCCAGCCGTAACCCACCTGATGCAACACCGCTTCCAGCGCCGCCTCAATGCTGGTGAATGTCCAGTTTTCTGCCGCCGCAGGCTGGCCATCCTGCTGCTGCTGGCGGTCAAGGATTTCAATCAGCGGATAGCCGGCCAGCACGGAACGCGTAAGAGGAGCCGGGAGGGCTAACAGAGGATGATCGCGCTGGGCGACGGCAACGAAATCAATATTCAGCAGACCTTCGGCCTGACGCTGACCACAGCTTTCTCGCGTCAGGATCAGAATATCGGCCTGGCGCTGCGCACGTTGCTGTGCGCTTTCACCGCGTAACACTTCAGTCAGGTGCACCTGCGTGGCCGGATACTGTTGCTGGAACTGACGCAGCACATTAAACAAGGGCCCGCGTGGGAAAATACTGTCCACGATCAGGTCTATGCGCGCCCGACTGCCCGCTTTTAACGAGGCAGCACGGTTCTCCAGCTGCTGGAATGCGCTGAGGAGTGGTCGCGCCTGTGCCAGCAGAATCTGTCCTTCCGGCGTTAACTCTGCCCGCCGACCTACCGGTGTGAGCAGTGTGATCCCCAGTCGCTCCTGCATCAGCCCCAGCTGATAGCTGATCGCCGACTGGCTGCGGTTCACCTGCATGCCAGCGCGCGCAAAGCTGCCGCACGCCACCACTTCCTCTAATAACGCCCATTGCTCAAGACTGGTTTTGCTCAACATGGCTAACTCATCGAATTTTTCCATTAATTTGACGCAAAATTAGCGTTATTCATCGAAAAAATCCAGCGTTACAGTAGTGGCATACCTAATTGAGGAGAACAATGATGGCGCGTTTTAATCAGCATGATCTGAGTGAATTTGTCGGTAAACATCTGGTGTATACCTACGACAACGGCTGGAATTATGAAATCTACGTGAAAAATGGCACAACGCTGGATTATCGTATCCACAGTGGGATTGTTGCTAATCGCTGGGTGAAAGATCAGCAGGCATATATTGTTCGCGTGGCCGCAGAGGTATACAAAATTTCCTGGACTGAGCCAACCGGAACCGATGTCAGCCTGATCGTAAATCTGGCAGATAAGATTTTCCACGGCACCATTTTCTTCCCACGCTGGGTGATCAATAACCCTGAGCATACCGTCTGTTTCCAGAACGATCATATTGCGCAGATGGCGCGCTATCGTGATGCAGGCCCGGCTTACCCAACAGAAGTGATTGATGAGTTTGCTACGCTGACGTTTATTCGTGACTGCGGGGAGAATAACGAAACGGTGATTAACTGTCCGGCCAGTGAATTGCCAGCAGATTTTCCTGCAGGTCTGTAGGGGGATCTTTTTTCCGGTCAGCCATCAGTACCGGCCTGACCTTAACGCACATAAACAACACGGGGCGACCGGAAAAAAGGTCGCCCCGACAGGGTTCATGACGCGATAGTGGTTACTTCGCGAGAATATTATTCACCGCAGCAGCGTGGCCCACTTTGTCTTTAGAACCGGAGATCACCTGAATGACGGTAAATTTATTATCAGCGGCCGATAACAGCGTGGCCTGCTGGACATCCTTGCCGTCCATTTTGTCGGTTGCTTCAATGTGATAAACCTCAAGGCCTTTCACCTTCTCCGTCTTCTCACTGATCACCGTATAGTCCGGCGAAGCCTGCTTCTGTTTGTCTTTGATGGATTTCATGCCATCAATAAAATCAGCATCGGTTGCACCACGGGCCACAACCGGGATGGCATCTTCACCGATCAGCAGCACGCGTTTTTCCGCTTTGCTGACGTACATATTACCCGGGCCGCCGCCAGGGACAGGCTGCATCTCATAACCTTTGAGATTAAATGCCAGGTGCCCGCCAAGTAAGGAGACTTTCTCTGCCGCCGCCGCATTGGCCACGGGTGCTTTAGCTTCTGCCGCTACAGCCATATTTGCTGCACTGCTTAATGCCATCGCCATACACAGTGATCCTGCCAGAGTCATTGATTTTGATAATTTCATTATTCGAGCTTCCTTCTTCAAATTAAGATTCATTGTATTAATATTGTTATTCAATCAACCATCAGATTACTCTCGATCCTTATTTTTATTCTCTTTACCCTGATATCGCAGGACAAATGACAGTGTGATGAAGATAAAAAAAGCGCGACCCGTGGCCGCCCTTAAATAATATCCGTAACAGAAATTACATCTGTACCAGATTTTTGATTTTCACATCGGGATTAACATCCGCAGCGTAATCTACGCCGTCCAGACCGAAGCCGAACAGGTGCATAAACTCGGTTTTGTAGCCAGCGAAGTCAGAAACCTCGTTCAGGGTTTCGTCGGTCACGGTCTGCCACAGACGGGCGACTTCATCCTGCACTTCTGGCTGCAACTCTTTGTAGTCAGCGCGCAGACGGCCAGCGTCATCCAGAATCGGTGAGGCGTTGTACAGGCTGTCTTTAAACAGACCGTACACCTGCTCGATGCAACCTTCGTGGGTACCCTTCTCTTTCATCACTTTAAACAGCAGTGACAGATACAGTGGCATCACAGGAATCGCAGAGCTTGCCTGGGTCACAACCGCTTTCAGTACAGAAACACGTGCGTCACCGTTACCGTGAGCGGCCAGGGTGTCACGAATGGTCAGAACGCGCTTGTCCAGATCCTTTTTCGCTTCGCCGATAGAACCGTTCCAGTAGATGTCGTGGGTGATTTTCTCGCCCAGGTAGGTGAACGCAGTGGTCTTCGCGCCATCCGCCAGCACACCGGCTTCCAGCAGCGCATCAATCCACATCTGCCAGTCTTCGCCGCCCATTACCGCGACGGTACCGTCGATCTCTTCCTGGGAAGCAGGCTCCAGCGACACGTCAGTCAGCGTTTCTTTATCGGTGTTCAGGCCACGCGTGGTCAGCGGTTTACCGATCGGTTTCAGGGTTGAGTTGAACACTTCACCGGTTTTCGGATGGGTACGACGTGGCGCAGCCAGGCTGTAAACCACCAGATCAATCTGACCCAGATCTTCTTTGATCAGTTCAATGGTTTTCTGCTTAACCGCATCGGAATATGCGTCGCCATTGATGCTTTTTGCATACAGGCCTTTTTCAGTCGCGAACTCTTCAAATGCAGCAGAGTTGTACCAGCCAGCGGTGGCCGGTTTGGTCTCTTCGCCTGCACGCTCGAAGAACACACCCAGTGTGTCAGCGCCGCAACCAAATGCCGCAGAGATACGGGCAGCAAGGCCGTAACCGGTAGAGGCACCAATCACCAGCACTTTTTTCGGACCGGAGGCAATCGCGCCCTGAGCGGTGACGTACTCGATCTGTTTTTCTACGTTAGCTTTACAGCCTTCTGGATGGGCAGTAACACAGATGAAGCCACGGATGCGTGGTTTAATAATCATATTGACCTCAGTAATAGTCACTATACTCGTCATGCTTCTTGTTGCTGGTGTGTAGCCCGCAACGGACGCTTCCGGGTATAATTCGCGTTAGAATACCGCGTATGCCGGTTCAGGCAAAGTGCCGAAACATTCTTATCGTTATCCTGTCACGTTATCACCACGCTTTGCTCAGGGAGTGAGCACCCTCTGAGCCTGCGCGAGGTAGTGCGCCATTTCGCTTTCCGGCACCATACCGCCGCCCGTTGCCCACACCAGATGTGTGGCACGGGCAAGCGATGAGGCGCTGATGCCCTGCTTTGCCAGGTGCTGCGGTTCAGCGCTGATGCGCCACGGCCCGCACATTCCGGCCAGTGCCGAAGGTTCTAATGCCAGCGACTCATGCTGCTGCAATAACCCCAACAGAGCGTACATTTCCTCGTCGCTCAGCGTATAAAAGGCGCTGAGCAGCCGCGCCATGGCACGCCCGACAAAACCGGAAGCGCGCCCCACGGCCAGGCCATCGGCTGCCGTGCGATTATCAATGCCCAGATCCTGCACCGAGATCGCATCGTGCAGCCCGGTGTGGACCCCCAGCAGCATGCAGGGAGAATGCGTCGGTTCGGCAAAAACACAATGCACGTGATCGCCAAAAGCCAGCTTCAGGCCGAAGGCCACGCCACCGGGGCCGCCCCCCACGCCACAGGGCAGATAAACAAACAGCGGATGGTCGGCATCCACGGTTATATTCTCAGCGGCAAACTGCTGTTTCAGCCGTTCTCCGGCCACCGCATAGCCGAGAAACAGATTGTGCGAGTTCTCATCATCAATAAAGAAGCAGTGCGGATCGGATGCCGCCTGACGACGCCCTTCGGCCACCGCCACGCCGTAGTCCTGCTGGTATTCCACCACGTTCACGCCATGATCGCGCAGTTTCTGCTTCTTCCAGGCACGCGCGTCGGCCGACATATGCACGGTGACATCAAACCCCAGGCTGGCACTGATGATGCCAATCGACAGACCAAGATTGCCGGTTGAACCAACGGCAATCCGCTGCTGGCGGAAAAGTGCACGACAGTCAGGCGATGCAAGACGACGGTAATCTTCGTCCAGCGTCAAGAGTCCGGCGGATAGCGCCAACTGCTCGGCATGGGCCAGCACTTCATAAATGCCGCCGCGCGCTTTGATCGACCCCGATACCGGCAGATGGCTGTCTTTTTTCAGCCACAGTTTACCTGCAAGCACTTGCCCGTAACGAGCATCCAGCATCGGCTGCAGCCGTGGAAGCGCACAGATATCAGACTCGATAATCCCCTGCCGCGCTCGCGTTTCCGGAAATGCCTCCATCAGCCAGGGGGCAAAACGCTGTAATCGTGCGCTGGCATCGGCAACCTGTTCACGTGTCAATCCGACATGGGGATAGCCTTCGGTCAGCGATGTGGTGGCGGGATTGAACCAGGTGAGCGGTTGTAAGGCGCATAGCGTGTTAAGCAGTGGAAAGTTCCGTTTGAGATGTTCGACGTCCGGTAACATGGTGACTTCTCCTGTCTTTCAACATAATCGGGGATACGACCGGCGATTGCCGCAGGCATGCGCGTTAAAACCCAAAGTTTGATCGCATTCAAATTTCTGAAAAATATAAAGAAAATTCTGATATGCATTTTATCTGCATAATTACCGCCTGCCAACGGGCAGCGTAACAGGCCAATGCGATATGACCTGCTAACTATGCATTTACACCCTGAAA
Organism: Erwinia sp. MYb416; assembly: GCF_037479575.1. Classification (NCBI taxonomy): domain Bacteria; kingdom Pseudomonadati; phylum Pseudomonadota; class Gammaproteobacteria; order Enterobacterales; family Erwiniaceae; genus Erwinia; species Erwinia sp. MYb416. Next base: position 1,918,840 of record NZ_JBBGYT010000438.1, read on the forward strand.
AATGCCTCATCAACATAGAATTTCACAATGTTTTAAAAACTTGGAAACCTTTTTTTGATGTTAAGTTAGGGGCAACTCAGTGAGATGCACTGAGCCATCCACGGTATTACAGTATTTATAACTAAGCGCCACCCGCCCGCTATGTCATACGCCAAACGGACAGGCGCTAAACAAAAAAGGTTTGTTATGGAAAAGCTCTCTTACGTTTCTGAAGGCAGCAAAACGGCCTGGTCAACTTACTTACAACAGATCGATCGTGTCGCACCTTATCTCGGTGACCTGTCGCGCTGGGTGGATACCCTGCGTCACCCTAAACGTTCCCTGATTGTTGATATTCCTCTGCAAATGGACGATGGCAGCATTCGCCACTTTGAAGGCTTCCGCGTGCAGCACAACCTGTCGCGCGGCCCGGGCAAAGGCGGTGTGCGTTACCATCCTAACGTCGATTTGAACGAAGTGATGGCGCTCTCTGCCTGGATGACGATCAAATGTGCAGCGGTTAACCTGCCGTACGGCGGGGCGAAAGGCGGGATTCGTGTTGATCCGTTTAGCCTGTCAGAAGGTGAGCTTGAACGCCTGACTCGCCGCTATACCAGCGAAATTGGTCTGATTATCGGCCCGCAAAAAGATATTCCTGCGCCAGACGTGGGCACCAATGCCAAAGTGATGGCATGGATGATGGATACCTATTCCATGAACCAGGGCACCACGATCACGGGCGTGGTCACGGGCAAACCGATTCACCTTGGCGGTTCTCTGGGCCGTGAAAAAGCGACCGGACGCGGGGTGTTTATTACCGGGCGCGAAGTGGCACGCCGCAGCGGTATCGAGATTGAAGGGGCGAAAGTCGCCGTGCAGGGCTTCGGTAACGTGGGTAGCGAAGCGGCGCGGCTGTTTAATGAGGCAGGCGCCCGCGTGATCGTTATTCAGGATCATACCGCCACTCTGTATAACCCGGCGGGGATTGACCTGGTGGCACTGAGCGAATGGCAGTTGGCCAACAAGAAGATTGCCGGGTTCAGCGGTGCGCAGGTGATTGATGATGAGGCCTTCTGGGACGTTGAAATGGATATCCTGATCCCGGCAGCGCTGGAAGGTCAGATCACCCGTCAGCGCGCGGAAAAACTGCACTGCCGTCTGGTGCTGGAAGGCGCTAACGGCCCCACCTTCCCGGAAGCCGATGATGTGCTGGCGGAACGCGGCATTACCGTGGTGCCGGATGTGGTCTGTAACGCAGGCGGTGTGACCGTCAGTTACTTTGAGTGGGTTCAGGACATGGCCAGCTTCTTCTGGAGCGAAGACGAAATCAATGAGCGCATGGATAAAATCATGACCGAAGCGATGGTCCATGTCTGGGATAAATCCCGCGAGAAAACGTGCAGCCTGCGCACAGCAGCCTATATTGTGGCCTGCGAACGCATCCTGATGGCGCGTAAAGATCGCGGTATCTACCCTGGATGATCCTCACCGGGGTGGTGCTTACCACCCCGTTTTCTACCCGCCTGACGCGACATTCTCCTCGCGAACATCTTGCTATCTTTCCGCCGTCACGGCAGGCTGTTAGCCCCTTTTCATGGATGCTGAACGGACTATGACGCGCAAACCTGCCCCTAAACTCCCGGTACGTAAAGTCACGGCCAAAGAGGTCGCCCTGCGCGCCGGGGTATCAAAATGGACCGTTTCGCGTGCCTTCACCGACGGCGCGTCAATTTCGCCAAAGACGCTGGAGCGGGTGATGTCAGCGGCCAGCGAGCTGGGCTGGCGGCCCAATCTGCTGGCACGCAGTTTGTCGAAAAAACGCTCCGGCATCATCGGTGTGGTGGTGGATGAGATGCACAACCCAAACCTGATCCCGTTGCTGGATGAAGTTACGCATCAGCTGCAGACGCATGGCTGCGTGGCACTGTTGCTGAACATCAGCAGCAGTCAGCGCGACGAAGCGATCCTGACGCTGGCCGATCAGCTTCAGGTCGATGGTCTGTTGTTTATGGGCACCCTGCTGAGTGACGAGATTATCCGTCTGGCGAAAGATATTTATCAGGTTCCTCTGGTGCAGATTGGCCGCAGCAGCGCCGACCCTTACATCCAGGTGGTGACCACCGATGGTTATCGTGCCGGGCGTGAAATCGCCGACCTGTTGCATGCCGAAGGCTACCAGCATTTTGCCTATATGAAGGGGCCGGATACTGACTCCAGCCAGCTGTTGCGCTATGACGGTTATCGCGACCGCCTGGTCGAACTGGGTGTGGATGCTGCCAGTATTGCCCTCTTCGATGCGCGGCATTATCAGCGCGACAGCGGTTACCGGACCTTTGCGCAGGCGCTGCAAGTGGGATCGCCGATTGATGCCCTGTTCTGTGAGAATGACATTCTGGCAATCGGTGCCATTGAAGCGATGCGCGCAGTAACGCCCGCACGACACGTGGGCATTGTCGGTTTTGACGGCATTGAACTGGCCGCTTCGCCCAGCTTTGCCTTGACCACCTGCGGCCAGCCGTTTTCGCGCCTGGTGCCGGATGCCATCCGACGGCTGACCACTCCCTGGGACGAAGAACACAATCAGCTCTATCCCGGCGAATTGCAGTTGCGCCAGTCTCATCGTCGCCCCTGATATCTGTCAGTAGATGATAATTTCTATCAAATCTATCATTTACTGACTTTTCCCTCTGATAATTTTGACACACTTCAAAGAATTTATATTTCACCGTGACAATAAATGGAATTTAAATTCCTTTTCACTTAGTCTCCCCCCCTCTGCAACCGACAATTTCGCCTCAGAGCGTGAATCAACCCGTTAAATGAAGATAGTTTTTTATCATTTACACTGATAGCTGACAGAGAATATCCGGGATATTGCGGCCATTGGCGCGCAGTACGGGATTAAATTCCAGATCGAAGTGGTGGCTTTTACTCCGTTCAACAGCCTGAAACAGGGCCTGGAAATCATTCAGGCCGTGGGCGCTGACAACGTGGGTGTGGTAGTCGACTTCTGGCATCTGTATGCCGGTGGCGATACCACGCCGGAAGAGGTTGCCGCCATGGATGTGAACCTGATTTATGGTGTGCATTTCTGCGATGGTCGTCGTTTGCACCCGGGTGAAGCCTGGGACGAACGCGTACAGCGCAACTATCAGCCAGGTGAAGGCGAAGTGTATGAAGAATAGTTAGCCGAAATAATTCGGGTTGCGGCAAGGCTGTAAGTCCCCGGGAGCATAGATAACTCTATGACCGGGGCGCGCAGACGCAGCCAACGCCGTTGCAGCTCAAAGTATGAAGGCTAGAAGGATAAATTGAAGTAGGGGCTGATAACGCTGCTTAAAGGCCTCGTTCTCTTCGACCAGACGCAGTGCCGCTTCCACCAGGTGATACACCGGCACGACAAACGGCATATCGCCGCTTTCATCCAGCTCCGGCAGCGTGGCAAACAGTTCAACCATCTCTGGCGTCGCTTCATAGTTCTGGCGGCCGATGGCATCCATCTGGCGACCGTGGGCGCGGGTTTTATTGGCCTGTTTCTGCTTCAGTTTGGCGCGGTTATTACGCTTATCTTGTTTAGTGCTCACACTGTTTCTCTGTCAGATAAAATTCTGGCGGCAGGATAACATATTTGCTCAGGATTTCCCGATCATCAGCGAGACCAGCCCTGCGGATAACGAAACGCCAATAATCGTCCCAATCAGCAACCCCCCGACCACGGTAGGCTGGCTGCTCATTAATGCCACGCCACGCCCGCCAACCCAGGAAACAAAAATGCCCACCGCAATCGCCAGCAGTGATTTCCAGTTCAGGAAGGAGTGCATCAGGGTGGTGGAAGGCAGCGTTCCGCTGGCAATGGGTGCCATGACGCCGATGGTCAGAATAATGATCCCGACCGTTACCCCCTGCTTTTCAATCCACGGGAACGTCTGTTGCAGCGGCGTCATGCGGATGGCGACCAGCACTAACAGGGCAATGGTGACAGTGAGGTTGTGGCTGAAATAACTCAAAGCGGCAAGAAACAGCAGAATAATGAGGGGCATAAGCATTTTCCGTATCGACTCTACTGTTTTTTTCCCGTCACCGCGCTGGCATGACGGCCAAAATAGCGATGAAACGCCACGCTGAAGTTATTCGCATGGCGATAACCCACCTGCCAGCCCGCCTGCGCCACCTGATACCCCTGCTCCAGCAGGCGGTGCGCCTGTTCCATGCGCAGCTGTAACAGCATCTGTCCCGGGGTGATATGAAAACGCTGATGAAAACCCTGCTTAAGTTTGTAATCGCTTAACCCTACCGCCATCGCCAGCGTGCTGAGGGAGAACGGCTCGGCCAGATGCGCCAGCATCCATTCCCGCGCCTGCTCCAGCCGCCGATCGTCCTGGGGGTGCAGCGGCCGGTTCCCCGCAGACAGGAGCAAATGCCGGTAAAGCGCCAGCAGATTCAGCGCATGGATCTGCTGCATCAGCGGATCCTGACGGCTGGCTTCCAGCTGTGCCAGTAGCGTTTCCGTTGCCGGGTTAAACGGCGTCCAGGCGTGGTGGGCCAGTATGGGCTGCCGGAACAGGCGTTCACACACCTCTTCACCAAAATAGTGTTTCACGCCGCTGGCCCCAATCAGCAGACGCAGCTGACTGACCGTTTCGCATGCACGATAGTGCCGCTCGCCCACGCTGCCGTTGAAGCTGGTCATGGTCAGATAGTGCTGGCTGAAGCGGGTTTCCTGCCCTTCCCGCCCCTGATAAACCGAATGGCCTGCCAGGCCGAAGGTCAGCACCAGCATCGGCTGTGCATGAGGATTGCAGGTTTCTTCAATCAGCGGCCGCTGAGGTTGATACAACGAGCGCACCAGCGTCATGCCGTCCGCAAGCGTGGTGAAATGCGAACGACAGTCACCGACCGTTGGCGGTAATGCGCGGATGGCACCCGTCACCTGCGCATCAGCGGCGCTGACGCGATAGCTTTGTGTGCCCTGAAAAGGCTGGATCATCAGGTTCACCGTTTCCCAGAGTAAAATCACCGCCTCGCAGACAAACGAGGATAATAAGCATTCTCATTTATAGATAGCATAGTTGGCGTTTCTGCGCTATCGACAACAATGAGGATCACCATGAGTACAGGTTACTGGGGGCTATTGCTGGCCCTGCCCGGCATCGCTGCTGCCGCCACCGATACCACTATTCACACCGCCGCCGATGAGATGGTAGTGACCGCCACCAAAACGGCCCTGCCTGCCGTCGAGGTGCCTGCCTCACTGTCCGTACTGTATGGCGAGGATCTGGAGGCACAACGGGTGGAGGAGATAAGCCAGCTGGCGGCACGCACGCCTGGCCTGGTGTTTCAACCCTGGGGACAGTCGGGTACCAACCTGCCCGTGATGCGCGGCCTGAGCGGCAGTGCGACCGGCTTCTCCTCCTCCGTATTACTGACCGAAGACGGTGTGCCGCAGCTGACGAATCAGGGGTTTGATAATGCCTTTATGGACGTGGAGCGCGTGGAGATCCTGCGCGGGCCACAATCCTCGCTCTATGGCCGTAACGCCGAGGCCGGGGTGATCAATGTGGTGACCCGCACCCCGGACAACCTGCAACGCGGCAGGATCGACGCGATCTATGGCAGTCGTAACCGTCAGCAGCTGCGCGGGAGTTTCAGCACGCCGCTGGTTGAGGATCGGCTGTATATGGCCGTTGCCGGGGAGTGGAAATCCCAGGATGGCGACATTGATAATGCCCTGCGCGGCGGCAAAGCCGATGACCGTGAGCGTGATAACCAGCGGCTGCAACTGCGCTGGACGCCCACCGATGCCGACGATCTCCGGCTGCGTTACAGCCATCAGAACTATCACGACGGCGGTTCACAGTGGGGCCCGGTCGCCAGCCGTGACCGGGTGGTCAACAGCGGCACCGATTCCTGGAACCATTCCCGTGCCAGCGTGATCTCCCTCGACTATCGCCATCTGCTGGAGAACGGCTGGCAGTTTCGTTCCATCAGTGCGCAGAGCGACTTCTGGGATCGGGTGCAGCAGGACACCGACTTTATCGCTGCCGACCGTCTGCACCTGCAACGCGACTACCATCTGACCACCCGTTCGCAGGAGTTCCGCTTGCAGGGCGAAGGCGACCGCCACCGCTGGCTGGCCGGGCTCTATTTTGACGCCGACGATCATCATTTCCGCTATCAGCAGAAACTGCCGCTGATGCTGACTGAGCAACGCATTGCGCAGCGCGGTAACACGCAGGCGTTGTTTGGCGAATGGACACAGACGCTGAGCGGGCCGTGGAGCCTGACGCTGGGCGGTCGCGCCGAACGCAGCGCTGTCAGCGTCACGCCTTCAACAGTGGACAAACGCGAAGCCAGCTGGCACAGCCTGTCACCGAAAATCGCCCTGCAATACCAGTGGTTGCCTGACGTCCAGACGTACGCCAGCTACAGCCAGGGTTTCCGTGCCGGAGGTTTCAACCTGTTCTCCCCGGCCACGCAGTATGCCCCCTACAACCCGGAGAAAGTGAAATCCTGGGAGCTGGGGATCAAAGGGCTGTCCGACGATAAACGCCTGCGCTACAGCAGCTCCATCTATCTGATGGATATCAGCGATATGCAGGTGCAGCAGATCGTTCAGGCGGGCGTGGTGTACATCGGCAATGCCGCCAAAGCCCGCTCGACGGGCTGGGAGCTGGAGGCAGATTACGCCTTGCTGGCAGAGCTGCGCGTGCAGGGCTCGCTGGGCCTTAACCATACGCGCTTTGACCGTTATCAGGACGGCGCGAATAACTATGCCGGGAACCATAACCCCTTCGCCCCGGATGCCACCGCCAGCCTTGGTCTGCGTTACGACCACAAGAGCGGCGCTTACAGCCAGCTGCAATGGCACGGCGTAGGCCGCAGCTTCCTCGATGCCGCTAATCAATATCAGCAGGCAGGCTACGGTGTTCTGGATATGACCATCGGCTATGCCTGGCGCGACCTCGATGTGTCGCTGTACGTCGATAATCTGACGGACAAAGAGTACGACGCAGTGGGCTACATCAACGGCACCGTACGTGTTTACAGCCCGGCGCGTGAAATGGGCCTCAAAGTGAGCTATCAACTATGAATACTGTACTCAAACACCTGGACCGGCTGGCTGCCAGTAGCGTGATGGCCGATGCGTTAGCGGTGGCCCTCGACCATCGCCTGTTCCATCATTTGCAACAGCCGCAAACGGCGGCACAGCTGGCTGCCCGGCTGAGCTGGCACCCGGACCCCACGGCCCCGCTGCTGGAGCTGCTGTGGAGTGACGGGTGGCTGAACCGCGAAGGCGATCGTTATCGGGTAACGGAGGCGGTACACGCGTTGCTCTGCCCGCAGGGGGATCGCTATGTGGGTGATGCCTGGCGTTATCGTCTGCGTTCACTGCGTGCTTTAGGCCAGCAGCTTCCGGCGCGGGTCACTCAACCGCTGCCCGGCTTCAGCGCACAACTGGCGCAGGATGCGGCCTGGGCCGAAGCCGCCAGCACGCAGATTGCTCAGGAACAGCGTGCGCTGACAGCGGATACGGCCTGCGCCATTGCCGCCACGCTACCGCACTTTACCCGCCCGGCAACCCTGCTGGATATGGGGGGTGGCCCCGGTCTGGTGAGCGCCGCGCTGGGGCAGCGCTATCCTCAGTTGCACGGCGTGGTACAGGACCTGCCATTAACCGCCGCCGTTGCCCAAAAGAATCTCAGCGCCGCCGGGCTGGATGGCCGCTTTAGCGCGCGCAGTGAGCTGACAGCAGAGGAGCGTTTCGACATTATCTGGTGCTCGTCGTTCCTGCATTTTGTCGCTGATCCACTGGAAACATTACGCCAGCTGCGGGCACGGCTGCGCCCCGGTGGCGTGTTGATCGCCGCCCATGCCGAAATTGGCCCACAGCCCGACCAGGCGCGCGAAGTGCTGCCCTTCTTCCTGCCGCTGATACTGCGCGGGAAACATGTGTTCCATCACGGCGAGATGACGCAGATGCTGGCTGGTGCCGGATTCAGCGGTATCCGCTGCCAGTCGTATCCGTTCCCGATGGCACCGCTGATGGTGCATGTGGCGTTTCAGGACGCCACACCATGAGGCGCGCTGGATTACAGCTGCTGTTTTTCTGGTTTAATTTCAGCCTGACGCTGCCCGTCACCTGGCTGATGCTCGGGCTGCCGCTGATCCTGCACCAGCAGGGCTGGAGCGGCAGTGAACTGGGGCTGTTTCAGCTGGCCGCCCTGCCCGCCGTGATCAAGCTGTGGCTGGCCTTTCCGGTGCAGCGCAGCCGTCTGTTTCGCCAGCGCTATAAAGACTGGGGCAGCCTCCTTTGGCTGTTGCTGGCGGCACTGTTTGCGCTGCTGAGCCAGATATCGTTGCAGCAGGATAAAACCGTGCTGTTTATGCTGCTGCTCGCGGGCAGCCTGCTGTTGGCCTGGTGCGATGTGCCGGTGAATGCGCTGGCCATCGCGCTGTTTCATGACGGCGAGCAACCCCGGGCGGGCAGCGTACGTGCGGCGGCGCTGTTTGCCGGTGCGGTGGGGGGCAGCGGCGTTATGCTGCTGCTATGGCAGCACTATGGCTGGGCGCTTCCCTGCTGGCTGATGAGTGCGGCGGCGTTGAGCAGCGCACTGCTATTACGTCTGCTGCCGGAACCGGCCCGGGGTGACCATCCTGCCGTGGCGGTACGGGGTTTCCTGCACCAGCCTGGCGGTAAAAGCTGGTTGCCGATCTGCCTGCTGGCCTTTCCCTTCCTCGGCTGCGGCTGGCTGTGGCTGAAACCCCTGCTGCTGGATGCCGGGCTACCGCTGCAACAGGTGATCCTTTGGGTCGGTGTTGGTGGCAGTGCACTGGGAGCGGTGGTGAGTTTACTCAGCGCCCGCGGGCTGACGCGCCGCAATGCGGCGGCGGCACTGCCGGGCTGGCTGGCCTTTGCCAGCCTCTCGCTGGCCGTGATGGCGCTGGGTGTGATTGGGCAACTGCCTGCCCGTTATCTGCTGGCAATTTCAACGCTGATGGCGGCGGCGATTGGCGGACTGTCAGCACTGATGTTTATGCTGATGATGGCATTCAGCCGTGCGGAAAATCGGGCGGTGGATTACGGTTTGCAGGCCAGTCTGTTTACGCTGTCGCGCCTGACGGTGCCGCTGTTCAGCGGGCTGCTGCTGGACCGGTTGGGCGCTGGATCCATGCTCTCCACGCTAGCGCTGCTGACGCTGCTGGTGGCGATATATGCCTGGCACCAGCGCCAGGCCATCGGTCAGCGCCTGTTAGTGTAGGAGATCGAGAGCGGCCTGCAAACTGACCTGCGGGCCACTCAGTACCGCCAGCGTGCTGTTCACGCGTTTCTCTGCTCCGCTCATCGACGCCTGCGCCAGTACAATACAGCCCAGTGCGCATTCCGGTCGTTGCTGAATATAATCGGCAATTTGCTGATGATAACCGTCGATGTCGCCCTGGTTAAACCAGGCCCAGGCACGGGGCACCAGCTCGACATACAGACGATCGCCGGGGATAAACGCGCTGAACAGCTGCGTGGTCGACTCCAGCGTCGACTGAGCGGTACACAGCACCAGGATCGTGCCGTGATAACGAGAGGCGATTTTGGCCAGCGTGGCATCCACCCGCAGTACGGGTTTACTGAACTCGGCTTCCCACACCGCCACACCCAATGTGGTACAGGTGACAATGACCGCATCGGCCTGCTGGCACAACTCTTCAATCGCACGGCGCGTAGCGGCCACAATTTCGGGAGTCACGCCCTGTTCGCCCTGCGTCTGTGCAAACAACTCACTCTCTACACGATGCAGCAGTTCAACCTCGTCGTAATCCAGCGTGGTTAACGCCTGCTCAAACACCTCGATATTGCTTCTGGCTGCATGCAGGCAGGCAATGATGGTCATAACCGCATCTCTTTTAAGGGGCAGAAGGTTACTTTGGCAAAAATAACAGAAATTGCCAGCGAAACTATTCACACCCGAACGAAAGTTTCACTATCACAGCACCATAAGCGTGCACTGCATCATTATCGCGCCGCCAATCGCTGCAACCTTTGTTTCATTCTTTCATCGGTGGCCCGCAGGGCGGCATGCTGTGTGCCATGAGAGGCTGGTATGGAAATTGCTTCCTTTACATATAGATCGAGAGGAGGAACGGATGAAAGCAATTATCATAGGTGCCGGTATTGGTGGGATGTGTACAGCGATTGCGCTGAAGCGCTGCGGGATCGACAGCGAAGTGTATGAAGCGGTGAAAGAGATTAAGCCGGTCGGCGCGGCTATTTCCATCTGGCCCAACGGTGTGAAATGCCTTAACTATCTTGGGATGAAAGATGCCCTGCGCGCCATTGGCGGCCCGATGCATTATATGGCGTATAAAGATTATCAGAGCGCGGAAACCCTGACGCAGTTCAGCCTTGATGCGCTGGTACAGGATTCTGGCGAGCGCCCTTACCCGGTGGCGCGTTCCGAACTCCAGGCGATGCTACTGAATACCTGGGGCTTTGATAAAGTGCAGTTCGGTAAACGCGTGAGTCGCGTTGAACAACAAAGTGACGGTGTCACGGCTTTCTTTGAAGATGGCAGTGAAGCGCAGGGAGACCTGCTGATTGCCTGTGACGGCACCCACTCGGTAGTGCGCGAGTCCGTGCTGGGTTACGCCACCGAGCGCCGATATGCGGGGTATGTGAACTGGAACGGGCTGGTCGAGATTGATGAGTCACTCGCCCCGGCCAACCAGTGGACGACCTTTGTGGGTGAAGGTAAACGTGTTTCGCTGATGCCGATTGCGGGTAACCGCTTTTACTTCTTCTTCGACGTGCCGTTGCCGAAGGGGTTGGCGGAGGATCGCATCAGCCTGCGTGATGATTTATCCCGTTACTTCGCTGGCTGGGCAGCGCCGGTGCAGCAGCTTATTGCGCAGCTGAATCCGGAAACGACCAATCGCGTGGAGATCCACGACATTGAGCCTTTCGCGCAGTTGGTTAAAGGCCGTGTGGCGCTGCTGGGGGATGCGGCACACAGTACCACGCCGGATATCGGCCAGGGCGGCTGTGCGGCGATGGAAGATGCGGTGGTTCTGGCGATGACGCTGCACAGTAACTCGCTGGGGATTGAGGATGCCCTGCTGCGTTATCAGCATAAGCGAGCCGATCGGGTGAAGGATCTGGTGCTGAAAGCACGTAAGCGCTGCGATGTGACTCATGCGAAGGACCCGGCGTTAACCGCCGAGTGGTACGCCGGGCTGAGGCAGGAATCCGGGGAACGCATTATCAGTGGGATGTGTGAGACGATTCAGGGTGGGCCATTAGCGTAACCTTCTATTTCGGTCGACCCGAAAGGCCGGTTCAACGTCTTAAGGTCAAGGTCTACGGCCAGGTCAAGGTCAAGGGCGTTTCGCTTTCCCGCTGCGCGGGCTGAGCGACAAGGGACGGCCAGTCGCCGCCGCCCCTTGTCCCCGGGCTTGCGGCAGGCGCATCGCCCGCTAAAGCGGGTTCCCTCAGTCGATCGGTTTTCCCGCCGGACCGGGCGTGACGGGACATCCCTGTCCCGGCTCACCCTCTCGCCGACGTCCTGTCGGCTCGTCCTGGAAATCCGCTCTCCTTCGGCGAGGCTTAATTGCCGCTCAAAAGGTCAACGGCCAGGTCAAAAGAACAATCAAAGACGGACTAAAAATAAACCAAACGCCAACGAACCATTCTTGGCTTTTGTTGGTGTTTTAATTTCTTAGATTTTTGTTTTGATGTTGAGGCGGCAATTAAGCCGCGCTGAGGAAGCGATGTGAACCAGGATGAACCGCCAGGACGGACGTCGCGTGCCGAGGCCCGCAGGGATGCGTCTTTTGCCGATCCGGCGTGCTCAAACT